>NZ_JAKZAK010000040.1 GCF_023156385.1 Marinobacter xestospongiae
AATGAGGGTACCGGCAGCGACCCTCCTTCCTCCACCTCGTTATCTCAAAGTGCTGCGGTTATTGTCTGACATCAGGATATATGATTGTTTGTTCGCCCTCCCTCAATGCCTCCCAGATACCCATCCATCGCGGACCCACCATTATCGGCATCGTAATCGCCAAACTCGGTTGTGTTGGCCGCATCACCGTATGCCTCCGTTCCGTTGAGCAAAGAAACCAGGATGGTTTCATCCAGACTCTCCCAGTTTTGGCTGGCGCTATTCCCCGCACCCTGGAAGGTGATGATGGATACCGTATTGCCTACCAGTTCATCAGCGTTGCCGAGGAACTCAACCGGGGCTCGGGACAGCGGATGGCAGGTTGTGTCCAGCTCGACCCAGGTAACTAAGTAATCCCGGAAATCTAGGTGGTCGATCCCCTCCACGCTGCTACCGGCCTGGCCATCGGTGTCCTGAACGAAGTTTCTGACCGTGACGCCACCATTATCGTACCCCTCATAAACGAGCCTGACCTGCTCGCCCCTGCCGAAATCCAGATCCAGCTCCTGATCCGCAAATTCGCCCAGATACAGCGTGTCTTCTGGCGGTGGGTCTGATAACGGAGCATCGTCTGCATAGTCCCTAAAGGTTTCCCCTGTCGGATCAAGATCAAAGGTGTCGTTTACCAACCCACTCTCATTAACCGCATTCAGTGCCGCGGTATTCTGGAAGTGCCCTGCAAGCCCCCACTTGCTTTGCTGATTTCTACCGCTAGCCTCATCAAGAAGCGCGCTCCAGTACGCCAGCCCATCTGGATCAGGCTCTCGACCCAACAGGTTCTGGTACAACATCGTGACGAACTCGGTATCACTGAGCTCGGGATTCTCCATACTGAGATCGTGGCAAAGATCAAAAAAGCCAGAGCAATCATCAAACACAGCCTCAAGCTCGGCCTGGGCAGGGGGCTCACCGGTAAGAGCGACATATACCCGAATTACCGCGCGCTCATCACCACTGAACTCGACCACATCGCCATCGCTGAGCATGGTTTCGATCTCAACAGAATCGTCGTGAAGCGATCTGAGACCGCTTTCGGTATTTTGACCACTTCTGAGGTCTGCCATGGCCGAATCAATATAGCCAACAAACGCCCCGTCAACGGGGTTTAACCCCGGCGTTCCGTCCACCAGCCCTGGCTCATTGGCGGCATTGACTGCGGCTGAATTCTGAAATTCGGTCGCCAATTTTGATTGACTAAGCTCGCCCCCATTCATCAACGCTGTCCAGTACTCAAACCCTTCCGCGTCAGGCGCTCTATTCAACAAATGTTCGTAAAGATCGGTCAAAAAGGCACTGTTGCTCTGCGCGGGCCTGGCACTGGTCAACTCTGTGGATAACGCCCTGAGCCCGGTATGACTAAACGCAGCCTCAAACTGCTCTTGAGTGGGGGCTTCGCCTGTGATGGCAATGTAAGTGCGGATAACCACGTGTTCACCAGGGTTAAACATCTTTGGTTCCCTCCTTTAAGCCGCTGATCCCGGCTATCGTTCATTCGTCCATTGATGACGGTAGGTCTTTTGTTCGAAAAGAACGCCCAGTTACTCTGAACGCTCATCCGACTTCTCTTTGAACAATTCAATCAAACAGCGAGCGCATCTACTACCAACTGCTGGACCCCATCAACGAGTCTTCCATATCAAATTCATTGGTTGATAGCGCGCTACCGAAATCCACGACGCCTATCTTATAAGCCCTCGCGTCGAAATCACCGGTCTCATTCTCTGCCATTCCGGTTGAGGTGACGTGGAAAAGCTTGTACTCGCCAGCATTCGAATCGTTCTCTACCATAAAAATGTGGTTGCTGGCGAACCCGTCACCCAAGGCATCGTTATCCGCATCGTAAGCATCAAACACCGCCAAATTGGCGGCATCACCGTAACCAGCCACTCCGTTCAACAACGCGATAAGGTCGCCAGCGGACAGGTTGTCCCAGGTTTGGCTGTCGCTTTCACCCGCCCCCTGAAATGTCACGATTGAAACGGTGTTACCCTTTAAACTGCTGGCTGAATCTTCGAACTCCACCGGCATGAACTCGACCCGACCTTCACCACCCGGCACCAGAGTCTCGGAGGTAAGGTAGTCCAGAAAGTTCAGGTAGTTCAGATCAGACCGCTCGCTTCCGGCCTCACCGTCACTGTCCTGTACAAAGTTGAGAATGGTGACTTGGTTTTCGTGATCACAACCGCTGAAACTCAGCCCGACGATGCCGTCTGAATGACGGTAGTCCGCCAAGTCAATTTCCGCCTCATCCAGTTGAAAGGTACTTACATTGATCAACCCATCCGCCGGATCAACCGCGATATCCCCATAGTCTAATCGTGTTGGATATAGCCAATCCGTGCCTTCCACCAGGCCAGCTTCATTCTCTGCATTCATCGCCGCGGCGTGCTGGAAGTGGATAGCCAAGACCGACTTATCCAATGGTTCATTACCGGCAGCGGGACTTAACATGCCGACCCAATAAGCCAATCCTTCCGGATCAGGCTCACGGTCCAGGAGATTCTCATACAGCATGGTGACAAACGCTTCGTCCTCCATACCAGCACTGCACAGCGCGAGACTTGAACCACGGCTCCAAAGGTCAGAGTAGGAAAATGATATTTCCAACTGAGTCTGTGTAGGCGGTTTACCAGTGAGGGCAATGAATGTGCGAACCAGACTGAGTTCCTGCTGACTGAATTCGAGATAGGGGTCGCTGGCGCTAGCACTCATGAGCACACCAACAGGCATCGCCCCGGTTCCCTTTACATGAGCCTCTACAACAGCGCTTTCATTCTTGCTAAAAGACATGGCATTTCCTCCTTGCGGCTACCAACACATTGGCCGCCTGCTCGCTCCATTGAACAACACTATGATCTGTCACCTTATATCAGGTAAACCGTCTAAGCCAAGCGCCTTTACCAAGGCAACGGTCACCGTCGCGAACTCCAGGAGAGCAGCCGGTGACTTCAACGCCCCGGAAATACAGGCATAAAAAAACCCCGGTCCAAGACCGGGGTTTTCCAGGCTCGATCAGCCACAGCTGACTGATCGCTGGAAGACAGGGCTCTCCAGGAGAACCCTGTATCCAGGTTCTGACTCAGGCTTACGCCAGGCCAGACTCAGCAGCCCACTCGGCAGAGCCTACCAGAGACAGCTCCATGTCGAGCTCGTTGGTGGACAGGGACGCACCCAGATCCACAGTGCCGACCAGCTGGGCGCTGGTGTTGAAGCTTCCGGCGTCAGCATCAGCCACACGAGTAGAAGTCACGTGGAAGATCTTGTACTCGCCGTCGTTGGCATCGTTCTCAACCATGAAGATATGGTTGTTAGTGTTGCCAATGATTGCGCCGATTGCGCCGGAGCCCATGTTGGTCTCACCGTTGTCTGCATCATAAGCGTCAAACGCAGCAGTGTTAGCAGCGTCGCCGAATGCAGCAGTGCCGTTCAGCAGGGCAACCAGGTTGGAAGCACTCAGGTTATCCCAAGTCTGCTGAGCGTTACCGCCGTCACCTGCGAAGGTGATGATGGAAACAGTGTTACCGTTGATGCTACCAGCAGCTTCAAACTCAACAGGAGCCGGGTTGGCGGAGTTGCCAGCACCAGAACCGGAAGCGTCGATTTCAGTGGTCAGGTAGCTGGTGAAGTTGATGAAGTCAACACCGTTCTGGTTAACGCCGGCTACGCCGTCGTCGTCCTGAACGAAGTTAACAACAGTGTTTTCACCGTTGTTGTAACCAGTGTAAACCAGCATGTCGTTGCTGTTTGCACCAGTACCCATAACCACTACGTCCTGGCTAACACCAACGTTGATTACGTTGTTGCTCTCAACAGCGCTGTCAGCACCAGTTACGTCTGTAGCTGCACCGGCATCGTCCAGCTGACCCAGGATGGCGTCGGCTGCGGTGGTTTCTGCACCAGTGTTATCCCAAGCGCCCGCACCTTCGTAGTGACCGTCGGTGTTGGCCGGGTTAACCAGAGCATCAACCTGCGCCTGCAGGGCTGCCTGGTCCAGAGCGGCCGGGTTGGAAGTGTTGTTGAACGCTTCCCAAGCGGCTTGCAGCTGGCTCAGTTCAGCAGCGGCGGTCGGCAGAGTGCCGGTCTGGATGTTTACATCCAGGTCGGTGTTGTTGAACGTACCATCGATCAGGGAACGTACAATCAGGGTATCGTTCGGGCCATCGATAGCAACCAGCAGCTTGTTCATCACTGCGTTGTTGTTGATGGCGTCTTTGATCGCCTGGTTGATCTGACGCTCGGTAGCGGCGTAGTTCTGACCAGTCGGAACATCAACAGTCACTTCAAAGCCGTTGGCGAAGGCGTCAGCAGCTGCGCCAGTCAGACCACCAGCCGGAGTAGCACCTGCACCGGACAGAGTGACGGTCAGCGTGGACTCGTACAGGAAGTACGGGCCGGACTCACCAGTTGTACCGGTCAGCGGGGAACCAGAGCCACCCAGCAGGTCTTGTACGTCCAGGTTTTCAGAGTTGAATACCCAGTGCGCCTTGAAGAACTCGTCTGCGGTAGCAGCGTCGTTGTCCAGATCGAAGCCCTGCTCGCCGGAGTTGTCGGCGTAAACAGTGTCTGCGCCTGCACCAGTCACGATGGTGGCGTCGCCAGCACCTTCGGTAGTAACGGTGTCGTTACCGGAACCGGTGTTGATAACGATGTTCTTCTGGTCTTTCTGGTTGCTGTACCAGTTGGACGGAGCAGCGTCGTCGTTGTCCAGAACCAGGTGAACCTTGTCGTTGCCGTTGCCGGTGGTGATGCTCAGAGCGGCATCTTCGTGAGCGATAACAGACTGGCTGAAGGACAGGAACAGATCGTTGTTACCGCCGCCCAGGTTGTAGGTGTATACAACGTTGTCAGCGGCTGCATCGTCTGCACCGTCGCCACGGTTCAGGTCACGGGCGATTACATCGTCAGTTACCTGAGCGTTCAGCTTGACGTTCTGGTTGAACTGGGAAGCGTTGAAGAAACGCACGTCGGTGATACCGGCGTTTTCTTTGCCAGCCAGTACCGCACCTTCCTGATCGTTCAGGGCAGCGGACTGCTCCTCACCAACGTGGAAGTAGTCGGCGTTGCCGGTCAGATTGATCACTTCCAGAGTGTTCTTGGCGCGGTTTTTCAGCGGCTGTGAGGACAGCTCGGTCAGCCAGACGCCCAGGCCCAGGTCGTGCTTCTCAGCAGTCACGTTGAACTCTTCAACGCCAGTTTCGGACAGGGACTGACCAGAAACGTTTACGCTACCACCCTGAGAACCGTAACCAATGTTCTTGAATTCCAGGTTGGTGGAAATCAGGCTGCTTTCAGAGCCCAGAACCTCGGTATCCTGACGACCAGAGGGGTCAACGTTACGGTCTACACCAGAACGCTCACCGAAGCTGAAGCCGCCACGCTCGATCACGTTGCTGCCGGTTGCAGTGATTACGATCTGGGTACCCAGAACGTTGGCACCGGTGGTTACCAGAGTATCCGGATCAACCTGCTGACGGGTGAAGTCTGCGCCGAGATCAACAGAAACGTTCTTCAGAGCTTCGTTGTCCACCGCCAGCTCGTTGATACGGGCCTCGATGGCCGCTTCCAGCTCTTCGTACGTAGTGGCGTTCAGAATGTCGTCAGAACCGACAACAACTTGCTCACCGTTCAGACGGAAGCTGAAGGACTCGATGGCCACCAGGCTCAGTGCCGCATCCTTGTTGTTGGCTTCGGCCATACGGTCGATAACTTCAACGGTCAGCGTAGTACCCAGATTGGTAACAACGTTGTCCAGGATCGGCGACAGGAAGTAGGCTTCGTAGTGGCCGTGGTCACCCAGCTGGTTTTCAGCGCTGAAAGTGTAGTCGCGTGAGATGGAAGCGGTGCCCTGGTCAATCGCGTTCATACCCACGTTGTAGATCTTGTGGGTGTTGGACATGTAGGTGTCAGCACCGTTTTCTTCGCTTACTTCGCCAGTCTCATCGGACTCAGTATGGGTCCAGCCCTTAACGTCAGACGCGCCTTTGGACGTATCAAACTCAAACTGGAAGTCGAGATCGGGTTCAGGACCAACAGGACCAGGCTCTTTGAAATCGCCATCGACAGATGTGAGACCAGTAGTGCCATCAACCAGCCCCGGCTCATCAGCAGCGTTCTGAGCAGCGCTGTTCTGGAACTCAGCGGCAAGACGGGCCTTACTGAGCTGGTTCTGACCAGCGGAGGCGCTCAGCAACGACGTCCAGTACTGCAGGCCTTCAGCGTCAGCTGCACGACCCAGCAGGTTCTGGTACAGGCTTTCTACAAACGCCTGGTTGCTCTGCTGCGGACGACCTTCCAGGAGGGCGGTCGCCAGGGCGTCCATACCGGTAGTTTCAAACGCGGCTTCAAACTCGGACTGAGTCGGGGCCTCGCCAGTGATTGCAACGTAGGTGCGGATAACACCAAGCTCGTTACTGTTAAAAGCCATGTGCTTTCTCCATCTTTGTATTGCTAATAAATTGATCAATTTATAGCAGGTAAAACAACACGAACCAGCGACACGCTGGGGCCGTGCCATTCTAGCCACTTCACAACAATTGCGCAGATCCCACTGCGCAAGCACGGATTCTAATCCGTAGCCTTTCTCTCTGTAAAGCCTGTGGCCCTACAGGAATCCGGTGATCGGGTCATGCTAGTGACAGCAGGTGACACTTCCATGACACCGGAGACAGGTTGGCCGGTGACCTACCTGTCCTGACCAGCGCACTATTTCGGCACACGGAGTGCGCATAAAAGCACAGAGCGCACCCTTACCGGGCGAGCTGGCCAAAACCACCCAGCACAACAGTCTGCGGGCAGCCCAGGAAGCCCCTGTATAATACATACCGGTCGAAAAATCTACAACATACCCCTACTAGCTCATACTGCGATTTAATATGTAAGGTTATGTAACTCTTTCGACCACTATTTTGACTGTGTGGACAGCCTCTCAAAATCGGCCTTGTACATCTCCTGAATCATCGACTCCAGCGATGTTTCCGGCTCCCAGGCCAGCTTTTCCCGGGCCTTGCCGGCATTCCCCAGCAGCACGTCCACCTCAGCAGGGCGGAAGAACGCGGGGTCGATCACCAAGTGCTTGTCCATTTCCAGCCCGGCGGCATCGAACGCAATCCGGCACATGTCCCGCACGGTGGTGGTACGGCCGGTGGCGATCACAAAATCGTCGGCTTCGTCTTGCTGCAGCATCAGCCACATGGCCTTCACGTAGTCCCGGGCATGCCCCCAATCCCGCTTGGCATCGATGTTGCCAAGTCGTAGCTCATCGGCCAGCCCTAGTTTAATGCGAGCCACGCCGTCAGTGACCTTGCGGGTCACAAACTCCAGCCCGCGCAGCGGAGATTCGTGGTTGAACAGGATGCCGCTGCAGGCAAACATGTCAAAACTTTCACGATAGTTCACCGTCATCCAGTGGGCGTAGAGCTTGGCGGCGGCGTAAGGAGAACGGGGGTAGAACGGGGTAGTCTCGCTCTGCATCGGCTCCTGGATCAACCCGTACATCTCAGACGTCGAGGCCTGGTAAAAGCGCGCATTGGGCTTGGCGATTCGCAAAGCCTCCAGCATGTTAACCGCACCCAGGCCGGTTGCCTGGCCAGTCAGTATTGGCTGATCCCAGGAGGTTTTGACGAAGGATTGGGCGCCGAGGTTATAGACCTCATCCGGGTCTGCGAACTGCACACAACGAATCAGGCTGGCCAGGTCGGTCAGATCGCCATCCATCAATTCCACTTTGTCGGCGACACCCAGCCACTCCAGGCGGGCAAGGTTGGTATCCGTCGAGCTGCGGCGGGGGGCAAGGCCAACCACACGATAGCCTTTCTCGAGCAACAACTGGGCTAGATAGGCCCCATCCTGGCCGGTAATACCGGTAATGAGCGCGCTTTTGGTAGTCATAGATGTGAGGAATCCGGTTAGAAAAGATACAGACAAGAATCAAGCGCGAGAGCATAGCAAATTTGGTGAGCCGTTAGCAGCATTGCCAACCAAATCTCCCCTTACCATCCTTTTACTAAAGATTAATGACGCCACGCGACACATCCGCCCCAAACCCCGTCGCCCAAACTGCTTCAAAGTTGCGCCAGGTCAATCCCGGGACAGCGCTTCCCAGAGCGTTTTCGCGCTTTCTTCCCAACTCACCAGCCCCGGTGGTGCTGGTGCAGGCACCCGGCCAGTCTCTTTCAAAGACCGCCAACGCAAAACCACCTCTTTGATGGATTCCGGCTTCATGCCTGAGAAGTAGATCGCGCCGTCACCGGCTACTTCCCGCAAGACAGGCAGGTCACGGGAAATAATCGGTAAACCCTGCCGGGCCGCTTCAATCAGCGGTAAACCGTAGCCTTCGCCCTCGCTGGCGCACAGTAACGCATCGCAACCCTGATACAGCCACGCCAACTGGGCATCGCTGACATGCTCAAGCCAGTAAAGCCTGGCAGCAGGCCCGCAGGCCGCCTTGTGTTCCCGCAGCGTTTTCGCCAGCCCGCCCATTTGCGCACCGGCCCGACCGACGATCACCAGCCGGACATCGTCACCGGCCCGCCACAGTTGCTCGACCCCCTGGAGTACCTGCTGATAACCTTTGCGACCATCCAGCGTACCGACCATCAACAGGGTCAACGGCGATGAGTCGTTGACTGTCAACTGCGGCAAGGGCACCGGAGCTTCTGAAACACCTTCCGGATCAGCCCCCAGGGGGAAGTGCCGAACCCAGGGCCTGCCCCCTTTCAGCAAGTTGTTTGCACCCAACCATTCACTCACCTCTTGAGCAACTGTCCGGGAAATACAAAGCAGCCCTTCTCCCAGGGTGGCGATGTCGTTCAGCCAAACTTCCATCTCATCCTGAAAGTCTCTCGGAAAATACTGAGGGATCTGGAGGGGCAAGAGGTCATAAACCACAAAAAACCGCTCAACTCCAATCGTCTCCCAGTGCTCGAGCGTCTCCCTCGCCCGATGCACCATCGGCTGGGCCCAATCGAGTCCAAGGAATCGATCACCAGGCTCGGGCTTCGCTTCTGCGTCCGGGCGCCAATTCGGCTCCGGTAATGTCAGCCCCAGCAGGTCATGGGTAAATTGGCGGGCCAGGTAGTATTGCCCTGCCCGCTCGTACACGGGTTCCACACGCCAACCGGGCGGTGGCGCTCTCAAGAGCTCTTCGGTGATTCGGCGCACCACCCTCTGTATACCGGTTTTGAGGTCCATTCGGACAATGTCCGAGACATCCACAAACAGTGTTCGCTGTGCAGGGAAGCTCGTGCGCCGGGGATTAAACAGGCTTTCCAGAACGGCGTCGGCATCCTCTGTGAAAACTGACGCCAAGTGCCCTATCAGGAAGCGCACGGCCCTGTCGGCCTGCAACGGGTCATCAACCAACAAACCACTGGCGCCAGATGCCATGAAGCGGACATCATCCAATGTCGGCACAGAGACATCCTGAAAGCCAGCCTGCCGATCAAACTGCGACCACTCACTTGCCCAGTCGCGCTCAGCCGATAGCGCCAAAACAGGAATACGACGAGAAATAAGTACGCGAACAAGCCAGGATGAATACTGGGACGAATCACCCAGGCAAACCACCGCGGACGCCGTCAAAGGACTGGCAAGAAAGGCCTGTGGTGATATCCACTCAACGCTAACGCCTCTTGCCTCTAATTCATTACGGAGACGCTGAAACGGGGCTGAGTCCCGCTCTTGCGAAGAGCAGCACTGAATGAAAACACACTGGGCGAGGGGAAGATCCGGGGTCTTCTGAGCCGAGAGCAACTGCTCCAACCCATCCAGATTACTGCCCGAAGGAAAAGGTGCTGTGGCGGACTCCACCCAATCGCGGAGTCTCGCCCTCAGCCATGGAAGCCGATTCACGACCCCCATCAAGGTAGGAAACAGCCAAGGATGGCTGCGAATCCATGTTAAGAGTCTTTTTAACATGGGTAAAGGAAACAATGCTCAACCAACCTAAAGCGTCAACCCCTGAAGGTCTTCCCGGCTCAAAACGCCAGCAATCTGCTTCAATTCAAATTGCATACGGAGGTTTTTGTATACCTCACTGACCAAGTCCCGCTCTGTTCTGGACAGGCGATTTCTGGCCTCAAGCAGGTCCGTCAAACTGCGCACACCACCTTCGAAGCCACGCTCGGCAGCCTCAAGTGACTGAGCAGCAGAAATCCGTGCGGTCTTCAGTGCATTGATTTGCTCATGACTACCCTGAAGCCCTTCCACCAAGCGAGTGATCTCGACCCTGACAAGTTGCTCCTGGTGCTGCAAAGCCAGAACTGAGGCCTCTTTGCGATAGGCCGCCTGCCGGGAACGCGCAGATGTCGCCCCACCTTTGTAGATTGGCAGACGGAATTGCACCTCTACCCGGGTTTCTTCACGAAGGTTAGTCGCAAATGTGTCGTTCTCGGTATACCGGGCATTCAGGTACAGCTCCGGGAAATGGCCCGCACGCTCATAATCCTGGGTCGCTTCATTGAACTGCACATCCGCCCTTGCAACCTTCAAATCACCGGAGTTTTTGAGCGCCACCTCCAACCAGTCGGTTTGCAACAGATCAGGAACCCGCTGCCACCTGCTTTCATCGACAGGTGCCAAGCTTGCCTCATCAAGGCTCAGCCCCGTGACCGCCACAAACTGCTGTCGAGCCGATAAAAGCTCGGTTCGGAGCCCCGCCAACTCGGCAATGGTCTGATCCCGAGAAGTCTGGGCATCCAGCACATCAGCACGCGTGGCTAATCCTCGCTCCTGCTTTTTCTGCATTTGCAGCAAACGACGCTGGTGACTCTCTAACTCCTGCTCGAGTACCGCAGTCTCCCGCTTGATCGCTGCTGCCGCCAGATAGGCTTTCACTGCATCAAATCCGGTATTTACAACACTCAGGTTGAACTCCTCCCGGCTGCGATCCTCTCCGGCATTAGCTCGACCAATGCCGTCGAAGCTTTTCTGAGAGTAGATCACCTGACTCAAACTGACTTCATAGCGGGTGTGTTCGTCAGTGTCTGTTACCGATGTATTGACATTAAAATCCCGGGTAAAACGAGACTCCCCATAGCTTGCTGTTGCTGTAATCTGGGGCAATACACCAGCCCAGGCCTCACGGGTAGCCTCGCCTTCGGCATTGAGTGACGCCTGCTCACTTCGAAGCTGGAAATTGTTCTGCAGAGCACTCTCATAGGCCTGGGACAACGTGATGACGGATTGAGCGACACCAACACTTGGCAACACGGACAACCCAATACACAACAGGCCAGTGCGTACATTATTCTTAATCATGCCCTTACTCCTCTCGGAATGCTCTCAGGAACATTCTGGTCATGGGTTCCAGGAGGTACTCGAGCATGGTCCGCTCGCCGGTCTTGATCAGAACGGTTGCCGGCATCCCCGGGACAAGGTACATGCCCTGCTCCTGCATTCGCTCCATACCCTTGTCGGTGACTCGAACTCGCGCCTCATAATAACTCTCGCCGCGCTGTTCATCGGTAAAGGCATCAGCAGACAACCGAGTGAGCTCACCCTCGATCACATGGGACATCTGTTGATTGAAGGCAGACAGCTGCAGAGCAGCCAGCTGCCCCACAGCCACCCGATCGATATCCTGGGGCTGAATCCTGGCCTTGATGGCATACTCCTGATCACTCGGTACGACCTCCAGCAGAGGCTCTCCAGGCTTAACCACCCCACCGACAGTGTGTACAGTGAGCCCCACTACAGTGCCAGTAGCAGGCGACGCGATCGTGGTACGCTTCAACGTATCCTCAAGTGCGACTTTACGAGCCAACAGATCTGCTTTCGTTTGCTGTGCAACACGGAGTTCCTGAGCGACTTCCTCAGCATACTGTTGTTTAGCCACCAACATCTCTGAACGAGTTTCGCCAACTTTAACTTTCAGCTCGCTGATCTGGGCCGCAGTTGAGTCTTTCTCACCCTGAAGACGAAACAACTCCCGCTGCATTTCATTAATGCGGGTTCGGTCTGCCAACTCCTCCTCATAAAGAGCCTGCCAATTGGCCAGCTCTTCCTCATAGCTGGCGATTCGATTGCGCGAATTCCCCAGCAGGGATTCAAGCCCTCGCATCTGCTCATTCAATGCGTCAACTCGCTGGTCGTAGATCGCCAACCGACCTTCCAGCCCCTCTCGACGGGAATTGAACAGCTCTTTCTGCCCAACCATGATGCTGCTGACTGTCGGTTGATCGCTTCGGCTGACCAGTGACTCGGGGAAGTCGATCTGATCTGCACCAACGCGTTCTGCGAGCAGACGCGCCTCTTTCCCGAGAACCTCATCCAGCTCTGCATCCACAATCGCCAAATCCGCCTTCGGACGCGTATCGGACAGGATAATCAGCGGCTCCCCCTTCTCTACTTGGTCACCATCCTGAACCCGTATATCAGCAACGATTCCACCTTCTAGATGCTGAACCACACGATTTTGCGACTCAACCATGACCTCGCCAGTCGCAATAGCCGCACCATCCAGTGGCGCGATCGCAGCCCAGCCACCAAAACCCACAAAGGTGACCAAGAGGATGATCATTCCGGTCCGGACCCGCGCCGACCACCCAGTTGGGATCGCCTTCAACGCATCTTGATCAAGACCATCGTCATCGCGGCTGAACTCGCCAGGCAACTCGGCCGATTCATCGACCTCTTCCCACTCCTGCTCTTCAACCGCTCCCGCTTTGGCGGACTTCAGTTGATCCTTGCCTGCGGAGCCAGAGCGCACCTTTTTCTCGTTTTCACCCACGCTCTCTACACCTTTTCCTGTCTGTTTCTGATCTGACACGATTACGCCCCCCCGCCCTGAAGTGCCGCACGACCGGCAGGCTTATTACCAATGGCGATCGAACCGTCCTGAAGCCCTCGCATGACGTCGTCTCGACCACCGAAGGCGACCGCACGACCACCGGAGAGAACCAGCATCTTGTCCACGAGCCGGAGAATTGGCTTACGGTGAGAGATAAGAATAACGGTCACTTTACGGCGCTTAAGCTCTTGCAACGCCGTCAACAAGGCCTGTTCACCCTGATCATCAAGGTTGGAATTGGGTTCATCCAGAACGATCAAGCTGGGATTACCGTAAACAGCACGGGCAAGACCGATACGCTGACGCTGGCCGCCAGAAAGAACACCGCCAACCACGGATATCTGAGTGTCATAGCCGTTCGGTAGCTGAAGAATCAGCTCGTGGACACCGGCAAGCTTGGCCGCTTCCACAACCTTCCCAGGATCTGGCTGCCCGAAACGGCTGATGTTTTCGCTGATGGTTCCGGAGAACAACTCGATATCCTGAGGGAGATAACCGATGTGCGGTCCCAACTGGGATTTATCCCATTGATGAATGTCGGCTCCATCGAGCCGTACCGTACCGTTGGCCAAAGCCCAGATGCCCAGCACCGATCTTGCCAGGGTGGACTTGCCAGCTGCACTGGGGCCGACAACGGCCAGCATGTCACCTTTATCCAGCGCGAATCCGATCCCGGACAACGCAGCGCTCTGACCTCCGGGCGGCACCACAACCATGGACTGAATGCTCAGGTTCCCCTCAGGCGGAGGTAGTGGCATGCCAGACTGCTGTGTGTGGTACTTATCGAACAAATCATTCAAGCGCGTGTAGGCAGAACGTGCACTGCTGAAGCCTTTCCAGGAAGCGATCATCAGATCCAATGGCGCAAGCGCCCGCCCCATCAAAATGGAACCGGCGATGACCATACCTGGGCTAATTTCCTGCTGGATAGCCAGATAACCGCCGAGACCCAGCATCAGGGACTGAAACAGCATCCGCAGAGTTTTTGAGCCATTGCTGAGAATGCCCGCACGATCGCTGGCATTGGCCTGGTTATTCAGAAAGCTGAGATGACGCTGAAGCCATTTGCTACGGAGGTTGTTCTCCATCCCCATCGCATGAACAACTTCGGCATTACGTAAGCAAGAACCCGCATATTCGGTTGACTGAATGTTCGCCTGGCCGGCTTCCGCCAGCAATTTGCCGGTGAACTTCTCATTGGCATAGGCCAGGGCCACCAGGATGATGGCTGCAATAATGGCAAACACGCCATACCAGACGTGAAACATGAACATCACCGCGATGTAAACCGGCAACCAGGGCCCATCAAAGAAAGCAATCGGCCCCTGCCCGGTCAGGAACTGGCGAAGCGACGTCAGGTCATTGAGAGGCTGGGCGCTTTGCCGCTCCGGCCTATCAATGGCCTGTCGAAACATGGCAGAGAAGATTTTCTGGTTCATGCTTTGGTCAATGTTGTTACCAACCCGAACCAGGATGGCAGAACGCACCATCTGCAAAAGCGCCAGCGTGATAAACAAGCCCACCAGGATCACGGTCAGCATGATCAGGGTTTCAACGCTGCGACTACCCAACGCCCGGTCGTAGACCTGGAGCATGTAGATCGCAGGAACCAGCATCAACAAGTTGATGAACAGACTGAAGACGCCCGCAGAAATGAAGCCGCTTTTGCAAGCCTTTAAGGCGTCCTCCAGCTCTGTGGCGTCACCTTTCTGGGTGGGTGCTTTCTTAAACATTGGAAGCGATACCGATATGGTTGGTTATAAAAGGCATGAACAAGCCGCTAGGAGGCCCGAGGATTGGAAGGCAGCCATTCTAGGCACCGCCAGAAGGGGTGTCAAACCCGCTTGTGACGCGGCCTGCAGGCACCTGAGAATTACAACCAAGCGGGCAAAACCTGACAGAAAATTCATAGATAGGGCCAAAGCAGAATCACACCGAGGCCAATTCCCAAACAGTTGGCTACGATGTCTCCCCAACTGAACCCGGCGCCATAGAGAGCGTCCCAGGTTTCCTTGGCCAAACCGATCAAGAAGGTGACCAGCACCGATAGCCAGATTGTGGTCCAGGGCAACATACCTTGTACCAGAGCGAGACTGATGATGATGTGCTGCAATTTGTCTGGCTCATGAAACCAGGCGATCAACCGGTCTCGAATGGCTCTACTCATAGTACTGCGCCTTGTCGATTGGAACCCCCTACGTGGTTGCCCCACGCCCTGATTGCAACCCCGGCGGAGAAAATTTTGTTTTGTTAATGGGCCCGCACGCCTTGTGGTACTGACCGCTGCATTCTGTATAATCCTTGCTTTTCGGCACGACCCGGCACAACAGAAACCAAATCAGCGGATTTGACGTTATATGGAAAAGTTTACTCTTGATGGCAAGACCTACTCCCTGAGCGACCTTCCAGAGGAAGCTCAGCGACTTGCCCGGCAGGCCGCGATGACCAGCGAGTTGATCCAGAAGCTGGAAGCGAGAACCGCAATTGCCAAAACCGCACAGGCGCGCTACCTCGACAGCCTCAAGGCCACCATCGAAAACCAGCCTGGCAACAAGAAGTAATTGCAGCGCCGACCATTTTTACCAGGAGTCCCTAGATAATGACCGACACCAAGAAGTCCGCATCCACCACCAAGAGCACGACTCGCAAAACCACCGCCACCAAAACTGCCGCGAAAAAGGCTCCAGCCAAAGCTCGCGCCACCAAAACGGCAGCTAAAGCCGCGCCGAAGGCCGCAGAGACTCAGAAGGTGACGATTGACGGAAAAGAGTACGCGCTGGATGCATTGAGCGAAAACGCACAAGCGCAGGTACGTAACCTGCAGGCAACCGATCGCATGATCGAAGAACTGGAACTCGAACTCTCAATTGCCCGCACGGCGCGCAGCACCTACGCAGGCGAACTGGAGCGCGAACTGGAAACTCTGAACACAACGCTTCAATGAAAGATCCAGTGAAAGCAACGCGTTAACAGAAAAGCCGGAAATTGCAGATCAAATAACGAATCTGCTTGACCACCAAGCAGACTATCGGTAGCATGTGTATTGAATTGATCAATTTTAAGCCAGCTCGATTCTGTTAATTGCTAGAAGGTCGGCATTCGTGTCGGCCTTTTTTTATGCCTATTTTCCCTTAGACCAAGCCAATCGGCACTTACAGTTAATTAGCTACGATCTCCTTGCCTACGATCTCAGACCAAGGCCCCGCCCATCCCCGGTGATCAACCGCGCGGATTGAGAAATACCATATTCCCGGCGGCAACCCCGTCACCCGAAACGCCATCCCCTGCCCGTCCTGAATCATCACATCGGTGGACGAGGTCTCAGAAAGGTCGCTCTCCTGACCATACCTCAAGCGATAGGACTCGATATCGGCCATTTTCAGTGACTCGCCACTCATGCGCTGTCCCGGTGCCTGCCAACGAAGCGTAGCAACACCCTCTCCCTTCCCGGAAGCGCCAGCTACATGCTTATGCTGAGGCATGCCAGATGAACCGCCTCCGCCACAAGCTGCGAGCAGCATGGAAGCCAACACCCCAACCCCAATGACCATCTTCATGAGTTTCAACCGAGCCCAATCCAAACGCCTGCCAGCACACGCCAGCGAAACTGAAAAATGACCAAGTCAGTTTACCAGCTTTCCTGCCGCTCAAAACCCGAAGCCCGCCAGGATTAACTAGGTCGCCCCTAAAAAGGCCAAACCCACGGAATCAACGAAACAACCACCACACCCGACAAAAGGCTCAATACGCTCCCCAAACGAACATAATCCATGAACCGATAACGCCCAGGTCCATACACCATCAGATTGGTCTGGTAACCCAGCGGCGTAACAAACGAGGCGGAAGCGGCGAACATGACCGCAACCGCAAAGGGCAACACACTGACCTGCAATTCATGGGCCAGAGCAGCGGCAACCGGAAACATAAGCACTGCGGCAGCGTTGTTGGTAATCGCTTCGGTAAAAAGCACCGTCGCCAGATAAACCAGAGCCAGTGCCAGCCAGGGTGCCGCTACGCCCAAATCCGCGATGTTGCCGGCCATCCACTGCGCCGCACCAGTCACCGCCATCGCATTGCCCAGAGCAAACGACGCCGCAATCACCACCAACACCGGCAGATCAAGACTTCGTCGGGCACGGCTTGCCGTTAATGCGCCAGAAAGGATCATCCCGCCCGCCGCCAGAAACGCCGCCTGAAGGATCGGCAGCAACCCGGTCGCACTGAGCAGCACCATCACCGCCAGAATCGCAAGAGCACGAGGCGCACGGTGGAAATCCGGCGGCGTGGAGTCGTTCAGCGCGCTGACCAGCAGAAAATCCCGCCGGAACCGGTACTGCTCCACAAACTGATGACTCGCCTCCAGCAACAGGGTATCCCCCATGCGAAAGGTCAGATCCCCCAGCTTGCCAGGCACCCGACGTCCCTCCCGGGACAGGGACAGAATCACCGCGTTGAAGCGGGTACGAAAACGGCTGTCGCGAATGCTTTTGCCAAGCGCCGGAAACTCCGGCCCCAGCACAACTTCGACCAGGCAGCGTTGGTGGTTGGCCACTTCCAGCTTATGGATGCTACCGGCCGTCGGCTTCAGCCCCTGGATGCGCCGCAATTCACTGGCACACTCAGGCGCTCCTACAAAATACAACCGGTCCTTTTCCTGCAGGGTTCGATCAGGCTCGACTGCCGTGATCAATCGGCCCTGGCGATCGATTTCCGTCAGATAGCCATAGGCCAGTGCCCGAAGGCCGGCTTCTGCGATGGTTTTGCCAACCAGAGGACCGCCGGGGACCACCTCCATTTCCACGCCGTACTCGCGAACCTGACTAAGCGCTTCGTTAACATCACCCCGATCCGGCAACAACCGGTCCGCAAAGATCACCAGATACACGGTTCCGACCAACAACAGCGGAACCCCAACCCAGGCCAGCTCGAACAGCCCCAACTGGATACCCTGAGTGCTTTGCAGCATGCCGTCCACCACCAGGTTGGTGCTGGTTCCAATCAGCGTGCAGGTGCCCCCCAGAATAGCGGCGTAACTCAGAGGCAGCAGCAGCTTGGACGCCGGTATCCCGAGACGCTGTGCCCAGCCCTGGACGGCGGGTATAAACATGGCAACCACCGCGGTGTTGTTCATGAAACCGCTGAGCAGGCCCGTTGGGAGCACCAGGCGCAGTAAGGCCGATCTCTGGGTGGGCGGATGCCCCAACAAGTGTCGCGCAATCCATTGCACCGCCCCGGTCTCTTTGAGCCCTGCGGCAACCACGTAAAGCGCCGCAACGGTAATAACGCCCGGATTGGAGAACCCGACCAGGGCCTGCTCAGGCGTCAGGACGCCGGAGATCAGCAAAACCGCGAGCGCGGCCATCAGTACCAGGTCTGCGGACACCCGGGTACACACCAGGATCGCCAACACCAGCACAAGAAGCAGGAGAGTAAAAAGCGCGGGAAATTCCATTGCTAACAGGTCGGGGCGAGAGGAGCGTTAATGCGCAATGAGACCACGCTCCAGCAAGTAGGCCAGCAGCCGCTCAACACAGGCATCCACAGACATGACCGACGTGTCGAGCCGCAGCTCCGCGCGGGCCGGCACTTCATACGGAGAGTCAATGCCGGTGAACTCCTTGATCACGCCCTCGCGGGCTTTCTCGTAGAGCCCCTTGGGGTCACGCTCTTCGCAAGTGGCCAGAGGGGTATCCATGAACACTTCGATAAACTCACCGGCAGGGAGCAGGTTGCGAACCAGCCGCCGATCACTGGCGAATGGCGAGATAAAGGCGCTCATCACAATCATCCCGGCATCACTGAACAGCTTACAGACCTCGCCAATGCGGCGAATGTTCTCTACCCGGTCCAGCTCTGAAAAACCCAAATCCTTACACAGGCCATGACGGACGTTATCGCCATCCAGCAGGAACGTGTGGTACCCGCGCTCAAACAGCGCTGTGTCCAACGCATTGGCGATGGTGGACTTGCCTGAACCGCTTAACCCTGTGAACCACAGCAGGCACGGCTTCTGCTTCTTGATAGCAGCCCTTTCTGCCCGCGTCACCCGATGCTGATGCCAAACGATGTTGTCGTCCAATGCCCTGTTCCTTTTTGTGGTTATTCCTGCACTGAAGGGTAGGACAACTGGCGGTGATTCCGCAATGAAAACCGAGACCTTGGGGACCGGTTCCTGCAAAAGGTGAGGTTCGACACCAGGCCGCACCTCGACCTATCCAGGCTAAAGCAACTCCGTGCTGACCAACTCGGACCAGGGCCCGTATTGCCCCTGTGTATCAAGCGTCCGGATGGAGAAGTACCAGGTACCGCCATCCAGGCCATCCAAAGTAACGCTCATGGCCTGACCATCCGCCACCCGTTCGCTATGGAGCATATCCTCCAGGAACGGCACCTGACCATAACGAACCTCATAACCCGCAATCTCGCCCATCGCGATGGAGTCACCGTCCGTTCGGGTACCCGGCGCCGTCCAACTCAACCTGACGTCCTGATCAGGCTCCGGCTGTGGCTCGGGATCTGGCCTTGGCTCCGGTTGCGGGTCAGGGTCAGGTTCGGGCTGTGGATCTGGCTCCGGTTGCGGGTCTGGTTCCGGTTGGGGATCAGGTTCCGGTTGCGGGTCTGGTTCCGGCTGTGGGTCGGGTTCCGGCTGTGGATCTGGCACTGGAGGGAGGCCGGGATAAGGATTCGGGATTGGCTGTGGCTCGAAGTTTCCGGCGTAACCACCAGCAAACAGCGTATCAACGATCTCCCCACCAGCAACTTCAAACCCCGCCCCATTCCGCCCATCTGCGGCAAGGCTGGACACCTGATCTTCCGCCTGCACATTGGCCGCCAGCAACAGCAATTCAGCGCTGACGCCAAAGGAGTAATCTGTCAGGAACGGTAGTTCACCGGAGACCACCAGCTCACGACGAAAGGCGTCAAACACCTGCCCCATCGTATTCCAGCGCTCATCGCCCACCAACGCCAGGAAGGCTACGTTCAACAACGCGGATTCCAGCAGAGGCTCTGACGCCGTAGCTGCAGTATCGACCGAGAGATCCACCTGGGGCTGTGAGAGCACCCCACTCTCCAGTCCGAATTCGTTCTCAAGCAACCGAAGCGCCTGGGAGTAACTGCTTTCGGACACCGCGCCACTCTGACGCAACGACAGATCGTAGGCCAGCGAGCCCAGGGGGCTCAGAATGACGCTGACCTCAGACGCGCTTGCGGTACCTAGCACCGACGTCAGCCGGAGATCGTTCCCCGGCCAGAACCACTGACCAAACGCCACCTGGCCACCGCCCGGTGTATGGCACGCCGGCCGCACATCGCACTTCATTTGGGTGACGCTGTCGGAAGTGAGAACGACTTTCAAGGTCTCGGCATCCACCTCGTCGGGCAGCCGAACCCGGAACCGGCCATCCGCCCCGGTGCGAACCGGCTGACCCACTGCCACCCAGCTGTTGCCCTGATTGCCGGAGGCCTGATAAAGCTGGACTCGCCCATCAAAAACCACACCTTTGACCGCGCTGCCCTCGATCCATCCGGGCCGGACGTCGCCTCCGCCGGAATCACTTGATGAAGAGCCACCACCGCCACAAGCCGTCAGTACGGCGCACAAGGCAGCCGGGAGTAACCCACGAGGGAAAACAGATAATAAAGATGGTTTACAGCGAACGGCGGAATGCTGTTCCGACAACGTGCCTGACAGACCGCTGGGGCCGTCAGCCTGGCAACATTCCCCGTTTGCCGATAGGACGCGGGCGTTTGAGAACACACGGGACATTCGGGGAAACATAGTGACTCCATTCAGAGAAGACTCGAATGGTATGTTAACCACGGTGAATGTCAAAAAATGTTATATGCGTCGACTTTCTGCCGGAAATTACGACCAAAAAGTGACACCAAGCCGTCACCAAAAGACAAGCTCAACCCCGATACCATGCTGCCGAGGCAATAAAGTGCGGATTCAGCACATCTTCCTTACCATATCGCAGCGGCGAACCGTCCAAACGCGTCACCTTGCCACCTGCCGCACTGAGCACAGCATGCGCTGCACCGGTGTCCCATTCACAGGTTGGCCCGAGGCGCGGGTAGATATCCGCCCGGCCCTCCGCAATTCGACAGAACTTCAGCGAACTGCCGGCCTGCACCAGCTCATGATCACCAAGCGACTCGATGAACGCTCGGGTGTCATCGTTCAGATGATTCTTGCTCGCCACCACGCGCTTGCGGGCCGGAGGCACTACTACTGACAAGCGTCTTACACGCCCATCCGCCTCCCGCTTCCAGGCCCCCTCGCCTTTGACACCCCAATATGCCTCACCAAGCGCCGGTGCCGTGACCACCCCCAGCACGGGCTCACCATGCTCGATCAATGCAATATTGACGGTGAACTCACCGGAGCGCTGGGTGAAATCACGGGTACCGTCGATGGGATCTACCAGCCAGAAACGGTGCCAGTGACGACGAGTGGACCAGGGAATGGCCGCGGCTTCTTCGGACAGCACGGGAATATCTGGTGACAACTCGGCCAGAGCCTGATCGATGACCCTGTGGGCAGCCAGATCGGCGGCGGTGATGGGTGACTCGTCAGCTTTGAAACTGACCGTGAAATCGGTCTGATAGATTCTCATAACGGCTTGGCTGGCGCCATCAGCAATGCTCAGGACCCGCTGGACCAAAGCCCCGCCAGGGGGAATATTCATGTCACCTCCAATCTATGATGAAGCTATTTGCGAACCAGCCCAGCATCCTACCACGCAATGCCAACTTCCCAGCTACCGCTAGCCCGGATTTCTCACGGGGGATAAAAGAAAGCGGCTGAAAGTGCTATGGTTTCAAGAGCCTAACCAATCCACC
>NZ_JAKZAK010000041.1 GCF_023156385.1 Marinobacter xestospongiae
GCAGCCTCTGGAAAGTCGCTGACCCCAATTACAACAAACCCCCGCTGCCATGGCGAGGGTTTGTCAGCAGTCTGAGGGGACGGAACTCAGTTCCGTCCCCTAGGGATCACGCTGGCGCGGACGTCAATCTGATTTCAGCTGCAACGAGGTGAGGGTCCGCTCCCGAACGCTGTTCAGCAGGGCCTCGTCGTCGACCAGGGACTGGCCGTAAGAAGGCACCAGTTCGCGCATGCGCTCCTGCCACTCCGGTGTCTGCATCTTGTCGGCGAAGCAGCGTTCCAGCACGTTGATCATCGCGTTGGCGGCGGTGGAGGCCCCGGGCGAGGCGCCCAGCAGGGCTGCCAGAGAGCCGTCCTTGGAGGCCACGATCTCGGTGCCGAACTCCAGTTTGCCGCGACCATCAGCGGATTTCTTGATGATCTGAACCCGCTGGCCGGCGTCCTGCAGCTTCCAGTTCTTTTCCAGGGCATCGGGGAAGAAGTTACGCAGGGCCTCAACGCGCTCACCGTGGGTCTGGAACACCTCCTTGATCAGGTAGCGGGTCAGGTCCATGTTGGTCTTGCTGACCGACAGCATCGGCATCAGGTTGTTGGGTTTGACCGATCCGAACAGGTCAAACACCGAACCCTGTTTCAGGAAGCGGGTGGTAAAACCCGCAAACGGCCCAAACAGCAACGCCGGTTCACCGTTGATGATGCGGGTGTCCAGGTGCGGTACCGACATCGGCGGAGCACCAATCGGCGCCTTGCCGTAAACCTTGGAGTGATGCTTGGCGACCACTTCCGGGTTCTGGCACACCAGCCACTGGCCACTGACCGGGAAGCCGCCGTAGCCACGGGCTTCCTCGATTCCGGATTTCTGCAGCAGCGGCAGCGCGCCACCACCCGCACCGAGGAACACAAAGCCGGCTTCCAGCTTGGTCATCTCGCCGGTGTTCTGATCCCGCACCCGCACTTTCCAGCGACCGTTGTCACGCTGAGCCAGGTAGTGCACCGGGCTGTTGAGCATCAGCTCAAAATTGGGCTGGGTCTCCAGGTACTCGACCATGGAGCGGGTCAGCGAGCCGAAATCCACATCCGAGCCATGCTTGATCCGCGTGGCCGCCACCTTCTGCATCGGATCGCGGTTCTGCACGATCAGCGGCATCCACTCTTTCAGCTCATCGGGAGATTCGGTGTATTCCATTTCCCGGAACAGGTGGTGGGCCTTGAGTTTCTCGAAGCGGCGCTTGAGGAAGGCCACGCCGTCCTCACCCCAGACAAAGCTCTGGTGCGGGGTACGGTTGATGAAGGAAGACGGCTCGGGAAGAATGCCCTGCTCCACCAGGTAGGACCACAACTGGAGTGAGACTTCAAACTGGGCATTGATGGCGAGGGCCCGGTCGATGGTCACATCGCCGTCGGCGGTCTCGGGGGTGTAGTTGAGTTCACAGTAACCGGCGTGTCCGGTACCAGCGTTATTCCAACCGTCGGTGCTTTCATGGGCAACGTGATCGAGACGTTCCACCATGACGATATCCAGGGACGGGTCGAGTTGCCTGAGCATCATGCCGAGGGTAGCGCTCATGACGCCACCGCCGACCAGCACTACATCTGCCTGTCTTGCGGCCATTGGCTTATCACCTTAACAAGTTTTCGAACCTGTGGGCCCCCGGGGGGTAGCTGGGGAGCCAGACACGGAGCTTTGGTACGGCTCCTGCAAAATTTGCGCTAATTATCCCGATTTTTACCGAGATAATAAATTGAATATCTGAACTGGACCGATCCGCAGCTACCCGCAAGGCCGGCTGCGGCCGAACAGACCCTGGCCGGGGCGGTCGCAAAGGAATAGAATCGCGGCCGATCTTTCCAGAATACTCCGGGAGCCTCCGCTTAACTCCGCATCTCTTCAGAGCGCAGCCATCGGCCATTCAGAGGTGATCCGGAGTGAAGCAGCCGCTCCCCCGACCGTGGATCACATTATGTCGTTACTGGATCTCCTGCTGATCGGCCTTGCCGTACTCGCCCTCGCCGGCGTCATCTTCGAAGAAGTCACCCACGTCAACAAAGCCAAGGTGACACTGTTCTTCGGGACCCTGTCCTGGATACTGATGTTTCTGTTCAGCGCTGGCGAGGCGGAAACCGAGACCATCGCTGCGGGCCTGTCCGAAAGTGTCGCGGAAATCGCCAGCCTGTGGCTGTTCCTGGTGGCGGCAATGACGTTTGTTGCCTACCTCAACAAGAAGGGCCTGATCGAGAACGTGGTTTACCTGATCATGCCCGCGCGGGTATCAGAGCGTCGATTATTATTCCTGACCGGCTTATTTTGCTTCATCTTCTCATCTCTGGCAGACAACATCACTGCGACCTTAGTGTCCTGTTCGCTGATCCTGACTCTCAATCTGGAACTGAAAAAACGTATCCAGTTCATCACCCTGGTGGTGTTTGCGGTCAACTCCGGCGGGGTCGCACTGATCACCGGTGACGTCACCACGCTGATGATCTTCCTCGCAGGCAAGGTGGAGATCCTCACACTTCTTACTCTCGCCCTGCCCGCGTCGATCACCGTATTTCTGCTGGCGGTGTTCCTGTCCCGTGGCCTCGATGGCACCGTGGTGCTGGAGCCCCGGATGAACTCGGTGCGACCGGTGGACGCGGTAATCAGCGTGCTGTTCCTGTGCACCATCATCGGCACCATCACCGGCAACTCGCTGTTTGGCATTCCCCCGGTGCTGACCTTCCTGTTCGGTCTGTCGGTGATGTTCCTGGTTTCCCGGTTCATGAGCGATGACAACGATCTGGACCCGATCCTGGAATACGTCCGCAGCATCGAATTCGAGACCCTGCTGTTCTTCCTCGGCATCCTGCTGCTGGTGGGCAGCCTCAAGGAAATCCATGCTCTCGATTCCCTGGTTGCAGTCTATGAGCTGATGCCACCGCTGGCGGCGAACTATCTGATGGGGGCGTTCTCCGCCATCATCGACAACGTCCCGCTGACCGCAGCGCTGCTGAAAGCCGGTATCGAAATGTCCCCGGCGGAATGGATGGGCCTGACCTACGCCGTCGGTGTTGGCGGGTCGCTGCTGGTGATCGGTTCCGCCGCCGGGATTGTCGCCATGAGCAAAATCCCGGGGCTGACCTTCTCCAGCTACTTGCGGTATCTTGGCCACCTCTTCGCAGCGTATACCCTGGGCTACGCCGGGGTATACCTGCTGGGCAACGTACTCAACTGAGGTTTTTCAATGCTACTGGCAATCACCGCGATTCTGGCCGGACTGGTCCTGCTGGTCTGGAGCGCAGACCGATTCGTTGACGGCGCAGCCGCGACCGCACAGCACCTGGGCATGCCGACCCTACTGATCGGCATGGTCATCATCGGTTTCGGTACCTCGGCCCCGGAGTTGGCGGTCTCTGCCATGGCGGCCTCCGACGGCAACCCCGGACTCGCCCTGGGCAACGCCTACGGCTCCAACATCACCAACATCGCCCTGATTGTCGGCCTGGTGGCCATCGTCAGCCCCATTGCCATGCACTCCCAGGTACTGCGCAAGGAACTGCCATTGCTGCTGGGGCTGTGCGCCATTGCCGGTGTGCAACTGATTGACGGCGAACTCACCCGCCTCGATGGCTGGGTGTTGTTGGCGGTATTCACCGCAGTGATGGGCTGGTCCATTGTCCAGGGCATCCGTGGCAAGGGCGACCCCCTCGGTGGTGAGACCGAGGCCGAGCTCAGCGAGCAGCCGATGTCCCTGAAGGTGGCACTGCTGTGGCTGGTCGCCGGCTTGGTGCTGCTGATCGTGAGCTCGCGGATGCTGGTCTGGGGGGCCGTCAGCGTGGCCCAGAGCCTGGGAGTAAGCGACCTGGTGATTGGCCTGACGATCGTTGCCATCGGCACCTCACTGCCGGAACTGGCTTCATCAATTGCGGCGGTGAAGAAGAACGAGCACGACCTGATCCTGGGCAACATTCTGGGTTCCGGGATTTTCAACACCCTTGCGGTGGTGGGTCTGGCCGCCACCATCCACCCGCTGACCGTGGACATGGAGGTACTGTACCGGGACTGGACGGTGATGACCGCCCTGACCGCGGCACTGATCTTCATGGGGCTGCGGGTGTTCAGCTCGGAGCGCAGCATCAGTCGCCTGGAAGGCGGCCTGCTGCTGGCCACCTACATCGGCTATACCGGTTACCTGGTGTCCACCGTGATCGCCTGATCCCGGCCAGCCCTTCCCCCTCGTATCAGCCAGCTGGGGCGCTCGACCTGGTGTCCCGTCTGGCTGACTCATCGCCAGACACCAAAAGCGGGCAGTAACAGAAGCGAAGAATCAAAGGGCGTAGAGCGCGGAGAGAAAAGCGGGGAAAAAACCACCATCCCTGGTGGCAGTTGGCGTCCGGCCACAGTAAGTGCGCCCCTCCCGGAAGAGGAGCCGAGCACGACAACAATGCAGTTGCTGAACGGCCCTTACGGTAACGGTGGCCGGTGACCGTTTTGTGACAGTCAGGCGCCCTCGGCGCGAAACTCCATGGCGATGGAGTTCAGGCAATAACGCTGACCGGTGGGCGGCGGACCATCGGGAAACACGTGCCCCAGATGGCTGTCGCAGCGGGGACAGCGGATTTCGGTGCGGACCATGCCCAGGGTGTGATCCTCCAGGCAACGGATGTGCTCCGGATCGTAGGGCTGGAAAAAGCTTGGCCAGCCGGTACCGGAATCAAACTTGGCGTTGGAGCTGAACAGCGGCAGGTCACACAGCCGGCAGTGGTAAGCCCCCGCCGTCTTGTTGTCCAGCAACGTGCCGCAGAAGGGCCGTTCGGTGCCATGGTCCAGCAACACCGACTTCTCCTCGTCGGTGAGGCCTTCGGCCAGGCGCGCGATCTCGGCCTCGCTCAGGGGGGTCAGGTCGTAGCCTGCAGCGGAAGTGGTCATACCGGTCTCCTTGGTTGATGACACCGTTTATTGATGACGCTTTGTGTGATGAAACTGGGGGAACCCCGGGTCAGTCCTGAAGGTCCGGCTTGAGCCGGTCGCCGTAGTTCTGCCGCAGTTTCTCCACCTTGGGCCCGGCAACCGCCATGATGTAGGGCTGGTGGGGATTTCGTGCGGCGTAGTCCTGGTGGTAATCCTCCGCCGGATGGAACGTCGCCAGCGGCTCCAGTGTGGTCACAATGGGATCGGGGTAGACATCCGCCGCCTGCAGTTGCTCGATGTAGGCGGCCACCACCTGCTTCTGCGCCTCATCGGCATAGAACACCGCCGAGCGGTACTGGGTGCCCTGGTCGTGCCCCTGCCGGTTGAGCTGGGTGGGATCATGCGCCACCGAGAAAAACACCTTCAGCAAGTCTTCGAAGCTGACCCGCTCAGGATCATAGCGGATGTCCACCGCCTCAGCGTGACCGGTCTGGCCGGTACAGACGGCGGTGTAGTTGGCCGTGTCGGCATCGCCGCCGGTGTAGCCGGAAGTGACGCTGAGGACGCCGTCCATCGCCACGAATACGGCTTCCACACACCAGAAGCAGCCGCCAGCCAGAACCAGCCGCTGTTCACCGGTGCCGGGATCGGCCAGGCGCTGCTGCGGGTCCGGAAAACGGCTCCGGGGCACATTCATACCGGGAATGGAACAGGATGTGGTCATAACGGCCTCGTCTTCGTCGTTGGTTTGTATCAGGGTTTACAGTGAGGGACAGCAGGAAGCCAATACGCTGACCGCCATCACCGGGGATCACCACAACAGCCCACCCACTGCCGCACTCAACGGCGCCAACAGCCAGACCGGCTGACGCCAGACCGCCAGTGCCAGCCACAGCAGCAGCACCGCCGCCAGATCTGCCGGTGACCATACCGCCGCAGTCCACACCGGGTCGTACAGTACCGCCAGCAGCAGCCCCACCACGCCAGCGTTGACACCCGCCAGCGCCGAACGGGCGGCGGCATGGTGTCGCAACAGTGACCACAGGGGAAGACCCGCGAATACCAGCAAAGTTCCGGGCAGGAACACCGCCACCAGCGCCACCACCGCCCCATCCACGCCATTGACGCTGGCGCCGAGGAAAGCCGAGAAGGTGAACAGTGGTCCCGGCACCGCCTGGGCAGCGCCATAGCCAGCCAGAAAGCTGTCAGCGGACATTGCGCCGGAAGCCACAAACCCCTCCTGCAGCCACGGCAACACCACATGTCCACCACCAAAAACCAGGGCGCCGGCCCGGTACAGTTCCGCCGCCAGCCACGCCAGCGAGCCCTGGCTCCAGGGCAGCAGCGACAGCACCAGCAATCCCAGGAACACCACCAGGAAGCGCCAGGGGCGACGCTGCTCGCGCACCAACGGTTCGGAGTCGGTACCCACACCGGGGAAACGGCAGCCAACGCCCACCAGCGCAGCCGCTGCCAGCGCCACCAGTTGCAGCCAGAGGCCGCCGCTGGCCAGCAGTACCGCGGCGACTGCCAGCGCCAGACTCTGGCGGGCACGATCCGGACACAGGTTCCGCCCCATCTGCCAGACCGCCTGAGCCACAACGGCCACCACCAGCAGTTTGAGACCGTGGGCCCAGCCGCTGGTCCCGGCGTCCGGCCAGGCAGCCAGGCCAAAGGCAAACAGCGCCATCAGCAACGCCGATGGCAGGGTAAACCCCAGCCAGGCCAGCGCCGCCCCCAGGTAACCCCGCTGAAGGTAGCCGATGGCCAGCCCCACCTGGCTGGACGCTGGTCCCGGCAGCAGCTGGCACAACGCCACCACCTCGGCGTAGCGGGCATCCGTCAGCCAGCCCCGGCGTTTGACAAACTCATCGTGAAAATACCCGAGATGGGCCGCCGGCCCACCGAACGACGTCAGCCCCAGACGCAGGAATACCCGCCACAGCAGGCCAGCGGAGACCGGTGGAGTGGACACTTCTGACATATCGATTTCCCTTGCTGCAGTGGCCATTGATGACAGGAACGGTTGCATCCGCCCCGGAGGCATCCATACTTACCAGAGAATCTTTGCGGAGGCATGATGCCAGAAACCGTCGAGGAGCTGCCATGACGGCCCGAGCGCCCACACACCTGTCACCGGACGATCTGCTGGCCTATCGTCTGAGCCAGCGGCTGGGGCCGGTGCATGCCCGTCAACGGCTGGGCATCGAGCAGGAGTACGAGGCCCGGGTGTTCGGCCAGGATCACCACTCCTTTCACCTGGAAAACTGGACGTCCGCTCCGGCCCTGATTCGCACCTGTCTGCGGTTGTCCGGCCTGCTCCATCGTGGCCAGGACAACAGCCGCAACCTGCGGGTGGTCGACCACAGCTTCCGGGTAGCGGGACTGCCCGCCGCCTTCGACGGCTTCCGCATCCTCCACCTGACCGATCTCCACGTCGACATGGACGAGCTCAACCTGAAGCAGGTGATCGGACTGATCCGGGAGGTGGACTACGATCTCTGCGTTCTCACCGGCGACTACCGCAAGCTCACCTGGGGCCCCATTGACGCCGCCCTGGATGGCATGGACAGGTTACGCCGGGCCATCCGCGGCACGCCGCTGGCGGTGCTGGGCAACCACGACAGCATCCGCATGCTGCCAGGCCTGGAGGATCAGGGTTACCGCCTGCTGTTGAATGAGAGCACGGTGATCGAGCGCAACGGCCAGGCGCTGTACATCGCCGGCGTGGACGACGCCCATTTCTACAAGGTCCACAACCTGCACAAGGCCGGTGATGACATCCCCGCCGAGGCCACCAGCCTGTTGCTCAGCCACACCCCGGAGATCTGGCGGGAAGCCGCCCACGCCGGCTATCGGCTGTTCCTCTGCGGCCACACCCACGGCGGCCAGATCTGCCTGCCCGGCGGCATTCCGGTCACCCTCGACTCCGACTGCCCCCGGGCCCTCGGTCGCGGGCACTGGCAGCACAACGGCATGCAGGGCTACACCTCCCCCGGCTGCGGCACCTCGGTGGTGAACGTGCGACTCAACTGCCCGCCGGAAATCACCCGCCACACCCTGCTGTGCAGCAGCGGCTGACCCATCGCCCGACAGCGGCGCCACTCATTCACCGGACAGGCAGCGATCAATGGGGATGACGGCGGATGCCCAGGCGATACAACCAGGGTGAGCACAACACGTTGGCGGCCACAAACGCCGCCACCAGCACCAGTACCTCGAGGCCAGCAATCCCCAGCCACGCCATCGCCAGCAGCAGCGGCAGCAGTGCTTCCGGCACCTGGTCCAGCCCCAGCGCACGGGCACTGGAGGCGAGCCCAAGACGTCGCTTGATGAAGCTGCTGATCAGATCCCCGACCAGCGCCAGGGCGCCGAACGTCAGGCTGAACCCGAGCCCCAGCCCCCAGAACGCGCCGTAGAGGCCCGCGCCCAGACAGCCTGCAACCAATCCACGCCAGGTTTTGCTGTCGCCCAGCACGCGGCGGCCATCACGCCAGCAGCGGCCACCATCCACCGGCCAGCGCCAGCGCCGCCCCAGCAGCCAGTGGGCCACCACCGGCAGGCCGTTGGCCAGCACCAGCAGGACAAACAGATGCAGGGACAACACCAAACCCTTGGCCTCCGTCGTTGTCGAGGTGTGCGGTGACGGTAGCGTCGAACAACGTCGTCCCTGAACGTCAGTCGCCGTTGACCCCACCGCGGGTCAGCTTGAGCGGGTCCAGCAGCTGTTCCAGACGGTCCCGGGGCAGGCCCGACTGCTGTTCCGCCACATCAATGATGGCGCGTCCGCTTTGATAGGCCTCCTTGGCAATCGCGGCGGCCTTTTCATAGCCGATCTCCGGGTTCAGCGCTGTCACCAGCACCGGGTTGCGGCCCACCGCGGCATCCAGGGTATCGGCATTGACCCGGAAGCCCTGAATCGCCCGGTCCGCCAGCAGGGTCGAGGCCTGGCTCAGCAGCCCCGTCATGTCCAGCAGGTTGCCCGCCACCAGCGGCAGCATCACATTGAGCTGGAAGTTGCCGGACTGGCCCGCCATGGCCACCGCGGCATCCAGCCCCGTGACCTGGGTGGCCACCATGGCCACCGACTCCGGGATCACCGGGTTGACCTTGCCCGGCATGATGCTGCTGCCCGGCTGCAGCGCCGGCAGGCTGATCTCCGCCAGGCCATGGATCGGGCCGCTGTTCATCCAGCGCAGGTCATTGGCGATCTTCATCAGCACCACCGCCACTCCCCGCAGCTGGGCGGACAGGTGCACCGGGGCATCCACCGCACTCTGGCCGACAAACTTGTGCTCCAGGCTGCGGAAGGGGTAACCGGTGTCACTGCTCAGGGCGCGCACGAACTGTTCCGGGAATTCCGCCAGCGCATTGACCCCGGTACCCACCGCGGTCCCGCCTTGGGGAAGTGCCAGCAGTTCCTCCATCGCTCGCTCCACCCGCTGTTCAGCGGCATACAACTGCTCCCGCCAGGTCCGCAGTTCCTGCCCCAGGGTGACGGGCATAGCATCCATCAGGTGGGTGCGGCCGGTCTTGACCTGATCCGACAGCTCCGACTCCCGCTCGTAGATCATCCCTCGCAGATGGGACAGGGCCGGCAACAATCGCTGCTGCACCTCGCTCACCAGGCTGACGTGGATGGCCGTGGGAATCACGTCGTTGGAGCTCTGGCTCATGTTGACGTGGTCGTTGGGATGCACCTCGATACCGCCGGCCTGGGCCAGGTTGGCCAGCACCTCATTGACGTTCATGTTGGTGCTGGTACCGGAACCGGTCTGGTAGCGGTCCACCGGGAACTGGTCCCGGTACTGGCCGTCGAGAACCGCATCGCAGGCCGCCAGGATGGCGTCGCGCAGCGGCAGGTCCAACAGTCCCAGGCTGGCATTGGCCTCAGCCGCCGCCCGCTTGATACGCACCACCGCCTCGATGAACGCTGGCGGCATCGGCAGACCACTGACCGGAAAGTTGTCCACCGCGCGCTGGGTCTGCGCTCCCCAGCGCGCGGTCCGTGGTACCTGGACCTCGCCCAGGCTGTCGTGTTCGATTCGATAATCGCTCATGACGATCCTCCCTGTCGCGTGTGGTCCCGGTTCATCACCATCGGGACCGTCAGTCTCCAGTTGGGACGGTCTGGCTGGTGGTTGGTTCCCGTCAGCCGCCGTTGGCCCGGAGCCGGACGTGGTCACAGATACCGGTCACCTGCTGGAAGTTGAGGATCACCGTATGCACGGTGTTGGTGTAACTGTCGTGGAGATGGAACTTGAAGCGCTTCTGCGGCTCGCCCTGCAAAAAGGCGTCGTACTCCCGCACCAGTTCACGGACATCGCCACCAGCGTCCTGGGTCCAGGTCGCATTGAAGGGACCCAGCACCGCTCCGCCAGCCAGGCAGATGGTGACTTCGTGGTTGGTAAGGGCATTCTCGGAACTGTGCATGACGGTGACCTCCGGATCGGTAAACGGACCTGTCGGCCGACAACGAGCGCCGGGCCGGTCGCCATCCGTACCCGGGCTCATGCCGGCGGGCACCGTGGCGATGCAGTAAGTGTAGGTCAGATTGTCGGAGACCGATCAGCGGTTGGCGGAGTCTGCCGTCGGTGGCTGCGGGCGTTCGCTGACCAGGCTGGTCAGCAGGGCCCGCAGGCGGTTGGGTTTGACCGGTTTGTTCAGCACCGGCAGGTACTGGGCCTGCAGCAGCCGTCGGCAACTGTCGCTGCGATCCGCGGTGATGATCGCCGCCGGCAGGTCCTGCTGGAGCTGACGGCGTACCGCGTACACGGCCTCGCAGCCGGTCTGGTTATCATCGAGGTGGAAATCCGCCAGGATCACATCCGGAGCCGGGCCAGCGGTGCAGCTCTCCAGCGCCTCCTCCCGGCCCGACGCCACCATCACCTCGCAACCCCAACGCTGCAGCAGTGAGTGCATACTGACCAAAATATCCGGTTCGTTGTCGATCACCAGCACCCGTACCCCCGCCAGGGTCGCCGCGGCGACATCAACAGCCGACACCGCCGGCGCGGGCGCCAGTTGCGGGCGGTCCTGCGCCAGCGGCACCGATAGCCGGAAACGGGAACCACGCCCCGGCCGGGAAGTCACCGCCACCTGGCAACCCAGGATGCGGGCCATGCGGTCAACGATTGCCAGACCCAGGCCAACCCCCTGTTTGCCGCCTCCCCCCCGGGGGATCAGCTGGCGGAACTCGGCGAAAATCTCCTGCAGTTGATCCTCGGCGATGCCGACGCCGGTGTCCCAGACTTCCAGGTCCAACCGGCCGGCACGGGCGCGCATCGCCATCAGCACCTGTCCCTCCCGGGTATAACGGAAAGCGTTACTGAGCAGATTGCGCAGGATACGGGTCAGCATTCGCGGATCGGTACGGGCCACCACCGGACGCCGACGCACCCGAAACCCCAGGCCGGCGTTGCGGGCCACCGGCTCGAACTCCTCCCCCAGGCTGTGGACCAGGTCGCCAACGTCGACGTGTACCAGGTCCGGCTCCATCGCCTGCTGGTCCAGTTTGGAGATGTCCAACAGGTCCGCCAGCAGGTCTTCGGCGCCCTCCAGGGCCCGGTGGATACGGTCCACCAGCTGCCCTTCCCTCGCCGGTAACGGACTGTCCTGCAACGTCGACACCAGCAGGCGGGCAGCATTGAGCGGCTGCAGCAAATCGTGGCTGGCGGCCGCCAGATACTTGTCCTTGGAGCGATTGGCTTCCTTGGCGGCATCCACCGCCACCACCAGCTCCTGCTCCACCCGTTCACGCTGCTCGATCTGGTAACGCAGCCCTACATTGGCGTTCTGCAGGGCTTCGGTTCGCTCATCCACCCGCCGCTCCAGATCCGCGTTCAGCTGCTCCAGTTTTCTGCGGGCCTGGACCCGGTCGGTAACGTCGAGAACAAACGCTTCCACCACTTCAGCGCCCAGATCCGGCCGCCGCAGCAGCGTAATGGAGACCGCCACGGCCTGGCCATCGGCCCGTCGCAAGCGCGACTCCCGCGCCATCACCTGGCCATGGTCGAGCAGCTCCTGGCGCAGCTGGTCAAATTCACCAATGGTGCAGAACAGCTGTTCCCGCAACCGCCGTACCCGTCCCATCAGTTCCGCCGGGCTGGCATCACCGCAGATCGACGCCATGGCCGGGTTCAGCGCCAGAAAGCCGCCCTTGAGATCACCCTGGAAAATCCCGTGCAGGGCATTTTCGAACAGCCACTTGTAGCGGTTCTTCTCTGTCTCGAGCTGGTCAATGCGTTCCTGCAGCTCCGGGTAGTAGTTCTTGCGAACCGAATGGCTGCCCAGGCCCAGCAAATCGCCCACGTCGTAGCGACTGCTCGGGGCCGGTTCGGCGGCGGCAGGGGAAGACTCAAAGCGCCTCTTCATAGACCACTTCGACATCCCGCAGCGATGATTTACGGGGGTTGGTGAGAATACAGGGGTCCTGCATGGCGAACTTCGACAGGTAGGGAATGTCACTGGAAGACACCCCCAGTTCCGCCAGTTTCGCTTCCAGCCCCACCGCCCGCTTGAGCAGGATCACCCGCTCCATCAGACGGCGCCGGATATCCGCCGGCCCCAGGCCACGGATATCGATTCCCAACGCCTCGGCCACGCGCTTGAAGCGGTCCTCCGACGACGGGAAGTTGTAGGCAATCACATGCTCCAGCAGCAGCGCGTTGCACAGTCCGTGGGGCAGGTCCAGGTAACCGCCGAGGCTGTGGGACATGGCGTGCACGGCCCCCAGGATGGCATTGGAAAACGCCAGCCCCGCCTGCATGGACGCCAACATGATGTGTTCCCGCAGTTGCGGATCGGACGGGCTCGCCACCAGCGGTTCCAGGTAGCGGCCGATCAGCCGGATCGCCTCCAGCGCGTGGCTGTCGGTAAGCGGGCCACTGCCAGTGGAGACGTAGGCTTCAATGGCGTGGACCAGGGCATCGACACCGGTGCAGGCCGTGAGGAAGGTGTCCATGGTCTCGGTCACTTCCGGATCGATCAGCGACACATCCGGCACCACGGCCTTGCTGATGATGGAAAACTTGAAGCGGCGCTGGGGGTCGGAAATGATCGCAAACTGGGACACATCCGCCGACGTACCCGCGGTGGTGGGAATCAGGATCATAGGCGGCGGCGGCACCCGGATGGTGTCCACCCCCTCGAAATCGAGGATATGGCCGTTGTGGCTGCTGACAATGCCGATGCCCTTGGCACAGTCCATCGGGCTGCCGCCGCCGATGGCGACAATCACATCACACTGCTGGCTGCGGTAAAGCTCCGCGCCCAGCATCACCTCGTCCACCTTGGGGTTGGCGGAGATATCCGTGAACACGGTGCAGGCCAGCCCGGCCTCGCGCAGCAAGGTCTCAATCTCCTCGACCCAGCCGGCGGCCAACACCCCGGGATCAGACACCAGGAACACATGGCGGGCGCCGAAGTTGCTGGCGAAGTTGGCCACCGATTTGCGGGAACCGGCCCCGAAAATGATCTCCGGTGAGACAAACTTGCGCAGGGACGAGATGTCGTGACTCATGGGCAGACTCGTTGTTATTGTGATGTCGTTTCCAGGGAGCCTCTGATTAACTCCGAATCGCCTCTGCGCGATCTGAGGGCTGTAGCTGCAAGGCGCGGTCCGCAGGCAATGGCCGTAGCCCTTGGCAAGGATCGCAACGCCGCAGATGCAGCCCTCAGATCGCGCCCTTCGGGGCCTTCAGAGCGATCCACACTCGGCGTTGCGCCTTCTTGAAAGGCAACCAGCCTTCCTGCAAAGCCGCGCCTTGAGTGTGAACCGCTCTGAAGGCCAGAGGTGAACCGGAGTTAATCAGAGGCTCCCTAAACCAATCATTATCCCGAGTGTACCTGATGTTGGGCAAGTAGGCCCCGCCCTCAGGTTGCCGCCATGCGGTTGCGGTAGAACGCCAGCGAACGCCGCAGCACAGCCGCCTGGCTGGCGTGGTGGCGGAAGCCATGGCCCTCATCCGCGAACGACACCACCTCACTGTCATGGCCGGCGCGGGCCATTGCTGCCGCCATGGCTCGGGTCTGCGCCGGCACCACCACCTCGTCCAGCTCGCCCTGGAAAAACAGCACCGGCCCGGTCATGCGATGGGCCAGGTTGACCGGCGAGCGCTCCGGCCAGCGGTCGCGGTCTTCCCCCAGCAGCCAATCCAGGTAACCGCTTTCAAAGCGGTGAGTGTGGGCACAAAGACGCCGCGGATCGGTGACACCAAACTGACTGACCGCCCCACGGAAGCAGTCAGCGCTGGCCATCGCCATCAACGCGGTATAGCCACCGGCACTGCGGCCCTGGACAAACAGCCGCTGCGGGTGCGCCCGCCCCTCCCGTACCAGCTGTGCCACCGCCGCCAGACAGTCGGCCACCTCCAGCTCGCCCCACCGCCCGGCCAGGGCCTGGCGGAAAGCCCGCCCGGCACCGCTGCTACCGCGGTGATTGAGATCCAGCACCGAGAAGCCCTGCTGGCACCAGAATTGGGTGGCCAGATTCAACACCGGGTACGCGGCCGACGTGGGCCCACCATGAACCTGTAGAATCAGTGGCGGCGGCGTGATCGGGTCCCGGTGGCTGCCACCGGGATGGTTCCCTGATGCGACCGCCGGATAGAAAAAGCCACAGACCTCGGCGTCCGCCAACACAAACGGCTGCGGCCGCACCACCGATGTCAGTGGTCGCTCACCACCGGCCAGAACCTCAAGCTGATCGCTGACCAGGTCGATCCGGATCAGGCTCTGCAAACGATGGTCACTGCTGGCCAGGGCGTAAAGAGCGCCGCGGTGATACTGCAAACAGCGAAAGTCGGTAAAGCCGTCAGCCAGCCGTCGGCGACGGGCCTCCGGCGCCGACGCCAGCCACAGCTGGCCTTCGCCGCGATGATAGCTGACCCGGGCCCAGCCCCCGCCCGGCAGGCCCAGGTGATGCTGTTCTGCCAGCTGCCAGGGAGCATTGCCATGGTCCGCCCGCAACCCACTGAGCAGGGACCACTGACTGCCCTCGCCGGTGGCCCTCACCCGGTAGGGCTGCCACCACCCCTGATGGTCTGACAACACACACAACCTATGCCCGGACCAGCTCGGCTGCTGCACCGACGCCGGCCTCGGCGGCAGCAAAGCCCGGGGCGACCGCAGGGCACCGCTGGCATCACGTTGCGCCAGCCACAAGGTGCTCTGGTGCCAGGGCATAGCCGGCAGACGCCACTGCACCCAGGCCAGCCACCGTCCATCGTCGGACGGTGCCGGTGCACTCAGACAGTCCTCCGCCACGCCAGCCCGCAATACGGTTTCCGTGCCATCGGTGGCAATCGCCACCAATGCCTGGTCGAGCACCTCCCCGGTAACGGACAGCCGCTCCCGCACCGCCAGCACGCCTCGCCCGGGATCGGCCACCAGGCCGCCATAGCGACTCCGTTCCGACGTTGCATCACTGCGGTCACCGGTCACCGGGACCGGCTCGCCGCTGCGGGGATGCAACCGCTCCACCTGGCCGGTGTCCTCACGCACCACCCAGGGGCCATCCGTCGTCAGACACAGGGCACCACCACCATAGCCATTGATGCGGCTGCGGATGCGATAGTCCGGGGGGCTGAGGGGTCGGGCGCCGTCCTGATCCAGGGTCCACAGCCGCACCGCGCCGGTGTCCGGCGCCAATTGCAACCAGAACACCCCGGCTGGCCCCACCCGCAAGCCGTCACGCTGGATCTGGGCGGCAGAGGCGGCTTCCGGCGTCAGCCGGGATTGCTCAGCCGGTACGGTAGAACAGGCGGGAATTGTGGCGGTTACGATAGGTCAGCTCCTCCAGCCCGGCGGTGGCGTGGTCCGCCGCCCGCCGCGCCGCCAGGATACGGTCGTGGCTCGGTGATTTGCTGCACACCGGGTCCGGGTTGTCGGCGTTGCCGGTCAGCAGGTAGGCCTGGCATCGGCAACCGCCGAAATCCTTGCCCTTCTCGTCACAGGAACGGCAAGGTTCCGGCATCCAGCCATCGCCACGGTAGTGGTTGAATCCGGGGCTGTGGTACCAGATCGACTGCAGCGACTGCTCCCGGACATTGGCAAACTCAATCGGCAGCAACCGGGCACTGTGGCAGGGCAACGCCGTGCCATCCGGGGCCACCGTCAGGAACATGCTGCCCCAGCCGTTCATACAGGCCTTGGGGCGCTCTTCATAGTAATCCGGCGTCACGAAGATCAGCTTCATGGCCTCGCCAGCGTCCGCCAGCAGGTCCCGGTAACGGTTGACGGCGGCCTCCGCCGTCTCCAGCTGGGTACGGGAAGGCATCAGCCCCTCACGATTCTGGAACGCCCAGCCGTAGTACTGGCAAGTGGCCAGTTCAACGTAGTCCGCCTCCAGCCGCCGACACAGATCGAGGATATCCGTCATCTGATGGATGTTGTGTCGATGGATCACGAAATTCAGCACCATCGGGTAACCTGCCGCCTTCACCGCCCGCGCCATCGCCAGCTTCTGCTCGAACGCCTTGCGGGACCCTGCCACCGCATTGTTGAGCTCAGGATCAGAGGCCTGGAAGCTGACCTGGATGTGATCCAGGCCAGCATCACGAAAGGCGTTGACCTTGGCCTCGGTGAGTCCCAGCCCGGAGGTGATCAGATTGCTGTAGTAACCCAGATGACGCGCTTCGGCAATCAGCTCTGCCAGGTCCTGGCGCACCAGTGGTTCGCCGCCGGAAAAGCCCAGCTGGGCGGCCCCCATCGCCCGTCCCTGGCGCAGCACCGACACCCACTGTTCGGTCGTCAGTTCCTGGTCCTGGCTGGCGTAGTCGAGCGGATTGGAACAGTAGGGACACTGCAGTGGGCAGCGATAGGTCAGCTCCGCCAGCAGCCACAGCGGTGGCCCGATGTCAGGCGCCTGATCTGAGCTATCAACACCGGCGGCCATCATGACAGCCGAATCCAGTGCTGACGCTCCGCATCCCGCAGGAAGTCGGTGACATCCCCCGCCAGGGAGCCGGCCTGGGGAAACTGCTGCTCCAGCCGGGCAACAATGTCGCGGACACAACGCTCACCATCCACTTCCGCCAGGATGGCCCCGGCACTGCCGTTCAGTTTCACCATGCCTTCCGGGTACAGAAGTACATGGGCCTGCTGGGCAGGCTCCCACTGGAACCGGAATCCCGGCCGCAACTGCGGCACCTGGGCCATCATGACGCCAGCCCCCGATGCCACACCGCCTGATCAGTCACCGTATGGTATGGCGGCGTGTGGTGAACATAAGCCATGGTCATGGCGTCCAGCATCGACCACAGGATATCGAGCTTGAACTGGAGGATCTCCAGCGCCCGCTGCTGGTCTGCTGCGGCGGTGAAATGGTCAAGGGTGATGGTAAGGCCGTGGGCAACATCGCGGCGGGCTTCCGACAGCCGCTTGCGGAAATAGCCGTAACCGGCCGGATCGATCCAGGGGTAGTGCTCGGGCCAGCTATCCAGCCGCGACTGATGGATCTCCGGCGCAAACAGCTCGGTAAGGGATGAGCAGGCCGCCTCCTGCCAGCTGGCCCGACGGGCAAAATGGTAGTAGGCATCCACCGCAAACCGGACACCGGGCAGCACGTGGCGCTGATCGATCACCTCCTCCCGGCTCAGCCCCACCGCTTCAGCCAGTTGCAACCAGGCCTCGATGCCACTCGGATCGCCGTCGTGTCCGTCGTGATCCAGCACCCGCTGCAGCCACTGCCGGCGCACTGCGGCGTCCGGACAGTTGGCCATGATGGCGGCGTCCTTGCGGGGAATGTTGACCTGATAATAGTACCGGTTCGCCACCCAGCCGCGGATTTGCTCCGGCGTGCACTGGCCACCGTACATGGCGCGGTGGAATGGGTGATGAATGTGGTAGAGCGCGCCCTTGGCCCGCAGGGCCTGTTCGAACGGCTCGCGCTGCATGGGGAATTCAACCGCTGCGTTCATGAGACCTCCGACAGGTCGAGATGCATACCATCCCAAGCAACTTCGATGCCATGACGCTCGAGCTCCGCCCGCTCGGCGGAGTCCTCATCCAGAATGGGATTGGTGTTGTTGATGTGAATCAGGATCTTGCGACGGGCATCGAGAGTATCGAGCAGTTCAATCATGCCTCCCGGGCCACTCTGGGCCAGGTGCCCCATCTGCTGACCGGTCTTGTTGCCCACCTCACAGCGCTTCATTTCATCGTCGGTCCAGACAGTGCCATCCACCAGCAGCACATCGGCCCGGCGCATCCAGGCCCGGATGCGATCATCCGGCTGCCCGAGCCCCGGTGCATACAGCACGCTGGCCCCCGTGCGACGGTCTTCGATAAACAGTCCGACGTTGTCGCCAGGATGGGGGTTGTCACGCCGGGGAGAGTATGGCGGCGCGTTGCTCAGCAACGGAATCGCGGTCAGCTGCAGTGACGGCGCGCAGTCCACGGTAAACCGGGTGTCGTCGCCACAGGGCATGGGGCGCCAGTCCAGGCCACCGTTCCAGTGGGACAGCATGGTGAACAGCGGAAATCCGTGGCTAAGATCATCGTGTACCTGCTCGGTGCACCACACCGGCAAGGGGCACCCTTCCCGTAGCGACAGCAGACCGGTGGTGTGGTCCACCTGGCTGTCCATCAGCAGGATGGCGGCAATACCGGTGTCCCGCACCGCCCGGGCGGGCTGCATGGGAGCAACGGCCGCCAGCTGGGCGCGGATATCCGGCGAAGCGTTACACAGGATCCAGCGCTCGCCGTCTTCACTGATGGCAATGGAGGACTGGGTCCGGGGCCGGGCATTGACGGTGCCGGCGCGGACGCCGTGGCAGTTGCGGCAGTTGCAGTTCCACTGCGGGAAGCCGCCACCGGCGGCGGAGCCAAGAATATGGATGTGCATGGGAACCTCCAGTCGGAAGCGACCGGCCGCGGAGGCCGGTCACCGACCGATCACCGGTTGGCGAAGTACATGGTGACTTCGAAGCCGATGCGCAGGTCCTGATAGGCTGGTTTGGTCCACATAGTGCCTTCCTCTTCGTTGTTGTCGTATTCAGGAAGCACCGGCGACGGCATCGCCGGCACACCCCTGATGCTAAACCGGCCCCACCAACCCCGACATGGTACTTTGGATGCAATTTTGAGCTGCCGAATGGCACTTCCGGGCCGCTTCGCCGGACCCGGGCGCACACGCCCGCATCGCCTCACCGCAAACGTACGGAGACACCAGTGTCCCGTCTGGTTAATTCGTTGACTTACTGAGCCACTGACAACCCGAAGAGCTAGGCGTGCTGGTGAAGGT
>NZ_JAKZAK010000042.1 GCF_023156385.1 Marinobacter xestospongiae
AGTAGTCAAACTCGCAGGCCTGGCCGATCACAATGGGGCCCGCGCCCAGGATCAGGATACTCTGGATGTCAGTACGTCTGGGCATGGATTGCCGCCACCTCCCTGTGAAGGGTCTTTGGATTGGCTGGAAACGCCATTGCCGACTGGCCAACGGGCGCTTACCAACACTATAGCCAAAGGCACATCAACGGGGGACGAGGCAGGTATCAAAAGCCGAAAGGAAACGAGGACAAAGACAGGAACGACAGACCATCGCCAACCGGGCAGACCAGCCCTGGCTGGCAATGGTTTGAGGATCGGGGAGCCTAGAAGCTGTCCCCGGGCACACGCACCCACCCTTCCATCAGGATGCGGGCGCTGCGGCTCATGACCGCCTTGATAGCGGTCCATTCGCCATCGCGCTGGGCGGCTTCTGCGCCAACCTTGAGGGTACCGGAAGGATGGCCAAAACGAACGGCGGAGCGCTCACCTCCCCCCGCCGCCTGGTTTACCAGGGTACCGGGAATGGCCGCTGCGGTTCCGATCGCCACCGCGGCGGTGCCCATCATGGCGTGGTGGAGCTTGCCCATGGACAGCGCCCGCACCAGCAGGTCGACATCCGCCGCAGCCACGGTCTTGCCGCTGGAGGACACATAGTCCCGCGGCGGAGCCACAAAAGCCACCTTGGGCGTATGCTGGCGACTCGCTGCCTCATCAACGGAGCTGATCAGCCCCATCCGGATGGCGCCATGGGCGCGAATGGTCTCAAACCTGACCAGGGCTTCGGCGTCGCCGTTAATGGCCTCCTGCAGTTCCGTGCCCTGATAGCCAATGTCTTCGGCGTTGACGAAGATGGTTGGAATGCCGGCGTTGATCAGGGTCGCCTTCAGAGTGCCCACACCGGGCACCTCCAGGTCGTCCACCAGATTGCCGGTCGGGAACATGGCGCCGTCACCATCCGCCGGGTCCATGAATTCCACCTGCACTTCCGCCGCCGGGAAGGTCACACCATCCAGCTCAAAGTCGCCGGTTTCCTGCACCGATCCGTTGGTGATCGGCACCTGGGCGATGATGGTCTTGCGGATGTTCGCCTGCCAGATGCGCACCGTGGCAATGCCGTTATCCGGAATCCGCTCTTCCGACACCAGGCCGGTGTTGATGGCGAACGCACCGACGGCAGCGGTGAGGTTGCCACAGTTGCCGCTCCAGTCGACAAACGGCTTGTCGATGGAGACCTGACCAAACAGGTAGTCGACGTCATGGTCCGGCTGCTGACTCTTGGCCAGAATCACCGTCTTGCTGGTGCTGGATGTGGCACCACCCATGCCGTCGATCTGCTTGCCGTAAGGATCGGGGCTGCCAATGACCCGCAACAACAGCTGGTCCCGGGCTTCACCGGGCACCTGGGCCGCTTCCGGCAGATCATCGAGCTTGAAGAAGACACCTTTACTGGTGCCGCCACGCATGTAGGTAGCCGGCACCCGGATTTGGGGTACGTGAGTCATATTGCTTACTACTCCAGAACGGGCTACTGCAAAAAAAAGAAGCCGGGAGCGGCCATCGCTCCCGGCTGTTGGTCATTACGCGGTCGCTGTAGATTCCAGGAAGTCTTTGGCAAAGCGTTGCAGCACACCGCCGGCCTGGTAGATCGACACCTCTTCCTGGGTATCCAGACGACAGGTCACCGGGACCTCCAGTCGCTCACCGTTGGCACGGTGGATCACCAGGGTCAGCTTGGCCCGCGGGGACAGAGCACCTTCAACGTCGTAGGTCTCGGTGCCGTCGATGCCCAGGGTCTTGCGGGTCGTGCCTTCCTCAAACTGCAGCGGCATGACACCCATACCAATCAGGTTGGTGCGGTGAATGCGCTCGAAGCCTTCCGCCACGATCGCCTCCACTCCGGCCAGCGCCACGCCTTTGGCGGCCCAGTCACGGGAAGAGCCCTGGCCATAGTCCGCGCCTGCCACAATGATCAGCGGCTGCTTGCGCTCCATGTAGGTTTCGATGGCTTCCCACATCCGGGTCACCTTGCCTTCCGGCTCAACCCGCGCCAGTGAGCCCTGCTTCACGTCGCCGTTGTCATCCCGCACCATTTCATTCAGCAGCTTGGGATTGGCAAAGGTCGCGCGCTGTGCCGTCAGGTGATCGCCGCGGTGGGTGGCGTAGGAGTTGAAGTCCTCCTCCGGCAGGCCCATCTTGGCGAGGTATTCACCAGCGGCACTGGCCGCCAGGATGGCGTTGGACGGCGACAGGTGATCGGTGGTGATGTTGTCACCAAGAACCGCTAGCGGCCGCATGCCCTTGAGATTCTTCTCGCCCGCCAAGGCGCCTTCCCAATAAGGAGGGCGACGGATGTAGGTACTCGTCGGCCGCCACTGGTACAGCGGATCACTCTGGGCCTGGGAGTCGCGGGTGATGTCGAACATCGGGATGTAGGTTTCCCGGAACTGCTCCGGCTTCACCGCCTGGCTGACAATGGCGTCGATCTCTTCGTCGCTGGGCCAGATGTCTTTCAGGGTGACCGGGTTGCCCTGCTGGTCGTAACCCAGAGCATCCTTCTCGATATCAAAGCGGATGGTGCCGGCAATGGCGTAGGCAACCACCAGCGGCGGCGACGCCAGGAACGCCTGCTTGGCGTAAGGGTGGATACGGCCGTCGAAGTTCCGGTTACCGGAGAGCACCGCCGTGGCGTAGAGATCACGGTCGATGATTTCCTGCTGGATTTTCGGGTCCAGCGCGCCACTCATGCCATTACAGGTGGTGCAGGCAAAGGCCACAACACCGAAGCCGAGCTGCTCCAGCTCTGGCAGCAGACTGGCGTCTTCCAGGTACATTTTTACCGTCTTGGACCCCGGCGCCAGTGACGATTTCACCCAGGGCTTACGGGTCAGACCCAGCTTGTTGGCGTTGCGGGCGATCAGGCCGGCCGCCACCATGTTGCGGGGGTTGCTGGTGTTGGTACAGCTGGTGATGGCGGCGATGATCACCGCGCCATCCGGCATCTTGCCTTCTTCTTCGGTCCACTTGCCGGCGATGCCGCGATCCGCCAGCTCTGAGGTGGGCAGATGGGCGTGGGGATTGGAAGGCCCCGCCAGAGTGCGCACCACCCTGGACAGATCAAACGTCAGCACCCGCTCGTACTCCGCGCCCTTCAGGCTGTCCGCCCAAAGTCCGGTTTCCTTGGCATACTGCTCAACCAGGGCCACCTGATCGTCGTCCCGCCCGGTGAGCTTGAGGTAGTCGATGGTCTGGCCGTCGATGTAGAACATCGCCGCAGTGGCGCCGTACTCCGGCGTCATGTTGGAGATGGTGGCACGGTCGCCGACGGTCAGGCTGTCAGCGCCTTCACCGTAGAACTCCAGATAGGCACCCACCACCCGCTCTTTACGCAGGAACTCGGTCAGCGCCAGCACCATGTCGGTGCTGGTGATGCCCGGCTGCAGCTTGCCGGTCAGCTCGACGCCGACGATGTCCGGCAGACGCATCATGGAGGCACGACCCAGCATCACGCTTTCCGCCTCCAGGCCGCCGACACCGACGGAAATCACGCCCAGCGCGTCCACCATCGGAGTGTGGCTGTCGGTACCGACACAGGTGTCGGGGAAGGCGACCTGAGTGCCATCATCATCGGAGCGAACCTGCACCACCGGCGACATCTTCTCCAGGTTGATCTGGTGCATGATGCCGTTGCCGGGAGGAATCACGTCGACATTACGGAACGCAGTCTTGGTCCAGTTGATGAAATGGAAACGGTCGTCGTTACGGCGATCTTCCACCGCGCGGTTCTTCTCGAAGGCGTCCTTCTCGAAACCGGCATGCTCCACCGCCAGGGAATGGTCGACGATCAGCTGAGTCGGTACCACCGGATTGACCTTGGCCGGGTCGCCGCCCTGCTCCGCAATCGCATCCCGCAGGCCTGCCAGGTCAACCAGGGCGGTCTGGCCCAGGATGTCGTGACACACCACCCGCGCCGGGTACCAGGGAAAGTCCAGCTCCCGCTTGCGCTCGATGATCTGCTTGAGGGAATCGGTCAGGATCGCCGGATCACACCGGCGTACCAGTTGTTCAGCCAGAATACGGGAGGTGTACGGCAGCTTTTCGTAAGCACCGGCCTCAATGGCGTTCACCGCTTCCCGGGTGTCGTAGAACTCCAGGTCGGTGCCAGGCAATGGCTTGCGGTATTGGTTAGTCATGCGTGCAATCTCATCAGGATTCGTTGGTTCTCGGGCTAACACGGTCTGCGCCGTGGCCCATCCGCCTGAAAACGGCAGACACCCGCACAAGCGGTGTGCCTGCCCTGCGGCTCAGCGTTGTTCGATGGCCACCCACTCGGAATGCTCCGGGCCGGTGTACTCCGCACTTGGGCGAATGATCCGGTTGTTGGCGCGCTGCTCCTTGACGTGGGCAGTCCAGCCGGATACCCGGGACATGACAAAGATCGGGGTGAACAGCTCGGTCGGAATGCCCATGAAGTGATAGGCAGAGGCATGGAAGAAGTCGGCGTTGCAGAACAGCTTCTTCTCCCGCCACATCACTTCCTCGCAGCGAACGGAAACCGGGTACAGCACGGTATCGCCCACTTCCTCAGCCAGCTGCTGGGACCACTTCTTGATGATGGCGTTGCGGGGATCGGACTCGCGATAGATGGCGTGACCAAAGCCCATGATCTTTTCCTTGCGCTCCAGCATGCCCATCAGGCCCTGTTCGGCCTCATCGGCGGACTGGAACTTCTGGATCAGCGCCATTGCGGCCTCGTTGGCACCGCCATGCAGCGGACCACGGAGAGAGCCAATAGCCCCGGTCACGCAGCTGTGAATGTCAGACAGGGTGGAGGCGCATACCCGTGCGGTGAAGGTCGACGCATTGAACTCGTGCTCGGCGTAGAGAATCAGCGACACGTTCATTACCCGCTCGTGCAGCTCGTTGGGCTTCTTGCCGTGCAGCAGTTCCAGGAAATGGCCGCCGATGGAGTCGGAGTCTGAATCGGTCTCGATACGGACGCCTTCATGGGCAAAGCGGTACCAGTAGGTGATGATGCCGGGGAACAACGCCAGCATGCGGTCGATCTTGTCGTCCTGCTGGCTGAAGTCGGTTTCGGTTTCCAGGTTGCCCAGCATGGAGCAGCCGGTACGCATCACATCCATCGGATGGGCATCTTTGGGAATCTGTTCCAGGGTGGTTTTCAGGGCTTCCGGCAGTGCGCGCATGCCGCGGAGCTTCTCTTTGTAGGCGTCCAGCTCCTGCTGGTTCGGCAGCTTGCCACGGAGCAGCAGATAGGCCACTTCCTCGAACTGCGCATTGTCTGCCAGCTCGGTGATGTCATAGCCGCGATAAGTCAGACCGGCACCGGTTTTGCCAACGGTACACAGCGCCGTTTCGCCCGCCACCTGGCCACGCAGGCCGGCACCACTCAGTTTCTTGTCAACCATGCTCTCTCTCCTTCTAACTTAGGCTTTCTGCTGCTTGAACAGCGCATCCAGTTTTTGTTCAAACTCGTGGTAGTTGAGGAAATCGTACAGCTCCATGCGGGTCTGCATCAGATCCACCACGTCTTTCTGGTCACCCTTGGCCAAGATGTTCTCATACACCGCCAGGGCCGCCTTGTTCATCGCCCGGAACGCGCTCAGCGGGTACAGCACCATGCCGGCGCCGGCCTCCTTCAGCTCCTGCTTGTTGTACAGCGGGGTTGCCCCGAACTCGGTGATGTTGGCGAGAATCGGTACGTCCAACGCTTCGGAGAACGCCTTGTAGTGCTCCAGCTCGGTCACCGCCTCGGCAAAGATGCCATCGGCACCGGCTTCGATGCAGGCCTGGGCACGATCAATGGCCGCTTCCAGCCCTTCCTGCTGGAACGCGTCGGTACGGGCCATGATAAAGAAGTCATCGTCCTGACGGGCATCCACACAGGCCTTGATGCGATCAACCATCTCCTCTTTGGAGACAATCTCCTTGTTGGGGCGATGACCACAACGCTTCTGGGCCACCTGGTCTTCAATATGGACCGCCGCAGCGCCGGCCCGTTCCATCTCACGAATGGTGCGGCCGATGTTGAAGGCGCCACCCCAGCCGGTATCAATGTCCACCAGCAGCGGCAGCTCGGAAGCCGCGGTGATCCGGCGCACGTCTTCGACCACATCGTTCAAGCTGGTCATACCCAGATCCGGCAGACCGTAGGAGGCGTTGGCCACACCGCCGCCTGACAGGTAGATGGCCTGGTGCCCCACCTTCTCGGCCATCATCGCGGCGTACGCGTTAATGGTGCCAACAATCTGCAACGGTTGATTCTCTTTCAGCGCCTTGCGGAAGCGGGCGCCTGCGGACAGTGAGGTTGACATGGTCTGACTCCTTAGCCAGTGGCTTGTTGGATTTGTCGGGTCATCAGAAGGTCAGCAGACCTTCCTCAATCTTTCTCTCGATATTGCGACGGGCGGCGTTGATGTGCCGCTTCATCAGAAATTCCGCCAGCTCACCGTCCCGCTGGGCAATCGCCTCAACAATGCGGCGATGCTCACCCAGGGCCTTGTGGGGCCGGCCGGTGGAGGTACTGAGGCGGTAACGGTACATGCGCACCATGTAGTAAAGGTCACCCAGGAGCATCTGGGCCAACTTGGTGTTGCGGCTGCCAGTGGCGATACGGTAATGGAAATCGTAATCCCCTTCGGCCTGATAGTAGGCCTGCCCCTGGGCCTGCTCGATGAGGGTCTCGTGACCATCCAGAGTTGCCTGCAACGCCGCGATTTCGGCATCGGTCATGCGTTCGGCGGCCTGACGGGCTGCCAACCCTTCCATGACTTCGCGAATGCGGTAAAGCTCAAGCAGCTCATCCGCACTGACGGACACCACCTTTACCCCGGCGTGGGGGCGACGCACCAGCAGTCCGCGGGACTCGAGCCGCCCCAGCGCTTCCCGCAGAGGGCCGCGAGTCAGATTGAAGCGCGCACACAACTCCACCTCGCCGATCTTCTCCCCCGGGGCCAGATCGCCCTTAACGATGGCCGTTTGCAGACAATCGAAGGCTTCGTCAGCTCGGGTTAAGGTTTGGACAGCATTCTGGCTCATGGTTTGTTGACAATCCTGGGTTGATACTGGCGAAAGTTACGCCTCCCACCCGGGATTGTCAACAATCGCCACCCGGGCGACAAACCGCGTTGCCGACAACCCCGACCGCCCCGTGGTGGCGCCCTCCCCCTTCCTCGCGTTCTCCGTTACACTGCGTTGATTCATTCCTTACCTCATCCAATAAGGACGCACAGATGATCAAAAAGTGTCTGTTTCCCGTAGCCGGCTACGGCACTCGCTTTCTCCCGGCGACGAAGGCCATGCCCAAGGAAATCCTGCCAATTGTTAACAAACCATTGGTACAGTACGGCGTTGAAGAAGCCTCCGAGGCCGGCATCAACGAGTTCGGATTCGTCACCGGGCGCGGCAAGCGGGCGATCGAAGATCATTTCGACATCAGCTACGAGCTGGAACACCAGATCGCCGGCTCCGGTAAGGAGAACCTGCTGACCTCCATCCGCGAGCTGATCGACAACAATACCTTCGCGTTCACCCGCCAGAATGAAATGAAAGGCCTCGGCCACGCCATCCTGACCGGTCGCAACCTGGTTGGCGACAATCCCTTTGCGGTCGTGCTGGCTGATGATTTCTGCGTTTCAGAGGGAGACGGCGTACTGGCCCAGATGGTGAAGCTCTACAGCCAGTTCCGCTGCTCGATTGTGGCGATTGAGGAAGTGCCGCAGGATGAGACCCACAAGTATGGCGTGATTGCCGGCGAATCCATGAAGGATGGCCTGTACCGGATCACCGACATGGTGGAGAAGCCCAATCCGGAAGATGCGCCCAGCAACCTGGCCATCATCGGTCGCTACATCCTGACACCGGACATTTTTGACATCATTGAACGCACCCCCCCGGGCAAGAACGGCGAGGTACAGATTACCGACGCACTGCTGGAGCAGGCCAAGAACGGCTGCGTTCTCGCCTACCGCTTCAAGGGACGCCGCTTTGACTGCGGCAGCATTGACGGCTTTGTGCAAGCCACCAATCACGTCTACGAACACATCTATAAGGCTGAGCAGTAATCCTCAGCCTGGTGCCGGGCCGGCAAGACCGGCCCGGTTCCTCCCCAGAGGCTCAGGGCACCAGCAACTGCAGAATCATCTGCCGCTGCTCCTGGTCTGCAGCCCGGAACCGCCGCAACAGCTCCCGCTCCTGATCAGACGGCTGGACAACCGTCAGCGCCCGTTCCAGCTCCGTAACCGCCCGCACCAGCTCATCGCCATCCGCATTGGTCAGCCCCGGCAATTCCAGCTGCCCGGCATTGGAGGCATCCTCAAGATCCAGCAGCGTCTCCAGCGCAGCCCCCAGGCGTACGCACAGATGAACAAGCTCCCCCACATCCGGGTATTGGCGACCTTGGGGCTGAGCGCTTTCCCAGGCATGAATACGACGCTCATCGATCCCACACAGGTCTGCCAGCTCGATCACTGACAACGACCGCTCCTCCCGCAATCGCCGTAACCTGTGATTGAAAGACTGCATGTAGCGCATCGTCATACCCCCGTGAATCGCGCACTATTCGGTGCTCCGGGCCAGTTCCCATCACCCGGAAACCGCCATTACAACCGAGCGCGAAGCGTTTGACAAACGGTTCCGGGAAATCGGTGGGCTGAAAGCGAAAACGTTAGCAAGAAGCCAGGCCAGCAAAGCGCCTCCGGAAAGGAGGCCCCGACGCGAATAATGTAGCGGACTATACTGCCGGACAGGTTTTATCTGCGGTTCGCTGTTGTTTTCGGGCGCGTATTCCAATCTGACGTGCCCATAGATTCAAAAACAGTCAGTGTGCTGTTATACCTTTAGAATTGATTATGGCCGAGAAAGAGTCAACAAGCGTTTGGCTGAACCCTTCAATCTTTTTCACATTTCTCAGCTTATCCAGATCCCCCAAAGAGGAAACCTCAAAAGTACCATCTTCACCATCCCAGTATGGAACAATCTGCCCATAGATATCGCTGGATGGATCGTAATTCAGCTCTGTTATTGTAGACAATAACTCATCAGGAATTTTTAAGCGCCTCATGTACTCAAGTGCCTCAGGGATAATTTCGTAGCCAGTTGCTACGACCTCCCCATGATCGTATTCTTTAGAAAAATCATGAATAATGAACTCAGGCACCAATGATTTCTTTACGTACATCAGTTCGTTTATAACGATCAACTTGAAGTTAACATCTTTGAACTGATTCAAGCCTCCCTCAGGGAATTTATATACTGGCGAGAGATTCCCATGCAGCAATTCTGATAGTTCGTTGATTACATCAGAATCACCATCAGCGCTCAGCTTTTCTGCCAACCGTCGCGCTCCCTGAGATTTTACGAGCAGCTTTTCAGTCTTCACCTTATCGCTTTCATTACTGACTGAGAATAAACATTTGATCGCGTGACTTCGCTGTTTCAGATCCCAATCCCGAATGAACGGCTCCAGGTTGTCAACGATCAGGTCAAGCTGACCAGCGGAATACTTTTCAGTATCAAACAGATTCAGGAATAACCACCATCCCATCCCCGGCTGGTTTTCGTCGATCATCGATCTTATGTAAAGATCCAACAGGCGAGCAGCGACGTCGGCATAGTTTTCAGAACGACGCAGCACTGACAGGATGATATTGTTGCCAAACCCAACTTCTTTTTTAACACAGTCAACCACCCAGGATTCCAGATGCTCAGGGCAAACGTCCGAATGGTAAAAATAAGCACCAGCAAATAACTCAAGTAACTTAAACCCTGGCTGAACGCCGGACTTGTCTTTTAGAACTTCTCGTTTTTCAAACGGTACAGCGAGCTTCTCCTGTATCGCATTAAGCTCACTCTGAGATCTATCAAAAACGCCTTTCAGCGGTTTCGGAGAAGGCGCTGAGCCATCCACCTGATTGAATAGCATCAGCCACTGATATGCCGCCTGGCATTGCTCGCTATCACTACAGTCAACACTCAGGAGGCGGCGGCTCCATTCCTTAAAGACAAACTCGGCACCATCATCGGATGACGACAACCTCAACAAATACTTTCCAATAGATGCGAAAAGGTGGCTGCTTTTTTTAGCACCAATATCAGTGGAGGCCGCTAAAGCAAAAAGCTGCAAGGCGAAAGCCTTGGCATCGGCCGGGCTTAGGCGGTCATAATCAAGGGTTAATTTATTCACCAACCCGATCACCTTCTTTCCGCCAGTTTCAATAGCAAAATTCAGGTCCCGGTCAGGCCCTTCAATGGGCTCAAGGTAATTCATAAACTCGCCTCCCTTCCTTGTATCTAGAAAGAAATCTCCTGAGCATTTCTCTCTTCCTTAGATTGCATCCGAGAAGGCTCATATGTGTTAGAAACGATTACGAAGCTTCGCTCTGAGCTCTTCTATTCTGTAAGGGGGATTACGCCTGTGAATCATTGAGTGGCAGTTCGGGCATACAGGAACCAAATCATTAATCGGATCTATTTGGTACTCACCTTTTTGATGCGACACAGGGACAATGTGATGAACATGAATAAATCCGCGTCCTATATCTCCATATAGATCCTCAAAATTTACATCACAGACTTTACATTTTACCCCATGGTGCTCGATACATTTCTGTCTTGCTTTTGAACTTCGTTCATATTTGGTCAACTCATAGGATAACTCTTGCCCTTCAAAGATCTGGGCGTCATCAATTTTCGGAATTTCGTAACGACTTATTTCACCCGATTCGTGAACTTCAAAATCGCCGTCTGATTTCACGACTTTTAACTCCCATACGCCCCATTTACCGATGTGGAGAGACGATTCAGGCGGCAATTCGTACGCAAACTTTTCCGTTATGGTTCGTCGGTCCTCGGATGGAACCAATTCATTCATAATCCTTCTTCGCTTGTGTGTATACCAAGCGGGCCATTCTCCGAGCTGCCCCATCCAAGACTCTTCTTTTCCATAACAATGCCGTGCTATTTCAAGAGCTTGTTCTTTAGTAGGAACTTTAGCTTTTAGGGTATATATATTTTCCTGAGAAATTTCTGGAGGTTTCAGATATGCGTAGTTTTTTGTCGACTTAACTAGCTTCCACCCTCTTCTTGGCAACAGGACGGACAAAGTCATTGCTGCCCCGAAACGAAAGACCCCCTCACCATACTTCTTAGGCGCCTTAACTTCCGCTTCAAATCTAATTGAGGCTTCTGACCAGTCAGAAGTATCGTATTCCATCATTTTCCTGCTTGTTTCTAACGACTGCCATCAGCCGCGCGAGGCACGAGCGTCGGCTGCATGGCCTGATTATATTTTTCTGCTTGGGACACGTTTTAACCCTTGCTTCGCACTTCCGCTAGCTGCGAAGTAATTAACCGGCTCACCATACAATGCAGCAAGCTCGGTAATGCACCACTTTAAGTCCTTTCTGCCCATACCTCTCTCATTCGCCCTGAACATTAAGTGATAGAAGGACACCCAGAACGCCGCCGCATCATCGAAATTGATGTCTCGTGCGGGCCCGATCAGAGAGTAACACCCTGAACCTGGGAGAAGTTGCTTTGCAAGTTTCGAGTTTGCCATCTCGCATGCAGACACGAAGACACGCCTCTTGTCAAGGCAAGGAGCCAGCATTTCACCGAGCTGCCTGAAAGATACATCGTCAAATGTCGTTCCCATCTCTGAGTCGTTTGCGTGGCACGATAGATGGAGATACCTGTATTTGCTCTCATCAAAGATATTGATTATCTGTTCAAGCTCTCGCTTGGTTCTAATATAGAAGTATTTAGTTTTAGCTTTTCCGGCTAGACGTAGCATTCGAGAGAGGATCTCACCTTCTTGCCGGTGATTGTCTTCGTCATCTAGGGTTAGAGACTCGATTATGAACAGTTCAGGAATAGTTTCGGACATACCCAACTCTCAAAAAATATAACGCCTGCGTAAACGGCGGTTTTTGCGTAGCGAAGCGGAGAAAAAGCCGTCCGGTGGAGGGCCTTCAGGCCCGGAACGTATTTGACGCACTTGTTAACTTTTGAGGTAGGCACCGAGCCCTTCCTCAACTATCTCTAGGTCGCTACCGATACTGTCGAAGCCAACGAATTGCCAGCCATGGTCGGACAATCGGTAGCCAATGGAATAACCGGCCATGTCATCGCCGATTAGCAAGACGCCTTCCAAAGCTGAAGGATACTGGTCACCGAATATCTCGCTTGCGTGCAAAGGCCCAGAATACAGCATGATCCCGCTTTCTTGCTCTCCCCAACCTTGTTCAGAGAGCCATGCAATATATTCCTCTGGAAGCGGACCATGCTCTTCTTTCATGGCTTTTATTTCAGGAGCAGACAGCTTTTCCATACCGACTCGATCAGAAAGTTAACGCCGCAAGTTGCAGCCGACTAAAAGGAGGTCCGCCAACCTTGCATTGTTAAGCATTTGCAGCCTCAAGTTTCTCTGCTAGAAGGTCTGCGGCTTTATCTACGCCGACTTGCCTTAAATCTACGTAACCGACGGTTGACCTAATGCCTACGACCTTAACATCATCGATTCGTAGAGGGAGTAGATAATCTTCGGTTCTCTTTTCCGCCGCTTCTCGACCGACCGACAACTCAAAATCAGTCCAATCTCGTTCCGGATAACTTTCAGACAAAAACACAACCATAAACATCGCGTCGTTGGCATATACTTCCGCAAGCTTGGTACGGACATCCGCTCCCCAAAGCTGAGCCTGCTGATCAAAATCGTAAAAAATGCTGAGGCCTCGTTTTTTCAATGCAGCAATAAATTCCTCAACAGTACTTCTAACGTCCCCGGCGAACGACACAGCCACGTCATAGGGGTATCCCGTATTTCTAAGATGAATTCTATCTTTGATGTCCGAAATATCTAACAAATTGAGGTAGAATCGAAAGGAAGGATCTTCTATCGAAATATGCTTTCCGCCCTTTTTATAGAAAAGGATATCGCTTAGTCCCTTTTCCTCAATAACGTCACTCAAATTGTTCAGGCAGTTGTAAAAGGAGGTTGCTTTCTTGCCCCTCTCCTTTGGGTCATCAATGATTGATACAATTTGCCGAAAGAGAGCTTCTGTGGGTATCTCTGTACCATTAAAACTAGCAATATTCGCGACGATATCGAAATAGGTGTTGTGGACCGATTTTGCCTGCTGCTTCCCTTTGGCCAAGCCAACCAGCTTATCTCGGTATTTTCCGTGGAATATTCTTAGGACAGAATCTCTAATCTTCGATAGATTATTGTCAATAACTTTTTCGTGATCTTGCTCTTCTTCAACTCCATCTTCTATGCAGCAGACCTTAGCGACAATGTGTAGTATGGAGGGAACCCCGTTTGATGCACTAATTATCTGCGCCCTCAACTCGTCAGAGAAACGGATCCTTAACGCTGCTTCTCCAAGCGCCAGGAGCTCGAGACAAAAGGCGTCGTCCTGCGTTTTGATATTAAAAGGATCGTTTCTGATTCCTAGTTCTGGATCGACTCCATAGAGTTCATCGGCCGATGCCGCGATCCCTATGATTACAAATCTTACGTCCCTCTCATGCCAAAGCTTCAAGTAACTAGCAATTTGCAGGCGAGCGCCAGACTTTAAGAAGTGATAGTCATCGATTACGATAAATCTTACTAATCGAAGTAGATCGGTAATCTCATTGAATTCCGTAGAACATTTCATTTCCTCTGCGAGCACCTGTAGACCGGAATCGAGCTCGGAATATTGTCGAGCGTTGATCCACAGCACATCTGAATCAGGAATAGACAGATCTGCCATCATCGTTCGCACAAGGGTTGTCTTTCCTGTTCCAGACGGTCCGGCAACGGTAATATGCTTGCCTTCGGCTTTAAACGAAGACTTTAAATAAGGGTACTCTTTAGGTTTAACAAAGGTGTGGCGGGGGTATCCAGCTTCATTAAATACATCTTCAAGTTCTAGTTTTTCCATTTCGATCGTTCTTCCTATCAGTCTACCTGCTTCACCAGGTGGTTCTTAACGCGGAACACACTGGCGCCACGCCAGTGGCGTCCGGTGCTGTGTTTTGTTAAGGGCTCAGATACTTTAGGCTTCAGAGAATATGCCATTGCCTACAATGGCCCGCATCGTCTGAACATGCTTCAACAACCGATATAACAGAAAAAAATATGAGTAGCGAGAATGTCGCAATACATAGTGCTTTTAACCTAAAGCTGTCCTTACTAACCCGGTAAATTTTAATTGATGCTGTCAAACCGCCTATGAAGAACGCAAAACAAGTATAGGTAATAAAGCCCTTAACAATCAGTTCTGCAAAACCAGCAGGCCCGTCACCACGAATTATAGTTCCGTTTCTATAAATTAGTGCCAGCAGTGAAAGATTGATCAAATTATAGACAATACATGCAAGCACGCGCCATGTCCTGCTTTTACTATCTGGTTCGGACATATCGATCCGCAGATTCATAGAACCCCTTAACGCTGAAATTTGCGGCAGTTTTGGAGCGGCGAAGCTGCGGAAAAACTGTCCGACAACATTGACTGGTTAAGGGCCGGTTACCCCGGGCCCGGACCGGGGTGCGAAGTCCAAATGCCTACTGCCGATACTGTGTACCAACTGGACGGATGGCGCCAGGAACCAGAACACTGAATGAGAGGCAGGACTCAGAACGCTACGCCGGATTGCCCCGTGACCTGCACCCCCATTGGCCGGCAAAACCTTGGCCAGAGTGAGGGGTGTTTTTACCTGCGGGCTACGACTGACGCCTGCGCCAAACACCCAACCAAAGCGCACCGGAGCCAAGGCCTTTAACGTTTTTGTTCAGTGGCGACCTTTTTGCAGCGAAGCGGAGAAAAGGGCGTCCGGTGGAGGGCCGTCAGGCCCGGAACGAACTGCAACAATTGGTTATGCTGTGGGCTTAATGTGGGCCCCTGGAATCCGGGAACGTATTCCCTTTTGATGATCAGCACAGTACCGATGAGCGCATTCCACGAGTTCTCTCAGCCTATCTGCATTATTCTCGTTGATCATGACGATGTGCCAATCAAAAACGTAGTTATTGACTCCGCTGGCATTAATGAAGATGTTCGGATTTAACTTCTTCAGGTCAATGTGTGCTACCAGCGCATTCCTTCCATCGCCGATCAGGGTGTCATGAAGTTTTCTGTGTTCCCCACTCAAGTTTTTGAGCCACCTATCAGATATTCTTCCCACGCCATGCTTGTTATCGGTGAAGCAACGAGCGTAGGTAATTGTAAAGCTCTTGGAAAGCGCTCTTTCAAACGCGAAACCTGAAACTTGAGGAGCATTTCCGCCGCGCTCAAGTACATCAAGGTACTCGATACACTCCTGAAAGCTCAATTTGGCCAATTCATATTTTGCGTATTCAATCTCAAGTGGAGTCATAACCGGTGCCTGAGTGGAGAGGAGCATAATCGGGATAGGGAGGCACCTCACGATGCCCCTCCTCCCACATCACCGGGCATACGGATCACGTACCACGGCGA
>NZ_JAKZAK010000043.1 GCF_023156385.1 Marinobacter xestospongiae
GCCTGAGCTGAGCCGGCATGGCGATGGGTCGACCAGTCTGCGAAACTTGTTGGCAGCCTATGAGAAATCCGGGCTAGGACCCTAGAACTACTGACAACTACTGGGAACGAATAGCTCCGATCCGTTAAAAGAGCAGGACCAGCTTATCCCACGCCCCGAATTCGTCGTCGGCGTGAACGTCACCTGCCCTCCTGCGATGAAGACGTTTGCCCGGTTACCCATTGTAACAATCAGCGCGCCATCCTGAACGTCAATGCGGGTAACATAGTTACCGGACATACTACTTGGAGCAGGCAGGTGTAGCGCCGTGTTATCCAGGCCCACGAATGCGTTACCATTCGCTGAGTAACCGTCCACAACGTGAGCCTTTAGGCCTGAGCTCAAGTTAAAGGCCTCGGAAAACTGAGCTTTCGACACATATACGTAGTAGCTTGGAATGGCGATGGCTGCCAATATGCCAATAATTGCGATTACGATCATGAGCTCGAGCAAAGTGAAGCCGCTAGATTTAGGTCGGTTCATAAGGATTCCTGAGTGAGATCACCTCCAACCACAAATGCAATTATCAGGCCAACTTTTTCTCCCATTAAATCAATTGGTTGCAGATAAAGTCACTCGAAGACAGTAAGCAGCTAGAAGAACTGGTCCAGATCGCGTCACTTTATGACGCAGAAGGCTACCTATCAGCCAAACCAAAAAAGAATCTACCCACCGGACTCCAACAAACAATGGCCCACCCTCACGTACTCCACATTACCCGAAATCTCCCACCTCTAGTCGGAGGAATGGAGCGCCTCAACTGGCATATGGCAGAGGAGTTGGCGAAGTACGCAACCGTCACCGTCATAGGCCCAGCAGGCGCAGCCCAATACAAACCTGAGTCTGTTGATATATCGGAAGTACCGCTCAAGCCCCTCCCTCTGTTCCTGACCCTAGCATTTGCCAGGGGCTTATGGCTGGCATTTCGCGAAAGACCGGAGGTGATCCTTGCCGGGAGCGGGCTAACTGCCCCTATCGCCTGGCTACTTAGCAAGCTATGCGGCGCGCGCTCCGCCGTTTACTTACATGGGTTTGACATTACTGCGAGCAACACCGTCTACCGAAAGCTGTGGAGGCCTACTTTTAAACTCCTAGATCACGTAATCGTTAACAGTACGCCGACAAAGGAGTTGGCTGTTGCAGCGGGCGTCAGTAAAAACAACCTGAGTTTGGTACACCCGGGGGCAGACCTACCGGAATCTCCTCAATCGGCTGAACGCATCGCATCGTTTCGAGAAAAGCATGGGCTTCAGAACAAAAAAATATTACTTTCTGTTGGGCGCCTCACCACGCGCAAAGGACTGCGAGAGTTTGTTGAGCACGCATTACCTCAAATCGTGGACCAAGAACCAGACTCAGTCCTTGTTGTTATTGGCGAAGCGCCCAAAGATGCTCTGGGTGCCGGAATTCAAAGCGTCGAAAGCATTCAGGAGCAGGCGAGGAAGTCTAACGTTGGGGAGCACCTAAAATTCCTGGGAGTCATCACCGATCGAACACTTCTCGCGACAGCTTACGAAGCCGCTCATGTCCACGTATTTCCGGTCCGACACATACCAGAAGATCCTGAAGGATTTGGCATGGTTGCCATTGAGGCAGCTGCGCATGGATTGCCTACGGTGGCATTTAAAACAGGGGGAGTTATCGATGCCGTAAGCCATGGAGAGTCGGGCTACTTAGTGAAAACAGAAAACTATACAGATTTATCCAAGAATACAATTAGCGCAATCAGAAAACCAATAGAAAGATCTAGCATCGTGAGATTTTCAATGAAATTCAGCTGGAATCAGTTTGGAAAATCAATAAGTAAAGCCTTAATTTCATCAATGAAAAACCCCAAAAAAAAAAAGAGCACGAAGAATTAACTAGGGTTAAAACTCAAATGAAGAAAGTCATAATCTATAGATCAACAATGCTCCCTCTATCGGAGACCTTCATCTTGAGTCAGGCATCCGCCCTAAAAGGCTGGACACCAGTACTACTTGGGCTTAGAAAGCCCAATAGAGGTCTAGATACCAAAAACTTGCAGACAATAATTTCTGAAAATCTCCTAAGTAGATATATTGATCCTTTACTGTTTTGGCTAAAACTCCCTATATCAAGGGTAAGACGCTCCATTCTGAATATAAACCCAGATATAATCCACATTCACTTTGGAACAGACGCTGTTGACATATGGCCAACAATTGAAAATTTAAACATCCCGACCATCATTACTCTTCACGGGTTTGACATAAGAACTCATAAAGAGTGGTGGAAATCGGGACGAAACGGGTTAAGGCGAAAGAGCTATCCAGAGCGCCTAATCAATATGGCTAATAGCGACAACGTTCAATTCTTGGCGGTATCAGACTCGATAAGACACCGAGCTATAGAATTCGGCATCCCTAAAAACAAGATAAGAACCTCATATTTAGGAATCGACGAACAATACTTTCGGCCCAATACATCAGATAAATCTCAAGAACAATCCATCCTTTTTGTTGGCAGGTTTGTAGAAAAAAAGGCTCCGATCATTCTACTAAAAGCATTTAAAACTGTAGCACAAAAACTCCCAAACACCCGTCTTGTAATGATAGGGGATGGACCGCTAAAAAGTAAGGCACAGAACATCGCTAACACCTTTTCATTGCCAGTATCTTTTTTAGGCGCATGCGATCAAAAAGAGGTCTTAAAAAACCTTCAAAGATCATCTATATTTTGTCTTCCAAGCATAACAGCAGAAAGTGGTGATGCAGAAGGACTTCCAATATCAATCCTTGAAGCTCAAGCTTGCGCTGTAGATGTAGTAACATCCGCAAAAGGGGCGGAAGAAACGGATTCGATAATTAGTAGAACAGTAGTTTTTCCAGAAGGGGACGAAGAAGCATTGGCAGATGCGCTCATCGAGCTTTTAAGAAATCCTATTCGCAACTCTAGCATTAGCTCTGAATCAAATAACCTTCCCGAATCATTTTATATAAAAAATAGCGCTAAAAATTTAGAAAATATATACAATCAAAACTACCAAAATAACGGATGATAGCTTAATGTCTCGTCTATCTGAGAAAGATTCGATTCATAGCCCGTTCGGCGGCAAAGGAAAACTGATACTAAAATTATCAGATGAACAAGTTAATGAAAAATACATAAACAAATGTGGCATGAGCATTAAATCACATTTTAATGGAGTAAAAGAAATTAATCTTTATGAATGCTCCGTCACAAAATACCGATTCTGGCGACCTGAGTCTATAGCTGGAGGTGAATCATTTTATGCTGAAGTCAGCAGGATCTGGAAAGACTACTATCGAGAGGAAAGGTGGGAGTACGCCATCTGCCGGAAGCACATATATCCAGGATCACGATTACTTGAAATAGGTTGTGGAAGAGGTTTCTTTCTTAAATCGATCGAGAGTAAAATAGAAGCTAGTCTCGGGTTAGAGCTCAATTCCAATGCAATCAATGAAAAAGTCACCAGCATTGACATACAGCCCTACCAAGCAAGTGAGATCATTGACTCTCATTATGAAAGCTTTGATGTTGTTTGCATGTTTCAAGTTCTCGAGCATATTTTAGACCCAAACCAACTGCTATCTGATGCAATTGCATTACTGAAGCCGGGCGGGATGCTAATAATAAGTACTCCGAACTACGAACACCTCCCTTTCTATAAATTAGAAGACGCCTTCGATCTTCCACCACATCATATTGGACACTTCACTTGCGAGACATATAAACGCCTTGCGCCAATATTTCATATTGATCTAGAAAATATTTATACAGACTATCGTCGCAGTCAAAGCCAACAAGAAGTTCCTGAAAATCAAGAGTATAGTCTTTATAGAAAATTACTTTCCTATATACAGAGAAAATCTATGGATTTATTTTATAGAATTAATAAAGAGCCAGGTCCAAACATCTTGGTCACATTCAGGAAAAAACCAATCAAAAGCAATTAACTATGTACCAAATAAACTATTTTTCTCATAACTGGCTAATCAAAAAATCTTTGAACGACGCTATAGTTAGAAATATACCAGTACTATCTGGTACAGTTCTAGATCTGGGCTGCGGAGAGCGGCCTTTTGAAATAGATCTAGTGAATAGCGGAAAAGAGTACATTGGTGTCGACTGGAGTAACACATTGCATGGAATGAAAGCCGACATTATTGCAAACTTAAACGAACCATTGCCATTCAAATCCAAAAGTATAGATAGCATCATCTGTTTAGAAGTACTAGAGCACCTAAAGAAACCTCAAGATTTTATTTCGGAAAGCCACCGTATACTCAAGGAGAACGGGCACTTAATTTTATCAGTTCCTTTTCAATGGTGGATACACGAGGCTCCTTGGGATTACTTCAGGTACACACGCTTTGGTTTGGAGCATTTATTTAGTGAAGCAGATTTTGATTGTATTTCAGTAACACCCACTACCGGTTTTTGGACGATGTGGATTCTAAAGCTTAACTACCAGACAGCGCGCCTGATGAGAGGAAACTTAGCCTATAGGCTCTTATCAAGAGTTTTTTTGATACCATTTTGGTTTTCGAATCAAATAGTCTTCTCCCTTATGGATAAATTTTGGGACGAGGAGAATGAAACGGCAGGTTACGTAGTTGTCGCAAAAAAACGAACTGGATAGACAGAAATACACCAGATTTTATCTCAAGCTATAATGGTGAAATTTAGTTAAACGGTGCTAAAAGTGAAAAAAACTCCTGCAGTCTGGTTTCCCACAATAAAAACCGGTACAGGCACTGATATCTTTACTCAACGTCTAGTTATGGGCCTTAATGAAAATGGCATTAGATCAGAAATAACCTGGTTGCCCAAACGAGCAGAGTTTTTACCCTGGAGTGTTGCTATTCCTAAGCCACCATCGTGGGCAAATATCGTACATACAAACACATGGATTCACTCACGTTTCATTCCTAAGCACCTCCCTTTAGTTACAACCATACATCATGCAATACATCATCTAGATGTCGCCCAGTACAAAGGTTTTCTTAGGCGCCTTTATCATAAGCACTGGATTATACCTTTAGAAAAAGAAACCATTCTTAGAGCTAAAAAAGTAGTCGCTGTTAGCCATTTTGCAGCAGAAACGGCTAAACGCACTATAGTTGACGTCCCCATTGGAGTCATCTATAACGGCATAGATACAAATATCTTCAAGCCTAAGACCAGAATAAAACAATGCAAAAAACCGTTTCGGATTTTATACCTAGGGAGCTGGAAACTCCTTAAAGGAGTGAACTTGTTAACTCCTATAATAAAAGAGCTTGGTAAAGATTTCGAGCTTTACTATACAGGCAGTTTATCTAGCTCGGATAAAGAAATAGCTAGACTTCCAAATGCACATAATATTGGATATATAAAGAGTGAAGAATCCATTGCTGAGACGATGAACGATTGTGATGCTCTTATTTTACCTTCAAGGAGCGAAGGGTTTGGATTAGTAGCGGTAGAAGCAATGGCTTGCGGCCTTCCGGTTGTTGCTTCAAATGGCTCATCACTATCTGAAATAATCCAACAGGATAAAAACGGCTGTCTTTGCGAGAAGGATAACATCTCTGACTTCGTTAAGAGTATACGTCGACTCGCAGAAAACAGGCGCCTCTATCAGAACATCTGCATCGAATCAGAACGAGTTGCTAAAAACAAGTTCTCACATCACACAATGATTAAAAACTATATAAGCGAATGCTACTTTAAAATCTAACGCCTTTCAGCTTCTTTTCCAGCGGCTAATCTCCATTGCTCCACGAACTCAGCCACTCGAATTATAGAAGCAACGAGGAATACCTGAAAACGATCTTTCAAACTTAGTTCTTTGTGAGTTATTATCCACAACGAAGCTTGCCAAGCACTTCTTTTCTTCGCAAGATTTTGTTGTCCCAAATAAGTTAGGCCTAGTTGTTTCAATGTTTTTCTCCCGGCTACTATTCGTCGAGCCTGCCGAATAGCTCCTCTCAATGTAGTTCGCGGCTGAGTGTAAACAACGGCTTTTGGCTCATAAAAAATAGAGAAGCCTCTACTCACTGCGCGCCATGACCATTCTCGATCGCCACCAGATAATAGACGCTCTTCAAATTCGCCAACAGAGCGGAAAAGTTCGCTAAAGCAAAATAAATTTAATGTTCCTGTAAACTTTCGCTCTGTAATATTTTCTGCCTGACAAAACCCAATAAGGTGCTGATAAACTGCAACAGCTGATGGCTTTTCTGGCTTTATTATTTTTACATCACCCCCTAGAAAAGAATCCTTTCCTTTGTCAATTAACGCGCTCACACCTGAATTAATCCATTCTGGATCTGGCCAACAATCAGCATCAATAAAAGCCAGAACCTTACCTGATGCCGCCCTTACGCCAACATTTCTTGCGGCATATGAGCCAGGTTTACTACATCGTAAAAGCTTAAGGTTTACCCCACTCAACTCTTTATTATCAAGCTCAAGTGCTGGTATGGAGGCATTATCAACGACTATCAATTCAATTAAATCTATCGGATAAGACTGCCTTATAATACCTTTTATGCATTCAAAAACTCTATCAGGGTCGTTGAAAACTGGGATTATCACACTAACTTTTATCATGCTTTAAAACCAAAAAGTATATTTATAGTATAGATAATTTAAACTATCTACGCTTCAAGAAATAAAAAACTCCAAATGATAAAGCGCACCAAAGATACTCAGAAATCACTACTGAAATTGCAGTGCCCATTGGGCCATGTCCTGGGAATGAATAGAGCATCAACCACAAAAAGAAGAAAAACGAAAGTATATCTAGAAGTATTCTTGAGCCGGTCTTATCCGTTGTAGTAAGTACAGCTCCGATAATCTGACGTAAAGAGTAAGCAGGCAACCAAACAGTTAAAACTAAAACGAGATTGCTAACATTTTCAAAGCCATCGCCCAGCAATACCTCAATATATTCAGATAAAAACCATATTACGGAAAAACATGCCAGGCTATAAATAAAGAAAAATAAAGAATAACGAACCAAAAATATAAAATGTTCGTTCTTAATAGAATTTCCATAACTGAACAATCGATATGCCTGAGACTGAATAACAGATGTAACTGGCATAGCTAAAGCAGAAACAACTCTCATTGCTGCACCAAAATGACCAGCCTCGTACGCCCCATATAGAAGCATTGTTACAGGCTTGCTTCCCTCCGCAACACCTTGGTTTGTTAAACTGTTTATTGGATACAGAATATCTGAGCGAACTTTCCAAGCCTGAAACAATGAGGGCCAAGATATGGGTGGTAGAAGTCTAAAAGCAAAAAACACACATAGAATCGAGGCTAAAGTAGAGCTAAAAAACATTATTAGCACATAATCTTCAACACTAAGCTTTTCAAGCGCTAGAAATCCAAAAAAAAGTATTCCTGTTTTTAAGAGCGGCGCTATGACTTGTATGACAAGGGCGCGTCTAACCATTCCATAAGACATAAATGCATATACGCTCACTATGCTAATAGGGAATATCAGCACTTCAGAAACGGCGACAAGCGTCCAAACCAACCAGCTCATTTCATCACCGACAAAAAAAACTCCCAAAGCGATATAAGCAACTGCTAGTAATATTCCTGAAGTAAAGTATCTGACAAAAGCTATGCCCCAAGCTCTGGAAAAGGTGTCGGGATTTCTTGAAGCATCTCGAATGTTAGCTAGTCCAGAGCCCAATCCAACGAACTGAATAAAAAATGTGGAAATGCTAATAGCGACAACTATATGCCCATAACCTTCCGCTCCAAGCATACGCGTTGAGAGCACGAGATAAAACGCCAATAAACTCACTCTAACTGCTTGAGCGATTAAGGCTATAGACTGATCGCTTTCTAGTATTTTTTTAAAATCAACTTGGAATTTCAAATCTTTTTGCCATCTGGTGGCCATAGATAGTGGAGGGTTTTTAATTTAGATGAAAATCCTACCCATTGGCTTAATCTCGCTCTTTATAGGTTAAAGCAGTAATTTGTTCAGATACCAATCCAACTAAAAAGATCGTCAAGGAGGTAGTAAACATTAATGCGCTCATATTAGTAAACCGTCCAGAAGAAAAGTATGTATGACCATAGTAGCCCAAACCGAATAAAAATACGAAAAAGGCTAGAGGAACAAACAACTTAAGTGGTGAATATAAGGTTCCAATCTTGAATATGATTAGTAAAAATCGTATTCCATCTTTCAAGGGACGAATATGACTAACACCTTTTCGATCGTGAGCAGTGATCCGCACATATGCTACTGAATAACCAGCACGAAAAAATGCCATGGTACTAGTCGTTGGGTAAGAAAAACCGTTGGGAAGCAGGTACAGAAACTCAAGAAACTTTTCCCGCCTAACAGCTCGAAACCCTGATGTCAGATCCTTAACAGCGTGCCCAGTCATGTAGGACGCAAGCTTATTATAAAGGCCATTAGCAAGCCCTCTGCCTAAACTTGCTTGAGACTCTCGCCCCCTAGCTCCAACTACAAGGTCATACCCCTCTTCCATTTTCTCCAGTAAACGAGGAATATCTTTAGGGTCATGCTGGCCATCTGCGTCCATAAAAACGATTACAGTCCCTGACGCAACTCTCGAACCACTTTTTATGGCAGCGCCGTTACCCTTGGAATATGGATGGTGAACGACTAAAGCACCAGCTTTTTCAGCCAATTCTCCAGTATTATCAGATGATCCATCATTAACAACAATAACTTCAGCATTTTCTACTACCGACAGGATTCCTGATATTAGATTAACAATGGAAAGGGACTCATTCTTTGCAGGTATTACAATCGATAGACTTTTAATCATCACTGATTGTCCATTTCTATTTCAATTTGAACTTTTCGCCGAAACGATTATGATATTCATTTGCCCAACTTTCATAGCTTGACGTTTTTCCATTCACGCCATACATAATAGCAAGAAAAGACTGCCATGACTTTTTGTTTTCTGGCTCCAACCGAAGCTGTTCCTTCGTGTAGTAGATATATAAATGGAAAATTCCCTCTGAAATCATGTAAGAAGCTATACTTTTAAGGAAAAGAACTCTTTGCTCCTTTGTTAGGTTAGGATTGCTTAAAAGATAAGTAGTTAGTCGATCGGTTATTTCTGGCTGGGAAGAGCACCTCTCTTCCATTTGACAAAATATATAGTCCAAGAACTTATTTGAGTTGTCAGAAGTCATTACTTGATTTGACATTCGATGCTTTAATTCTTTCAACAAAGAATCTTTAGGTGGAAGGCCAACTAGATCATACAGCCTTATAATCGCTAGGCCCCCAGTTATATCAACACGATTGTTCTCTAGGCTCTTAAGAAAATGCTTTTCAGAAAGTTGGAAGGCCAAAGAGTCAGCCCCTAAGTCGCCCTTTTCTACATGTGCAAAGTGCCACCGAGCCAACTGGTAGTGGCTCCTCGAAGAATCGGGTGCCCTCTGTACCTCACTCAAGATAAGAGTATCCAAGGCGCTCCAAGAGTAACTTCGGAAGTGACTTCCTGAGAAGAACAGAATAATTAGAAGCAACGAACAGGAAATAAGAAGATATCTATATCGATCGAACTTGAGTAAGATCATTCCAATACTTAGCAAAACACCAATCATAGGAACGTAGTTTCGGTGTTCATGCACAAGCTCAAGTGAAAAAATAGTGGATTCCATTGAGTGGCCAATCAAAAACCAGGCTATTCCGAAGTATGCCCAAACCTGCTTCTTAAAAATGAAGAACATTAAGGCGATAGCTGTAACACCCCAGAAAAAAATAGAGTACAGCGTAGTAATGGGCGCTACTATTGATCGAGATATCTGAATTCCGTCATGGAAAAGCGTTAGCTTCGTAATGTCAGGAAGGACTATTTGAGTAAGATAGAACCATAGGACTCTGGACTGGGTCATTAACCGTTCATCAAGCGTGAAATCTCTCAGGGCGTAAGCACCACCGGCAGTAATACTAGTATGGCTATAACTATGCCAATCAAAAAAGAACCCTAATAACAGAAAAACAATACCAATAGAAAACAAAAGATAATAATATTTTATTAATCTAGAAAAACGAGCGGCAGCACACTGAAAAAAAGCCAACTCAATCAACGAAAAAAATCCTACTGCCAATAAACCATTTTCTTTACTCAATGCAGCAAGAGGCAGAAAGATAAGAAAACCCAGAAAAACTAGACGCAGACCCTTAATTGAGGTCGCCAATATCAACATTTTTTCACGGCCAACGATATAGCAGTAAACTGCCAGCAAAGTAAACAAGGCAGCAAGACTGTTCATTCGTTGAACCACATAAAGCACTGTCGTAAGATTAAGCGGGTGTACCGTCCAAGCAAGAGCTAACAACAGGGAAGACAGTATAATTGTGCGCTCAGATCGGCTTGGTGCATAAAGAGTGAATATCCTGAAGGAGATCAGAAATACTAAGAACCCATTCGCTATATGAATCAACAAGTTGACTATTTTGAATGAACGAGAATCACCATCAGATATATAGTAATTCAGAGCAAATGATAATAACGAGATCGGTCGGCCAAGTGGCCCCGATTCCGTTGAAAACATCGCTTTTTTAGCTGCTTCAACACTAAGTTCGTCTATATGAATATCAGTGTTATTAACGATATTTGGGAAGTCATCGAAAACAAACGGCCCAGATAGTCCTGGCGCATAAGCTACGAACGCGAATAACCCGATCAGCAACAACGGGGCCAAGAAGGTCTTGCCAAAAGAAAGGCCGTTCAACACAAGTTCAACCCTCTATTAAGTAACAAAAAAGCCGCCTGGCGGCGGCTTTTTGAGTTCCACAAAGAACCTTGCGAATACTTACTGACGGCAATCGGTCGGCAGGTAACGCGGATCAATATCGGTTGCGTTGCTCGCAGCAGGCGCAGTTACGTTGCCCGGATCTTCTTCTGCAAGCCCACAAATCCAAACGATGGAGCCAGCTGGGTTCAGTGCAGGACGCAGAGAGAGTGTCTTAGAACCGGAGGCGGTGATTTTGGCGTTCGCACGGTTACCAAACTCAATATTAACACGGCCATCGTCACCGACAGTGACTGAGGATACATAGTTACCAGAAATACTAGCAGGCTGAGCAAGGCCCGCTGAAGCATTGTTGTCAGGCAGGCGACCTCGGTTAGAGAAGAAATCTCCAACTGAAGACTTGGCTTCAGCGGCCAAGTTCAGACCTTCAGTCACCTGAGTACGGATGGTGTAATCCTGATACTGAGGAATAGCAACTGCTGCCAGAATACCGATGATCGCAACAACGATCATCAGTTCGATCAATGTAAAGCCCTGCTGAACTCGTTTCATAGTTAATCTCCGCAAATTTAGTCAGTCACGCCCACCTCCTGTGAGCGGCCTGCGAGTACTTTAGCATTGATCATGCCACATGCAAGTGATTCATTCTTTTTTATTTAATAACATATAGTTACCATCCTTCGATGAGACCTAGACGCTCTTAGTTTTCTGACACCGAAGGCTGAATATCGTCAAGAACTGACAATTTTGGTCACCCTTGCCGATAGAAAAGCCTCGAACTGATCGACTGAGCGCCCCACCAACAACGAGCGCTTTCCAATACGCCTCAGGACCACTAAACTCCTAGAATGGTTTGGAACATGCTATCAGCAACTTAGGGCGGTTTTTTAAATTCCTATGGCTATTAACACCCGTAATGTCACGCTTACAGGCCTTGCGCGTCGCTTTGTCGACGACGGACTCTTGGAAGAGGAAATTGCGAAGGAAGCGTTCCTTCAGGCCTCGGACAACAAGATCCCGCTGATTTCCTACCTGGTGCAGAATGACCTCGCAGACAGTCAGGGGCTGGCAGTATCTGCAGCACTGGAGTTCGGGATGTCTGTCATGGATCTGGAGGCGTTCGCCCCAGAGATGATGCCAGAGAAGCTGGTTGCCGAAAAACTGATCCGAAAACACACAGCCCTTCCTTTATATCGGCGGGGAAACAGGCTGTTCATTGCGGTTTCAGACCCCACCAACATTCAGGCCTTGGACGAGATCAAATTTAACACCGGCCTGAGCACAGACGCCATTCTGGTAGACGACCAGAAGCTCAGAGGGTCCATTGATCGCTTCCTGGAATCTCAGGACAGCACCATGGGTGACCTGGAAGATTCAGATCTGGAAGGCATTGACACAGAGGGAGGAGACAGCGAGGAAGAGGATGGGGCATCTACATCTGACATTGATGACGCTCCTATCGTCAAGTATGTCAACAAGCTGCTGCTCGATGCGATTCGTACCGGCGCGTCCGATATTCACTTCGAACCCTATGAAAAAGTGTATCGAGTACGCTATCGGACGGATGGCATTCTGAAGGAAGTTTCCAAGCCCTCGATCAAGCTCGCTCCGAAGATCTCGGCGCGGGTCAAGATCATGTCGCAGCTCGATATATCCGAACGACGGGTTCCTCAGGATGGCCGCATCAAGATGAAGCTGTCCAAGACCAAAGCCATCGATTTCCGGGTCAATACACTGCCGACGCTTTGGGGTGAAAAGATCGTCCTTCGGATTCTCGACCCCAGCCAGGCCAAACTCGGCATTGACGTGCTTGGGTACGAGGAAGACCAGAAACAACTGTACATGGATGCGCTTGAGCAACCGCAAGGCATGATACTGGTTACCGGCCCCACCGGCTCGGGCAAGACAGGGCGGTCTCCAACTCCAAGTGCAACACCCCGGGTTAATGAACGCCTGACGGCGCTTCCTGGGTTCGCTTGATCA
>NZ_JAKZAK010000044.1 GCF_023156385.1 Marinobacter xestospongiae
TAGAAACCCATGAGTAACCTGTACCGACGCTTCGCCAGCATCCTCCCCAACGAACCCCGGGACAAAGGCCGGGTGATTGCGGTACACAGTGACGGCGTGACGGTGGAGCTGGTCACCGGTGACCACCGGCGAGTGAGGGGTACCGCCGCAATCGACGACCACGTCTTCATCCGCGGCGACCGAATCGAGGGCCCGGCGCCGGCGCTGAATGGATTAACCCAGGAGATTTGATATGGAGCACCCCAACGGCTGCGGCCCAGCCTGGATGAGCCGGCTCTGGCTCACCCGCAAACTGCAGCACCTGCTGTTCAACTGGTTCTTTGAGGCGAGCTGCAACAAGCACGACCAGGGCTACCAGCAAGGCGGCGACGAGATTCGGCGGTTCGAGTGTGACTGGAAGTTCTTCCAGGCCATGCGGCGGGACACGCTACGGCAGCGCGGCATTCTGCGGCTGGTGTGCTGGGTAATGGCGGTAACGTTCTTCGCCCTGGTCAGGGTAGGGGGATGGCGGCACTTCAACTACACCGGCCGCTCACACTAAGATTGGCCCAGACCTCTCCCTGGTAGTCACACCACTCGGCAGGTGTCGCGTTCGGCCAGACATCCATGCTGTCAGCCAGTGAGCCGGTACGTCCTGTGTTCGTGGCTCAGGTGGCATTCTACTAATGAGATGAACTCCATCTATAAGAAAATCACTTGTGTTTCTGTAAGAGATATCGCACAAGGCGCATATGTTTCACTTTCCCATGCTGGGCAGTTACTGCGGGAAAATTCCAAGGACGTATAACGTGGTCGCTAGTCGCAAATGTGTAGACAATCCACACTATTGCGATGCTTCCCGCGAATCCATACACTCGGTGCCTCACATAGGATCAATCCCGCTATTGAGCGGAATACGACATGGAGTCGTTATGCAAAAAACACCGTACCCCACTGGCAACAATGTACTTACACAGCCTACATCCGGCTCATACCGGATGTTCCGAATTACCGATATTCCCGATGTAATGGAGAAAAAAGAAGGCTGGCCCGTCGGAGCGGCCATGATGCGCCGGTGGTTTAACTCTCCTGCTTATACAATGAGCGAGGATGTGAAAGCTGGTAGAACCGGACCAGCGATATTATCACCGGATCGCATTGATGAGTCCATTATCACTATGAAATGGGCAAGAAAGTATCAACGCTTCAACTCTGCATATCATGCTTTGCTGAATGGGAGCTGGATGACTACACCAGGAATTAAAACATTAAGGAAGTGCGTTCTGCAAAGTAAACCAAGTCCCATTCATAAACAGTGGCGACTTGGTAATCTAGCCTTGGCGGGGAAGTATCTTGATGAAATTTGCCAGGTTAACTATGTGCCTGTCGGAAATCTGAACGACCCTCTGGACGACTTCTACGCAGCTTTGGGGCAGTGCAACCTGAAAATTGCAGTGACCGGGGTGGTTACGGAATCAAATGGTGGGCATAAAATTGTAATTGATGAAGTGGGCCTCTATATCCGAGATACCTATGATTTCAATGATGGTTGGTTTCCTTTTTCTCAACCGCTAGGGTTCTGGGGCTTTGATGGGGTCGAGCGTAGTATTCAGTTGGCTTGGGATGTTGAGGTAGATGAGCGGTACTCGGATGAGCCGGAACCTGCTGGTCGCAAGTACGCTGTCCAAAATGATGATTTCCGGAACTACCGGGCGCGCTACGGGAGGGGTGGCGACTTTGTGGTGTTCTCAGATGTGCAGCGAGTTCAAATTAACCCGATCACCATAGACCTTTAGTGATGAACGATTTGATAACGATATTGACCATCTTGCGCCGCCATGCGGGAAAGCTGGTGTCTATCCTTGTGTTATTTCTGGCAGTATTTTGGGTAACTAGTGTGGGGCCGCTTAAGTTCGTAGAAGTGAGCCCTGACGACAGCTACCGCATTGAATACTACTCCCCTAGCATTTATCAACACTTAACCTCAGATGCACAGTTTCCCATGGTGCTACGCTTATACCGGAATACTGATAACGAGTTCATGGGGGACAGTGGTCCAGTCGACCTTTCCAGCGGCTCGAGAACGCTCTGGGCCATGGAAATGTCGGGTGAGGTTCTTATAGGTACTGACTATATTTTCGAGGATGTCCCCCCGATTTCCCCGGCAGGCGACATTCTGGACTACCCTAAAGACCAGCCGCCACCCAGGGTTGTGGAGCCATAGCCAGATCTGAGGTCGGGATATCGCTGCAATACAAGAAAGATCGGGCCCCTGGTCCTGACGAAGATGTTGGCGGGCTCAAGCCTGAGCTCGTCAACATTGTAACTGGTAGTCCGTCAGCCTTAGTTTGAACACCGATCCCTCACCCCCCCCCCAAATTGTCAGACTCTGTCCCACGCCCTTGCCACACAGCGCCGAGCCATATAGCTTTTACCTAACACAACGTCATAAAGCGCCGGTGGTTGGCCTTGGAGTCGCCAGCAGCCCATTGCCGACCATGGCGGCACCTGGTCTTCCGGAGCGATGGCCGATCTGTCAGCCGGATGACACACTCAAACGGATGTGAGGAACAGCACGTTGAACCTGGATCGACTTCTCCCTCCCAATGCTTTGGTCGACCTGACCATCGGTTATCTGTCGTCCGTTGGACAAAAGACAAGACCCGACGCTTGCAATTCTCCTTCCGTGCAGGTTGTTTAAAGTGGACAAAGTAAAATGTTTCCAGTAATTTCGAACTTTTTAGTTTGCGCGCTAATCACCTTTGGCTTGCTTGAGCTTATTATTTATCTACAGAAAGGCGCGACCACATTTTCTAAGATACGAATGTTTAGGGTTGTAACTTGGGTTGTCGGCGTTGGTGGAATATTGAGCCCTTTATTAGCAATGAAAATTAGCTCTTCTATGGAACCATCCGAGTTGTTCGGGAACATTTTTCTGGTATGGGTCATTGTTTTTAATTTATATCTTTTTTCGCGCTTTTTTAAAAATCAGGCATGCGTAAATGATTGAGAGTTTCAAGCTATTGCCGCAGCAGACTGTCGGATACCAAAACCTTAGCTCTTTCATCACTATCGCATTGTCGCACAAGCGATGGGTACTATGCTGCTTAGGGTCGATCCATGGGACGAGATGACTGGTACCGAAATACAAAGTGGAGCCCCGCCGACTCAGAGGCTTTCCAGATTCGTCTGGCACGGTCTCGCTCTGCGTTCTCCAAGGCTCAATACCTTCGTATTCAAGCCAGCTACCTTGAAGGGGCTGGCTTCATTCAGTCCGCCCTGGAGCTCCTTGAGCAAATGCTAGAGGAATGCCCGGTCGAGTCGGAGCTCGCGTTGGCTCATCTTCAGAAAGCACAATGCTTTGAGCTACTTGGACGCACAGGAGAAGCGGTCGTTGAGGCTCGGATTGCACTTGCTACTGAGCGGGAGGTGCCAAAATATCGAAACGAAGCATGGCTGTGGTTCCCACTGTTGATTGTTCAGCACCGTTTCTCTGATCTGTACAGCGAAGCCCTGGCGATTCTTGAGGATTTCGAGCCTCCCATCCTGTTCCCTAAAGACCGATACAGCCGGCATGCAGTCAGGGCGATTATCGCAGCTGAGTTAGGCCAAAGAGCGGAGGCACGTTCTGAGGCGCGGCAAGCCCTTGCTGAAGCAAACGTTGAGCATTCAGGAATTCGATATCACCCGCGCGTGGGAATCGTGAAGGAGCAGGCCCCGGATATGGCGGCTGCACTAAAGCGATTGGCTGGTGATTAGGAAGTAACGATGTGCTCTCCCGACCATCCCTCACGCCCCAATTGTCAAACTCTGTTGCACGCCCTTGCCACACAGCGCTGAGCGAGATAGCTTTTACCTAACACAACGTCATGAAGCGCCGGTGGTTGGCTCTGGAGTCGCCAGCAGCCCATTGCCGACCATGGCGGCACCTGGTCTTCCGGAGCGATGGCCGATCTGTCAGCCGAATGACACCTCTAAAGGATGTGAGGAACAGCACGTTGAACCTGGATCGATTTCTCCCACCCGATGTTCTGGCTGACCTAGCCAAATGCTATGCGCTGCCTGTTGGGCAAAAGGCCTGGCCCCGAAGACCTCATGCGGTTATCGGGATATTGTTGCATCTGACACATTTCACGCAAACGAATCTAGGAAGAATCTCTCTAAGTGCTTGATAGAGTAATAATTGGCATATAGGTTTTATGGAGAAATGCGGCGGGATATCACGTCTGGTGACGTGTTTAAACACGTCATGTGCCGTTGAATCAATGTTATGTAGCCTGTGACTACACCAAATCACCTTCCTCCCAAAAGGAAACGTGAAAATTATAGGAGCTAATTTCCTTGTCACTTAGAAAACTGGGGATAAAGAAAATATTTATTATCTTCGGCATGATTTTGTCGATGCCGCTGGCAATTTACACTTACCAGTTTGGCCTAGGGATTTGGCCCACCCATGATGACTGGGCAAAGATGGGGAGCGCGTTGGGAGGAATATATGCCCCGATACTCTCAGCTCTTACTTTGTACATGATATACCGGCAGCTAAGATTGCAAGCAGTAATACACATCGATCAAATGGATTGGCAAAGACTTCAAACATCGCGCCAGCACGGAATGCATTTATGCGAGAAGCTCAAGGAATTAATCAAAAGCCCGCCAAGCCAAGAAAAATTTCTGAATACCTTGCAAGAGACTGAAATTCATAAAGAAATATCTAAAGATGAATATCTTGAGCTTGTAGGTAAGGACGAAACCTCAATGCTTCTTCATCAGTTGATTACGCTCTTACGGAAGCTCAGACATTGCGAAACAGGCAAAGAAATTCGATATAACCTGAAGGGTCTGGCACTTGCATCGGTGGGCGCAGAAAATCTAAATGGATTTGAGGTGCGCATGTGTAGGTGGCACGATATTGAGCACGAGGGCTTCAGCAAGGATCTTTGCGTGTTTACCGATCAATCAGACTTGGACTTTGTTGCACAATTCAAAACATAACAAGCGCATATTGCGGACTGGCTTTCCGCTGCGCTCCAAACCAGCCGCAAATGCGAGCGTTAGAAATATATAAAGGAAGCATATGGGGAAGTATGGAAAAGCCGCAGTTATTGCTCAGGAACTCTTGCGCGATAGCCGCCATATAGATCCACCTGAAGCTTGGTACCGGGCAGTCAGTAAGGTTTTTCCGGAAAGCCCCTCGGCTCGCGATAAAGGGTGTCCCAAGGGCGCATTCTTAGGACTCTGTTCTGAAGGGTTTATCCGAGGAGTCCAGCCGGGAGCCTACACACGATCGAGCGACAATCGACGGTATGCGGTGCAGGCCGCGCAGAAACTCCAGGTGGCCCCTTCGTTGGCTGAAAGGCCTCAGGACCTCTGGGCAGAAATAATGCAAGGCAAAGAAAAAACAGAAAACTCCCAAATGGATGTTGTGATATCGCTTTGGAAATCCGGTGCTATTGAGACCCCAGATGTCTAACCAGTGACTGTGCTATCAACCGAACCACACCCCAACGAATTGACGAATACAGATCCCTCCCCAAGCCCAAGGGCTGCCACCCAGTAGCAGCCCCCTCAACTCCAGGCGCCCCAACGACACAACGATCCCCCGCGGCTTCAGGGTAGGCTCGCAGAGTGAGTAGGGCGCCCGGTTGGTACCGGCGCACCTGGTGCGTGAGCCTGCCTGGCATACCGCTACATGATGGCCTTCTGAGACCGCCCCTTGTCGCCAAAAAGGGGAGGGGCGGCACCGTGCGGGTTGGCGAACCGGGAATAGGACCGGCAGGCCCAAAGGCCTCCCACACGGCCCGCCCCATAACGCTGAGCGTGCCATGTTCTCACCATCCCTCACACCCCCAATTGTCAAACTCTGTTGCACGCCCTTGCCACACAGCGCTGAGCGAGATAGCGTTTACCTAACACAACGTCATGAAGCGCCGGTGGTTGGCCCTGGAGTCGCCAGCAGCCCCTTGCCGACCATGGCGGCACCTGGTCTTCCGGAGCGATGGCCGATCTGTCAGCCGGATGACACCTCGAAAGGATGTGAGGAACAGCACGTTGAACCTGGATCGACTTCTCCCACCCGATGTTCTGGCTGACCTGGCCCCGAAGACCTTATGCGGTTGTCGGGATATTGTTGCATCTGACACATTTCACGCAAACAGATCTAGGGAGAATCTCTCTAAGTGCTTGATAGAGTGGGAGTTGGAATATAGGTTTGATGGGGAAATGTGGCGGGATATCACGTCTGGTGACGTGTTTAAACACGTCATGTGCCGTTGAATCAATGTTGGGCGGCCTTTAATGTCTGTAGATATTCCGAAGTGAACAATAGTATTCAGGGAGCTGAGCATGAAAAATTACAGCGATAAAGAAGTTGCAGAAGCGCGAAAGTACGTAATCGACCAGCTAGAGACTGATGTGCGAAACGCCCTAAATGAGCGAAAAGAAGGAGATTTAAGCTCAACCGTGTTTCCTGCTACAGAATCCTATTGTGAGCAGGGGGCAGTTTATGTGGAGTTTGATGACTTCTCCAAGGAGTTCCCAAAGCTAATTTTGGCACGCAAAGGACAAAAATTAGACCTCTATTTGTATGTCGGGAGTATCAGGGAAATCACTAATCTTGAGTTAGTTAAAGAGTTTGGTGAGTACTCGGCCGACAAAGTAAAAGAAGCAATTGATACGTACTTTTTACGTGTTCGCCGTATTATTGAGATAAGATGATTTCTGGGCTGCTTGGGTGTTACGGTGAAATGATAGCGATCCTAATACAGCCACCCAACAAAGCGCTGCTGTCGGACAAGTTTTACGCTGCGCTCAAAACTTACCGCAGAGCGCTGCGTTAGGCCGAAATAATTATGGCACCGAGTAATTAAGATGAAACGGAATATTACTCTCAAGCAATACGAGTTAATTTTTCGAATAGTGTCTGCCGTTGGCGAGGAATTCGCTCACGGAGCGACCCGTTCTTGCCAGTTTTACAACGTGACAGGGGCATACATTCTCAAAGAGGCTCTGAAAATAGACGCGAGACCTATGATGGGGGCCGCGTTCGTTAAGGTGAATCAAGAGGGGGATGTTTTTGCATACGCGGGAAGAGAGGATGGTGAGTTTTTCAGCTCTCTTGACGCATTTCACTGCTGGATTGAGACCGACGATTTTTATATTGATTTTACGGCGCCTGAATACTGCATGGAAACCCATAGAGCGGCAGAATCCATACCAAGAAAAATGTTTCAGAAACCGAAAACTTCGATGTCAACAAGTCCCGAACTTCTCCAAGCCCCAGGAGACTTTTTCTTTGAGAGAAATCCTGAACTGACTGCCTACCTCCTACAGAAAATGTTCTCTAAGGCGGCTAGCGGTGATCTCGTCCAAGTATGCTTAGACTGGTACAAGCAGAGCCGGAAAAAAATAGTCCCGGAGTTAGGCATCATGGATGATAGGGGCGAGAAGACCATAGTAAGGCTCAGAAAATCGACACTGTGTGGCGTATGGTAGGCCATACAAGTGACTGTGGTGCCATGCCGGGGTTCCACCGCAACGCATTGCCGCCAACGGGTTCACCCCCAAACCAAAGGGCTGCCCCTCACCCGGAAGCAGCCCTTTGTACCTCACTCCCCCTCATCCAAAAACAAAGAATACATATCCCGCTGCCCCCGGTTAGCTTTCTGCAGTCGCTTCAGTTCCGGATGCTCTAACGGAGCAACGATCCCCTGCGGCTCCAGGTCCAGGCAGACCAGGGTCGGGGCACTGAGAAACACCTTGTCATCCCGCAGCACCTGCTGAACATAGCCCTTCTCCAGCTTCCTCATGGCTCTGACCCACTTCAGGGTAGGGGCTCCCGGAGCTGTTCCACCATGTGGATCGCATCCCGGGCCTGGTTGGTGCTGAGGTCTTCCACCCGGCGCACGCCGAAATGGTTACGGATGCGTTCGTTTGTGGCGTGCCTCGCGTCTTTTCTCTGGAGCCGACGGCAACAAACAGGGGAGGGGCGGAGCCGTGTGGATTGGCGAACCGGGCAACAGGAACCGGCAGGCCCGAAGGCCTCCCACACGGCCCGCCCCATAACGCTGAGCGTGCCATTTTCTCACCATCCCTCACACCCCCAATTGTCAAACTCTGTTGCACGTCCTTGCCACACAGCGCTGAGCGAGATAGCTTTTACCTAACACAACGTCATGAAGCGCCGGTGATTGGCTCTGGAGTTGCCAGCAGCCCCTTGCCGACCATGGCGGCACCTGGTCTTCCGGAGCGATGGCCGATCTGTCAGCCGGATGACACCTCTAAAGGATGTGAGGAACAGCACGTTGAACCTGGATCGACTTTTCCCACCCGATGTTCTGGCTGACCCAGCCAAATGCTATCCACTGTCTGTTGGCAAAAGGCAAGACCTGGCCCCGAAGACCTCATGCGGTTGTCGGGATATTGTTGCATCTGACACATTTCGCGCAAACGAATCTAGGAAGAATCTCTCTAAGTGCTTGATAGAGTAAGAATTGGCATATAGGTTTTATGGAGAAATGTGGCGGATATCACGTCTGGTGACGTGTTTAAACACGGCATGTGCCGTTGAATCAATGTTAAGCAGGGGAGGATTCTAACTGGTGAGTATCAATATATTTATCGATACAAACATTTTCCTGTCTTTTTACCACCTCTCCGACGATGACCTCGAAGAGATTCGAAAGCTGAGTGTGCTTTTGGAAAGAGACGAGGTCAGGCTTTGGTTGCCCCAGCAAGTAAAGGATGAGTTTTTCAGAAATAGGGAAAATAAGGTCCAAGATGCGATCAAGCGCTTGAAGGACCAAAATAAAAAAGCAAATTTCCCGGTATTTTGTAAGAGTTACCCTGAATATGATGAGATTCGTGAGCTTCAAAACAATTTTAATAAAAAAATGAAAGACCTAGTGAGTAGTCTGGAGTCCGACATTAAGGAGCGGAATCTTGAGGCTGATGAGGTAATTGGCGAGCTCTTCCGAAACTCCAGGAAGTTGCCCATAAGCGAAGAAGTAATCAGCAAGGCAAGGTTCCGTGTTGATGTTGGGAATCCGCCAGGAAAAAATGGATCTCTCGGCGATGCCATAAATTGGGAGGTTCTTCTTTCGCAGGTACCTATGGGAGAAGACCTGTATTTAATTGCCGATGATAAGGATTACTACTCGGTATTAGACGAAAATTTATTGAAGGATTTTTTGGCCGATGAGTGGTCTTCTATAAATAAGTCTGACGTCATTTTCTACAGGAGGCTGTCTCAGTTCTTCAAGGATCATTATCCAGATATTCGAATGGCTAGTGAGCTAGAGAAAGAACTTGATATCAAGTCACTCCGTGAAAGCTCCAATTTTGCGGCAACGCACTCTGCTATTGCGAGGCTGTCGTCCTACGAAGATTTTTCTTATAGTCAAGTAAACGAGTTATCCCGAATCTTGGACAACAATGAGCAGGTCAATTGGATTGTATGTGATTCTGATGTATTTGGGTTCTATGCTGACCTAGTGAATAAATATCGTGAGCAAATTGAGACTGAATACCTTCAGGCAATTGAGGCCCATTTGTGGTCATGTGGCGACGAGTAGCATGCTTAACAATCGGCTGCACAGCGACCGGTTTTACGCCGCTTCGCGGCTCCAAACCGGCGCGTGAGCCGGGCGTGTGTGCCGGGCATGGCACAGAACTAGGGAGGTGAAAGTCCTCCTGCCAGGTGTTCGCAGAGCCGAAGGCTAGGAGAAGGGCAAGGGCGTCATCGCGAGGTGGGGTCTGAAGGAAGCCCAATCCAAAGCGGCGGGGCGACGAACAGGAACCCGATACGAGGTGTGGTACATCCGGGGCGAGCGGGCACGTGACCGCGAAGCCCTCCTTCTGCGACTGGGATGTGCTTTATAAATCGGGCGTTCACGCCGTGAAAGCTCTGTGCCTTACCCCGGGAGGTCTGCCGCGTGTGGACGGACCCACTGAGAGGCGAGCGATCGCCTCTGATCGCGTGGCAGAAATCAGCCGAGGGCATAGTAGGTTCGCCCGTGAACCGAAGGCCCGAACAGAGACAGGAGTCGAGAATCCGTGCAGGGAAACGGGAAGGCATCTGCAAAGCAGCTAACACTGCCCCTGGAACAACCAGGGGATGAACCCGTTTCTGGAAATCAGGAAGACTCGGACTCCGTTCAACCCTCACCGTGGATGGCGCGCGTATTGAGCAGGGACAACCTCAATCGCGCCCTGAAACAGGTTCGACGTAACAAGGGAGCGCCAGGCATCGACGGCATGACCGTGGATGAACTGCCGGATTATCTGCGCCACCACTGGCCAGCGATCCGGCAGCAGCTGTTCCGGCAGACCTACCGACCCAAGCCGGTCCGGCGGGTCACCATTCCCAAAGCCAACGGCGGTTCCCGCCCTCTGGGCATTCCGACGGTGCTGGACCGCTTTATCCAGCAGGCGATTGCCCAAGTGATCCAGCAGGACTGGGAGCCCCGCTTCCACCCACACAGTTATGGCTTCCGCCCGGGACGCTCTGCGCACCAGGCGGTCCGATACGGGCAGCGCTGTGCCCGAGACGGTCGCAGCTGGGTGGTGGATCTGGACCTGGAAGCCTTCTTTGATCGGGTAAATCACGATCGGCTGATGGCACGGTTGAAACGGCATACGCCGGACAAGCCGTTGCTCAGGCTGATCAACCGGTACCTGAAGGCGGGTGTCCAGATCGGTCATCACAAAGAACCCACACCCGAGGGCGTGCCGCAAGGCGGCCCCCTTTCTCCGGTGTTGGCGAATGTGGTGCTGGACGAATTGGACTGGGAACTGGAACGGCGCCACCTGTGCTTCGCCCGCTACGCCGATGACTGCCAGATCTACGTTGGCAGCCGCCGTGCAGGAGAGCGGGTGATGGTGAGTCTGACGCGCTTCATCGAGGACTCGCTGAGGCTCACAGTGAATACACGAAAGAGCGCGGTGGATCGGCCTTGGAAGC
>NZ_JAKZAK010000045.1 GCF_023156385.1 Marinobacter xestospongiae
GAGCCAGAGCCAGAGCCAGAGCCAGAGCCAGAGCCAGAGCCAGAGCCAGAGCCAGAGCCAGAGCCAGAGCCAGAGCCAGAGCCAGAGCCAGAGCCAGAGCCAGAGCCAGAGCCAGAGCCCAGCACACCGGCTTTCGAACCGGCGGCTCCGGCCTACTTCCTTCCTCGGCAGGAACTGAGTGGTAAGGAGGCATTTACTGCTCAGTACATTGCAGGGTATGAAGAGCGCACGGCGTTGCGCTTCATCGAGATGCACCCGAGTGTTAATGGTCTGCGCTACACCCGAAGTCTGCGATCCGGAAAAGACTGGTTTGTAGTTTTTTACGGAGAGTTTGGCAGCCGCGAGGAAGCCCGGGCGGCCCTCGCCAAACTTCCTGCCAGTCTGCGCCAGGAAGAGCCCTGGATTCGGACTCTGGGTGATATCTGATCCTCATTCCCTGCTGCTTCCGTCCGGGCGGCAGACCGAGCTGAAAAGCAGTCTGATTTAGTCGATTTTCCTGTCTTCCGACGGTGTTTGTGACCAATATCCGGGTATTGTGCTGCCATTTTCGGGTTGGTCCGAAAAATGCCTTCAATCCCAGTGATACCAACGCCTGGCGGGCTATTCTGATGGAACGGAGTTGCCTTAAAACTGCAACTCCGTTTGAGTACGTATTTCTACGTGTGTAAAATAGCCAGCCCCCATTTTCAGTGTCGAAGGGTGATCGGGTGCTCTTTTTCGCCTTAACTCTTTGATTGAAAAGCATTTATACGCGAGAGAACGCTTATGATGACAGGTTTGTATCATCCCGATGAGTTCAGGGACAACTGCGGCTTTGGTCTGATTGCCCATATGAAGGGCGAGGCCAGCCAGAAGTTGTTGCAAACTGCCATCGAGTCGCTGACCTGCATGACCCACCGCGGTGGGATTGCGGCGGACGGTAAGACCGGCGATGGTTGTGGCCTGCTGATTCAGAGTCCGGACGCATTTCTGCGTAAGGCCGCGAATGCGGCGTTCGGCAAGACCCCAGGCGACCTGTTCGCCGTTGGCCAGGTCTTCCTGAACCCCGATGAAAGCAAGGCTGCGGCAGGTCGTGCCGCGATCGAGAAGCGGTTGACCGAGCAGGGTCTGGACATTCTTGGCTGGCGGGAAGTACCCACAGACAACAGCTGCCTGGGACCAATGGCACTGGATTGCCTGCCGCGTATCGAGCAGGTCTTCGTGGAGCCCGCCGGCAAAGAAGAAAAAGACTTTGCCATTGCGTTGTTTGTGGGCCGACGTTATGCCGAACGCGACATGGTGGACGACGGCGAATTCTACATCTGCAGTCTTTCTCACCGGACCCTGTCCTACAAAGGGTTGATGATGCCGGTGGATCTGCCCAACTTCTACCTGGATCTTGGTGATCCGGAGCTGGAAACGGCGATCTGTGTGTTCCACCAGCGTTTCTCTACCAACACTATGCCGCGCTGGCCGCTGGCCCAGCCGTTCCGCTATCTCGCCCACAACGGTGAGATCAATACCGTGGACGGCAACCGGAACTGGGCGATTGCCCGGGCCGCAAAATTCAGTTCGCCCAACCTGCCGGATCTGCAGACCCTGCAGCCGCTGGTTAACCTGACCGGCTCCGATTCCTCAAGCATGGACAACATGCTGGAGATCCTGTTGGCCGGCGGCGTTGACCTGTTCCGTGCCGCGCGCATGATGATTCCACCGGCGTGGCAGAATGTGGACACCATGGACGCTGACCTGCGGTCCTTCTACGAGTACAACTCCATGCACATGGAGCCTTGGGATGGCCCGGCCGGCCTGGTTATCTCCGACGGCCGTTACGCCGTGTGCATGCTCGATCGCAACGGCCTGCGTCCGGCCCGTTGGGTCATGACCAAAGACGGTTTTATTACCCTGGCGTCCGAGATTGGCACCTACGCCTATGAGCCGGACGATGTGGTCGCCAAAGGCCGTGTGGGACCGGGTCAGATGCTGGCCATCGACACCGCGACCGGCGATGTGCTGCATACCAAAGACGTCGATGATCGTCTGAAAAAGGCCCAGCCCTACAAGCAGTGGCTGCGGGAAAACGGCCTTCGAGTCGAAGCAACGCTGAACCAGGCCACGCCGGAATTCCGGCTGATGGACTCGGACGAACTGCTGGTACACCAGAAAATGTTCATGGTGTCCTACGAAGAGCGTGACCAAGTGCTGCGTCCGCTGGCCGAGAATGGCCAGGAAGCCGTCGGCTCCATGGGTGACGACACGCCGATGGCGGTGCTGTCCAGCCGGGTGCGTCATGTTGGCGATTACTTCCGTCAGAAGTTCGCCCAGGTCACCAATCCGCCGATTGATCCGTTGCGCGAATCCATCGTGATGTCGCTGGAAACCTGCCTCGGGGCGGAACGCAACGTCTTTGAAGAGACGCCTGACCACGCCGACCGGATCATTCTGTCCACGCCGGTGCTGTCACCGGCGAAGTTCCTGCGCATCGTCAATAATGAGCGTCCGGGCTTCGAAGTGGCTCGTATTCGTCTCAGCTACCGTCCCGAGCAGGGGCTGGAGCAGGCCATCCGTACCGTTTGCGACGAAGCCGCCCAGGCCGTCCGGGATGGCAAGGTCCTGCTGGTGCTCACCGATAAGGACCTGTGCGAGGGTGAACTGCCGGTCAATGCCCTGATGGCGACCGCGGCGGTCCACCACCACCTGGTTCACCAGGGGCTGCGTTGCGATTCCAACCTGATCGTTGAAACCGGCTGGGCTCGTGACCCGCACCAGTTCGCTGTGCTGTTCGGCTTTGGTGCCACAGCGGTTTATCCCTATCTGTCGTACCAGGTGCTGAACGATCTGATCCGCACTGGCGAAGTGCTGATGGACCCGATCGAAGCCAAGAACAACTACCGCAAGGGCATCAACAAGGGGCTGTTGAAGATCCTGTCCAAGATGGGCATCTCCACCATCACCTCCTATCGCGGTGCCCAGCTGTTTGAGGCGATTGGTCTCGCTGATGAAGTGGTGGATCTGTGTTTCCGGGGTGTGCCCAGTCGGATCCAGGGGGCTGGCTTCTTTGATTTCCAGCAGGACCAGGAACAGCTGGCTGCCGTTGCCTGGAAGCCCCGCAAGCCCATCTCACAGGGTGGCCTGCTCAAGTACATCCACGGTCAGGAATACCATGCCTTCAACCCGGATGTGGTCCGGACGCTGCAGGATGCGGTGATCAGCGGAGAGTATGGTCAGTACCGTGAGTATGCCGCGCTGGTCAACGAGCGACCGGTAGCGACGCTGCGGGATCTGCTTTCATTCCGTAGCGATATCGAAGGCATCAAACTGGCTGACGTTGAGCCGGTGGAGGCCATCTTCCCGCGCTTTGATTCTGCCGCCATGTCCCTCGGTGCACTGTCGCCGGAGGCCCATGAGGCACTGGCCGTGGCGATGAACACACTCGGCGGTCGCTCCAACTCCGGTGAGGGCGGTGAAGATGCGGCTCGCTACGGCACCGAGCGTCGCTCCAAGATCAAGCAGGTTGCTTCCGGTCGATTTGGCGTGACTGCGGAGTACCTCCGCAGCGCTGAGGTCATGCAGATCAAGGTGGCACAGGGCGCCAAGCCTGGAGAGGGCGGTCAGCTGCCTGGCGGCAAGGTCAATGATCTGATTGCCCGGCTGCGTTACTCGGTACCGGGCGTCACTCTGATTTCGCCGCCCCCGCACCACGATATTTACTCCATCGAGGATCTGGCCCAGCTGATCTTTGATCTCAAACAGGTCAATCCGAAGGCACTGGTCTCCGTCAAGCTGGTCTCCGAGCCGGGGGTTGGCACCATCGCCGCCGGTGTTGCCAAGGCCTATGCCGACCTGATCACCGTTTCTGGCTATGACGGTGGTACCGCAGCGAGCCCGCTGACCTCAATTCGCTACGCCGGCTCCCCGTGGGAGCTTGGCCTGAGCGAAACCCAGCAGGCGCTGCGTGCCAACGATCTGCGGGGCAAGATTCGCCTGCAGACGGATGGTGGCATCAAGACGGGCTTGGATGTGGTCAAGGCGGCAATCCTGGGGGCTGAAAGCTTTGGCTTTGGTACCACGCCTATGGTCGCCCTGGGCTGTAAATACCTGCGGATCTGTCACCTCAACAACTGTGCAACCGGTGTTGCCACCCAGAATGATCATCTGCGCGAGGAGCATTTCCGCGGCACCGTCGAGATGGCGATGAACTTCTTCCGTTTTGTTGCGGAGGAGACTCGCGAATGGATGGCCAAGCTCGGTGTTCGTACGTTGGAAGAGCTGGTTGGCCGAGTGGATCTGTTGGAGCGCCTGCCCGGTGATACCCAGCGCCAGCAAAAGCTGGATCTGACGCCACTGTTGGGCAACGACCTGATTCCGGCTGACAAGCCGCATACCTGCCAGGTAGAACGCAACCTGCCGTTTGATGAGGGCAAGCTGGCTGAGCAGATGGTGGCGGACATGGCGGATGCCATCGCCAATCGCCAGGGCGGGACCTGGTCCTACCGTGTCACCAACTGCGACCGTTCCATCGGTGCTCGCCTGTCCGGTGAGATTGCGGAGGCGCACGGCAACCAGGGCATGATCGACGCGCCCATCACGCTGGAGCTGACCGGCACCGCCGGCCAGAGTTTCGGGGTCTGGAACGTCTGTGGCCTGCACCTGTACCTGGAAGGCGATGCCAACGACTACGTCGGTAAAGGCATGACCGGAGGCAAGCTGGTGATCCGTCCGCCGCAGGGCAGCAGCTTCAACACCCAGGAAACCTCCATTGTGGGCAACACCTGCCTCTACGGCGCGACTGGTGGCAAGCTGTTCGCTGCGGGTACCGCCGGTGAGCGTTTTGGGGTGCGTAACTCCGGCGCCCACGCGGTGGTCGAGGGTGCGGGCGATCACTGCTGCGAGTACATGACGGGTGGCCTGATTACCGTTCTGGGTGCCACCGGTCACAACTTTGGTGCCGGTATGACCGGTGGTTTTGCCTACGTGCTGGACGAGAAAAACACCTTCGTGGACAAGTACAACCACGAGCTGGTGGAGATCCAGCGGATTTCCAGTGAGGACATGGAGCCGTACCGCAATCACCTGCGCGGGGTCATCCGTGAGCATGTGGCGGAAACCCGCAGCGCCTGGGCCGAGCACATTCTTGACAATTTCGACGACTATATTGGCCGTTTCTGGTTGGTTAAGCCCAAGGCCGCCAACCTGAGAAGCCTGCTGGCCAGCACCCGGGCCCGTCCGGAATAGGGCGGAGAATAATCCGGGGAATGGGCCGGCCCTGTGCCGGCCCGATGTCGAAATTGAGTTGATGAGAGCTACCAGATGAAAGAACGTTTGAGTAACGACTTCCAGTTTGTCGAGGTTGGCCGTGTTGATCCGAGCAAGGTGCCGGCCAAGAAGCGCAAGAAAGAATTTGCCGAGATCTATCACCCTTTCAAGCCGGACGATGCCGCCAATCAGGCTCATCGCTGCCTGGCTTGCGGTAACCCTTACTGCGAGTGGAAGTGCCCGGTCCACAATTACATCCCCAACTGGCTCAAGCTGGTGTCCGAGGGCAATGTGATGAAAGCGGTGGAGCTTTGCCACCAGACCAACTCACTGCCGGAAGTATGCGGCCGGGTCTGTCCGCAGGATCGTCTGTGTGAAGGCGCCTGTACCCTCAATGATGGCTTTGGTGCCGTGACCATCGGGTCGGTGGAAAAGTACATTACGGACACAGCCTTTGCCCTGGGCTGGAAGCCGGATCTATCCCACGTTCGCTGGACGGACAAGAAAGTCGCGGTTATTGGAGCCGGACCGGCGGGTCTTGGCTGTGCCGACATCCTGGTTCGTAACGGAGTCAAGCCGGTGGTGTTTGACTGTTATCCAGAGATTGGTGGCCTGCTGACCTTTGGTATTCCCGAGTTCAAGCTGGAAAAGTCGGTGATGAGCCGTCGCCGTCAGGTGTTCGAGGAAATGGGCGTGGAGTTCCGCCTCAGCACTGAAGTGGGTCGGGATGTCCAGATGCAGGAGCTGCTGGATGAATACGATGCCGTCTTCATGGGCATGGGCACCTACACCTATATGAAGGGCGGTTTCCCGGGCGAGGATCTGCCGGGCGTGTACGATGCGCTGCCGTTCCTGATCTCCAACGTCAATCGTCGACTGGGTTTTGAGAAGTCGGCGGACGACTTCATCGACATGAAGGGCAAGCGGGTTGTGGTGCTCGGTGGTGGTGACACCGCCATGGACTGTAACCGAACCTCGATCCGGCAGCAGGCCGAGAGCGTGACCTGTGCCTACCGACGGGATGAGCAGAACATGCCGGGTTCTCGCCGCGAGGTTGCCAATGCCAAAGAAGAGGGCGTCAAGTTCCTCTTCAATCGCCAGCCGATCGCAATCATCGGGGAAGACCAGGTTGAAGGCGTAAAGGTTGTACAGACCCGGATGGGGGAGCCGGACGAGAACGGTCGTCGGCGTCCGGAAGTGGTGCCGGGGAGTGAAGAGGTGATTCCAGCGGATGCGGTGCTGGTGGCGTTTGGTTTCCGTCCCAGCCCGTCAGAATGGTTTGAGGAGCACGAGGTTGCCACGGACGATTCCGGTCGTGTAACGGCGGCCGAAGGTGGCGAGTTCCCGTTCCAGACCAGCAACCCCAAAATCTTTGCGGGTGGCGATATGGTGCGGGGTTCTGATCTGGTAGTGACTGCCATTTGGGAGGGGCGCCAGGCTGCGGAAGGGATTCTCGATTATCTTGATGTCTAGGCCGTGGTTCACCGAAGGTTCTAAGCTTCGGGTTTAGACGCAGCGCAAGGGCGGTGAGCCGGTATGGGTCACCGCCTTTTTTATGAGATGGCGAAAGAATCGCTGGTTTTGACGGCTCCGGCCCAGGTGCCGTTGGCCGTTACGCTGGTGCCGATCTCCTTGCTGGCCATCGCAGCGCATTTTCTGTTCAAAAGGCGGGCAATCGGAGCTAGAATGTACGGGTAAACCGAGATCTCTGCAGAAAGTTTGGGAAAAGCTGTTGACGGTTTGCGGGAGGTCTGTAGAATGCGCATCTCTTTCGAGGGGCAAGCCGGTCAGGCGGGCTCGGAATCGAAAGGCAACCGTTTGGTTTT
>NZ_JAKZAK010000046.1 GCF_023156385.1 Marinobacter xestospongiae
GTTGTGGTGGCCCAGTGCCACGGCAGTGTCGGGTACCGGGGCAGGATGCGCAGCACCTGGTTGGTGTCGTGGGCCTGTACGTAGGCTCCGCCGGCTTCGGCAATGCGGGTGGCGGCGCTGATCCAGGTGCCACTGTGAGACCATAGGCCCGCCGGGACCAGCCAGTCTTCGATCTGCCAGTCCAGGGACCAGCCCAGGGGCACGCCGTTGGTGGTCAAGGCGTCATCAGGCATTGCTGGACGGTGCGTTCACCGGCGTTGTTGAAGGCCATCACCGGTGCCACGGGCTCCGCCAGTACGTCGGCCACGGCCACTGACCCGTAACCAGGTCTCGCCAAAGCGGCGGTCGCGCTGGATGGTGGCCACGGTGAGGCGCAGGGGTTCGCCGTTGAGGGCCGCCAGGATCTCGGTGCGCTCGGTGTTGCCAGGGTCGATGAGGGGCAGCACGTTGCCCGGGAGACGGGCCGACCAGGACCAGGTCCAGCTGTCGACGTCGATGGACGCACTGAACTCCGCCGCCGGCAGGGGCGTGCCATCCAGTAGCGCGAGTGTGACGGTGTTGAGCACGTAGTATTCCTCCCTGACGGGGATGATGAGGGTGTCGGAGTCCGGGGTTTTGCAGCAACCAAACCGGAGAACGGTGGTGCCGTCCTGTTCCCGACAGAACTGCAGTGTGATGCCGCCGTCATCCGGGTTTTCCGGGTCCACCGGTGGCGTCCATGTCGCCAGGCCTGGCGGCGGGGGAATCGCTTGGGTGTGCCTTGCCCGCAGCTTCAGCGCGACCAGGGCACCCTGCCGCCCAATCTTTCGCCAATGCCTTACGGTCGAAGGTGCGGCTTTCCTGATAAACTAATCGCCCGTTGCGCTTGATCCGAACGGCCGCCCAGTAGGGTTTGCTACCATCGGCGCGGGTTCTGACGGTAATAGTTGGCACGGTGCTCCAAGCCGATTCCTGGAGCACTTTTGGAGCACCAATGATATGAAAATGGGTAAAATGGGCAATAAATGATCGAAAATCAGCCTCAGAAAACAGCAGCAAATTCAGCCACAAGCCGCGCCACAGCAGGCGCCGAGCCCTCTCGGCGGTTTTGCGTCGCTCCAATGATGGATTGGGCGAGCCGCTAATTTTTTATCAATGATTTCATGGCTTTATTAATTCTCCGAATTTCCATGGAGGACTATAGGAGCACTGCCGGGAAAAATTGCCGACCGTTAGGCCCGCCGACCACCGCCCTCACCTTCTCAAAGCAACCCGGCATCCAACCCTTCGGAGCAGCCCAGCCGACGAACCACGCGGGTTCCCCTTGATCAAAATAGAACAGAACACAGCACAAACAGTTCAGAAATATTGACACCAAAACCGCGCCAGAAGCATACTGTTGCCGTCGCTGCAAAATCAGCGACCGGGTTTAGCAGCCCGAATCCAAAGGGGAGCACGCCGCATCTCCAGTTAGAGTTCGCGGTTTTTTTGTGCTCGCAGCATGGCTCTGTGCCGCCGTTATGGGCGGGGCTGTGTGGGAGGCCTTCGGGCCTGCCGGTTCCTTTGGCCGGTCTGCTAACCCGCATAGTCCCCGCCCCCCTGATTAGCAGCAGGATTGCGGTGGTAATTTCCAAAGGAGCCAGGCCATGAACAATCACACTCAAGGTGCGCCCGCACCATCGGTATATACCTTCTCTACTACCGACCTTCGGGTCATTCTGATCAACGAGGAACCTTGGTTCGTAGCTGCTGATGCCTGCACGGCATTAGGCATTCAAAATCCATCCGACGCTATGCGAACACTGGATGATGATGAGGTGACCCTAGATACTATCGAGGGTCGCACACCGACGGGTGGAAACATCAAGAAACCAGTCCGCCTCATCAACGAATCCGGCCTCTATTCCCTGATCTTCAAATCCCGAAAGCCCGAAGCCAAAAAGTTTAAACGCTGGGTCACTCACGAAGTCCTGCCAGCCATCCGTAAAACCGGCAGCTATGGTACGCCCAACTGGTCACCCTCAGACCGAGCTTCATACCAGCTCCGCGAACAGCTGGCCGCCGCCATCCGATCTGTCACCGTCGGCTTCCAGGGAAAAGGCGCGAGCTACGCCATCAACGAGCGCATCCGCAACCATTTCGGCGTGCGCCGGGTAGAAGACCTCAGCACCAACCAGGCCAGGGATGCGATCCACATGGTGGAACAGCTTCGCGAGCCCACGTTGAAGTGGGTCAGAGCCATGAGGAAGCTCGAGAAGGACTATGTTCAGCAGGTGCTGCGGGATGACAAAGTGTTTCTCAGTGCCCCGACCCTGGTCTGCCTGGACCTGGAGCCGCAGGGGATCGTTGCTCCGCTGGACCACCCGGAGTTGAGGCGGTTGCAGAAGGCGAACCGGGGGCAGCGGGATATGTATTCTTTGTTTTTGGATGAGGGGGAGTGAGGTACAAAGGGCTGCTTCCGGGTGGGGGCAGCCCTTTGGTTTTGGGGAGGAGCCCGTTGGCGGCCGTGCGTTGTGCTGGAACCCCGGCTTGACGCCACAGTCACTTGTTATACGCTTACTCAGTCGGGTCTACATCTGAATCATCTATTTCTTCTGGAGACACCTCTATTAGACCTTCCGAATTCACACCTGATAGATTTTCAGCAATTGCATGCAAATAGGTTGCTCTAGTAGATAAAAATGAATCGTAGTCATCATTAAGTGCAGCATCCAGAGCCTCTTCTGGGACTAAATTGCTTTTCAATCGTTTTACTAGCGCTTCTCTACCATCCGATTCAATTATCTTATTCAAATATACACTGGGTGCACTAGCAGAGATCGCGATATTAGACTTAGACGTTAACAGTATAATATTACCCGGAACATTACTTCTCGATGCTTTAACACCATTTTTACTCAAATAAGCTTGCGGAAAAAAATGGTGAAACTCCTTATCATTCGACCAAGCTAAAGACTTGTCTATATCTATCCGCTGTCCGGTTACGATATCCAGAGGATTTTTCGTTGTAAACATTAAAGCAATCATTTTTGATATCGCACTATTTGCACGAAACGGCTTAGCTGCCCATAAAGACGCAGTAGGAACTGACGCAGTTATATCAATTGACGTAGAAGAGCCAGTAGCAAAATCCCTGATTGCTTTTGCATCAGTAGCCATTTGACCACTATCCCACCCACTAAAGTAACCAGATAAAGTGGTCAGCCAAAACCACCTTTTCAATTCAGCCCGTTGACTATAATCTGGATTAGGCAGGGCCCTAAAGAATTCGATTAAGACTGCAAACTGATTAGCATAGGGTAAAGCCTCAGCGCGAGGTGCTCCTACTTCTGTACTCAAAAAATCTACGGCTAATTGTGCAGCGCTTTTTATCTGGTCTGCACACGTATGAAGCGTGTCAGGTTCTAAATGCCTTAAAGAATCAATACTCCCTGAGGAAAAGTCACTTCCACTAGCAGCCCCTAGACAACGCAAGAAAGTTTTATTTTCAAAAGAGTGAAACTTTTTTTCCTCAAGGGAAGATTTAATAGATTCGATGGTTTTTCCTAGATCGAATTCTGGGCTCCACGTTGCAGCTCGCATCAGATCATAAATCGTGAGCCTAGTGCCGGTAGAATTAATCCTCTCAAAAACCGGAGCAACATCATTAATAGACATATCGCCCAGAGTGACTAGAGGTAGCTGGTAATCTTTAAACCTATTAAATAATAAGTCCGCAACGCTTCTTAGGTCTGAATCATCAATAACTGATATTTTTCTAAAATATTCAGCTGGATCGGATAAGCGGCGTATAGGTATTTGGTGGGCAGGTAGTTCATCAGTATGATCGATATGGCTGAACTTTTCGTTTCGCAAATCAAAAATCACATTCCAGATGCTTTTCGGATCACCTGGCTCCCAATGCAAGCACCCGCAGATGGTTGATAACCTTTGCTGCCCATCAAGCAAATAATTAACGGGGTAATTCTGACTTCGCTCACCAACCTCTAGATCGGCGATTGACCTCTTACTTGCAAGCTCCTGCCTAGATTCCCACAAAAGAGCGCTGCCTATAGGGTAGTTTCTATATATTGAATCTAATAGCTCCAATATTTGCTTTCTCTTCCAGACAAATGGCCGTTGAAACTCCGGAAGGATAATATCTCCTACCAAAACCCTATTGGCCAACTGTTCAATCCTTTCTGCCGTTGGCTTTGGATCTTTTGCAGTTATTTTTTTTGACATTTCTATTCCCTATTTAAAAGCCTTGATAATCTCAATTTCGTATAACGCCGCTCAGCACGAGCGGCTACGAAATGAAGGCGAAGCCGCAATGTAGTAGACGTCGCCGTGCCAGGCATTGTTAGAATGCTACACTACAGGCTCCGATCATTGCGGCAAGAGTCGCTATACAGAAGGGAACAACATAGCTCGTAAAGCTAGGCTTGGAAAAGAGACAAATCGCAATAACCCTTAATGTGACTAACCACCCCCTGAAGCCGTCAAACCTAACAAGTGAGTGACTCCCTCCATTGACGACTCCCCTTCCTCTCACAACCCCATCTTCGTCCCTATTGAGGGTGCGCTCAAGGACACGGGCCTCAAGACCACCTTCACGCCATCGTAGCCATTCGATCTCTAACCCTTGCTCTTTCAAGTTAGGCTCTCCAACTTCGATAGCTAAATTTTGACCAACGCGAGACTCAACAAAATTTCGTACCAACAGCGAATTTTTAAAGCTATTTAATTCAGGAGGAAACTCCTTACCGAAAGAGGAACGATGCACTACCCAATAGCGATAGAGAAACCAAAGGAAAATAAGCCATAGCATAATTATAAGTGCGTCGGGACGCGAGAAAGTAACCGAGACTATTCCGAGCCTAATCTCATCAGCTGGGATCGAGGCCTCTCCGACGAAAAATGCAATGATACCAACTGAGATGACGATTAGATTTCTTCTCTCAGGACTCGAATCTTGTATTGTCATACAAAGCTCTCTAACGCCCAGCTCACGCGCCAGTTTGGAGCCGCGAAGCGGCGGAAGATTGGTCGCTGTGCAGCCGATTATTAGCTGCATCATATTTTGCAAATACATTCTTCATTTGTGCTGTAACTCTTGGTCACATCATTATGATAAGAAGCCAGCCATTTATATTTATCTTTCACTTTATCATTCGGCGATAAATTTGCAGCAGACTCGATATTTCTAGCATGATTGGAAAGCCAGATATCTACATTTTCACGATAACCTGAAACCATAATCTCGTCTTTTTCATCAGGAGAAGCTTTCCGGTAAGCACTCATTTGATTCTTGGAACGGTGCCAATCCAAAGCTTCTACACATATTGAGATATAGTCTATGTAGAAAAATTCTTCCTTGTCTGAGCAATACTTTCTGAACATACCTCTAATAGGGTCGTAATCTTCGCTATAGAATTTTCTGTGACCATGATCCGATAGATAATTGTATATTTCCTCACAAAGAGCAATCACCGGAACACAGGCACTTTCTTCTCTCTTAACTGCGCCAACCATGCTTTGACTAATTAAAGTATGGCCCTCTTGATACCACCACCCTAACTCCAACCCACCTCTGATGAAGAGTGAGTCCTGAACGCAGTTTCCCTGTGCGTATGCAAAACCGGCTAACTCACTCATGATTGGATCAAATGTCCCAGAATATTTTGTAGACTCTGACTCCAATGGAATATTTACAACGACACAGTCGGAGAAAGCGAGGACAGTCGTGCTGTTAAGCTGCTGTACTTCCGCTGTCAGCTTATCCTCGGTTTCGAAATCGAATTCATTTTGAATTTTTTTTACACTTGAACGTATATCCTCAATATCCTCTATTGTCTTGGAATTTTTAACTTTTTCACCAAAACCAAGAATATCGATAAAACCTGTTATTCCGACTGATAGATCTTCTTTTTTCATATCCAATCCCTATTTCACGAAGATTCCACTGAGTGACCTGGACAGCTAATCGGGATAGGGAGGCACCTCACGATGCCCCTCCTCCCACATCACCGGGCATACGGATCACGTACCACGGCGATT
>NZ_JAKZAK010000047.1 GCF_023156385.1 Marinobacter xestospongiae
GTATTAAGAGCCTGACGATGACCTACTCTCGCATGGGCAAGTGCCACACTACCATCGGCGCAGGTCTGTTTCACTTCTGAGTTCGGGATGGGATCAGGTGGTTCCAGACCGCTATGGTCGTCAGACAAACAGGTTGATCACTGGGAAGGATGAGAAAGCGAGATATTGATTTCAGGTTATCCGCAATTGTCTTGGGTGTTATATAGTCAAGCCGCACGAGCAATTAGTACTGGTTAGCTCAACGCCTCGCAGCGCTTACACATCCAGCCTATCAACGTCCTGGTCTTGAACGGCTCTTTAGGAGGCTCGAGGCCTCGGGGAGATCTCATCTTGGAAGGGGCTTCCCGCTTAGATGCTTTCAGCGGTTATCCTGTCCGAACATAGCTACCGGGCAATGCTTCTGGCGAAACAACCCGAACACCAGAGGTTCGTCCACTCCGGTCCTCTCGTACTAGGAGCAGCTTTCCTCAAATCTCCAACGTCCACGGCAGATAGGGACCGAACTGTCTCACGACGTTCTAAACCCAGCTCGCGTACCACTTTAAATGGCGAACAGCCATACCCTTGGGACCGGCTTCAGCCCCAGGATGTGATGAGCCGACATCGAGGTGCCAAACACCGCCGTCGATGTGAACTCTTGGGCGGTATCAGCCTGTTATCCCCGGAGTACCTTTTATCCGTTGAGCGATGGCCCTTCCATACAGAACCACCGGATCACTATGACCTGCTTTCGCACCTGCTCGACGTGTCTGTCTCGCAGTTAAGCGGGCTTGTGCCATTACACTAACCGCATGATGTCCGACCATGCTTAGCCCACCTTTGTGCTCCTCCGTTACGCTTTGGGAGGAGACCGCCCCAGTCAAACTACCCACCACACAGTGTCCTCATCCCCGATAAGGGGACCAAGTTAGAACCTCAAACATGCCAGGCTGGTATTTCAAGGTTGGCTCCACCAGAACTGGCGTCCTGGTTTCAAAGCCTCCCAGCTATCCTACACAAGCATGCTCAAAGTTCACTGTGAAGCTATAGTAAAGGTTCACGGGGTCTTTCCGTCTAGCCGCGGATACACCGCATCTTCACGGCGATTTCAATTTCACTGAGTCTCGGGTAGAGACAGCGCCCCCATCGTTACGCCATTCGTGCAGGTCGGAACTTACCCGACAAGGAATTTCGCTACCTTAGGACCGTTATAGTTACGGCCGCCGTTTACCGGGGCTTCGATCAAGAGCTTCGCACGAATGCTAACCCCATCAATTAACCTTCCGGCACCGGGCAGGCGTCACACCCTATACGTCCACTTTCGTGTTTGCAGAGTGCTGTGTTTTTAATAAACAGTCGCAGGGGCCTGGTATCTTCGACTGGCTTCTGCTCCACCCGCAGGGGTTTCACATACAACCAGCGTGCCTTCTCCCGAAGTTACGGCACCATTTTGCCTAGTTCCTTTACCCGAGTTCTCTCAAGCGCCTTGGTATTCTCTACCTGACCACCTGTGTCGGTTTGGGGTACGGTCTCGAATCACCTGAAGCTTAGAAGATTTTCCTGGAAGCATGGCATCAATGACTTCATTCCCTAGGGAACTCGTCGTCGCATCTCGGAATTGAGGACCCGGATTTGCCTAAGTCCTCTTCCTACTTGCTTAAACCGGGACAACCGTCGCCCGGCTCACCTAGCCTTCTCCGTCTCTCCATCGCAGTGATCCAAGGTACGGGAATATTAACCCGTTTCCCATCGACTACACCTTTCGGTCTCGCCTTAGGGGCCGACTCACCCTGCGCCGATTAGCGTTGCGCAGGAACCCTTGGTCTTCCGGCGTGGGGGTTTTTCACCCCCATTGTCGTTACTCATGTCAGCATTCGCACTTCTGATACCTCCAGCATGCTTCTCAACACACCTTCGCAGGCTTACAGAACGCTCCCCTACCCCGCATACAAAGTATGCAGCCGCAGCTTCGGTGACCAGTTTGAGCCCCGTTACATCTTCCGCGCAGGCCGACTCGACTAGTGAGCTATTACGCTTTCTTTAAAGGGTGGCTGCTTCTAAGCCAACCTCCTAGCTGTCTGAGCCTTCCCACATCGTTTCCCACTTAACTGGTACTTGGGGACCTTAGCTGGCGGTCTGGGTTGTTTCCCTCTTCACGACGGACGTTAGCACCCGCCGTGTGTCTCCCGGATAGTACTCACTGGTATTCGGAGTTTGCATGGGGTTGGTAAGTCGGGATGACCCCCTAGCCCAAACAGTGCTCTACCCCCAGTGGTATTCGTCCGAGGCGCTACCTAAATAGCTTTCGGGGAGAACCAGCTATCTCCGGGCTTGATTAGCCTTTCACTCCGATCCACAAGTCATCCCCTGGCTTTTCAACGACAGTGGGTTCGGTCCTCCAGTGCCTGTTACGGCACCTTCAACCTGCTCATGGATAGATCGCCCGGTTTCGGGTCTAATCCCAGCAACTGTGCGCCCTATTAAGACTCGGTTTCCCTACGGCTCCCCTAGACGGTTAACCTTGCTACTGAAATTAAGTCGCTGACCCATTATACAAAAGGTACGCCGTCACAGAACAAGTCTGCTCCGACTGCTTGTACGCATACGGTTTCAGGGTCTATTTCACTCCCCTCACAGGGGTTCTTTTCGCCTTTCCCTCACGGTACTGGTTCACTATCGGTCAGTCAGGAGTATTTAGCCTTGGAGGATGGTCCCCCCATGTTCAGACAGGATATCACGTGTCCCGTCCTACTCGATTTCACTGAACTCAGGTTTCGGATACGGGGCTATCACCCACTATGGCGGCTCTTTCCAGGGCCTTCTCCTACCAGTCGTCCAGCTTAAGGGCTGGTCCCCGTTCGCTCGCCGCTACTTAGGGAATCTCGGTTGATTTCTTTTCCTCGGGGTACTTAGATGTTTCAGTTCCCCCGGTTCGCCTCTTACACCTATGGATTCAGTGTAAGATACCGACCCGAAAGTCGGTGGGTTTCCCCATTCAGAGATGTCCGGATCACAGCTCGTTTGCCAGCTCCCCGAACCTTATCGCAGGCTTCCACGTCTTTCATCGCCTCTGACTGCCAAGGCATCCACCGTATGCGCTTAGTTGCTTGACTATATAACCCCAAGACAACTGTGTTCGTGCTATCGATCTGTTGGCGGACCAGCAGAGGACAGAACGAGACAGTTTCCTTGAAGCGATAGAACAACCACTTCAACGACAACACCGGATAACGCTTGAAATCGCTATCACTTTGAGCGTATTGATCCTGGAGATAAATTGGATCAATACATCTCGATATTGCTTTCTCATCCGAATTGTTAAAGAGCAATTCTGACCCAGTGATCAGAAAGAAGGATTTCATCAAAGTGAAACACTTGTTTCTGCACACTGACACAAGTCAGTTAATTATGGTGGAGCTAGGCAGGATCGAACTGCCGACCTCCTGCGTGCAAGGCAGGCGCTCTCCCAGCTGAGCTATAGCCCCATATCGAACCACACACCAAGCAGGCTTCGATAGTGCTGACGCCGTACTCGGAAAATCGTTCAGATCTAGGCGCTTTGAAGCGTAGCGTGCGAGTAGCACGTGAGCTTTGAAGCAACGACGAGCTGAGCGATTTTGGTGGGTCTGGGTGGACTTGAACCACCGACCTCACCCTTATCAGGGGTGCGCTCTAACCACCTGAGCTACAGACCC
>NZ_JAKZAK010000048.1 GCF_023156385.1 Marinobacter xestospongiae
ATTGCTCTCTTCGCAAGTTAACCAAGTAATTCGTGTGGACTCTGACCGAGGCTTCGGTTTCGTTTAAGGAGGTGATCCAGCCGCAGGTTCCCCTACGGCTACCTTGTTACGACTTCACCCCAGTCATGAACCACACCGTGGTGATCGTCCTCCCGAAGGTTAGACTAACCACTTCTGGTGCAATCCACTCCCATGGTGTGACGGGCGGTGTGTACAAGGCCCGGGAACGTATTCACCGCGACATTCTGATTCGCGATTACTAGCGATTCCGACTTCACGGAGTCGAGTTGCAGACTCCGATCCGGACTACGATGCGTTTTGTGAGATTAGCTCCCCCTCGCGGGTTTGCAGCCCTCTGTACGCACCATTGTAGCACGTGTGTAGCCCTGGCCGTAAGGGCCATGATGACCTGACGTCATCCCCACCTTCCTCCGGTTTGTCACCGGCAGTCTCCCTAGAGTTCTCAGCCGAACTGCTAGCAACTAGGGATAGGGGTTGCGCTCGTTACGGGACTTAACCCAACATCTCACGACACGAGCTGACGACGGCCATGCAGCACCTGTCACTGCGTTCCCGAAGGCACCAATCTATCTCTAGAAAGTTCGCAGGATGTCAAGGCCAGGTAAGGTTCTTCGCGTTGCGTCGAATTAAACCACATGCTCCACCGCTTGTGCGGGCCCCCGTCAATTCATTTGAGTTTTAACCTTGCGGCCGTACTCCCCAGGCGGTCTACTTAGTGCGTTAGCTGCGCCACTAAGACTTCAAGAGTCCCAACGGCTAGTAGACATCGTTTACGGCGTGGACTACCAGGGTATCTAATCCTGTTTGCTCCCCACGCTTTCGCACCTCAGTGTCAGTGTTGGTCCAGGTAGCCGCCTTCGCCACTGGTGTTCCTTCCTATATCTACGCATTTCACCGCTACACAGGAAATTCCACTACCCTCTACCACACTCTAGCTTGCCAGTTCGAAATGCCGTTCCCAGGTTAAGCCCGGGGCTTTCACATCTCGCTTAACAAACCACCTACGCGCGCTTTACGCCCAGTAATTCCGATTAACGCTTGCACCCTCCGTATTACCGCGGCTGCTGGCACGGAGTTAGCCGGTGCTTCTTCTGTGAGTAACGTCAAGGCTGGCCGATATTAGCGACCAACTTTTCCTCCTCACTGAAAGTGCTTTACAACCCGAAAGCCTTCTTCACACACGCGGCATGGCTGGATCAGGGTTGCCCCCATTGTCCAATATTCCCCACTGCTGCCTCCCGTAGGAGTTCGGGCCGTGTCTCAGTCCCGATGTGGCTGATCATCCTCTCAGACCAGCTACGGATCGTCGCCTTGGTAGGCTCTTACCCCACCAACTAGCTAATCCGACTTAGGCTCATCTAATAGCGCAAGGTCCGAAGATCCCCTGCTTTCTCCCGTAGGACGTATGCGGTATTAATCCGGGTTTCCCCGGGCTATCCCCCACTACTAGGCAGATTCCTAAGCATTACTCACCCGTCCGCCGCTCGTCAGCGGGTAGCAAGCTACCCCTGTTACCGCTCGACTTGCATGTGTTAAGCCTGCCGCCAGCGTTCAATCTGAGCCATGATCAAACTCTTCAGTTTAAATCAAGCAGATGCCGAAGCATCTAATTTTTGCTCAAGACAAAACTCAAATTCATCACTCTCAAAGAGAGCTCTGACAGGTCACTGTCTCGATATTTCGTATCCGAAATACCTCAGCCAGCGCCCACACGAATTACTTAGTTAACTTTTTAAAGAGCGTTGGGCCGTTGCCCGATCAAGGCCGCGTATTCTACAGTGAACCGCGAGCTTGTCAACCGTTTATTTTCAGTGGCTTTCGAAGCTTTTCGAAACCGCCGAAACCTCCCGGCCACCTCATCAAGGTGGCGCGCATTTTACAGCGTTGAACCACCTTGTCAACCGCTTATTTGAAGATCTCTCAAAATCGAAAACTTCAACAAAACCAAACGGTTGCCTTTCGATTCCGAGCCCGCCTGACCGGCTTGCCCCTCGAAAGAGATGCGCATTCTACAGAC
>NZ_JAKZAK010000049.1 GCF_023156385.1 Marinobacter xestospongiae
GCAGCCTCTGGAAAGTCGCTGGCCCAATTACAACAAACCCCCGCTACCATGGCGAGGGTTTGTCAGCAGTCTGAGGCCCCCGTTATCGGGGGCCCGCTTTACTCCCCCTGTCTCCTGTCTATGCTTGGGTGTGGTACCGAAAAAGCCCCCAAGTGGCCTGATCCACAAGTGCCATTTTGTTAGGACGTTGGTCTAATTCATTGACGAACTGCCCGCATGGTGAACTATAGGGAATCCGTCTCCATAGCCCCAGTGGCGCTTTCACTACAATACTCACAACGATGAACAGACTCACAATAAAATGAGGGGAGCACAATGACTGAGAAGCACGTTTACCCGGTCAATCCGGATTTTGCCAAACGGGCCCTGATCACCCGGGAGCAGTACGATCAGATGTACCGTCAGTCAGTCGACGAACCAGATGCGTTCTGGGGCGAGCACGGCAAACGGCTCGATTGGATCAAGCCGTACACCAAAGTGAAAAATACCACCTACGATTACAACAACCTGTCCATCAAATGGTTCGAGGACGGTGAGCTCAATGCTTCCGCCAACTGCCTGGACCGTCACCTGGCAACCCGGGGCGACCAGACCGCCATCATCTTTGAGGGCGACGACCCGGCGGAGTCCCGCCACGTCAGCTACCGTGAACTGCACGAAGAGACCTGCAAGTTTGCCAACGTCCTCAAATCCCAGGGCGTGAAGAAAGGGGATGTGGTCACCATCTACATGCCGATGATCGTCGAAACCGCCGTCGCCATGCTGGCCTGCGCCCGCATTGGTGCGATTCACTCGGTGGTGTTCGGTGGCTTTTCGCCAGAGGCGCTGGCAGCGCGGATCGACAACGGCAAGTCCCGCTTTGTGATTACCGCGGATGAGGGGGTTCGTGGCGGTCGCAAGATCCCGCTGAAGAAGAATGTCGATGCGGCCCTGCGGAATGAGAACCTGGGCGGTGTCGAGAAAGTCGTGGTGGTGTCCCGCACCCAGGGCGATGTGCCCTGGAACGAAGGCCGGGATGTACGCTACGAAGAGCTGATGAAGGACGCCTCCGCCGATTGTGAGCCGGAGCCGATGAACGCCGAAGACCCGCTGTTCATGCTGTACACTTCCGGCTCCACCGGGGCACCCAAAGGCGTGTTGCACACCACCGGCGGTTACCTGGTGTATGCCTCGATGACTCACCAGTACGTGTTTGACTATCAGGATGGCGATGTTTACTGGTGCACCGCCGACTTTGGCTGGGTCACCGGCCACAGTTACATCCTCTATGGGCCGTTGGCCAATGGTGCCATCACCGTGCTGTTTGAAGGGGTGCCAAACTACCCGGACAGCTCCCGCATGGGGCAGGTGGTGGACAAGCACAAGGTGAACGTGCTTTACACCGCGCCGACCGCGATCCGCGCCCTGATGGCCGAGGGTGAGTCCTGCATGGCAGGCACCACCCGCGAGTCCCTGCATCTGCTGGGCTCGGTGGGGGAACCCATCAACCCCGAGGCTTGGGAATGGTACCACCGGGTCATCGGCGACAGCCGCTGCCCGATCGTGGACACCTGGTGGCAGACCGAAACCGGCGGTATCCTGATTTCACCACTGCCTGGTGCGTTTGATCTCAAGCCCGGTTCTGCGACGCTGCCATTCTTCGGCGTCCAGCCGGCGCTGGTAGACAATGACGGCAACATTCTGGATGGGGCCACCGAAGGCAATCTGGTGATCCTCGACAGCTGGCCCGGTCAGATGCGCACCATCTACGGTGACCACGAGCGTTTCGTCCAGACCTACTTCAGTACTTACAAGGGCATGTACTTCACCGGTGATGGCGCTCGCCGCGACGATGACGGCTATTACTGGATCACCGGGCGTGTGGATGACGTTCTGAACGTCTCCGGTCATCGCCTGGGCACCGCCGAGGTGGAAAGTGCGCTGGTGGCCCACGATCTGGTCGCTGAAGCCGCGGTGGTGGGCTATCCCCACGACATCAAGGGGCAGGGCATCTACGTCTACGTCACTCTGGTGCAGGGTGAAGAGCCGTCCGACGAGCTCAAGAAGGAGCTGGTACAGTGGGTGCGCAAGGAAATCGGTCCCATCGCGTCACCGGATGTGATTCAGTGGGCGCCGGGCTTGCCGAAAACCCGGTCAGGGAAGATTATGCGCCGTATTTTGCGTAAAATTGCGGCTAACGAGCACGATCAATTGGGCGACACCTCCACGCTGGCCGATCCCAGTGTGGTGGATGAGCTCATCAATCATCGTGAATTCCAGTAAGGCCTGGCGACAGGCCTGACACCTGTGAGGACTCTGTTGAATGGCACAACAAATTATCATCGCCGATGATCACCCCCTGTTTCGGGCAGCCCTGAAGCAGGCGGTCAACCAGGCAGTACCTGATGCCGAAACGGTGGAAGTGGAAAGCATCAAGGCGTTGCAGGCGGCGGTGGAGGCTCATCCGGATGCGGATCTGGTCCTGCTGGATCTGAACATGCCGGGGGCTCACGGCTTCTCCGGGCTGGTGTTCATGCGTGGACAGTATCCGGGGCTGCCGGTGGTGGTTGTGTCAGGCTCTGAGGAGCTCCAGGTGATGCGACGCTCAATCGACTACGGCGCCTCCGGCTTCATTCCGAAGTCGGCGTCGCTGCCCACAATCACGGAGGCCATTCAGGCGGTGCTGGAGGGCGACGTCTGGCTGCCGGATGGTGTGGCAGAGAAAATTGAGCGACTGCAGGCCGATGCCCCCGACTTCTCCGAGAAGCTGGCATCACTGACACCGCAACAGTTCCGGGTGCTGGGGATGCTCGCCGAAGGGCTGTTGAACAAGCAGATCGCCTACGATCTGGACGTGTCGGAGGCCACCATCAAGGCTCACATCACGGCGGTGTTCCGCAAGCTGGGGGTGCGCAACCGCACCCAGGCGGTAATCGCCATCCAGCAGATGGAGATCGATCCTTCGGATACCTCGTTATCCGGTAGCTGATCCGAGCGCCCATGGGCGCCGCTCCAATGTGAAAACAGAAAGCTCCCGGGCTATGGCTCGGGAGCTTTTTTTATTGCCGGAGGCTGTTCTGGCTGCTCTTCTCCTTTCCCTGTGTCTGTGTCTGTGTCTGTGTCTGTGTCTGTGTCTGTGTCTGTGTCTGTGTCTGTGCCGTTGGCGATGCCTGCCGTGTCCTTTTTCCCCAACTCAGACAGCCGTCTCCTGATTAATGCAATATTCGGATATAGGTACGGGTGTTCGCAAATAGCCGAAATGTTGGTGATCGCTCGGCTGTGTTTTTCAGAAAGGGCGATCTATATAAATTCAATGTTAATCAAATTGTTATAGGTTTTTCGACGTTCTGGTCGGTTGTTTTGTAATCAAATATTTATGTAAATGCCATTGCCTTGTCACAGGCAGTTCTGTAAATTCAGCTAACAAATGTACGCTGAATTTCGTAGGTGATTGAATGAACGCAGCTGTCAAACCCGAATCGTTTGAGACCAGTGGTTTCGGCTTCCAGGATGAACGCAAGCTTCGCGACGACATGCGTAAGGAGCTGCCAGCGGATACCTTTCAGGCGCAGAGCTGGCGGGTCATCTGGTTCCTGCCGCTCCAGCTGGTGATCTGGGGAGGGATTGCCACCATTCTTCTGGCGGGTCTGCCCTGGTATGCCAACCTGGGCCTGGCTCTGCTGGTGGGGCACACCATTGGTTCCCAGGCGCTCCTGGCGCATGAGGTACTGCATGGTGCGCTGGGTATGAGCAAGCGTTGGCAGAACTTTTTTGGCTGGCTCGGGTTCGGCCCGCTGATCGTTCCGCCGGAGTTCTGGCGCAAGTGGCATAATGTAGTGCACCACGGCAACACCAACATGGGCGATGTAGACCCGGACAGCTTTGGTACCCTTCGTCGCTACCGGGTGGACCCCAAGCAACAGAAGTTCACCAAGTTGGCACCGGGGTCAGGCACCTGGTACAGCTACCTGTTCCTGACTTATTCGTTCACCATGCATGCGCAGCTGGTGCTGTGGTTCCAGGCCAAACGTCGCAAGCTTTTCAAGGGCTTTGACCGCAAGAAGGCCATCCGCCAGACCTACCTGTGCGTGGCGGCCTGGGCCGTGCTGGCGATCCTGTCCGGGCCGCTGGCGGTGTTTACGGTGTTGATCCCGTTCATGGTGGCAAATGCGCTCGGTCAGGGGTACATCCTCACCAACCACTTCCTGCGCCCGCAGACGGTCAGCAACAACCCGCTGGACAACTCCATGAGCCTGCGCAGCAACCCGATCCTGGATCGCCTGCACTACCGCTTCAGCCATCACGTGGAGCATCACTTCTTCCCGAAGATGTCTTCCAACAAGGCGCCGCGGGTGCGGGAATGGCTGGAACAGCATCATGGCGACCGCTATATGGCAATGCCTCACAGCACTGCGATCAAGTATCTGTACACCACACCGAGGGTCTACAAGTCGGCCACGGAGCTGGTGGACCCCATCCGTCCGGAGCGGGTATTTGATCTGATGCCACTGCAATCCCGGTACTCGGCCACGACGTTCCATCAGGCCGGATAACCGGAAGGCACCGTGAAAACAAAAAGGCACGCCCATGTGGGCGTGCCTCAGACTGCTGACAAACCCCGGTTTTCCGGGGTTTGTTGCATTTGGTCGTTCTGTTTTCAGCCGGCGGTCGCTTGAG
>NZ_JAKZAK010000005.1 GCF_023156385.1 Marinobacter xestospongiae
TCGAGACAGACCATCTCGAGTTCGTGTTGTTGTGGGGAGGGCTCTTTGAGCATGGGGCAGCCTCTGGAAAGTCGCTGGCCCAATTACAACAAACCCCCGCTACCATGGCGAGGGTTTGTCAGCAGTCTGAGCGATCCATTGGATCGCTCTTTTTCGTTGTAGGGTGGTCGCGGCTCCAGTTGCCGAATCAGTGTTTGACCTTGACGATGGTGATGCCCAGCAGAAAGCCCTCGCCCTCAGGGGTACTGCGAAGGACTTTGCAGATGGTCTCAAAGGGAGGGAACTGTTCGTTGGTTGAGGGCATCAGGGTCTGGATTTCTGTCCCTTCGGCGATTGGCTGCTCCACGTAAAGCTGCATTCCCGTGCCGCTCAGGTCCCTGCAGATCGCCGTGTAGGTCTGGCCTGAACTGTCTGTGATCTGAATTTCCGTGTTCACCTGCATGCGGTGGAAGTCACGTTTCTCTGAGTAGTCTTTCATGGTCATAGACATCACGGTACCTCAAGCGCGTTGTTTTTGTAGTTATAAGATGTACTTCGTCCAGCGTCAAAGAACGCATAGTCATAACGAGACCTGTAAGCCAAATATTTAGTGTTAGCTTGGGTTGCTACACACCATATGTGGTGTTTTGGCTCGGCTCGGTCCCGGCTTTTTCCGGGCTGCCCGTGGTGAGACCGGCCGGGCAGCCCTCAGGAAGCCTGTCAGGCCCAGTTATCGGTTTTCTTGCTGGGTTTCAGCAGCGGGATGATCAGTGCCAGCAGTACCCCAAGCAATACCAGGCCAGCGCCCAGCAGCATGAAATCAGATTCGCTCTTGGTTTCCAGGCGCTCCTTCTCGGCGGTGAGAACTTCCACGTCGTTGAGCAGGCGCTGGTTCTCCTCCTGAAGTTCGCGATTACGCTTCTCCAGGTTGAGGGCATTGGCGGAGATTGCCTTGATGTTGGCCAGTTCTTCGCTGAGGGATTGGGCGCGGGTTTCAAGGTTGCTTTCTGATGACGCCAGCTGATTGCGTTCCTGCTTCAACTGGGTCAGCTCGGCCTGCAGTGTCTCCAGCCGGCTGCGGGCCTGTTCCAGTTCCTTGTTGGCACGCTCCAGACGGTCCCGGGCAATGGGGGTGTCGGTCAGGTAACGGGTTGGCAGCCAGCCTTCGATGCCCTCCCGGGTGCGGACCCGGCTGTAGCCGGAGTCGCTGGTCTCCAGCAGTTCTACCGCCGTGCCACTGCGCAGGCCCCGGTGCAGTATCCGGAACTGGGTGCCCTCACCGCTGCGTACAGGCGCCATGAGCATGTCGTCGATATACATGGTTCTGGCCTGGGCGGGCAGGTTGATGGCGAGGAGCAGAAAGGCGCAGGCGAGCAGGCGGATAAGCTTCACTGGAGTCAGTTCCTGAGGGATGAATGAAAGCGGTAATTTTGTCATAGCGAACCTTTGGATCAAGGTGAGCCCGATTACAAAAAACTCATGCGCTCCCGATCAGGGTAAAACGCGCTTGAACGGTTTCACCGTAACGCTGCGGTAAACGCCGGCGTCCACGTAGGGATCGGCATCGGCCCATTGCTGGGCGGCTTCCAGTGACTCGAACTCGGCAATGACCAGGCTGCCGGTAAAGCCCGCGTCACCCGGGTCCTCGGTGTCCAGGGCAGGGTGGGGGCCGGCGATGAGCAGGCGGCCTTCGGCTTTCAGTGCGTCCAGGCGGGCCAGGTGGGCCGGACGGGCGGTTTTTCGGTGGGGCAGGCTGTTCTCTACATCTTCACTGATGATGGCGTAGTACATGTGGGTCTCCAGAGTGTCATCCCGGCAGAGGTGAACCAGCATTGCAGGGGCTGGCCAGGTTGGATCGGGCCAAACGGCAATACAGCCGTTCCCGTGACTGGTACACTGCCGACAGGATTCCTGTAACAGATGAGTAGCCGTGACTATACCCCAAGGGACCTCCCTCTGCATTGATCTTCACTGCCACAGCACTGCCTCTGATGGCACTCTGACGCCCTCGGAGCTGGTTGACCGGGCGGCAGCGATGGGCGTGACCCATCTGGCGCTTACCGATCATGACACCATCGACGGTCTGGCTGAGGCGCGGACGCGGGCGGGCGAGGCCGGGCTGGCTCTGATCAGTGGCATCGAACTGTCCTGCGTCTGGCGTCGGCAAACCATTCATGTGGTCGGGCTGGATTTCGATGTTGAGGACAGCCGCTTTCTTGCCCGTTTACAGGCCCAGCACGACAACCGCTGGCGTCGCGCCCACAAAATTGCCGAGCGTCTGGAGCGGAAAGTCCCCGAACCTCTGCTGGATCTGGCGACCGAGCAGGCCGGTGGTGATGTCCCTGGTCGACCCCATTTTGCCAAGGCATTGATCGCCCAGGGTGTTGTCAAGAACATGAACCAGGCGTTCAGTCGCTATCTGAGCAACGGCAAGCCCGGTGACGTCAAGGCCTTCTGGCCGGAGCTTGAGGAGATTGTTGGCTGGATTACCGACGCCGGGGGGGTTGCCGTGCTGGCCCATCCCCGTAAATACGGTTTGACCGGCAGTAAATTGCGCCAGTTGGTGGCGGATTTCCAGAGCGCCGGTGGCCGGGCGATGGAAGTGGCGACCTCCGGGCAGCAACGCGGCGATCTGTCGTTTCTGGCCGAATTATGTCGAGGTAGTGAGCTGATGGCGTCCCAGGGCAGTGATTTTCATTTTCCCGGGGCAAGCTGGTGTGAGCTGGGGCGGTTTGAAACCCTGCCTTCGGGGCTAAGGCCCGTCTGGCAGGGATTTCGTACCCCATTGTAGGGGAAGGCCCGGAGTCACTTACTCCGGGGCGTGGAACAGCAGGTAAAGGTCGGTGAGTGTGTCAGGAATGGCGTCCGCCATCTGACGGCTGAGCTTGTCGCTTTCCCGCGCCTTGCGGAAGTCTTCATCATCGAACAGTCCTGACAGAGCCATCATCGGCACCAGCAGGTTGGCGGTCTCATCTTCATCGCCGGTCAGCCATTGCTCCTCATTTTCCAGGAAGGTGTCGACGAAGCCGGCGCACCAGTTCTCCAGCGCGTTCATCGGGTCGCCATCTTCCGGTTCTGGCAGTTCTGGCGGTTGTCCCATGGTCAGCTCGCCGCGCATGGCGTCGGCGAGCTTGGTAACGGCGGAGGAAAACACCTCAGGCACGCCGGAGGCTGGCAGCTGGTCCATCCCCGTTGCCAGCCGGAAGATGTCCTCAGCTGTCAGAGACACCGGACCGACCACGCTGGCACAGACGACCCCGTGGAGGCCGAAGAAATCCAGGGCTTCCTCGCCCCAGGGTTCTGCGAACAGGATGTCTTCCAGCGCTTCGATCTCAGTGTTGCTCAGCATGCCTTAGTTCCCCTCGGCTTTCTTGGCAGCTTCTTCTGCTGCTTTCTGACGTTTCCGCACTTCCCTTGGGTCGTTGTAGGCGCGGCCTGGTGTTACCGGTGGTTCATCGGCTTTCGGCGCCTTGCTTTCAGCCGGCTTGTCGTCAGCTTTTTCCGCCTTGGCGGCAGGCTTGGCCGCTGCTTCCGGCTTGGCCTCAGGGGCCTTGCTGTCCTTGGCGTCATTGTCCGCAGTTTTCGCGGCTGGCGCTTTGGGCTCAGCGGTCGGCGCCTTGGCCTGCTCAGGCTGGGGCTTGGCTTCCTGCTTGTCGACCTTGCTGTCCGCTGGCTTCACCTCGGCGTTGCGGGCCGGTTTTTTAGTGTCAGCCTCGGCTTTCTCTGCTTGCGGAGTCTTAGCCGGAGAGGTGCCGGCGTCGGCTTTTGCGGCAGGCGCTTTGGTTTCGGCTGGTTTGGCCGCAGGCTTGTCTTTCGCTTTGGCTGCGTTGTCGTCGGCGTTCTTTGACGATTCCTTGGTTGCGTCCACTGTGTCGCCGGCTTTGCGCTCATCAGCTGCCTTGGTAGCCGGTGACGGCTGCTCGGTAGCGACGTCCTTCTTCGCCTCGGATTTGTCGGCACGGGCCGGTTCCTGGTCCTTGCGGGCGACCGCTTCCTGGCTTTCGGGCTTGGCCTCGGCAGGCTTGGCAGAGGGCTTGTTCTCGTCAGCGGGTTTGCGGTCGTCCTGCTTGCCGGTCGACGGCGCGGAGTCGGGCTGTTTGTCAGCTTTGGCGGACTGATCCTTCGCCAGTTCTTCTACAGCCTTTGCCTGGGGCTGAGGTGCGTTCTCCTGCTTGCCGGCAGTGTCCGGCTTGCTGGCAGGGGCAGTCTTGGCGTCGTCGCCGGACTTGCCGGTTTCCTGCTGACTGCCAGGCTTGGCGGCTGGCTTGTCCGCTGCCTTGCCTTTGTTGCTGCTCTCAGCTTTATCCTTGCGACCCTGATCCTTGGGCTTGTTGTCATCCTTTGGCTGGGGCTTGGCTACATCGTCCTTGCCGGTATCCTTGCCAAGGTCCTTGCTGGAGTCTGGCTGGGTGTCCTGCTGGTGGCGCTCAACCCGTGCGGCCTTGCGGTTGGCCGGAGTTGACTCTGGCGTCTCGGCAGGAGAGCCGTCGCGGTTGCGCTGGCGACGGGGCTTGCTGCGACGCTTGTCGTCACCCTGAGGCTGGTTGCGCTTGTCATCGCCCTGGCCGCGCTTGTCTTCACCACCTTTCTGGTCGCGTTTGCCGGCGTTGTCCGCCTGGTTGTCCTTCGGCTTGCCGCCGCGGGACTTGCGATCCTGATTGCGGCCACCAGACTTGCGGTCTTCGCCGTCGCGACGGTTGTCGCCCTGCTGGCCCTTGCCACGGCCCTGGCCGCCACCGTCACGCCCGCTGCCTTTACCGCCACGGCTGCGGTTGTCGTCGCTGTTGCGGCCCTGACCACCAGACTCCTGTTGCCGGCGCTCCTGGCCGCTGCGCTTGTCCTGGCGGTTGCCTTTGTCTTTGGCGACCCGTGACTTGCGGCGGTCCTGGCGGCCCTGATTGCGACGATCCTGGTTGCGGTCGGCCTGTTGCTGACGGCCTTCTTCCTGTTCGTTTTCCTGCTCACCCTGGAAGAACAGTGCAATCTTGCGACCCAGGCGACGGAACATGCCTTCGTCCGATGTTGGCTCGCTGGTGGCTTGTTCTGCAGCGGCTGGCACAGACGCGGGGGTGGGGGCCGGCGCAGTCGGGCGAATCGCCTTTACTGCCGCTTCCTGGCGTGGTGCCGCCTCACGGCTGGCGAAGACTTCGATCTCTTCTTCTTCCCGGTCGGAGTATTCCTGGGCTACCTGGTAGCTGGAGACTGGCTCGCTGCTGGTCTCGTCTTCCCGCATCCTTACGATCTCGAAATTCGGGGTTTCCAGGTGGGGCGCAGGCACAACGACAATGCTGACTTCCTGGCGGGCTTCGATGTCGGCCAGTTGCTTGCGCTTCTCGTTGAGCAGGAAGGTGGCGACCACCACCGGCACAATGGCGCGAACCTCGCCAGTCTTGTCCTTGGAGGATTCCTCGTAGATCAGGCGCATGATGCTGAGAGCAAGAGACTCAATGCCCCGGATGGTGCCCTGACCATTACAGCGTGGGCAGACTTCACTGCGGGTTTCGCCGAGGGATGGCCGCAGGCGCTGGCGTGACATTTCCAGCAGGCCGAAACGGGAAATCTTGCCGACCTGTACCCGTGCGCGGTCAAGCTCGAGCGCCTGGCGGACCTTGTTCTCCACTTCGCGCTGGTGCTTGGCGGGGGTCATGTCGATAAAGTCGATCACGATCAGGCCGCCCATGTCCCGCAGGCGCAGTTGGCGGGCGATCTCTTCAGCGGCCTCCAGGTTGGTCTGCAGGGCCGTCTCTTCGATGTCGTGGCCTTTGGTGGCGCGGGAAGAGTTGATGTCGATGGACACCAGGGCTTCGGTGGGATCGATGACGATCGAGCCGCCAGATGGCAGCTTTACTTCGCGCTGGAACGCCGTTTCGATCTGTCCTTCAATCTGGTAGCGGCTGAACAGCGGGATTTCATCCTTGTACAGCTTGATCTTGTTCTCGAACGACGGCATCACCGCGCGAACAAAGTTCAGCACGTCTTCGTAGACCACCTCGGAATCAATCAGTACTTCGCCAATGTCCTGGCGCAAGTAGTCCCGCACGGCACGGATGATGACGTTGCTTTCCTGGTGAATCAGGAACGGCGCCTTGCGTTTGCCAGCGGCGTCGGTGATCGCTTCCCAGAACTGGACCAGGTAGTCCAGGTCCCACTGCAGTTCTTCGGAGGTGCGGCCAATGCCGGCAGTGCGCACGATGATGCCCATGTTCTTCGGCACCTGCACGTCAGACATGGCTTCCTTGAGCTGGGCGCGTTCTTCCCCTTCGATACGGCGGGAAATGCCGCCGGCGCGGGGGTTGTTCGGCATCAGTACCAGGTAGCGGCCGGCGAGGGAGATGAAGGTGGTGAGGGCTGCGCCCTTGTTACCGCGTTCTTCCTTGTCGACCTGGACAATGACTTCCTGGCCTTCGGACATCACGTCCTTGATATTGATCTTGCCTTCGATCTGGCCGGGCGATTTCTTGAAGTATTCTTTGGAGATTTCCTTCAGAGGGAGGAAGCCGTGGCGTTCAGCGCCGAAATCGACAAAGGCGGCTTCCAGGCTGGGCTCAACCCGGGTAATGCGGCCCTTATAAATATTGGCCTTTTTCTGCTCGCGGGTGCTGGATTCGATATCAAGGTCAAACAGCCGCTGGCCATCTACCAGGGCAACGCGCAACTCTTCTGGGTGAGTTGCATTGATCAGCATTCTTTTCATGGAAAGAATTGTTTCCTGTCGGTTGTGTGACAGAAAACCGTGGGGAGGGCATCGGCGAAGACCAACGTACGCACCGCCAAGCCGCAGGGCTGGCGATCAGACCTGTCATAGCCCGGCGAGTGGCCGTTGCATTGATCTGTTACTGCTTGCTGTCACCCGTTCCCCGGGGGGAATCTGGCGGCAGTGATCACTCAGTGTCTTTTTGCGCATGTGGCTCGTAGTCAAGTTCACGCGGGTGCCTGGGTCTCACGTCATATTCGTCTGCTGGACGGCCCGGCCCTGCGTGTCAGTAATCTTTCTTCGCGATGTTGCCCGACGGTTTTCCGCTCGGTTAAACAACTAGCCTCTGCTGTGATGACGCTCCTGGTTGGGAGTCGTTCAGGGCACGTTGGCAAGGGAGGTCGGTTCCTGGCGTCACGCCCGGACGGCCGGAAGCACTGACGATACGTTTACCCTTGGGTTGCTGTATCAAGCTTCGTTGATCCGGGTGAACGCAATCGGCGGACTCACCCCGCTGCCTCGGCGGAGGCACTCTGCGCGCCGAAACCTGTCATGATCGGTTAATCGGCGTTCAAACTGTCAAATAGTGTCGGTATACTTCTGCCGCTCCGGCGGTTGGCATGAAGGCCAGGCCGTATACAAACAGCAGAGCACGCCGGAATATAACAGTAATCCTCTGGGGCATCAATCCCGATCCGGCACGGTGTCCGACCTCCCCATTTTTCGGCATTATTTCAGGTGTTATGAGACCCAATTCCAGACGCAGGCAGCCATCCCATTCGACCCCCAGGCAACCGTCAGATCCGGCTCCGGGCCAGGAGCGTTCAGGGGTTCGCTGGGTGACCGTGGACGACGATACCGCCGGCCAGCGGGTCGATAACTTCCTTCTGGCCCAGTTGCGGGGCGTCCCCAAGAGTGTGATATATCGCATTTTGCGGAAAGGCGAAGTGCGGGTGAACAAGGGGCGGGTTAAGCCTGACAGTCGGCTGAAAGCGGGCGACCAGGTCAGGATTCCGCCGGTCACCCAGAAGAAAAAAGAAGCGCCGGTGGTACCGGGAAGCCGGGTTCAGGCGGTCATGGAAAACGCCGTGGTGTTCGAGAATGAGCAGATGCTGGTGGTGAACAAGCCCTCCGGCATCGCGGTTCACGGCGGCAGCGGGCTGGATTTCGGGCTGATCGAGGTGCTTCGGGCAGCCCGTCCGGAGGCGCGTTTTCTGGAGCTTGTGCACCGGCTGGACCGGGATACGTCCGGGTTGGTAATGGTGGCCAAGAAGCGGTCAGCGCTGCGCTTTCTTCAGGATGAGCTGCGCCAGAAGCGGATTCGTAAGCACTACCACGCCCTGGTGGCGGGGGACTGGCCCGATGCGCTTGATCGTATCGACGAGCCGCTGTTGCGATACGAGATGAGCAATGGTGAGCGCCGGGTTCGGGTAGACGCCGAGGGCAAGGCGTCGCTGACGCTGTACCGGGTGCTGGTGCGTTACCCGGGTTATACCCTGGTGCAGGCCTCTCCGGTGACCGGGCGGACCCATCAGATTCGGGTGCATAGCACCTGCGCTGGTCATCCCATCGCTGGGGATGACAAGTATATGGACGACGCCAGTCTTAAGGCCTTTCGGGCGGCCGGCGGGCAGCGATTGATGCTACATGCCCGGTCGCTGGAGTTGACCATGCCGGGATCAGAGGAGGCGGTGAGGTTCGAGGCGCCGTATGATGAGGCGTTTGACGCAGTATTGGCGCGGATGGCGCGGCGATGAATTCAGCTATTCGGGGGCAGGTGTGAGTCAGCAGCACAAGGTTGTTATTTTTGATTGGGATGGAACCGTGGTGGATTCCATTGAGCACATCGCCGATTGCCTTCACCAGGCAGCCACGGATCTCGGGTTTCCGGCCCTGGAGTGGGCGGCCTATCGGGATATCATCGGCCTGGGAATGGTTGAGGCGCTCGAAGCGCTTTATCCGGGCATCAGTCGGGATGAGATGAAGGCTATCCGTGACGGATATGGCAGTTACTTCTTCGCTCGCATGGTGACGCCGAAAGAGGTGTTCGAGGGAATGGCCGACATATTGGTGGATCTCAATGCCGGCGGCCGGCACTGTGCGGTCGCGACCGGCAAAAGTCGGCGCGGACTGGACCGGGCTCTGGAGAGCAGCGAGCTAGGCGGGCACTTCGCGCTGACCCGCTGTGCTGATGAAACCCGCTCGAAACCGGACCCTGCGATGCTGGAGGAGATTCTCGCGCATTTCTCAATCGCCCCGGATGAGGCGGTGATGATCGGGGACACCCGCTATGACCTTGAAATGGCCCGTCGTATCGGCATGCCGTCTATTGGCGTTGAATGGGGCGTTCACGATCGTGAGGAGCTTGGCCGCTATGAGCCGCTGGCGGTTGTCAGTCAGGTGGCAGAACTGCGTGACGTGCTGGGGCTGTAGCCGGGGTTTGTGATAATCGGGTTTTGCAATAGTGATGTATAGGGTGTGCGCAAGCACAGGGATTTAACTGTCAATGGAAAGGAAGTAGGAAAAGCTTATGTCTGAATGGGATTCGGGTCGACAATCCGGCTTGGGTGAGAGGTCGGCGCCAGCGACGGGCGCTAGCGGTGCGCCGGAACAGGGGCGTGACTGGAAGTTGATCGAGAAACTGGTGATGTCGCTGCAGTCTGAGCAGCGCCGGAGCCGGCGCTGGGGCATCTTTTTCAAGCTTTTGACGTTTACCTACCTGTTTGCGTTGCTGGCGTTGCTGGTGTTTCCAGCGGGGCAGGGCATGCAACCCTCTGTGGGTGAGCATACCGCGTTGATTGAGGTGACTGGCACCATTGCCGCTGACGAGGACGCCAGTGCGGATAATCTGGTGGGCGCCCTGCGGGAGGCTTTCGAAGAGGAGAAGGCCAAGGCGGTGGTCATGAGGATCAACAGTCCGGGAGGAAGTCCGGTTCAGTCTGGCTATGTGTACGATGAGATTCGCCGGCTGCGGGAAGAGTACCCTGACAAGAAGCTCTACGCGGTGATTGCTGATATCGGTGCGTCTGGTGCCTACTACATTGCGGCCGCGGCGGATCAGATCTATGCCGATAAGGCGAGTCTGGTGGGCTCGATTGGCGTGATTGGTAGCGGCTTTGGCTTTACCGGGCTGATGGAAAAGCTGGGCGTTGAACGTCGGCTTTACACCTCGGGTGAGAACAAGGCCTTCCTGGACCCGTTCTCGCCGGAGAAAGAAGGTGAGGTGGCGTTCTGGGAAGAGGTGCTGGAGACCACCCATGAGCAGTTCATCGCGCAGGTTCGCGCCGGTCGGGGCGATCGTCTGGTCGAGGACGACCGGCTGTTCAGCGGTTTGGTCTGGACTGGCGAGCAGGCGCTGGAGCTTGGTCTGATCGATGCACTTGGCAGCTCCTCCTACGTTGCCCGGGATATTGTGGGTGCCGAAGACCTGGTGGACTACACCCGGGGCGGCTCGCGCCTGGAAGAGTTTATCGAGCGCCTGGGCGCCTCTGTGGGCGCCGGTTTTGCCGAGCAGGTGGTTCAGTCCCGGCTGGAGATGCGATAGCGCTCCGCCAGGAGGTCGAGACCCCAGTCTTCCAGCAGGTCGCACAGGGCGATCAGTGGGAGTCCGATCAGGGCGTTGGGGTCGCGGCCATTCAGTGAGCTGAACAGGGTGATGCCCAGGCCTTCCATGCGGAAGCTGCCGGCGCAGTCGTAGGGTTGCTCAACCCTGAGGTAGTGCTCGATGTCCTGTTCAGACAGTGCCCGGAACTGTACGTCAAAAGGTTCGCACAGCACGGCGGCGCGCCCGGATCGGGTGTCCAGCAGGGCGAGACCGGTCAGGAAGCGGACGCTTCTGTCGCGGCAGCGGCGCAGTTGTTCCACGGCGCGGTCGTGGGTGTGCGGCTTGGTCAGGACGGTGCCGTCATCGAGGGTGGCGACCTGATCCGAGCCAATGACCCAATGGTCGGGAAATCTGGCCCGCAGGGCTTCGGCTTTTTGTCGTGCCAGGCGCTGGACCAGTTTCGTGGCGGATTCGTCCGGCTGGCTGGATTCATCAATATCCGGGCTGGCGCAGTCGAACGGCAAGCCGAATCGTTCCAGCAGCTGTTTGCGGTAGGGCGATGAAGACGCCAGCACAAGTTGGGGTAAGGTCATGATTCGCTCGGGCTCTTGAGGGCTTCGAAGGCGAGCTTACCACAGGGGCTGGGGCGGTATTTGGCGGAGATTTTCGGGTTCGGGGTCAATAATAGTCGATGGTTGACCGAAAATTGAACGCCAGGGCCACGAAGTCTTTGACAGCCGGGGGGTAGAGCCCTAGAATTGCGCGCCTATGTCAAACGCCGAATTGCCCAAGATCGTCGATCCCTACAAACTTGCCGAACAAGGTGAAGTGCTTGAGGGAACGATTCCGCTGAAACAGCTGGACCGCTTCGCCGATTGCATTGTCGGGATGGATGAAGACGGGCACTGTCAGGTCAAGCTGTCATTCTCAATGGATGACGAGCGGCGCCGGATCGTATCGGGACAGCTGGATACTCAGGTACAACTGGAGTGTCAGCGTTGTATGAATCCGATGGATGCGGCACTGACATCCCAGTTTCGTCTGGGGCTGGTGACCAGTGATGAGCAGGCCCAGCAGTTACCCAAGGAGCTCGAGCCGTTTCTGACGGATGAGTTCAATGCAGATCTGTGGACTATGGTGGAAGACGAGTTGTTGCTCGTGCTGCCGCCATTTCCGCTCCACGACCGGGGACAGTGTCCGGCCAGGGAGCAGCTGGAGGCGCTGGAAGAGGATGATGCCGAAATGGATTCCGAGGAATCCAAGCGGGACAATCCTTTCAGTGTTCTGGCGGGTCTGAAGACGAAAAAACATTAACGAATGTAGCTGGCGGAACCGCTGCAAGGTGGTTTCGCTGCTGTTTATACGAACGCTAGTTTCAAGGTCAGGAGCATAATCATGGCTGTACAGCAAAACCGGAAAACCCGCTCTAAGCGTGGCATGCGTCGTTCCCACGATGCTCTGAATGCTGCCACTCTGTCCACCGACGCCACCACAGGTGAAGTTCATCGTCGTCACCACGTCTCTCCGGACGGCTTCTACCGTGGCAAGCAGGTAGTTGAAGCGCGCGACGAGTAATCGTTGCGCCTGATACCGCCCTGTGTCTGACGGAACCGTGGTGAAATCGGTCACCCTGGCCGTCGATGCCATGAGTGGCGATCGCGGGGCTGCGGTAGCAGTCAGCGCGGCGCTGGCGGCGGTAACAGAAAACGAGGCCTTGAGCGTCATTCTGGTTGGTATCCGGAGTGAGCTTGAGGCCTTGTTGTATGGGGCGGATCGTGATTCCGGGTCGGCCGGCCATCCCCGAATCAGCATTGCTGAGGCGGTGGATGTGGTGCGGATGAATGAGCGTCCCTCCCACGCCCTGCGGCACAAGCAGAATGCCTCCATGGCAGTGGCGCTGCGGCTGGTTCGGGATGGCGAAGCCCAGGGCTGCGTCAGTGCCGGTAATACTGGCGCGCTGATGGCGTTTGGTCGTTCGATCATCCGCATGTATCCGGGGATTGAGCGCCCCGCCATCACCAAGCTGATTCCCTCCCTTCGCGGTCGCTGTCACGTCCTGGATCTGGGCGCAAATGTCGATGCCAGTGCCGAGAACCTCTACCAGTACGCTCTCATGGGCTCGCTGATGGCGTCTGCGATCAGTGACCTGCCTGAGCCGCGGGTGGCGTTGCTCAACGTCGGTGAAGAGGAGATCAAGGGCAATGAGCAGGTGAGGCTGGCGTCCCATCTGCTGGCTCAGTGCGATACCATCAATTACATCGGCTATGTCGAGGGCAGTGATCTGTTCCGGGATGTGGCGGATGTGGTGGTGTGTGACGGTTTTGTCGGCAATATCGCCCTCAAAACCGGAGAGGGCGTCGCCGGGTTGCTGATCGAGCTGCTGGAGCAGGCATTCAGTCGCGGACTCTACGGCCGATTCGTTGGCTGGCTGGCGCGTCCGGTGCTTGGGCGCCTGCTGAAGCTGATGGACCCGGCCCGCCACAATGGCGCCAGCCTGCTTGGGCTGCAGGGCGTGGTGATCAAAAGTCATGGTAATGCCAATGAGTGGGCCCTGCTGGCCGCCATTCGGCAGGCAACAAAAGAGGTGGAAATGGAAGTTCCCCGCAGAATCAACGACAGACTGGACGACCTGATGCTGTGATCGGCGCCATCCTCTGGCCTGCATTGCGACCAATGTCCTAGCAACTGCAGTGGCCGGCCGGTGGTTGTTGCGGGGCTTGCCTTGTACTATTGGCTAATCTCTCATTCCGCTCACAGACGATAAGATTCCCATCATGAAATCAGCCTTCATTTTTCCTGGTCAGGGTTCGCAGTCCGTTGGCATGCTGGCGGACGCGGCGGGCAACTGGCCGATCGTTGAACAGACATTCTCCGAGGCGTCGGATGTGCTGGGGTATGACCTCTGGCACCTGTGTCAGCACGGCCCTGCCGAAGAACTCAACCGCACCATGGTGACGCAGCCGGCGTTGTTGACGGCCAGTGTTGCACTCTGGCGTCAGTGGCTGGTGGCCGACGGACCGCGTCCGGATTTTGTCGCCGGGCACAGCCTGGGTGAATACAGCGCGCTGGTTGCTGCCGAAAGCCTCAATTTCCTTGACGCTGTGAAGTTAGTGAGCCTGCGGGGCGAACTGATGCAGGAAGCGGTGCCCGCCGGCGAAGGCAAGATGGCCGCCATTCTGGGTCTGGAAGACAATGACGTGGCAGCTGCCTGCGAACAGGCGGCTGGTGATGATGTGGTGTCCGCGGTGAACTTTAACGCGCCTGGCCAGGTTGTGATTGCTGGCTCGGCGGCAGCGGTTGACCGTGCCATTGAGACCTGTAAAGAGAAGGGCGCTCGCAAGGCCATGCCGTTGCCCGTGAGTGTTCCGTCTCACTGTGCGCTGATGAAAGGGGCCGCTGAGGAGTTGGCCGGTGCACTGGATGAAGTCACCTTTAACGATGCTGTCATCCCGGTGGTGCAGAATGTCTCCGCGCTTGCCGGTCAGGATCGCGATACCCTGAAAGCCAACCTCGTTCGCCAGCTTTACTCTCCTGTTCTGTGGACCGATTCCGTGCGCCATCTGGTGTCTGAAGGCGTCTCGGTCGCGGTTGAGTGTGGTTCAGGCAAAGTGTTGGCGGGCTTGGCCAAGCGGATCGACCGTAACTTGGCGGTTCACAGCATTGAGCAGCCGGATTCGCTGGCTGCGGCAATCCAGGCTGCATCGGCAAAATAATGAAGGCGAACGGCGGTTTCAGCATCTACATGAACCATTGTAAGGAAGCTTTCCATGTCACTTGATGGCAAAATCGCGCTGGTTACCGGAGCAACCCGGGGTATTGGCAAGGCAATTGCTAAAGAACTTGCAGGCCAGGGTGCGCTGGTCGTGGGGACTGCCACCAGCGAAGCAGGCGCCGAGAGCATCAGTGAAGACCTCGCTGGCGCGGCCACACCCGGCTTTGGCATCGTTATGAACGTGTCGGACCCCGAGAGCATTGAGGCGGGGCTGAAAGCCGTCGCTGAGCGGGCCGGCGCGCCCCACATCCTCGTCAACAACGCCGGTATTACCCGGGATAACCTGTTGATGCGGCTCAAGGATGGCGACTGGTCCGATGTGATCGAAACCAACCTTGCCAGCGTGTTCCGCCTGTCCAAGGCGGTGCTGCGGGGTATGGCCAAGGCCCGCTGGGGGCGGATTATCAATGTCAGCTCGGTGGTTGCCGGCATGGGGAACCCCGGCCAGACCAACTACTGCGCGGCCAAAGCCGGGGTTGAGGGCTTCACCCGCAGCCTGGCGAAAGAAATGTCAAACCGGGGAATCACCGCCAACTGCGTGGCTCCGGGCTTCATCGACACCGATATGACGCGAAAACTGGACGACAAGCAGCGCGAGTCTATGATGGAAGTCATACCTGCGGGCCGTCTTGGGGAGCCGGAAGAAGTCGCTGCCGTGGTGGGCTTTCTTGCCTCGGACGCGGCCGGCTATGTGACCGGCGAAACCATACACGTCAATGGTGGTATGTACATGGGATAAGGCTTGCGCAACAATAGCCGTAATTCCTTGTTGCACAAGGCGTTAGACAGTTTGTTCGCTTGTTTGCGAATAGGCTTTAAACTAAACTGGCAATCCGATATTGCTTGGTTGAAATCAAAGTGAGGAAATTATGAGTACAGTTGAAGAGCGCGTAAAGAAGATCGTCTGCGAGCAGTTGGGCGTTAAGGAGTCCGAGGTTCAGAGCACATCTTCTTTTGTTGAGGATCTTGGCGCTGACTCACTGGACACTGTTGAGCTGGTAATGGCTCTCGAAGAAGAGTTTGAAACCGAAATTCCTGACGAAGAAGCTGAAAAGCTGGCGAGTGTCCAGGACGCGATCGACTACATTGTCGCGCATACCTGATACTCCGCTCGATTAGTTCGCCAAGCAGAAGCCGTCCTGAGCATCGTCCACGGGACGGCTTTTTTATTGGCTGTCATTTTCCCGAGTTTGTCGGTTTATTCAGATAAAGGACGTAGGTGAACGGTGTTATGGCTGAACGACGTGTTGTGATCACAGGTCTGGGCATGCTTTCCCCGCTGGGGAATGATGTCGAATCCTCTTGGCAGGGTATCAAGTCGGGGCGCAGCGGTATTGGCCTGATCGACCGGTTTGACGCTTCCGAGTACAACACCAGGATTGGTGGTGCGGTTCGGGATCTCGATATCAGTGCCTATCTGTCAGCAAAGGACGCTCGCAAGATGGACGCGTTCATCCACTATGGCCTGATTGCCGCCCAGCAGGCGGTGGAAGACGCCAGGCTGGACGCCAGCGATGACCTGGACGTAGACCGGGTTGGTGTCGCTATCGGGTCCGGTATCGGGGGCCTGGAGTTTATCGAGAAGAACGTGCTCGCCCTGAATGAGAACGGCCCGCGCAAGGTGTCACCGTTCTTTGTGCCAGCCTCGGTGATTAACATGATCTCCGGCAATGTTGCTATCAAGCATGGCTACCAGGGCCCCAACATCGCCATCACCACGGCCTGTACCACCGGTACCCATAACATCGGCTATGCCGCCCGCACGATCGCCTATGGCGATGCGGATGTGATGCTCGCCGGTGGCGCCGAGATGGCGACCACGCGGACCGGTGTTGCAGCTTTCTCCGCTGCACGCGCGCTTTCCACCCGCAACGATGAGCCGGAGAAGGCCAGCCGCCCCTGGGATAAAGACCGTGACGGCTTTGTGCTCAGCGATGGTGCCGGCGTACTGGTGCTGGAAGAGCTTGAGCACGCCCGTCGTCGTGGCGCGACTATTTACGGCGAAGTGATTGGTTTTGGTATGAGCGACGATGCCTACCACATTACCGCGCCTTCCGGCACCGGTGCCCAGAAAGCCATGCGCAATGCCATGCGCGATGCGGGCCTGGCGCCGGAAGAGGTGGACTACATCAACGCCCACGGCACCTCAACGCAGCTTGGTGATGTGGCGGAAGTGGATGCGGTGAAAGCCGTATTCGGCGACCACGCCCATAAGCTGGCCATGAGCAGCACCAAGTCCATGACTGGTCACCTGCTGGGAGCCGCCGGGGCAGTGGAGGCGATCTTCTCGACACTGGCGGTGCGGGAAGGCGTGTTGCCTCCGACCATCAACCTGGAAAATCCGGGGGAAGGGTGCGATCTCGACTTCGTCGCCAACCAGAGTCGGGAAGCCGATGTGAAAGTGGCGCTGTCCAACTCCTTCGGGTTTGGCGGCACCAATGGCACGCTGATCTTCCGTCGCTTCGAGGATTGAGTGGCCGGTCTGGACGTAATCTGGGCCGACCGCCAGGACCTGCCGGCCAGTGACCGTGGGCTCGCCTACGGTGACGGTCTGTTTGAGACCGTTCGGGTTGAGGGCGACCAGCCATTGCTGCTCCGCAGGCATCTGGAGCGACTGGTCGCCGGTGCCCGGAGGCTGGCGATTCCATTGCCGCCCGATCAGCTCCAGCAGCTGGTTGGGGAGGCCCTTGAGCACTACGGCCGGCCATCGGCCTGGGTGCTCAAGCTGGTCCTGACCCGGGGCAGTGGTGGCCGGGGCTATCGTCCTCCGGCCCAGTCCCGGCCCCGGCTAGTGCTGTCCCGTCATGCCATGCCGCCCCTGCCGGCGCCGGGTGGGGTAACGGCAACGGTGGCGAGCACCCCGTTGGTGGTCAGTCCTGAGCTGTCGGGCCTGAAGTCACTGAACCGCCTGGAGCAGGTGATGGCCAGCCAGCATCTGTCGGCCGAGGCCTATGAAGCTGTGTTTACTGACGCCGGCGGCCGCCTGCTGGAAGGCACGCGAACCAACCTGTTGCTGCGGTTTGATGGCCAGTGGTGGCAGCCACCAGCGGAAGGTGTTGCTGTAGCCGGGGTTATGGCTGCCGCACTGGCGGACGGTTTGACCGCTGCCGGCGAGCGCGTGCGACAAAGGCCGTTGCCACTGTCTCTGCTCACCCGGCCAGAGTGTGAGGGGCTGTATCTGACCAACAGCGTGATTGGCGCTGTGCCGGTGCGCAAACTGGGATGTCTGTATTTGCCAATTGATAACACCCTTGCGACAATCTGCGATCCGTTGAAGCTGCCGAAGTAAACCTCTTTTGATCCGTAAACTCGTTGTACTCATTGTGTTTTTGGTGGTTCTGGCTGCTGCCGGGTCCGGTCTCTGGGTGTGGCAGGGGTTCAAGACCCTGGAGCAACCGGTTACCCTGGACGAGCCCGTGCTGTTCCACGTGCCTTCCGGTACCGCATTTTCTCAGGTGGCCCGCAACCTGGAACGCCAGGGGCTGGTCACTCGCAGTCTCTGGCTTCGCCTGTATGGCCGGCTGGTACCGGAGCATGCTCGTATCAAGGCTGGCGAGTATGAGTTCGTCGCTGGCATGAGTCCTCGCGATATGCTGATGGCCATGGTCAACGGCGACACCAAAGATTGGTCGATGCAGTTCATCGAGGGCTGGACATTCCGCGATGTGCGGGCGGCGCTGAGTGCCAGCGACAACATCCGCCACGTCACCCGTGACTGGAGTGACGAGCAGATCATGACCGAGCTGGGCGCGCCCGGAGATCACCCCGAAGGCCGCTTCTTTCCGGATACCTACCTCCATACCAGTAATGACTCGGATCTGGATCTGCTGCGACGGTCGTTCGAGGCGATGAACCGCGTGCTGGAGGAAGAATGGGCGACCCGTTCTGACAACCTGCCCTATGACTCCCCCTATGAGGCGCTGATCATGGCGTCTATCGTGGAGCGTGAGACCGGAGTGCCGCATGAGCGTAACGAGATTGCCGGGGTGTTCGTTCGCCGGCTTGCCAAGGGCATGCGGCTGCAGACCGATCCGACGGTGATCTACGGTATGGGTGAGCGTTACAACGGCCGTATCACCCGTCGTGACCTGCGCCAGCACACCCCGTACAACACCTATCGCATTGATGGCCTGCCGCCAACGCCGATCGCATTGCCGGGCCGTGAGGCAATCCATGCGGCCCTGCACCCGGCCGATGGCAACACCCTCTACTTCGTCGCCCGGGGCGATGGCAGCCATAAGTTCTCCCGCAACCTGCGGGAGCACCAGCAGGCGGTGCGCCAATACCAACTCAATCGCCGTGAGGACTATCGCTCATCACCGGCCCCCGCCAGTCAAGGAGCCGGGCAATGACCTCTCGTGGGCAGTTCATTACTTTCGAAGGTGGTGAAGGGGTTGGTAAATCCACCCAGATCACCCGGGCTGCGGACCTGCTGAAGGCGCGCGGACTCGACGTGATGGTGACCCGGGAGCCGGGCGGGACGCCGATGGCCGAAGCTATCCGGGAGTTGCTGCTGGCGCCGCGGGACGAGGCCGTGCACGAGATGACCGAGCTGCTGCTGGTGTTCGCCGCCCGGGCGCAGCACCTGCATGGTCGCATTCTGCCGGCCCTGGCGCAGGGCGCCTGGGTGCTGTGTGATCGCTTCACCGACGCAACGTTCGCGTATCAGGGGGCGGGACGCGGGCTCAGTCAGCAGCGCATCGCGGCCCTGGAGCAGTTGGTGCAGGACGACGTGCGGCCCGATCATGTCATCGTGCTGGACGCCCCCGTTGCCACCGGCATGGCCCGAGCGGCCCGCCGGGGTGAACTGGACCGCTTTGAGCAGGAAACCGTGGCGTTTTTTGAGCGCATCCGCCAGTGCTACCTGGAGCGGGCCCGGGCGTTGCCCGCGCGCTACCATCTGGTGGATGCCGGCCAGGCCCTGGACGCTGTGAGCGAAGACGTCTGCCGCATTCTGAGCCAGCTGCTGCCATAAGAGCCATCGGCTGCGATATATCGTTGGCGTCATCTGCGTACATTTCGCATTGAATCCTGTCGTCTAATGCCACAGACTTGGCCTTTGGCTGCAAGTGAGAAAGGCTTGCATCCGCCCGGTCAGTGATCCTGAGTGTCGGCGGCCAGGTGCTTCCGACGTGCAACTGGTACGCGACACTGCTTTACTGATCGGGGAGTGAATCAATGCGGGCCCAAACCAACAGGGCGGCCCGCGGTACGGTACCCCTGGCCAGGCCTGTTTATGCTCAATGCCCGACTGCTGAAATTGCCGGAAGCGGCCCATCAGCATCGCCATGACTACCACCAACTGGTAATTGGTATCCGTGGCGAGGCGGAGCTGAGCGTTGATGGCAACGGCTCGCGCCTAGACAACTGGCGGGCCTGTCTGGTGCCAACGGAAGCCCGGCACGATTACCGGGGTGATCACCAGAATCATGTCCTGGTGATCAATCTCGATCCCTACATTCCTTCCCTGAACTCGCCTCGGCATGCCGATTACGATCAACTGGCGCCGATGTTTGAACGCGCCCGTACCGTCAGTCTGGATACCCGGTTGCAGGGGATGGTGCAGTTCTGTGCCACGGAGTTCGATCGCTCACCTGACAACGAGGCCCTGCGCCGTCACCTGTCGGCGAGTATCCTGCATTGCCTGGCGGAGCGGGTGGCTCTCAGCGAGCCCCGGCGTGCCGTCAACCGCGTCGGCCTGAGCCCGGAAACGATTCGTCGTTATGTCATGGAAAACCTGCACAAAAAAGTGACGGTAAAAGACATGGCCAATGTGGCCTGCCTGAGCGTCAGCCGTTTCCATGAAATATTCCGCGAACTCACCGGCGTCTCTCCCCATCAGTTCCTGATCCAGACCCGGCTGGACCAGGCTGTCCAGTTGCTGACCGGCACCCAGTTATCGGTCACCGAGATCAGCTATCGAACCGGATTTTCCAGTCAAAGTGCGTTGACCAACGCTTTGCGAAAACATCGCGGCACAATTCCGTCTAAGCTGAGGAATAGCGAGAACGTTCGCGGGCAATGAGGAGAAATTCCCGAGTATCGGAGGAATTTGCAATAAAACCGTAGCAATTTGTAAGTCACGCCCGGTGTTCCGAACTACCTTTACGGATCAATCGAATCCAGTCAGGGCGTCTTTCGATCGTTACAGGTTTCCTGATCCTCATAGGTAACAATGACAATCAGCCTATCGTGCTCTCCAACGGGTGAACGGGCAGGCCGACCATGGTGTCGGCACTTGGCGTTTTCACCGGGTGGAACACCAGTCGTGGCTTCGGGCCAGCGTCTGGAGGCTTCGAAGCTTTGAGAGGTATCCCATGTTCAATGCACGCAAAGTTCTTGAGCCTGCATTCCAGGAACAGCCCCGGTCCTTCTTCTGGAAGGGGATCACAGACAATTACGCCGTCGACGAGGCGGAATACCTCAACGAACTGATCCCGCTTGCGCAGAGCGACGCCGCCGAGCACCGGGATGTCACCGATACCGCCACCCAACTGATCCAGAAGGTTCGCGAGCAGGACGATTCGGTCCACATGGTGGATGCCCTGCTTCAGGAATACAGCCTCGATACCGAAGAAGGCATTCTGCTGATGTGTCTGGCAGAAGCGCTGATGCGAATCCCCGACAAGTACACCGCCGATGCCCTGATTGAAGACAAGATGTCGGTGGCCGACTGGCAGAAGCATGTCGGTCGCAGCGACTCGACACTTGTTAACGCCTCAACCTGGGGCCTGCTGCTTACCGGCCATGTGGTCAAGATGGACCGGCGGCTGGATGGCTCTCCCGCCAATATCTGGAAACGCCTGGTCAAGCGCAGCGGCGAACCGGTGATCCGCAGCGCGATGTACCGCGCGATGGGCATCATGGGCAAGCAGTTCGTGCTGGGGCGGGATATCGACGAAGCGCTCAAGAACGCCCGCGAATACCGTGAGAAGGGGTACACCTACTCCTTCGACATGCTCGGCGAGGCGGCGATGACGCGGGAAGACGCCAATCGCTACCTGCAGGATTACCTCAACGCCATCGAGTCGGTCGGGAACAACCGCTACCCCTCCGGCAATGTGCCGGCGCCCTCCATCTCCATCAAACTGTCGGCGCTGCACCCGCGTTACGAGGTAGCCCAGGAGGAGCGGGTACTCACGGAACTCTACGACACGGTTCTGGGGCTGCTGAAGCAGGCCCGCGAAAAGAACGTGGCGATCACCATTGATGCCGAGGAAATGGATCGCCTGGAGCTTTCCCTCAGGCTGTTCGAAAAGCTGTTCAAGTCTCCCGAGGCCAAGGGCTGGGGTGGTTTTGGTCTGGTTATCCAGGCCTACTCGAAGCGGGCATTGCCAGTGCTGTGCTGGCTCACCAAACTGGCGAAGGAGCAGGGCGACGAGATTCCCATTCGCCTGGTGAAGGGCGCCTACTGGGATACCGAGATCAAGATCTGCCAACAACTCGGGCTCGATGGTTATCCGGTATTCACCCGCAAGGAGGCGACCGACACCTCCTACCTGGCCTGTCTGCGTTATCTGCTCAGCGACTACACCGACGGTGCCTTGTATCCGCAACTGGCGAGCCATAATGCCCATACCGTGGCGTCTGTGCTGGCCATGGCCCGTAACAAGGATCGCCGGATCGAGTTCCAGCGCCTCCATGGCATGGGCGATGCGCTCTATAACACGGTGCTGGAAACCCACGACTACCCGGTGCGCATCTACGCACCGGTCGGGGCCCACAAGGATCTGCTGCCGTACCTGGTGCGTCGGCTGCTGGAAAACGGCGCCAACTCCTCCTTTGTCCACCGGCTGGTGGATGCCGCCACTCCGATCGACGATCTGGTGCGCAACCCGGTGCAGGAGCTCCTCAAGTACGATGCCCTGCCCAATGACCGGATACCGCTGCCAAACCAGATTTACGGCGGCGAACGACGCAACTCCAGGGGCGTTAACCTGCACGTGGATGCCGACCTGGCGCCACTGCTGACCGATCTCGAAAAATGGGCCGGCACCCACTGGGAAGCCGGCCCGATCATAGCCGGCGTCAAGCGCCGGGATGGCGACCAGCAGGAAGTCCGCGCGCCTCACGACCAGAGCCGGCTGGTGGGGCAGGTGACCTGGGCTGGAGAGCAGCATGCCCGCGAAGCTCTGGATATTGCCCATCAGGGCTTTGAGGCCTGGAACGCCCGCCCGGTGGAGGAGCGGGCGCAATGCCTCGAGCGTTACGCTGACCTGATGGAAGAGAACCTGGAAGAGTTGATGGCGATCTGCTGCCGGGAAGCCGGCAAGACGCTCCAGGACGGCATTGACGAAGTCCGCGAAGCGGTGGATTTCTGCCGCTACTACGCGGTGCAGGGGCGGGCCCGGTTCGGTCAGCCAATCGCACTGCCAGGGCCGACCGGAGAGAGCAACGAGCTCTACATGGAAGGGCGGGGGGTATTCCTGTGTATCAGCCCCTGGAACTTCCCTCTGGCAATCTTTACCGGCCAGGTGGTGGCAGCACTGGTCGCCGGCAATGCGGTCATTGCCAAACCGGCGGAACAGACCAGTCTGGTGGCCGGGCGGGCCGTTGAGCTGATGCTGGAGGCCGGTATTCCCGGTGACGTCCTGCAGTTGCTGACCGGTGACGGCGCCACCATCGGTGGCGCACTGACGCCGGACCCTCGTATCGCTGGCGTGGCCTTCACCGGCTCAACCCAGACGGCCCATGTGCTCAACCGCACGCTGGCACAGCGCGAAGGCGCCATTGTGCCACTGATCGCAGAAACCGGTGGCCAGAATGCGATGATTGTCGACAGCAGCGCCTTGCCCGAGCAAGTGGTCCAGGACGTACTGCATTCAGCGTTTGCCAGTGCCGGCCAGCGCTGCTCCGCGTTGCGGGTTCTGTACATTCAGAAAGACGTGGCCGAGCGGATGGAAACCCTGCTGGCCGGGGCGATGCAGGAGCTGGCGGTGGGTGACCCGGCCTTTCACAGTACCGATGTGGGGCCGGTGATTGATGAGGAGGCCCAGCGTGGTCTGCAGGAGCACCTGTCGTTTCTGGAGAAGAATGGCCGTTACATCGCCCGCACGCCGATGCCGCCGACCTGCCAGGCCGGGTTCTTCATTCCGCCCTCTGCCTATGGCATCGACAGCATCAGTCAGTTGAGAAAAGAAAACTTTGGTCCGATCCTGCATGTGGTGCGTTACGCCGCGGAGGATCTGGACAAGATCATCGACGAGATTAATGGGGCCGGGTACGGCCTCACCCTGGGCATTCACAGCCGAAGTGAAAGCACCGCCGCTTACATTGAGCGGCGGGTCAAAGTGGGCAACACCTACATCAACCGCAACCAGATTGGCGCGGTTGTGGGGGTTCAGCCCTTTGGTGGTCGGGGCCTTTCCGGCACCGGTCCGAAAGCCGGTGGTCCACATTACCTGCTGCGTTTTGCAACAGAGCGTGCCCGGACCATTAATACCACGGCGGTCGGGGGCAACGCGTCCCTGCTGTCGCTGGGAGTTGAGAAGATCTGACGGACGTTGCTGGCCGGGAGCCTGAGCCCGGTGTGGCACTGACTGTCAGATTCCAGAAAGCCCATAACAAAGAGCGACACAGCGCACTGGGAGATAATTATAATGATTGAAGGCAACATCGGCGTCAGCCTGACCTTTATCTTTTATATCCTGCTCATGCTCGGGGTAGGCTACGTAGCCTATCGCCGAACATCGAACCTGTCAGACTACATCCTGGGTGGCCGGAGTCTTGGCCCCCTGCCGTCGGCCCTGAGTGCCGGTGCCTCCGACATGAGTGGCTGGCTGCTGCTCGGTCTGCCCGGTTACGCCTATGCGGCCGGTTACGAGGCAGTCTGGATTGCCATCGGTCTGTTGGCCGGTACCTGGCTGAACTGGCTCTTCGTCGCCCGTCGCCTGCGGACCTACTCGCTGGCCGCTGGTGACTCGCTGACCCTGCCGTCTTTCTTCGAGAACCGGTTCCACGATACCTCGCGCATCCTGCGGGTGGTTTCCGCGTTCTTTATCCTGCTGTTCTTCCTGTTCTACACCAGTTCAGGTCTGGTAGCTGGCGGTAAGCTGTTTGAAACCGTATTTGGTCTGGACTACACCACCGCGGTGGTTATCGGTACTCTGGCCGTGGTTTCCTACACCTTCTTCGGTGGCTTCCTGGCAGTTGCCTGGACGGACGTTATCCAGGGCCTGCTGATGTTTGCTGCCCTGCTGCTGGTACCGATCATCGCGATCAATGCTGACGGCGGCTGGGGTGCGACCAAAGCAGCCATGGAAGCGAAGAATCCGGAGTTCCTGTCGGCTCTGACAAGCTCTGATGGCTCTCCGATGACCGTAATTGCCATCCTGTCCCTGCTGGGCTGGGGTCTGGGTTACTTTGGTCAGCCGCACATCCTCGCCCGCTTCAAGGCGATTCGCAGCGAAGCCGACATCCCGGCTGCCCGTCGTATCGCGGTGATCTGGAGTGCTCTGGGCCTGTTCGGCGCGCTGCTGGTCGGCTTTGCCGCCATCGGTTACTTCGAGACTCCACTGGAAGACGGCGAGCGCGCCTTCATCCTGCTGGTAGACGCCCTGTTCCATCCGGTCATTGCCGGTATCCTGCTGGCTGCCATTCTGGCTGCGATCATGAGTACCGCAGACTCCCAGCTGCTGGTCTCCTCGTCGGCCCTGGCAGAAGACTTCTACAAGGCGCTATTCCGTCGCGAAGCCTCCCAGGGCGAGCTGGTCTGGGTTGGTCGTCTGGCCGTTGTTGGTATCGCCGTGATTGCCTGTGCGCTGGCCTTTGATCCGGACAGCAAGGTTCTGGAGCTGGTCTCCTACGCCTGGGCTGGCTTCGGTGCCGCCTTTGGTCCGGCCCTGATCCTGTCGCTGTACTGGAAGCGGATGACCCGCGCCGGTGCGGTTGCCGGTATCGTGGTTGGTGGTGCGACCGTGGTGATCTGGGGCAACATGTCCGGTGGTATTCTCGACCTGTACGAGATCATCCCGGGCTTCATCCTGGCAACGATTGCCATCGTTGCAGTGTCCCTGGCCGGCGGCGAGCCGCCCAAGGAAACCCAGGACGCCTTCGATCAGGCGATGGGCTCCTGATAGCAGCAGGAGGCTGCTGAACGCGGCCTCCGCACCTGCTTCTGAAAAGGCGCTCCCCGGAGCGCCTTTTTTGTGGCTGACTCTCACACCAATAGCTTATACATAAGTCCAATAGCGGGGTGGCGACATGGCACCGAACGGTCAGGCAAGCTATGTTGTGAACGTAAATTCCCCCCGTTAAATCAAGAGACTGACCCATCGTAGGGCAGGGCTCTGGCAGGCTGCACACACAGTCGTTAATAACAAACACAAGAAGGAACCTGAAGATGACACAGACACGATTTGGCAAGAGCACCCGCGGCTTGGTCGCGACAGCGGTACTTGGGCTGGCCGGCGCGGCTCAGGGGGCCGGGGACTATGTGATGGGCACCGCCACCACTGGTGGTACCTATTATCCGGTGGGCGTTGCGATTTCGACGCTGATCAAGGTGAAGCTGGAGCCCTCGACCGACATCGCGGTCTCCGCCATCAGCTCCGCCGGCTCCGGCGAGAACCTGAAGCTGCTCGATGAGGGCCAGATCCAGTTCGGTATCCTGCAGGGCCTGTATGGTGCGTATGCCTGGAACGGCACCGGCCCGGTCGACAAGAAATACGAGGGCCTGCGTTCGGTCTCTATGCTGTGGCAGAACGTGGAACACTTTGTGGTGCGCCAGGAAGTGGCTGAAACCGGCACCATTGCCGACATGACCAACCTGTATGGTGAGAGCTTCTCGATCGGCAAGCGAAATTCCGGCACCGAAGGCTCCGGCCGTTTCATTCTTGGTAAGCTCGGCATCGATGTGGAGCAGGTGGATCTGGCGTATCTCGGTTACGGTCCCAGCGCGGACGCACTGCAGAACGGCAACATCGATGGCATGAACATCCCGGCCGGGGCACCGGCAACTGCGGTCACCCGTGCCTACGCCAGCCTGGGGGATGACATTACTACGCTGTCGTTCACCGACCAGCAGCTGGCGAACGTGAACAGCGATTTCGAACTCTGGACCCCTTACGTGATTGCCGCGGGCACCTATCCCAACCAGGACGAGGATATCCATACCATTGCCCAGCCCAACATTCTGGCGGTTCGGAACGATGTCTCCGAAGACGATGTCTACCAGATCACCAAGACCATCTATGAGAACCTGCCGTTCCTGAACAACATCCATCCCGCTACCAAGGCGATGGCCCTGGAGAAGGCCATTGCCGGTCTGCCCATGCCGCTGCATCCGGGCGCGCTCCGGTTCTACCGGGAGCAGGGCCTGACCATTCCGGACCGCCTGGTTCAGGAGTGAGGTCGGGTGGATCGTAACCAGTCCGAAGGCGAGCCGCAGCCGGCGGTTCGCGACGACACCGTCAGTGAGGCGGATGAGCGGTTGGGCCATCGGCTGCTGGGGCCGGCAATCTTCCTGCTGGCAATTCTGACCTCGCTGACTCACCTGTACTTCAACACCTTTTCGACGCTGTCGGAGGTGTGGACCTCCGCGTTGCACTTTGGCTTCTTCGGCCTGCTGTGCGCGCTGACCACGCCGATGCTCCGGGGCCGTTCGCCCTCGGGGCGGCGGCTGGTGCTGGGGCTGGACCTGCTGTTCGGGGTCGCCGCAGTCGCTTGTGCCGTCTATGTCATGCTGTTTGAGGACCAGCTCTACCAGCGCGGGGTGAATTTCGACACCGGTGACTGGATCGTCTCCATCACCGCGGTGGTTCTTGTGCTGGAGTTTGCCCGCCGTACCGTAGGCTGGTTCATTCCGGCACTGTGTGTTGTGGCGCTGACCTACGTCGCCTGGTGGGGACAGTATGTCGAAGGCATCTTCAGCTTTCCCGGGCTGACCTGGGAAACGGTGCTGTTTCGTTCCTACATCGGTGGTGAGGGCATGCTGGGCTCCATTGCCCGCATTTCGTGGACCTACGTGTTCATGTTCATTCTGTTTGGGGCCTTCCTCGTCAAGTCCGGTGCCGGGGATTTCATCATTGAGCTGGCTCGCTGCGCCGCCGGACGGTTTGTTGGCGGGCCGGGGTTTGTGGCGGTGTTTTCGTCGGGGCTGATGGGATCGGTGTCTGGCTCCAGTGTTGCCAATACGGTGTCGACCGGTGTCATTACCATCCCCCTGATGCGCAAGGCGGGCTTTCCGGCCCGCTTTGCTGCCGGTGTTGAGGCCGCAGCGTCGACCGGCGGGCAACTGATGCCTCCGGTGATGGGGGCAGGGGCGTTTATCATGGCGTCCTATACTCAGGTGTCCTATCTCACCATCATCGCCGTGGCGGCGCTGCCGGCAATTCTGTATTTCCTCTCGGTGGCGATGTTCGTGCGAGTGGAGGCCCGGCGCAGCCATGCGGTGAAACTGGAGGACGAATCGGCGCCCTCGTTTAAAGAGGTGCTGCTCGATGGCTGGCACTTCCTGCTACCGCTGGTGGTGCTGGTGGCGGCGCTGATCTACGGCTTTACGCCAACCTACGCGGCGGGGATCGCTATCCTTTCGGTCATTGGTGCTTCCCGGTTGTCCCGTCATCCAATGGGCTTACGGGATATCCTGGACGCCTTGGCGATGGGGTCCCGGAACATCATGACCACGGCAATCCTGCTGATCACGGTGGGCCTGATCGTGATGGTGGTCTCCACCACCGGCATCGGTAATACCTTCTCGCTGATGATTACCGACTGGGCCGGTGGCAGCCTGCTGGTGACCATTGTCCTGGTAGCGCTGGCCTCTCTGGTGCTTGGTATGGGGTTGCCGGTGACCGCGGCCTACATTGTCCTGGCGACCCTGTCTGCACCGGCGATCTACCAACTGATCGCCCAGAGCCAGCTGTTGGAGCTGATGATGGCCGGCGGCTTGCCGGAACAGGCCAAGGCCATCTTCATGTTGGCGGCCCCTGACCGAATGGAGCTGCTCAATGCGCCGATGGACCGGGCGACCGCTGAATCGCTGTTGGCGGTGGTGCCGGATACCTTCTCCAGTCAGTTGCTGGAGCAGGCGCTTTCGCCGGCTACCCTGTCGATGGCGCTGGTGGCGGCTCACATGGTGATCTTCTGGCTATCCCAGGACTCCAACGTGACACCACCGGTATGCCTGACGGCCTTTGCAGCGGCCGCCATTGCCGGCACCCCGCAGATGCGGACCGGGTTTACTGCCTGGAAGCTGGCCAAGGGGCTTTACATTGTGCCGTTGCTGTTCGCCTATTCGCCCCTGATCACCGGAGACCTGACGGAGATGCTGGTGACCTTCGGTTTTGCCCTGTTTGGCATTTACGCCGTTGTTGGTGGACTTGAAGGCTTCCTTGAAAATCGTCTGCAGCTTATTGAAAGGCTGTTGATTTTCGTTGCTGGAGGGGTAATGCTTTGGCCTCACGGCCTGATTGGGCTGGATGTGGCAGGGCTGGTGGTTTTCATTGCCCTGTTTGCCTGGAATCGCCGACGGGGTCGCCACACAGGGGGAGCCGTGCCGGCCTGAACGGATAGCCGACATGTCTCTTCTGGAAGTACTGGCGATGCTCGCAGTGGGCGGCATCGCCGGATTTATCAACGTATTGTCCGCAGGCGGGTCCATGCTGACTCTGCCGTTACTGATGTTCCTCGGCTTGCCGCCTCAGGTTGCCAATGGCACCAACCGGGTTGCTGTGACCCTGCAGAGCGTCAGCGCTGTGAGTGGGTTCCGGCGGATGGGGCATGGAAATCTTGCGGTTGGTCTGCGGCTGGCCATTCCCGCGGTGATTGGCTCCCTGGTTGGTGCCTGGCTCGCAACCGGCGTATCCGATGCTGTCTTTGAGGCGGTGCTGGTCACCGCGATGGCCGGGGCCTCGCTGTTCATGCTGCTGCCGCAACCCAAACTCGACACCCGGCCTCTAACGCCGGAGCGGCTGACGCCGACGGTCTACCTGGCAATGTTCCTGATCGGTGGCTATGGCGGGTTCATCCAGGTTGGGGTAGGGGTGCTGTTCATTGTGGTGCTTTACCGGATGCTGCGCATCGATCTGCCCCAGGTCAATGTGCTCAAGGTGTTTATCGTGCTGATGTATACCCTGCCGGCGCTGCTGATCTTCGCGATCAGTGATCAGGTGCGCTGGGCCTTTGGTCTGGTGTTGGCTCTTGGTAATATCACCGGCGCCTACCTGGCGGTCAAGGTCAACATGGGTGAGAAAGGGGCCCAGTGGGTGAAGTGGATTACGCTGGTTGTAGTGGTGGGCATTCTGGTTCGGCTGATGCTGGCCTGACGTGCTCCTGGTTGGCATTGGAGCATCCCTGCCGGCATCGGTGCAGAGGTGCTCCGTTATCCCTTCAGCTGAGTTGTTATAGCGCGAACTTCGCGCTCAGCGCCTCCAGGCGCTCTCTCATGGCTGCATCCACTTCTTCTGGCTTGATGCGCCGGATCACGCTCTTCAACACCTCAATCTCTTCGTTGGTAACGACGCCATCCGCTTCGGCCAGAGCGACCATCTTGTCGAGTTCGTGGGCGTTAAGCTTGCCATCGTCCATAAAGCACTGGATCGACAATAGTGACATATCAATGTGAGCCATCTTCTGTTCCTTGTATGGTCGTTGTAATCACAGGGTTCAGTCCCGCCCCTGTCGGGTAGCGCCATAATCTAGTGAATCCAGCCAGTTGCTGCAAACAAAAAAACCGCGACCAGAGTCGCGGTTTTTTCAGGTGCCCCGCAGCCGACAGCGAGTCGGGTTCCGGGGCAGGGCCTGGCGGTTGACTAACCGGTCGGGCCGGAAGCTCAGCTCACGCTGGCTTCGGCGGCCTTCTTGGTGTAGTCCTCCATCTGGTCGAAGTTGAGATACTTGTAGATCTCGCCAGACATGCTGTTCAGGTCCTTGGCGTACTCCATGTACTCGGCCGGGCTTGGCAGCTTGCCGAGAACCGCACCGACCGCAGCCAGTTCGGCAGAGGTCAGGTAGACGTTGGCGCCATCACCCAGACGGTTCGGGAAGTTCCGGGTGGAGGTGGACAGAACGGTGGACTTGGCGGCCACACGTGCCTGGTTACCCATACACAGGGAACAACCCGGCATTTCGGTGCGAACACCGGCGGTGCCGTAGGTGTTGAAGTAGCCTTCTTCCATCAGCTGTTGCTGATCCATCTTGGTGGGCGGAGACATCCACAGCCGCGTCTTCAGCGGTTCCTTGTTCTGCTCCAGCAGCTTGCCGGCGGCGCGGAAGTGACCAATGTTGGTCATGCAGGAGCCGATGAACACTTCGTCGACCTTGTCGCCAGCCACTTCGGACAGGAACTTGGCGTCGTCCGGATCGTTCGGGCAGCAAACGATCGGCTCTTTGATGTCGGCCAGATCGATCTCGATAACGTGAGAGTACTCGGCGTCCTTGTCGGCGCGCATCAGGCTCGGGTTGGCCAGCCAGTCTTCCATTGCCTTGGCACGACGCTCCAGGGTACGCGGATCGCCATAACCTTCGGCAATCATCCAGCGCAGCATGGTGATGTTGGAGCGCAGGTACTCGGCCACGGAGTCTTCAGACAGGTTGATGGTACAACCGGCCGCGGAACGCTCGGCAGAGGCGTCAGACAGCTCGAACGCCTGCTCAACGGTCAGGTGCTCCAGACCTTCGATTTCCAGGATGCGACCGGAGAATTCGTTGATCTTGCCTTTCTTCTCGACGGTCAGCATGCCCTGCTTGATGCCGTACAGCGGGATGGCGTGTACCAGATCACGCAGGGTGATGCCCGGCTGCATTTCGCCTTTGAAGCGAACCAGCACAGACTCCGGCATATCCAGCGGCATAACGCCGGTAGCGGCGGCGAAAGCCACCAGACCGGAACCAGCCGGGAAGGAGATACCCATCGGGAAGCGGGTGTGGGAGTCACCACCGGTACCGACGGTGTCCGGCAGCAGCATGCGGTTCAGCCAGGAGTGGATGATGCCGTCGCCCGGACGCAGGGCCACACCGCCACGGGTCTGGATGAAGTCCGGCATGGTGTGCTGCATTTCAACGTCAACCGGCTTCGGATAAGCGGCGGTGTGACAGAAAGACTGCATCACCAGATCGGACTGGAAGCCCAGGCAGGCCAGGTCTTTCAGTTCGTCACGGGTCATCGGACCGGTGGTGTCCTGGGAGCCTACTGTCGTCATCTTCGGCTCGCAGTAGGTGCCAGGACGAACGCCTTTGCCTTCTTCCAGGCCGCAGGCCTTGCCAACCATCTTCTGGGCCAGGGAGAAGCCCTTGGTACCGGCTTCCGGATCAACCGGCAGACGGAAGGTGTCGGTGGCGCCCAGGCCGAGCACTTCGCGGGCCTTGTTGGTGAGGCCACGACCGATGATCAGCGGGATACGGCCGCCAGCCTGAACCTCGTCCAGGATCACGTCGGACTTGAAGCTGAACTCGGAGATGGTTTCGCCGGCTTCGTTCAGGATCTTGCCGTCGTAGGGACGGATTTCGATCACGTCGCCCATGTTCATGTCGTCAACAGGCGCTTCGAAGACCAGGGCACCGGCGTCTTCCATGGTGTTGAAGAAGATCGGGGCAACCTTGTTACCGATACAGACACCACCGGCACGCTTGTTCGGCACGCCCGGCATGTCTTCACCGAAGTACCACAGAACCGAGTTGGTGCCGGACTTACGGGAAGAACCGGTACCGACCACGTCACCCACGAAGGCAACCGGCAGGCCCTTGGACTGGATTTCTTCGATCTGCTTGATCGGGCCGGTCACGCCGGGCTCTTCCGGAGTCAGACCGTCACGCTCCATCTTGTACATGGCGCGGGCGTGCAGCGGGATGTCCGGGCGGGACCAGGCATCCGGAGCCGGAGACAGATCGTCAGTGTTGGTTTCGCCAGTGACCTTGAACACGACCATCTTCATGCTCTCGGGAACGGCTTTCTTGTTGGTGAACCACTCGGCATTGGCCCAGGATTCCATGATGCTCTTGGCGACGGCGTTGCCGGCGTCCATTTTTTCCTTCACATCGTTGAAGGCGTCGAACATCAGCAGGGTTTTCTTCAGCTGTTCGCCGGCCAGTTCGGCCAGCTCGGCGTTGTCCAGCAGGTCGACCAGGGTGGCGATGTTGTAGCCGCCCTGCATCATGCCCAGCAGTTGCACGGCTTTCTGCTTGTTGACCAGCGGAGATTCTGCTTCGCCCTTAACGATCGCAGTCAGGAAGGCGGCCTTTACATAGGCGGCTTCGTCAACGCCCGGCGGGATGCGGTTTTCCAGCAGCTCAACCAGGGTTTCTTCCTCGCCGGCCGGCGGGTTTTTCAGCAGTTCAACCAGTGCGGCTGTCTGTTCGGCATTCAGGGGCTTGGGGGGGATGCCCAGAGCCGCGCGTTCTGCAACGTGTTCACGATAGGCTTCTAACACGATATGGACCCTCATCAGTTGGAATATCCCGCGCTTACGGCGTCACTGCCAGGCAGGAGTGTTATGGCGTAAAGGCCTTGGGAGCCTCTGAGTAGATCCCGGAACGCAAGCCCTGAAGTCTGGATTTCGCCAAGGGTCAGAGACGTTGGCGAGAGTCGGTCGGAGGGTGCCGAACCACTTGGAAATGCAGGCTTCAGGGCTCGCAGATACGCTCCAAGAGCTACTCACAGGCTCCCTAACTGGCGCTGCATTCTATAGGAATCCATGATGAAAGTTAAGTTGGACAGTGGTCGGACGGCATTTGTCAATCGTGTATAATCGCGCCCCCTTAGAATTTCCACGGTGATTTTGCCCCCATGACTGCCGCTCTCGACGACATCCACAGCTTCCTTCCCTGTCGCACCCCCAGGGGCTGGATCGACGATGCGCTGGCCCATCAGGACCTGCTGCTGATCGACCATGCCCATTGCGAAAAGAAGGCCGCATCCACGGCGCTGAGCCTGATGTACCGCTACGTCGACAACTCCGACCTGCTCAACAAGATGTCCCGTCTGGCCCGGGAGGAGTTGCGCCACTTCGAACAGGTACTGGCGATCATGAAGAAACGTGGCGTCACCTACGACCACCTGACCCCGGCCCGGTACGCGGCCGGGCTGCGTCAGGCGGTTCGCAGCGAGGACCCCGGTCGGTTGGTGGATGTGCTGATCGTTGGCGCCATCATCGAAGCCCGTTCCTGCGAGCGTTTTGCCGCGTTGGCGCCGTACCTGGACGACAAGCTGGCGGAGTTCTACACCAGCCTGCTGAAGTCAGAAGCCCGCCACTATCAGGATTACCTGAAACTGGCGGAACAGGCCGCCGGCGAGAGCATTGATGATCGGGTGGCGACGTTCCTGGCCATCGAACAGGAGCTGATCGAGGCGCCTGATACCGAGTTCCGGTTTCATAGCGGGCCGTTAGGTGCTTAGCGAGCCATTTCCGACAAGCCGTCGTAATGCTCCAACTCCCGACACAACGCCATCCAGCGGTCGATACCGGCACTGCGGTACTTCTGTTTGTGGAGGATAAAGTAGAACTGGCGGTCGAAACGGCGGTGTTCCGGCACCGCCAGTTCCACCAGGTTTCCCCGCCGGAAGGCATCTTCCAGGCACACCCGGGACAGGCAGCCAATGCCCAGACCGGCTTCAACCGCGCGCTTGATGGCTTCGGTGTGTTCCAGTTCCAGCAGGATGTTGAGGTCCGGCAGCAGACCATGGAGGCCTCGGTCGGCGGTCTGGCGGGTGCCGGAACCGGATTCCCGCATGATCCAGGTGGCGGTGCGCAGGTCGTCGTCGCTGAGAGCTTTCTGCCGGGCGAGGGCATGGTCGGAGGCACAGAACACCACCAGTTCGTCCGCCAGCCAGGGAATTACTTCCAGCTCCGGGGACTGCAGTTCCCCTTCAATCAACCCAATGTCCAGTTCGAAATCGATCACCCGCTGGGCGATGGTGCGGGTGTTGGCAACTTCCAGCGATACCCGTGGGTGATTGTCCGAGTTCATATAGCGGGCCATCAGTTCCACCGCCAGGTAGTTGCCTATGGTCAAGGTGGCACCTACTTTCAGTGCGCCGACTTCGGTATGTTGCAGGAAGGCCTGTTCCAGTTCGCCAGCCTGCGCCAGCAGCGACTCCACCTTGGGTCGGTAAAGCCGGCCCAGCTCATTCAGTTGTAAGCGTTTTCCGACACGATCAAACAGTTGGATACCGAACTGGTTCTCCAGCTCCTTCAGCGCGCTGCTTGCCGCCGATTGGGACATGGCCAGGGAATCTGCGGCCTTGGTGATGTTCTGGAAGTGGGCGGCGGCCAGGAAGACCTCCAGTTGGCGAAAGCTGTAGCGCATAATCGGTATTCCCGAATAAGGTTATGAAAATATCCCATTTCATCGATAGGTTACATTTGCTGTAGGATGTGTACAATATCGATTTGATAACCATTCGCGATAACGGGCAGCATCATGAGCAACTTGAATAAAGAAACCGTCACCAGTGTCCGCCACTGGAACGACACTCTGTTCAGCTTCACTACCAGCCGGGACCCGGGTTTCCGTTTCAAGAACGGTCACTTCACCATGATTGGCCTGGAAACCGATGGCAAGCCACTGATGCGGGCGTACAGTATCGCCAGTGCCAATTATGAGGAAGAGCTGGAGTTCTTCTCCATCAAGGTGCCTGATGGTCCGCTGACGTCCCGGCTCCAGCAGATTGAGGTGGGTGATGAGATTCTGGTCAGCCGCAAGCCTACGGGTACGCTGATTCTGGACAACCTGCTGCCGGGCAAGAACCTGTGGTTGATCTCCACTGGCACCGGTCTGGCGCCGTTCATGAGCATCATCAAGGACCCGGAAGTCTATGAAGCCTTCGACAAGGTCATCCTGACGCACGGCGTACGTTACGTCAGCGAGCTGGCCTACCAGCAGGAAATCACCGAGCTGCCGGACAACGAATTCTTCGGCGAGATGGTGGACGGCAAGCTGCTGTACTACCCGACGGTCACCCGCGAAGAGTTCCGCAACCAGGGCCGCCTGACCGACGCCATGGAGACCGGTAAGCTGACCAGCGACCTGGGTCTGCCGGAGCTGGACCCGGAGAACGATCGCTTCATGATCTGTGGCAGCCCCAGCATGCTGAAGGATACCTGTGCAATCCTGAATGCCAAGGGCTTCAACGAAGCACGACACGGCAACATGGGTCACTACGTGATCGAGCGGGCTTTCGTCGAGCAGTAAACCTGTTCAGCGGTTGCTGTCCGGCGCCGGCTTTGGCGAGGGGCAGGCCCGTGCGTCCGCCTTGCGACAAAACCCCGAGGTTAACAGCTCCGGGGTTTTGTTTTATACACTGGCACCAAACAATCAGGACGGTGGGTAATGCTGGACACCAGCGCCTCTGACGATAAAGGAACGGCCATGTCGCCACGGCAGCTTTATCACCAAGCCGGACTCAAGGCGCTGTTGCCTGAGGGCAGGACGGAGGCCCGGGCGTTGTATCAGCAATTGATCGATGACCATGATTACTCGCCGTATTCTGATGACGCTGCCCAGGCCCTGGACCGACTGGAGGGCAGGTCGACGTCAGGCTTGTCGGTGACGGCCGGCAACCTGGTTGCGGTGGGGTTCTGCATCCTGATCAGCACGATTGTATTTGGCCTGGTAGGGCCCTTGGCTGGAGGACACCTGTTTTCGTTTACCCCAGCGGTGGTGTTCGTTTACGGGGTTGGTCTGGTGCCGGCACTTCTGGCCGGGGTGATCTTCGGTGTCTGGCAATCCTGGTGTCTGTACCGGGGCCGCCCACTTGGCTTGGGGCTGCTCGCGGGCGCCACCTGTGGGCTGGCCGCGTTCTCGCTGATCATGGTTGTGGCTGGTTTGTCCGGCGGCTTCGATGTTGTCGGATTTGCATTTCTGGGGTTTTCGTCCCTGCTTGGCGGTGCCGTTGCTGGCCTGGTGTCAGCACTGTTGCTGCGGGGCGTCTTTGCTTCGCCCTGACTGACTTCTCGCCGTTTTACGTTGCTGTGCCTCAAGTCTTCCCCGCATCCGGTCGCTGTGTTCCCCGTTAGTTCGGTTCGGTTAATCCGGAAGCGTGGTTGAGCTGGCAGAGTGGCTGAGCTGCCCTTATGCTTAGTGGATCAAACCGTTGGGTGCTGAAAACAGTTGCAGGCCGATGTTGGAACGGGGGGCGCGGAAAGCATGGCTTCACCCGCAAGCGGCAAGGCTGGAGGTAGTAATGAGCATACGGTCCAGATACCTGCGTGGGGTCTGTGCGGGCCTTGCGCTGCTGGGGGCCACTGGGGTGGCGCTGGCGGATTGTTCCCGCTCCTTTGTTGTCAATCAGGCAGATTGGTTGCCTTACATGTACCGAGATGCCGACGGGCGTCGCGCGGGGCTGGATTACGAGCTGGTGAAAGGTGTCCTGGATCACGCCGGCTGCGATTATGAATTCGTTGATTATCCGTCGAAGCGCGCCCTGGTCAAACTGCAGGAGGGCACCATCGACCTGTTGGCCGGTGCCTCAGTGACGCCGGAGCGTGAGGCCTACAGCCGCTTCACCGTGCCTTATCGCCAGGAGCGGATTGTGCTGCTGGTACGGAGGGAGGATCGGGATCGCCTGCCTACCCAGGAGCTGGGAACCCTTATTGAGGACTTCAACCTAGTATTGGGCGCGATTGCCGGTGGCTATTATGGTCAGGCGTTCGATGGTCTCGACCGGGACGTCCTGATGGAGCGGGACCGACTGGTGATGCTGAACAGCAACCGCCAGCTGCTGAACCTGCTGACAATCGGCCGTATCGATGCGGTGGTGGGTGATGGTGTCAGCCTGCATGTCTCTGCCGCGTCACTGGATCTGGTGGATCAGGTGTCGGTGCATGGCCGCTTTTTGAACCAGGACCCGGTTCACCTGATGCTTAGTAAGCGCACCACCTCCGAGCAGGATCTGGAGATGATCAATCAGGCCATTCGAGAGTACACCGTCAGTGAGGACTACCAGGCACTGATCAATCGCTACCAGTTTGAGATGGTGGTTGAGGCCACACCCTCCGAAGAAATCGAAGACAGCTATCGGGTGCTCGGCCAGTAGGGCACTCACATTCTCCAAAACTAAGGAAGGACTGTACGTTGAACTGGATGGAGTTCACCCTGGCACTGTTGCAGCAGCTGGTTTGGCCAGTATCCATTATCATTTGTCTGGTACTGCTGCGAAAACCGGTTTCCCGCCTGATTCCGATGGCCAAACGGTTCCGTTTCCAGGGCATGGAGGTGGAGTTCCATCAGGAACTGAAAGCTGCCTCCCGCAATGCTCAGGCGGCGTTCCCCGAACTGCTGGCTGATCGCCGTTGCCTGTTGTTGTCCTCGGTTGAGCATCTCCCCAACACTTCCATGCTGGAAGCCTGGCGGGCAGTGGACGAGGCGGCGGAAACCCTGGTCCTTCGGCATCGTCCCGGTGTCGACCTGAGCTCCGATACCCGCTACAAAGACATTGAGACACTGCTGATCGCCGAGGACCTTGTCGATACCAAGAAGGCCAAACTGTTCAGCGAGCTGCGCCAGCTGCGAAACAAGGTTGCCCACGCCCGCAGCTTTGAAGTGGGAAAAGCCGAGGCGATGAAGTACATCGAGCTGTGTTTCCGGCTGGTGGAGTACCTGGAGCAGCGGGCCCGCGGTACCGACGCCACCCGGCGCAACCCTGAGGCGTCTTCGGCTTAGACTATTGCCATGAGCGATGGGGGAGCAGATCACCGTGGAATCGTTTGATGAGCTGCTGGCGCGCGTACGGCAGTGCACGATTTGTGAGGCCGAGTTACCGCATCCGCCGCGACCGGTGGTTCAGGCCAGCGAATCGTCACGGATTCTGGTGGTCGGGCAGGCGCCCGGGCGCCGGGTCCATGAGACCGGGCTGCCGTTCAACGACCTCAGCGGAGACCGGCTGAGGGCCTGGATGAACATCGATCGGCAGACCTTCTACGATCCGCAGCGGCTGGCAATATTGCCCATGGGATTCTGTTACCCCGGCACGGGCAAGTCCGGTGATCTGCCGCCGCGACCGGAGTGCGCACCGGCCTGGCGGGAAGCACTGCTGAGCCGCCTGCCCAATATCCGTCTGACGCTGGTGATTGGTCAGTACGCCCAGGCCTACCATCTGTCCGGAGCCAGGCAGTCAGTATCCCAACGGGTTGCCCAGTGGCAGGATTTCTGGCCTGACGTCGTACCGCTGCCACATCCCAGCCCCCGCAATAATCTGTGGTTACGTCGTCATCCGTGGTTTGAGGCGGATGTCGTACCGGCCATTCAGGCGCGGGTCGCTGAAATATTGGCTGAATCCTAAGCCCGATCAGACCCGGTCAGCTCCGGGACTGACCGATACCCTCCACCAGGTGGTCCACCAGCAACCGCACTTTGCGGGTCAGGTGTCGGTTCTGAGGGTAGAGCGCCCAGATACCTTCCTCCGGTTCCCGGTACTCAGAGAGCACCTCCAGCAGGGCGCCACTGTCCAGGTGTGACTGCACGTAATAGTCTGGCAACTGAACCAGCCCGATGCCTCGTAGCGCGGCATCGGTCAGACTGTTGCCCGAATTGCAGTGCAGGCTGCCACTGACGCGCACCAGTCGCTCCCGTCCCTGTTCCCGGAAACGCCAAAAATCGTTCGATCCCAGCAGGCAGTTATGACGGCTGAGTTCCGACAGCGTATGAGGGCGGCCATGGGCGCGGATGTAATCCGCTGACGCGCAGACGTGAAGGCTGCGGTTGGCGAGCTTTCGGGCCATCAGCGACGAGTCCTTAAGTCTACCCAGGCGGATTGCGAGATCGAACCCGCCTTCCAGCAGGTCCAGAGTCTGGTTGGTTAGCTGCAGGGTTATCTCCAGTCCGGGGTATTGGGCCAGGAAGGTATTCACCAGCGGCGCAATGTGCTCTTCGCCGTAGGTCACCGGTGCGGTCAGTCGAAGCTGGCCGCTTGGGTGACGCTGTAGGTTGGTGACTGCCCGTTCCGCTTCCTCGAGTCCCTCAAGGGCGGTACGACAGTGGCCGTAGTAGAGTTGACCCGCTTCGGTCAAGGAGACCTGACGGGTGGTACGGTGGAACAGCTTGCAGGTGAGCTTCTCTTCCAGGCGACGAACCTGTCGACTGACGCTGGCAGTTGAGATGCCAAGGCGGTGGCTGGCACCGGTAAAGCTGCCGGCGTCGGCCACGGCGAGAAATTCCCGGACACCATCCCAAAGAGCCATTATTGCATTCCTGAAAAAGTTAATTTAGTGATTGGTAGATTATCGCAGATCCTGTCGGCAATATAATCGCAAAGGTGAGTCGGAGTTAATCAGAAGCTCCTTAAACCAAATCTCTTTTACACTGAACAGAAGCAAGAGCGTCTTTGAGCCTGACCAGATCGATGTCGGTGGTCAGACGCTCGCCAACAAACGGAACCGAGAGAGGGTAACCGAATGTCTGACCAGTTCATCAAATCCCGCGCCGCCGTCGCGTGGGGACCGAACCAGCCGCTGACCATCGAGGAAGTGGACGTGATGTTGCCCAAGGCCGGTGAGGTCCTGGTGCGTATCGAGGCCAGCGGTGTCTGCCACACCGATGCCTTCACGCTGTCGGGTGAGGACCCGGAGGGTATCTTCCCGACCATTCTCGGCCATGAGGGCGGGGGCATTGTGGAACAGGTGGGAGAGGGCGTGACCAGCGTCAAGCCTGGCGATCACGTTATTCCCCTGTATACGCCGGAATGTGGCGTGTGCAAGTTCTGCACCTCAGGCAAAACTAACCTCTGTCAGCAGATCCGCGAGACCCAGGGCAAAGGCCTGATGCCTGACGGCACCACCCGCTTCTACAAGGATGGCCAGCCAATCTATCACTACATGGGCTGCTCCACCTTCTCCGAGTACACCGTACTGCCGGAAATCGCGTTGGCCAAAGTTAATCCCGAGGCCCCGCTGAAGGAAGTGTGTCTGCTCGGCTGCGGTGTCACCACCGGCATGGGCGCGGTGATGAATACCGCCAAGGTTGAGCAGGGCGACACGGTGGCCATCTTCGGTCTGGGTGGCATCGGTCTGTCAGCCATTATTGGTGCGACCATGGCGGGGGCCAGCCGGATCATCGGTGTTGATATCAACGAGAGCAAGTTTGATCTGGCCCGCAAGCTTGGCGCTACTGATTGCATCAACCCCAACGACTATGACAAGCCAATTCAGGAGGTCATCGTTGAGCTGACCGATGGCGGTGTTGATTACTCATTCGAGTGTATCGGTAACGTCAACGTGATGCGTTCCGCCTTGGAGTGTTGTCATAAGGGCTGGGGCGAGTCTGTCGTCATCGGCGTGGCCGGCGCCGGTCAGGAAATCTCCACCCGTCCCTTCCAGTTAGTGACAGGCCGGGTCTGGCGCGGCTCTGCCTTTGGCGGCGTTAAGGGGCGTTCCCAGCTGCCAGGTATTGTGGAGCAGTACCTTGCCGGCGAGTTCCGTCTGGACGACTTCATCACTCACACCATGGGGCTGGAAGGCATCAACGAAGCCTTTGATCTAATGCATGAGGGTAAGAGCATCCGCAGCGTGATTCACTTCGACCAATAATCGACAACGATTCGACAAGGAGGAAGGCTGGCATGTCAGACGCAACCGTGGCTCTTGAGCTGGTCAGCGAGAACAAGTCGTTCGGAGGCTGGCACAAGCAGTACCGCCACTTTTCCCGGGTGCTGGACTGCACTATGCAGTTTGCCATCTACCTGCCCCCGGCCGCCATGCTGGGGGAGAAAGTGCCGGTGTTGTACTGGCTGTCCGGGTTGACCTGCACCGACGAAAACTTCATGCAGAAGGCCGGTGCCCAGCGGCTCGCGGCGGAACTGGGCATGGCCATCGTGGCGCCGGACACCAGCCCCCGCGGCGAGGGCATTCCAGATGATCCGGACCAGGCCTACGATCTGGGCCTGGGAGCCGGGTTCTATGTCAATGCCACCATGGCGCCCTGGTGCGATCACTACCGCATGTATGACTATGTGGTGGCGGAGCTGCCCGCGCTGGTGGAGGCGCATTTTCCAGTCAGTCAGCACCGCTCGGTGGCGGGGCATTCCATGGGTGGGCACGGCGCTCTGGTCGTAGCTCTGAGGAATCCGCAACGCTACGCTTCGGTGTCAGCCTTCAGTCCGATCAGCAATCCCTGCAATGCGCCCTGGGGCCAGAAGGCGTTCACCGCCTATCTCGGGGATGACAGAGAGGCCTGGCAGAGCTACGACGCCAGCGTGCTGATGGCTAAACAGCAGGACCTTGTTCCGGCGCTGGTTGACCAGGGGCTGGCGGACAGCTTCCTGGAGCGGGAGCTGCAGCCTGAGGCACTACTGGCAGCGGCGAAAGACAGCGGTTATCCGCTGACACTGCGCCAGCATGAAGGCTACGACCACAGCTACTATTTCATCGCCAGCTTTATCGAGGAGCATCTGCGCTTCCATGCCGGCCACCTGCAGAAGGAAGTCTGATCCGGCATTTTGCTGGCCTGGTGCAGTCGGGGCTTGAAAAGTGAAAGAGCGCGCCTTGTTGGTGCGCTCTTTTTCTTTCTGCACATCTATGGTGCTCTGGCGACATGCCTCACGGCAGATCAGGCTCATCGACGCCCCAAAATTGCGCTGTGAGCCAGTTCACAAAATCAGGCGCAAAGATTGCTTCCTAACTGGTATCGAAGTTCGCCGACAGGCATCGGGGTCTGTCGGTCTGCAGTACCGCCCAGGAGGTAAGAGCAATGAGATTGCACAGCGATGCGATGAACCTGAGTGATCGGGAGCGGGGATGGTTGCCCTGGTTTGGGGCGATGGGCAAGGTCAGGATGGCATGGTCCTGCTACCTGAACCAGGACAGCTACCCGGTGAATGAACAGATTTTCGAGAGTATTGCCCGCACCCGGAGAGAGGCGCTGATTGCCTGGGCCGAGAACAAGTGGACGTTCCTTCGTGGCATGGCAGAGAGCCTGGACAGCCTGCCCCTGGAGCCCGCGCGGGCCATTCTGACGGCCACCGACAGTCGGCTGCGGGAGATTTCCGAGTTGGCCATTGTCAGTAGCGGTGGTGAGGTGCTGGCGTCGACCGTGAGCAACCGGGTCGGCACCCGTGATCTGCCACCAACGGCGGTTGCGCGGGGTGTCCAGGCGCCTTTCCTGCATGGTCCCTATCGGGACCCGGTGACCCAGTCCCTGGGTGCGACCACGTCCCGTTTTCACGACGCCGTTACCCTCATGTTCTATCAACCGATACAGCTTGCTGACGGCAAGCCGGCGGTGCTGTGTGCCCGGGTGCCGAACGACGTAATGAGCGACCTGATCCAGCGGGAGGCGGGGCATGTTTTCGAGGAGTCCGGCGATAACTACCTGTTCATGATCGACAGCCATTTCGATCCGACGATCCCACCGGGCACCGCATTGTCCCGATCCCGCTTCGAAGACGCCACGTTCAGTCATGGCGACAACCTCAAGGACGGAATCGATACCGGATTTGGTACCGTGCGCATTCGCGAGCACACCGAGTTCGAAATCCGTTTTACCGATCCTGCCACCGGCAAACTGCACCCGGGCGTCCGCGAAACCATTGCCAGGGGGGAGAACCTCTACGTCAAGTATCCAGGGTATTCCGACTATCGCCATATACCGGTCATCGGCAAAGGGGTAACGTTCCAGGTACCCGGGTCGCCGGACCGCTGGGGCATGATGTGTGAGGGGGATCTGGAAGAGGTCTATCGCAAACGCTCCCTGGGCTATCGGTTGACCAGCCGATTTGCCCTGATGGTGGTGTTGATGTGGTTGGCCAATGTCTCGATGGCGGCGCTGGCAGTGCCACTGTGGCTGGAAGCAGCGGTGAACGCCGGGGTGGCCCTGGTCGCGGTGCTGTTGTTCCGGGCGTCCATGGCCAGGCCATTGGCCCGGCGGCTATCGACCATGGCGGAGGTGATCCGCAACATCGCGGAGGGCGGCGGTAACCTGCGTCAGCGTCTGGATCTTGCCACCATGGCCCGGGATGAAACCGGTGACCTGGCGCGCTGGATCAACAGCTTTATCGACAGTCTTGATGGGATGGTCGGCCAGGTGATCCGATTGGCCACCGAATCCCGAGCCGCCAGTGAACAGTTGATGTCGCAGAACCGCTTTGCCGATGAGCGGATTCGCCAGGTCAGCGGCGACATCGAACAGATGCTTGCCGGTGCCAACCAGCAAAAAGGTGAAATCGACGAGGCTTCGGAAACGGCAGCCAACATGCGATCGGGTCTGCAATTGGTGGTCGCCCGCGCCCAGGAGCAATATGCCCGGGTCAGTGAGGAGACCCGGGGGCTGCGGGACGTGATTGATCGCTCAGCCGAGAGCATTCGTGCGGCCAACAGCCGCACCGATGAGATCAGCAAAACCGCGGAAGTGATCAATGACATTGCCGCCCAGACCAATCTGCTGGCGCTCAACGCCGCCATTGAGGCTGCAAGGGCCGGGGAATCCGGTCGTGGCTTTGCGGTGGTAGCCGACGAGGTTCGTCAACTGGCCAGTCGGACGTCCCAGGCCACGGAGGAGATCGGTGAGCGACTGCTGCGGGTCAAGGAAGAAACCCGGAGAGCGGTACAAACCATGGAAGATGGCATGGCGGACATGGCCCGTCGACTGGCGCAGACCGAAGCCGCCGCCGAGGACAGCGACGAATTGACCCAGATGGTGGAGCGGCTGTTCCGCACCATCGAAGGAATTGCTGAAACCAACGGCGTCCAGAGTGCCCAGACTGAAAGTGTCGCCAGCAGCGCAGGTGAGATGAACCGGGTCATTGCGGAACTGGAGGACAGCTCCAGGCTGACCCACAGTGCCGCCCACAAACTCAAACACCTGACGGGGCTGTTTCAGGTCAGCGAGGGCGCGACTCACTGACCGCAGATCAGGCGATCCTACCGGTTTTCCAGCTCCAGAATGTCGTGAAGCTGCTGGCGGGTGGTGTTGAAGTACTCCTGCCAGGCTTCCCAGTCGTCATTGAACTGCTCGCTCATGGCCTTGAACGCCTCCGCCTGCTCCTGCGAGAACGCCTTGTAGTCTTCAAGGTCTTGGATTTCAGAGACCTTGCGGGCGTGCTCTACGGCGGCATCCGCGTAACGGCGGAATACCAGCACCTGCAGTTCAGTGGCCTTGGTGAACTGTTCAAACAGCGTTTCATTAAACAGTGTGGCCCGCTCAACCAACTGGCGGGATTTTTCCTGGACACTGTCGATCAAATCATTATCCATGGTCGTTATGCTCCAATACCCTGTCAGAAAGGGAGACGTGGGAGACGGCTGTTGTTGTGTGTGACACGATCGGAGCTTTGCTGATAACTCCTTCACTGTGAAAGCCATTGTTGCGCACGCTGATTAGCCACGCTTTGACGGGCATCAATCCCGGGGCGGGCATATGCTTGTTAAAACGTTACTGTCCTTTAATCAGGGGCATCGTAATGACGCGCCGATCCGCATGACGGGTTCGCGGCCAATCAGATCAATTGTGGGAGAGACGCTATGACCGACCGCAAAACGGAACTGCAAACCCTGAAGGCCGACCTGCAGGCACGCCTGCGGCGGCTGCAGGCCCACCAGCGTCGGGAAGACGGCGCCATTAACCGGGATTTCGAAGAGCAGGCGGTAGAGACCCAGAACGATGAGGTGGTCGACGGCCTGGAGCAGGAATCCCGCCTGGAGTTGTCCCAGGTCGAGCATGCCCTGGAACGGATCGACGCCGGAGAAGGGGATGACTGTGAGCGCTGCGGTCACCCGATTGATCCCCGCCGCCTGCAGATACTTCCTTACACCACCTTGTGTGTAAAATGCGCTGAACAGGTCTGAAACGGCCGTATCCAGATTAAGGAAAGCGAATGTCCGACGGATCGGTGGTGTTCTCCGCCCGTGGCGTAACCAAGGTCTACCAGCAGGGAGAGGTGGCCGTTCATGCCCTGCGCGGCGTGGATTTTGAACTCAGTGCCGGTGAGCTGGTGGTGATGCTGGGCGCTTCGGGGTCCGGTAAGTCGACCCTGCTGAATATCCTGGGCGGGCTAGATGTGGCTACCAACGGCGACGTTCGCTACGGCGACCTGGTGTTGACCGGCGCCAGTGATCGCGAACTGACCCGTTACCGCCGAGATTTCGTTGGTTTTGTGTTCCAGTTCTACAACCTCATTCCCAGTCTGACTGCCCGGGAAAACGTTGCTGCGGTCACAGAAATCGCCCGCCACCCGATGACGCCAGAAGCGGCCCTTGCCCTGGTCGGCCTGAGTGAACGACTGGACCACTTTCCCGCCCAGCTTTCCGGTGGCGAGCAGCAGCGGGTGGCGATAGCAAGAGCGATTGCTAAACGCCCGGATGTCCTGTTGTGTGATGAACCCACCGGGGCGCTGGATTCGGCCACCGGTACCCTGGTGTTGGAGGCGCTTGCCAAGGCGAATCGGGATACCGGTACGGCCACCGTGATCATCACTCACAACGCTGCCATTGCAGGGATGGCGGATCGTGTCCTGACCTTGTCGGATGGGCGGATCAGTGGCGAGTATCGCAACGACGAGCGCTGCGATCCGTCAGCGATCAAGTGGTGACGCGATGTCGGTGCTGCAGACAAAACTCAGACGGGAACTCTGGCAACTGCGTAGCCAGGCACTGGCGATCGCGCTGGTGGTGGCCGGGGGTGTTGCGGTCTGTCTGATGGCCCTGGTCAACTACGGTTCCCTGATTGCCACTCAGCAGCAGTACTATCAGGATTACCGCTTTGGTGACGTGTTTGCCTCGCTGAAGCGGGCCCCCGGCCACGTTGAGCGGGCGTTGGCGGCGCTTCCGGGTGTGGAAGAGGCGGCGACGCGAATTGAAGGTGGTGCCAAGCTTGCGGTGGACGGCATGAATGAGCCGATCACGGCCCGCATGATGTCGCTGCCTGAGGGGGGGCGGTCTGGCGTGAACGCCCTGCACCTGAGGGCGGGGCGGCTGCCCGACCCGGCGCGGGACAATGAGGTGGCGGTGCTGGCCGGGTTCGCTGAAACTCATCGGTTGGTGCCCGGCAGCTCACTGGAAGCGGTGATCAACGGACGCTGGCAGGTGCTGCGGGTGGTCGGGGTGGTGGAGTCGCCCGAGTTTGTCTACCTGATTCCGCCGGGCAGTCTGTTGCCGGACTACCAGCGCTACGGTGTGTTGTGGCTGTCTCGTCGTGCCATGGCCGCCGCAATGGATATGACCGGTGCCTTCAATAGTGTCGCCCTGCGCCTGGATGGCAGCCTCAGCCCGCAGCAGGTGATCGAAGCTGTCGACCGACTGCTGGCACGTTATGGCAGTACCGGCGCCTACGCCCGGGCGGATCATCCTTCCCACCGGTTCCTCACGGACGAACTGAACCAGCTCAAGACCATGGCCGTGGTGTTTCCGGTGATCTTCCTCTCGGTGGCGATGTTTCTGCTGCACGTAGTGGTGAGCCGGCTGATCGCCACCCAGCGGGATCTGATTGCGGTGCTCAAGGCCTTCGGCTACAAAAACCGGACCATTGCCTGGCATTACGGTCAACTGGTATTGGTGATTGCCACTCTGGGGGTGGCGATCGGTTGTGCGCTGGGAATCTGGCTGGGCCGGGGCATGGGAGAGCTGTATATGGAGTTCTACCGCTTCCCGTCGCTGCTGTTTCGACTGGACCCCCGGTGGGTCATGGCGATTGCCGCTCTGGTTCTGGCTGTTACCTGGCTCGGCAGCTGGCGTACCATCGCCCGGGCCGCGCGCCTGCCGCCGGCTGAAGCCATGCGTCCACCGGTACCGGAACGTTTCCAGTTGGGGTTTGTGGACCGGCTGCTGAACCTGGTGCGGTTGAGTCAACCGTCGCGGATGATTCTGCGTCAACTCAGTCGTCATCCCGGCCGTACACTGCTGGCAGTGCTCGGAGTGGCGATGGCCACGGCGGTGGTGATGGTGGGTAATTTTCAGTTCGATTCCGTCACCACCATGGTCCACAGCCAGTTCAGCCTGGCGCAGCGACAGGATGTCACGCTGAGCCTGACCGATCCGGTCAACCAGGCGGCGATCAACAGCCTGGTGCGGCAACCGGGTATACGTTACGCCGAGGGCCGGCGGTCGGTTGCGGTGGAGCTGATCCACGGTCACCGGCGCTGGCGTACCGCGTTGTCCGGATTGCCGGAGGCGGCTCGCCTGCAACGGGTTCTTGATCGCCGCAGCCAGCCGGTCAGCGTGCCACCGGGGGGCGTCCTGCTCACCGACTTTCTGGCAACCAAGCTGGCGGTGGAGACCGGTGATGTCCTGGAGGTGGCGGTGCTGGATGGCCGTGGCCGGCAACTGGCAGTGACGGTGGCCGGCATCACCAGCGAGTACCTCGGGGTGGGGGCCTATATGGCCTTACCGGCGATGAATCGCCTGCTGGGGGAAGGGCCGGTGGTGGATCAGGTGCTGCTGACTCTGGACCCGGAGCGGGCTGAAGACAGCTACCGGCTGTTCCGTACTATGCCGGGGGTTATGGCCACCAACCTGAGGCAGGCCGCCCTCGACAGCTTCAACGACACGTTGGGCAAGACCTTCCTGACCTTCACCTTCTTCAATGGCGTTCTTGGCAGCATCATTGCGTTTGGGGTGATCTACAACACCCTGCGGATCTCGCTGTCAGAGAAGAGCCGTGAGCTGGCAAGCCTGCGGGTGCTGGGGTACGGCCTGGGCGATGTCTCCCACATCCTGCTGGGGGAGCTGGCGGTCATCATCCTGCTGGGCATTCCGCTGGGCTGGCTGCTGGGCAGCGGTCTGGCGCTGGCGATGGTGACCGCGCTGCAAACTGAGCTGTATCGTATTCCGCTGGTCATCTCCTCGCGCACCCTGGCGCTGGCGGCTCTGGTGGTGTTCCTGTCGGCGCTGGCCTCGGGCTGGGTTGCCTGGCGTCGGTTACGCCGGCTGGATCTGGTCTCAGCTTTGAAAACCCGGGAATAGCATGATGTGGATATGGGCCGGAACGGCCGTAAGAGGGAGTAAACGATGAAATCAAAGGGCCGCTGGCTGTTCTGGAGTGTGCTGGCTGTGTTGGTGCTGTTGGCCATCTGGCTGGCCTCACGACCGGACCCGCGCTGGGTGGATCTGGTGGAAGCCAGCTCCGGGCCACTCCGTGTCACCATCGTGGAGGAGGGGCGGACGCGAGTGAAAGATCGCTACGTGGTGTCCTCTCCGGTCAACGGTTATCTGCACCGTATTGACCTGGATGTTGGCGATGCCCTGACCGCCGGGCAGCCGCTGAGTTCGGTGGACCCGTTGCCGGTCAGTGTTCTGGATGCCCGCAGCCGGGCCGAAGCACAGGCTCGGGTCAAGGCCGCGGAAGCGTCATTGGAGTCGGTGCGCCAGGAGGTGAGTGCGGCCCAGGCGGATGCCGAGTTGGCAGCCAGCGACTATAAGCGTCTGCTGTCGCTGACCGAGTCCCGCTTTGTCTCTGATGAGCAGTTGCAACAGGCACGCGCCGCCACTTCCCGGGCCCAGGCGGTGGTGCGTTCCGCGCGCTTCCGGCAGGAGGTGGCGGTTCACGAGCTGGCCGCCGCCAGAACCCGGCTTGATATCTCCGCAGGTGCTGCCCCGCAGGGGGAGATTCTCGATCAGGTGGCGGTGCGATCACCGATCAAAGGCGCGGTGTTGGGCCTGAAGCGGGAACATGAGGGCGTGGTGAGCGCTGGTGATCCCCTGGTGGAGGTCGGCGACCCAGCGGCGTTGGAGGTGGTTGTCGAGGTGCTCAGCTTTGATGCGGTCAAACTGTCGCCGGGCATGGCGGTGGAGCTGACCGGGTGGGGCGGCGATGTGCTGGATGCCCGGGTGCACCGGGTGGAGCCAGTGGGCTTCGAGGAAGTTTCGGCACTTGGGGTGGAGGAGCGCCGGGTGCAGGTAATTGTCGACCTAGCCTCGCCGAGGCAGCTGTGGTCAGCGCTGGGGGATGGCTATCGGGTGGATGCCGAGTTCATCCTTTGGCACGGTGAAGACCAGCTTCAGGTGCCCGCATCGGCGGTATTCCATGTCGACAACGGTCAGGGGGTATTTGTGGTGAGTGATGGCATCGCCCGGCTGCGCCCGGTGCAGACCGGCCCGGGTAATGGCTTGATGACGGTGATCGAGCAGGGGCTGGCGTCCGGTGAGCGGGTGGTGCGTCATCCCGACCGTGACCTGAGCGAAGGAGATCCGGTCCGTGCCCGCTGAACAGCCTTCTGCCCGGATGCAGGCCTGGGCTGACTGGCCGGTCTGGCTATGGAGCGGTGTGTTCCTGGCGGTTCTGGTCTGGTCCGGTATCAACCCCAAGGACACCCTGACCTGGGGCCTTGAGGTTGCACCCGCGGTGTTGGGGGCGTTTATGCTGGCGGTCACCCGTCAGCGCTTTGCACTGACGCCGCTGGTCTACGTGCTCATTCTCATCCACTGTGTGGTGCTGATGGTCGGTGGCCACTACACCTACGCCGAGGTGCCGTTGTTTGATTTCATCCGTGACCAGTTTGAGCTATCCCGCAATCACTACGACAAACTGGGGCATTTCCTTCAGGGGTTCGTGCCGGCCCTGGTCGCACGTGAAATTCTGTTGCGACGGGCGGTGATCCCGTCATCCCGCTGGCGGGTGTTTTTTATTGTCTGCTTCTGCCTTGCCTTGAGTGCCTTCTATGAGTTGATCGAGTGGTGGGTGGCGCTAATGAGCGACGAAGCGGCGGAGTCTTTCCTGGGTACTCAGGGTTATGTCTGGGACACTCAATCGGATATGGCGTTTGCCTTGGTCGGCGCAATACTGGCACTGCTGACGCTGGGTCGATGGCACAATCGTCAGCTCGATCGCCTGGGTACCTGTGGTAGGGTCCCTTCGACGTCTGATGCTTGATACGAGGCTCGCTAACTCATTGCCGGGAACAGCGATTCGGGCCATTACCGTAGGCCATGAACCAGTTCTCAGAATCCTTGCCGGCGGCCTCTTCTGCAGGGATAGATTTGAGGAACAGTTATCTTTAGCCCCTGTGTGATTCAGGTATCTTGGCGTAACAGGATGTAACGGCGGTTTGCCGGATTATTCAAACGACAATAGATTTCTTGTCGGCAAACCAACACCGCCGGTATTGTGGCTTTTTCCTGTCGGGGCGTGGTGCCGCGACCCATTGGTCATCGTGGAAGGTTGATGCGATGGCTGCATTTAACTGCGGGGTATTCTCTTAATCATGTTGCTGGTAATGGCAGGCTCCATCATGACCTTGGCAATGGTGCATGAGGCGACGGTTGTCGAGCCCCATGAGCGCGGGGTTGTGGTTATCGAACAGAACGTTGATCCCGGGCCGGTGGATCTTCGCACCGACGTGGTGGTGGAACCCCTGGTCGAGCAGCGTTACCGCAACATCGTCCGCCAGGCCTACGACTACAGCTGCGGCAGCGCCGCCCTCACCACGGTGCTGGCGTATTACCTGGGCCGCAACCTGAACGAGCGTCAGGTGATGGAGGGGTTGCTGCATTACGGCGAGAGTGAGCGCATCGTCGAGCGACGGGCGTTCTCCATGCTGGATATGAAGCGCCTGGTTACCGCCCTTGGCTATCCCTCCGGCGGCTTCCGGGCCACCGTTGATGATCTTCTGGACCTCGACCACCCCGCCATCGTTCCCATACACCACGCCGGTTTCAAGCACTTTGTGGTCCTGCGGGCGATCAGGGACGGTCGTGTCTACCTGGCCGACCCTTCGGTGGGCAATATTTCCTTTACTCTGGCCCAGTTTGAAGAGAAGTGGGATGACAATGTTCTGTTCATTGTTTTCCCGGGAAGCGAAAAACCCTTTGATTCCCTTGAGTTAAAAGAAGAAGATCTACGTTTTGTTGATGACCAGACAATGACGCTGTTGGCGAGACAGCAGATACCGGCGTTCCATGAAGCGACCGAAAGACGCATCCAGAATCTCCTGGAGCGACAGAAGAACAATCCGGACGGCAGTGTGGAAAACACCCGCAAACAGCTGCACTACCGTCGCAATTAATTCGGCCCGCCCAGCTTTGGCGGGCACCAGAGCACACTATAAGTAAAAAATAGGGAGCTGGGATGAATCGTTGGTTCGTGCGAGGATGTATCCTGTGGTCAGTGGCCGGGCTGGTGCCTGCCATGGCCGCGGCACAGGAGGAGAACGTGGACCGGGCCAGGGAGGCCCTGGCGCAACAGGCAGGCGATGAGGACGCATCCCAGCAACTGGAGGAGGTGTTCCAGGCGGCGGAAAAGAACTACTCCCTGCAGAAACAGGGCAGTCATTCCCTCAACTACTCGCTGGACTATTCCTACACCGGTGACCAGCGGCTCGATATCGAGATTTCCGACGGCTCGGTACGCAACCTGGATATTGTCCCCTCCGCAACCCACAGTTTTACCAATGCGTTCAGCTACGATTTCGGCCTGCTGGACAATCTTACTGTCGGTGCCCGGGTTCCCCTGGTGGTGAAGTACGATACCCAGGATGAACTGAGTGCCTACGATCTTGGTGATGTTTCTTTTACCGCTCGCTGGCAACCATTGGCCTATGTTCCTGGCAAGGTGTCGATCACCATGTTCGGAACCTTCTCCAGCAAGACCGGCGTCAGCCCCTACGAAATCGATATTGACGACCAGTTGTCCACGGGCAGTGGCTATTACACCTTCTCTGGCGGCGCCAGCTTGTCGAAAGTGCTGGACCCGGTGGTGGTGTTCGGCTCCACCAGCCTTTCCTACAATATGACCGCGTCCGGTCTGAACCAGGTTCGCGGTGCCCGGTTGCTGGAGGAGGTAGACCCGGGCTTTGGTCTGTCCGGCTCCGCCGGTTTTGCCTACTCCCTGTCTTACGATATCTCCCTGAGCGTGTCCGCGCAGGTCAGCTATTCCGACGAAACCCAGCTTTTCTTCAGTGACGGCTCGCAGGCGGTGGCCCAGGACCAAGTGACCGGCTTCCTGAGCATGTCGCTGGGGACCCGGGTGAGCGATACCACCATCGTCAACACCAGCCTTGGAATTGGCCTGACAGAAGACGCGCCGGATTTCTCTCTGGGGATTTCCCTGCCCATTAACATCGCTGGCCTCAAGGACTGATTGACGCCACTGACGTGACACGGGAAGGGAAGGATTTCATGGCAATGTTGAGCCGCAACAAACGAATTCTCGGGATGATGGTCGCCTCGGCGCTGTCCTGCGGCGCCCAGGCGCAGATGGCCCAGAACCTGACCATTCACCCGAAGGCGTTGGCGCTGGGCAACGCAGTCACCGCCGATCCGCCAGGGGTGATGGCGATTCACTACAACCCCGCGGGCCTCGCCAAGCTGGATGATCGTCAGCTGGAAGTGAACCTGATGGCGATCTATCTGGACATTGATGCCGATTTCATCGCGCCGGAAGGCTATGAAATCTTCGGTATCGATGGCCTGGAAACCGACCCGCTGACGGGTAAACAGCGGGACCCGGTCGCCAACAGCCACAGCCACACCAACAACGTCGCGCTGTACGTGCCTGGCTACGGCATCCTCAGAATGCCTCCAGGACCTGCGATGGCGCCCTCGGCGGGCATAAGTATCAAGCCACCGGGCTCCAAGCTGACCTTCGGTAATGCCTTCTATCTGCCTATGGCCGCCGGTTTCTATCGTGATGGCGACGATCCGGCACGCTACCAGCCCCGGGCAACAGCACTGCAACGAACCACCTACCTGTCGCCGACCGTGGCGTACGAGATCAACGATGACTGGGCGGTCGGCCTGGGTATCCACCTCTCTCACATGGGGATCGCCGCTGACCAGAACATGCGGGCTCCCAATATGTTGCTGGGGGTAGCGGAGATTCTGCAGGACGCCTTCAGCTGTGAGACCGGCGACGAACCGCTGCAGCCGTGGATTGCCCTGTGTGGTGGTAACGTCGGCCCCTGGGACGACATCGGCGCGCTTAACATCAACGTGCAGGAAACTCTGTCGCCGACCTACGCCGTGGGGGTAACCTGGGAGCCGAGGGACTGGTTCAGCTGGGGGGCGAGTTACACCTCGGAAGCGGACATGAATCTCAAGGGGACCTTTGAGATCGAGTACACCGAAAACTGGGTCGGATTCTGGCAGCGACTCAACAGTTCGGTGTTGGGGGCGATTACCTCGGCAATTCTCAGTCTGCCTTCCGGGGCGCCGAGAGAGGCGGGGAACGTGTCCATGGATCTGGTCTATCCCCAGCACTTCCAGACTGGTATCAGCTTCGATGTGCATCCCAAACTGACACTGAACGTGGACGTTGGCTGGACTGACTACAAACAGTGGGATGCGTTCGAGTTCCGCTTCGACCGTAACCTGGAATTCCTCAACGCGGCGCGGATACTGTCACCGGAGAACGCCACACCCAGCAGCCTGCGGTTGCCCCTGGGGTTCAAGGATCAGTGGAACTGGGCATTCGGGGTGGAATACCACGCCTCCTCACGACTGGACCTGCGTGCCGGGGTGGAAATCCGGGATTCGGTGATTCCCGATGACCAGCGTCAGGTTATGGCGCCCTTTGGTGGTGCCAACCTCTACAGCGTGGGTATGGGCTACCGTTGGGATAAAGACACCGAAATTGACATGAACCTCAGCTATCTCCATTCGGTGGAGAGCATTCCGGCGGATTCCAGTTGCAACCTGAACTGTGACAACATAACCAACATCATTTACAACCCGTATGCCGGTCTCGACGTCAAGACCTCCCTCCGGGTGGTGATGGCCGGTCTGAGCTTCCGAACCAAGTTCTGAGCCGCCCGGGGTGCCAACGCAAGGGCAATTCGCCATGAAGTCTGCATGTTCCATTCGGCTGGCTGTCCGTGCCAGCCTGCTGGCAGCCGTTTCCGCGCTGCTGGCCGGATGCCAGGGTGCCGCACCCCAGGGAGACGGGGAGCGCTACTTTACCTGGGTGGATGAGCAGGGGCGGGTGCGTCAGAGTCCGATCCGGGATGAGCGCGATGCGGTGCCCATCGAGACCCTGGCCGCCCAGTCGGCCAGCGAGGGAGAGCAACCAGCACAGCCTGGCGGTCAGCAACCTGAACCCCGTTTGACCAGCAGCGCTTCCTCACAACCGGCGGATCAGAATGTCGGGCCGGGCATGACACCAGGCTCTGGTACCGACGTCAGTTCGGGTGCTGCCGTGTCTGCAGATGCCAAAGACGGTGAGTACACCCTGGACAACTACCCTGATGGCGATGAGCTGGCAAAGCGGGGATTTGTCAGAGAAGGGGAGTCTGGCCCCTATTTCACATGGCGTGATGCTGAGGGCAATCTGCGGGTCAGTCACTATCAGCCGGATACCCGTGAACTGACGGCGACAGCAGCCGATCGGGCGCCCCAGTGGACACCGGCAACGGTGATTCGTTCTGATCGCAACCCTGAAACCGCCCAGGCCAATCCGGAAGCGCTTGCGGTTCTCGGCCTGGCGCCATCATCCATTGATCCTCTGACCGCCTGGGCACAAGCCTGCTGCCAGGATCTGGACCAGAGCCAGTCGGTGGCGTGGCAGCCAGACCGTGAATTCCGGGTGGTGATTGACCAGGATGGACCAAGCCACGGGTTCGTGTCTGGCGATAGCCATTACCGCCTGGTTCAGTTACCGGAGGTGCCGGGGCGAAGTGGTTATGGACTGCGGTTGCGATCCTTTGCCATGGATGGTCTGTACGTGCCCTCCATGGCGTTTCTGGACCGGGACCTCCGGCCGTTGCGGGTGATGACCGATCTGGTGGCGGAGTATGTGCCGGAGACCTGGTATCGGCATGGCTACCTGGAGATTCGGGTACCCGTTGCGGCTGCCGCCGATGAGCGCTGGCTGCTGATCTACGACCGCCCCGAGGACCGGGACGGGCAGACCGTCACCGAGACCAAACGCGGCCCCAAAGCGATACCCCATCAGGGAACCGGAACCCTCAGCCTGCAGCGCATCGAGCCGTTCTGATCAGTCCTCGGGACGGGTCAGATCCAGCCAGGGCTGGGACAGCCAGAAGAAGCGACCGTTGCCCGCCGGGTAGGTGCAGTTGTAACGAAAGCGCCGGCTGGTAAACGGCTCTGCTGCCTGTATGCGGACGTCGCTGGCGGTCTGTTCGACAGCAATCCGTCCCTGTCCCGAGGCGAAACAGCCAAGGCGATTGGCGTCAAAGGCATCTGGCAGCGCCAGCGCCAGCGTTGGTGGGTTACTCTCCACCACGCCGTCCGGAAGCTCGCCATGATCAAGCGGAAAGGCGCGGCTGTGCAGCTTGTCGGGTAGCGCGTCTGGCTGGCCGTAACGGTTGGCCATGGGGAAGCGCGGCAAACGAGTGCGACCCGAGCCCTCGCCAATCGCCCCGGAATGCTGCCCGTAGGCTAGCCAGCCTCGCGTTTCCAGCAGTTCCTCCAGCTCGGCACTGAACTCGCCATAAGGGTAGGCGAACAGGGGCACCGTTTGCCCCAGTTCCTGCTCCAGCGTCCGCTGGGCGGTATCCAGGCTGTGATCCACCCGCTGACGCCAAGTCGTGTGGCTTTCCTGCGGGCGCCGAACCAGGTGGCCGTGATCGTGGCTGTGATTCGCCAGGGTAACCCCCGGTTGCCGGGCCAGCTCTGCAAGCTCTGGCCAGCTCAGGTGCCCACTTGCTCCAACCGCCTCGGTGTTTATGAAAATCGTGAACGGCCACTGGCGTTGCTGCAGTAGCGGTACGGCAACGTCCAGCACTGAGCGGTAGGCGTCATCGAAGGTAATTGCAACCTGCTGGGTCTCGTTGAGCTCTCCCGCCAGTGCTGCCCGGGTTCCCGCTTCCAGCTCCACTACCTCCAGGCCCGCGTTGGCAATGGTCTGCAACTGGGATTCGAATAGCTCGGGTGTGGTGCTGGTGGCCGCCGGTGTGGTGGCGCTGATGTGATGGTACTGCAGCACGGTCAGGTCGGCCGAACTGACCTGGGTAACCAGTGCCAGAATCAGTGCGGTTGGCCAGCGCCACGGATGTGACTTTCGCGTTAGTTGCATGCTGTCGGCTTACCTGCTGTCTCGGAAGTGGGTTTTGAAGACCGCAAAGGCATGATTGAGTTCCTGTACCCGCTCAACGTTGCCGCCACGATCCGGGTGGGCCTTCATAACCTCGCGACGAAAACGCTGCTTGACCGGTGGTAGCTCGGTGGGTACCGCTTCGAACCCCAGAACCTCGGCGGCCATCCGCAGTTCGTCATGGGCCGGTGAGGCCTGGCTTTGGCCCGACCAGAACGCGTCCATCATCCGATAGACCGCATCGTCCGAGACCAGGCAGTGGTTCAGGTCGAGGTAGTAGCTTCGCAACGTATCGCCATGGTCTGGCAGCCCCTGGCCGCCCACCACATCGGTCGGCTGCAGCCGAATGGACAGAGGGGAAATGTCGAGCTTCCAGCCCTGGGGAGACAGCTCGTCCCGTAGTCGGTACAGCGAATGAAACAGCAGAAAATGAACGGGAAACAGGCGGGCCGGGTCGCTGTAGTCGACATCGCCAATCAGGTTCCAGGGGCGCGCCTGCAGAGTACGGATCAGCGTTAGCTCGGAATGCGCACTTGGGGACTGGCGCAGAATGGTCTCCAGTGCCACCAGCAGGTGCTGGACCTGGTACTGCAAAGGCTCCAGCTGTTCCTGCTCAAGTGTTGATCGGGTTTGCAAGGATTCGGAAGTCATCGCTCTAGGTTAAGCCAGGGATGATGGTCCGGTCTATTGCAGCGTGGCCATTCGCTCCATGCCGCCGAGAAACAGTGCGGTGGCGAAGTGGGCGGCCTGTTCGGGCTCGTGCTGGCTGGAAGCCTCGTCATCGTGGGTTCGTCGGGCCACCCGCAGGCTGAGCTCATAGGCAACGCCGAAGAAGGCGGCGCAGAGGTATTCGACATCGACTTCAGGCAGCAGCTGCTGGTCGATGGCGCCCCGCACATCCTGCTCCAGGGAGCGCATTGCCAGGCCAAGTACGCCGGACCCAAACAGTTCCTTGATGGCCTGGTCATTGCGATGGGCCAGCTCATACACCAGCGGATCGTCGGCGGTGGCCTGGAACAGGGCGAGGTAAGTGGAGCGCACGAAGTCCTCGGTGGAACTGGCGGCCTGCCGCTGTTCGCTGAGATTGCGGTTGAGCTGCTCCAGAAAGTCCTCGAGCAGTGCGATGAAGATGTCCTGCTTGCTGGCGAAATAGTTGTAGAAGGTGCCGGCCGCCAGCGGGGTGCGGCGGACGATGTCGCGGATGGTGGTGTTCTCAAAGCCTTTTTCACGGAAGCATTCGCGGGCGGCGGTGAGGATGGCGTTGCGGTTGTTGATGCGGTTGATTTCGCGCTTGCCTGGAACCCGGGAGGGCGTCTTCATCATATTCATGGTTGCATCCTGTCCTTGGATTGGTGGCGTGCGTATAATGCTCGCTCACTTTTTCTTACTGTATGTGTTGTTCGCTATGTCCGATGCCATCATGCCTGAAACCGCTTCCACCACTGACCCGTCTGAATCCCAGACCGAATTGCGGGGGGAAGCCGACCGCAAGCAGAAGCTTGAGCTGAACAAGCTCCAAAAGCGCCTGCGTCGGGAAGTGGGGCAGGCCATCGCCGATTTCTCGATGATCGAGGCCGGTGACAAGGTCATGTGCTGCCTCAGTGGCGGCAAGGATTCCTACGCCATGCTCGACATCCTGCTGAATCTGCAGAAGAGCGCACCGGTGTCGTTTGAGCTGATCGCCGTCAACCTCGACCAGAAACAGCCGGGTTTCCCGGAAGAGGTACTGCCAGACTACTTGGCCAAGCTGGGGATCGAATACCACATCATTGAGAAAGACACCTACAGTATTGTTAAAGAAAAAGTTCCTGAAGGGAAGACCACCTGCGGGCTTTGTTCACGGCTTCGGCGCGGCATTCTCTATAATTTTGCGGAAGAGCACGGCGTTACCAAGATCGCCCTCGGTCACCATCGTGACGACATGCTGGAAACCCTGTTCCTCAACATGTTCTACGGCGGCAAGCTGAAGTCGATGCCGCCGGTGCTGCACAGCGACGATGGCCGCAATATGGTGATCCGCCCCTTGGCTTACGCTCGAGAGAAGGACATCGCCCGTTATGCCGCATTGCGGGAGTTTCCCATCATTCCCTGCAACCTGTGTGGTTCCCAGGAGAACCTGCAGCGTCAGGTGATCAAGGACATGCTGCAGGGCTGGGACCGGCAGCATCCCGGCCGGCTGGAGACCATGTTCCGGGCCCTGTGCAACGTTGAGCCGTCCCATCTGGCGGATACCGAGCTGTTTGATTTCCGGAACGGGGAGCGCCGGACAGGATCGGCTGCGGTTGGCAACGTTGAGCCGGAAGCACCAGACTTCGGTCGCCTGGACGTGCTCAACATCTGATTGTGCTGCCGTTTCGCTGGCGAAGTAACGGCAGCACTGAGTGGAAATGCGGAATAGCCGCTGAACGGTAGTTATCTAGACCAGGCCAGCCAGTGGCAGTGTCCAGACTCCGAAAGCAATCAGCAGGATGCCGGAGAGCTGGCGGAAGGTGCGTTGTTGTTTCAGTCGTCGCAGGCTGTTGGCGGCAAAGCCCGTCGCCAGCATGGAAGGCAGTGTCCCCAGACCGAAACAGGCCATGGTCAGTGCCGCGGTGGTAACTGTCGGTTGCAAGGCCGCCCAACCCAGAGTGCTGTAGACCAGGCCGCAGGGCAGCCAGCCCCACAGTGCGCCAAGAGCCAGGGCCTGGCCGGGGTGATGAACTGGCAGGAAGCGCTTGGTCAGCGGCGACAGCCGGTTCCAGATCGGTCCTCCGAGTCGTTCGACGTAGCGGATGCCCTGCCACCATTGCCCCATCGACAACCCCATCACGATCAGTAGCAGCCCCGCCAGGGTTCGCAGGACCGGTGCCAGCTGTGCCCACTGGGCGGCGGCGTTGGTGCTGAGCAGCGCGATCAGTGTGGCCAGCAGCATGTAGCTGCCGATGCGGCCTGCGTTGAATGCCAACAGCATCAGGGTCTGCCGCCAGCGAAAGCCCTGGCCCACGGGCAGCGCCATGGACAGGGACGCACTGATTCCCCCGCACATGCCCAGACAGTGGGTGCTGCCCAAAAAGCCGATCAGAAAGGCGCTGGAATAGCTGAGGTACAACTCTGCCGCCATCAGCTTTTCGGTTCCTCCTCGGAGGAGTCGGTGGCATCGTCCCTGGCCTCTCGCTTGGCGGCCTGGCTCTTGTCGTCGGGACGGACATCCTCGGGAATCATATCGCGGTCGTCATCGTAGAGTATGCGGTGGGCGGGGCCCTCCAGATCGTCGTACTGACCGTTCTTGACCGCCCATGAGAACAGGATCGCGCCCACGGCGACGATGATCAGGGTCAACGGCACCAGTATCAGCAGGATTTCCACACTATCACCTCGTATTCAAAGCCTCTTCCGGGACGGTATCAGGCTGCAGGGTTAACGCCAACCAGCGTGGTTTCGGTGTTGCCGGAATCGTCCTGGCGGCCCAGTCTCAGGGCATTCATTACCACCACCAGTGAACTCAGGGACATGCCAATGGCGGCCAGCCAGGGTGGAATCAGACCGGCGGCCGCCAGTGGCAGGGCACACAGGTTGTAGCCAAGGGCCCAGGCCATGTTCTGACGGATTACCCGACGGGTCTTGCGACTGGTATCGATGGCCTGCTCCAACTGGCTGAGCTGGCCGTTCAGCAGCACAGCGTCTGCCCGCAGTTGGGTGAGGTCGGCGGCATTGCCCATGGCGACAGCCACTCCGGCGCCGGCCATGGAAGGCAGATCGTTGAGACCGTCACCCACCATCATGATGTTGTGGCCGTCGGCGCGCAGTTGCTCCAGGCGGGCCAGCTTGTCCTCAGGTGTGGCCTGGCCCTGGGCTTCATCAATGCCCAGCAATTGGGCGATATGCTCGACATGGCCGGAGCGGTCCCCGCTCAGCAGCAGGGTGCGAATGCCCCGTCGCTGCAGGCTGGCGATGGCGGCACGGGCGTCATCACGGGGCTGGTCGTCCAGCACGAAGCGCCCCAGCACCTGGGTGTCTGAGGCCAGCCAGATCTCGATGCCCTGGTGGGAAGCAACTTCCGGCAAAGGGGCCGATGTGTGGTCCTGTACGAACTCGCGATGGCCGATGGCGACGGACTGCTGTTGCCATTGGCCGGTCAGGCCGCCGCCGACGTGGTTGCGGATGTCGGTCACGGGATACGGGCGGAAGCGGTGGAACACCTTGGCAATGGGATGCTCTGAGGCCTGCTCCAATCCGGCGGCGACACCGTTCAGGGTATCCCGGTCCAGGGCGGCCATGGTTTCGCTGTGTACCAGTGACAGCTCGCCCTGGGTGAGGGTGCCGGTCTTGTCAAAAACAACGGTATCGATGTTGTTCAGGGATTCCAGGGTGTGTCCCCGGGTGGGCAGGAATCCCAGCTTGCGAAGTTTGACCGTTGCACTGGTAATGGCGGTCGGTGTCGCCAGTGAGAGGGCACAGGGGCAGGTTACCACCAGCACCGACAGGGTGATATCGAAGGCCCGGTCTGAACCGGCCAGCCACCAGCCGATCCATACCAGTGGCGATATGATCAGGATGCGGCTGACAAAAACGCCGGCCACCCGGTCAGCCATGCGGGCAATGGCCGGCTTCTCTGACTGAACCCGGTCGAGAATGCGCAGTATGCCCGACAGACGGGTATTGGCGCCGGTTTTCTCGACCCGCACGGTCAGCGGATTCTCGCCATTCACGCTGCCGGCATGGACCGCATCACCCGGCTGACGGGTTTCCGGCAGATACTCGCCGGTGAGCGCGGCTTCGTTGAGGGTGGAGTGGCCGCTGACGATGACGCCGTCCACCGGCAGGGTTTCGCCGGGCTTCAGCCGAATGATGTCGCCGGTGGTCAGGTCATGGGTGGCCACCAGTTCGCTCTGGCCATCCGCTTCGCGGGTAGCGACGGACGGCTGGACCCCGGCAAGGGCATTGCCGGTGAGACCGGCCCGGTAGCGCGCCTGCATTTCAATGTACCGTCCCAGCGACAGCAGGAAGGTAAACATGCAGACCGACTCGAAATACACTTCCTCACCGCCGACTACCGTTACCCAGGCGCTGGCGGAATAGGCCAGGCCGATGGCGGTCGCAACGGGCACGTCCATGGTCAGATGGCGACTGCGGATGTCCCGCAGGGCATTGCGAAAGAACGGGCGGGCACTGTAAAAGACGACCGGCGTGGCGACCAGCAGACTGAACCAGCGGAAGAACTGGACAAACTCGGGAGAGAGGTTGTTGATCAGCTCAAAGTAGAGCGGGAAGGCCAGCATCATGCTTTGCATGGTGGCGATGCCAGCGACACAGAGCCGGATCAGGGCGGAGCGCTTTTCCGCCTTCAGGGCCTGTTCGGCCTCGTCAGCCTGGTAGGGGCGGGCGCGATAGCCCAGCTCGTTGATGGCAATCAGCAGATCGCTCAGCGAGGCCTGGTCGGGGGACCACACCAGCCGGGCACGTTGGGTGGTGTGGTTGACGGTGAAGGACTGCACCCCCGGCCGCTGGCCAAGGTGGTTCTCCAGCAGCCAGATGCAGGCGGCACAGGTGATCCCTTCGATCAGCAGCTGAGCCTCGCGCCCCGCCTTGACCGAAGCGACAAAGCTTTGCTGCACCAGCGGGTGATCAAACTCCCGCAACTGGGCAAGCTCGGTCTGAGACAGAATCCGTGGTGTGACGGCGGGCGCGGTCCGGTGCTGATAGAAGCCGTCCAGACCCTCCGCACGGATGGTCTGGCAAACCGATTGGCACCCCAGGCAGCAGAAGTGCTGGGTCTCACCGTCCAGTTCGAGGGTGATCGGCGGGTCGCCATCAGCTGGCTCGCCGCAGTGGAAGCAATCCAATGGAATCACCCGTCCTCGCTGGCTGCCGTCCCCAGGGCCATTGGCATTGCGGCGGGCAGCAGAATCTCACCCTTCAGGCGCCAGTCGTTATCCGGGCTGCGCAGGTCGAGGTACCAGCGACCGTTGATGTCGCGAGGCATGGCGGTGGTGTAGGCATGCTCAGACACCGGGTTGAGCTGAATGGTGCGGTCTTTCTCTTCCAGTGTTGGGTGAAACAGCTTGAGGATCAGATAGGGGTAGGACACCGCTGACTTGTCGCTGGACATGGTTACCCGGATCTCCTGCTCGCCGGAGAAATCGAGAACTGCGCCCAGGCCCAACTCCACCGCCTTGGTGTCGCGGGCCAGTTCCAGGTTGATGCTTTTTCCTTCCTTTGAGTAGTCATCCGTCACCATGGCGTTTTCACTGGTAATTGCCATGGTGATCATGAATATGCACCAGATGATGGCGGCGGCGGGGAAGAAAAGAAGGAACCAGAGCCAGGGTTGGCGGTACCAGGGGGCGACTGGGGTGTCATTGCTCATAACGAATTCTCTGTAGTGACGCGTTTACCGGTAAAAATCAGGCCGCCGGCACTAAGGCCGGCGGCGGTGTGACCAGGATTCTACCGGAAGGTTCGATTACTGGCTGGGTCCAACGAACCGGCTCTCGGTTTCAATGGTCAGCGATTCGTCCGTGAGCGACCGCATGGTGAAGGTGATGGTGCTGTTGGTGTCGTGGATGGATTCAGGGTCCACTTCCACGACCGCAGGCAGCGACAGGTGTTCACCACTGGCGACGTTAACTTGTGCCTTGCTGGTCAAGGTCAGGGTGTCCAGCCCGCTGACCGACAGTTGGTAGGTTTGGGGAACCTCCGACATATTGGCTATTTTCAGGGTATAGGAATTCTCGATCAAACCCCGGCCGTTGTAATTGAACAGGGCCCCGCGATCACGCAGTACGTCGAGTTCCGCCGGTACCCGTGTGGACAGGGTAAAGATAATGGCGGAAACCATCAGCGAAAGCACAATGCCGTAACCGAAGGTCCGGGGACGGAGCAGCTTGGAGGTTTTGCCCTCCAGCTCATTTTCGGTGGTATAACGGATCAGCCCGCGGGGGTAGTTCATTTTGTCCATGACGTTATCACAGGCGTCGATACACAGGGCGCAGCCGATGCACTCGTACTGCAGGCCGTCGCGGATATCGATGCCAGTGGGGCAGACCTGTACGCACAGGCCGCAATCGATGCAGTCGCCAAGCCCCAGTTCCTCTTTGGCCGCGGTTTTCTTGCGGCCGCCGCGGGGTTCACCCCGGCTCGGATCGTAAGACACGATGCGGGTGTTGGGATCAAACATCACGGACTGGAAACGGGCGTACGGGCACATGTAGAGGCACACCTGCTCCCGCAGCCAGCCGGCGTTGAGGTAGGTGGCGACCGTGAAGAAGGCCACCCAGAAGTAGGCCCAGCCGTTGGCCTGCAGGGTAAACAGGTCTGCAATCAGCTCGCGGATGGGGTAGAAGTAGCCCACAAACGTCAGGCCGGTTGCCAGGGCAATTAACAGCCATGCGGTGTGTTTCAGGCTTTTCTTGACCACCTTCTCACGGGAGTTCTCGGACTTGTCCAGCTTCATCCGCTTGTTGCGGCTGCCTTCAATCCGCTCTTCCACCCACATGAAAATGAAGGTCCAGACGGTTTGCGGGCAGGTGTAGCCGCACCAGACCCGGCCAAACAGTGTGGTAATGAAGAACAGCCCAAAGGCGCAGATGATCAGCATCCCCGAGAGCAGGAAGAAATCCTTCGGATAGAAGGTGGCGCCGTAGAGGTGGAACTCGCGGGCGGGCAGGTCGAAGTGGATCAGGGGCTGCCCGTCAATGGTGATCCAGCAGAACAGGAAATACATCCCCATCAACCCCATCAGGCTGAAGAAGCGTATTCGCTGGAACAGGCCCTTTACTTCTTTGACGTAAATTTTCTTACGTTCGGCGTATAAATCGACGGTCTCTGCTTTTTTCTTGTTGTTGTCGGAGGCATCAGTCGAAGGATCGATTTGCTTAACCGGAATCTGACTGCTCATCATGACCTCCCAATCAGGGGCATGCCTCTTTTGGGCATTCTGTGGAATCCTCTCAAGCCTGGGCCTGCGATCGCCGGACTCAGGGTTCAAAAGACTCGGAAGGAGGGGAGGGCGCTGCCCCTGGGATCAGGGACAGCGACCGTTAGCCTTAGTTCGACAGGCTGTAGACGTAAGCGCCCAGAATATGGATCTGGTCTTCGCTCAGACGTCCTTTCTGGGCCGGCATCTGGTTCTGGCGACCGTAGAGCACGGTCTCCTCAATACGGTCATAGGTGCTACCGTAGAGCCAGGTATTGTCGGTCAGGTTGGGGGCGCCCATGGCCTGCATGCCTTTGGCATCCTGGCCGTGACAGGCGGCACAGGCTTGCATGAAGACCTGCTCGCCAGCCTTGGCGGCTTCCGGATCGCGGGCGCGATCACTGAAGCTCAACACGTAGTTGACCACCTGGTCGACCTGCTCGGAGTCCATATTCGGCATCATGCCCTTCGCTGGCATGGCGCCCTGGCGGCCGTGAGTCAGGGTCTGGACGATGGTGTCAGGATCGCCACCGTACAGCCAGTCGTCGTCGGTCAGGTTGGGGAAACCAACCGCGCCGCGGGCGGCGGAACCGTGACAGACTGCGCAGTTGTTGGCGAACAGACGCTGACCCATCTTCATGGCATCTTCGTTCTGGGCCAGTTCGACGATCGGGGTGCTGCCGTACTGGGCGTAGATCTCGCCGTACTTGGCTTCCGCGACCTGAACTTCCTTCTCCCACTGGTTGTGTTGCGTCCAGCCGAGCAGACCCTTGAAGTTACCCAGGCCGGGGTAGAGCGCCAGGTAGCCAAGGCTGAAGACACAGGTGCCGACAAACAGGTAGAACCACCACTTCGGCAGAGGGTTGTCGTACTCTTCGATGCCATCGAAAGAATGGCCGGTGGTACGCTCGGTTTCGGTGTCGGTGGTCTGGCTCTTGCGTGTTGCCCAAAGCAGCCACCAGCACCCAAAGATGGTACCGAGCACGATCGCACTGATCCAGATGCTCCAGAAGGTACTCATTGTTTCTTCTCCGTTCTGTCTTTCTCAAGGGTACGGCGATCGATCTCATCATCGTCGAAGGGCAGGTGTGCCGCTTCGTCATTCGACTTCTTGCGGCGGGCGCTGTACGCCCACCAGCAGATGCCGAGGAAAGCGATCAAGACCAGCAACGTATGGATGCCGCGTACCTCGTTAATATCCATCGGGATCACCGTTTGGTTGAAATCACAGTGCCGAGCTGCTGCAGATAGGCGACCAGCGCTTCGATCTCGAACTTGCCTTGTACCTGGTCAGCCGCGTTGGCGATCTGCTCATCGGTGTAGGGCACGCCCAGAGTCTGCATGGTCGTCAGCTTGGCTGCAGTGCCTGTGTGGTCGACCTTGTTCTCAAACAGCCAGGGGAATGCCGGCATGTTGGATTCAGGTACCACGCTGCGCGGATCAAACAGGTGCATCCGCTGCCAGGCGTCGGAGTAACGACCGCCAACCCGGGCCAGGTCCGGACCAGTCCGCTTGGAGCCCCACAGGAAGGGACGCTCGTAGACGAACTCGCCAGCCACGGAGTAGTGGCCATAGCGCTCGGTCTCGGCACGGAACGGACGGATCTGCTGGGTATGGCAGACGTGACAGCCTTCACGGATGTAGATGTCACGGCCTTCCAGTTGCAGCGGCGTCAGCGGTTCCAGGCCAGCCACGGGCTCGTTGGTTTCCTTGAGGAAGAACAGGGGCACAACCTCGACCAGGAAGCCGCCGCTGATCACCAGTACGATCAGCAGGGCCATCAGGCCGACGTTCTTTTCAATAATGTCGTGTCTCATTGGTCTCTCTACTCCTCTCAGGCAACCTGGGCCGCAGCGTTATCCAGGGCAACCGCGTCTTTCTGCTTGATGGTCTTGCGTACGTTGTAGGCCATGACCAGCATGCCAGAGACGAAGATCACACCACCCAGCCAGCGCACGAAGTAACCCGGGTAGGAGGCTTCCAGGGACTCGACGAAGCTGTAAGTCAGAGTGCCGTCGGCGTTTACCGCGCGCCACATCAGACCCTGCATGATGCCGTTGACCCACATGGCAACGATGTACAGAACGGTGCCGACAGTGGCCAGCCAGAAGTGCAGGTTGATCAGGGCGGAGCTGTACATTTCACGAACGCCCCACAGTTTCGGGATCAGGTGGTACATGGCACCGATACTGATCATCGCAACCCAACCCAGCGCACCGGAGTGTACGTGACCGATGGTCCAGTCAGTGTTGTGGGAGAGGGCGTTGACGGTCTTGATAGCCATCATCGGGCCTTCGAAGGTAGACATACCGTAGAAGGACAGGGAAACCACCAGGAAGCGCAGGATCGGATCGGTACGCAGTTTGTGCCAGGCACCGGAGAGGGTCATCATGCCGTTGATCATGCCGCCCCAGCTCGGAGCCAGCAGAATCAGGGACATAACCATGCCTGCGGTCTGTGCCCAGTCAGGCAGGGCGCTGTAGTGCAGGTGGTGACCACCGGCCCAGACGTAAGTGGCAATCAAAGCCCAGAAGTGAACGATGGACAGACGGTAGGAGTAAACCGGACGGTTGGCCTGCTTGGGAACGAAGTAGTACATCATGCCCAGGAAGCCGGCGGTCAGGAAGAAGCCTACCGCATTGTGACCCCACCACCACTGGATCATGGCGTCGGTGACACCCGCGTAAGCGGAGTAAGACTTGAAAGCGCTGACCGGAAGCGCCAGGTTGTTACCAACGTGGAGTACCGCAACCGTGATGATGAAGGCTCCGTAGAACCAGTTGGCCACGTAGATGTGAGGCGCTTTGCGCTTCATCACCGTGCCGAAGAAGACCGCGGCATAGGCCACCCAGACCAGGGTGATCAGGATGTCGATCGGCCATTCCAGTTCGGCGTATTCCTTGGTGGAGGTCAGACCCTGGGGCAGGGTAATAACCGCCGCCACCATAACAGCCTGCCAGCCCCAGAACGTGAACTGTGCAAGGCCATCCGAGAACAGGCGTGCCTGACAGGTCCGCTGGACCACGTAGTAGGAAGTTGCAAACAACGCACAACCACCAAAGCCGTAGATTACAGCGTTGGTATGCAGCGGCCGTAGACGGCCGAAGTGGGTAAAGGGCAGATCCAGGTTAACAGAGGGCCAGACGAGTTGTGCTGCAATCAGCACACCCAGGCTCATCCCGATAATACCCCATACCACTGTCATGATGGCGAACTGTCTCACCACCTTGTAGTTGTATGTCAGGTTTGGATTTACTGTGCTCATAGCCTTACCAATGGGTTTAGAGTGGGGAAGTATGCGGGCGCAAGTATGGAGAAAGCATGACATCATTGCAATGACTCAGGTCAAGTCACGACAGGCTGCCAAAGGTCTCTCAAATCAGCCACATGGCCGAATATTGCCAACCGGTATCGGCAAAAATCCGGACCTGTGAAAGCACCCCCTATATAGATGCACTACGGATTTAATCCGGTGATCTACAGGTTCGTTCTGGAGCCCATAAAAAAACGGCCCTAAGCCTTTGAAAACACAAAACAGCTCCATCTGGTCGAACCCGGTGGGCCGCCATGGGGCGCGTTTTCAAAAGCGGGGCGTTATTCTTAGGCTCCTTATTAGAACCCACATGATAGTCGCTAATGGAGGTCAGGTGAACTCTACTGAAGCATATACAACCCGCGGCCGTGGCCCGAACTGCCATGGTACGCTGCTGTTGGCTCACGGTGCTGGAGCACCCGCTGACTCCTCTTTTATGACTACGCTGGCTGAGGCGATGGCGGATCAGGGGGTTACCGTCGTGCGGTTCGATTTCCCGTATATGCAACGGCGCAAGGCCGATGGTCGCAAGCGGCCGCCGGATCGGGCAGAGAAGCTGCTGACGTTCTTCAGGGAGCAGGTTGACCTTGCTCGGGAGGTTTCGAAGGGCGGTCCATTGTTTATCGGGGGCAAGTCCATGGGTGGGCGGATGGCCAGCCTGTTGGCCAGCGAACCTGAGATGGAGGGCGCGTTCAGCGGAGCAATCGGTTTTGGCTATCCATTCCATCCTCCGGGCAAGCTGGATCGCTGGCGAACCGATCACTTCCCGGCGCTTTGGACGAAGCTGTGCATCATCCAGGGTACACGGGACCCGTTCGGCAAGTTGGACGAGGTGGTGGAACATCTTGGCCGGAATCTACCGCTGGTGTTGCATTGGCTCGATGGCGGTAACCACGATTTTCAACCGCTCAAGTCGTCCGGGCGAACGCAGCAGCAATTGATCGAAGAGGCAGCGAGCCACGCTGCCCGCTTTATTCGTGGCTGCGATTAGTTGCCCTGTCGATCGATGACGGTGTGTTATCGGCGACCGCCAGTTGGTTTCGGCCGGCAGCCTTGGCCTGGTACAGAGCGTCGTCGGCCCGCTGGAACAGTTGTGCCGGTGTCTCGTCGTCTTGCAGCACGGCGACGCCGGCGCTCAGTGTCAGTTGAATGTGCAAGCCTTCCCGCTGGCCGGCGGGGCAGGATGCCAGACGTTGCAGGAACTGGTTGGTCACCTGCTGAGCGCCGGCAAGGTTGGTGTCGGGAAGCAGCAGCGTGAACTCCTCCCCGCCAAAGCGGGCAACCACATCCTGGGGCCGGTGGACGGCGTGCTTCAGTTCATCTGCAATGTGGCGAAGGCAGAGATCACCCACCGCGTGGCCATAGTGGTCATTGATGCGCTTGAAGTGGTCTGCATCCAGCACCACCAGCGCCAGCGGGCGGAGGTGCCGGTGAGCCTCGCGTATCAGTTCAGTGAGGCGCCCGTCGAGGTAGCGGCGATTGTGCAGGCCGGTAAGACTGTCCCGGGTAGACAGTGCCTCCAGTCGCTGATTGGCGGCCTCTAGGTCACGCATGGCTTCCTGCAGTTGGGTCGTGCGTTCGGCAACCTCCCGTTCCAGGCGCATCTTGGCACGGTTTTCCGCAAGCCAAAGGCGTTTTTGCATATCACGCCAGCGCTGCACAATGGCGTAGTTCAGCAGCAGTACCTGGCCGCCTATCGCACTTTGCATGATCATCTCGTGCTGCAGGAAATCCGGGATATAGCCAAACGCCGCGAGGGCATAGGTGAGGGTGCCAAGCACCATCAGCGACCAGGACAACACATACCATTTGGCGTGGCTGTGGCCCTGCCGCCAGCGAATAACGCCGATAAAGAACAGACTGAAGATCAGTGCCAGGGCTGCAACCGTTATAATGGCAATGGCGTGGTTGTAGGGCAGAACCAGAGCCAGCACCAGCAGAGCACAGGCGATGCCGGTCTGGGCGGTCATCAGCCGCGAGGTAAGCGGGCTTTGCCGACGCACCTGCAAAAAGGAGCGCCCGAACAGATTGATCGCCAGGGCGCACAAAGCCATGGACAGGGGGATGGCGGTATTGGCCAGCCAGGGACTGCCGGGCCACAGGTGCTGGTAAGCAAACCCGCCCATGGCAAACAGGAAAAGCCCCAGGGATGCCATATAAAAGGCGTTGAAAAAGTAGTAGCGGGTACCGGAGCTGATAAACAGCAGCAGGTTAAACAGGGCGAAGATAATCAGGGCGCCGTAGAACAGCCCATGTGTGAGAGTCAGCGTGTTGCTCTGCGCCACCAGTTCGTCGGGGGTAAGCAGTGACAACGGCAGGTTCAGTGCGCCCTGGCTGCTCAGTCGGACGTAGAGCGTAGCGGCTTCGCCCGCGTTGAGGCTGATCGGTACCAGGTAGTAACGGTAGTTGATGCCCCGGGCGTCAAAGGGGCGCTGGTCACCGGTTTCAATGATTGATCTGCCATTGGCTTTGTGCAGGGTGAAGGAGACATAATCCACCGGTGCATAGTCCAGTGCCAGGTACCAGAAGCCAGGGGTTGGGCCATCATTCCTCAGGTTCAGCCGAATCCAGTATTCCAGTTGTGAGCGGGGGAATGCCAACTGCTCACCATTGGACGCTTGCCACTGCAGTTGGGCGGGGAGTTGGGCGGGCGTGATTTGCCGCCAGTCGCCCAGATCTGTCGGTTGAGACAGATAGCAGGTATGGTACAGCAGCCGATCACGCTGGACCGGATCGTTGACCGACAGCAGGGGGCAGGGCGTGCTCTGGTTCCCTGTCGATAAAGGGTGATTGCCGGCACTTTGGCCGGATACCAGGCAGAGGCTGAGCAGGACCAGCCCGCGTAGTAGGGTCATAGCGGAAATGCCGTCGAGCAAAAACGCGCAGCGTATCAGGCGACCGTCAGCTTGTTCTGTTGCGCAGTATTCAATTATCAACATAGGTATGTCATGGGCCGCTTAGTATTGTTTTGTCGACCGGGTTTCGAGACCGATGCCGGACGTGAATTGACGGACATGGCCGCCCAGCGCGGTTGTTACGGTTACTTCAGTGTAGGCCCTGCCGGCGGCATCGTGGAGTTCCATCTGTCCGGTGGGGAGCGGGCGTCGGATCTGATGGCGCGGGTGTCGATTGACGAGCTGGTGTTCACCCGGGACTGGATCGAGGTGTTGACCGTGCTGGAGTTGCCGGCGGAGGATCGTGTCGGCGCGGTGATTGAGGCCCTGCGCTTGCCGGATGTGGCACTGCCACCCTGTGGGCGGCTGGAAGTGCGCTTGCCCGAAGGCCACGACGATGGTGATCTGGGGCGGTTTGCCCGCAAGTGGGTGGCGCCGCTGTCCAAAGGGTTGCGTGGTGCCGGCCTGATGCCCGCCGACCAGGACGGCCATGGTGACTACCGTCTGGAGATTCTGCTAACCGGCTTTGACCTGGCATGGGTGGGCATCAGCCGTGCCGCCAATCGGTCCCGCTTTCTCGGCGGTATTCCGCGCCTGCGGTTGCCGGCGTCTGCCCCCAGCCGGTCTGCATTGAAGCTGGAAGAAGCCTGGAAGGTTTTCTTTCCTGAGGAGCAGGCGCTGTTCTACCTGGGGGGAGGCAAGAAAGCGGTGGATCTCGGGGCCGCCCCGGGAGGTTGGAGCTGGCAGCTGGTCCGCCAGGGCATGATGGTGACTGCCGTGGACAATGGTCCGATGCAGGCGGAGTTGATGGCCACCGGCCAGGTTCAACACGTTGAAGCCGACGGCTACACCTGGCGACCTAAGCGGGGTGTGGACTGGATGGTCTGCGACATCGTTGACCATCCACGGCGAACCGCCAAAATGGCCGTTTCCTGGATCGTGGACCGGATGTGCCGTTACACCATCTTCAATCTCAAATTGCCGATGAAGAAGCGCTACGACGAGTGGCTGATCTGCCGTGAGCTGATTGAAGAGGCGTTATCGGAAACCGAGTTGAACTGGTTCTTCAAAGCGAGCCATCTGTATCATGACCGTGAGGAGATCACCTGTTTCATCGAGCGGCGGGACTGATTGCCTGGGTGGCGACGGGGAGGAGCCCCCTGAGGGCTCCCTAGCTTTGCATCAGGATGGTAATCTTTTCGTCCTGATCCATCATCGGGATAATCTCCGCCAGTAGATCCTTGCGTTCGTCGGAGTGGTACCAGCGGTCCCAGTCGGCGACCGAACGCCAGTTGGCCAGGGTGAGGCGATGATTGGGGTCGGTGGCATCGACCAGGGTCTCCCCGGAAATAAAGCCCGAGGCTCCGACGGCGTGTTGCAGGATTCGGCGGGAGCGTTCTTCGTAGGCGTCTTCGAGCGATTCAGCGATGTGGCGTTCAATGATGACTCGTATCATGGGCGTACCTCAGGTCTGGCCAACAAAAAAGAACCTATACCTCTAACTTAGCACGGATTTTCTGCCTCAGCCCGGGAGCTTGGGCCAACCTGCCGGCGGTGGGTTGTGGGCATGACGGCTCGCTGGCAGATCAATGGGAGAACTCACTTGGAAACACCAGCCTTTGCCGCTGAACTCGATGCACGCGGACTGTTCTGTCCTGAGCCGGTCATGATGCTGCACAACCGTATCCTGGACGTCGCTGCCGGCGAGGTTCTGAAGGTAGTGGCCACGGACCCGTCGACCACCCGGGACATACCCCGCTTTTGCCAGTTCCTGAGCCACGAACTGGTGTTGCATCAGGAACTGGGCGGGGAATATGTCTATTTCATCCGTCGGGGGCAGTAGTTGGTTCCTGATTCCAACCGCTGGCACCTAGCCCTGCCGGGCTAGGCGAACCTTCTGCAGGTGAGCCAGGAACTGGTCCCGGTCCATTTCACCCAGTACGCGAAGGGACTGGGACTCCTCGCCGCTGGCTTCGTAGAACAGGATCGCTGGCGGACCAAACAGCCCCAGTTCGTTCAGCAGAGCCTGCTGTGACGGAGTGTTGTCGGTCAGGTCAATCTGCAGCAGGGTGTAGTCCGCCATGGCGCGGTGCACTGCGGGATCGCTGAACACTTCCCGCTCCATGACTTTGCAGGAGATACACCAGTCGGCGTAGAAATCCAGAATCACCGGGCGATCGCTGGCTGCAGCCGAGGCCAGCGCCTGACGAATGGCATCGGGGTCTTCCATGCGTTGGAAGCTGGATTCGGCCGGAGCTTCGATGGTGGTAGTCGCAGCGCTGGCGGTGAATGGCGACAGCGGCTTCAGGGGATCATGGGCGCCGGCCAAAGCGCCCGCCAGCAGTGCAATGCCATAGCTGAACAGGATCAGGCCGCAGCCTTTCCAGGTGCGCTGCCAACCGGCTTTGGCGCCATCGAAGGCCCCCAGTTGCACGCCTGTTACCGCTGCCAGAGCGCCCCACAGTGTCAACGTCAGCCAGGCTGGCACCAGTCGCTCGACCAGCCAGATGGCAACCGCCAGCAGCATGATGCCATAGAACGACTTCACCACATTCATCCAGGGCCCAGTTCCGGGCAACAGGCGGCGACCGCCGACGGCGACCAGAATCAGTGGTACGCCCATGCCCAGGCCCAGCGCGAACAGCGCCAGCCCACCGACCACCGCGTCCTGGGTGGTGCTGATGTAGAGCAGGCTGCCAGCCAGGGGAGCCGATACGCAAGGTGAGACCACCAGGGCCGACAACGCGCCAATACCGAAGATGCTGGCGACCCGGGACCCGGTCAGACGATGGCTGGCCTGATTCAGACGATCGCGGATGACAGCCGGCAATTGTAGGTCGTAGAGGTTGAACATGGACAGTGCAAACAACACAAACAGGGTGGCGAACACCCCGAGTACCCAAGGCGACTGCAGTTGCGCCTGCAGATTGAAGCTGGCGCCAAGCAGCCCAGTCACCACGCCGGCGGCGGCGTATGTCAGCGCCATCCCCAGCACATAGCTCAGTGACAACAGCAGGGCATGTAGGGTGGTCTGGGTGTTCTGGCTGGAGACCAGTGATGAGATGATCGGCACCATTGGCAGCACGCAGGGCGTGAAGGTCAGCCCCAGTCCCAATAGCAGGAACAGTCCGGCAATGGCCCACAGCGGCTGGTTGGCCAGTACGCTGGCGAGTCCGGCCGCCGATTCGGTATCGCTGGCGCTCGGTTGAGGGGGCGTGGGCACCGCTGTTGAGGCCGCGGTGCTGGTTGCACCGCCGGGGTAGTAGAGCACGTCCTGGGTTTGCGGAGGATAGCACAGGCCTGCCTCGGCACAGCCCTGGTAGCTGACCTTGAGGTTAGCTTCCTGCCGGCCTGCCGGCAGCGTGACCGGAACGGTCACCGTAATCGGCTGGTAGAAGACGGTGACCTCGCCGAAATACTCATCCTCGGTGGCGGTGCCAGGCAGCGAGTAGCTCGGCTCGCCCAGAATCACACCGTCCTCCACCGCCTGGATGCTGATTCGATCCTTGTACAGATAATGCTTGGGCGCGATGTCCCATTGCAGGGTGATAGCGCCTCTTTCGCTGGAAAACCCGAACGGCAGCGCTTGATCGACCGGGAGGAAATCCTGGTTGCTGGTTTCGAACAGGGACGAGCCTCCCAGATCCAGCGCCCGAACCGGCAGTGACGCCAGTAAAAGCATAAATGCCAGAGTCAGGGTGCGGGTGAGCGAATGGGTCAGCGTCCGAAAGCCGGTTGCTGTGGCGGTGCCTGTGTTGATTGAAGGAGTTGCCGGGGACATATCAGCTGCTTAGTCTGCCTGTTCCATGAATGTAGGGGCGTCAGGGTGGGCCTGCCCATGGGAATCGACCGGTGGACCCGGTGCCGGTCGGAAAGTTCCGCGCGGGGATTGTTGCGGGTTTCGGTGTTGCTGTCGAGGCACTGGTATTGTGTCGGTTAAAGTCGCACAATAGCCGTCGCATGAATCACCACCCGAACGATCTTATCATGCTGTTCAACGACCTGTTCCGGGAAACTTACCGGACAACCCTGGTCCGGGGCAGCGACGAACCCGAATACCTGCCGGCCACCGGCTCTGATCAGCCGGCCCAGGTTATCTTTGCCCATGGCTACTTCGCCAGTGCGCTCCATGAAATCAGTCACTGGTGTATTGCCGGCGAAGAACGTCGCAGACAGGTTGACTACGGCTACTGGTATTGCCCTGATGGGCGCACTGCCGAACAGCAACAGGCGTTCGAAAAAGTGGAGATCAAACCCCAGGCGCTTGAGTGGCTGTTTTCCGTGGCCGCCGGATTCCGCTTCCACATCAGTGTTGATAATCTGTCAGGAAATGGCGCCGCGGATGAGCTGGGGTTTCAGCGCAACGTAAGGGAACAGGCCAATCGCTACCTGATCCACGGCCTGCCTCGAAGGGGCGCGGCCTTTTTCGACACACTTTTGAACTTCTACGGTACCCGACCGACGTTTGACGCCGCCTGGGAGGCGGCTCTTCCTGAGCGGTTGCGGGATGCCTGAGACCCGACCTCCAACAGGCGCGGCCAACAGGCCGGCGCTGGCCCGGGTTCTCCCGACTGCAAGGTATTAGTACGCATATGACAACATCCAATCCGCAACCGGCCGCTGAGGCCAGTGTTGAACCTGAAACGACAACCCCGGCCAAACCCGGTAGCGACAAAGGCATTGCCTTCAAGGATCTCAAGCTTGATCAGCGCCTGCTGGATGCCATCACCGAAATCGGCTTCTCTCACTGTACCCCGATCCAGGCCGAAACCCTGCCGTTTACCCTGGCCTGCGAAGACCTGATCGGTCAGGCGCAAACCGGCACCGGCAAGACCGCCGCCTTCCTGATTACCGCGATCCAGAGCATGCTGGAAGTACCCATCGACAAGAAAGACCGCTTTGCCTCCGAGCCCAGGGTGCTGGCGCTGGCACCCACCCGGGAGCTGGCAATGCAGATCGCCAAGGACGCCGAGCAGTTGTGCGCCCATACCGGCCACAATGTGGTGACGGTGGTCGGTGGTATGAACTACGACAAACAGCGGGATCAGCTGCAGAACGAGATTGTCGATATCCTGGTGGCAACGCCGGGGCGGTTGATCGACTTTCTGGGTTCCCAGGATGTGTTCCTGGACCAGCTTGACCTGCTGATTCTGGACGAAGCAGACCGCATGCTGGACATGGGGTTCATCCCGGATGTGAAACGCATTATCCGCAAATGTACGCCGAAGGAAGAGCGCCAGACCCTGTTGTTCAGTGCCACCTTCAACCAGGATGTGCTCAACCTGGCGTCGATGTGGACCCGCAACGCCGAGTTCGTCGAGATTGAGCCGGAGCAGAAGACTGCGGAGCGGGTCAAGCAGACCGTGTACCTGGTGTCGGAAGATGAGAAGCTCACCGTGCTGGTGAATTACTTCAAGCGGGATGGCGTTGACAAGGCCATTGTGTTTGCCAACCGCCGTGACCAGTGTCGGGATCTGGAAGAGAACCTGCGCAATCAGGGTGTGAAAGTGGCGATGATGTCGGGCGAGATTGCCCAGAACAAGCGCCTGAAAACACTGGACCAGTTCAAGCGTGGCGCGATCCAGGTGCTGGTCGCGACCGATGTCGCAGGCCGGGGGATTCACGTCGATGGGGTTACCCACGTGTTCAACTACAACCTGCCGGAGAACGCCGAGGACTACGTTCACCGCATTGGCCGCACCGGTCGGGCGGGGCAACACGGCATCTCCGTCAGTCTGGCGGGGGAGGACGATTCCTTCTCGTTGCCGGCCATTGAAACCTACATCAGTCAGAAGCTGACGGCGACCGTGCCGGAAGAGGATCTGACCACGCCACTGGAGAAGCCGCCGCTGGCGAAACGTCGAGGTCGTCGACCATCCGGAGGTCGCCCCTCGGGCGGACGCTCGTCCGGTGGCCGTAACTCGCGTCCACGCAGGAACTGAGACCCAGGGAAGACCATCGCATGTTGATCGTAGCCGACGAGAATATTCCGTTACTCGACTCGTTTTTCGCCGAGGTCGGGGAGATCCGCCCGGTGGCCGGTCGGGCCATGACCGCCGACGATGTGCGGGATGCCGACATCCTGCTGGTGCGTTCGGTCACCCAGGTCAATGAGGCATTGCTCGCTGGCAGCCGGGTGAAGTTTGTCGGTACGGCAACCATCGGCACCGATCACGTTGATATTGACTGGTTGGCGTCCCAGGGCATTGCGTTCTGTGCCGCGCCAGGGTGCAACGCCAACAGTGTGGTGGAGTACGTGCTCAGTGTAATTTCCCTTCATGCCGAGCGGCGGGGTATGGCGAACTGGTCTGACCTGAGTGTGGGCATTGTCGGTGTTGGCAATGTTGGCGGTGAGCTGGCCCGCAAGCTGGAACGGCTGGGGTTCTCGGTCAAACGCTGTGATCCGCCCCGGGCGGAACAGGAGGAGGGGGATTTTGACTCCCTGGAGGAAGCTCTGGCCTGTGATGTGGTGAGTCTCCACACGCCACTGACGGACCAGGGCAAGCACCCGACCTGGAAACTGATTGATCGAGCGCGTTTGAGCCTTCTGGCTGAGCATCAACTGTTGATCAACAGCGGCCGTGGCGAAGTCATTGATGGTGAGGCGTTGCTTGAGTGTCTGGATCGGAGTGAGGCGCCGACCGTGGTTCTGGATGTCTGGCCGAATGAGCCGCGGATTTCCGTTGAGCTTGCCAAGCGCGTATGGCTGGCAACGCCTCACATCGCGGGCTATAGCCTCGAAGGTAAAGTTCAGGGCACCGAGACCATCTATCGGGCTGTCTGCCGTTTCCTGGGTCTGCCTGCCCGCAAGAAAGCGGGGCAGTTCCTGCCCGAGCCGGCCATGAACAAACTGGCTTTCACCAGTTCCGCAGAGGCAGTGCCGGCGGCCTATACCGCGATCCGTGCCTGCTACGATCCACGCCGGGATGATGCCAATCTCCGCCGAGCCCTGGCGTTACCGGAGAGTGAGCGTGCGGTGGCATTCGACAACCTGCGCCGGGACTATCCGGTGCGGCGGGAATTCTCCAGCGTTAAAATCCAGCTCAAAGGCACCAGTAAATCCCTGCAGGACACCTTCAAGGGATTGGGCTTCAAGCTGAAGCTGTGATGGACGCTCCCGATACCGAGAGCGTTTCAGATCCCCGGCCCTCAGGCGCTTTTTCGGGGGCGGTGCAGGGTGGCCTCGGCCGATTGCAGGAGGGTTTCCAGTGCGCGCTGGACCATGCGATCAGTGATGGGCACTTCGCGTCCGTCTGACAACACCAGTGCCGCGCCATTCATCCAGGGTTCCGGATTCTGTTTCTGCTGTATCACCGTTTTGCCCTCTCTCATCGTGGTGTCTACCGACAACCTATCGAGGCAAGATGACGTTGTTATGACGGCATGACTGTTTTGGCGGTTATGACGGGCGCCGGGCCGACGCCGTTGCCGCCGGGGCGGCAACGGCTCAGATGAGGTTACAGTTTGGCGTTCTGCAACGCCGCGATGCGTTCCTCCAGTGGCGGGTGCGTCATGAACAGGGCCGAGAGGCCGCCGCGCTGCCCCTTGTTGATGGCAAAGGCCTGGAGCGAATCCGGCATCTGGTCCGGTACTTCGCTGTCGCGTTTCAGCCGGTTGAGGGCGTTGATCATGGCCTGGCGTCCTGCCAGTTGGGCGCCCGCAATATCGGCCCGGAACTCCCGCCGTCTGGAGAACCAGAACACAATGGTGCTGGCGAGAATACCCAGCACCACCTCAGCAATCATGCTGACCACGAAAAAGCCAATACCATGACCGCCTTCGTTGCGGAACACCACCCGGTCCACCACCGAGCCGATGACCCGGGCGGCGAAGATCACAAAGGTGTTCACCACTCCCTGAATCAGTGCCAGGGTCACCATGTCGCCATTGGCCACGTGGCCAATCTCGTGACCGAGAACGGCGCGAATCTCATCCTGATCCATGCGTTGCAACAAGCCCTGACTTACCGCCACCAAGGCCTGGTTGCGATTCCAGCCAGTGGCAAAGGCGTTGGCCTGACTGGCCGGAAAGATGGCAACTTCCGGCATGCCGATGCCGGCTTTGCGGGACAGCTCGGCGACGGTCTCTACCAGCCAGCGTTCGGCCGGTGAGCGGGGCTGTTCAATCACCTTGGCGCCGGTGCTCCATTTTGCCATGGGCTTTGAGATCAGCAGTGACACGATCGAGCCGGCAAAGCCGAACACGGCCGCAAACGCCAGCAAAGAGCCGTACTGAATGCCGTTGTGGGCCAGGTAGCTGTCGACCCCAAGCAGTTTCAGGGTGATGCTCGCCACCACGATGACCGCCAGGTTGGTCGCCAGGAACAACAGAATTCTCATCAGGATTTCCTCAATAGGACAGATCGTTTCTCTGACCGGATATCGGGGTCCGGGTTTCCGGCTTCAAGGGGCCTTACGGGAATTTAAGCAGTGTTTCGCAAGAGGAGCGGGGAGCCGGGGAAGGACTCCCGGAGGGGCTGGTGTAATTCGCTCAATAGATCGGCGAATAAGCCGCAAGGGACACTAGTGGCTGTCCTGGAAAAAAACAGCCTGCATCACCTGGCTGACCTGGGCGGAGTTACCGCCGCGGATGGTTTCGCGAATGATGTGGACGTGGGTGGAAAAATCCTCCCGCACGGACGGGGGGATGGATTCGTCAGCCACCTGTTGCGGGGCAAACCGGTCGATCAGCTCGGCACTGGCCTGGGCGGTCAGCCGGGTGAAGGCCCGGTGACTGAGTACTGCCTGATCCAGGGCTTCCTGGCGGATGGTGTCGACGTAGCGCAGGTAGCCCTCTTCCGCCAGCCACAGCAGGCTGCCGAAGCAGGCCATGTGGCGGCGGCTGTGAAGCCCGAATTCATCGGCCTGGTCCGGCCCGGCAATGTCTTCGACAAACAGGTTCACCCGTCGCGGGAAGGCATTGTAGAGCTGGACCAGCGCAATCGCGGTGTCTTTGTAGAATTCCTCGATGTGAATATCTGCCATGCCGAATCCGTTACTGGCTGTATTTGGACAGGAAGTTCGCCAGCCGCGTCATGGCATCTTCCAGCGCATCGGCCCGGGGCAGGAACACGACACGAAGGTGCTGCTTGTCGTCGACATTGAAGGCGGAACCCTGCACCAGCAGGATACGTTCCTGCAGCAGCAGGTCCAGGACCAGCTTCTCATCGTTGGCAATCGGGAACCGCTTCGGGTCCAGTTTCGGGAACAGGTAGAGCGCGCCCATCGGTTTGACGCAGCTGACGCCGGGAATGTCGTTGAGCATGCGCCAGGCGATTTCCCGTTGTTCGTAGAGCCGGCCACCAGGCACCACCAGATCGTTGATCGACTGGTAGCCGCCGAGGGCGGTCTGGATGGCGAGTTGTGCGGGTACGTTCGAACACAGCCGCATGTTGGACAGCATGTCGATGCCTTCGATCAGATCCTTGGCCCGGTGTTTGGCGCCGGAGATGATCATCCAGCCGGAACGATAGCCTGCAGCGCGGTAGTTCTTGGACAGGCCGTTGTAGGTGAAGAACAGGACGTCGTCGGCCAGCGAGGCGGGTGATACATGGACGGCGTCGTCATAGAGGATCTTGTCGTAGATCTCGTCACACAGCACGATCAGGTTGTGCTGGCGGGCCAGCTCGATCACCTGTTCCAGCAGCTCGCGGGAGTAGACCGCCCCGGTAGGGTTGTTGGGGTTGATCAGAACGATTGCCCGGCTGCGGGGAGTGATCTTTTTCTTGATATCGTCGATGTCCGGGAACCAGTTCTGGGACTCATCGCAGTGGTAGTGTACCGGTTTGCCGCTGGACAGGGTCACGGCTGCGGTCCAGAGCGGGTAGTCCGGCGCCGGAATCAGGACCTCATCACCAGTATTGAGCAGCGCCTGCATCGACATCACGATCAGCTCCGACACGCCGTTACCCAGGTAGATATCGTCAATATCGACCTTGTCGATGCCGCGCTGCTGGCAATAGTGCATCACCGCCTTGCGAGCGGAGAACAGCCCTTTGGACTCCACGTAGCCCTGGGCCTGGTGCATGTTGTAGATGACGTCCTGCTGGATTTCCTCCGGTACGTCCAGTTCGAAGGTGGCCGGGTTGCCAATGTTGAGTTTCAGTACCCGGTGGCCTTCTTCTTCCAGTCGACGCGCTTCACGCAGAACCACGCCACGAATTTCATAACAGACATTATCGAGCTTGGCGGATTTCTGGTAGTTCTGCATAGCGATCGGATTCCCGTTGCTGAGAGTGAAAGTATCTATTCTATCGGAGCGGAACAGCCCGGCAATAGGGGGATAGTGATCAATTGTGGCAAAAAAAGTACAGATGCCAGGAAGTTAACCGGAACAGTCGGCAAAACTGGCCCAAAATGCATTGTGCGCAATATAATAGTGCGTAATATGGGCGTGGAGTTGCCGGGTACTCCGGTTGTCTGCCGGAGCGCCTGACACATCAAAACCAACAAGGAGGCCGCCATGGGCGTCGCATCGATCTACGATATTGAAGTACAGGACATCAAGGGCCAGAGCCATGCCATGTCTGAGTTCGAAGGCAAGGTAATGCTGATCGTCAACACCGCCAGCAAGTGTGGTTTCACGCCCCAGTTTGAGGGACTGCAACAGTTGCATGATGCCCTGGCGGACCGGGGGCTGGTGGTACTGGGCTTTCCCTGCAACCAGTTCCGCAACCAGGACCCCGCCGATAACGACGCCATCAGTCAGTTCTGCAGCCTCAACTACGGTGTCGATTTTCCGATGATGGCGAAGATTGACGTCAATGGACCCGATGCCCACCCGCTGTACCAGTTCCTCAAGTCCGAGGCCAAAGGTTTGCTGGGGTCGGAGCAGGTGAAGTGGAACTTCACCAAGTTCCTGGTGGATCGCAAGGGCCGGGTGGTTAACCGTTATGCGCCAACCACCAAGCCGGATGCCATTCGCCAGGACATTGAGAAGCTGCTGTGAGTGAGCCGCCAGTTACGCCCGAGGGGGTCGAGAACACCGTGCTGGCGCTTGATAATCAGCTCTGCTTTGCACTCTACGCCGCCAACCGGGCCATGACCTCGCTCTACCGGCCGCTGCTGGCGGAGCTGGGCCTGACCTACCCGCAATACCTGGTGATGCTGGTGCTTTGGGAGGCGGAAGCGGCAGGGCAGGAGGTGAGTGTCAGCTGGCTGGGCCAGCGTCTGCGGCTCGACAGCGGAACCCTGACGCCCTTGCTGAAACGTCTAGCGGCGGCGGACCTGGTGACCCGCCAGCGTTCCGGGGCGGATGAGCGTGTGGTCACCATTGCCCTGACCACCCAGGGACGAGGCCTGAAAGCCCGGGCGAAGGATGTGCCGGTACGACTGCTGTGCCAGTCCGGCATGGCCCCGGAGCGGCTTCAGGCGTTGCGGGAGGAGCTGAAGACGTTGCTCAGCCTGATGACGCATGGTGGCTAGTGTCCCGTCTGGTTAATTCGTTGACTTACTGCTTGTCTCTGAGGGTTCTGACCAAGGCGCCGCTGTGCCGATGTGGTGGTTCCACATCAAACAGTGGCAACACAGGCTCAGAGCCCTCAGAGACAAGCCCTTCGGGAGCCACTGACAACCCGAATAGCGTCGTTGTACTGTCTCGATTTGGAACCACCAAACCGTCACCAGTACGCCTAGCTCTTCGGGTTGTCAGTGGCTCAGTAAGTCAACGAATTACCCAGACGGGACACCAGTCCAGCGACGAATGACGGCTTCCAGGTCTTCTCGGTTGTAGGGTTTGGAAATGTAATCGTTCATCCCCGCCGCCAGGCAGTCGTCTCGGTCACCCTGCATCACGTTCGCGGTGACCGCGACAATAGGCAGCTCCCGCCACGCCGGCACTTCCCGGATACGGCGGGTTGCGGTGTAGCCATCCATCACCGGCATCTGACAATCCATCAACACCAGATCAAAGCGTTGGGCTTCCAGGGTGCTCAAAGCGGCCTGGCCATTCTCCGCGACGGTCACCTGGTGCCCCAGCTTCTTGAGAATCGCGCTGGCGACCAGCTGGTTGACCTGGTTGTCCTCCACTAGCAACAACCTGAGTCCATGTCGGGATGGTTGGAGCTCTGGCCTTGCGGCTGGGCGGTGCTGCATCTGGGTGGGTTCACGTAGTCGCTTGCGCAGAACCTCCCGCTGCAGGGGAAGGGTGAGCGTGACCGGGTATTGCGTTGGTGGCAGGTTGCCACTGCGATCAAGCCAGATCACGCCAAGGCCCTCCCAGCTCTGGGCTGTCGCTCGGATGGTGCTGTCTTCCGGAGCGGCGAGAAGAATGCCGGTGCGGTGGACGAAATCATTGTGGACCGGAATGCCCCAGGCCAGCAGCTGGTTCTCAATGGCCGATTGATGGGGGTATCCTTCCGGGATCAGCAGTGTGACGCCCTGTTGGAGCAGATGTTCGGGGAAGTGTGTCTCCGGTTCAGCGGCTTCCTGGGCGGCCAGTGGCAGCTGTACGGTGAAGTGGGTGCCCTGGTTGGGCTCCGATTCCAGCTTGATATGGCCATGCATGCGCTCTACCAGCTGCCGACACAACGTAAGGCCAAGCCCGGTGCCACCGTATAGGCGAGTGGTGTCGTCATCGGCCTGGGAGAAGGGGGAGAAGATCCGGTCCAGGCCCTCGGCGGACATGCCAATCCCGGTGTCGATAATGTCCAGTTGGACCTTGCCTTTGCCCTGATGCGCACTGATCCGCACGCTACCGGTTTCGGTGAACTTGATGGCATTGGACAGCAGGTTGTTGATCACCTGGCGGGTGCGGGTGGGGTCGCCCAGAAACTGCTCGGCCAGCGCCGGCTCGATTTCCGCTACCAGGTCGATACCCTTGCGGCGTGCCTGCTCGGCATGCAGGGTGGCGCATTCCTCAATCAGCCGCCGAAGGTTGAAGGGGATAATCTCCAGGTTCAGCTTGCCGGCTTCGACCTTGGAGATATCGAGGATGTCGTTCAGCAGTCCCAGCAAGCTGGCACCGGCGTTATGGGCGATCTCCAGGCGATCCCGCTGACTGTGCTCCAGCTCTCCTTCCAGCGCCAGGTCCAGCATGCCTAGCACGCCGTTGAGCGGTGTGCGGATTTCGTGGCTCATATTAGCGAGGAAGCTGGCGCGGGACCGGGCCCGGCGGACAGCATCCTCCTTGGCCTTGATCAGCGCCCGGTTGCTGCGCTGGAGTGCTTCGTTCTTCTCGGATATCTCCCGGGTGCGGGCGTCCACTTCGGATTCCAGCTGGCTGGAGTAGTTCTTCATCGCGCTTTCGGCGGCCTTGAGCTGCGCCAGGCTGTGGTCGATGGTGTCCAGATGCTGGTTGATGATTGACACCATCAGACCGATCTCGTCCTCATTGTGCTTAGGCGGTACCGGCAGGCGGACCTTCTCCGGTGAGTCGGTGTCCACGCGCCCCAGGGCATTGACCACCCGCAACATCGGCTTGGTGAGCATGAAATAGAACACGAACAGCAGGATGACTGACAGCACCAGGCTCTTGATAAACCCGCTGATCACCGTGTAACCCGCGCGCTCCAGGAAGCCCAGGCCGTAATGGTAGGTGTCGATGGTGATGGCAAGCTGGCCCAGGGGGATTTCGGCCAGTTGGGGAACGCTCAGGTCGCTGGCGTAGAAGCGGCTGGCTTCGAACAGACTGTCACTGAGCCACCGGTACCCTGAATCCGGGCTGCTGCGGCTGGAGGCGGCCAGGGTGAAGCCTTCCGGGTCGATGATGCGGGCATCGATGATGGCGGGATGCTCCAGCAGGCCATCGAGCAGTTCCTCCGCCAGGCGAACATCCAGATTGTAGGCGATCTGGGAAGCCGGGCTGCGACTGATCTCCAGCAGCGCGCGAATATCCTCATCCATGGCCTCGCGGGCGTTGAAGTAGTCCAGAGTCACATGGGCAAGATTCAGCACCAGCCCCAACGCCATCGCCAGCAACACAGTGTTGCGGGTGAGGCGAAAGGAAAGGCGTTTGGTTAGCTGGGTGCTCAAAACCTGATCATTCCCTGTGCTCGACGTTCCATGGCACTGCGCGGGCCGGTATCAGTCGTAGTCGGTGCGTTTTTTCCAGCTGTCGTCGTCGAGGAAGGAGTCCCACTCTTTGTCCAGGCGGTGCTGCTCCTCGGTGCTTTGTTTGGCCTGACCCTCGGTGGCCATACTCTCCAGTTCCTTGATCCGGGTGCGCAGGCTCTTGATGACCTTGGCGGCCAGGGGGTTGTCTTTGGACTTACCCATCTCGGTACTGGCCATGTGGTACTCGTGGATGGCCTTGCGGAGTTCATTCTGGCGGATGTATTCCCGGGCCCGGAAAATGTGCAGGTCCGCATGGGTCTTGTGCACCAGAAACAGAACGTACTTGAGTTGTTTCTTTGCAATTTTGCCATCGACCTGACCAGCTTTATGCATGATTTCAATCAGTTTGAACAGGTTCTTCAACTGTTCTCTGATCTGCTTGGATTTGTCGGGAGAGTCAATCTTGACCGGTGGGCGCTTGTCCTGATCCGACTGGATTTTGGGCTTGAGCTGTTCCAGTTCCTGCAGCCATTCCTTTACCGGTTTCTCGGACTTCATTGCTACTAGCTGCTTGCAGGCGCTCTCCATCCGCTGCACCAGCAACAGTTTCAGTTCTTTGGTCAGATACTGTCCGGGCAGCTCATGGAACAGGGCATTGGCCCGTTTGTAGCTGTCCTCCAGGGCGGTCATCCTGCGGGCCCGTTCAATCCTCGCCCGTTCGCGCATCTGGGAAATGACGATGGCAACAATGGAAAGCGCGACGACACCGGCCAGGACAATAACGATGGTGGTGGTATCCATGGTGACTGACGATACTCCTGCAGTTGGCAACGTTGGCGGTGTCAGTGAAAGCAGGGCTTTCAAAGCGCCCCTCAACTTACCGGAAGATTAGCAGAAAAGACATTCCCGGTGGGGCTGGTGTCAGAGGATTTCGAAGCCTTATCATTGGCTGTTATCGCCATTCGCCATTTCATTTAGTTTGTGAATGGTTGAATATTGCATGAGATGGGCTGGTTGCTCCGGGCCCGGGGCGGAAACCTGAGGTGTGTTAGATGAATATTTCCCGTGTTGACCTGAACCTGCTGGTGTATCTGGATGTGCTGCTGCGGGAGCGAAATGTCACCAAGGCGGCCAATCACCTGGGGATCACCCAGCCGGCGATGAGCAATGGTTTGCGGCGGTTGCGGGATCTGTTTGGTGATCCACTGTTGGTGCGCACCAGCGAAGGCATGACCGCGACGGAACGGGCAACGGAGCTGCAGCCTCTGGTGCGGGCAATACTGTCTGACATCGAACAGGCGGTGCAGGAAAAAACGCCATTCTCGGCAGCGGACAGTCAACGGGTGTTCCGCATCATGGCCAGTGACTACGCCGAGTCCTGCCTGATGCCGCGGGTGTTACGCCGTATCCGTCAGGAAGCGCCCCATGTCACGCTCGATGTGCTGACCCCAAGTGACGTCAGTTTTCTCGATGTCGAGCAAGGGCGGCTCGATATGGCTATTAACCGGTTCGACAAACTGCCTCAGTCGTTCCACCAGAAAACCCTCTGGACTGAACACTTCGCCTGCCTGATGAACGCCCGCAACCCGATCCTGCGGGAGCCGTTCACGTTGTCGACCTATCTCGATGCCAGTCACATCTGGGTCAGCAAGACCGGATTTGGCGTGGGTGTGGGGGTGAACCCGAAGGACGTCCAGCGCCTGGGTTGGGTGGATGAGGCACTGGATCTGATTGGTCACAAGCGCCAAATATCGGTGTTCACCCGTCACTATCAGGTGGCCATGCTGCTGGCCGAGCAGCACGATCTGATTGCCACCCTGCCGTGCCGGGCGGCGTGGCTGCAGAAGGACAACCCCAATCTGGTGGTCAAGGTGCCGCCCTTCGATATCCCGGCCTTTGAGCTCAAGATGGCCTGGAGTCCGCTATTGCAGCACAACTCCGATCATCAGTGGCTGCGTCGCCTGATCATCGAAGTTGCCCAGGAAGTGGACACCGAATTCGCGCCGTTCGGACGGCAGTTTGAGGCCGAGGAGGAGGCCTCCGGGTAAGCGGAGGCGCTGACAGGGTCAGATTGACAGCTGACGGAATTCTTTGGATGGGATGGCGTTCTCCCACATCCTCAGAAAGCTCTCGGACAGCAGCTTGTTGCGGCGGGCGCTGGCGAACTGGGCATAACCTTGGGGCTTGTCGAACTCGTGACGGACCAGCACGCCCTGGCGCTCGGCCAGCAGGAACGGGAAGTCTTCGATCGGATAATCCTGGTTGACCAGGCGCAGTTCGATCTTGCTGGGCAGGCGCTTCATCAGTTCGACAATCTGGTGACGTTTCTTGACCAGCGGCCGGTCGTCGTGGACTAGCAGGCGGATGTCACAGTGGCGATGCCCCCGTGCCAGCGCGGACACAATCTCGCGGAATCGCAGGCGGTCGTAGAGATCGTGCTCCAGCTCCCGGTCGTAGAGCCAGAGTTGCTTGCGGGCCTGATTGGCCAGGGTGTCGAGGTTGGCCACCAGATCCGCTTCGGTACCGATCAGCCAGCGTTCCTCGTCCTGGCCCAGCACCATCGGTGTGGCGCGCTGACTCAGTTGGTCCGAGACCTGGCGGGGGGCCAGACAGCGCATGTCCACATGGGGGATGCCGACGTCGTCGTAGGGCTCCGAGCACACATGGAAGCCACAGCGCTGATAGAAGGGAATGGCGTACGCCTGCGCCGACAGGTATAGGTCCTGATACTGGTCGGCAGCTTCCTCGACCATGTGCTCCAGCAGGCGGGCGCCGACGCCCTGACCCCGGAATTCCGGCAGCACCGCCATGCGGCCGATGTGGGCGGTATCGGTCACCGACGGAAACAGCCGGGCCACGCCGGCGGGGCGGTTGTCATGGCTGACCGCGAGGTAGTGATCGGCGATCTCGTCGGTATCATCCCACTCTTCGTCCGCCGGCACGCCCTGTTCGTCAATGAACACCTGCTGGCGTATCTCCCGCACGCTGTTGGGAGCCAGCTGCCAACTGTATTTACGGACTCTGAAACTCATTCGAAATACAGGCTGCCCTGGTTGTAGAGTACCGTCACCAGATCGGCGAGGGCCTCATCGGCCAACAATCTGATCAGTGCCTCGCTGTCGATACGGGCGCCCTGGCACAACAGGGGTGCCAGGCTCTGGGCATCGCCTTTGAGCAGGTAGCGCTCGCCGTCCACGAACAGGGCGGTCTCGTCGTTGAGGGTATGGAACGCAAACCGTGAGCCTTCATTCCAGCGCAGTGATGAGCCCTGCTTCAGGGTGGCCAGCACGGTGGCGGTATCCAGGGGCTCTTCCGCGGGCACCACGATATCCAGGCTTTTGGGCGCCGTGGTGTACTGACCAAACCAGAACGCCAGTTGACGCCGGTCACCGATGCGTTCGCGAATCAGCTGGTCGAGCTGATCAATAACAGCCGGCTGGATGGCGCCGGGATTGTCCTGGCGCTGAAGATCCGGGTCGGTCAGGTGCTGGCTGGCATCGGTCTGGCTGCACAGGTGATCGGTGAAGCCGGTGAGAATGTCGTCAACCGTCGGTGCTCGAAAACCGACCGACAGGGTGATGCAGTCATTCCTGGCGACACCGTGATGGCCTACGCCTGGCGGCAGGTAGAGCATGTCGCCGGGCTCCAGCACCACGGTTTCCTCGCCTTCCCAGTGACTGAGAATGCGCAGCGGTGTGCCTTCAACCCGCGGTGAGGTGTGGTCGCACTGGCCACCGAAGGTCCATTCGCGCTGACCCAGGCCCTGGATCAGGAAGACGTCGTACTGGTCGTAATGGGGACCGACACTGCCGCCCTTGGGGGCGTAACTGGCCATGATGTCATCCAGCCGCCAGTTGGGAATGAAGCGGAACGGCTCAAGCAGATCGGCAATCTCCGGAACCCAGTGGTCCAGACCCTGCACCAGCAGCGTCCAGTCCTGGCCGGGCAGGCTCTGGAAGCGGTCCGGCGCGAAGGGCCCGTTGTAGAGCTGCCAGGGCTTGCCGTCCTCGTTCTCGAGGATGATGCGTGATTCCACCGCTTCCTCGCAGGCCAGCCCCGCCAGTTCATCTGGCGATACCGGGCACTCGAACCCCGGCAGGGCCTGGCGGATCACCAGTGGCTTCTTCTGCCAGTAGTCCCGCAGGAACTCATCGACACTGAGACCGCCTAGTAGGTTCATGGGTCAGATGGCTCCCGCCTGATCGCTGGCATTGCCGATGTAGCTGGCGGGTGTCAGCGCCCGCAGTTCGGCTTTTGCCTGTTCTGGAATATCGAGGGTTTCCACGAACTGCTGGATCACCTCGGGGGTCATTGCCTTGCCGCGGGTCAGCGCCTTGAGCTTCTCGTAGGGCTTCTCGATGTTGTAGCGGCGCATCACTGTCTGGATCGGCTCGGCCAGTACTTCCCAGGCCTGGTTCAGGTCGTCGGCCAGCCGGGCCGGGTTCACTTCCAGCTTGCCGAGGCCTTTGAGGGTAGCCTCGTAGGCGATCAGGCTGTGGGCGAAGCCGACACCCAGGTTACGAAGTACGGTGGAGTCGGTGAGGTCGCGCTGCCAGCGGGAGATCGGCAGTTTGGCCGACAGGTGGCTGAACAGGGCGTTGGCGATGCCGAGGTTACCCTCGGAGTTCTCGAAGTCGATGGGGTTGACCTTGTGGGGCATAGTGGAGGAACCCACTTCGCCTTCGACGGTCTTCTGCTTGAAGTAGCCCAGTGAAATATAACCCCATACGTCCCGGTCGAGATCGATCAGGATGGTGTTGAAACGCGCCACGGCGTCGTAGAGTTCGGCGATGTAATCGTGGGGTTCAATCTGGGTGGTATACGGGTTCCAGCTCAGGCCCAGGCTCTCGACGAATTCTTTGGCGTTGGTCGCCCAATCAATGGTGGGGTAGGCGGACAGGTGGGCGTTGTAGTTGCCAACGGCACCGTTGATCTTGCCCAGTAGTTCGACATTCTGGATCTGCTTCAGCTGGCGGCGAAGACGATGCACCACGTTGGCCAGTTCCTTGCCAACCGTGGAGGGCGACGCGGTCTGTCCGTGGGTGCGGGACAGCATTGGCAGGTCAGCATGTTCGCGGGCCAGTTCGGCCAGCTTGTCGATCACCCGCTCAATCGCCGGCAGCAGGCCTTCGTGCAGCCCCTCGCGCAGCATCAGGGCGTGGGACAGGTTGTTGATGTCCTCGGAGGTGCAGGCAAAGTGCACAAACTCGGTGACCGCGTGCAGTTCGGGGACCTCGGCGATCTTTTCCTTGATGAAGTATTCCACCGCCTTGACGTCGTGGTTGGTGGTGCGTTCGATGTCCTTGATGCGTTCGGCGTCGGCGACACTGAACTCGTTCACCAGGGCGTCTAGGAACTGATGTCCCTGCTCGGAAAAGGCGGGGACCTCGTCGATGGCCGGGTGCTCGCTGAGTTTCTGCAGCCAGCGGATTTCGACGGTGACTCGGTTCCTGATCAAGCCGTATTCACTGAAAATGTTACGGAAGACGCTGACTTTGCTGCCATAGCGTCCGTCGACCGGTGAAATGGCGGTCAGGGCATTGAGTTCCATCGAAAACCTCACAAGTGATCAAAGATAACGAAACAGTTTGAATGGGGATGATTCATGGTACACCAGCTGGGGTGATGAATCAGTCGTAAACCGAGCGGTTCGCCTGTTCAGCCAGCAGCCGGGCGCTGTGTACGGTCTTCCGCCGTGTGAATATCAGATGCCAGCGGCGGCCGCCGGTTTGTCGCCACAGAACGGCGGCCCGAATGCCGGCCAGCAGTAGCGCACGGATGCGGGCGGCGTTCTCATCCTGCTGCAGGATGGCGGGATCGCCGACCACCTGAATCCGGGGCTTCAGAGTGCTGATGGTGTCGCTGTAAATCGACGCCAGGTTGCTGACCAGATTGCCGTGGGTGTAACCAAAGTGCTGGGCCGTGTGGCGGGCCTGATCGATTCGGCTGCCGATGATGTCGAGCATGTCGCGGTTGCGGTTCAGCCGGCTCTCAAGGTGAATCAGGTTGAGGGCGTACTTGAGGATCTCCAGATCCTGCGGCTTGCTTTGGTCGTTGAGCACGCTGGCCAGAGTTGCCAGGCCCTCACGAAGATCCTTCAGCTCGCCATAGACCGCCAGAGTGGAGTTCGGGTTGGTTGCGAACAGCGAGCGGATGCAGGTCTCAAAGCTGGAGTCCTCGCACCGCCCACTGTGGGCAATCTGCTGGACCAGGGCGGTGCACTGGAACACGCCGGCCAGTGCCAGGGTTTGATCCTGCCGGGACTGGCTCATTCTGCCGGCTCCGTTTCCGGGGCTTGCTGGTCGTCGCGCCAGGTCTGCTCGATCACGCCGCCGCCCAGGCAGTTGTCATCGATGTAAAACACCACGGATTGGCCCGGGGTCACCGCGCGTTGCGGATCGTCGAACACCACGGTCACCCCGCCGTTCCGGTTCACGACAACGTCACAGTCCTGATCGGGCTGGCGATAGCGGGTCTTGGCCTTGCAGCGGAAAGTGCCGGCCGGCGGTTCGCCCGCCACCCAGTCGATTGGGCCGCTGACCAGGCCTCGCGAGAACAGCAGCGGATGGTGCTTGCCCTGAACTGCGATCAGCACGTTGCGGTCCAGATCCTTGCTGGCGACATACCAGGGGTCGTCATTGAAATCTTTCAGGCCGCCAATCCCCAGCCCCTGGCGCTGACCGATGGTGTGGTACATCAGCCCCTGATGGCGGCCAATGACCTGGCCGTCCGGGGTTTCGATGTTGCCCGGTTGGGCCGGCAAGTATTGTTGCAGGAAGTCCCGGAACTTGCGTTCACCGATGAAGCAGATGCCGGTGGAGTCCTTCTTGTCATGGGTGACAAACGCCTGCTCTTCGGCAATGCGACGGACTTCCGGCTTCTCCAGCTCGCCCACGGGGAACAGCGTGCGGTTAATGCGTTCGCCGGAGACCGCATGAAGGAAATAGCTCTGGTCCTTGTTGGGGTCCAGGCCCTTCAGCAGTTTTGCCGGCTGGTCATCGCTGGCGGCGGCGCGGCGACAGTAGTGGCCGGTGGCAATGTAGTCGGCTCCCAGGGTAATGGCGTAGTCGAGGAAGGCGCGAAACTTGACTTCCTTGTTGCACAGGATGTCCGGGTTCGGCGTACGGCCGGCACCATACTCGGAGAGGAAATGCTCGAACACCCGGTCCCAGTACTCCGCCGCAAAACTGGCGGTGTGCAGGGTAATGCCAATCCGGTCGGCGACAGCCTGGGCATCGGCGAGGTCGGTCATGGCCGTGCAATACTCGGTGCCATCGTCCTCGTCCCAGTTCTTCATGAACAGGCCTTCGACCTGGTAGCCCTGGGATTTCAACAGCCAGGCCGCTACGGACGAGTCTACGCCGCCGGACATGCCGACGATGACGCGGGTGTTTTCAGGTACTTGGGTCATGTCTGTGCCGATTTCGGTAAAGCCCGCCATTCTACCACTGATGCCCGCTTACGTCTGCGCATCGGCAATGATATCAAGCGGGAATCGCCGCCCCTCGCGGTAATCCTCTATGCATTGCAGAACCAGCGGGCTGCGCAGTTGCTGGTGGCGGCGATGGATCTCCTCCAGGCTCAGCCAGTGGGCGGCGATAATGTCGGCATCCAGTTCGTCGGTAACCTTGCGCAGGCCCTTGGCTGCAAAGCAGAAGCGGTAATAGGTCACCTGGTTGGCGGGCGCCTTGTAAACGTAAAACCCGACCAGGGCGGTCAGTTCAACTTCCCAGCCGGTTTCTTCCAGGGCTTCCCGCAGGGCGGCAGCGGGAATGGATTCGCCTTCTTCCACATGGCCTGCGGGTTGGTTGAAGACGATCTCGCCGTGACTGCGTTCCTCTACCAACAAGAACCGGCCCAGGTCATCTTCGACGACGACAGCCACGGTGGCATGGGGTGTCCAGGTCATGATTGCGGGTTTCCTTTCTGCCCGGGATTTCGGCACTGATGGCGTTTCTGGCCAAGCGGGTAGCGGCGGTTGTCCGCAGGGGAGGGCCGGCGATTGGGGGTGCTCTGGGGCAGGTGAACCACCTGACTGCTGGCTTGTCCAGGCCCCAGCCCCTCCAGACTCCACTCGCCAATCCGGACCCGGATCAGTCGCAAGGTGGGGTGCCCCACAGCGGCAGTCATCCTGCGTACCTGTCGATTGCGTCCCTCGGTGAGGGTGAGTTCGAGCCAGGACGTTGGTTGCTGGGCGCGATCGCGAATGGGCGGGGTGCGGGGCCAGACGTCGGGGGAGGCGATGGCCGATACCTTGGCCGGCCGGGTCAGTCCGTCCTTTAGGTGGACGCCTTGCGCCAGTTGCTCCAAGGCGTCTGCCGGCGGTTCTCCCTCCACCTGGACCCAGTAGGTCTTTGGCATTTTGTTGCGGGGAGAGGCAATACGGTGTTGCAGTTGTCCGTGATCGGTCAGCAACACCAGTCCCTCGGAGTCGTAATCCAGGCGGCCGGCCGGGTAGACGTTGGGTGAATCGACATAATCCGCGAGGGTGGCTCGTCCCTGATCATCGGTAAACTGGCACATTACCTGAAAAGGTTTGTTAAGCAGTATGAGTCTGGCCATGATCCCTTTGCTGTATGTTGCAGCGTCCATGGGGTGCTGCGTGAGGAATGGATAGCGTGGCGCCACTATAACCCAGCTCATTGAGTGGTAAAAAGGTGATCGGCATGGAGCCCCAGGCGTCGTCGTTGGTGACCGGTGGTTGAATTACCGAACGGACCCCTGAGCTGTCGGGGTGGGGGCAAATGGAATACCGGGGAATTATGATAAATCGAAAGGTTATATGAAGTGCTGGACGTGCTTTTTACGGGCAACGCATTGCACGCACCCGGTGTGTTGTTCAAAACAGGCTGCAAAGCCTCTCAGTATTAGTGAGATGGCAGCATTAGTGAGCTGGCAGCAGCGCCGCCCATCTGACATCAGAGCCGGCGAGTGGTCCGGTACCGGTAACGCCAGCAACCACTGCCTGACCCTGGGGCAGCCCTGGTCAGGCGTTGACTGCCCGCGGGTGGTGGTGATCGGCGTCCTGATCCTGAGATTCGGATGCGGCCTGAGTCTCGCCATCCGCCTGCTTGGCAGGCTGATCAACCGGTACGATATTGACCGCGTGGATGCCTTTGTCACTTGGCTTCTTGTCGAAGGTGACGGCCTGACCCGCCTTCAGGGTCTTGTAGCCCTCCATCTGCACAGAGGAAAAATGTGCAAACAGATCATCGCTGCAGCCTTCTTCGATAATAAAGCCGTAGCCTTTGGCGTTGTTAAACCACTTCACTTTGCCTTTAGGCATTTTGAACTCCCCTGTTCCGTCATTCTGTGCCGTTATTTTTAGGTACCGCGCACCCGATCCAGCCAGTCCATTTTCCCCCTGAGCGCGTCCTTCGTTCTCTGCGGAAGGCCGGGAATCAGGGGCTCCAGATACCACTGCGGTGCGCCGGTTACATTATTTACTCGGCGTAACATATTTTTACATAGCAGGGGATACTCTCGTCCAATATTCGGTCATAGTCAATAGTCAAGGGGCAGGAATGACTGGTTGCGGAAGGCGTGTCAGCGTTATTATGCGGGTATTGATAACCAGCTCACGCTGTCTTCGAGACCATCATCCGGATCGGCCCGGGTGGCCGTATCTTGGCAGGTCTGCCTTGAAAAGCGCGTGAGGCGAATCCACCTACTATCAAGGCATCGATTTCCGGATACGAATCATGCGGACTATCCAAGATTCTCTACTAGTATTAAATCAGGGGGAGGACGAAGAACCTGGGCGTCAGGATGACCTCAGTGTCGCTCCCGAGAAACCCGCCCTTAAGCGCCCCGCGCGGTTTCGGGTGGTGCTGTTGAACGACGACTACACCCCGATGGACTTTGTGGTGGATGTGTTGATGAAGTTCTTCGGTATGAATGAGGAAAAGGCGACGCAGGTCATGCTGCTCGTCCATACACAGGGAAAGGCGGTGTGCGGGGTCTATACCCGTGACATCGCGGAAACCAAAGCTGCACAGGTGAACCAGTATTCCTCGGAATGCGAGCATCCGCTGCTGTGCGAGATTGAACGTGCGGACTGATAGACCTTGGGGTGGCCCATGCTGAGCAAAGACCTTGAACATACGCTGAATACGGCCTTTAAGAACGCCCGCGACAAGCGCCACGAGTTCATGACTGTGGAGCACCTGTTGCTTGCCCTGCTGGATAACGATTCGGCGGTCAATGTCCTCAAGGCGTGCGGTGCGGACCTGCAGCAGCTGCAGGACGAACTGGTCGAATTCGTCGACTCCACAACACCGCTGATTCCCAGCTCCGACAGTGAGCGGGAGACTCAGCCCACCCTGGGATTCCAGCGCGTGCTCCAGCGCGCGGTCTTCCATGTGCAGTCCTCTGGCAAGAAAGAGGTAACCGGCGCCAATGTGCTGGTGGCCATCTTCAGCGAGCAGGAAAGCCAGGCGGTGTATGTACTGAAGAAGCAGAACATCGCCCGAATCGACGTGGTCAACTATGTGTCCCATGGCATCTCCCGTGTCCAGGGCGCGGAAGACCAGGAGGGAGGTGAGCAGGGAACTCATGAGGAGTCCTCGGAGGAGGGCGGCTCCAACAAGCCTCTGGAGAGCTACGCCACTAACCTCAATGAGCAGGCGCGGCAAGGGCGTATTGATCCGCTCATTGGTCGCGAACATGAGGTGGAGCGGGTGGTCCAGATTCTGGCCCGCCGCCGCAAGAACAACCCGTTGCTGGTGGGTGAGGCTGGGGTTGGCAAGACTGCCATCGCCGAAGGTCTGGCCCGTCGCATCGTTGATGGCCAGGTGCCGGAGATTATCTCCGACGCGGTGGTTTATGCGCTGGACCTGGGGGCACTGCTGGCCGGCACCAAGTATCGGGGCGACTTTGAAAAGCGCCTCAAGGGCCTGCTGGCCGAACTCAAGAAAGAGAGTCACGCCATCCTGTTCATTGACGAGATCCACACCATCATTGGTGCCGGATCAGCGTCTGGCGGGGTTATGGATGCCTCCAACCTGCTCAAGCCAATGCTGAGTTCCGGGGAAATCCGCTGCATCGGTTCCACCACCTTTTCCGAATTCCGCGGCATCTTCGAAAAGGACAGCGCCCTGGCGCGGCGTTTCCAGAAGATCGATGTCAACGAGCCAAGTGTGGAGGATACCTATCAGATCCTCCGCGGCCTGAAGCCGCACTTCGAGAAGCATCACGATCTCAAGTACACCGACAAAGCCCTGCGGGTGGCGGCAGAGCTGGCGGATCGCTACATCAGCGACCGTCACCTGCCGGATAAGGCGATAGATGTAATTGATGAAGCCGGTGCCCGCCAGCGCCTTCAGCCTGCTACCAAGCGCAAGAAAGTGATTGGTGTGTCGGCGATTGAGGATGTGGTGGCGACCATTGCCCGCATTCCACCGAAGAACGTGTCCACCTCCGACAAGGACCTGCTGCGCAATATGGAGCGGGACTTGAAGATGGTGGTGTTTGGCCAGGATCGGGCGATCGAGTCGCTGTCGACAGCGATCAAGCTGGCCCGTGCCGGCCTCAAGGCGCCGGAGAAGCCTGAAGGGGCGTTCCTGTTCGCCGGCCCGACCGGGGTCGGTAAGACTGAGGTGACCCGTCAGTTGGCCAAGGTGCTGGGCATTGAATTGGTGCGCTTCGACATGTCCGAGTACATGGAGCGGCATACCGTGTCCCGCCTGATCGGTGCGCCTCCCGGCTATGTTGGCTATGACCAGGGTGGTCTGCTGACCGAAGCGGTCAACAAGCATCCACACTGCGTGTTGCTGCTGGACGAGATCGAGAAGGCCCACCCGGAGGTGTTCAACCTGCTGCTGCAGGTGATGGACCACGGCACGCTGACGGACAACAACGGCCGCAAGGCTGACTTCCGTCACGTCATCCTGGTGATGACCACCAACGCCGGAGCGGAGAACATGGCCCGCCGTTCCATTGGTTTCAGTGAGCAGGATCACAGCACCGATGGCATGGAGGTCATCAGCAAGACCTTTACTCCGGAATTCCGCAACCGTCTGGATGGCATCATCCAGTTTGGCGATCTGGAGCAGGACACCATCACCTATGTGGTGGACAAGTTCCTCACCGAGCTGCAGGCCCAGCTCGACGAGAAACACGTGGTTCTGCATGTGGATGACGCAGCGAAGCGCTGGCTGGCAGAGAAAGGCTATGACGTCACCATGGGGGCCCGCCCAATGGCCCGTCTGATCCAGGACAAGATCAAGCGTCCGCTGGCGGAGCAGATCCTGTTTGGCAGCCTTTCCGAGAATGGGGGCGAGGTGAACGTCCACCTGGAAGGCGACGAGCTGGTCTTTGAGTACGAGGACGAGCCCGCCGAAGCCGTCTGATTCAACCTTCAGGCCTGTCAAAGCCGCGCCGGGAAACCGGGGCGGCTTTTTTTATGGCTGCGGCACTGCGGTTTGGCACTGGGGTTCCTTTCCCCCGGGGCTGGTGGTGGCCTGTTGACCGGTCAGCGTCATACGCCGGTTCCTGCTGTCAATTTCTTTCGTCGGACAATCTGCCAATGTGGGATCGATCCTGAGATCCCTTACACAATCCCCGAAACGCCTGACAACAATAAGGAGATAGGTCGAATGAGAGGGTTAATCCTGCTGGTGCTGCTGTTCGCGTGGCCCTCATTCTCAACCCCTGCGCTTGCCGCTGAGCGCAAGGAATTCTGTGTCTTCGACGTGGCTGGTGCCAATGGCTTTGTCTACAAGACCCTGGAAATCTACAAACGCCAGGCGGTGGCCAAAGGCGTACAGCTCCATATGCGCCCCTACAATAATGAGCAGAAGGCGGTTGAGGACTTCGAAGCCGGTGACTGCGACCTGGTGGCTGTCACCGACATGGGGGTGCGCCGCTACAACGATTTTACCGGCTCCATCAGCGCGATCGGCGCAGTTCCCCGGTACGAGGACCTCAAGGTGCTGATGTACATTCTGGCGAGTCCCCGGGTGGCCGATCACCTGGAGACTGAGGCCTATCAAATCCTGGGGGTAGCGCCGATGGGGGCTGCCTACCTGTTCGTCAATGATCGCCAGATCAATCATGTCGACGCCCTGAAAGGCAAGCGAATCACGGTGTTTGATGGTCATCACGACGCCCGCCACATGATCGAATATGTGGGGGCTGAGCCCGTGGATGCGCGCATCTCCAATTTCCATACCCTGTTCAATCGGGGTGATGCCGACATCAGTTACGCACCAGGAGCGGCTTACGAGGTGCTGGAAATGTTCCGTGGCATGGGCGAGAGCGGTGGCATTGTCCGTTACCCGGTGGGACAGGTGACCATTCAATTGGTGGCCCGTAAGGGCGCGTTCGAGGAGCGCTTTGTGCGTCAGTCGCGGCGGTTGATCAGTCGCTTGTACCCTGAAGCCATGCGGGTGATCCGCCAGTACGAAGACGCAATTCCGGAGTCCCGCTGGATCGACATTTCGACCGACGATGTGCGGGCCTACCAGGCCATGCTGCGTGGCGTGCGGCTGGATATGCAGTCATCGGAAGACGCGCAGGTTCAACTCGCAGCCCGCGCCTACAACGATGACATGATGACGATTTTGCGCAAGGTGCGTTGTTACACCAATCCCGGGGCGGACGAGTGTTCGGCCGTTGATAGGGAGTGACTGATCCTGGCCCGGCGATCCGTACTGGTCGTCGGGCCAGAAACGTAAAAAGCCCCGCGAGCGGGGCTTTCGGAAGTCACTGAAGGCTTAACGGGCGCGGTAGACGATGCGGCCCTTGCTCAGGTCGTAAGGAGTCAGTTCGACCTTGACCTTGTCGCCGGTGAGGATGCGGATGTAGTTCTTGCGCATTTTGCCAGAGATGTGGGCGGTGACAACGTGACCGTTGCTCAGCTCAACCCGAAACATGGTGTTGGGAAGGGTGTCGATGATAACGCCTTCCATTTCAATGACATCTGACTTCGCCATTCAGTAGAAACCTCGTTTGGATGGACTTTCCGTAATTTGAAAATGGCGCAATTCTGCCTGAATTATAGTCGTTTGGCAAAGTCAGCCGGGACAAATCGATAAAAATAGCCATTTTGGCGTGTGTGGCCGCCGTTTTGAGGGCCGGGCGCGGGATGCTAGCGGGTCTCTGGCAGTTCCTGCCAATGGCCGTCCACCAGCGCCTCAATGGGGCGGAACCGGGTCTTGTAGTTCATCTTGCGGCATGCCTTGATCCAGTAGCCAAGGTAAAGGTAGGCCATGTCGCGGCGACGGACTTCCTCGAGCTGCCAGAGGATCGCAAAGCTGCCCAGGCTGCGGTGGTCCTGGTCTGGATCAAACACCGTGTAGATCGCCGAGAGGCCGTCTTCCAACGCATCAACCACCGCCAGTCCGATCAGCTGGTTGTCCAGTCGCATTTCCAGGAACCAGGTGTCGGTTGCACCCTCCACCAGGAAGGAGGTGAACTGCTCCCGGGAGGGCGGGTACATGTCGCCGTCGGAATGGCGCAGTCGGATATAGCGTTCGTAAAGGGCGTAATACTCTTCGGAGTAGCGTCCGGGCACCAGTTCGCACTGCAGGTCGCTGTTGCGCTTCCAGACCCGTCGCTGGCTGCGGTCCGCCACGAAGCGTTCGGCATTGAGGCGTACCGGTACACAGGCTGAGCAGGCCTCACAGTGTGGCCGGTAATAGTGGGAGCCGCTGCGGCGGAAGCCCAAGGTGGTGAGTTGGCTGTACAGCCGTTTGCTAATATCCGCCCGCGGGTCAACGAACATCGTCGTTGCTTCCCGGTCAGGCAGGTAGCTGCAATCGTGTGGTGGCGTGGCGAAAAACGCCAGGGTTCTGAGATTGGTCATTCACACCTCCGGCCCCGGCCAGCGCCACTGGAAGTTCCAGTCCCCGTGGTCTGGCGGTCTGTCGACACTTGCTCCCAGTATAGATAAAAACGCCTGTCTTGAAATGCAGCGTGCGCCCATTCGTAACAGGTGTCCACTTTCAACCTGACAGTCCATGATCCGGTAGCCCCAGGCGCCGAGCTGATTGGCCAGATGTACCATCAATACCTTGGAGGCGTTGGTTTGTGCCGAGAACATGGATTCGCCGAAGAAACAGCGCCCCAGGGCGATGCCATACATGCCGCCGGCCAGGTTTCCGTCGCGGTCCCAAGCCTCGATGGAGTGGGCGACGCCGAGGTCGTGCAGGCGCCGGTAGGCCTGGATCATGTCGCTGGTAATCCAAGTGCCTTCGCTGCGGCTGTGGGCGCATTGGCGGATGACAGCGTCAAAGTTGTGGTCGGCTGTGATGGAAAAGCGCTGTTGGTTCAGCGTTCGGCGCAGGCTGCGAGAAACATGAACTTCGTCGGGAAACAGCACGCAGCGCGGGTCCGGTGACCACCACAGGATCGGCTGTTCGTCGCTGTACCAGGGGAAGATGCCATTCCGGTAGGCCAGGATGAGACGCTGCGTGGACAGGTCGCCACCGAGGGCAAGCAGGCCATCGGGGTCATCCAGGGCCTGATCGGCGGGAGGGAACCACAGGTGGTCCGGGTCAATCCAGGGAAGTGAGGCCATCCGGTTCTTCAAGCGGGTTGCGTGGACGGGGCGATCTCAATGACCGGCCCCGTCTGACAGTGTAGTTGTTCCCGGGCGCCCTAGTCCTGCTGATCCAGGAAGCGTTCTGCGTCCAGGGCCGCCATGCAGCCGAAGCCGGCGGAAGTAACCGCCTGACGGTATACGTGGTCAGCCACATCGCCGGCGGCGAACACGCCCGGCACGCTGGTTTCGGTGGCCATGCCTTCAAGCCCGGAGCGAATCTTCAGGTAGCCGTTTTCCATATCGAGCTGATCAGTGAACAGGTCGGTGTTCGGCTTGTGGCCAATGGCAATGAAGACGCCCGCCAGATCGATGTCCTGGGTGCTGTCGTCCTTGGTGCTCTTGATGCGCATACCGGTGACACCGGTGTTGTCGCCAAGGACCTCGTCCAGGGTGTGATCCCAGACAATCTTGACGTTGCCGTTCTTGGCTTTCTCGAACAGTTTGTCCTGGAGGATTTTCTCGGCCCGCAGGGAGTCCCGGCGATGAACCAGAGTGACTTCCTCGGCGATGTTGGAGAGGTACAGCGCCTCTTCAACGGCGGTATTGCCGCCACCGATCACCGCGACTTTCTGTTTGCGGTAGAAGAAACCGTCACAGGTGGCGCAGGCGGATACACCCTGACCCTTAAACGCTTCTTCGGATTCCAGTCCCAGGTACATGGCGGAGGCGCCAGTGGCGATGATCAGGGCATCACAGGTGTACTCACCGCTGTCACCCTTGAGGCGGAAGGGGCGGCTGCGCAGGTCGGCTTCGTTGATGTAGTCATACACTACGTTGGTCTCGAACCGCTCGGCGTGCTTGAGCATGCGCTGCATCAGTTCCGGCCCCTGAACACCATCATTGTCGCCTGGCCAGTTGTCGACGTCGGTGGTGGTGGTGAGCTGGCCGCCCACTTCGATGCCGGTGATCAGGGTCGGGTTCAGGTTGGCGCGCGCGGCGTACACGGCGGCGGTATAGCCGGCCGGGCCGGAGCCCAGAATAATCAGGCGGGAATGCTTGGTTTCACTCATAGCGCATCTCTCGGTAACGGTACGTGCAAAGTCGTTGGTGGTCAGGGAGCCCCTGCATCAAACAGGTTGTGGGGGCGGGCTGACGTATTTAAAGGCGCCAGCCTACCATGTTCCTGTTCGGGCGCCAGTCGAATCCCCCAATCCTGCTGATTGCGGGTGACTATGGTGAGGGCTGTTGCGGTCAGGTTGGGGCCTAATCCAGCACCGACACGCTGGTCAGCAGTTCCCGTACCCGCTCGGTGCCCTTGCCGGCCTCTCCCTGTTCCAGTCGGTGCCCTGCGACCGCGGGGAACACCGCCTGAATGTCATCGGGCAGGACATGATGACGTCCTTCCATCAGTGCCCAGGCTTTGGCGGCACGCAGTAAGCCCAGCCCGGCTCTCGGCGATAGACCGTACATCAGTCCGGGTGTGCGCCGGCTCTGTTCCAGCAGGCGCTGAATGTAGTCCAGCAGCGCCGGGCTGGTGCTGACCCGCTCGACCCCGTCCTGCAGGGTCTTCAGATCGCGTTCGGTAAGGTGTGGGGTCATGCGATCGGTCAATGCACGACGATCCTCACCTTCCAGCAGCTCACGCTCGGCCCGCGGATCGGGATAGCCAAGGTGGAGGCGCATCAGGAAACGGTCAAGCTGGGACTCCGGTAGCGGGTAGGTACCCCCTTGTTCCACCGGATTCTGGGTGGCAATGACAAAGAAGGGCTTTGGCAGCGGCCGGGTTTCCCCTTCAATGGAGACCTGGCGCTCCTCCATGGCTTCCAGCAGTGCGCTCTGGGTGCGTGGCGAGGCGCGGTTGATTTCGTCCGCCAAAACCAGCTGGGCGAACACCGGGCCAGGATGAAACACCAGGGTGCCTGCCTCTTTGTCGTACATCGAAAAGCCCAGTACATCGGCGGGCAGCAGGTCGTTGGTGAACTGGATGCGCTGGTAGCTCAGTCCCAGTGCCTGGGCGAGGGCGTGGGACAGGGTGGTCTTGCCCATCCCGGGAATGTCTTCGATCAGCAGGTGACCACGGGCGAGCAGTCCGCAGAGTGCCAGGCGTACCTGATGCTCCTTGCCCAGCAGGATGTTGTTAAGTTCGCCCACAACACTGTCGATCAGTTTCTTCATGCCTTGAAGGGGTCCTTGTGGCTGGCTGGTTTAAGTGGCGGTGATGCCGGGATCAGTCCCGGACGCGCTTGAGCAGGTCGCCGTAGGCATCAATCCGTCGATCTCGCAGGTACGGCCAGATCCGGCGGATGGCTTCGCTGCGCTGTCGGTTGATGGTGGCGGTCAGAACGGCCTCGTCGCTGTCCCCGGCACGGGCCAGAATTTCGCCCTGCGGTCCGCAGATGAAACTGTTACCCCAGAAGCGGATGCCGTCGCTGTGACCCGACGGATCGGGTTCAGTTCCCGTTCGGTTGGGCGCGATGACCGGCAGGTTGTTGGCGACCGCGTGTCCCCGTTGCACGGTGACCCAGGCGTCAAGCTGACGGCTGCGCTCGTCGTCATCGTCGGTCATGTCCCAGCCAATGGCGGTGGGGTAGATCAGCAGTTCCGCACCGGCCAGCGCCATTAGGCGGGCTGCTTCGGGGTACCACTGGTCCCAGCACACCAGCACGCCGAGGGTGCCGACGGAGGTGTGGATTGGCGTAAAGCCGTTGCGGCCATCATTGAACTCGGCATCGCCAGGAGTGAAATAGAACTTCTCGTAGAACCCCGGGTCGTCCGGTATGTGCATCTTGCGATACAGGCCGGCCAGACTGCCGTCGCGCTCAAAGACCAGTGCGGTGTTGTGGTAAACCCCGTTCATGCGGCGCTCGAACACCGATCCGACCAATACAATGCCGAGTTCCCGGGCCAGGGCGGACAGCCGCTCACTGGTTGGTCCGGGAATGGGTTCTGCCAACTCGAACACCGCAGTGTCCTCGGTCTGACAGAAGTACAGGGTGGCGTGCAGTTCCTGCAGAACCACCAGTTCCGCGCCGTCGGCAGCGGCCTGGCGGATCAGCCGTTCACTGGTGTCCAGGCTGGTGGTCTTGTCGGCACTGCAGGTCTGTTGGATGGCGGCGACGTGGAGTGATGCAGTGTTCTGGCTCGACGTAGTGGTCTGGATCATTGTCAGGCGACTCCGCCGGACGGCAGGTCGTCCGGAATTTGCATGGTTACGCAGTGCAGGCTGCCGTGCTGCCGGATCAGCGCCCGGCAATCAATCGGGACGACCTCTCGCTGCGGAAACAGGTCCGCCAGGGTCTTGATGGCGGTGCCATCCTGAGGTACGCCGTATACCGGCAGGAGCACCGCGTCATTGATGATCAGGAAGTTGGCGTAGGTCGCCGGCAGCCGGTTGCCGTCCTCGTCGTGAATCGGGTCGGGCCAGGGCAGGGGAGTCAGGCGATAGGGCTCGCCATTGCTCTGACGGAACTCGCGAAGATCTTCCTCCATTGCCTTGAGGGCCGGATAGTGCTCGTCGTCCGGGTCGTTGCAGGCAACGTAGCAAATGCTGTCTGGCGCACAGAACCGGGCCAGGGTATCGACGTGGCTGTCGGTGTCGTCACCGGCCAGATAGCCGTGGTTGAGCCAGAGAATGCGCTTGGCGCCCAGATGCTGACACAGCGCCTCTTCCAGGCCGGTGCGGTCCAGTGAGGGGTTGCGGGTAGGAGTCAGCAGACATTCGCTGGTGGTCAGCAGGGTACCGGCGCCATCCGATTCGATGGACCCGCCTTCCAGTACCAGGTCAATTGGTACCAGCGGCAGGTCGCCAAAGCCGCCGGCTTCGACCAGTCGCTGGTTCAGCTGATCGTCGTTGTGGTAGTCGAATTTGCCGCCCCAGGCGTTGAAGCGGAAATCCAGCAGTCTGGTCTGGCCGTCAACGACAACGGTAATGGGGCCGTGATCCCGCGCCCAGGTATCATCCGCAGGCGCTTCGATCACGGTTACCTTGCCGATCAGACCGTGGTCTGACCCGGCCTGACTCAGCTGATGTCGAAGCTCCTCAGCCCGTTGGCGGTCCTGACAGCTGATCAACAGATCCTGGCGTTGCAGAACAGCTCTGGCGATGGCCAGGAAAACCGAGTCTGCCTCTTCCAGCTGGGTCTGCCAGTCAGTTCCGGAATGGGGCCAGGTCAGCATGACGGCCCGTTGACGGGCCCACTCGGCAGGCATCAGGACAGATGTAGAGCTCAAGGTTTCGCGACCCCCATGGGTTGTTCGTCAGAAAGTGGCCATTCTAGGCGCGGCGCCCGGCAATTTCATTACTGTTACTTGCTTTTGGGCTTAAGCACGGCGTGAATTACGTGATCGCCCTCAAAGTAGATGACCATGGTTGGATAGTGCCACTGACTGATCGGGGGATTGCCAACCGGGCCCCGTACCTGTCGCGGGTCGCCCAGACGGGAACGGACGTCGGCCTGGCTCTGCCCGGTGCGGGGCAGTTCTGCCTGGGCCCGGTCGGCCTGGTTCATGACCGGGACGACGACCTGATCGGCGGCAGCGCCGGTCGCCAGGGTGAGTCCGAACAGGGCTGAGAGCGCCAATACGGCGGGCCGGAAGGCAAGTGAAGGTTTGGTCATCGCGGTACTCCTTGGGTCAATGATATGTTTCCGTTCAGTTTTTCTGACGTTGTCGAACCTGCCAACGCATGACGTGGCGGGCAATCTGTTGGCGGTCACTGTCGTGGATGCTGGTGAATTCGGCGTGGACCCGCCAGTTGCCTGCGTCATCGGCTTTGGCGTCGACCACCTCGGCGATGGCCTGGGGGCGGAACAGCTCTGGTGGCAGCGTCATGCGTACGGCCAGGCGGTCACCACGCTGATAGCTGGCGGTGGGCGTGACGAAGGCGATACCGCCCTCGCTCAGGGTCACCTGCTGCCACTGGTCCTGTTGCAACGGATTTTGTTCAAAGGCCATAATGCGCGCCAGCGTATCGAGCTTCCCATTCAGGGATTTGATCAGGGTTGTCATCAGGCGGTCCCGCTCCGCCAGGCTGGCCAGGTGCAGGCGTATGTCCTGATCCAGCCGTCTCAGCTCGGCTCTCAGGTCGTCCAGATGATCGCCATTGAAGGGATCGTTGGGCGTTGGGGTGTCGGCGTCCAAGCGGCGGATTTCCAGCCCAATCCTGTCTTCGATGCGAAAGTAGTCGCGTCGATCGGGCGGGTTAGCAGATGATGGCTCCAGGGCCATGATGTCTCCGTCAGTCACGTGTTTTTTGTTATGTTACACAAGTTTAGCAGCTTCCTGCCGGTCTGTGAGCCGTCAGCAGGTTTGGCCCACTGAAGGTTTAGGCAGACTCGCCCCCATGTTCAGACCCCTATCGCTCTATATCGGCTTGCGGTACACCGCCGCCAAGCGCCGCAATCACTTTATCTCGTTCATTTCCATGACTTCCATGATCGGCCTCATGCTGGGGGTGGCTGTCCTCATTATTGTGCTGTCGGTCATGAACGGTTTTGACCGGGAGCTGAAACAGCGCATCCTCGGCATGGTTCCCCACGCCGTCATTCGAGGCGATGGCCCGATTGATGACTGGATGGCGGTCGACCAGCAGGTGACGGATCATCCCCACGTGCTGGCTGCTGCGCCTTTCATCCAGGGGCAAGGCATGGTAACCGGCGGCGGCAACGTTCGCGGCGTCATGCTTAACGGTATCCTGCCGGATCAGGAACGGGAAGTCTCCATTATCGAAAACCACATGAAAGTTGGTGCTCTGGAAGACCTTCACAGTGGTGAGTTCGGCATCATTATCGGCCAGTTGATGGCCAGCAGCCTGAGGCTCCAGGTGGGTGACCGGGTTACGGTTGTGCTGCCGGAAGCCTCGGTGACCCCAGCCGGCGTGTTGCCGCGACTCAAGCGGTTTACCGTTAAGGGAATATTCAGTGTGGGAGCGGAGCTGGATGCCAGTTACACCCTGATCCACATGGACGATGCCGCCAAGCTGATGCGCACCAATGGTCGGGCAGAAGGCGTACGGCTGCTGGTGGACGATCTGTTCAAGGCTCCTAAGGTGGCCGAGGAGGCTGCCATGCAGCTGAACGGCCGCTACTACATTTCCGATTGGACCCGCACCCACGGCAACCTGTTCCAGGCCATTCGCATGGAGAAAACCATGATCGGCCTGCTGCTTATGTTTATCGTGGCGGTCGCCGCGTTCAATATTGTCTCCACCCTGGTGATGGTGGTGACCGACAAGACCTCGGACATCGCCATTCTGCGGACCATGGGGGCCACGCCCGGCCGGATCATGCGGATCTTTATTGTCCAGGGGGCCGTCATCGGCATGGTGGGTACCCTTGTCGGTACCACCCTGGGTGTATTGGGGGCCTGGAACATCAGCGCCTTCATCAGCTGGCTGGAAGGGGTGCTGGGGCACCAGTTCCTGAATGCCAATGTCTATTTCATCAGCTACCTGCCGTCCCAGCTGCAGTGGTCTGACGTGTTTGTTATCAGTGGCTGCGGGCTTGCCATGAGCCTGCTGGCAACCATCTATCCGGCATGGCGGGCGTCCCGTGTCGATCCTGCGGAGGCGCTGCGCTATGAGTAATTCGGCCAACGGAAACGGTTCGGTACCGGTCATTCACTGTGAACAGATTACCCGCACCTACAGTGAGGGACCGACCGAGCTGACTATCTTCTCGGACATCTCGCTCACCGTCGATGCCAGCGAAACCGTCGCCATTGTCGGCAGCAGCGGGGCCGGCAAAACGACCCTGCTGAACCTGCTCGGTGGCCTGGACCGGCCGTCCTCCGGGCACATCGCCATCTGTGGTGAGGAGATTCATCGCATGGGGGAGGCGGCCCGGGCCCGCTTCCGCAACCACCATCTGGGGTTTGTCTACCAGTTCCATCACCTGTTGCCGGAGTTCAGTGCCCGCGAAAACGTCATGCTGCCGTGTACCCTGGGCGGGCTGTCGGTAAAGCAGGCGGCTGCCAAGGCGGATGCGCTGCTGGAGCGGGTGGGCCTGAAGGAGCGGTTGGGGCACAAGCCCGGGGAGCTGTCTGGCGGTGAGCGTCAGCGCGTTGCCATCGCCCGGGCGCTGGTCAACGAGCCAAACTGTGTGCTGATGGATGAGCCTACCGGTAACCTGGATGAGCAGACCGCCGGCGGCGTGCGGGAGCTGATCGAATCCCTGCGGGACCAGTTGGGAATTGCCTTTGTGATGGTCACCCACGACATGGGCATGGCGCGGAGTCTGGGCCGGGTCCTACGGTTGGAGCAGGGTCGCCTGCATCCGGAAGCTGGCTAGCCTTTGGCGCTGGCGTCAGCTGCTGCGTTCGAGTTGCCGCTGGCGCCAGCTGATCCGTACCCGGCGCCGCCACAGGTACTGGATCGCGAGATAGCACAACACGCTGGAAACGGTGGCGACAACCACGGAGCCGAAATACAGCGGAATGCCGATATCGACCAGGCGCTCGCTGAGCCAGTCGATGGACAGCTGGAACTCGAAATCCAGCACCGGCCGGTCCAGTAACCAGGCCCCCACCTTGTAGTTGAAGTAGAACATGGGCGGCATGGTCAACGGGTTGCTGATCCACACCAGGGCCACCGACAACGGCAGATTGGCATTCATCCAGATGGCACAGAAGGCAGCGGCCACCATCTGCAGCGGCATCGGAATACAGCACAGGAAAACCCCAACCAGCACTGCCCGGGCGACGCCGTGGCGATTGATGTGCCAGAGGTTGGGTTCATGCAGAATGTCACCCATGAAGTGCAACGCCTTGATAGACCGGATCTTGTCCGGCGTGGGCAGGTGGCGTTTCATGAACTTCTTGGGCATTGGGACGTTCTGCCTGTTGCTGTTTAGAGGCTGATGGAGTCCGGGGCCTGTGGCTGACCGGGCCTTTCAACGTCTGTTACGGACAAGGATTGTCCGGGGAGTCATTGTGCGGGCAGGGATTACCGCTTTTTCATGCGGCGTTATCTTACTGTATAGCGTCGGAACCATTCCAGCGCTTCCATGGCTTGTAAGTGGAATTGCGGTTGTCTGGGGCGTGGCCTGGTTCACATCCCGGGCGCTGATTGCCCGAATTGGGGTGCTGGCCGGCTGGTTGCTGTTGGGATTGGCCTGGTCCGGTGGCTGGTCCGAGGAGCGTCTGGCGACGGTCCTGCCGGCTGCGCTGGAAGGGCGAGAGCTCACCGTTCTTGGCCATCTCTGCGAGTTGCCTGCGCCCGGCAGTTACCACAGCGTACGCTTCAGCCTCTGCGTTCAGCAATGGGGGGCGTCGGTTTCCCCGAAACCTGAGGTGTTACCCACCCGTCTGCGTCTGGCCTGGTATGGCGACAACGCCACGCTGGACCTTCCTCATCGATTGCAACTGACGGTCGTACTCAAGCAGCCCCATGGTTCGCTCAATCCGGCCGGGTTTCGCTATCAGTCCTGGTTGTTCCGGCACGGTTATGGCGCAACCGGCACCGTTCGTTCGGTTGCTGCAGCGCCCCAACTGGAGTGTGATCTGGGCTGTCGATTTCACCGCTGGCGTGGCGGCATCGCCCGTGCCCTTGGGGCCGCGCTTGAGCCGGGCGACTATCGACGCCTGGCCAAGGCACTGCTGCTGGGGGATCGGGGTGAGCTGACTCCGGCGGACTGGCAGGTGCTGGAAGCCACCGGCACCATTCACCTGATGGCGATCTCCGGTCTGCATCTGGGCCTGATCGCGGCCGTCGTCGGCCTGCTGGTGCGCTGGTTGCTGCTGGCGCTGCCGTTGCACTGGCTGTCTCCCCGGCAACACCGGCTGCTGGTTGCCGCCTCGGTGGCTTCTGCCAGTCTGGCCTACAGCCTGCTGGCGGGGTTCACCGTACCGACCCGGCGGGCTCTGATCATGGTGCTGGTCGGCTGCTGGTTTCTGGTGCGGGTGCGGCAGACCGGGCTCTGGCTGGCCTGGGTGATCGCCCTGGGGCTGGTGTTGCTGCAGGACCCGTTCTCGCCGCTGGATCGCGGCTTCTGGTTATCCTTTTTGGCCGTAGCGGTGCTGATTCTGGTGTTTGCCCGACGGCAGCGTCCACCCGGGGTGCTGACCGCTCTGGTGCTGGCGCAGGTGGCGGTGTTTTCTATGTTGTGGCCGGTGCTGCTGTGGCTGGGGGAATCGCCGTCGTTGGTAGGCATGGCGGCCAACCTGTTGGCGATTCCCTGGCTGTCTTTGGTGGTGATGCCAGCGTTGTTGTTCTTGGGGCTGGTACTTTGGCTGTTTCCGGTGTCCTCAAGTTGGGCGGTGGCAGGCATTGATGTGGTATTGATGCCGCTCTGGTTGACGCTGGAGAGCATGGCCGCCTGGCCTGTTCCGGAGCTGCCGGAGGTCGGCTGGCCAGGGGCGTTGGGCCTGGCGTCAGTGGTGTTTGTCTGCCTGCTGCTGCCGGTACGCCGGTTGCGGCTCGTTGGTGGCCTGATCATCGTGGTGTCGGTTGCGGCCGGTGCATGGCCTGGCCCTTCCCACAACCGCGCGGTGGCAACGCCTGAAGTGTGGATCTGGGATGTCGGGCAGGGCTTGTCGGTGCTGGTACGGCACCAGGATCAGGCGCTGTTGTACGACACCGGGCCGGCGACCCCGTCAGGGCTGTCAGCGGTCGATAGTGTGGTGCTGCCCAGTCTGCGCCGATTGGGCGTTGCTCGATTGGGCGTTGCTCGATTGGATCGGTTGCTGCTCAGTCATGGTGACAGCGATCACGCCGGCGGGCTGCCTCAGTTGTTTGCGGGCATTGAGGTTGCTTCGGTTTACAGTGGCGAGCCGGCCCGGGTTGCCCGCCGCTTGCCCCCAGCGGCGCCGGCGGTACAGCGCTGTGAGGTGGGTCAGGTATGGCAGGTCGGCGAGCTGGAAGTCGCATTCTGGCGGGCGCCGGGTGAGCTGGCGGGAAACGATGCATCCTGTGTGGCGACAGTGTCCTGGCAGGGGCAGCAAGTGGTGTTGCCGGGCGACATCACCACAGAGGTTGAGGCTCGTTGGCTGGCAGAAGGTGGTCCGGCGCCGGCCCGGTGGCGCGCGGTGGTGGCTCCTCACCACGGCAGCCGCACGTCTTCCGGCCCGGAATGGGTGAGCGCGCTGGCGCCGGAGTTGGTGGTGTTCAGTGCGGGTTATCGCCACCGCTTTGGCCATCCACACCCTCTGGTCGAGACCCGCTACCGGGAGGCGGGCAGCCGGGTGCTCAATACGGCCCATCACGGCGCCATCACCATACGCTTCTCAGCGTTCGGCCCGACGGTGGAGTTCCAGCGGGCAGACGCGCCGTTCTGGCTGCGTCAGCAACTGTAAAATACCGTGACATTCCCGCTGTAGCCCACCTCCCCAGCTATGCTAAAGTAGCGCGGCTTGCAAACAATCAGGGAGATCAAGCGTGTTCGAGCTGTTAAAAGCCGGTGGCATCCTGATGGTGCCGATCGTTGCCTGTTCCATTCTGGCGCTGGCCATCATTCTGGAACGTTTCTGGACGTTGCGGGAGTCGCGCATCGCACCGGAGCACACCATCAACGAACTCTGGCGTTGGATCAAGAAGAAAGAGCTGAATAGCAAAAAGCTCAAGGTCCTGCAGGGATCATCCCCCCTGGGTCGCATCCTCGCGGGTGGCCTGATGAACGCCAAACATGGTCGCGAGATCATGAAGGAAAGCATCGAACACGAAGCCAGCCAGGTGATCCATGAGCTGGAGCGCTTCCTCAACCCACTGGGAACCGTCGCCACCATCACGCCGCTACTGGGTCTGCTGGGAACGGTCATCGGGATGATCAAGGTGTTCGCCGAAATCCAGGTTGCCGGTGTCGGCAATGCGGGTAATCTCGCCGGAGGTATTTCCGAAGCGCTGATCACCACCGCTGCCGGCCTCAGTGTCGCCATTCCCGCGCTGATCTGTCACCGCTACTTTATCCGCCGCGTGGACGCTCTGGTGGTCAACATGGAGCAGGAGGCGATCAAGCTGGTGGAAGTGGTCCACGGTGATCGCGAAATCGACGTCGAAGGAGCCTGAGCGTCGTGAAATTCCAACGTCAGCGCAGCCAGGAAGTCGGGGTCGACCTTACACCGTTGATCGACGTGGTGTTCCTGCTGCTGATCTTCTTCATGGTGTCCACCACCTTTACCCGGGAAAGTCACCTCAAGGTGGAGTTGCCTGAGGCCAACGGTGTAAAGGCGGAATCGGCTGTTGAACAGATTGATGTGGTGATCAATGCCCAGGGTCAATACACCCTGAATGATCGCGCCCTGGTCAACAATCGTCTGGAGACGCTGGAGCGTGCCGTGCGGGAACTGGCAGCCGGCGACAGCAGTCTGCCGTTCGTCATCACCGCGGATGCCAACACCGCCCACCAGTTCGTGGTGCGGGCGATGGACGTCGCGGGCCGTCTCGGCTTTGCCAAACTGAGCATTACCACCGAGCAGAGCAGTGAAGACAACTGATCCGGCGGAGACGTCGCAACCGGAATCGAACTGGCAGACCTACAAGCGGCTGCTGGCGTATGTCAAACCATTCTGGCTGGCATTCTCCATGGCCGTTATTGGAAACGTCATCTACGCGGCCGCCTCCACCGGGATGGCGGCCGCGATGGAATACGTCATCGAGGCCATTGAAAATCCCACCGACCAGAACCGTGTTCTGCTGACCCTGCTGATCGTGGGGGTCTTTGCGTTCCGTGGTCTGGGCACCTTCATGAGTCAGTACTTCATCAGCTATGTGGGGCGGAACGTGATTCACGCCCTGCGTATTGAACTGTTTGATCGTCTGCTGACCCTGCCATCTCGGTATTTCGACGACAACGCCTCCGGGCGCCTGGTGTCGAAGCTGACCTTCAATGTGGAGCAGGTGGCCGAGGCTACCACCAACGCGGTGACCATCACTCTGAGGGAAGGGCTGACCATTGTCGGGCTGCTGGGCTTCATGTTGTACACCAACTGGAAGCTGACCGCGGTGTTCCTGGTTGTCGGCCCGCTCATCGGCGCGGTGGTCAGCTACGCCAGTAAGCGGTTTCGTCGTCTCAGCCAGCGTATCCAGGGCTCGATGGGGGACATTACCCATGTCGCCTCAGAAAGCATCTCCGGCTACCGGGTCGTGCGCACCTTTGGCGGTGAGGATTACGAACGGGACCGGTTTCATCAGGTCAGTCGCCATAACCTGACCCAGAGCCTGAAAATGGCCTCCACCCAGGCCATCAGTGTGCCGGTGATCCAGGTACTGGTTGCCATCGCCATTGCCACCCTGGTGTGGCTGATGCTGGCGCCTGAGATTCGTGGCGCCATGAGCACCGGCGAGCTTATTGCCTTTATCACCGCGGCCACCACCATGGCCAAACCCATTCGGCAGGTGACGTCTGTGCACGCCAAGATCCAGAAAGGGGTGGCGGCGGCGCTGGATGTGTTCAGCACCATGGACGAAGAGACCGAGCGTGACCGGGGCACGTTCGTGCCGGAGCGGGTCAAGGGTGACATCCGCTTTGATGGTGTCTGTTTCCGGTATCGCGATCAGCTTGATAACGTCCTGGAGCAAATCTCCCTGAGTATTCCGGCCGGCCAGAGTGTCGCGCTGGTGGGGCGCTCCGGCAGCGGCAAGTCGACACTGGTAAGCCTGTTGCCCCGGTTCTACGACTACCACGACGGCAATATTCTGATTGATGGCCATTCGCTGATGGATTTCCGCCTGGATGCCCTGCGGGCCCAGATTGCGCTGGTCACCCAGAATGTCGTGTTGTTCAACGACACCATTGCGGCCAACATTGCCTATGGCTCCCTCAAGGACTGCAGTCGGGAAGCGATTCGGGAGGCGGCTGCCAAGGCCCACGCCCTGGAATTCATCGACCGCATGCCGGATGGCCTGGATACGGTGATCGGCGACAATGGCGTGATGCTGTCCGGTGGTCAGCGTCAGCGACTGGCGATTGCCCGGGCCTTGCTCAAGGACGCGCCGATCCTGATTCTGGACGAGGCCACCTCGGCCCTGGATACCGAATCCGAACGCCATATTCAGGAAGCCCTGGAAACCGTCATGCAGGGACGGACCACTTTGGTCATCGCCCACCGCCTGTCAACCATCGAGAAGGCTGACCGGATACTGGTGATGGAGGCCGGACAGATCGTGGAATCCGGGGCACACGATGAGCTGCTGGCCGCCGGCGGTGCCTATGCCCAGTTGCATCAGAAACAGTTCAGCGAGGTGGAATGACGGCCCCCGTTGAGCGGCTGTGGTATGGCCAGGGCCGCCCGCTCTGGCCGCTGTGGCCGCTGGCCTGGCTCTATCGCTCCATTGCCCGTCGGCGGCGTCTGAACGCCCGGGGTGAGGGGGCCAATCCCTCCCTGTCGCAGCCGGTGATCGTGGTTGGCAACATCACGGCCGGCGGTACCGGCAAGTCGCCGTTGACGGCGTGGCTGGTGGCGTTCCTTCGTGATCAGGGCTGGTCCCCGGTGATCCTTACCCGCGGCTACGGCGGACGCAGCAAACACCATCCGCTGACGGTTCAGCCTGACAGTGATGTCCAGCTGGTGGGTGATGAGCCGTTGATGCTGGCGCAGCAGTGCGGTTGCCCGGTGGTGGTCGACCCCAAACGGTGCCGTGGCGGGCAATGGGCCATTGATCAGAAGCTCGGCGATATTCTGGTGTGTGACGACGGCCTGCAGCATTACGCCTTGCCCAGGGATCTGGAACTGGCGGTGTTCGATGGTGAGCGGGGTATGGGCAACGGTGCGCCGATTCCGGTCGGGCCGCTGCGGGAGCCGCCGGAGCGGCTGGCCACGGTGGATGCCGTGGTGACCAATGGCCATGCGCCCCTGGAGCTGGACCACCCCCATCAGTACTGCATGACCCTGGCGCCAACCCGGGTGCGTCATCTCCATTCCGGCCAGTGTCACGACGTCGCCTGGCTGGCGGGTAAACGGGTGCGCGCCGTCGCCGGCATTGGCAATCCCGAGCGCTTTTTCAACACCCTTCGCCATCTGGGCGCAAAGGTACGTGGCCAGCCATTTGGCGACCATCACCATTTTCACGCCGGGGATCTGGCGGTTGAGCCGGGCGAGGCTTTGCTGATGACCGCCAAGGACGCCGTCAAGTGCCGCCAGCTGGCGCCGGAGGAAAGCTGGGTGCTGGATGTCGAGGCCCAGTTGCCGGAGGCCTTCGGCGAGTTTCTGCTTAAACGGCTGGCAGGGTTGCAGGCTTGCACCTCTGGCACCAGAATTAACCCTTCCGATTAACCTGTGAGACATCAAGATGGACAAGAAACTGCTGGCGATGTTGGCCTGCCCGGTGTGTAAAGGCGACCTCAAGCTCGACTCCGACAAGCAGGAGCTGATCTGTTACAACGACGCCATGGCCTTTCCCATCCGTGAAGGCATTCCGGTGATGCTGGCGGTGGAGGCTCGTACCCTGACCACCGACGAGCGCCTTCACAAGGCCTGATTACCTGATCCACCACCGCGACGAATAAATCATGTCCTTTACTGTTGTCATTCCTGCCCGCTATGCCTCCACCCGCCTGCCGGGAAAACCGCTGGCGGATATTGCCGGCAAACCGATGATCCGTCATGTCCATGAGCGCGCCTGCGAAAGTGCTGCCGACCGGGTCGTGGTGGCGACTGACGATAATCGCATCCGCCAGGCCTGTGAGGCGTTTGGGGCCGAGGTGGTGATGACCTCCCCGGACCACGCCAGTGGTACCGATCGCCTGGCAGAAGTGGTGGCGACGCTGGGGCTGTCGCGGGAGCACCGGGTGGTGAATGTTCAGGGCGACGAGCCGCTGATTCCCGCCGCCCTGATTGATCAGGTCGCCGCTAATCTCGATGCCCATCCCGAGGCTACCATTGCGACCCTGTGCGAACCGATTGATGACGTCGCCAGTGTCTTCAATCCCAATGTGGTCAAAGTGGTGTTCGACCAAGTGGGCATGGCGGGCTATTTCAGTCGGGCGCCGATTCCCTGGGCCCGGGATCTTTGGGCGGCGGGGCAGGCGGGTGAGGCATTGCCCACAACCACCCGCTATTTCCGCCACATCGGCATCTATGGTTACCGGGTAGGGCTGTTGCAGGACTTTGTTACCTGGCCGCCGGCGCCAGCCGAGCAGACCGAGTCGCTGGAACAGCTGCGGGCACTGCACCATGGTTCCCGCATTCATGTCGAGGAGGCCGTGGAGCCACCGCCGGCGGGTGTTGATACCGAGGCGGATCTGGATCGCCTGCGGCGACAGATGGCGTGACGAACGACATCCGCCGTCAGCAACCAACAGGATAGGGAGCAGCAGAATCGTTATGGCAGCCAACCAGGAAGAAAACAGGGTATCGGTGTTGTTTGTGTGTCTGGGCAACATCTGCCGTTCGCCCACCGCTGAAGGCCTGTTTCGTGCCTGTGTGCAAAGGGCGGGGCTGGAGGACCGGATTGAAATCGACTCCTGTGGTACCGGCGGGTGGCACGTGGGTAAATCGCCGGATGAGCGTGCGACGGCTGCCGCGGCCCGCCGCGGCATCGATCTGACGCCCTTACGGGCCCGCCAGTTTAACGCCGGCGATCTCGATCGGTTCGATTTCATCCTGACCATGGATCGCCAGAATCTCGCGGACATCAAGGACTTCTGGCGCCAGAACGGTGGCACCGAGCCGGCGCTGTTTCTCGACTACGCGCCTGAAGCCTCCGTTCGCGAGGTGCCCGATCCCTACTACGGCGGTGACCAGGGGTTTGAACACGTTCTGGATCTCATTGAGGCGGCAAGCGACGGCTTGTTGGCGACGATCCGGGAGCAGCTCCGGTGAGCCTTTCGCCGGTGATCGAAGAACACGTCGAGTTATCTGCCTACAACACCCTGAAGGTGTCTGCTCGAGCACATCATTACACTGAGGCGGCCAGCGTTGACGAGCTACGGGTGGCCCTTGGCTGGGCGCGTAACCAGGGGCTGGATACGCTGGTGCTGGGTGGTGGCAGCAATCTGGTGATTGCCGGTGATGTGTCCGCCCTGGTCATTCGGATGACCATTCGCGAGCGCAGCTGGTGTGATGTGGCGGGTGATGAGGCAACCCTGGTATTGGGCGCCGGAGAGAACTGGCACGAAGCGGTGCTGTACGCCGCCGCTGCCGGCTATCGGGGCATTGAGAATCTGGCGCTGATTCCCGGCACGGCCGGGGCCGCGCCCGTTCAGAACATCGGTGCCTACGGCGTTGAGCTGGCAGATACGCTGGTATCTCTTGCGGCGCTGGATACCCGCACGGAGGAAGTGGTTGAGCTGCAAGCCAGCGATTGCCGCTTCGGTTATCGGGACAGCCTGTTCAAGCAGCAGCCCGGTCGTTATATCATTCTGGAGATTCGTCTGCGGCTTGGTCGCAGTTATCCCTTCTCGTTGGTCTATGGTGAGCTGGCAAACTACTTCCCCGACCAGCCCGGGTCTGAGCCGTTGACACCCCTGGCGGTGGCCCATGGTGTCGAAGCCATTCGCCGTCGCAAGTTGCCTGATCCGTCGCAGCTTCCGAATGCTGGCAGTTTTTTCAAGAACCCCGTGGTTGATCGTGATACCTGGCAGCGCCTGCGGGCGTCTCATCCGCAGTTGGTTGCCTACCCGGCTGGTGATTCGATGAAGCTGGCCGCCGGCTGGCTGATTGATCAGTGCGGCTGGAAAGGGTACCGCAACACCCACGTGGGCGTGCACAATCACCAGGCTCTGGTGCTGGTCAATCATGGCGGCGGTTCCGGGCGTGATGTGCTGGAGCTGGCGGAAAGAATCCGCAGCGATGTGCGGGAGACATTTGGCGTCGATCTGGAAGTGGAGCCGAGGATCGTCTCGGCTTAAGACTCGCGGTGGGTCAGGCTGGTGCGGCCCGCCCGTGACGATGCGATGACTGGAGCAGCCCCCGACTATGCGGGGGCTGCGGTTTTGCGGTCAGTGGCTGTTGCGGGGCGCGGCGTTGGCCAGGAACGGCAGCGCCTCTTCGATGTTCAGGTCCTGCTTGTCGGCATCGCGACGGCCCTTGTACTCCAACGTGCCGGCGGCGAGGCCGCGGTCGGAGACCACAAACCGGTGCGGGATGCCGGTCAGTTCCATGTCCGCGAACTTCACGCCCGGGCGTTCGTTGCGGTCGTCCAGCAGGACGTCGTAGCCGGCCTGGCGCAGCTGGTCATACAGCGTCTCTGCCGCTTCCATAACGGCGGGGGATTTGTGGGCGTTTAGGGTCACGATGGCCACCTCGAACGGCGCAATCGCTTCCGGCCAGATGATGCCGCGATCGTCGTGATTCTGCTCAATGGCGGCAGCCACGATCCGTGACACGCCAATGCCGTAGCAGCCCATTTCCAGCACCGCTTTCTTGCCATTCTCGTCCAGTACGGTGGAGTCCATCGCCTGGCTGTATTTGTTACCCAGCTTGAAGATGTGGCCGACCTCAATGCCGCGACGGATCTCCAGGGTGCCCTGGCCGTCAGGGCTGGGGTCGCCTTCTTCAACGTTGCGCAGATCTTCGACGCGGGGCAGTGGCAGATCGCGTTCCCAGTTAACGCCAGTCAGGTGGAATCCCTCACGGTTGGCGCCACAGACGAAATCCGCCAGATGGGCCGCGCTGCGATCAACAATCACGGGCAGATCCAGTTTGACCGGACCGATGGAGCCGGCCTTGCAACCAACCGCCTGCTCAATCTCTTCGTCACTGGCCATGGTCAGCGGAGACGCTACCCCGGGCAGGTTCTCGGCCTTGATCTCGTTGAGGGTGTGGTCGCCGCGCAGGACCAGGGCCACCAGGCCGCCGTCTTCACCTTCCTCTGTGGCTTCGGCCTTGACGATCAGCGTCTTGACGGTCTGGCTGGGCGCCAGGCTGAGGAACTGGGCCACAGCATCGATGGTGCGTTGCTCCGGGGTGGCCACTTCGGCCATCTCCGCGCCGGGAGCGGGTCGATCGCCAGTTGGGGCAACCGCTTCGGCCTTCTCGATATTGGCGGCGTAGTTGCTGCCGGTTGAGAATACGATGTCATCCTCACCAGAGGAGGCCAGCACGTGGAACTCGTGGGACGAGCTGCCGCCAATGGAACCGGAATCGGCCTGCACCGGGCGGTAATCCAGGCCCAGGCGATCAAAGATGGCGCAGTAGGTGCGGTGCATGACCTGGTAGGTCTCATCCAGCGACTCGGGTGTGATGTGGAAGGAGTAGGCATCCTTCATCAGGAACTCGCGGGCCCGCATCACGCCGAAACGGGGGCGGCGCTCATCACGGAACTTGGTCTGGATCTGATAGAAGTTCGCCGGCAGTTCCTTGTAGCTTTTCAGCTCATTGCGGACCAGATCGGTGATGACTTCTTCGTGGGTCGGACCAAAGCAGAAATCCCGGCCATGACGATCGTTGAGGCGCAGCAGTTCGCCACCGTATTGCTCCCAGCGGCCGGATTCCTGCCACAGTTCGGCCGGCTGTACCGCTGGCATCAACACTTCCTGGGCGCCACTGCGGTCCATTTCTTCCCGTACAATCCGCTCGACCTTGCGCAGCACGCGCAGCCCCATTGGCAGCCAGGTATACAGGCCCGCGGCCAGTTTGCGGGTCAGGCCGGCCCGTAGCATCAACTGGTGGCTGATAATCTCAGCGTCTGCGGGGGTTTCTTTGAGGGTGGCAATCAGGTAACGGCTTGCTCGCATCGTGTCTTCCGTATGCTTTGTGTTCGGGAAATGTCACCGGGTACCGGTGGAGCCGGTTTGCTTCAGCAGGGCAGCGTGTTGCCAACCCGGGTTGAAGCTATTCGACCAATGGCTAAGAGCCTTGGCAGACGGGGCCTCCAAACCGGTTACTGGTTCCTTTATTTGTCGATTCGTGGGGGGTATTGTACGGAGCCTGCGGGATAAGGTACAGACGACAGGAGTAGTGCCTATGGGATTGTCTGCGAACGAGGTTGAGTGCCTGATTCGTGAAGGTGTGCCAATGGCGGACGACATTGGTTTCAAGGTCGATGAAGTGAGAGATCATTTCGCGCGGACCCGGATTACCTTTACAGATCGTTTTGTACGGCCCGGTGGTACTATCTCGGGTCCTGTCCAGATGGCCCTGGCGGATGCGTCCATGTACGCGGCGGTTTTGGCCTCGTTGGGCAAGGTGGAAATGGCAGTGACCAGTAATCTGTCCATTAACTTCCTGCAAAAACCCGCGCCCGGAGATTTGAGGGCTGAAGCAGTGGTTCTTCGCTTGGGACGACGTCTCGCTTTCTGCGAAGTTCGACTATTCTCAGGAGGAGGAGACGAAGAAAACAGCGAGGAGCAGCTGGTGGCCCACGTGACTGGCAGTTACGCACTGCCCGCCAAACGTGACTGACAGGTTGAGCATGACCGACGACAATATTGATGTAACACCCCGACGCAAACCCGTTCAGGCCCGGAGCCGCGAGCGGGTCAACAGTATTCTTAAACACGCCGCCGAAATCTTTACCGAAGTCGGGGTCGACAGCACCAGCATGTCGGCGATAGCCCGTCGTTCGGACATGTCCCTGGCGTCGCTGTACCGTTACTTTCCCAACAAGGCCGCGATCGTAAAGGCGATTGCCGAAACTCACGTCGAGAAGATGGAAGACGTGATGCGGGCGCGGCTGGCGGACACCGACATCTACGAAGTCATCGACGTGCTGGTGGACTTCTATTACGACTTCTACCGCAATGAGCCTGGCTATGCCGCCATCTGGAGTGGGGTTGAGGCCATGCCGGAACTGCGGGAGCTGGATTTCCAGGAGCTTTACCACAACGCCCGCGATGTTGATGCCCGACTCAAGCAGGTGTTTCCCCATCTTTCGGATACCCGCCGCTGGAATGCCAGTCTGTTGTTGCCCCGGTCCACGGGCTCGATGCTGCGACTGGCAGTCACCTTGCCGGAAACAGAGGCCGCCGCACTGGTTGCCGAGATCAAACGGATGGCCAGGGCATACCTCAAGGAACTGGCGACCGCCTGAGACGGAAGCGCCGAAGCCCCGGGCTGTCCGGGGTTTTCAGGTGGTGCCCAGATACCCCAGGGGTAGGGCGGTGCTGTCCAGCACCCGCCTCAATACGAAGCTGGAGTGGACACCGCTCACACCCTGAATCCGGGTAATCTGATTCAGCAGAAAGTGGTGGTAGTGGTCCATGTCCGGTACCACCACCTTGAGCATGTAGTCGGCATCCTGGCCGGTGATCAGATAACACTCCTGCACCTCGGGGTACCCGATAACCTTCTCTTCAAATGCCGCAAAGCGTTCCGGGGTGTGGCGATCCATACTGATCAGGATGATGGCGGTCAGCGTCAGCCCTAGCTTCTTGTGATCCAGCACCGTCACCCGCCGCAGTATGATACCGGCGTCTTCCAGCGCCTTGACCCGTCGCAGGCAGGGCGACGGTGACAGTCCCACCTGTTCGGCCAGCTGCTGGTTGTTGAGGGTGCCGTTCTGCTGCAGGGCTTCGAGAATGCGGCGGTCGGTGCGGTCAATCTTGACCAGATTCTTTGTATTCATGAGCAATTTTATTCTATCAAGATGCCATTGGCTGGAATATTGTTGCTACATCCTTGGCTAACTGCTGCCAAATAGCAAGCATCTGCCTGCCGCATTGACGTAACATGGTTCTCCTCATGGGAGATCCCCATCCGTCATGGTGTGCGGACTGCTTACCCGGGACCGCGCCCAACGACCGTATAACTGATACAAGGAATCATCGTCATGGCTTTTGATCATCGCAAATACTCAGCGTTTCCGGTTATTCGCAAGACTGACCGCCGCTGGCCGGACCAGGTTATTGAGAAATCGCCGCAATGGTGTGCGGTTGACCTGCGGGACGGCAATCAGGCGCTGGTCAAGCCCATGTCGGTGGCTCAGAAGCAGCGCCTGTTTGATTTGCTGGTCAAGCTCGGATTCAAGCACATTGAAATCGGCTTTCCCGCGGCCAGCCAGCCAGACTTCGATTTTTGCCGCAAGCTGATTGAGGAAGAGCGGATTCCGGAGGATGTGACGGTTCAGGTGCTGACCCAGGCCAGGGCGGAACTCATCGAGCGTACCTACGAGGCCCTCGAGGGCGCCAAGCGGGCGATTGTTCACGTCTACAACTCTACCTCCACTGTGCAGCGGGAGCAGGTGTTCGGCATGGACCGGGACGGCATCCGTGATATTGCTGTCAACGGTGCTCGCCTGGTGAAAGCGGGCGCGGAGCGGTATCCCGACACTGAGTGGACCTTCCAGTACTCCCCGGAGAGCTTCACCGGCACGGAGCTCGATTTCGCAGTCGAAGTTGTCGATGCGGTTAACGATATCTGGCGTCCGGATCAGGGCCAGCCGGTCATCATCAATTTGCCGGCCACGGTTGAGATGGCGACCCCCAATGTCTTCGCCGACCAGATCGAATGGATGTGTGACAACCTGCGCTATCGTGAGCACATCAGCATCAGCGTTCATACCCACAATGACCGCGGCTGCGGTGTGGCGGCAGCGGAGTTGGCGGTTATGGCAGGCGCTGACCGGGTTGAGGGAACCCTGATGGGCAATGGCGAGCGTACCGGCAACATGGACCTGGTGACCATGGCCATGAACCTCTATTCCCAGGGGATTGACCCTGAGGTGGATCTGTCCTGTATGTCGGAGATCACCGACGTGGTGGAGGCCTGCACCGAGATTGCCACTCACCCCCGCCACCCATACGCCGGCGAGCTGGTGTTTACGGCCTTCTCTGGCAGTCATCAGGACGCGATTCGCAAGTGTCTGGCCCGCCGCAGCGACAGTGATCCCTGGAATGTGGCGTACCTGCCCATTGATCCCAGCGATCTGGGGCGGCGTTATGAGGAAGTGGTGAGGATCAACAGCCAGTCCGGCAAGGGTGGAGTGGCGTACGTGCTTGAGCGGGACTATGACATCACGCTGCCGCGCTGGTTGCAGATTGAATTCAGCAAGCTGGTGCAGCGGGAGGCCGAGGTGAACGGCGGTGAAATCGATTCTGACACCATTCACCGGTTGTTCAACGAGCACTACCTGCAGGTCGCGGATCGCTGGCGCCTGCAGTCCTACGATCTGCATCGCGGGGATGACGGTGTTCAGGCCCGTGTTGAACTGGGGCAGGGAGATACGCTCCAGGGTCATGGCCTGGGGGCTGTGGAGGCCGTGGCGGCGGCGATCCGTCAGCATTATGGCGTTGAGATTGCCGTGGAGGCCTACGACGAGTTCGCGCTGAGTGAAGGCACCAGTGCCAACGCCATGGCCTGTATCCGGGTGTTGGCGGATGGTGAGCATCGCAGTGCAGCGGCGCTGGCAGAAGACACCACCTCGGCGACCATTCAGGCATTGCTGTCGGCGGTTTCCGGCCTTTTGGCCCAAGCAGCGGCGCGGCAGGAGGGTGAGGTGGCGGAAGCCTGAGACAAGGCCTTCTCCGGCACCTTTGCAGACAATAAAAAAGCCGGCATCAGCCGGCTTTTTTATTGTCCATTACCCGTGAGGGGCATGGGGCAGAGTGCGCTCATCGTTAAACGACCGTTACGTTCTCTGCCTGGGGACCTTTCGGGCCCTGGGTAACGGTGAACTGCACCTGCTGGCCTTCAGCCAGGGTACGGAACCCGGATGAGTTGATTGCACTGTAATGAACAAATACGTCACTACCGCCTTCCTGTGCGATGAAACCGAAGCCCTTGGCCTCGTTGAACCACTTGACGTGGCCAGTTTTTGTATCTGACATCGATCTTTCCTGTATTTCCGAAATTGTGCCCTCACGGGACCATCCAATATCCCTTGCGGAATATCCTTTGCTGAGAAATCCAGGAGTACCGAGGAAGGAGCAACGCATAGCTGACAAGCGGGACGTTGAAGCGCATTCACACAGACTGCTGCATTTTCACAGCAAATTCAGTATAGACCTTGATCAAGGGGCGTCAACGCCTTTTTTGTTCTTTCTGGAAGGAATTTTAAGGATAAAAAACAAGGTGTTGTAACGCTTTTGTCACGAGCGGCCACGCGCCCGCTAAAACGCGGGCGGGGCCGGCGGTGAGCCGCCTCAGGGGCTGAACTGGTGGCTGATCTCCTCCAGTATTGCCGGGTCGTCAATGGTGCTGGGCACCGAATACTCTTCGCCGTCGGCGATCTGGCGAATCACCCGCCGCAGAATCTTGCCGGAGCGGGTTTTGGGTAGGCGATCCACGACCATGGCCTGTTTGAAGCAGGCGATGGCGCCGATCTGGTCCCGCACCATTTCCACCAGCTCATCTTCCAGTTCTTCGTGGGCGATGGTGGCGCCGTCCTTGACCAGCACCAGGCCGATCGGAATCTGACCCTTGAGTTCGTCACGGGCGCCTACCACGCAACATTCGGCGACCGCCGGGTGCGAGGCAATGATCTCTTCCATCTCGCCAGTCGAGAGGCGGTGACCGGCCACGTTGATAACGTCGTCGGTGCGGCCCATGATGAACACATAGCCTTCTTCATCGATGTAACCGCCATCTCCGGAGGTGTAGAAGCCCGGCAGTGGCTCCAGATAGGTACGGCGGAATCGGTCATCATCTCCCCACACCGTGGACAGGCAACCCGGGGGCAGGGGAAGTTTGATGGCAACCTGTCCCTGGGTGCCAGCGGGCTGTGGCCGGCCCTCGGTGTCGACGATCTGAACGTCGTAGCCGGGGGACGGGAAGGTCGCGGAGCCGGGTTTGGTGGCGGCCATCTCGATACCGGCCGGGTTGCAGCAGATCGCCCAGCCGGTCTCGGTTTGCCACCAGTGATCCAGCACCGGCAGCCGGGTGTGTTCCCGCAGCCATTCATAGGTGGGTGGATCGAGCCGTTCCCCCGCCAGGAAGATCCGCTTCAGTGAGCTGATGTCGTAGCGATTGAGCTGGTCGGCTTCCGGGTCCTCCTTGCGGACGGCTCTGAAGGCGGTGGGTGCGGTGAACAGCAGGTTGACCTTATGCTCCTGGCACACCCGCCAGAAGGCGCCGGCATCGGGGGTTTTCACCGGCTTGCCCTCGTAGAGCACGGTTGTGCAGCCGGCGAACAGGGGCCCATAGACGATGTAGCTGTGGCCGACCACCCAGCCGACATCCGATGCGGCCCAGTAGACATCGCCGGGTTTGGCGTCGTACACCAGTGACATGCTGTAGCGCATGGCGACCGCGTGGCCGCCATTATCCCGTACCACGCCTTTCGGTTTGCCGGTGGTGCCCGAGGTGTAAAGGATATAAAGCGGATCACCGGAGGTCATGGCAACGGGGGCTGCCGGCGTGGCGCCGGCTTCTGCGGCTTGCCAGTCCAGGTCGCGGCCGGCTTCGAGGCTGGCGGTGGCTTGCGGGCGTTGCAGCACAATGCAGCATTCCGGCTTGTGCCGGGCTTGGCGGATGGCGTTGTCGACCAGCGGCTTGTATTCGATGACCCGGTTGACCTCAATGCCACAGGAGGCGGTGACAATGGCCTTGGGTGTGGCGTCATCAATACGGACCGCGAGTTCATTGGCGGCAAACCCGCCAAAGACGACTGAGTGGATGGCGCCGATTCTGGCGCAGGCGAGCATGGCAATGGCGGCTTCCGGTACCATCGGCATGTACACGATGACCCTGTCACCCCTGCCAATTCCCTGGTTGATCAATGCGCCCGCAAACAGCGCCACCCGGTCTCGGAGTTCGGTGTAGGTAAAGGTTGCCCGGGTATCGGTGACCGGAGAATCGTAGATCAGTGCGACCTGATCGCCGCGGCCGGCACGAATATTTGCATCCAGCGCCAGATCGGAGCTGTTGAGCTGGCCATCGGGAAACCATTGGCCGTGGCCCTGTCCCCGGTCTTCCCAGATGATCTCCGGGCTCTTGATCCAGTCGATTTGGCTGGCCTGCTCCCGCCAGAAGTCCTCTCTCTGGTGAATGGAGCGATCAAACTCTGAACGATAGGTCATTCGTCCACCTCTATCCCCAAGCTGTTGTATTTGTTGTTGGCTGTGTTGGAGCGTCTGGACAGTGTCGGCGGTCGCTACAGATGCGACTCCCGCGTCGTGATGATGGGTATTGATGTGCCTGACTGTCTTCAGAGGCTCATTACCAGACTGTAGGCAGTTTCCTGGCGAGAACTACTAGACCATAGGCTAAGCCGGTGCCGGGGCGGGCCCGGAACCGGTTGTCAGGGGGCGTCAGGGGAGGTCGCCGGGCTACTCCGACGCTTCCGGGGCGTGGGTTGCGGTGACCACGGCTGATACCGAGCCCTGGGCAAGGCGGGCGTGGATCTGATCACCGGGGCTGAGATCTCCGGGATTGCGAACGATCCGCTCCTGCGGGTCCTGGACGATAGCGTAGCCCCGGCCCAGCGTGGCCAGAGGGCTGACCACATGCAGGGTCTGGCCAAGGTGTCCGAGTCGATCCCGGGCGTGGTCCAGGCGCTGTCCAAAGGCCTGTCGCAATCGCTGGTTCAGTTGGTCGACGTCGCGATGCTTCTGGCTGACCTGTTGCAGTGGCGAGCGCCCCTTCAGGCGTTGCCCCAGGTTCTGCAGTCGTATCTGGTCCCGTTCTGCCCGTTGGCGGATGGCGCTCTGAAAGCGCAGTTCGAGTTCGTCCAGTCGCTGGGCCTTGTCCTGCAGTTCCCGCCGAGGGTCTCGCAACCGCGCTGCGAGGTGGGCCAGTTGCTGCCTTTGACGCTGGATGGTGCGACGGGCTGCGTGTTGCAGGCGTTGCTGGTGCTCGTCGAGTCGCATCAGCCACTGCTGCTGGTCGGGTGACACCTTCTCGGCGGCGGCGGATGGGGTCGGCGCCCGTAGGTCGGCGACAAAATCGGCGATGGTGACATCGACTTCGTGGCCGACCGCGCTCACCGTTGGAATCCGGCAGTTGGCCAGCGCACGGGCAACCCGCTCCTCGTTGAAGCACCAGAGATCTTCCAGCGAGCCGCCGCCGCGTCCGACGATCAGGACATCGGCCTGGTTATGGGCCTGGGCGGCGTTCAGGGCGGCGACGATGTCGTCGGTTGCGGCCTGACCCTGGACGGCGGTGGGGTAAAGCGTCACCGGTATTGCCGGGCACCGGCGGGCCAGTACCGTCAGGATGTCATGAATGGCAGCACCGGTGGGCGAGGTCACCACGCCTAAGTGGCGGGGCGGAAACGGAATCGGGCGTTTGCGGTCGGCGTCGAAGAGGCCTTCCTGGCTGAGCTTTGCCTTGAGGGCTTCAAAAGCCTGCTGCAGTGAGCCCTGGCCGGCCGGCTCCATGTGTTCGACAATGATCTGGAAGTCGCCGCGGTTCTCATACAGGCTGACCTTGCCGCGAAGGTGCACCTGATCGCCTTCCCGCGGAATCTGCCGCAGTCGCTGGTTGAAGCCGCGGAACATGGCGCAGCGCACCTGGCAGCGACTGTCTTTCAAAGTAAAGTACCAGTGACCCGAGGAGGGGCGCGACAGGCTCGATAGCTCGCCTTCGATCCAGGCCTGCATAAAGCTGGTTTCCAGCAGGTGGCGGACCTGATGATTCAGTTCGCTGACGGTCAGCGCCCGGGGGCGGGTGGTGAGCGGTGGGGTGTCCATGACGGGCCTTATACGTGAATGCCGAAAATACAGGTGGCTAAAACTAACCGAAATTCAAAAAGATGCAATCAAGACTTCAAAGAAGGACGGTTTACTGTCCTCAGGAGCGGCTTTATAATGGATCGATTAAGGATTTTGCTTTGCAACACTGCGGGTGAATCCACCCTGTAGGCGGCAGTAAATCCTCAACTTAGCACGTTCAAAAGGCGGGTCCCAATGCTGCGAATTGCCGAAGAAGCCCTCACGTTTGATGATGTCCTGCTTGTTCCCGGACACTCCGAAGTTTTGCCCAAGGATGTCAGCCTGAAAACCCGGTTGACCAAGGACATTTCCCTCAACATCCCCCTGTTGTCTGCCGCGATGGATACCGTAACCGAGGCCGAACTGGCGATCGCCATGGCTCAGGAAGGTGGCATCGGCATCATGCACAAGAACATGTCTGTTGAGCAACAGGCAGCAGCGGTTCGCAAGGTCAAGAAATTTGAGAGCGGCGTGGTGAAAGACCCGATTACCGTGTCGCCCAGCACCACCGTTCGTGAACTGCTGGACATTACCACTGCCAACAACATTTCCGGTCTGCCGGTGGTGGACGGTCGTGACCTGGTGGGGATTGTCACCGGTCGCGATATCCGCTTCGAGAGCCGTCTCGACACGCCGGTGTCTGACATCATGACGCCGAAGGAAAAGCTGGTCACTGTTCAGGAAGGCGGCGATCTCGAGGAAGTGAAAGAACTGCTTCACCGTCACCGTATTGAGAAAGTGCTGGTGGTGAACGACAGCTTCGAACTCCGCGGTCTGATCACCGTCAAGGATATCCAGAAGGCCAAGGACTACCCGCTGGCAGCCAAAGATGAGCAGGGCCGTCTCCGCGTCGGTGCCGCCGTCGGTACCGGTGGCGACACCGAAGCCCGGATCTCTGCGCTGGTGGAAGCCGGTGTTGATGTGATTGTTGTCGATACTGCCCATGGTCATTCCAAGGGCGTTATTGATCGGGTGCGTTGGGTCAAGCAGACCTATCCCCAGGTTCAGGTTATCGGTGGCAACATCGCCACTGCCGAAGCGGCAATTGCCCTCGCTGACGCCGGCGCTGACGCCGTCAAGGTTGGCATCGGTCCTGGCTCCATCTGCACCACCCGCATAGTGGCGGGCATTGGTGTGCCCCAGGTCACCGCAGTATCCAATGTTGCTGAAGCTCTGAAGGATCGCGGTGTACCGCTGATTGCTGATGGCGGTGTACGGTTCTCCGGTGACCTGGCCAAGGCCATCGCCGCCGGCGCGCACTGTGTCATGGTCGGCAGCCTGCTGGCCGGTACCGATGAGGCGCCGGGTGAAGTGGAGCTGTTCCAGGGTCGAAGCTATAAGGCCTACCGCGGTATGGGCTCCATCGGTGCCATGGGACAGGGCTCCAGTGACCGTTACTTCCAGGATGCCAGCGAAGGCGTCGAGAAGCTGGTGCCGGAAGGCATTGAAGGCCGGGTTGCCTGTAAGGGACCGATGCGCAACATCGTTCATCAGCTGATGGGCGGTCTGCGGGCCTCCATGGGCTATACCGGCAGCGCCAACATGGATGAGATGCGCACCAAGCCGCAGTTCGTTCGTATTACCAACGCCGGGATGCGGGAAAGCCACGTCCACGACGTGACCATTACCAAGGAAGCACCCAACTACCGCGTTGGCTGATCGCGACCGCCTAGGGCCGGCCCAGTGGGTCGGCCGTTTTCGTTTAACCGGTCGTTGACTTTACTTGCATTGAGGAACCCATGGCCCAGAACATTCATGACCACCGCATCCTGATTCTTGATTTTGGCTCCCAGTACACCCAGTTGATTGCCCGCCGCGTTCGGGAAATCGGTGTGTACTGTGAAATCCGTCCGTTCGACATTTCCGGTGACGAGCTCAATGAGTTCAATCCCAAGGGAATCATTCTGGCGGGTGGTCCGGAGTCAGTCACGGAGCTGGGAGGCCCACGTGCACCGGAAGGCCTGTTTGAGCGTGGTATTCCGGTACTGGGCATCTGCTACGGCATGCAGACCATGGCCGAGCAACTCGGTGGCAAAGTGGCCAGCTCCGACAAGCGCGAGTTCGGCTATGCCCAGGTCAAGGTGCGTGCCGAAGGGCCGCTGCTGAAAGACATCAAAGACCACCTGACGGCAACCGGTGACGCCCTGCTGGACGTGTGGATGAGCCATGGCGACAAGGTCGTCACCATGCCTGAAGGCTTCGAGCTGCTGGCGTCCACCGAGAGCGCACCGATTGCTGCAATGCAGGATCTCAGCCGCAACCTGTACGGTGTCCAGTTCCACCCGGAAGTGACTCACACCCTGCAAGGCAAACGCATTCTGGAGCATTTCGCACTGAACATCTGTCAGTGTGAAGCGCTGTGGACTCCGGCCAAGATCGTTGATGACGCCGTTGCGCAGATCAAGCAGCAGGTGGGTGATGACAAGGTGTTGCTGGCACTGTCCGGCGGTGTGGACTCGTCGGTCACCGCGGCACTGCTGCACAAGGCGATTGGCGACCAGCTGACCTGTGTGTTTGTCGACAATGGTCTGTTGCGCCTGAACGAAGGCGAGCAGGTGATGGACATGTTCGCCCGCAACATGGGTGTGAAAGTCATCAAGGTGGACGCTGAGGACCTGTTCCTGGGTAAGCTCAAGGGTGTGTCTGACCCTGAACAGAAGCGCAAGGTTATCGGCAACACTTTCATCGACGTGTTCGATGACGAAGCCGCCAAGATCACCGATGTGAACTGGCTGGCCCAGGGCACCATCTACCCGGATGTGATCGAGTCTGCCGCCTCCAAGACCGGCAAGGCACATGTGATCAAATCCCACCACAACGTGGGTGGGCTGCCGGAAACCATGAAGATGAAGCTGGTTGAGCCGCTGCGGGAACTGTTCAAGGACGAAGTTCGCAAGATCGGCCTGGAGCTGGGCCTGCCGTACGACATGGTCTACCGTCACCCGTTCCCGGGGCCTGGTCTGGGTGTACGTATCCTCGGTGAGGTGCATAAGGAGTACGCGGATATCCTGCGTCGCGCCGATGCCATCTTTATCGAGGAGCTGCATCGCGCGGACTACTACCACAAGACCAGCCAGGCGTTTGCTGTGTTCCTGCCGGTGAAGTCGGTCGGTGTGGTCGGCGACGCCCGACGCTACGAGTACGTGGTGGCACTGCGCGCGGTGGAAACCATCGACTTCATGACCGCTCGCTGGGCGCATCTGCCTTACGACCTGCTGGAGACCGTATCCAACCGCATCATCAACGAGATTAGCGGTGTGTCCCGGGTGACCTACGATGTGTCATCCAAGCCGCCGGCGACGATTGAGTGGGAATGATCGCGCGTTAGGCAGTAACTGCCAATAATCGGTAAGTAGAAAAAGCCCATGCTTTCATGGGCTTTTTTGTATCTGGCAGTATCGGGTCACCACTGGCCGAGGGGAGCCGGTCAAGAAGGGCTGCCTCTTGCCCGGTTTGGACCTCACGATATGAGACGGAGCATTCAGGTGAAATGGATAATCGCTTTTTTGTCAGTAGCCTTGATTGGGAGCAACCTGTTCTGGCTTGCTATTGTCGTGGATCAGGGGGTGACTTCGGCTTATCGTGACCAACAGATCCAGGAACTGGATGAAACGCGGAAGCAACTGATGGCGGCGTTGCCGGAGTTGGCTGGGCATCTCGGTAAGGAGGAGGTAGTCTCGATTGTTAGCAGGCACACAGAACTGGGTGTATATGAAAAATCAGGGTGCACCTGGGCTGGCTGGGTTGCTCTGAAGTTCCACGAACAGGGCACGTTGCAGGCGGCGATGCCGGTTTGGGATTACGGTGGTAACCCCTGCCTTGAAAGCTTTTGATTGGGCGGGGCTTGTCAGAGGCTCCTTAAACGTTTTCTTATTTCTATAAAATATAAGCATCGCTGCGTACTCCCTGAAACCCGCATGTTTCTTGGTACTGCGCTCCACAACGGACTGACCAGAATCTGGTTGCGAATTATCCAAACGCTGACTAAGCCTGTAGGGTGGTGTTAACCACAGTCGAAAAGGAGGTTTTGCGTAATGGCTCAGTACCAGGCAATACCAGATTCGCAGGGGGGCAGTCGGCAGCAGCGGCCGCGTGATCCGAGCAAGGGGTACGTTGCCCTGTTGGGATGGTCGTTGAACGCGGTGGAGGCGGCGGACCGTTTTGATCGCCGTTACGTGGTGGTGGCGCCCGAATGGGCGGAAGACTACTGCAAGGAGCACGACATTCCCTACGTGCCCTGGAATTTCGAACGCATCAATGACCGTTCCATGGAGATTGCCCAGACCCTCAAGGAGATGGGGGTGAATGTGGCGATTCCACTGTTCGAGGAAACGGTGGAATGGGCCGGTGCGATCAACTCCGTATTGCTGAACAACCCACGATTGCTGGGGCAGGCGATGCTGTTGCGGGACAAGGCGTTGATGAAACGTCGGGCCCAGTTGGGTGGCATTCGTGTTGGCATTTTCGAGGAAGCCCATGACAAAGAGGACGTGATCCGCTTCCTCAAACGGGTTAACCAGACCCTGTTGAAACTCGATGGCGATCCCAATGATCCCATCCATCTCAAGGCCTTCGACAAGGCCGGCTGTCTCGGCCATCGGGTGATCCGGTCACCGGATGAGGTGGATGCCATTCCCGATGAAGAGTTCCCGGTGTTGATGGAATCCCATCTGGACGGCTGGGAGTTTGCGGTCGAAGCCTGGATTCACCAGGGCAAGATCCGCTTCCTGAATATTTCCGAGTACGTCACCCTGGGCTATTCGGTGTTTGTGCCGGCATCGCCTGAGCTGGAGAAGTACCGCGACCAGATCCGTACCCAGATCGAAAAACTGATCAAGACCTTTGATATCGAATTCGGTTTCGTTCACCCGGAGTATTTCGTCACCAGCGATGGCGAAATGTACTTTGGCGAGGTGGCGTACCGTCCGCCCGGCTTCAAGGTGTTTGAGTTACTGGAGCGGGCGTATGGCTTCAATGCCTACCAGGGTCTGATCCTGGCCTTTGATCCAAAGACCACGGAGGAGGAGATTGCCGCGTTCTTCCCCCGCGAGGTGGTGGATGCCAAGGGCTATGCCGGGTGTTTCGGGGTTTACCCGCGGCGGCGGGTGGTGAGCCGGCTGGAAATACCGGAAGAGACTGAGGACCACGACTACTTCGAGTCCCATGAGCTTACACCACCACTTGAGGAAACCGTCACCAAGCGCACGGCGTTCGGTACCCATTGGGGTCTGGTGTACTTCTTCGGTGACGAGCCCCACACCCTGCGGGACCTGCTCAAGCACCAGGAGGACCTGGATTTCTATGTATAATGGCGGTGGCCGTGAATGCGGCCGCCACTGCTGGCGCTGAGGATCGATCACACCAGCCCCTGTGCAAGGAGTCCAATGAGTACCATTGATACCGGTGATGGCAGTAACGATGCCAAGTTGGCCAAGCTTTCCTGCCAGCTGCTGGATGCCGTCCAGAGCCTGGCGGAGGCGCCTTCGTTCACCCGCGCCGCCAAGCTCCAGCGGCTGTTCGACCTGGGGCGCCGGCTGCTGCTGAACGATGGTGGCTGTGCGGTTCTGGAGCAGTATGCGCCGCAGCTGGAGCAGGCCGGCGTATTCGCCGGGACCGACTGGGCTTACCCCCAGATCCTCATTCCTGCCCTCAGCGCTTCCTCCCTCAAGAGCGCCAACAGCGACACCGTGGTAATCGAAGCCCTGAGCGACCTGCGTTTGCTGGCGGTGGCGATGGGGGATTACAGCCACGTGTCGGTGTCGTCGGAGCAGGCCCACCATTTCCTGACCCAGGTGCTGGCAGCCAATCTGGACATGCTGTTCAGCCCGCCCACGGAGGCTGAACGCACCCAGCAGGGGCGGATGGCCCTGGCCAGCCGGGCGCTGGTCCGGTACCTGGCTGAGCGGGTTGGCTATGAGCACATCATTGACCGATTGATCGACGAGATCTGGCGCATCCTGCAGCAGCGCCCCATTCAGGTTGACGGCGTTAAACGCATGGTGACCCAGATCGCGGTCTGTCGCGCAGATCCGACGATCAACCTGGGGGCCAGCGGACATGGCGCTGATCGCCTGATCAGCGCTTTGTTTGCCCCGTCGTCAGCCTGCCGCGAGGACCCGGGGCTGGCGGTTTACCAGGAACGGCTGGAGGCAATGGATTCGGCGGCCCTGCAGTCCGAGGCGACCGGGTTCGCCCGTTCCATGCACGATACCGGGCTGGTATCGCCGTATCACGCCACGTTGCTCCGTTTCCTGCTGGATCAGAGCGATTACCTGATTGCCGAGGCCCTGGGGTTGTCCAGTACCGGTCGCGAATGCCTGTTGTGTTACGACCAGCTGGTTCGGGCGATGATCGAGTTCGGTATCTATCCGGAAACCGGGCAGGGGATCTACGGCCTGGCGCTGATGCTGGAACGGGGCATTCTGTATCAGCCTCCGGTGGCGCCCGCGCTGTGGCGGCAGATTGCGCTGCCGATTTCTGACTATTGTCGGCAGCGGCTGAGCCTGGTGTTTGGTAACAGTCCGTCGCCGGAGGTCCGGTTGATGGAAGGTGTGTTGTGTATTCTGGGGCTGCCGTTGGGCGTCGGCCAGGGCAACAACCCCACCTGTCAGTCGGCCCGGGCGCTGTCGATGTGGGCTTACAACGATCCCGATTATCTGTTGCAGATGGTGGTGTGGGCTGCCCGGGATGACGAGATTGTGATGCACTTTGAGGGACAGGCCATTTCTTCGCGGGAGAGTCAGTCCGGCGTGGCGACGGAGATGTCGCTGGATCTTGATCCGGTGTCCTTGGTGGTGGTGCCGCACCTGGACCGGATCTACGCCGAGATGGGACGCCGCTGTGCCGATCGCGAGGGCGATCCCCACCGCTGGATCAACCCGGAATTCCACGGCTGGTGGGCCGGTCGCGGGTTCCGCATCAACGTCGATGTTGCCACCGGCCTGCTGCAGGATCTGGAAGGGTTTCTCAGCCACTTCTATGCCTGCTACCACCCGTTCTACAACGGCAACCAGCCGGTGATCCATCCCCAGCCGGCAGGGATCGCCGTCACCGACAGCGCAGCCCGTTTCATTGGTTGGCATGCCATCACCATTGTGCGGGTGGCCCTCGACCCCGAGGAGCAGATGCGTGTGTACTTCTTCAATCCCAACAATGACAGTGGCCAGAACTGGGGCGATGGCATCCTGGTCAGCACCTCAGGCAAGGGCGAACGTTTCGGCGAGGCGTCACTGACCTTTGAGGAGTTCGCCTCCAGGCTGTACATCTTCCACTACGACCCGCTGGAGCGGGGCGTGCTGGCCAATGTGCCCGCCGAACAGCTACAGGCAGTGATCGACCGGATTCACCGCAGTTGGGGCGACAACCGCCTGCCCGCCAGTGGCTTGCAAGCTCAGGAGTAAATAGCGCTAGCGGCGGACAGACTGTGCTCAAACGGCCTCAATAAACGTCAGCAGTCCAGTCAACTGGCGCACCTGCACCGGCAACGTCTGGGGCAGGGCGGTCAGGGTGTGATCGAGCCGGGCCAGCTGGAAAGCGCCGGAGATCCGCAGGTGGGCAATGCCGGGGGCTAATCGCACATAGCCTCGCCGGTAGCGTTGCAGCTCCGCCACGAACTCGTCCAGCCTCAGGTTATCGGCTACCAGCACCCCACGGGTCCAGGCGTCGGCGTAGGGCTGGACTGGCGCCTGTTGGAGCAAACCGTTGGCGTTGTAGTCGTATCGAACACCCGGATCGGCGCTGATCACCGAGCTGGATTGGCCTGGTGCCAGTGTGGCGGTCCCGGTCAGCATGTTGAGGCGACAGTATTGGCTGTCCACGGCACGAACGTGTAAACGACAGGCGCTCTGTGGCCGAATGCTCCCCTGAGGAGTGGCGATAAGAAAATCTGGTTCGTCGCTGCCGACTGCGGTTTCAACCACAAGTTCCCCGGCCAGCAGCCGCAACTTCGGGGAGGTGCCATGCTCCTCAACCACCGCCCGGGTGTTGGTGTTCAGATGAACCTGAATACCGTTGGGCAGGCGCAGTTGCCGTTGTTCACCGTGGCCTGCGGTGAGGTAGCCCGGCTCCAGGTGGCGCCACCACTCCCGCTCTGTCACCTGGTAACCGAGTCCGCCGGCCGCGGCCATCACGGCGAGCGCCTTGAGAGCATCCCGCCGTTGCAGGCGTGGTCGTCCCAGTGTGGCATGCGCTACCGGTTTGGGCATCAGTCCGAGTTTCTGGCGGACCGCCTCGGCCTTGCTCCAGGCCTGCTCATGCCTGGGGTCGGCCTGGCGCCAACGCAGACAGTCTGCTTCGTCCTGCGCGGTGGCTTCACCGCTGCACAGCAAGCTGAGCCACTGCGCCGCCTCCCGGGCGACATCCCGATCGATCATGCCATCACCATGATGCATTCCTCGAACGCCGTTGCCATATAGCGCTTGACCGTACGCAGGTTGACCTCCAACTGTTCGGCAATGGCGGCGTAGGTCAGCCCGTCGAGCTGGGACAGCAGGAATGCCTGGCGGACTTTGGGCTTCAGCCGATCAAGGATGGTATCCAGTTCGTACAGGGCCTCGCGAATCAGGTGCTGGGTTTCGGCAGAGGGGTAATGTCGTTCTGGCAGCGCGGCGAGAGCCTCCTGGTAGGCGGTTTCCAGGCTCTGGCGCCGATAATGGTCCTTTACCAGGCGGCCAGCCACCGTGGTGAGGTAGGCCCGGGGTTCGCGGATGTCCAGTGGCTTGTCGTGCCGCTGGCGATGGTTCAGCAGTTTGATGAAGGTGTCCTGGGCAAGGTCTGCCGCCTGCTGACGGCAGCCGAGCTTGTGACGTAGCCAGTTCAGAAGGTAGCCGTGGTGGCCGAGATAGAGTTCACCGATGGCATCGTGTGAGAGGGTGTGAGGCGTCGACATACTTCACCATGAATGATAATGCGTATCATTTTATTCATTTACTTGTTACTTTCAACCAGTCGGCACACGGTTGCCGAAAAATGTCCTGTCCGGTGTGCGAAGGGTAAATCTTTTGCAAAGCCGCGCGCCTAGACTGTTCCTGAGAACCGCTTTCATTTAGTTTGTCATCCTGTCCACTGCGACCTGTCTGGCTTCTGGCCGTCGGGTTGTGGCGTCCATGGTTTTACCGGAGGTAGCAGTCACCGCATGTCCCCCACCACAGTCCGCCCCGGTCGTCGGCGGCGTTTACCCCTGTTGTTGATTCTGATAGCGGCTCTGGCCATTGCGTCGGTTGCCGGCTGGTTGTTGGCCGATGACGGCGAGTCCAAACACCCCTTACCCACGGCGAAGGCGGATCGTGGCGATGTCCAGGTGCTGGTCAGCGCCACCGGCGTGCTGGAACCCAACACCTACGTGGATGTCGGCGCGCAGGTGTCCGGCCAGCTGGATGTGATCCATGTGCGGGTCGGGGAGCGGGTAAAAGAGGGGCAGCTACTGGCCGAGATCGACCCAACCATCTACACCGCACGGGTGGATGCCACCCGCGCCCAACTGAGGAACCAGCAGGCCCAGCTGGAGGACCGCAAAGCCAGCCTGAAACTGGCGCAGATACAGTACCGCCGCCAGGGCAATCTGATGGCGGAGGATGCCACTACCGAGGAAGCCCTGCAGAGTGCCGAGGCGGGCCTGGCGTCGGCGCGGGCCCAGGTGGCCATGCTGGAGGCGCAGATCGAGCAGACATCCTCGACCTTGCGGGCGGAGGAGGCCAACCTTGACTATGCCCGTATCTACGCGCCCATGGATGGCACCGTGGTGTCCATCTCCGCTCGCCAGGGGCAGGCGTTGAACGCGGTCCAGCAGGCGCCGGTGTTGATGCGCATCGCCGATCTTCAGACCATGCGGGTGCGGGCCCAGGTGTCTGAGGCGGACATTGGCCGGCTTATGCCCGGCATGGCGGTGTATTTCACCACCCTGGGCAATCCGGACGACCGGATCGAAGGCAATCTGGATTACGTTGAGCCAACGCCCGAGGTCACCAACAACGTCGTGCTCTACAACGCGCTGTTTCGTGTTCCCAACAGCGAAGGCCGGCTGTTGCCGCAGATGACGGCGAAAGTGTTCTTTGTGGTGAAAGAGGCGCTGGATGTGGTGCGGGTTCCGGCGACGGCGATCCACAACGGCGAAGTGCAGCTCGCGACCGCAGCGGGCAGTGAACCCCGCAAGGTCGAAGTCGGCATCAGCAACCGGGTCCATACTGAGGTTCGCCAGGGCCTGGCTGCGGGCGACGAGGTGCTGCTGAAAACACCGGGCCAGGCTGGAGCAGACGGGGATCGGCCCAGGTTCCGGGGAGTCTTGCGGTGACCGCGCCAGTACCATTGATCCGGCTGGAGGGCATCACCCGCACCTTTGGCGAAGGCGAACTGGCGGTGCCGGTGCTCAAGGGCATTGACCTGACCATTCACCCTGGTGAGTTCGTCGCCATCATGGGACCTTCCGGTTCGGGAAAATCCACCCTTATGAACATCCTGGGATGCCTGGATGTGGCAGACAGCGGCACCTACACCTTCGATGGCCGGGATGTGTCCGCCATGGATCGGGACGAGCTTGCCCATCTGCGCCGGGAAGCCTTTGGCTTCGTGTTCCAGAGCTATCATCTGTTGCCCGGTGTGAGTGCGGTGGGCAACGTGGAGGTGCCGGCCATTTACGCCGGTGTGGCGCCTGATCAGCGTCGGGCCCGGGCGGTTCACCTGCTTGAGGAACTGGGGCTGGCGGAGCGCTTGGCCAATACACCGTCGCAGTTGTCCGGCGGGCAACAGCAACGGGTGTCGATTGCCCGGGCTTTGATGAACGGTGGCCAGATCATCCTCGCGGACGAGCCCACCGGTGCCCTGGACAGCGCCAGCGGGCGGGATGTGATGCGGTTACTGGCATCGCTGTCGGAGCGGGGCCACACGGTGATCCTGATTACCCACGATCCCGACGTGGCAGCGGTTGCCCATCGCCAGATCACCATTGCTGATGGCGAGATCACCGGCGACTCTGGCCTCGATGAACCATTGCCCACGTCTTCCGCAGCCGGGGCCAAACCGCTCGCCAACCGGCGGACGTCCATGCTGGTTGACTGGCAGGAGGCCTTCCGCAGCGCCTTGCGTTCCCTGCGTTCCAATGTCTTCCGCACCGCGCTGACGCTGCTGGGCATTGTCATCGGGGTTGCCTCGGTGATCACCATGCTGGCGATCGGGGAGGGGGCCAAGAAGGATGTGGTGGATCGCATCAGTGCCATGGGCAGTAACCTGCTGCTGGTGCGACCCGGTGGCCCGGAGCAGCGCCACGGTCGCTGGAATGTGACCACGTTGGTGCCTGGCGATTTCAAAGCAATCAATGAATTGCCGGGGATTCTTGCTGCAGTACCTGAAGTAACGGGTACCCAGGTGATGCGGTACGGCAATCTCGATCACCAGGCCGAGATCAACGCCACCTCGCACCAGTTTGTGCGGGCCCGGCAGTGGCAGGTGGCCCGGGGCAGCTTTTTCACCGAGGCGGATGAGGACCGCTACGCCGCGGTGGCGGTGCTTGGGCAGTCGGTCGCCAAGGCCCTGTTTCCGGACCAGGACCCCTTGGGACGTTACCTGATGGTGAACAACGTGCTGTTTCAGGTGATCGGGGTGATGACGGAGCGGGGCGCATCCCCGATGGGGCACGACCAGGACGATGTAGTGCTGGTGCCGTACACCACCGGCAATCTGCGTATCTTCGGTCAGCAACACCTGCGTAATGTGACGGTGGCGGTGTCTGACACCGGCCGCATGGACCAGGTCCAGGACAGCGTGCACCAGTTGCTGTTGGCCCGCCATGGCACCGAGGACTTCCAGATTTTCAACATGGCGTCGCTGATTGAGGCGGTGTCCGAGACCCAGAACACGCTCACCTGGCTGCTGGGTTCCATCGCGGCTATCTCCCTGTTGGTGGGTGGCATCGGGGTGATGAACATCATGCTGGTCAGTGTTACCGAGCGTACCCGGGAGATTGGCATCCGCATGGCCACCGGCGCCCGCAGCTGGCATATCCTGCAACAGTTTCTGACCGAAGCGTGGCTGGTGTCGTCCATCGGTGGTCTGATCGGGGTGGGGCTGGGGTTAACCGCGACCCAGGCGGTGGCGTCGTTCGATACGCCGGTGGCGGTCACCTGGCTGCCGGTGGTGCTGGCCTTCAGCTGTGCCTTCGCCACCGGATTGTTTTTCGGGTACCTGCCGGCCCACAAGGCCGCCAAGCTGGACCCGGTTCATGCATTGGCGTCGGAGTAGCCTGTGAAGTTGCTGTTGTCTGTTGTCGTGGTGTCCGCCGCGTTGGCATTGCCTGGGTGTGCCACCTTTGAACCCGAATCCGTCGAACCGCCGTTGCCCCTGCCAGAGCAGTGGCACCTCGGCGAAACTGACACCACCCCAGCCATGGACACCCGGTGGTGGCAGGCGTTTGGTGACCCGGTCCTGATCTCGCTGGTGGAACAGGCGCTGGAGCATAATCCCGATCTTGCGGCGACTGCCGAGGCGGTGATCCAGGCAGATCTGCAATTGCGCAATGCGGGGGCGTCGCTGCTGCCGGAGGTTGGTGGCAGTGGCAGCACGGGTAAGCAGATCAGCCGTCGGGACGGTACCACCAGCAATGCCGGCTCGACTCGGCTTGGGCTCGACATCAGCTATGAAGTGGACCTGTGGGGGCGATTAAGGGCCAGCGAGGCATCCGCCACGGCGACACTGGCGGCGACGCGCTATGACCTGTCCGGCGCCCGGCTGACGCTGGTGGCGTCGGTGGCTTCTACCTGGTTTCAGCTGCTGGACGCGCGGGAGCGGCTGCAGGTGGCGGAGCGCAATCTGGACATCGCCCGCCGCACCCTGACGCTGGTGGCCGCGCGCCATCGCCTGGGGGCAGCGGACCGGTCGGAGTTGGCCCGTCAGCGTACCGAAGTGCTGAGCCGGGAAAACGCCATCCCGCCCCTGCAGTACCAGGTCCAGGCCCGTGAGGCTGCGTTGCAGGTGCTGACGGGGCGAATGCCTTATCAGCAGGCCCTGCCGGAGGCCGGGTTGATGGCGGTGTCGGTGCCGGCCATTGCCAGTGGCCTGCCTGCCGAGGTGATTCGGCAGCGGCCCGACATTGCCGCGGTGGAGGCACGGCTGCAGGCGGCGTCTGCGGACGTCGCAGTGGCTCGAGCTGCCCTGTTGCCTTCGCTGTCATTAAGCGGTGCGGTGACGTTGACCAACACCAGCCTGCTGAGCCTGGCGGACCCGGTGACGGGCGCCAATGGTCTGTTGAGCCTGGCCCAGACCCTGTTCGATGGAGGCCGCCGGGACAATGCGGTGGCGTTGTCCCGGTCCCGCCAGGTGGCGTTACTGGCCCAGTATCGCAGTGCCTTGCTGACGGCGGTGCAGGAGGTGGGTGACGCTCAGGAGCGGGTGGCGCTGTATCGGGGGCAGGAACTGCGGCTGGAGCGCATTCGCGAACAGGCTGAAGAGGCCCTCCGGCTGACCGAGGTGCGCTATCGGGAGGGTGCCGATGATCTGCTGACGCTGTTATCCGCCCAGGAATCGGTGTTCAGCGTTCGCAGCCAGCTCAGCCAGGCGCGCCTCGAGCGGTTGCAGGCGGCGGTGGATCTGTACAAAGCGCTGGGACGCTGGCCAGAGGCTCCAGCGGCGATAGCGGGAGGTTAGGGCGCCTGGAGCCGCGGGTTGCCTGTCGGCGCTGTACCCTCGTCGACGGGCTTTACAGTTTGATGAAACACACACCGTCGTGGCGCCTGTGAATCGCCGGTTTTATTGGCGTTTTTGGTGATTGGTCGTTTTCTTGCTGTGTTCGGGGCAACGCCTTGCCCAAGGACTGGAGGCATTGCAGGGCGGACACCCCATTCAGGTAGAAAGGGACTCACCATGGAAACAATAATGAAACGGGCACTGGGCGCACTGCTCCTGATCTCGGCATGTATAACAATCAACGCAGCCCAGGCTGCAGCCATCGATTTTCGTGATGGAGGCTGGAGTGGTGCCAACAACCAGTCCGGCCACACCTCCGGGGGCGTTAGCGCCAGCGCCCAGAAGCTTTTCCAGACATCGCTGCTGGGGGTTGGCATCAGCACGCTCAGTTGGTGGGCCGATGGTTCCGAACCTCCGGGATTTGAGCGCCTGACAATTGATCTGGGCGCCCAGCGCCAGGTCGACAGTTTTATCCTCAGCAATTTTTTCTCTGGCGAAACCAGCACTTTATGCGGCTGTACCTACGACGATCAGGTGTTTTTCCGTCTCGACAACGGGGCCTGGCAGAGTGTTACGGCGGATGATGCCCTGACCGGATTGTTCGATGTGACGGTTGCCCAGAGTTTCCGGGAAATCGAGTTGTATTCCCCGTATCACGAGTTCTCGGTGCAGCAGATATTGCTGGCGGAGGTGCCTGAACCGGCGGCGTTGATGCTGTTGTCCCTCGGCTTGATTGGCATGGGGCTTCGGCGTCGGAGAAAGCAGCCAGGGCAACTGTTATAAGTCGATAGACCTCCCTTGCGAAGTGATACAACGCCGTTGCGGTGATGCTGCAACGGCGTCAGTTTCTTTTACATGCCAATCAGGGTTCCTTAACGACCCCGCTATTGCTTGCTGATCTGTTCCAGCCGGTGAGCCTGTTCGGTGGATGCCGAGCTCATGTCTTTCAGCTCCGAGGCGTCCTGGGCGTTCTGTTCCGAGATGGTCCGGATACGTTCCGCCAGCTGGCTGATCTCCTCGGTCACGCTGGCCTGTTCCTCTGAGGCCGCGGCGATGCTGACCGTGCGCTCCTTGATGTTGTCAAACGCCGCCACGATTCCCTCGAAGCTCTCGCGAACTTTCTGGGCCCGCTCAACGGAGGACTCCGAGAGCCGGTGGCTGGATTCAATCACCTGGACACCCTGACGGGCAGCGTCCTGGAGCTGCTGGATCATGCCGTCGATCTCATTGGCGGATTCCTGGGTCTTGGCGGCCAACGAGCGCACCTCGTCGGCGACCACAGCAAAACCCCGACCCTGTTCACCGGCCCGTGCCGCTTCAATTGCCGCGTTCAGGGCCAGCAGGTTGGTCTGTTCCGAAATGGCTTTGATCACCTCCAGTACCGACCCCACCTGCTGGGAATCCGAAGCCAGTTTGTCGATCACCGAGGAGGCTTCGCGAAGCGCCTCGGCCAGCTGGGCGATCGCTTCACCGTTCTCGCTGACCGCGACCTGGCCTTCCTGCACCAGCTGCGACGCGTCCTCTGCCGTATCCGCTGCGTTGTTGGTGTTGCTCGCCACTTCCGAGGCGCTGGCGGACATCTGATTGATGGCGGACGCCAGGGTGAGGTTTTCCTTCATCTGATCGCTGGCGCGGTCATTGAGGGTATGGCTCAGGGCCTGGAGGTTGTCCGCGCCGGTCTTGACGCTGCTGGCCTCGGTGGCGACCCGGGCCAGGATGCTTTCCAGGTGGGTGCCGTAGTCGTTGACCGCCGTTCTCAGCTCGCCCACCTCATCGGCACGGGCGATGGTCAGCTTGCTGCCGTGCTGGCCCTCGCTGAGGGCATCGATCTGCCGGGTTGTCTCCTGAATGCTCCTGATCAGGCTCCGACCGAACAGCAGCACCACGGCGGCGAAGAGGGTAACCAGCGGCAGCAGGGTCAGGTAGAGGCCGGAACTCACACGCTGCAATGCCGACAACGCAGTCGATTCAGGAAGAATCATGGCCACTGTCCAGCCCTGCTGTTCCAGCTCGGACTGCACCAGCACCGCGCGATCCGAACCGGTGACTTCGTCAGACAGATAGGACGGTTCTGGCTCGCGCAGTGCGGTCTTGAGCGGGGCCAGTCCGGGGTGCGAGCGGATGGCGTCGTCCAGGGTCTGCATGTTCAGGTTTTCTGAGCGAATGCCTGGAAACGAGACAATACGCCCGGTCTGGTCGATGACCAGGCTGTAGCCACCGGTCATGTCGTTCTGGGTGGTCATCAGGTCATTGAGCCCCGACAGCATCAGGTCAATGGTGGCGACACCCCAGAATTCGCCCTGTCGCCGGATTGCCGCAGTGCAGGTGACCATCGGGGTGCCCGACACCGCATCTTCATAGGCTTCCGACCAGGCGCACTGGCCCGGTGCCAGGCTCCGTCCTGCGGTGTACCAGCCTTCGTTGTGGTAGCCGCTGCCCTGGGGGTCGTTGTAATCATCCAGCAGGTCCAGGCCTCCCTGGCCATTGCGGGCCCAGAACAGCGAATCCCGGCTTTTACCCGGTGTCAGCTTGCCCGGCTCCGGCCAGATGCCGCCACCGGCGATGGCGGCGTTGCCGTAGTGGTCGACCACCGGCGCCAGTTCGCTGATGAATCGCTGTTTTTCCAGGGGGAGCGTTTCGGCCAGGGCGGCCAGGGTGCTTGTCAGTACCGCTGCTTCCGTGAGCGTCTTCTCGATTTCGCTTCGGCTGTTCTCCACGGCCTGGCCGGCATTGGCGATTGCCTGCTGCTCCAACTCGGGGTGAGCCACAAACGTCATAACCAGGTAGATTGTCAGGAAAGAACCGGCAAGAAGGCTGATGCCCAATACTTTGATTTTTTGGTTCAACGTCAAAATTTACATCCTCAAAATATTTGTACAGCGTGGACCTCCCCGCCAGTATAGATACGAATCCCCGGCTTCGCTCAAGGCTCTGTGCCCGATTTTTTCGCTGCTCGCTTATGACTCCTCCCGGTTCGGGGCGGTGACCGGCAGCGTCAGGGTGAAGCAGCTTCCACTTCCGGGGCTGCTGCTGACATCGATCCGGCCCCCGAGTATGCCCGTCACCAGATTGAAGGTGATGTGCAGGCCGAGTCCTGACCCTCCCTGGCCCAGCCGCGTTGTGTAGAACGGATCAAAAATGCGTTTCTGCAGCTCTTTCGGAATGCCGCAGCCATCGTCGCTGACACTCAGCGACAGCCAACCCGGCGCTGCCGCCCGGGCGGTGATTCGAATGGTTCCCGGCTCATCCTCGTTGAAGGCGTGAATCACCGCGTTGTTGATCAGGTTGATCAGCACCTGTGACAGTGAGCCCGGGTAGCTGTCCAACGAAAGCGAGGCCGGCACATCGATCTCGAGCCGACAGGGGGTGCGTTGCAGGGTGGGGCGCATCGACAGGTGTACTTCGTTGACCAGCTCCTGAAGCTCGAATACACGTCGATTGGAACTGGCCTGATCGAGGGCGATCTGTTTGAAGGCGCCGATCAGTTCCGCGGCCCGAGTCATGTTCCGTTCAATGATCTGAGCACCCTCATCAACGTCCTCGATGAAATGCTCCATGTCGCTGCGGGTGAGTTGTCCGGCCAGTTTTCTGGTGAAGTCCTGCTTCGCGTCCAGGATGGCCGTCGAGGACATCAGCGCGTTGCCGACCGGCGTATTGAGTTCATGGGCAATGCCGGACACCAGTGAGCCCAGGGACGCCAGCTTCTCACTTTGCACCAGTTCGTCCTGAACCTCCTCCAGATGTTTAAGCAGCGATTTCAGCTTGTCACCATAGGCGTTGACCGCCAGTCGCAGTTCGCCAATCTCGTTGAGCGGGCCGGTATCGAGTACGCGGGTGCTTTCACCTTCCGCCAGCTCCTGGACCTGCCCGGTGGTTTGTTGAATCTTCTGTAGTAGTTTACGCAGGCTGATAGCCGCCACGGTGCCCACCGCCGAGAGCAGAGCGCCGATTGCCAGCATCAGGAACAGACCGGTGCTCTTGGCAGCTGCTATCATCCGGCTTTTGGGAACCACTAGGCCGATGGCCCAGCCGGTTTGCGGGACGCTGATAAGGTGGACATAGGCGGCCTCGCCGAGGATTTCGTCCTTCGGCAGTTCGATCATATCGGTGTCCTGGAGGGCGGTTGCATGCTCAAACGTCGTCTTGAGCCATGGCAGTCGCTGGCCAAGCGCGGTTGCGGTGATCAGTGAGGTCGCCCTGTCGTCCGCTCGAATTGCTGTCGACGGGAAGCTGATCATGTGACCGACGTTGTCGATGGCAAACGCGTAGCCTTCGTTCTCTGCGCCATACTGGGACAGGATGTCTGTGATGCCATCCAACCGCATGTCCACGGTGGCGACGCCAACGAAGCGGTTGTCGTACATGGGGATGGTGCAGGTGACCATCGGGGTGAGGGTGAAGGGATCGGTGTAGGCATTCGACCATTGGCAACGATCGGCGGGGGCGTCGCGGCCGGCCAGGTACCACACCCGGTTATGATAGCCGGCGCCATCGGGGTCGTTGTAGTCGTCTACAAACCGCATGGCGCCATTTGCACGACCCCAGAAAAAGCTCCGACGGGTGACTCCTTCTGCAAAGGTACCCGGTTCCGGCCAGATACCACCACCGGCGATGGTGGCGTCACCGTGGTTGTCGATCACCCGGGGAAAGAGTTCTTTGAACAGGGCTTCATCCTTCGGCAACCGGGTGGCGGCAATGGCCAGGGTGCTGGTGAGAAACTCCGTCTGGCTCAGCTTGGCGCCAAGAAGTTCCACAATGCCCGCCTGGTTCAGCGCTATCTGTTGTTGTTGCTGTTGGGTCAGCTTGGGTTTCACGATCAACTCGACGACCATGAATATGAGGAGCAGGGCCATGACGAACACGAGGGAGAAACCAAGGTTTATCTTGTGGCGAATCATGAGTCGAGGCGTGGCCATTGGTTCCCCTGGCAGTGTCTTTATCGAACCGGTAAGGCTCCCTGTTGTTCAGATTTTTCAGGGTCTTCACCAGCCGCTGGCTGAAGAATAGTCAAACCGGCGTCGGCCTGCTACGTTGACGTCCCAGGCCGAATCTGATGCCGGTTTCCGCCCTGCCAGCCCAGGTGTGCGGCCGTCGTAGCGGGCCGCCAGCGCCCTTGTAAAGGTGTTCAATTGACCTATGCTTAAAAGGGTAGTGCTGTGTTAGTCTGAGGCTTTTCAGTGTGTTATCAGGGTCGTCGAGGAAGTGAGGTATGGCAGAGAGTGGCGATGATCTGATGGTGTTTGCTGACGAAATAAAGTCAGAAGACACTAGGACGCCAAAGCCATGGAAGATACTTGTTGTTGATGATGATCCCGATGTTCATGCAGCGACCAGGTTGGCGCTCAAAGGATTGACAGTCGAGGGCCGTTCACTCGATGTCATTGATGCCTATTCCGCATCTGAGGCACTTGCGATCCTGAAGCAGGATGGAGACTATTCCGTCGCCCTGATTGATGTCGTCATGGAAAGCGACGATGCCGGTCTCGGGTTGGTTCAGGAGATACGGAACACCTTAAACAACCACAGTATTCGGCTGATTTTGCGTACGGGGCAACCGGGCTTTGCGCCCGAGAGCGAAACTATACGCCTGTATGATATCAACGACTACAAGACCAAGTCAGAACTCACCAGGGTTCGGTTGTTTACCAGTATTGCGATCGCCATTCGCTCCTATTCCCAGATAAAGCAACTCGAAGCCAACCAGGATGGGCTGGAGCGGATTCTGGCGGCCGCTTCGGAACTGGGGCGACTGTCGGATATGGACCGATTCGCCGCAAGCTTGATCCGGCAGCTGTGCGACCTGTTGAAAGAGCCGCGGTCCGGCTTCGTTGTCTCCTGTTCCGGAGCAAAGGGCGCCGAGGCTTTTATTGTGTCCGCCGCTGGGCGATTCCACGACGCCAAAGGGGGCTTGCTGGAGGACTTGCCAGACACCGGGGTGCGTCAGCAGGTCCAGCAGGTTCTCAGGGAGAAGCAGCTCCTGTTCCAGGCCGGGCTTTGTGTCTATTTTCCCGGCACCGACGGTCAGGCTATTGCCGCTTATGTGGATCTTGACCACGCCCTCTCCACCGAAGAACAACGCCTGCTGGAGGTGTTTTGCAGCAACGTGGCGGTCGCTTTCGAAAACCTCCAGCTGTACCACTCCATTGAGCAGCTCGCCTACCAGGACCCACTGATTGGCCTGCCCAATCGCAACGGGTTTGTCGCCGAGATCGAGCAGCGAATCAGCCTGAATGCGCTGCAGCCCCAGGCGGTGGTGCTGGTGGACCTGGATAACTTTTCGTACATGAACAGCGTGCTGGACGAGGCGTTTGGCGACGACATCCTGCGAGCAGTTGTACAACGCATGCGGTCTCAGCTCGATCACAGTGATTTCATTGCCCGGGTGGGTGGGGATGTGTTCGGCGTGGTCGGCAATGCCTGCGATCTGACCCCGGAACGCATCGCCGGCATCTTTGCCGAACCTTTCACGCTGCATCAGAACGAACCGCTGCGGATTTCTGCCACCAGCGGCCTGATTCTCCTGAAGAGCGAGTTTCGCTGCGCCACCGAGATTCTCAAGAACGTCGGCGTGGCGCTGAAACACGCCAAGCATTTCTACCGCGGAAAAACCGTTCTGTTTACCACCGAACTGGCAGACGCTGCCCGTGATCGCATGCATCTGCTAAGCCGATTGCGAACGGCCTTCTCAAGAGAGCACCTGAAGCTGCATTTCCAGCCTTTTATCCGTTTGCGTGACGGCGCCGCCGTGGGAGCTGAGTGCCTGTTGCGCTGGGAGGTCGAACCGGGGCAGTTCATCTCGCCGGATCAGTTTATCCCGCTGGCGGAGCAGGCGGGCATGATGGTCGCCCTGGGAGACTGGGTGACCAGCGGCGCGCTGCGCTGGCGCGCCGGCCTGCAGGGGCAGGTGGCGGATGACTTCCGGGTTGCCATCAATATGTCACTGATGCAGCTGCGGGAAGCGGATTTTGTGGAGAACTTGATTGGTAACGTTCAGCAGCATGGACTGAAAGGGCAGCACGTCGAGATCGAGTTAACCGAGTCCATCGCTGCAGACGACGTGGACGGTATCATCCAGAAACTCACGCAACTTCGGGATTTCGGCATCAGCATTGCCATGGACGATTTCGGGACCGGCTATTCATCCCTCAGTATCCTGAACCGGCTGCCGATTGACCGGCTCAAGATCGACCGCAGTTTTGTCAGCGGCGCGGCGGCCAGTCAGCCGCGATTCGATATGGCCCACACCATTATGGAGATCGCTGACAATTTCCAGATGAAGGTCATCGCCGAAGGGGTGGAGACCGACCACCAGCGGGATGTGCTGAACGGCATGGGTTGTCAGGAAGGTCAGGGGTATCTGTTTTCCCGGGCCCTTGATGCGGCGGCGTTCAGCGACTGGCTGATGTCAAACACGCCAGCCCGGCCGGATGCCGGACGTATCACCGGGGGTAACCGGTGATGTCCTTGATTCGGTGGTACAGGGGCTGGAGCTGGCGATACATGTCCAGATAGACCTCGCGGTAGAGCCGGTCATACAGCTGGCTGGTTTCGGCGGCAGGCTCGAACACATCGCCGACCCGGGTCATTGCGGCAACGGCGGTCTCGAAATCCGGATGCAGTCCCAGGCCCACGGCCGCATCGATGGCGGCGCCGAGGCCGGACGTCTCGTAGGTGTGGGGGCGCTCTGCGGGCAGGCCGAACACATCCGCCGTCAACTGCATGGCCGCATCACTCTGGGAACCGCCGCCGGCAACCCGCAGGCGGCGAATCGCGACACCGCTGCGCTTCTCGATGCGTTCCTTGCCCTCGCGCAGGGCGTAGGCCAGCCCTTCCAGTATCGCCCGATAGATGTGGGCGCGGGTGTGGACATCGCCGAAACCGATGATGGAGCCCTTGGCTTCCGGCCCCGGATTGCGGACACCGGGAGACCAGTAGGGTTGCAGCATCAGCCCCATGGAACCGGCGGGAACGGAGCGCACCAGTTCGTCAAACAGGGCCTCTGGCTCGACGCCCTGCTGCTCGGCGATTTTCTGCTCCCGCAGCCCGAACTCCCGCTTGAACCAGCTCACCATCCAGAAACCGCGATAGATCATCACTTCCGTGGAATAGTGCCCGGGCAACGCCGACGGGTAAGGGGGCATGAAGCGGATGGGCTCGACGTAACGCTGGCTGGTGGTGTTGATGGTGGCGGTGGTGCCGTAACTCATGCAGCCGATGTCCGGGGTCAGCCCGCCGGAGCCCAAAATCTCACAGGCCTTGTCGGAGGCCGCTGCCACCACCGGCAGCCCCACCGGTACACCCAGGTGATAACCCGCTTCCGGTGTCAGGTGGCCAATGGGGGTGCCCGGCGGTACCAGTTCCGGCAGCATTGATTGGGTGATTGGCATGGTCTGCCATTTGAAGTCCCGGGGGGCGGCCCAGGTGTGGCGCTTGTAGTCGAACGGCAGATAGCCGACCTGGCTGCCGATGGAATCCCGGAATTCGCCGGTCAGCCGATAGTTCAGGTAGCCGGAGAGCAGCAGATAGTGGGCCGTATCCTGCCAGATTTCGGGCTGGTTCTGGGCGATCCAGTTGGCCTGGGTTTTCTCCCGGAAGCGATCGATGGTGTCTTCCAGTCTCAACAGTTTGAACAGCCAGCCCCAGGGGCCGGTCACGGGTCCGTCGACCCGGGCGTGGCGCTGATCCAGCCAGATGATGGCCGGTCTCAGGGGCTGGCCCTGGCGATCCAGGTTGACCACGGTGCCCCGCTGGGTGGTCACGGTGACACCGGCGACTTGAGAGGGCGACACCTCGGTGCTGTCCCACAGCCGTTGGCAGGCCTTGCCGAGGTTGTCCCAGAAATACTCGGGTTGCTGCTCCGCCCAACCGGGCTGCTGGGAAAAGTAGGGTTCGATCTCCTGTTTGCCCTTGGCCACCAGGTTGCCCGCCAGATCAAACAGCAGTGCCCGCACGCTTTGGGTGCCGTTGTCGATCGCGAGAATGAGCGGATCGTTGCGGTTCATGAGGTCTGGCTCCGTTGCGCTGGCAGGGCGTAGGCGTTGCGCCAGAGCGCAAGGTAGCGCTGGACCTCGGCGTTCCAGGTGTCGTCATCCCAGCCCAGGGCGCCTGCGCAGTGCTCACGAATGGCCGGCAGCCAGGCCTGGGCACCGTCGGGCAGGATCTGGCCGAGCCGGCTGCGGCGCAGCAACAGGTCATCCAGGTGGACCACGTCGGCCTGAGCAGCAGCCCAGGTCAGCTCGCACCACAGGGTGTCGGTGTCGGCAATGTGGGTTGTTGCTCCGGCATCCAGAACCCTGGCCAGGGCCGGGCCGTAGCTGCCGGTCAGTCGGCGCCAGGTCTGATGGCCGATGTGATCCGGTCGCGCCAGGGTCGGGGCCGGGCGAAACAGCGGGGCTGAGGCCGGGCGCCACTGCACGGAAGGCAGGTAATTCTTGCCATGTTGCAGCGTCTCGCGGGCAATCAGCCGGAAAGTGGTGAGCTTGCCGCCGGCCACGGTGACCAGGCCCTGCTGATCCCAGATGGCGTGCTCACGGTTTTCCTGGGATGCGGATTTGCCTTCACTACGGCTGACCACCGGCCGCACACCGGCCCAGGTGGACAGGATGTCCGCTTCCTCAATGGCCCGGCCGGGAAACAGTTCGTCAACGATCCGCAGCAGGTAGTCCACTTCCGCCTGACTGATGCCCGGCTCCTCGGTAAGCGGTGTCTCGTGATCCAGGTCCGTGGTGCCCAGGACGGTGGCGCCCTGCCACGGGAAGGCAAACACCGGGCGGCGGTCCTGCGGGTGCAACAGCGATACGGAACAGGTCACCGGCAGGCGCGACCAGGGCACCACCAGGTGGCTGCCCCGCAGGGGGCGGATGCGCATAGGGGTTCCGTCGTTCCGTTGCAGCTCTCCCGCCCAGGCGCCAGTGGCGCTGATCACCAGCGGTGTCGAGATGGTGAAGGCGCTGGTGTCCTTGCTGCTGTCGCTGTTATCGCGGACGGTCAGGCCGGTCACCCGGCCGTCCTGATCCCGTAAAACCTGTTCGGCGCGCACGTAGTTGAGGCAGTGGGCGCCGGCGAGGCGGGCCTCGTCAATCACCCGCAACACCAGGCGGGCATCGTCGGTCACGGCGTCGGTGAAGCCGCTGGCGGCCACCAGGGATTGCGGGTTGAGCCCGGGCACCCAGTTCAGCGTGTCGGCCGGTGTGAGGCGACGGCGGGAGCGCACCCCTGCGATGCGGTCGTAGGCCCGCAGCAGCATGCCGAACAGCCGTGGACCGGGGAACTGGCGGCGGTAATGGGGCATGATGAACTGCAACGGCTCGATCAGCCCGGGTACTTCCGCCATCAGGCGCTGGCGCTCAGTGACCGCATCCCGGGTCAGCCCCAGCTGGCCGCTGCCGAGATACCGCAGGCCACCGTGCACCATCTTCGACGAGCGCGAAGAGGTGCCCCAGGCGAAGTCCCGTTGCTCGATCAACAGCACCTTGAGCCCGCTACCGGCTGCCTCCGCGGCAATGCCGGCACCGGTAATGCCGCCGCCGACGACGATCAGATCGTAGGCCGGGGTGTCGCTGGCAAACCGCGACAGCCAGTCCGCACGTTGCTGAGTGTTCATTCCGCTGAGTCCGTATCGGTGGCCAGCAGGGTGCCCGGGTTGAGCCGCTGTTGCGGATCGAAGGTGTGACACAGCCCCCGGATTACCCGCATCCCCAGTGCCCCTTTTTCAACCGGCAGGTAAGGCGCGTGGTCTTTGCCAACGCCGTGCTGGTGACTGATGGTGCCGCGATTCTCGACGATCAGCTTGGAGGTGCTGTGCTTGAGGGCGTGCCAGCGGGCCAGGGTACCGGCGTAGTCGGTATCTGTGCGGAACACGTAGGTGGTGTAGATGCTGCAGCCCTGAGGATAGAAGTGGGACAGATGGGTGAACACATGAACCCGTTCGCCCAACTCTGCCAGGCCGCCGCGCAGGTTGTTCTCAATGGTCGCCAGCAGGTGGTCGACGTTGTCCCAGTCGGTGGCGGTTTCCAGGGTATCGACGGCGTACCCCATCTGCCACAGTGCCTCTCGCAGGTAAGGCATGGTGAAGCGTTTTTCAGCCCATTTGCCGCCCAGGTAGGTACCGGTGTAAACGCCCTCATGCTCGCCGCAGATCCGCCGGGTTTCCTTCAGCGCGGTGCGGCACTGGGGACGGGTGCCGGTGAGGCCGAAGGTCATCATGCATTTGCCGTCGCGGGCACCACGGAAAGACAGAAACGATTCCAGCATGCGTATCTGGGTCGGATGACCGGCCAAAGCCAGCTGGGTTTCGGTCTCGGTGGCGTTACTCAGCCGCAGCATCGACAGCTGGGTGCGGTTCTGTACCAGGCTGCGGGCGGCGGTCCGGGCCTGTTCCCAGCTGGGGAAGAACACCACATGGAAGCTTTCCTGCGCCGGCAGCGGCGTCACCCGCACCTTCACCTCGGTGATGATGCCCAGTCGGCCCTCCGATCCCAGCACCATTTCGCGGATGTCCGGGCCGGCACTGGAGGCGGGCAGGGTGGGCAGTGACAGGGTGCCTTGCAGCGTCTCCACTGAGCCGCCGGCAAACAGCTGTTCAATGCGCCCGTAACGCAGGGACTGCTGGCCACTGGACCGGCTGGCAACCCAGCCGCCGATGGTGGACAGCTCGAACGACTGCGGGAAGTGGCCGAGGGTGTAGCCCTTGGCCCGAAGCTGGGATTCCACCAGGGGGCCCGGGGTGCCGGCACCGAATGTAGCAATCTGGCTGTCAGGGTCCAGATCCAGCAGGCGGTCCATCTGTGCCAGACTGATGGTCAACACCGGGCGTTTGCCCGCTTGGGGGTTGATGTGGCCAGCGACGCTGGTGCCGCCACCATAGGGGATCACATCGATATCGTGCTGGTCGGCGTAGGCCAACAGGCTGCGGACGTCCTCGGGGCTGGTTGGGCAGGCGACGCCATCGGGAAAGCGTCCGAAGTCGCCACTGCGCATGGCCAGCCAGTCCGGCAGGCTCTGGCCGCGGGCATGGCGGACCCGGATGTCGGCGTCGGTGGCTACCAGTGGATGGTCGGGCAGGTGGCTGTCCGGCACCTGCTGGCAGACCGAGGCCAGGTCGGCGTCCGTCAGTGGCTCGGCAGCGCCAATGCGCTGTGAGAGAAAGTCGGTGCCCTGTGCGGGCAGCTCCAGGCTGAACTGATCGTCGCCCCATCCGTTCCATCGTCTCATGTTCGGTGACTCCGTGGTTGGCTTTGCTGCTGGCTCCCGTGTCTGTCATAACGGCAAGGCACGGATTCCCGGGGAAAAGATTGGATAGCAGGGATTGTAAAGGTATTCTCAGGGGACACATTATCGAATCGCGACAACCCCACTGGCCTTTTGCGTCACCCTGCCACAGGTATCTCCATGCTCGAACCATCCCGTCCCGCCGCGCCGGACGTTCCCACAGGTTTTCAGGTGATCCATGCCAACCGCCTCGAAGACCTGCGGGCCTTGGTGGTGGAGGTGCTGCGACGTTACCCGTTGGCACCGTTGGCGCAGGAAGTGTTTCTGGTGCACTCCAACGGCATTGCCCAGTGGCTCAAGCTGGCGCTGGCGCGGGACCCGGACGACCCGCAGCTGCCAGGGCTGGGCATTGCGGCGGCGATGGACTTTCTGCTGCCTTCGCGATTCCTGTGGCAGGTGTACCGTGCCGTATTGGGGCCAGATGCGGTTGCCACCCGTTCGTTCTACGACAAGGACCAGCTCACCTGGCGACTGTTCCGGCTGTTGCCGGTGTTGAAAGACGAGCCGGTGTTCGCACCGCTGGGCCGTTTCCTGGCCGGAGCCGAGCCGGAGCGTCGGCGTTTCCAGCTGGCCGAGCGTGTGGCGGATCTGTTCGACCAGTACCAGGTCTACCGCGCCGACTGGCTGGAATTGTGGCGTCAGGGGCGCGACGAAATCCTGGTGCGGGGACAGCAGGTTCGGGAACTGGCGGACGACCAGCGCTGGCAGCCGGAACTCTGGCGCCGTCTGATGGCTGACATTGCCGATCAGGCTGAGTTCAGCGCTGGGCTGGATGTCAGTCGGGCGGACGTCCACACCCGTTTTCTGGCCGCCGCGGAGTCGCTGACCCCGGCCACCCGACCCGCCGGAGTGCCCGCGCGGCTGGTGGTGTTTGGTGTGTCCTCGTTGCCACAGCAGACCCTCGAGGTGCTCAGCCGTCTGGGGCAGTGCAGCCAGGTGCTGCTGTGCATCCACAATCCCTGCCAGTTCTACTGGGCCGACATCATCGAAGACCGCGAGCTGCTACGGGCCCGTCACCACCGGGGTCAGCTGCGCCAGGGGATGCCGGCGCAGCTGGACGACCACAACCTGCACCTGCACGCCCACCCGCTGCTGGCGGCCTGGGGCAAACAGGGGCGGGATTACATCCGGCTGCTCGACGAGTACGACGACCAGACCGGTTACCGCCAGTGGTTTGATCGCATCGATCTGTTCGAAAGCCCCATCGACAGCGCAGGTAATACCTTGTTGGCGCAGCTGCAGGACGACATCTTTCAGCTCCGCCCGGTCCATGAGGCCACCCGTTCGGTGACGCCAGAGCAGGCACAGGACGGTTCCATCGTGTTTCACTGCGCACACAGTCCCCAGCGGGAAGTGGAGGTGCTTCACGACCAGTTGCTGGCGGCCTTCAGTGCCGATCCCGACCTTAAACCCCAGGATGTGCTGGTGATGGTGCCGGACATCGACGCCTACGCGCCCCACATCCAGGCGGTGTTTGGCCAGCTGCCCCAGGACGACGACCGCTTCGTACCGTTTACCATTTCTGACCAGGGTCAGCGCCACCAACTGCCGGCGCTGATTGCCCTGGAGCAGCTGCTGTCGCTGCCGGAAGCCCGCCTCGGGGTGAGCGACATACTGGATCTGCTGGACGTGCCGGCCCTGCGCCACCGTTTTGGCTTGCAGGAATCGGATCTGCCCCAGCTCCATGCCTGGATTCGCGGCGCCAACATTCGCTGGGGGCTGGATGGCGGCCAGCGGCAGGCCCTGGACCTGCCCGCGGGCATGGACCACAACACCTGGAGTTTCGGCCTGCGGCGCATGTTGCTGGGATACGCCGTCGGCGATGGCGAGGCCTGGCAGGGCATTGAGCCCTATGGCGAGGTGGGTGGCCTGGAGAGCCGTCTGGCGGGCCAGCTTGATGCTCTGCTGGCGCAGTTGGACGGGCTTTGGCATGCGTTGGCCGAGGCTCACACTCCGTCAGCCTGGGCGCATCTGCTGCACGATCTGCGGAGCCGGTTTTTTGAGGACCTGGAGGAAGAGGACGCCCTGGTGTTCAGCCGTCTGGACCAGGTGGTGGAAGACTGGGTGACCGCCTGTGACGATGCCGGCCTGACGGATACCCCGTTGCCGTTGGCCATCGTCCGTGAGGTGTGGCTTGGCGGCCTCGAGCAGGGCGGTCTGAGCCAGCGCTTTCTGGCCGGCAAGGTCAATTTCGCCACTCTGATGCCGATGCGGGCGATCCCGTTCCGCCATATCTGCTTGCTGGGAATGAACGATGGCGATTACCCCCGCAGCCAGCCGCCGATGGATTTCGACCTGATGGCGGAGGACTACCGCCCCGGCGACCGGTCGCGGCGGGAGGACGACCGCTACCTGTTTCTGGAAGCCATGCTGTCGGCCCGCGAGCGGCTGTATCTGAGCTGGGTGGGGCGCAGTGTCAACGACAACAGCGAGCGGCCGCCGTCGGTCCTGCTGGCCCAGCTGCGGGACCATCTGGATGCCATCCGGGTGTTGCAGGATGATGAAGGCCATCCCCAAGATGGACCTGGTCTGAGTGCAAGGCTGACCACCGAGCATCCGTTACAGCCGTTCAGTCGCCGCTACTTTCCTGCCGGGGGGGATGACGAGGCTGGTCTGTTCACCTTTGCCAGGGAATGGCACCAGGCGCACGGCGAGGAAGGGCAGGCAGAAGCGGTCGACGAGGTGCCTCCGGGCCTGCCTCCGGGGCTGCTGGATGACCCCATCGACCTGGCCACCCTGGGGCGATTCCTCAAGGCGCCGGTGGATGGCTTCTTTCGCCACCGGCTGGGGGTGAACTTCAGCGAGCTGGCGGAGGCGCCGCCGGATGAGGAACCCTTCGTGTTGGATGGGCTTGGTAACTGGGCCCTGAGCAATGAGCTGATCCAGCAGGTGGTGGCTGAGCCCCTGCCGCCGGACATGGCAGAGCCGGAGGCCGAGGCCTGGCTGAGCGCCCAGCTGGAGGCCTGTATCGCCCGCCAGACCGCCCGTGGTGACTACCCGGCCGGTGGCGTGGGCGAACTGCTGCGCCAGCGTATCCAGGCCGACCTGCCGGCTCTTCACCGGCGCTACCATCAGCAGCTGGCGGGTTTTCCTGACGACGTCGAGCCGCAGCCCATTGCCGAGCGCTACGTGGTGGCAACGCCGGATGGCCAGGTCACCGTGGCGCTGGAGGACTGGGTCCAGGGACTGCGGTCTGCGGATGATCACAGCTGGGCCCGGGTAACGCTGTCCAGCTCCAACCTGACGGACCGTCGCAAGCGCTATCGCTGGCAGCATTTCCTGCAGCCCTGGGTGCAGCATCTGTCTGTGAACCAACTTGAAGATGTAATGGTAACAACCTGTTTATTAAGCAAAGCTGGCGATATCAATCTGATGCCTATGGCGGCAAGTGAGGCCCGCGACTATCTGCAGTCCCTGGTTCGGGCGTGGCTGGCGTCGTTGCAGGCGCCGTTGCCGGTGGCGCCAATGACCGCGTTCGCCTGGCTCACCGGGCAACAGAAATCCGATGACAAGGCGCTGGCGGATGCCCGGGCCGCCTACGAAGGCAGTTTCGGCCAGTCGGGGGAAGTGGAGCGCTCGCCAGCGTTGCAGCGCGCCTACCCGAGTTTTGATGCCCTGGTGGCCGACGGTCAGTTCCAGAGCTGGACGGAGACCCTGTATCGTCCCCTTTGGCAGGCCATCAAACAGCCGGAGGGCCGCACATGAGCACGGCTCCTGCCACTGCCAAGATCACCGCGCTGGACCCGCTGGCGTTGCCGCTGTCGGGCAGCCGGCTGATAGAGGCCAGCGCCGGTACAGGTAAAACCTTCACCATCGCGCTGTTGTACGTGCGGGCGGTGCTCGGCCACGGTGAAGGCCCTGCGGAAAGCCGTCCGCTGACGCCCCGGGAACTGCTGGTTGTGACCTTCACCGAGGCCGCCACCAAGGAACTGCGCGACCGGATTCGGGCCCGACTGGCGGAGGCTGCGGATGTATTTCGCCAGCCAGAGCAGGCAGAGCCGTCGGCCGATCCGCTGTATCAGCTCCGGGCCAGCTACCCCGATCCGGAGCGCTGGCCGGCTCTGGCGCGGCGGCTGCAACTGGCGGCGGAAGCGATGGATGAAGCGTCAGTGCACACCATCCATGGCTGGTGTAACCGCATGCTCAAGGAGCACGCCTTCGACAGTGGCGGTCTGTTTAACCAGAACCTGGAGACCGATCAGAGCGAGCTGCTGGCGGAGGTGGCCAGGGACTACTGGCGCAGCTTTGTGAACGCGTTGTCCGCCGAGTCTGCGGCCATGTGGCTGCAGGTGGTGCCGTCTCCCGATGACCTCGCCAACGAATTGCTGGGATTGCTGCCCCTGCGGGACCAGCTGCCCGAAATTGAGGATGGGCCCCAGAGTCTGCTGGATAAGGAGGTGGCGGCCCGCCTTGAGGTGTTCAACGCCGTGCGTCCCGGACTGGAAGAGGTTTGTGACCGGTTCCTGGCGCTGCTGGAAGACGCAAAGAAAACCAAGGCCTTTAATGGCACCAAGCTGCGACTGGCCAATGTCGGTAAATGGCTGGACGAGCTCAAGGACTGGGCCGGGCAGGGCGAGCTGGTGCCGCCTGCGCTCACCGAGGCGGCCTGGAACCGGCTGACGCCGGACGGGTTGGCGGATGCCTGGAAGCAGGGCCCGGTGCCGGATGATCACGAGCTGGTGCGCCGGGTCGGCCGGCTGGCTGAGGTGCGGGAGCGGCCGATTCCGGCCCGGTCACTGCTGTTGCATGCGTGCCACTGGGTGGCCGGGCGTCTTGAGCGGGAAAAGCAGCGTCGGGCGGAGATGGGATTTGACGACCTGCTGCACCGGCTGGACCGGGCGTTGCAGGGTGAGGGCGGCGCACGGCTGGCCGAGACCATCCGGCGCCAGTTTCCGTTGGCGATGATTGACGAGTTCCAGGACACCGACCCGGTGCAGTATCGCATTTTCGATGCCGTCTACCGGATTGCGGACAACCATCCGGAAACCGGATTCCTGATGATTGGTGACCCCAAGCAGGCGATCTATGCCTTCCGTGGCGCCGATATCTTCACTTACCTGCGGGCGCGGCAGGCGACGGCAGGGCGCCATGTCACCCTGCCCAGGAACTTCCGCTCCGCGGTGGCAATGGTGACGGCGGCCAATCGGGTTTTTGATTACGCCGAAGCCCAGCATCCCCGAGGCGCCTTCCTGTTCCGCCAGGGTGACAGTAATCCGGTCCCGTTCCTGCCGGTAACCGCCCGGGGGCGGGACGAAGTCCTGGAAATTGACGGAAAACCTGCCCCGGCAATGACGTTCTGGACCCGGGACGGCGGCGACAACAAGGGCGATGCCCTGGCCGAGACCGCTGAAGCCTGTGCCTCGGAAATGGTGCGCCTGCTCAACCTGGGCCGCCAGGGCCGGGCGGGCTTTCGGTCCGAGAACGACGCCCTGATTCCCCTGTGTTCCTCGGACATGGCGGTGCTGGTCAATACCGGCCGCGAGGCCACCCTGGTGCGCGACGCCCTGGACGCTCGTGGGGTCAAGAGCGTCTACCTGTCGGATCGGGCGTCGGTGCTGGAGACGCCCCAGGCGCGGGATCTGCTGTACTGGCTGGAAGCCTGTGCTGAGCCGGAACGGGATGCACTGGTGCGGGCGGCCCTGGCCACCGCCACCCTGGATCTGCCGTGGGCCACCCTGGACCAGTTGCGCAACAACGAGCTGGCGTGGGAGGCGGAGATTGAACACTTTCGTGAGCTGCACCGGATCTGGCGTCGCCAGGGCGTATTGCCAATGCTGCGGCGTCTGTTGAGCCGGTTCGGTGTGCCGGCGAGATGGCTGGCCAGAGCGGAAGGTGAACGGGTGTTGACAGACGTGCTGCATCTGGCGGAACTGCTGCAGCAGGAAAGCCAGCAGGTGGATGGCGAGCAGTCGCTGATCCGCCGCTACAGCGAGATGCTGGCGGGCCGCCAACGCCGGGCCGAGGCCTTGCAGGTACGGCTGGAGAGCGATGCCGATCTGGTACAGGTGGTGACCGTGCACAAGTCCAAGGGGCTGGAATATCCGCTGGTGTTCCTGCCGTTTGCCACCGCCTGTCGGCCCGCCAAGGGCGATCGCCTGCCGCTGCAGTGGCACGATGACCAGGGCCGTCGCCAGTTGTCGTTCGATGTCGACGATGAGCTGTTGCAGCGGGTGGACCAGGAGCGTCTGGGGGAAGACATCCGCAAACTCTACGTCGCCCTGACTCGGGCACGTCACGCCACCTGGGTCGGCGCGCCGGCATTGAAGGGCGAAGAGAATCGTTCTGCGCTGGCCTACCTGGCGGGGCAAGCGGCGGGCGGGGATCTGGCCGCCGCCTTAAACGCCATGGCCCGGGACTGCCCGGAGATGGCCGTGGGCGCACTGCCGGCCATCGCCAACGACCATTACCAACCACCACCGCCATCACCTCTGGGGCCGCCGCGACATCCCACCCGACTGGCCCGGGAAGACTGGTGGATTGCCTCCTATTCCGCCATCCGCTACCGCGCCGGTGAGCGCCCGGGTGATGACCGGTTGCCACCGTTGCCGGAATCGGAAACCCCCCAGGCCGAGCGCCTGCGTGAAGATGCCGAGCCGGAGAACCAGACGCTGCCGCCACCGATCCGCCAGCCCCGGGCGGACACCGACCGGCTGCACGGATTCTATCGGGGGGCCGGCCCCGGCACCTTCCTCCACGGGCTGCTGGAGTGGTGTGCCCGGGAAGGGTTTGCCAATGCCGTGGCTGATGATGAGGGCCGCCGCCAGATGATTGATCGCCGTTGCCAGGCCCGCGACTGGCAGGCCTGGGCCGAGCCCCTGGATCGCTGGCTGGTTGACCTGCTGCAATCGCCGTTGCCGGTCGCCGTGGACGGTGACGATTCCGAGGTGCGCTTGAGTGACCTGGGTACCGCGATTCCGGAAATGGAATTCTGGTTCGCCAGTGACGATGTGGACGCCGCCGAACTGGACCAGACCGTTCGGCAGCACACCTTGCAGGGGGCGGCGCCAACCATTCGCCAACGCCGTCCGGCGGCGGACCACCTGCGCCTCAATGGCATGCTGAAGGGCTTCATCGATCTGGTGTTTGAGTACAACGGCCGCTTCTATGTGGCGGACTACAAGTCCAACGTTCTTGGCGTTGGTGATACCGCCTACACCCGGGAGGCGATGGCCCTGGCGGTCGCGGAAAAACGCTATGACCTGCAGTACACCCTGTACCTGCTGGCGCTGCATCGGCTGCTGCAACTCCGGTTGCCGGATTACGATTACGATCGCCACATTGGTGGCGCGGTCTACCTGTTCCTGCGGGGGAACCGGTCTGGCAGCCGCGGGGTGTTTACCGAGCGGCCACCACGGCTGCTGATCGAGTCGCTGGACCGGATGTTCCGCCCGGCCAGGCCCAGCACCGATGGCGTCATGCGACAGGAGAGCCTGCTATGAGTGATCAGCGGACTGACGCCCGGGCTGTCCTCGGCCAGACCGAATCCCTGATGGCGGTGCTGGAACAGTGGGTAGCCCTGGGTTGGCTACGCCCCCTGGATTCAGCCCTGGCGCGTTTCCTGGACGATGAGGCCCGTGCTGCAGGTCAACCGGCATCGCCCCTGCTGTTACTGGCAGCGGCCCTGACCTCGCACCAGTTGGGCCGTGGTCACGTCTGTCTGGATCTGGCCCTGATGGCCCGAGAGGGCTTCAACGATGCCCTGTCGCTGCCGCCGGAAGACGATGACAATCCCCACCGACACTGGCTGCCTTCCGAGCTGCTGGCCGGCATTGGCGACCGCGACTGGGCCCAGGCGCTGGATCATCCATTGCTGGTGTCGGTGGATGACCAAGCCGACGGCCAGCGACCGCTGGTGCACCATGGCAGCCGTCTGTACCTGAAACGCTATTGGGATTACGAGCAGGGGGTATTCCAGCAGTTGGCCACCCGGCTTCGCCCGCTGGCGACGCTGGCGGACCCCAACGGCTCCGGCGCCAGGGTGCTGGCGCAGGCGCTTGCGGCGCTGTTCCCGGGTACAGCGGCGGCGGTAGACTGGCAGCGGGTAGCCTGTGGCAATGCCGCCCGCCAGGGCTTCAGTGTCATTACCGGCGGTCCCGGCACCGGCAAGACCACCACCGTCGTCAAACTGCTGGCGGCGCTGCAGGCCGTAGCCATTGCCGGCGCGGATGGCAACGCTGCCGGTCGCGCCCTGCGCATCCGGTTGGCGGCGCCAACAGGCAAGGCCGCCGCCCGGCTCAACGAATCCATTGCCGGCGTGGTGTCACGTCTGGATCTGACGGGGCTACCCGAGGGCGAGGCGGTGCGGGAGACGATTCCCTCCGAGGTGACGACGCTGCATCGGTTGCTGGGCAGCATTCCCGGTTCGCGCAAGTTCCGGCACCATCGCGACAACCCGCTGTTGGTGGATGTGCTGGTGGTGGATGAGGCCTCCATGGTGGATCTGGAAATGATGGCCCGCACCCTGGAGGCACTGCCTACCGGCGGTCGCCTGATTCTGCTCGGCGACAAGGATCAGCTGGCGTCGGTGGATGCCGGGGCGGTGCTGGGCGAGCTGTGTCAGCGGGCTCGGCAGGCCCACTACACCCCGGCGACCGTGGCCTGGTTGCAGGCGGTGACTGGGGATCGGGTAGACCACTCACTGGTGGATGACGCGGGTTGCCGGCTGGATCAGGCCATTACCCTGTTGCGGCACAGTTACCGCTTCGATGCCGCCAGTGGTATTGGCCAGCTGGCGCGGGTGGTGAATGACCCGGAACCGGGCAGCCCCGCCATGGCTCAGGCCCGACGCATACTGGATGCTGGCTATGCCGACCTGGCGTGGGTGCCCCTGGGCCAGGACACTGACGAAAGGATGGCACGGCACTGCATCAATGGCGGTGCCGAGCAGTTTCCCAACGACGGCCAGGGGCGGCGACAGCGCGATCAGCCGATGCCGCCACCGGATGGCTACCGCCACTACCTGGAGGTCATGCGCGACCAACAGCCGGCGGCTGAGGCGGGAATCACCGCCTGGGATGATTGGGCTGCCGGCGTGCTGGCGGCGTATGGTCGTTTCCAGCTGCTGTGCGCGCTGCGGCGGGGCCCTTTCGGGGTGGAGGGGCTCAACCCGTTGATTGCCAATGGCCTGCGCCAGGCCGGGTTGATTCGTTCCGCGGAAGGCTGGTTCCCCGGCCGGCCGGTACTGGTCACCCGCAACGATTACAGCCTGGGGCTGATGAACGGGGATATCGGTATTGCCCTGGAACTGCCAGCACGGCAGTGGGTTGCGGGCCAGGAACGGGTCGATCCGGCTCACCTGGTCACCCGGGTGGCGTTTCCGGCGATGGATGGCGGCGTTCGCTGGGTGCTGCCAAGCCGTCTGCAGGAGGTGGAAACCGTGTTTGCGATGACGGTGCACAAGTCCCAGGGCTCGGAGTTTGAGCACACCTGCCTGGTGTTGCCCGACCGGCTCAACCCGGTATTGACCCGGGAGCTGGTCTACACCGGCATCACCCGGGCCCGCAGTTGGTTCAGCCTGTTGCTGCCGGATCAGCAGGTGCTGGCCGAGGCCCTTGAGCGCCGGGTAACCCGCACCTCCGGGTTGGGTGAGTGGCTGCTCAGCGCATCGAGTCTAACAGACGTTCGTTCAGGTCCTGCCAGCGACTGAGGCGGCCGGCGTCGCCGATGCGCTGGTTGTCGCCGCCCATACGGTTCAGCCAAAGGCCTTCACCGTTGAAGCTGTAGACCGGCTCCAGGTCGGGCCGCTGGGAAGCCGGCCGGATGTCGTTGATCAGGTTGTCGAGAATCATCGGATCGGCATCCGGGGTCGGGTACCAGGCCAGCACCATATGGGCCTGGTTCAGTTCAAGAGCCTTGACGTAGGTGATGCGGAGCTGGTCGTCTGGCACCCCCATGGATTTGAGGGTGAGGTACTTGGCGATGGAGAAGTCTTCACAGTCGCCGCCGTTGGTCGCCAGCATCTCGATGGGGGTGGCCCAGTAGTCCTCCTCGCCCCAGTGCTTGATGTCGTTGACGAAACGGACCCGGTTGAAGAAGGAGTTGACCAGCTTGAGCTGGCGCTCAACCGAGCCGGACTGGGCCATGTCCTGTAGTCCCTGCCAGGTTTCCAGGCGGCCCCGGGCCTCGTCGCCGAATTCCTGCTGGACGTATTCCAGAACCCGGTTGCTGACCTCGAAGGCCGCCACGCTGGAGACCAGGACAAGCACGGGGAGCAGGGCGGTACGACTGGCTGTTGGCCTGATCCCTGTCCCCATGGCGTGACCTCAGTTGCTGTTGTTACGCAGCCGTTGGCGAAGTTCTTCCAGACGCTGGCGGATCTCTGTTCGCCGCTGTTCCGATGCTGCCGGCGTGGTCACCACCGGTGGAGATGATGATGGCCCACTGGCTGTAGGGTAGCTGCTTGTCGGTGCTGAGTCCTGGCTGTCGCCGTTGTCGGAGGCGGTAACGTCCAGGCCTTCGCTCTCGGTCAGTTCGGGAAACTTGAGGTTCTCCAGCCGGCCGGAACGATCAATGATGACCCGGTTGGGGTGTACCGATCGCAAGGTAACGTTGCCGGGCAGTTCGCTGCCCACCAGGTAAGCGTCGGTATCGCCGCTGGCGTCTTCGATCAGGGCGCTGCCGGGGAAGTCGCCGTCGGCTGCCATCACACCGCGAAGCACCAGGCGCAGATTGGTGTCAGGCAGGTTCTCCGTTTCCTGCTCCCGGGGCTGGGCGGCGGGATTGGCGCTGCCAAACAGCTCGATCTCTGCCACACTGATATCAGGGATCTGGCTGACCGGTTCGCTGGCGACCGGGGCGCCCGCCGCCGTGCTCAGCGGCTGCTGCTCCTGTTGCCAAGTTTGGTAGCCCTGCCAGCCGAGGGCGGCCACCATGGCAATGGCCAGTAGCAACGTCAGCAGAAGTGGCAGGCGGGATGAAAGAGCAGACATTGGTATCCTTATCCGGTTTGCACATGGGTGGCCGTGGCCAACGGGTGAGCTGGTCTCCTTAAACAGCAATCCCGGGCGTTGGCGTCCCGCTCCGTGCGGGCACTCCGTAGAGTGTGACAGACATGCCAGAGATTTAATCCCAGGGTCACCAATTCGCAGTATAGTGTATAGAGTTATTCAGCGGTTCCATAACCTGTGTTAGCCTTTCTGAATTAATTGAATCGAAAGGAAAACTTCCAGGGAGCCGTTGAATGGGGACGTTTTCTACAGGCAGCGAGGAACATCTTGAACACTGATCTTGCCGATCCGGTCCACGAGGAACCTTTGGGTCGTCTTCCCTTTGCCTTCGCCAAACGCAATGGCGTTATCCTGACACGGGACGATCAGGGCGCGCCGCTGATTCTGGTGCGACCGGATGCCGTCCACTCCGCGATTGCCGAAGCCAACCGCATCAGCGGTGGTTCCGCCCGTTTTCAGCCCATCGAGTCGGATCGCTTCGATGCCGCCCTGAACGCCGCCTACCAGAACGATTCTGCCGAAGCCATGCAGATGGTGGAAGGCATCGGCGACGACATGGATCTGGCTTCGCTGGCCGATTCTGTGCCGGAAACGGAAGACCTGCTGGAGCAGGAAGACGACGCGCCGATCATCCGCCTGATCAATGCCATCCTTACCGAGGCGGTCAAGACCAACGCCTCGGACGTGCACATCGAGACCTATGAGAAACGGCTGGTGGTGCGTTTCCGGGTGGATGGCGTACTGCGGGAAGTGGTCCAGCCCAAGCGGGCCCTGGCGCCGCTGCTGGTTTCCCGGATCAAGGTCATGTCGAAAATGGACATTGCCGAGAAACGGGTGCCCCAGGATGGCCGTATCGCCCTGCGGGTCGCCGGCCGAGAGGTGGATCTGCGGGTGTCGACCATGCCATCGGCCAACGGCGAGCGGGTGGTTCTGCGTCTGCTCGACAAGCAGGCGGGCAACATCAAGCTGGAATCCCTGGGGATGGCAGCTGGCGACTTGCAGACCCTGCGAAAGCTCATTTACCGACCTTACGGCATCATGCTGGTGACTGGGCCGACCGGTTCCGGTAAATCCACCAGCCTGTATGCCTCGCTGCTGGAGATCAACGACCGCAGCCGCAACATTCTTACGGTGGAAGACCCCATCGAATACAACCTGCCCGGTATCGGCCAGACTCAGGTCAACCAGAAGGTGGACATGACCTTCGCCCGCGGCCTGCGGGCAATCCTCCGTCAGGACCCGGATGTGGTGATGATCGGTGAGATCCGTGACCTGGAAACCGCCGAGATCTCCGTGCAGGCCAGTTTGACCGGTCACATGGTGCTGTCGACGTTGCATACCAACACCGCCGTTGGCGCCATCACCCGGTTGATGGATATGGGCATTGAGCCGTTCCTGATTTCCTCAAGTCTGGTGGGCATTGTCGCCCAGCGCCTGGTGCGGGTGCTGTGTGACTGCAAAGAGCCCACGGTGGCCACCGCCGAGCATTGTGAGTTCATGCAGCAGGACCCGGCGAATCCGCCCACCATCTATCGGCCCAAAGGCTGCGAGCACTGCAATCAGTTGGGTTATCGGGGCCGGATTGGTATCTACGAGGTGGTGGAAGTCACCGAGGAAATCCGCGGCCTGATCCACAAGCGCGCCGGCGAACTCGACCTGGAGCGCGAAGCCCGCAGAAACAGCCCCAGTATTCATGCCGATGGTGTCGACAAGATTCTCCGCGGCGTGACCTCGGTGGAAGAGGTACTTCGTGTGACCCATCGGAGCTGATGACCCATGCCAGCATTCGATTACAAGGCACTCGATGCCCGTGGCAAGCAGAAACAGGGCGTGCTGGAGGCAGACAGTGCCCGCGCGGTACGTCAGCAACTGCGCGAAAAAGGCATGGCGCCGCTGGAGGTGTCACCGGCTACCGAGAAGCAGACCAAGAGCAACCCCCTGAGCAGCCGGGGTGGCCTCAGTGCGGCGGATCTGGCCCTGGTGACGCGACAGCTGGCAACACTGATCCAGTCTGGTATCCCTATTGAGCAGGCGCTGAACGCCGCTGCCCAACAATCCCAGAAACCGCGCCTGAAAAGCATGATGATCGCCATCCGCGCCAAGGTGATGGAGGGCTATTCTCTGGCGGACAGCCTGGGCGAGTTTCCCCGGGCGTTTCCGCGGCTGTACCGCTCCACCGTTGCTGCCGGCGAGCACGCGGGCCACCTGGATCTGGTGCTGAACCGGTTGGCGGATCACACTGAGAGCCGTCAGGAGGCCCGTCAGAAGATTCAGTTGGCGGCGATCTACCCGATCATCCTCAGTTTTGTCGCCATCGGCATCGTGGTGTTCCTGCTGACCTACGTGGTGCCGGACATCATCGAAGTGTTTCTCAAACAGGGCCAGGAACTGCCGGCGTTGACTCAGGTGATGCTGACGGTGTCCGAGTTCCTGTCCAGTTATGGCCTGTTCCTGGGGGTGGCGTTGGCGTTGGCGTTCGTGGGGTTCCGGCTGGCGCTGCGCAAGCCGGCAACCCGGATGCGCTTTCACCGCTCGCTGCTGAACATGCCGTTGCTGTCTGGCATGGTGCGGGGGGTGAATACCGCCCAGTACGCCAGTACCCTGAGCATTCTCACCACCAGTGGCGTGCCGCTGGTGGAAGCCATGCGGATTGCCGGCGAGGTGCTGTCCAACGATTTTCTGCGACAGGAACTGCGCGGTGCCGCCCAGAAAGTCAGCGAGGGTGGCTCCCTGCACCGGTCGCTGGACCAAACCGGCTATTTCCCGCCGATGATGCTGCACATGATCGCCAGTGGTGAGGCCAGTGGTGAGCTCGACAGCATGCTGGAACGGACGGCACGGATGCAGGAAAACACCCTGCAGGCGAAGATCGCCGCCATTGTTGGCCTGTTTGAGCCAATGATGCTGCTGGTGATGGGGGTGGTGGTGTTGATCATCGTATTGGCCATCATGCTGCCCATCCTCAACATGAGTAATCTGGTGGGCTAGTCCCGTCATCATCGGGACTCCGGACCCTTCTGAAGAACCCATCAATCCGACCTAAAGAGACTTGGAAAATGAACACACAGGTAACAGCAAAAGGACACGCCCAGGCGGGTTTTACCCTCATCGAGATCATGGTGGTGATGGTTATCCTCGGGTTGCTGGTGGCCATCGTCGCGCCCAATATCATGGGCCGCAGTGACCAGGCCAAGGTCACCGTCGCCGAGACCCAGTTGAGCAATATTGCCAACGCGCTCGATCTCTACCGCCTCGACAACAGCCACTACCCGTCTACCCAGCAGGGGCTGGAAGCACTGGTGAGCAAGCCCACGGGTAACCCGGAGCCGAAGAACTGGAACCCGGATGGTTACCTCAAGAGCACCCCGGAAGACCCTTGGGGTAACGACTATCAGTACATCAGTCCGGGCGTCGAAGGCCCCTATGACCTGTTCTCCTACGGCTCCGACGGCCAGGAAGGTGGTGACGGCGATGCCGCTGACATCAGCGTCTGGGCCAGTAAAGACTAAGGTTCTGGATCGCCTGGCATGGTACGGACACTGCCTGGACAATCGGCCGAGCCGTCTGGCGCAAAGCTGACGGTATCCCGTTCGGCGTGCGCTCGGGGCTTCACCATGATTGAAATACTGGTGGTGCTGGTGGTGGTCGGCCTGCTGGCAGCGCTGGCCATCGTGAATCTTGGCGGTGGCAGTCAGTTGCGGGAGCTGAAAAATGAGGTCCAGGAACTGTACCTGCTGATGCAGACCGCCAGCGAACAGGCGGTGTTGAACAACCAGGAGCTGGGTTTGGTCATGGAAGAGGAGGGCTACCGCTTTGTCCTCTACGACGACCTTAATGGTGAGTGGGTCGGCCAGCCAGAGCGGCTGTTCCGGCCCCGGCAGTGGCCTGAGTGGCTGGTGGCCACCCTGCAGGCGGAAGGCGATGCCCCCAGGCTTGCCAGCGACGAAGACAAACTGAGGCCCGACCTGGTGTTTTTCTCCAGCGGAGAAACCACCCCGTTCGAGGCCGAGTTCACCCTGGGGAGCGACACCGACCACCGTCACCGCATTGAGTCCGATGGCCTCAATGGCCTCGACTGGCGGGCACCGGGTGATGAGGACGAACTTTGATGGGACCGTCTCCACCCCAGTCCCGGCCGCGGGTATCCGGTTTCACCCTGATTGAAGTGCTGGTGGCGTTGCTGGTCTTTGCGCTGATTGGCACGGCAGCCTCCCAGGTTGGCAGTCAGTACATTTCCAGTTACGAAACCGTTCGCGACCGTACCCTGGCAACCTGGGTGGCGGACAACCGCATGAATGAGCTGCGCCTGGAAGAAAGCTTTCCCGAGGTGTCGGAAAACACCGACGAACTGGATTTTGGTCCCTATCGCTGGCAGGTGCTGACGGCGATCAAGGGTACCGCTGAGCCGAGTATCCGTCGGGTTGACATAACGGTGTCCCGCTTCAACCAGATCGAGAACGATTTCCGCTCCGTGCATACCCTGTCCGGATTCCTCTGGGAGCCGCAGTAATGGCCATTGTGCAATCGCCACGGCCGCGTCAGCCCGGGCAGGGCGGCTTTACCCTGATGGAAGTGCTGATTGCGGTGTCGATCACGGCGGTGATCGGCCTTGGCATCTGGCAGGTGCTGTCCGGCGTCATTACCTCTCGTGATCGGGTGGATGCGGTGGCGGACGAGTTTGATGGTCTGCAGCGTGCCCTGCTGCTGATGGAGCGGGACATCACCCAGGCGGTCAATCGGACCAGTCGCAACATCTACGGCGACACCGAACCGGCGCTGACCAGCCGCAACGAGCAATTTGATCTGATTCTGACCCGCCAGGGCTGGCGTAACCCGCTGGGTACCCGGCGCTCGGAGTTGCAGCGGGTGGCCTATGAATACACCGGTGAGGAGTTGCGGCGGCGATTCTGGCTGACGGTTGACCTGGGCCAGGAAGACAACAGCCGCGACCAGTTGCTGCTGGAACAGGTCAAACAGCTGGAGTTCGAGTTTCTCGACAGCAATAACAACTGGGTCGAGTCCTGGCCAACCCAGGAGATGCTCAACAACGCCATGACATCGGGGATGGCGGCGCTGTCGCTGCCTCGCGCCATCCGCATTCGCCTGGAGCACGAGCGTTTTGGCGACATTGAACGCCTGTTTGTGCTGCCGGAGTTTGATCAGGTGGCGGTGCAGCGCTTTATCCGCGATAGCCAGTCCTCCGGCGATGATGACGACGGTGACGACGACGGCCGGGGCGATGACGGTGCAGCCGCCGAGGGGGCGCAATGAGCCTGAACCGTCGATCCCAGCGGGGCATGGCCCTGATCATGGTGCTGCTGGCGATGGCGTTGGTGGTGATGCTGGCGGCGGGCATGACCCAGAAACAGAGTGTGCGGGTGTATCGGGCGACCCATTACCTTGCCCAGAACCAGGGGTTCAGTATTGCCCTGGGGGCGGAAGAGTTCGCCAAGCAGATTCTGTACAGGGACTACGAGCAGGACAAGGAAGACAACCTGTTGGTGGACTCGCCGGACGAGGTCTGGGCCAAGCATTCTGCGATTTTACCGGTGGACGATATTGGTCTGGTGGAAGTGCAGATCGATGACCTTGGCGGTCGTATCAACCTGAACGATCTGGTTGAGGGCGGTGAGCAGGTCAATGACCTCACCCGTAAGCGATTGGAGCGGCTGTTGCAGGTGCTGGATATCCGCAACGTATCGGTGGATGCTCTGGTGGACTGGATCGACAGCAACGATCAGACCGTCTCCGCCCGCGGTGCGGAAGACGGTCATTATCTGGTGGCAAGTCCATCGTATCGGGCGGCAAATCAGCCCTTTACCAATGTCAGCGAATTGCGGCTGATCGATGGCATGACCGAAGAGTACTACCGTAAACTCCGGCCCCATGTGACGGCGTTGCCGGTGAGCGGGTTGGGTATCAATGTCAATCTGGCAACGGCGCCGGTGCTGCAGTCGCTTGATGAGCGCCTGACGCAGGCCCAGGCGGAGGCTATTCTTGCCAGAGTGGAAGAAGAAAGGTTCGAGGACATCAAGAACTTCCTCGCCTTGGATGAATTTGCCGGGATGGGGCTGAAATCGGACGGTCTGGGCCTCACCACCCGTTTCTTCGACGTTGCGGCGCGGATCACTTACGATGACCGGGAAGTCAATCTGGTCAGCACACTCTATCGTGGCCCGGATGGCAGAATGCAGGTGGTTCGCCGTGACAGTGGCCAGAAAAACCGAATCACAAAAGAGCCGTTCACCGTACCGGACGGCGGATAACACACCGTGCAGCGGGATTAAGGACAACCAACACCATGAGCTATCGTCTTTACGTGCAGCCACTGTGGCCCACGGAAACGCCTGAGGGTGAACTGCCCGAGCGGGTGTTCCATTGGGCGCTGCTGGATGCCGGCGGTGAGATTCAGGCCCGCGGCCAGGGTGATCGCCGGGAGACCATTGAGCAGACCCTGTCTCAGAATGCCCTTGAGAACGTTAACATGGTCGGGGTGGTGCCGGGCGATGAGGTGTTGTTCTGCGTTGCCGACATTCCTGCCAAACAGGCCCGGTACATTCGCCAGGCCCTGCCATTCGCCGTGGAGGAACAACTGGCGCAGGATGTTGACTCGATGCATCTGGCGCTCGGCGAGAACTCGGAACGGGGGTATCAGGTTGCGGCCATTGACCGCCATGCCATGACCAACTGGCAGGCCCTGTTCCGCGGCTGGGCCCACACCCGACTTACGGCGATCTATGCCGATGCGGCCATGCTGCCGGTGGAGAATGAGGGCGGCTGGACCATCTGCCTGGATGGCGATCGCGCCATGGTGGCCAACAACAGCGGCGAGTGGCTGCGCATCCATGCGGCCAACCTGGCGATGTTTATCCAGACCCTGGCATTGCCGAGGGAGGACGAGGTGATCTCGGAGGTTGCCGTTACCCTGTACGGGTCGCCTGCGGACCTGGAGCAGCACCAGGCGCTGGAGGGCGCGGTGGCTTCACAGGGCGCCATCAGCCTGCGCCAGGAAGTGCTGGAGATCTCACCGATCGAGCTGTTGGCCCATGCCCATATCCGCCATCGCTGCCGGCCCATCAATCTGTGTGAAGGCGCCTTCTCCCTCAACGGCGGCAGCTCCGGGGCCCTCAAGCCCTGGCGCCCGCTGATTGCCGTGGCCTGCACCTGGTTTGTGCTGCAGGTGGGGCTGGAAGTGGGGCTGGGAATCTACAAGCAGCAGCAGGCTGATCAATTGCAGGACCAGGCGATGGCGGTCTATCGGGAGGCCTTCCCCCAGGATCGTCGGACCACCGCGAACAATGTCCGACGAGTGATTCAGGGGCAGCTGAGACAGCGGGATTCCCAGGGGCAGGCGCTGGATTTCCTGGCCTTGGTGAAACACGCCGGTCATCAGTACGCCACCTTGCCGGGACGGAGTCAGGTGTCTTTCAGTGCCATGAACTACACCGAATCCCGGGGTGAGCTGGTGGTGGATCTGCGGGCCGACAGCTTCGACAAGCTCAACGCGCTGCGCAGTGGACTGGTCCAGCGGGGCCTGGAGGCCGACATCGGTTCGGTGGTGAACGAAGCCAGCGGTGCCCGTGGCCGCCTGACGATTTCTGGAGGCTAAGTGGTGTTGCAGAAACTGAAACGAAACCCCGCCATCGGCAAGTTGGTGGCGCAGTACGACCAGCTGCCGAAGCGGGATCAGCAGGCGTTGCTGGTGATGAGTGTGGCAATCCTGCTGGCAGTACTGTATTTCGCCATCTGGCGACCGGCGGTCGGCTTTCACCAGCGGGCGGAGTCGTCCCGCGAGAATGCCGCGGAACTGCTGGCCTGGATGAATGCCAACCGCACGTCTATTCAGGCCCTGGCCGAGGGCGGCGGTGGCGGTACCACAGCATCGTCGATTACCGATGGGCGGGCGCTGATGTCTACGGTCACCCGCAGTGCCGGCGAGAGCGGGCTGTCGCTGAACCGATTTGAGCCCAGTGGCGATAGCGCTATCCGGGTGTGGCTGGAGAATGTGTCGTTTCAGAAAGTGGCGGCCTGGCTGGAGCAGTTGTCGGGCCAGCATGGCATTATTGTGGATCAGGCCTCATTCGACCGGGAAGACGCTCCCGGTATGGTCTCGGTACGTCTGACGTTGAAGATATAGTGGAGCCGATCGCAGGGCCTTGCGAATGCCAGGGCCTGTGAAGACTCCGGGGGAGCAACGGATAATTACGGCGGTGAGGGGAGAGAGTGATGGCAACGGCCACTCAGGATAACAAGAACAACCCGCAACCGGTGGTAGTCAGGCTGGACGCAACGGCACTCAATGAGGCCAAGTCGATCCTGTTTCAGGCCTATCGCCATGAACCCACGTTCCAGTATCTGTTCGATCATCGTCGCCCGGGTTATGAACAACGGGTGCGGGCCACCGTACGTGAGCTGATCGGTCTTTATTTCGATCTGGACCAGGAAGCCATCGGCGTGATGGTCAATGAAACCTTGGTGGCGGTGGCGTTCATCGGCGAGCCGGAGTTGCGGCTGAATCTGGCCAATCAACTGAGCTGGCGACTGCGGATGGTGCTGACCACCGGTTTTGCCTGTACCCGCCGCTACCTGGATTACCATGACCGCATTCGCCAGTTGCTACCCCAACCTCAGGCCCATCAGTTGCCCCTGATGGGCGTGCATCCCAAATACCAGAACCGCGGCTACGGTCGGCTGCTGCTGGAAACCGTCCAGCGCCTGTGTGCCGATAACCCCCGTGGTAGCGGCTTGGTGCTGGATACCGGCAACAGCAAATATCTGCATTTCTACGAATCTGAAGGTTTCCGCAGTCTTGGCAAGATCCAGCTGGGGAACTTTGAGGATCACGTCCTGTATCGTGATGTGGATGGGCACTCTGCCGCTCACCCTGTTTAATCCCAATCACTGAACAGCGGTCCACTGGCCGCTTTGAGGAGAGGTTGTGTCTGAGCTCCAGGAATTCGATCTGATCATCATTGGTGCCGGGTCCGGCGGTGTTCGTCTGGCACGCATGTCGGCCCAGCGTGGCGCCCGGGTGGCGGTGGTGGAAGCCCGCTACCTTGGTGGCACCTGTGTGAACGTCGGCTGTGTTCCCAAGAAATTGTTTGTCTATGGCTCCCATGTCCATGAAGACCTGGAAGACGCCGCGGGTTATGGCTGGTCTGTCCCCTCCGATCAGGTCAGCTTCGACTGGCCGACCCTGGTGGCCAACAAAAATACGGAAATTGAGCGGCTCAATGGCATTTACGGTCGCATGCTCGACAACGCCGGTGTCACCGTTATCCAGGGTACCGCCGCCATGGTGGACGCCCACACGGTAGCGGTGGGGGATGACCGCTATCGCGCCAGACACATCACCATTGCCACCGGCAGCTGGCCGGTGGTGCCCGACATTCCCGGCAAGGAATGCATCCTCACCTCCAATGAGATGTTCTACCTGCCACAATTGCCGCGACAGGCGGTGGTCTGGGGTGGCGGTTACATCGCGGTTGAGTTTGCCGGCATTCTCGCCGGCCTTGGCGTGGAAACCACACTGCTGTACCGGGGTGACCTGTTCCTGCGGGGGTTTGATGACGATGTCCGCAAGTTCACCGCCACCGAAATGCGCAAGAAAGGTATCCAGCTCAGGTTTGGTGCCACCATCGAGTCGGTGGAATCGGAAGGTGCCCATTACAACGTGCGCCTGTCCGACGGTTCGACCATGACCACCGGCCTGGTGATGGCGGCTACAGGGCGTCGGGCCCTGACCGATGGCCTTGGGTTGGAAGCGCTGGGGGTCGCAATGACGCGGTCTGGCCACATCGAGGTGGACGACCACTTCCAGACGTCAGTACCGAGCATTACCGCCCTGGGCGACGTGATCGGCACCCCTCAGTTGACCCCGGTGGCCCTGGCCCAGGGGATGGTGCTGTCCCGCCGCTTGTTCGGTGACGGCGGCGGTGAGATGGACTATGCTGCTATTCCCACGGCGGTGTTCTGTCAGCCCAACATTGGTACCGTTGGTCTGACGGAAGCGGAAGCCCGCGAACAGGGCCACGACGTGAAGATTTTCCGTTCAGAGTTTCGCCCGATGAAACATACCCTGAGTGGCCGTGACGAACGCTGCCTGATGAAGCTGGTGGTGGATGCCGACAACGACGTGGTCCTCGGCGCCCACATGGTCGGGCCGGACGCCGGCGAGATCACCCAGGGCATCGCGGTAGCGATCAAGGCCGGGGCGACCAAGGCTCAATTCGATGCCACCATCGGCATTCACCCAACCTCGGCCGAAGAGTTCGTCACCATGCGCGAGCCAGTCGCTTCCTAGCAAATCCCTAGAACCGAATCCACCGGCTCAGTACTGTCCGCAGTTTGTCCTTGCGAACTGGTTTGGACAGGTAATCGTTCATTCCGGCCTCGCGGCAGGCGCTCTCGGTTCCTGGCAGGGCGTCTGCGGTCAGCGCAATGATTGGAATGGCGAGCTGACCGCTGTCCCTCTCCCAGTCACGAATGGTGCGGGTGGCTTCAAAGCCATCCATCACCGGCATGTGGCAATCCATCAGGATCACTTCGTAGTCGAACTGGGAGGAGCGTACCCGGTCCAGAGCATCCTTGCCGTTGCTGACGGCGTCAGTCTCAAAGCCCAGACGGGTCAACAGCGCCGTGGCAACCCGCTGGTTGACCGGGTTGTCTTCCACCACCAGGGCACGGGTACTGCGATTGGGTGAGCCAGGGTCCGCGGGCTTGGGTTCTGGCCGCCTGTCCTGATCGTCGGTGATCTCTTCGCGGAGTTCAAACGGCACCTCGAAGGAAAATGACGAGCCGGTGCCCAGGTCAGTTTCTACCTTGACGTGCCCACCCATCAGTTCCACCAGCTTCTGCACCAGGGCCAGACCGATGCCGGTACCGCCGTGTGTGCGGCTGTGGGAATTGTCCAGCTGCTCAAAGGTCTTGAAGATCTCTTTCATGCGGTCGGTGGGGATGCCGGAACCGGAATCCCGAACGGTGCATTGCAGCACCATGCACTGTTCCTCGAGATAGTGCCATTCCGCAATGACGGTAATGGAGCCCTGGTCGGTGAACTTGATGGCGTTGTCCAGCAAGCCGGCCAGTACCTGCCGAAGGCGGGGGGCGTCACCCTTGACCTGGGACCGCCCGGGCCAGTTACCGGTCAGTTGCAGGGACAGCTGCAGGCCTTGCTGCTCCGAGGCGTGGCGGTAGGTGGCCACGCAGTTTTCGATCACCTGGCGGAGGTCAAAATCGTGATAGTCCAGGGCCAGTTTGCCCCGGTCCATTCGCGAGATGTCGAGGATGTCACTGATGATGGTCAGCAGGTCTTCGGTGGCATGGCGAGCGGTGCCAAGATAGTCCTGTTGCCGTGGGTTGAGTTCGTCCTCGGCAATCAGTTCAATCATCCCCAGTACGCCATTGAGTGGCGTCCGCAGCTCGTGGCTCATGGTGGCCAGGAACTCGGACTTGGCCCGGTTGGCGCTTTCGGCCCGTTCCCGTGCCGTTTCCGAGACTTCCAGGGTCTGGTCCCGGGAAGCCTTGAGTGATGCCATATGGCGGGCCAGGGCGTTGAGGTTCTGCTCCAGTTCCAGCACATCGCTGGTCTGGTTGGCGCGATCCACCGGGGCTTCCCGGTAGTCTCCGGTCATCAGTGTGTTGATGCGTTCGGCCATCAGGTGAATCGGGTGTACCAGGCTGTGCAGGGTGCGTCTGACCAGCAACAGCGTAAAGGCGAGCAGTGACAGGCCGACAATCACCGAGGACCACACGATGTCCTTCTGGCGGGCGACCAGAGCCTGCTCGGAGACGCCGACCTCCACGGTGCCCAGGCGGATCACTCCGGAGGTGAAGCCGTAGACGGGTTCAAACCAGTCGGCGTCGTCGTCTTCCTCCATGTCGAGGGGGCGCTGGAGAATGTCGGCGGTGAACACGTCGCTGGTGGCGTCGACCCCCTCCGCCGGCGAGTCACCAACCTCGCCGACCACCCGGTCGGTTACGTCGGTCACCCGAATCCATTTGACGTGGCTGCGTTTGAACGTCTGGGTGAGGATCTGCTCCAGCAGCTGGGTGTTGCCGGACACCACCGCGTACTCTACTGCCGGCGCCAGATTGTCCGCGAGGATTTGGCTGCTGTTGTAAAGCTCCTTGCGGGCATCATCCAGCCGTGCCGACGTGAAAAACACCAACAGTACCAGGAACATCACCAGGGCCGGCATGACGCCAAGCACCATCAGCCGGTGGGTCAGGGATTTTGGGGTGCCTTTGCGGAAATTCATGGATTGTCGCTCCCTGCGTCGTTCTGCAACAGAGCGTTGATTCCCTGCGCCAGTTCATCGGTGTCCGGTACCGGTATGTTCAAAGAGCGGGCCACTTGGCGGTTGACGTCGATCTCGAACCGTTCGGGGTGCCCCGGTGGTGCCAGGGAACCGTCGTCCAGAAACTGCCGCACCCGCTCTGCGGCGATCGCGGTGACGGTCTCCAGTGAGGTGTAGCTGGACGCCAGAACCCCGGCACGGACAAAGGCCCGTCCTGGGCCGATGACGATCCGGTTGCGACGGTACGCCGTCAACAGGATGTGTTTGATGGTGCGGGCGTTATAGATTGCCGAGTCTGGCACCGCCAGCAGAAAATCACCGAACGACAGCGCACGGGCGAGAGTGGCGATCAGGGCGTCTTCGCCCTGCACCGGGAACACCCGGGCTTCCAGCTCGAAACGCGCCAGTTCTTCCAGCAACGGATCGTAGCGTGCCTCTTCGCCGGCCTGAACCAGCAGGGCCACCTGGTTGCCCTGGGGCAGGATCAGCTTGCCTAGCAGTGCCTGGCGGATCAGGGGCGGGTTGTGATAGATCGCCGACAGGGTGGTGCGTTCACGCCCCAGATAAGCCGCGACTTGGTTCTCATCCACCATCAGGGCCAGAGTGGCAGGCCGTGGCGACTGTTGCTGGACCTGGGACAGGGCATTGCTGCCCAGAGCAACCACCAGCAGATCGGGGTGGGACAGGCTGAACGCTTCGGTGTAGGTGCGCACCTTGACCCGGCTGCCCAACTGGTTCTGCAGCAGGTCCATGAACCGGAGGTTGAAGGCGGTGTTGTCGGAACCTGCGACCAGAACCGTACGGAAGAACTGCGCTGACGGCTCTGGCGCCTGGGCCCGTGCGGCTGACGACAACCCCAGCACGCTGGCCACCAGCAGAAGACAGAACAGCGTAACCAGCCTGCCTGTCACGGCAGAAAACCATCCCGGTATTTGGTTGTTGCTATTACTCATCACCTACCCTGGTAAACTGCCTGCCCCAATCCGGCTGCCGGCATGAATACAACCTAGAATCGCACTCCGGCTTCCACAAACACCTGATGATCGTTACTCAGAATGTTGTTTCGGCTCAGTGGGGGAATGCCGTGCAGATAGTGCTGAAAAATCACGGCTACATCGTAGTTGATTCTAGGGGTATATACGTTTTTTACCAGACGCAGATCGACGCGCTGGAAGTCGCCCCGGCGTAACTGGTCCGCCATGTAGAACGCCAGCGCCGAGGAGATGTCGAAACCATAACGCTGGACCCAGACAAAACTGCCGGAGTGTTCGGCAGTCAGTCGGCTTTCCAGATCAATGAAACGCTGGGCATCACTGGCGACAACCGGCCCGCCGGTGTACTCACCGTCTTGATCCATGTAGGCGTACGTCAGGCGGAACTGGGTGTCCGGGTACTCCAGCGAGGCTTCCAGCTCAACCCCCTGCTGATCCAGCGCCACGTTGTTGGCGAGGTTCCAGTCATCCACGCTGATGTCGCCGCTGATGATGTCCCGAAGGTGGTCGTAGAAGTACTTGATCTCGGTGGACAGCAGCCCGCCGCCAGCACGGAACTGGCCAAAGTAGCTGATCTCCCGGGAAATAATTCGCTCTTCCCGTAAGGTGCCGGAAGCCTGCAGCTGAGGGCCAACCCGGGTCCCCTCGAGGGCCGAGGCAGCATCGGGGGTGACGTGGCTGACCCGGTAGCCCCAGTCGGCATCCTGTTCGAACGCATCGGGTGAACGCACCGCCTTGGAGAAGACGAACCGCAGGGTCTGGTCGTCTGCCAGCTGGAAGTTGGCGGCAATCCGGGGGGAGAACACGTCATCTTCCAGGGTGGTGGAATCTTCCCAGTTGCCCCCGACGTTGAAGGTCAGCCAGTTGACCGGGGTGTATTCAATGTTGGCGAACACCCGCGACTGGTAGTTGGCACCTTCGCCGTTGAAGTAGGTATCGGAGTCGAAACTGTCCTTGCGGTAGCCCAGGCCGGAGACCATGCGCAGGTCCGGCGACAGCATCAGGGTATCCTGCAGTTCGAACTCCTGGCGCGATTCAAAGATGTCCTGATTGACGTCTGCGCAGAAACCGGCGCCAGGGGGACAGGCGCGCCAGCGCTGCCGGCGGTTGTAGTCCTGGTAGCTGGCCTGGATATGAAGGAAATGACGATCCGACTGAATATAGTTCCAGCGCGCCTGCAGGTAATAGTCGCGGACATCGATGTCCGGGTGCTGTTGGGCGCCGAATTCATCGCCGATGCGGCGGATGTCTTCCTCATCCTCGCCGTCGGTGGCTCCGGCACGCAGCTCCAGAGAGTGGCGGGCGCTCAACGAGGCGTGGGCGTCGTAGTTGAAGAAGTCCAGATTGTAGCCATCATGGAACGGCACGACCCGCAGGCTGTCATTGTCGATCTGGCTATCGTAGCCATCCTCTTCCGCTCGCTGATAGGACAGGCGCCAATTGTAGCGGTCGCTGCTATGGCCTACCGAGCCGAAGACCTTGCGGTGGCCGCGACTGCCGTAGCTGGTGCGGATATTGACGCCCTGGGTGTCTTCCGGAGAGCGGGTAATGATGTTGATGGTGCCCAGGAAGGCGTTGATGCCGTACGCGGCGGCATTGGGGCCGCGGCTGATCTCGATCCGTTCAATGTTCTCCAATGCCACCGGCATGGTGTTCCAGTCGACCCCGGCCAGGTTGGGCTGGTAGGCGGTCCGGCCATCGATCTGTACCTGCAGGCGGCGCTGATCGTAAGCGACGGTCCCGTGGTAACTGGCAACCGGGCTGTTGCTGCCGACATGGCCCATGGTCATGCCGGGCACCAGCCGGAATACTTCCACCAGATTGAGGATGCCCAGATCGCGAATCAGCTCTCCCTGAATGATGGTGGTGGTGCCCGGAACCCGTGACTTGGGCTGGCGCAGTTTGGTGGTGGTAAGCACCTGGGGCACGGGTTCTTCCAGCAGAAAACCATAGTCGGGCTGGAAGGTATCGGAGACGTCCAGTGCGGCGACTATTCGTTCCGGTGGCAGGGCGCTGTCCTGGGCTCTCTCGTCCACCGCATGGGCGGGGTAGGGGAGGGCGGTGATGACCAGGCCAGCGATCAGGCATGGTTGTTTTCGGGCGGTGCTTGTAAGGGATATCATAGGCGTTCTTTTTTTAACCGCAGTTTTACAGGGCATCTGAGGGACAGTCTGAACCGGGCAGCGAATGTCCGACGGATGAATCGGGAGCTTACTGGGTGTTATTCTGTGACGCTGTTATAACTGGTTGATGAACAATGCCTGGAACCGGCACGTCATGCTCTGATCGTTTCGGTTATAAAGGTTACGTGATTGTTAGGTGCGATGATAAGCCACCGTACCTTGGCTTGTCTTCCTTTGCTCATATTTTCAGGAGTGGTCGTTGATGAATTGTTGGGACGTGCTTGGTATTGAACCGACCCGGGACCCCGGCCAGATTCAGGCAGCCTATAGCCAGCAGGCCAAGTTTGCCTCCCGTCAGGATATGGAGAGTCTGGAGCAGGCCCGTCGCGACGCCCTGGCTCAGGCCGGTGTGGCGCCAGACACGATGCAGGCATCGGAACAATCTGACCAGTCCGCACCGGGTGCGGCGACAGACAATACGCGGCCGGTCCCGGAAACAACGCCATCCGGAATGAGCGAGGGACTGTCGGCGTCTGATCACCAGGTGGTTCGGGAAGTGGTTATCCAGATCAAGGCGCTGCTCAACGACAGTGGCCGTAGCCAGGATGCGGCTATCTGGAAAGCGGTATTGGCGGAACCTCCAGCCGATCGCCAGGCCCTGCGGGATGAGATCGCCCGTCAACTGGAATCGCAACTGCGGCCCATGGCTGGTCAGGGCGGGCTGGCATTGCCGGTGGCGGAATTCCTTGGTCACTGGTTCGGGTGGTCGGAACTTGAGGAGCTGCGGAACCCGGCGGAGCCGGAACCCGGAATGGCGGACAGCCCGGTGTACGCCCGGCCGGAGGACGCCGAGGCCGGCGAGTCCCCCGGGGGGCAGCCCACCACCAGTTTCTGGCCGGCGGTGATTGGCTGGGTCGTGGGGCTGGTGGTGCTGACCAGCCTGTTCAGTCAACTGACCGGCTCCTGAATCGGCTCGACTGAACACTCAGACACGGGAGCCGTCGACGGGACGGCTGTCTGGACAGGGTGACTCCGCTGCCTGAGCCGCCTCGATCCGGCGTCGGTAACGTTCGGCCAGAATAGCGCCGACAATGACCTGGATCTGGTTGTAACACATGATCGGCAGCACGATCATGCCAAAACCGGGATGGCCGGAGAACAGCACCTTGGCCATTGGCAGTCCCGACGCGAGGCTCTTTTTGGACCCGCAGAACACCACCGCCGCTTCGTCTTCCAGGCTCAGTCCGCACAGCTTTACCACTCGTCTTGCCACCACGATCAGCAGCCCAAGCAGACCCAGGCAGAAACCGATGGTGAGCAGGATGGCGGTCAGCGGAAGTTGTTGCCAGAGTCCGCTGACCACAGAATGGGAGAACGCCGAGTAGACGATCAGCCAGATCACGCACTGATCATAGCGAGCCGTCAGGTGCTCATGGCGGGCCAGCAGGCCGCCCAGCCAGGGGCGCAGGGCATGACCGATGGCGAACGGCGCCAGCAGTTGCAGCACAATGTCCTGCAGCGCCTGCCAGACCGAAAATCCGCCGGCACTGGTGGTGCTAACCAACACGATCAGCAGGAACGGTGTCAGCATCATGCCGAAGACGTTGGAGGCCGCGGCGCTGCATATGGCGGCCGGGACATTGCCACGAGCCATGGCGGTGTAGGCAATGGACGACGACACCGCTGACGGCAGCACCCCCAGGTACAGGAAGCCCAGGCCCAGGTCCGCCGGAATCCAGGTGGGGGCCAGAGCATTGATGGGCAGCACCGCCAGCGGAAAGAACACGAACGTCAGGCTGGTGATCAGCAGGTGCAGTCGCCAGTGACTGGCACCGGCAATAACCTGCTCCCTAGACAGCGCGGCGCCGTGCAGGAAGAACAGCAACGCCACCGCGAGGGTGCCTGTGGTGGCCAGTACGCTGGCGGCGTCGCCGCGAACCGGTACCACCGTGGCCAGCACAATGGCGCCCAGCAACAGCAGGGTGAAGCGGTCAATGGGCAGTTTCATGGCATGTTCTCCCCGTTGGTGCTGGCCAGGGCATCCAGGCTGGGCTGCAGCAGGGCTCTGGCCCGTGCTGCGGCTTGTTCAGGGTCCTGACGTCGAACCGCTGCGAGTAGCAGTTCGTGGGCTTCCTGGGAGGGTTCGGGCAGGGTCTTGTCCAGTTCGGTCTCTTGGATTGTGTGGCTGATGGCGTGGGCAAAGTAGCCGTACAGTTCTGTCAGGGCGGAGTTATGGGATGCCTCGGCAAGCGCATGATGAAACCGCTCGTCGTGATGGATTCGCGCGTCCAGGTTGTCGCCGGCGGCGGCCCGCTGATCCAAGGTTTCGGAAAGCAGTTTCAGTTCGTCGCCGGTACGGCGCAGGGCGGCCAGACGGGCAGCCTCGGTTTCCAGCATCAGACGAACTTCCAGTTGGTCCCTGAGCTGAGCGCGGTCTATGCGTCGGAGGGTTTCTCCGGCATCGCGATTCGCCCGCACGTAGGTGCCGTCGCCCTGGCGGGTTTCCAGCATGCCTACATGAACCAGAACCCGCACCGCCTCCCGCACAGTGTTGCGGCTGATGCCCAGGGACTCGGACAGTTCCGATTCCACCGGCAGCCGGTCTCCGACCTGCCACTCACCCTGTTCAATGGCGCCACGCAGGGTTTCAATGGCGTGGTCCACCAGGGACCCGCGCCGGATTCTGGTGAGGTTGGTCATGATTGGTCATCCTTTAATCGGGTGATCCAATCATCCTATGAATTTTCGGTGGTCGCAACCCTGCGCCGACTGCGGTCGTCCAGCGTGGGTTACGAGGGTCTCAATCTGGCAGGGGAATACTCTCCTTGTCATCGCCAGGGACTTTGGGGAAGCGCCCCTCGCGCCAGTCTTCGCGGGCCTGTTGAATGCGTTCAGGGCGGCTGGAGACAAAGTTCCAGTCGATGTAGCGCCGCTCAAAGCGCTCCCCGCCAATGATGGCGATGCGGGTGTCCGTTGTTGCTTCAACTTCCAGTCCGGCCCGGCTATCAAAACAGGCCATGGCAAACTCGGGGATCACGGTTTCCCGTGCTTTCAGGCCGCCTCGGGCGACGTACACTGCGCGTTCCTCGGCATCTGGCAACGCCAGCACCTGGCCCTTGAGCAGGTGAGCTTCAACGTAGAGTGTTTCGGCGAAGGTCTTGACTGGCGAAGTGGCGCCATAGGCGGTTCCCATCATCACTCGCACCGGAACCCCATTGACCGTCAGCGCGGGTACTTCGTCGTCGGTGTAGTGATAGAAAGCCGGTGCCATTTCCTCCAGATGCTCGGGCAGTGCCAGCCACAGTTGCAGGCCATGGAGACGATGTGCGGACGCGGTGATCTGCGGACGCTCCCGCTCGGAATGGACAATCCCGTGGCCGGCGACCATCAGGTTGATATCGCCCGGGCGGATGGCCTGCAGGCTGCCCAGGGAATCCCGGTGCAGGATCTCGCCAGAGAACAGGTAGGTCACGGTGGCAATGCCGATGTGAGGGTGAGGGCGGACATTGAGGCCTTCGCCCGCCGGAAAGCTGGCCGGCCCCATGTGGTCAAAGAATACCCAGGGCCCAACCATCTTGCGTTTGGCGCTGGGGAGTACCCGTCGTACCGAAAAGCCTCCAAGGTCCCGTTCGCGGGGCTCGATCATCAGTTCCACCGCGTCACAGGCCTCAACAAAATCGCATTCGTGCTCGCACTGACTGCTCAGGTTGCTCATGGATTGTCCTCGACTGGATGGTTGTCCCGCTGCTACAACAATCGATCAACCGCAGGAAATGGCTTGTATCAAGAGCTTGAGGGTATGATTGGCAGTTTCCTAAAAGCTTAGTCCATTCTGAAAAGAACAAAGAATCTGCGTGCCCGTCCGGCGCCCCAGGGAAAGGAGTAAAAAACATGTACACCGATCCAGCTCACCCGATTGCATTACGTACCCCGTTGGTTCCCAGTTTCCCCATGTCCTCGCCGCAGGGGCCCCGAATCTGGCTGAAGCTCGAAGCATTGCAGCCGTCGGGCTCGTTCAAGCTGCGGGGAATGGCACGCAAGGCGGTTCGGACCAAGGCCCAGGGCGCGACCCTGTTTGTCAGTTCCTCCGGCGGCAATGCCGGCCTGGCGGTGGCCTTTGCCGGCCAGCAGCTCGGGGTGGCGGTCTCGGTGTTCGTGCCTGAGACGACGCCGGCGGCAACGGTGGCGCGGTTGCGTGGCTACGGTGCCGACGTCACGGTAACGGGGCAGTTCTGGCATGACGCTCACGCCAAGGCCCAGGTTGCCGCCGATCAACCGGGGGCGGTAATGTTTCACCCGTTCGATGACCCGGAGATCTGGCCCGGCTACGGCGATATCCTTGCAGAGACTCTGGCCGACGGTGTTACTCCGGATCTGGTGATCTGCAGCGTGGGCGGCGGTGGGCTGATGTCCGGACTGCTGGAAGGGCTGGAGCGGACCGGATTGCAGGATGTGCCGCTGCTGGCGGTGGAGACCGTCGGTGCTGATGCCCTGCACCAGTCAAGATTGGCGGGTGAACAGGTCACCCTGCCCAGTATTACCTCGCGGGCCAAGTCACTGGCTGCACCGCGAGTGTGTGATCGGGCCTATCAAGCCCTGTCGGAACGCCCGGTGTTTACTGCCACGGTGACGGATGAACAGGCGGAAAACGCCTGCCAGCGCTTTCTCGATGAGCATCGACTGAAAGTCGAGATGGCCTGCGGTGCGGCCCTGGCGGCGGTTTACGATCAGGCCCATGAGCAGATTGCTGCCAGCAACGACATTCTGGTGGTGGTGTGCGGTGGCGTGAATGATTGATGATCGTTGAGGGCGTCGCGGTAACTGATGTGGTAGTCGAACAGGGGCCCGTGACGGCGCCCCTGTTGTCTCAGACGGCTCTATTCAAGCGTCGTTGAGTGACTTCATGTCGATCACAAAACGGTACTTCACGTCGCCTCGTTTCATCCGCTCATAGGCTTCGTGGATGTTCGCCATGTCCAGCATCTCAATATCGCAGCGGATGTCGTGCTCGGCACAGAAATCCAGCACTTCCTGGGTTTCCGGCATGCCACCGATCAGCGATCCGGCCAGGACCCGGCGTTTGCCCACCAAGTGGGCGGCGTGGATGGCGTGGTCGATCGGTTCCAGCAAGCCCACGATGATGTGAGTGCCGTCGAACTTGAGGCACTGCAGGTAGGGGTTGAAGTCGTGTTGCACGGGGATGGTGTCGAGCATGAAATCGAACTGCTCCCGGGCGGCTTTCATCTGCTCCGGATCGGTGGAGATGATGACATGATCAGCGCCCTGTTTCCGGGCTTCCTCCACCTTGCCGGCGGAGCGTGTAAACAGGGTCACTTCAGCGCCCAGGGCCTTGGCAAATTTGACCCCCATGTGGCCCAGACCGCCCATGCCGATAACACCCACCCGATCGCCAGCTTTGACGCCGTAATGCCGCAAGGGGGAATAGGTGGTGATACCGGCGCAGAGAATCGGTGCGGCGTTCGCCGGGTCCAGGGTATCGGGGATTCTCACCACGAAGCGCTCACTGGCCACTACCCGGTTCGAATAGCCACCGAAGGTGACGGTGCCGTCGTGACGGTCGATGCCGTTGTAGGTGCCGGTGGAACCCTCAAGGCAATACTGTTCCAGGCCTGATTCGCAGGCCTCGCATTGGCGGCAGGAATCCACCAGGCAACCAACTCCCACGATGTCGCCGGGTTGATACTGTCGGACGTCCGCGCCGACGGCGGTGACCCGGCCAACAATCTCATGGCCCGGAACGACCGGGTAGCGGGTGATGCCCCAGTCGTTCTCAACGAAGTGGATGTCGCTGTGGCAGACACCGCAATAGTCGATCTCAATGGCGACGTCGTCAGGGCGCAGTTCGCGGCGCTCGAAATCGATGGGAGACAGCCCGGAGGTGGGGCTATGGGCGGCGTAACCTCGTGCTTGTGCCATGGAAAGACTTCCTCGTATCAGAAACGATGAATGGTGGACTCGGCACACAGTGTGCGACGAATTGGCCGTTGGAACCATTCATTTTACGAACCATCGGGATCAATGGTGCAGTCCGGAAGCACGCTGACGTTTGGTTCGGGGAAGTCTGTTCCGGGTGCAGTCTCTGCTACAGCCGTAGCAGCGCTGCTCCCCAGGTAAAGCCACCGCCGAAGGCTTCCAGCAGCACCACGTCGTTGCGCTGGATTCGGCCATCGCGCACAGCGGCATCCAGGGCCAGGGGGATGGATGCCGCAGAGGTATTGCCATGCTGGTCAACCGTGACAACGACCCGGTCCATCGTCATGTTGAGCTTGCGGGCGGTGGCGGAGATGATGCGGAGGTTGGCCTGGTGCGGGACCAGCCAGTCGATCTCCGATTTGTCCATGTTGTTGGCTGCCAGGGTCTCATCGACAATCTGGCCGAGGGTGTTGACGGCGATCTTGAAGACCTCGTTGCCCTTCATTTCCACGTAGCCATGACCGGCCTTGAACTGGTCTGTGCCATCGGCAATGCCACAGGGAACGTGCAGCAGTTCTTCGTACTGGCCATCGGCGTGCAGGTGGGTGGAGAGAATGCCGGTCTCTTCACTGGCTTCCAGCACCACGGCACCGGCACCATCGCCAAACAGCACGCAGGTGCCCCGGTCTTCCCAGTTGATGATCCGCGAGAACACCTCGGAGCCGACCACCAGTGCACGTTTGCTGGTACCGGTGGCGACGAACTTCTCGGCGGTGGCCAGGGCATAGACGAAACCGCTGCATACCGCCTGGATGTCAAAGGCGGGACAGCCGTGAATGTCCAGCCGACGCTGGAGGATGCAGGCACTGCTGGGGAAAATCTTGTCTGGCGTTGAGGTGGCGAACACGATCAGATCAATATCGTCTGGTGTCAGACCGGCTGCCTCAATGGCGCGCCGGGCGGCGTGTTCCGCCAGGTCCACCGTGGTCTGGCCGGGCAGGGCAATGTGGCGCTGTTCGATGCCGGTGCGCTCGCGAATCCACTGGTCGGTGGTGTCGACGGTGCGTTCCAGGTCCTTGTTGGTTACCACATTGTCCGGCAGGTAGGACCCCGTGCCGGTAATACGTGCGTAGGTCATGCAAGCGTGATCCGGGATGGCAATGAATGGGTGTTGCGGGACGCATTGCGTGGTGCTGGTTAGCGTCCCTATGTATTTCCCCATCCTATACCGGCGGCTTGCTGGACCGTTATTAGCTCTTTGTTGTAAGCGGGCGGCTCCTTAGGCCTCGGCGGTGTAGAACAGGCGCTCGATTTCGGCATCCGACAGCGCCAGCACATCCGACTCGAGCTGCTCCAGATGCTTGAGGATCACCTGGGAGACTGCCTCGAGATCGGCAAAGCGGGCGCGGGCCTTTTCGGTGCGGGCGTTCTTCTGGGTTGAGCTGCGCCCCAGCAGGCGGCCAAAGAAGCCCGGGCTGGCCCGGTTGTCATCGTCAAACAGCAGTTTGAAGATCTCCATATACATGTCGTGGAGGTTCAGGTGAGGCTGCTCAATGTTGCGGTAGCTCTCAAGCCCTGTTAACGCGGCGCCGGCGCCGTAGTACCAGCGACCGAACCGGCAGTCGGTGCCAACGACGGGTACGTGATCTTTCAGCACCTCCATGCCGGAGATCAGGGCACTGGCGTATCGTACCCAGCGGATGTGGCCCTGGCGGGCAGCCCTCAGCTCCTGGACGATGACGGTTTTCTGGTTCATGGAGTGATCCTTTTGTTGTAAAGCGGCAAGCCGGTTCAAACGGCTCCGGCAATCTATCGACGGACTGTGTCAGCCTCAAGACAGCGGAACAGGAAGCCACAAAAAAGTAATAATCAGTTACGTTTAGTCGCTGTTGTTGGATCGTTGTTGAGATTAGCTGAGGGGAGGCTGGGAGCGTTGTCTTTCAGGCAAAAGGTGGTACTATCTGCCGCCATGAATACACGGACCCCATTCGTTTCTTCCCAGTTTTCGTGGTGGCGCGGCTCTCTCCCAGGGCGGTGCTGAATCCTTGTGTTCGAACCGCCGGCAGGCGGTCCTCTGAATCTGATCAGCGATTGCCTCCGGCGAAACCCAGTTTCAGGAGGCAACCATGCAGGAAAATCCCACCCCGGCTGACAGCAGCCAGCGCCAGACCGTTCTTACCGGCGATCGTCCCACCGGCCAGCTTCACCTCGGCCACTTCATCGGGTCTCTGCGTCAGCGGGTCCGGCTTCAGGACGAGTGCAACCAGACCATCCTGGTGGCCAACCTTCAGGGTCTGACCGATAACGCCAATGATCCCGGCAAGATCGCCTCCAACATCCTGGAAGTGGTTGCGGATTACCTGGCGGTGGGCATCGACCCGGCCAAGACCACCATCTGCCTGCAGTCCGAACTGCCGGCGTTGGCGGAGCTGACCATGTACTACTCCAATCTGGTGACCATCAGCCGGCTTGAGCGCAATCCCACGGTGAAGAGTGAGATCCAGAGCCGGGCCTTCGGCCGGTCCATTCCGGCGGGTTTCCTGACCTATCCCATCAGCCAGGCGGCCGACATCACCGCGTTCGACGCCACCCTGGTGCCCGTGGGGGATGACCAGCTGCCGATGATCGAGCAGACCAACGAAGTGGTGCGCAAGGTCAACAGTGTGGCCGGCAAAGATGTGCTGGTGGAATGCAAACCGCTGCTGAGCAACGTGTCCCGCCTGCCGAGCGTGGATGGCAAGGGCAAGATGTCCAAGTCCGCCGGCAACACCATCATGCTGGATTCCACCGACAAGGAGATCAGCAAGGCGGTGAAAGCCATGTACACCGATCCCAACCACCTCACCATCGACTCGCCAGGGCAGGTTGAGGGCAACGTGGTCTTTACCTATCTGGACGCGTTTCACCCAGACCCGGCCTACATAGCCGAACTCAAGGCGCACTATCAGCGTGGTGGTCTCGGCGATGGCCATACCAAGAAGATCCTGGAGGAGTGTCTGCAGGAGCTGATTCGTCCGATTCGTGAACAACGCCAGATCTACGCAGCTGACAAGGCCCAGTTGCTGGCCATTCTCAAAGAGGGCACCGAGCGGGCCCGGGAGGTCACGGGGCGGACGCTGGATCGGGTTAAAGCAGGCTTCGGTCTGGACCTGTTTCAGCGCGGATAAAACCGGTCCTGATGCGGCAAGATCCCGGAAAATCGGTGATTTTGCCGTTATCTGACGGTAGACTGTGGCCTCCGCCGGCCCCGCCCGGCGACCCATTTCACAGGCCGTAGGCCGATAAAAGGCATGACAAGGGGAGAGAACCCGGTGACACAACTCGTTGACTACCAGCTGGCGGACGGCATCGCCACCATCACCATCACCAACGGCAAGGCGAACGCCCTCAGCCACGAGGTGTTTGAGGCACTGAACCAGGCGCTGGATCAGGCGGAGCAGGACAAGGCCGTGGTGATCCTGGCCGGTCAGGCTGGCATTTTCTCCGGCGGTTATGACCTCAAGGAAATGCAGAAGGGCCCCAAGGAGGCCGCCGCCCTGGTGAACGTTGGGTCCACGTTCACTCGCCGTCTGTCAGCGTTCCCGCTGCCAGTGATCGCGGCCTGCGGTGGCCATGCCATCGCCAAGGGTGCCTTTATCCTGTTGTCGGTGGACTATCGGCTGGGTGTGGAAGGCCCGTTCAAGCTGGGTCTGAACGAAGTGGCCATTGGCATGACCATGCACCACGCCGGCATTGAGATTGCCCGCCATCGCCTGACTCCGGCGCATTTCCACCGTTCGGTGATGAATGCGGAGATTTTCGATCCACAAGGCGCTGTACAAGCCGGCTTCCTGGACCGGGTGGTTCCGGCGGATCAGCTGATGGAGCAAGCTCAGGCAACCGCTGCCCAGTTCCGCCAACTGAACCTCAAGGCCCATGGCCAGACCAAACTCAAGGCCCGCGCTGGCTACCTGGAAACTCTGGACAACGCCATTGCCCAGGACAACAAACATCTTGGCCTGATGTAAGCCCGCAACGCGTCGGGCGCTAGGCTAGTTGCCCGATTTCCCTACAGCGAGTCGATGGCGCAGAACACCGGCTCGCTGCTGATGACCCTGACCCCCTTCGGTCCGGTGCTCAGCAGCCGCTGTTCGTCCTGGGCCTGCTCCAGTTGCCAGCGCATGCTGCCGGCCTGCTCCAGGCATTGAACAATATGCCTGACCGCCTCCCGGGCGGCCGGGGTATCGGTCTGAAAGTGTCCTAGAAAGACCTCGTTGTGCCAGATCGCCAGGCGATAATGGTGCATGTTCTCCCTCCTAGACGGCAGTGGTGGTTCTGGGTAATGGCGTGTGGCGGACCGTCGCTGGCTCCAGCTGGTCAAGCCAGTCCCCGATAACCTGGCGACCTGCCGCTGGCAGCGCATGAACTGCCTTGTGCGCCTGGCGGCGCAGGCTGCACGGATCGATTCCGGCACTGGCCAGCTCGGCACAATGGCCCACCAGCCAGCGTTCCATCAGCCCGACATCTGCCTCCAGATGGAATTGCAGCCCTAACACCTGCCGTCCAATCGCGAAGGCCTGGTTGATGGCCGTGCGAGTGTGGGCCAGCCGGGTACCGCCGGGTGGAATGTCGAACTGGTCGCCGTGCCAGTGCAGTACCGGCAGGCCCTCCAGTGCTGCCAGTGGGGAGCGTCGGCCCTGCCGGGTAAGGGTCAGGGTGGCGAACCCAATCTCTTTCTCTGGCATGGCGTACACGCTGCTTCCCAGCGCCCGGGCAATAAGCTGCGCGCCCAGGCAGATACCGAGGAGGGGCTTGCCCAGCGCCAGGCGCCGGCGGATCAGTGCCAGCTCGTCACACAGAAATGGGTACTGGTGATCGTCCATGGCGCCGACCGGCCCGCCCAGCACGACCAGCAGGTCTGCCGCAGCGGGATCAACCTGTGTCAGATCGTCGGTGGTGGCGTCCAGATACTCGACGCGGTAACCATAATCCGCAAACAGCGGTTCCAGGACACCGAGATCCTCAAACGCCAGGTGTTGTAATGCGAGCAGTGATTTCATCAATGGCATTCCTTTTTAACGGCTGGAGTGGGGGAGAGCGTTGGCCGCTTGGCGGATGTCGCGATGGCTTGGGCAGAGTCTGAGCTCGGCCAGTAATAGGCGTCGGGCAGGGGGCGGGCACCAAAGATCGCCTGGCCAACCCGAACCACAGTGGCACCTTCTTCAATGGCCAGCTCAAAGTCACCGGACATCCCCATGGACAGCTCATCCAGAGCCACATTGGCGGGGGCGTCCTGTCGGAGCTGATCCCGCAGTTGCCTCAATCGGGCGAAGCAGGGGCGTACCCGGGCAGGGTCATCACTGAAGATGGCCAGCGTCATCAGCCCCCGCACCCTGAGGGCGCTGTAGCTGGAGAGGGCTCGGATGAAGGCAGCGGTGTCCTGTGGCGGCAGGCCGTACTTGCTGTCTTCGCCAGAGCTATTGACCTGGACGAACACATCGAGTCCGCGACCTTCCAGTTGCAGACGCCGATCCAGCACTTCGGCCAGTCGCAGACTGTCGAGCGCCTGGAACTCGGTTGCAAAGCGGGCGACGTGCTTGGCCTTGTTGGTCTGCAGGTGGCCAATAACGGACCATTGCAGATCCGGCAGGTCTGACAGGATTTGCGTCTTTCCCAGGGCTTCCTGCACCTTGTTTTCACCAAGCAGGCGACAGCCCGCCTGGTGCGCCAACCGAATCCGGGCCACATCCACCGTTTTGCTCACCGGCAACAGGCGAACGCTGCCAGGGTCGCGACCACTGCGTGCACAGGCGCTGGCCATGCGCTGGCGGACCTGGTCCAGGTTGTAGCGCATTTGCGCCAGGGTTTTTGCCTTGGGGTATGGCTCGGTGTCAGGAGCTGGCTGGCTTCTTTGGGTACATCGTACGGTCATGGCGGCGTGTTTCCTGCTTGATCTGGGATCTGAGGCGGTTTGACTTTTAAACTGCAAACTCTTAACCGCCGACAGAGTACCTCTGTATCTGGACCATAATTAACATCCAGTTTTAATATCCTTCATGGTCCAGATAGCGAATCAGAGTCATAATTGAGGCTCTCTCCACAGGACATCCGCTCATGCTCCGACCCTGGAACGCCCAGCTTTGGCTGGAACACACGCCGGGACGCTCTCTCCACGCACGGTTGGTGAACCAGATTGTTCGCGATATTCAGGCCCGACGGTTGCTGCCAGGCAGCTCCATGCCGGGTAGTCGGGCGCTGGCCAGTCAGTTGGGGGTAAACCGGAAAACCGTGCAGCTGGTGTACGAAGAGCTGGAAGCCCAGGGCTGGCTGTATTCCCAGCCAAGACGGGGGACCTTCGTGGCGGCGGTGCTGCCGGAGCATGGGCTGTCGGAGCAGGATCAGGCCCTGGTGCTCGATAACAGTAGAAAGGGCCGTCCTGCCCGGGGTCTGGCCACCCGGGCATCACATGGGGCGCAGCACACAGGGGTGGTGCACAGGCACACCAACGATGGCACCCCCGACGTGCGGCTGCTGCCGTTTGAGCCGCTGTCCAGGGCTTACCGACGAGCGCTGCTGAGAGCTATCCGCCTGGACTACCTGGACTACGGCGACCCGAGAGGGACGCCGGAGCTGCGGCAGGCCATCCTGGGCATGCTGGCGATGGATCGCTTTATGCCAGTGGTGCCAGAGGAAATCTGCGTGGTGCGGGGTAGCCAGATGGGCATCTTTTTCAGTGCCCGGGCGCTGGACCCCGCCAAGGGCGTGATTGTGGTCGAGGCGTTGTGCTACCCACCGGCCCGGGCGGCGTTTGCATCGACAGGCTTTGAGGTCGTGGCCTGTCCGATCGATGAACACGGGCTGGATACCACGGCACTGGAGCGTCTGCTGTCCCGTTACCCGGTCGCGGCTGTGTTTACCACGCCCCACCACCAGTATCCCACTACGGTCACCCTGTCGATGGAGCGGCGACTTGCTCTGCTGCAGTTGTCCCGTCAGCACCGGTTTGCGGTGATTGAAGACGACTATGACCACGAGTTCCACTACGAAAGCCGTCCGATTCCTCCCCTTGCGAGCCTGCCGGGATCGGAGAACGTGATCCACATTGGTTCCCTGTCCAAGGTGTTTGCGCCCGGCCTGCGGCTGGGTTATCTGGTGGCGGATTCGGCGTTTGTCGACCGGGTGGCGGAGGAGATCCTGCTGGTGGACCGGCAGGGAAATGCGGTAACGGAGCTGGCACTGGCGGATCTGATGGAGGGCGGCGAGGTCCGCAAGCACATCCGTAAGGCGCGGCGGCAGTATCGGCAGCGTCGGGATTGCGCTGCGGAGGGCCTGACGCGGCAGTTTGGGGGGCAGATTGCGTTTGCTCTACCGGCAGGCGGTATGGCCCTATGGGTGAACGTCGGGTCGTTGGTTACCTCAACGGCGATACCGAGACTGCAGGCGGCCGGCTTTCATGCCGCTGCCGGGGCTGACGGTATGGTGCATATTCGCTTTGGATTTGGTGCTCTTTCTGAGGCCGAAATCTCCCAGGCTATCGCGGCATTGGCTCGGGAGATTACCTGAATGACGAACCTGAAGGCTCCCTCAATCTGGCTTTCCTTGGTCTCCAGACAACAGCGACACCAGTGCGGCCCGGCCGCGGCTATTGGTTTCGATAAGCTTCTCCCGATCATGCCGGTGCTCCACCTGTTCTTCCAGCAGGGCTTCGTCGAATGCCCGGAAATTACGTGTAAGCTCAAGCGCGGTTGACTCTGGAATTCCTAGTTGGGTCAGTGTCATAACGGCTCCTTTTAATGCTGAGTCAAAGGTCTCACGAATCACCAGAGTGACGCCTTTGGCCCTCAGTTCGTAGGCATGGTAACGGTCCCGGGCGCGTGCAATGATCTGCACATCCGGAAAATGCTGTTGCACAAGCTCCACCACCCGCAATGAGTCCTCGGCCTGGTCAATCGCCAATACCAGAACTTGAGCGTGTTCGAGACCGGCGGTTCGCAACAGGTCCAGGCGTGTCACATCCCCAAAAAACACATCGTTGCCGTAGCGCCGAAGCAGGTTGATCTCATCCGGGTTGGAGTCCAGCGCCGTGAAGGGAATCTGACGACCCACCAGAATCCGCGCGGTAATCTGGCCAAAGCGACCGAGACCGGCGATAACCACCTTGGGGTGCTGATCTTCCGAGGGCGCCTCGCCTTCGACCGCGGTGACGCCCGGCCTCGCGGACGGAAACAGCTTCTTGGCCAGCTTCAGCAACAGCGGCGTGGTGGCCATGGACAACGCTACCACCAGATTCAGTTGGCCAATCACCGGTGCCGCCAGCAGCCCCAGGGCACCCGCCTGGGTGAGCAGGACAAACGCAAACTCGCCGCCCTGGCTAAGCAGAATGCCAAAGCGGACAGTGCCGGCCCAGGGCACCTTGCGGAGTCGGCTGATCAGGACCAGTACCAGGCTCTTGGCGGCGAGGAGGGCGATCAGGTACAGCGCGATGGTACCGGGTGCCGCTATCAGCAGACGAAGATCCATCGTCATGCCGATGGCCAGGAAGAACAGCCCCAGAAGGAGGCCCTTGAAGGGCTGGATGTCCGTCTCAAGCTGCTCCCGATAAGGCGAGTTGGCGAGCAGAACGCCGGCAACGAAGGCTCCCAGTCCCATGGACAGCCCCAGGTATCCCATCAGCCCTGCGGAGCCCAGCACCAGCAGCAGGGCGCTGGCCGTCATTACATCGCGATTGCGAAGCCGAGCCAGCCATCCCAGCCATGGATTGAGCAGAAAACGGCCTGCAAAAGCCATCGCAATCAGGGCGGCAATACCGGCCAACAATTGGGGACTGTTTTCGGCGTCCTGGTTGCCTGCCAGTACCGGCAGCAGGAGGATGATCGGAATTACCGCCAGGTCCTGAAACAGTAGAATCGAGAATGCAGCGCGACCCTGGGGCGTACCCAGTTGATTGGTTTCAACCAGCATCTGCACTACGAAGGCCGTGGACGACAGTGCCAGGATGGCTCCTATAGCCAAGCCCTCGCGCTCGCTGAAGCCCATCAGCCAGAACGCGAGCGCCAACACTGCCGCACTGAGGAACACCTGGGAGGCCCCAAGGCCAAGCAGTCGACGCCGCTGGGCCCAGAGATGTGCCGGCTCAAGCTCCAGACCCACCAGAAACAGCATAAGGACGACCCCAAGCTCCGCGAAGTGCAACACCGACTCCGCTCCGCTGATCCAGCCAAATCCCAGTGGCCCCACCAGGATGCCGGCTGCGAGGTAGCCCAGTACGCTGCCCAGACCAAGGCGTTGAAACAGGGGCAACAACACCAGGGAGGCGGCGAGCAGAATCAGGGCTTGGGCAAAGATCGTCTCCATCAACGTCTCCAGTAAAGGTGGTTTTCAGATATGGGCGGGCAAAGGTGGCTGAAAAAAGCTTAGTGGTTCCAAGGAGTTTTGACGATTGGAGGATGTGCATACCCGGTGTCCCGTGAGGCAACAAGCAGGTACGCTTAAGCTCTTCTACAAAACCGGCTGATTTGGCCGGAGGCCAACCGGATGGCACGGCCTCAGAATACAGGGAGTGTTGCAGTGATCGAACTAGTCCTTATCGCATTGGCGGCTTTGATGTACAGCGAGCTGGCCGCGATCCGACGAAGACAGCGCTGGATACTGAAGAAAATTGACCGCCTGCTCGATACCAGCGGTGTGGATCAGGATGAACTGCTTTCCCCGGAACTGCGGACAGCGATGGCGTCGGGGCGCCGATTAAAAGCGATCAAACGGTATCGGGAAGAAACCGGTGCATCGCTAACGGAAGCCAAGGTGTTTATTGATCGGTATGGCAAGTTTCGGGAGTGGGAGTGATCGCTCGTTGCGGGTGCAATGATACAGAGACCGCAACGGCCGCCATGGTCCACGATGTCGAAATAGGCACTGGGTTTTTTGGTCGGTTTTAGGAGGGGCATGATGGTTTATATTGAATATGCTGAGCAATCTCGAGTCCATGATTATGCTGAAGAAGCAAAGAGATTTGAAGAAATTACGGGATTTAGGATGCCTAAAGAATATCTGGATTTTCTAAAAGAGAATGGTTCTGGGTTATTCCCTGAACCTGGTTATTATGATGATTTGATGGAGATTGGTAAGTTTTATGACTTTTGCATTGATGATGCGAATGGCAATGGAATATTGAATGTCAACAAATCTCTTCAAGCTGATGGTAGGTTGACGAGTAATGTGTTGGCTTTTGCCGAAACTTCTGACTGCCATAATCATTTTTGCCTGGTTCTTGATGGTGTTTGGAGAGGATGTGTCGTATTGTTAGGCGATGATAGTATTCTGTTGTGGGGCGATTACCAGGTTTCAGATCTTGATGAAAAGGAAGATGTTTTGGATCGAAGTTTTTCCGAATTTATAAGCAAGCTGGAATGATTCTGTTTGTCGGGCTTGATGGAGGTGGGTTTTGAGTGTTCGGATATTAAAATAGTCGGAGAAAGTGACAAAGTTGCGTCAGCGGAAGGATATCTTGATTTTGAAGGTTCTGGAAGACCTTCTGTCGGACAATTTTAGCATTGTTGCGAAGCGTTTAAAGCCTAGCAGCTAAGTTGGCTGTTATACCTGTTTGGTTGGAGGGGATGTTCTGAATTATCTGGCTATCTTTGGGATTTTTGTTTCTGGATTGGGAGGTCTTATAGTAACGGTTAAAGCCTTCAAAACCAGTGTGGCTTGGGGGTTAGGGTGTCTTTTGGTGCCGCCGGTCATATTTCCCTACATGCTTGTTCATCCCAAAGAAAGTGTAAAGCCATTTCTTTTAATTGCCTTTGGTATGGCGTTGATTGTGTTATCTGGATCGAGCTCTTGAGGCCATGCCGGGAATCAGGTATAGAAGCCTTGTTCGTAAATAAATTTTTAGCAAACCAATGATTCTGGCCAAGCTCTGGAGATAGATGTAAAGCCGACGTTGTTATCCAGAGACTACTGAAAATCGATTGATTGTAATTTGAAATGTGAGCCACGCTTGGCATTTTTGCGGTTTTTAGCTGAGATCTTTAACGTTCTTCTGGTACCAGCGTCTGCCAAAGAAGCCGTCCAGGTGCCACGATAATGTGGGGAGTAAGCCCCGCGGCCGAAGCCAGAACCGTTGCGGTACAGGCAATTGGCTGCCGACATAGCCCGGAGTAATCCTGGCTGTGATGATACCCTCGCCCTCATCCTTGCTCCGGTGCGCCAGCAGTTGTCCGTGCCCGTCGACAATGGCGGTGTGGCCTTCCAGGATGCCGTGGTAGGTGAGCCAGGGTATTCCCGGAAAACGTGATTGGATTCGGTTGCAGTGAGAGGCGTGGATCACTGGGGCGCCAATCAACTGGGCGGTCAACTGCACACTGGCAAGCAGGTTCTCCGCGTTTTTGGCTTCCATCCTGCGGGTCAGCCACGTCGGCCAATCATTGGGCAGGCTCCACCAGTGTGATCCGCCGATCAGCACATCCACCTTGCCTTGCAGGCGACGAGCTGTCTGGCTGCGCATGAATTCCCAGCAAACAGCGGTTCCCACCCGGACATCACCAATGCGTCCGAGTTCGCCGCTGTCATCTGAATCCCCGGCTTCATAGAACGCGTTCTCCCACATGGTGGGCAAATCTTTGTCATGTTTGCCCAGTCGTTCGCCGTTGCTGAAACACACGTAACGATTGCGGACACCGCCTCGGGCCACTCGGCACATAAAGGAACCGCCAATCACCACGGCATGGCGTGTGGAGAACTCCCGCAGGAACCTGGCCGACGGACCGTCTTCGCTTTCGATTGCGGCCACCAACCCTGGATCAAAGCACACGCCGGTATTGAAGAACTCCGGCAGGGCAATCCACTGGGCACCCTGTTTGACCGCCTGTTCTGCCAGGCGCTGGCAGGCTTCTAGGTTGTGTTGCGTATCACCTACGCGGGTATCCAACTGAATGGCGGCAGCGGTGATTGTTGGTGGCGTCGAATTTGCCTTGTTTTTTACTGTCATCATGGTCATTGCGAACCGCCTTCGTAGACGGGCCCCTGCCATAGAGCAAACTCGAATGTCACCCGGTTCGGCGTCAATGTTACGAATGCGGGGGTTTCCAATGCTTCGAGTTCGTTAATCAGAGGCTCCGTAAAATTCTGAGAATATCCAAGACTAACGCAAATAAGTGTCAGGTTACCTTACAGATAAAAAAATTCTGTGACTCTCTGTTCATTAATTTCCATTTAAAACATGGCGTTATGATCTTGGGTCCAGAAATTGCTTGTAGGATATAGGGTGCGTTTATCGAACCTCTTGGTCATATAACTTAGATAAATGCCGGTTTCACAATTACGGAAGATGACTTATGCATGGAGCGTCGCTGGCACCTGCCATGAAATTTTCCTATCCGGTACCAGGATTTTTACCTGATCTAGATATTAATCTGTTGTGTGCTGGGTGAATAATATTAAATCATTATTTAATTGTAGTGATTTAGATTTGGTTTTCATTTTTAACTGCTGCATTTTGTTTTATTGGTGAGGCCGGCTTTCTGTTTTTAATGCTGAATATTTTTAATTGGAAAAAATTATGAAATTGCCGTCTATGCGGTGATATATCATATCAACGAAGGGGCGAAATGAAGATGACACTTTTGTTCAGAATGTTGTTGTGTGTTTTGGTGATCTCGCTGACTGCCTGTGGTGGTGGGGGTGGCAGTAATAGTGATACCGATGGCGGCAGTGGGGGAGACGACGGCACCGGTGCCAGCGATGGCGGCGATCAGGGTGATGGCGGTTCAACGCCTGTACAGGGAAGTACCATGATCACCCTGGGCGGAACGGACACCAGTTCACTGGGGAGCACCGCTGAAGTCAGTTTCTATGCATTCCGAGAGAATCTCGCCGGTTCCAATCTCTTTCTTTCTGCCACCAGCAGCGGGAGCGCTATGAACTTCGTGCGGCTTGGCTTGGGAGAACTGTCGGCGTCGGACGTGGACCCGAATGCGTTTGCAGCAGATCAGGCGAATGCCGTGGTGTTTAATATCACAGACATTGGGGTTTCTATACGCATAAATATAAACAGTGTGGCCTATCTGTATAGTGCTACCTGTCTTTCAGGATGTACCGGCGTTGACTTTGATACAGCATCTCGGACGTTAGAGTTGGATAATGTCGTACTCGCTCCCACCATAGGCGGGGATTCGAACAGCCAGGCAACCAGCGATCTAACGTTGGACGGAACGATTGTTTGGACCGAGGCTGTCGAAGATCCTACAGCACCAGCCTTTGATTCCGATCTTGGCGGGGCCCCTGATCGTACTTCCGATTTGACTCTGGCTGATATTACTGGTGTTTGGGATAGCGGTGCGGGAAATGATGAGGTCTATACGGTATTCAAAGGTGATGGCACGTATGTATCCTATGACTATATGGGTGATGCGGTCGATATGGGTTCGAATTGCTATGAAATAGAAAGCGACACCCTTACCGATCTGGGTAACGGTCAGTTCCGTCTTGGTGATAGCAGGTTTGGTACCTTCTACTTTTCCGGAGATGCACTCGCTTTCGAGGCGCCTGAAGGGACCTATTTCCTGGAAAGAACGACGCTACTCGAATCGGACTTCTCGCCGCTCTGCAATTAACTGAACGCGACTACTAACAGGACTACAGGGTAACGAGTGAGAGCCTGCCATTCTCCAGCAACCAATTGTTTGGGGGATGGCCGCTTGGTGTCATCCAATCCGGTGAACGCTGTGGACCATCTCGCCTGGGTTAGGGATGGATATCGACTTCGGCACCTTCCAGCAACGGAAAATACGTCTCGCGATCGGACAGTTTAAGCAGGACCGTCAGGGTGACAGTGCTGACCGAATCGGGCAGATCTTCAACGTCTGCATTCACCGTGAAATCGAACCGCTCCGGGGCCTGATGGGCGAGCGTGTCCTGGAGGTGTTGAAAATTGCTGACGGCGTCGTCTGCCAGCTTAAAGGTGTATTCCGTTTGGCCTGGCGTTGGGGAGAACAGCGACTCCCGCGACGGGATTACTGTTTCGGAGAGCAGGTCCAGAGGGAACTGGTATGTAGTAGCGCCTTTGTTTGTATCGATCTTCAGCGCCAGGTCGGTACGATCAACCATCAGTTTCGCCGGTTCTTCAAGCTGGATTCTGGCGCTGATTTCTGTCGGCGCCAACGCCAGGAAGTCCTGTTGATCGAACGTGCCCAGTTTTGCCAGTGTGCCCATGGGGACGCTGCTGCAACTGCTGATGAGAATGGAGAGAACCGTCAGGAGTACTTTCTTCAACGAGGATTTCCTTCGTGCAGCCGTTTGCCCAAAATGCTGACACTGTACTCTTTGTCGTCCATCTCGGCGACGTCTGGCAGGCATCCCCATTCGGTGAAGCCGCAGGACAGCAACAGTTTGAGGCTCGGAAGGTTGTGGGAGAATACATAACCCACCAGGGTCGACAAGCCAAGCTCGGGAGCCAGCGCCAAAGCTGCCTGCACCATTTTTGTGCCAAGCTGTTTGCCCTGACTTTCCGGCGCCAGGTAGATGCTCAGTTCGGCCGTGTGGCGATAGGCCGGCCTGCCATAGAAGTCCTCAAAGCTGATCCAACCCACGATCTGATTGTCTTCCTCATGAACCAGCAGTGGTCGACGGGCGGGGCGATGTGCCTGAAACCATTCCAGTCGCGACGCCACCGTCACTGGCTCGGTATCGGCAGTGGATCGCCGGGAGGCAATGGATGCATTGTAGATTTCGACGATCCTCGGTAGATCCGACTCGTGTGCATGCCTCAGTTCCATTGGGATGTGCTCCTTCTGCACCGGATTGAACGAATGCTGTTGCTGGTTTGCCCGGATCACCATGCAGGAACAGTACCGTTATTTCAGCCCTGAACTCAGGGCTAAATACACGTCAGGCTTATTGATCTGTAGCAGGGGAAGGCCGGGTGTCATGCGCTAGACTGCACAAACAGTCTCTCTGGCAACCGGTTCCCATGAGCGCAACGGCCTACAGTTTCAGTGTGGTATTGGTGGTGTTCCTGATCATTGGCGTGTCATCGATCCGCAAGAAACACCACGACGTCAATGACTATCTGACCGCTGGCTACAGCACCGCGCCCTGGCTGATTGGCCTGTCCTCCGTGGCCACCAATAACTCCGGTTACATGTTCATTGGCCTGGTGGGCTACACCTGGGTTGCCGGTGTCTCGGCGTTCTGGGTCGCGTTGGGCTGGCTGGTGGGGGATTGGTTGGCGTGGCGCGGATTCCATCAGCGTTTGCGACGCTATTCGGAAGATCACCCGGTCAACACCATTCCGGCGCTGACAGCGCTGAACCCGGCCACCGCGTCGAGCCCCCTTCGGGTGGTGTCGGCAGTGATCACCCTGCTGTTCCTGGCGGTCTATGCCGCGGCGCAACTCAAAGCTGGCAGTAAGGCGTTGCACGTGATGTTCAACTGGCCGGAGTGGTTGGGGGCTATGCTGGGGGCGTTGGTGGTGGTGCTGTACTCCTTTGCGGGCGGCATCCGGGCTTCCATCTGGACAGACGTGGCCCAGTCTTTCGTCATGCTGTTTGGGATGGTGGCGCTGTTTGTGGCTGGCCTTCTCGCCGTTGGTTGGCCCTGGCAGTTGGAGGCTGCGTTGACGGCGGTTGATCCGGCACTGACGCGCTGGACGCCAGATGGCCTTCTGTTTGGCTTGGTGCCGTTTGTGCTGGGCTGGGTGGCGGCGGGCCTGGGCGCGATTGGCCAGCCCCATATTCTGGTGCGCACCATCGCGTTGCGCAGTCCGGAGGATGTGCCGGCGGCCCGCCGGGTTTACTTTGCCTGGTATCTGCCGTTTGCAGTGTTGACCGTGACGGTGGGGCTGTACGCCAGGGTACTGCTGGACGGGTCCCTGATTGATCCGGAAATGACTCTGCCGTTAATGGCCCAGCAGTTTCTGCCAGAGGTGCTCACGGGCATGGTGCTGGCCGCCATCTTCGCAGCCACCCTGTCCACCGCCGATTCGATGCTGTTGTCGTGCTCTGCAGCGATCAGCCAGGACCTGATACCCCGCTTCGGGCAGTCCTACGTCCGCACCAAACTCGGTACCCTGGCGGTGACCCTGGTAGTGCTGGCCATCGCGCTGGCCGCACCGGCCAATGTCTTTACCCTGGTGGTCTTCGCCTGGTCATCTCTGGGGGGGACGCTGGGTCCGGTTATTCTGCTGCGGATTGTTCATGCGCCGCTGAATCGGCCGACTGCCATGGCGATGATGGCGGCCAGCATGGTCACCCTGATTACCTGGCAGGCGCTGGGGTATTCCGAGTCCATATACGAGCTGCTGCCGGCATTGCTGGTGGCGTTTCTGGTCTACGGGCTGATGTTCCCGTTCCAACGGAAGGAGGCCTGAGCGAGTATGCCGCTGGAAACTGATGGCAAACTGACGGTGATGTACGCCTGCGATCCCTATCGCGACGTGAACACGCTCGATCCCGGAGGCCGCTTCCTCAGTCCGGACAACGCCCGTCTGGTGGTGGTGATGGTGTGCGAGGTGCCGGAGGAGAACCTTTCCTGGTTCCGCAAACGCCTGATGCCACCCCATCAGCTGGTGCGCCAGGTGGCGGCGCAGGAAGGCGAATTGCAGGAGCGGATGTTTCAGGTGGTGTCGCACCTGGAGGCCCAGGGCTACGAGGTGGATTCCAGAGTCCGGCGGGGCCAGGGGATTGGTGAGGTGCTGGTGGCGGTCGCAGAGGAACTGAACGTTGATCTGATTGTTGCTGAACGGCGCCGCCAGAGCGCCTGGCAGCGCATGCTCGTTGGCAGCGTCACCGACTACCTGAACCGGCACGCCCGGCAGTCACTCTTGATCCTGTAATTGGCCAAGACGACGGCCGCCAAAAACTGGATAATGGCGACGGGCCATGCCCATGGCGCGCCACATTTTCCAACCCTGGTACCCTCGGAATGCAGATCAACGTCAACTTTCTGGACAACCTCAGACTTGAAGCCAAGTTTGACGACTTCACCGTTATCACCGACCAGCCCATCCGCTACAAGGGCGACGGCTCGGCACCCAGCCCCTTTGACTACTTCCTGGCGTCCTCAGCGCTGTGTGCGGCGTACTTCGTGCGGGTGTACTGTCTGGCTCGCAACATTCCGACCGACAACATCCGGCTGTCCCAGAACAACATCGTCGATCCGGAGAATCGCTACAACCAGATCTTCAAGATCCAGGTAGAGCTGCCGGAGGACATTTCCGACAAAGATCGCCAGGGCATCCTGCGCTCCATTGATCGCTGTACCGTAAAGAAAGTGGTGCAGACCGGTCCGGCCTTTGAGATTGAGACCGTCGAAAACCTCGATGAAGACGCCCAGGCGCTGCTGATGGCGGCGCCCAAGGCGGGTGAGGGCACCTACATCGAAGGCAAGGACCTGCCGCTGGAAGAGACCATCGCCAACATGACCGGCATCCTCGCGGAGCTGGGCATGAAGATCGAGATTGCCTCCTGGCGCAACATTGTCCCTCACGTCTGGTCGCTGCACATCCGTGATGCGGCCTCGCCCATGTGCTTTACCAACGGCAAGGGAGCCACGAAGGAAAGCGCCCTGTGTTCGGCCCTGGGTGAGTTCATTGAGCGCCTGAACTGCAATTTCTTCTACAACGACCAGTTCTTCGGCGAAGAGATCGCCAACAGCGCGTTCGTGCACTACCCGAACGAACAGTGGTTCCAGCCCGGGCCGGATGACGCTCTGCCGGAGGAGATCCTTGATGACCATTGCCGGGCCATCTACGATCCTGACGGTGATCTGGCTGGCTCTCATCTGATTGATACCAACTCCGGTCGCCGTGACCGCGGCATCTGTTCGTTGCCGTTTGTGCGCCAGTCTGATGGTGAGACCGTGTTCTTTCCCTCCAACCTGATCGAGAACCTGTTCCTCAGCAACGGCATGAGTGCTGGTAATACGCTGTTTGAAGCCCAGGTTCAGTGCCTGTCGGAGATCTTCGAGCGGGCGGTGAAGAAGCAGATCATCGAGGATGAAATCACCCTGCCAGACGTGCCGCAGGAGGTCCTGGCCAAGTATCCCGACATTCTCGTAGGTATTGAGGCACTGGAGAAGCAGGGCTTCCCGGTGTTGGTGAAGGATGCGTCGCTGGGCGGCCAGTTCCCGGTGATGTGCGTCACCCTGATGAATCCTCGCACCGGTGGTGTGTTTGCCTCTTTTGGTGCGCACCCGAGCTTCGAGGTGGCGCTTGAGCGCAGCCTGACCGAACTGCTGCAGGGTCGCAGTTTTGAAGGTCTGAACGACGTTCCGCCACCAACCTTCAACAGTCTGGCGGTGTCTGAGCCCAACAACTACGTTGAGCACTTTATCGATTCTACCGGCGTGGTGTCGTGGCGCTTCTTCAGTGCCCGGCCTGACTACGAATTCAGTGAATGGGATTTTTCCGGTTCCAATGATAAAGAGGCCGCCACCCTGTTTGGCATCCTCGAGTCGCTGGAAAAGGAAGTCTATGTGGCGGTCTATCAGGACCTCGGAGCGCCGGTTTGCCGGATTCTGGTGCCGGGTTACTCCGAGGTTTACCCGGTGGAAGACCTGATCATGGACAACACCAACATGGCGCTGGATTACCGGGAGGATATCCTCAACCTCCACTCCCTCAGTGATGATCAACTGGCCGATCTGGCCGAGCGTCTGGAAGGCAGCCAGTTGGACAACTACATGACGATCATCACCCTGATCGGCGTGGAGTTTGATGAGAACACGGTCTGGGGACAGCTGACCATCCTGGAGCTGAAGCTGCTGATTTGTCTGGCCCTGCAATGGCACGAAGAAGCGCTGGAGTTTGTCGAGACCTTCCTGCAGTTCAATGACAACACCGTGGAACGGGGACTGTTCTATCGAGCGATACAGGCAGTGCTGGAGATTACCCTGGATGAGGAGCTGGAGCTCGACGACTACCGCTACAACCTGGGACGGATGTTCGGTGAGGACACCATGGCGGCGGTGGTCGGTTCTGTGGACGGCAGTGTCCGCTTCCATGGCCTGACCCCGACAAACATGCAGCTCGAAGGTCTGGACAAGCACCTGAGACTGATTGAAAGCTACAAGAAGCTGCACGCGGCCCGCGCCGCAAGGGCCGGCTTGGAGTAACTTCCGGCCGGCAGGACTCAGTCGCTTTGGTTCAGCCGACAGGGTGCGGTCGACAAGTGTGGATCGAAAAGGTTGGGCACATTAAGGGTTCAGTGCGATCTCTAGGGAAGGAAAAGGCGTGAAAGCAGTCATACAACAGGAGCCAACAGGCTGCGGTATCGCCGCCAGCGCCGCGCTGGCCGGCGTTACCTATGACGAGGCGAGGGCGGTGGCCAGCAGCCTGGGTATCCGGGCGGCGGATCAGACCCTGTGGTCGGAGACACATCATGTTCGTTGTCTTCTGGATGCAATGGGTATTGCTGTGAGCCCCGTTGAACAGCCGTTCGAATCCTGGGATGCACTGCCCGATCGGGCGCTGTTGTCCATCAAGTGGCGCCGGGAAGCCGGACGTCCGTTCTGGCACTGGGTGGTGTTCGTCAGAGATGAACAGGGCGCCCGAGTGCTTGATTCCAAGAAGGCCTTGGTGAACAACACCCGCCGGGATTTTGGGCGGATGCGCCCGAAATGGTCTATTGCTGTACTCGATCAGTAGGGCTTTCCCGAAACCCCAGAGGTAGGGGCTGATGAAGGAATCCAAAGCGTTCTGGGACAAGGCGGCCGCCCGCTACGCCCGTAGCCCGGTCAAGGATGAGGCCAGCTATCAGAAGAAACTGGCCATCACCCGGGAGTACCTGAAGCCAGACTGGTCGGTGCTGGAGTTCGGTTGCGGCACGGGAAGTACCGCGCTGGCCCACGCACCCTTTGTGCGTGAGATTGTGGCCACCGATATCTCGGACGCGATGATTGAGATCGCAACCGCAAAGGCCACAGAGGCCGGCATCACCAACGTTCATTTTCAGCAGGGCACGCTCAATCATCCAGACCTGACGCCGAACCGTTTCGATGCCGTACTCGGGCTCAACATCCTGCATCTGCTGGAAGACTTGCCCGGCGTGCTGGCAACGATCCACCGGTTACTCAAATCCGGCGGTGTCTTTGTGTCGAGCACGGCCCTGGTCAGCGAGATCAATCTGGTGTGGCGTCTGGCCATCCCAGTGATGCAGCGTGTGGGGCTGGCGCCTTACGTCAATCGACTGGGCCGCCAGGATCTGCTGCAGGCGCTGGCAACCGCGGGGTTCGAGGTTGACTACGATTGGCAGCCGGGTAAGGAATCGGTGTTTATTGTCGCCAGGAAGGTCTGAATCACATCCAGTACCGCGTCTGGGGCGCTGCGGTGGGGAAAGTGGCCGCAGGCCGGAATGACCCGGGCCTTTGCCTGGGGTGTGTGAGCTTCAAAGCGCTCGGGGTGAAGTGTGGAGCCATACTCATCCGCGTCTCCGTGCAGCGCCAGGGTGGGGCACTGGACCTGTTGCATGGCTGGCGCCAGGTCCCACTGTCGAAACGCGTCCGAGCACCAGGTGTCAACCCAGGCCCGTAGCACCCAGTGAGCCTTGCTGCCGTGGTATTTCCCCAGCCGCTCCATCTGTTCGGCAGCTTCAAAGGCCGCTTCTGAGGCCCGGATACCCTCCCGGGTTCGATCTTCCACACAGGTCAGTGCGGAGATAGCCACCAGCGCCTTGCAGCGCAACGGATACCGGGCGGCGCAGGTGGTGGCCATGGCGCCACCGACGCTGTGGCCCAGGGCAATAAACGCCTCAAGCCCCAGTGTTTCGCTCAGGCATGCAAACGCCGCGTCGGCCTCTCGGTCGATGAAATCCAGTGGCAACACGCCAGGGTGCGGGTCGGATCGGCCAAACCCCAGGCGATCGTAGGCAATCACGGTACGGCCGCTGATGGTGGCCAGTCGATCGGGAAAGTCCCGCCAGAGTTCGACGCAACCAAGGGAGTCGTGGAACAGTACGATCGGAGCGGCGGATGCCTGCGAGCTCCCATCGGGACGCCACTGCTTGTAGTACAACTGGCCGGTATCGCCAAGGTCCAGCCAGTGTTCAGAAATGTTCAGTGCCATCACTGCGGCTCCGAGCCGGTGGGGGATTGTCCATCGTACCTACAAACTGATGGCCTGCAACAGTGAGGCGTGCGTCCCTGCATGCCCTTCGGGGGAATCACGCTTTGTCAGTTCTCACTTCACCCCGGTGGACCACCTGGCCGCTGTAAGGGCTCGGCTGGGGGGCTTCGGTACGAGCCTCGTCTGATTTGCGGTCGGCCAGGCTGGCGTTGGCTTGCAGTGAGGCGATGGACATCAGGGTCATGAGGCTGATCAGGGCAATCTTGCGCATAACGGTTTCTCCAGTCTTTCGGGGGATGAGAGGCTCCCGGTGTGAGTGCCCCTCGAGTTGCAGCCAGTATCCCCATGCTGACGTCGGAGGAATAATTGCCTGTCCGTATGTCTCGTATCATCTCCGGTGATGAGTTGTGGCTCGAGACTCATCATTTTTCATGATGTATTGAATTCTTTCTTTCAATTGGTTCCAGCTATCACCGCTGTTTGAGAATGGTCCCAGCTTTTCGGCGTCCGGCTATCAGGGCGTTGGCTTTCTGGGAGGAACATACGATGAGGTGGATTGCTGTCGCGGGTTTTGTGATGACGGCATGGGGGACGTCCGCGCTGGCAGCGCCGCCTGCGACGCTTGCCATTTCCACGGACAACGATCTGTTCTCTCCCACAAGCACCGATAGGGATTTCACTGCGGGACTGGCGGTGACCTACTCCAGCCGCAGTGCGCCCGCGTGGGGAAGCATGGCATCGGCGGCTCTGACCGGGCTGGATGGGTTGCTGGCCACCGATCTGGCGGTCAAACCTTTGGCCTATTCCCTGGAGTTGGGCGCTTATGGCTTCACCCCGGAGAAAATCGAGGCCGCCAACATACAGTTTGATGACCGGCCCTACAGCAGCCTGGTTTACGCCTCAATCAGCCACAGTTACCAGCGCCCCGAAAGCCGCGATGGCTGGACCACCTCGCTGACTCTGGGAGCGCTGGGGCTGAATCTGTTCGAAGCTGGCCAGAATGCCATACATCCTATTGTTGGCAGTGATACCGCCGAAGGCTGGGATCACCAGGTTGCGGACGGCGGCGAGCCAACCCTGCGTTATTCGGCGGCCTATCATCACTACCTGGGCTATGCCCCGGACAGCCAGTTCAAACTCACCGGCTATGGCTCGGTTGGCTATCTTACCGAAGCCGGTATTGCGCTGGTGTTTCGTGAGGGGCTGATTTCCTCTCCGGATAATCGTTTCAACCCGGAGTTGAGCACCTATGGCGAGCGTGGCCCGGCCCTGGCAGCCGGTCCTGCCTCAGAGAGCTATTTCTGGGGTGGCCTGGCGCTCAAGGCCCGGGCCTATAACGCCTTTCTCCAGGGGCAGTTCCGCGACAGTGCCCACACTCTGGCTACGGCTGATCTCCATACTGTGCTGGCAGAGGCATGGGCGGGGTACACCTATTCCCTGACGGATGAGCTCAAGCTGAGCTATGTGCTGCGGGTCCAGAGTTCGGAGATCAAGCGGGGGCAGGGGGACCGAACCCTGGCCTGGGGAGGCCTGGTGCTGAGTCGGTCCTTGCGGTAGCGGAACCAGCGGACGGGTCCCCGCCTTATTCATCACTACAGGAAATGTACGCCATATCGCCAGGCAATTGGTTCTGACACGACGCAGTGGAGACAATCAGCCTGGGATACAACCACTCACACCCGACAATTCCCCGAAAAACACAAAGGAGAACCAATCATGACTGCAATCAACGCCGTAACCGATGCCAGCTTTGACCAACAGGTGCTGGCCAGTGACAAACCGGTACTGGTGGACTTCTGGGCGCCCTGGTGTGGCCCCTGCAAGACCATCGCCCCGATGCTGGAAGAGCTGGTGGATGAGTTTGCCGATCAGCTGACCATCGTTAAAGTGAATGTGGACGAGAACCCGGACATTGCAGGGCGCATGGGGATTCGCAGTATTCCCACCCTGTCCCTGTTTGAGGAGGGGGCGGTCATTGCCCAGCAGACCGGCGCCGGCTCGCTGGGGCAGCTTCGGACGTTCATCAGGGGTAACATCTGATCCGCAGTGGCCACAGGAGACCGTGGCCTCAGTGTATGATGTGACCATCATCGCCACCGATCTCCAGACGATACGGGTAATTCGACTTTGAAGAACCAGGAACTGCAGCTGCTGTATATTTTTGACGCCATCATGACCGAGCGCTCCGTCACCCGTGCCGCCGAGCGGCTGTCGATGACTCAACCTGCGGTGTCCAATGCGATCTCGCGGATGCGTCAGATCTGGAATGATCCTCTGTTTGTGCGCAAGGGCCGCAACATCGAGCCCACCTCTCACGCGCTCAGTTTGTGGGACCAGGTCAGTCGGCCGATGTACGACCTTTCCAACGCGGTCAGCGCGACCCAGTTCGACCCGGCTACGGCCAAGCGCAAGTTCCGAATTGCGGTGACGGATGTGTCGGTGGAGTTGATCTGGCGTCAGCTGGTTCGGCGTCTGGAGGAAGAGGCACCCGGAGTGGATCTGCACGCTGTGCCCTATACCCCGGAGCGCTCTCATGATCTGTTGCGGGAAGCCCACGTGGACCTGGCCGTGGGCCTGTTGACCCAGCATGATCACAGCCTGCGCAGCACCTGGTTGTTTGACGGAGGCTTTCGTCTGGCCATGCGGGCCAATCACCCGTTGGCAGGGCGGCCAATCACGTTGCAGGAGTTTCTGGATGCCCGGCACCTGCTGGTGACGATGTCTGGCGAAGCCCACGGCTTTGTCGACAACTACCTCGATCAGAAAGGCCTGAGCCGCCGGATTGCGGCAACCGTCAATCACTTCTCCATCGTGCCCCAGCTGTTGCGGGAGTCGGACCTGATCGTCGCTATTCCGGAACTGATCAGTCAGGATTGCGGCTTCGTCCATGGCCTGTGGATGGGAGAGTTGCCTTTCAATGTCGATCCTTCCAGCCTGTACCTGATCTGGCACGCCCGCCATGATCGGGACCCCGGAGTCACCTGGATGCGGGAACTGGTCGGAAACCTGTTGCGGGAACGCTGGGCGGAAGTTATGGCCACGGAGCCTTGCAGCCACATCTGATAGAGCGGTCACCATCTCCCAATAAATAATAGTGAGTCGCATTTGCAAACATGTATGCGACTCTTTAGCATGCGGGCGGTTTCCCATGCACTCTTCGAACGACGAGAAGCCGTATGAACCGCTCGCAAACCGTTTCCCTGCTGTTGGCCTCCGGGCTCACGGCCATTATGCCTGCCACCGCGCTGGCCGATGCAAATGGCCAGAACGCGACCAATGCCCTGGACGCGCTGGTCATCTCCGCCTCTCGCAACCAGGCGAGGGCAGATCAGACACCCCAGAAAACCACCGTCATTACCCGCCAGCAGTTGCAGCAGCAACTGGCCATCACCAACGATCCGGGCCAGGTGCTGAGCAACCTGATTCCATCGTACTCGCCGGGTCGCCAGAAGCTGTCCAATGCCGGAGAGACGTTCCGGGGGCGTTCCGCCCTGTTTCTGGTAGACGGGGTACCCCAGAGCAATCCCCTGCGGGACAGCGCACGGGACAGTTACACCATTGACCTGAGCATGGTCGAGCGGATTGAGGTGATCCACGGTGCCAGCGCTGAGCACGGTTTGGGAGCGACCGGTGGCATCATCAACTTTGTCACCCGCAAGCCGGAGGGTGGGCGGGTCAATCAGTCGCTCTCCGCCGGTGTAACGACCGACGACGGTGTGGATTCTGATGGCCAGGGCTACAAGCTGAACTATCGGGTCAGTGGCCAGCGTGGGGACTGGGAATACCTGGCCGGAGCAACCCTGCAGGAGCGGGGCGTGTTCTATGATGGCCGGGATGAGATTGTCGGTATTGCCTATCCGGGCGAGGTGCAGAACTCCAGCAGCTACGACCTGCTCGCCAAGGTCGGCTACTGGCTGGATGACGATCAGAACATTGAGTTTTTCGTCAACCGCTTTGAGCTGGAAGGCAATGGCGACTATGTGCCGGTCCAGGGTGATCGCGCCAATGGTGTGCCCACCACTGCCCGGCGAGGCAATCCGGATGGTGATGCCGGTTACAATGAGGTGATGACTGCGCGGCTGTCCTACACCCATGATGACTGGCTCGGCAATCGGGTGGATTCCCAGCTCTACAGCCAGACCTTCCGTGCCCAGTTCGGCACCACACCATTCTTTCCGTACCTCGATAGCAATGACCAGCCGCAGCTGGACCAGACCCGGAACGAATCCGATAAGCTCGGCGGCAAGTTCACCCTGACCCGGGACGGCCTGCTGGAAGACCGCCTGACCCTGACGACTGGCCTGGACCTGCTGCAGGACGAAACCCGCCAGATGCTGGTAGAAACCGGCCGAACCTATGTGCCCAAATCCCGGTTTCGCAACCTGGCGCTGTTCCTGCAGGGCGACCTTGAGGTCACCCGGGGCCTGACCCTGCATGCAGGCGCCCGGCATGAGCGTGCCAAACTCAAGGTCGACACCTACAGCACCATCGATCGCAGTAACGTTACCCAGGACAAGGTCACAGTGGACGGTGGCAACCCGGATTTCGACGAGACCCTGCTCAATGCCGGGGTGGTCTACCAGATCAACGACTGGGCTCAGGTGTACGGTAACTATTCCGAAGGGTTTGGCATGCCGGATGTTGGCCGGGTACTGCGCGGCATCAGCGAGCCTGGTCAGGACGTGGACTCCCTGCTGCAATTGCAGCCCATCGTCACCGACAATCGGGAGGTCGGCACCCGCTTCAACTGGGATCGTTATCGCCTCGAGATCAGCTACTACGAATCGGATTCCGACTACGGTGAACGCCTGACCGAAGTGGACGGTGTCTGGGTCGGAAACCGGGAAAAGACCGAGATCAAGGGAGCGGAAGTCACCGCTGAGGCCGACCTCAATGATGCTCACGCCCTGGCGCTTTCCTACACCTACGCCTCCGGCAAATCGGATACCGATGGCGACGGCTCGGTGGACACCAAACTCACCGGCATCAACATCGCCCCGGAAACGGTCAAACTGCGCTGGTCCGCCCAATGGAGCCAGGTGCTCTCAAGCCAGTTGCAGCTGAGCCACTACCGCGATCGCAACGTTGATGGCGATAGCCTGGATTTCGATGGCTACAGCCTGGTGGACGGCGCGGTGACCTACCGTAGCGGCCTCGGCCGCCTGTCGCTGGGTATCGAGAACCTGCTCGATGAGGACTACATCACCTACTACTCCCAGGCCGCCCGCGCCAGTGACGACTATTACTTTACCGGCCGGGGGCGGACCCTCACCCTGGGCTACCAGCTCGACTTCTGAGCGGGTTCTGGCCTGTTCGCGGTGGTGGGTTACCGACAATCCTTTGAATCCAATGGTGGCCGGCGGTCATCAGCACTCGGTGACGTTGACCGCCAGGCCGCCGTGGGCGGTTTCCTTGTACTTGTCGAGCATGTCCGCGCCGGTGTCACGCATGGTTCGGATGACCTTGTCGAGGGAGACCACGTGGTCGCCATTGCCCCGCAGGGCCAGCAGGGCGGCGTTGATGGCCTGGACCGCACCCACGGCGTTGCGTTCGATGCAGGGGATTTGCACCAGGCCGCCCACCGGATCACAGGTCAGCCCCAGGTGATGCTCCATACCGATCTCCGCGGCGTTCTCGACCTGTCGCGGGCTGCCGCCGGTAACGGCGGCAAGTCCGGCGGCGGCCATGGCGCAGGCCGAGCCGATTTCCCCCTGGCAACCCACTTCCGCGCCGGAGATGGACGCGTTCTCCTTGAACAGGATTGCAATGGCGGCAGCGGTGAGCAGGAAGCGGACCACACCGTCCTCATCGGCCCCCGGACACCAGTGCCAATAGTAATGCAGCACCGCCGGTACGATGCCGGCGGCGCCATTGGTGGGGGCGGTGACCATGCGTCCACCACCGGCATTTTCTTCGTTGACGGCGAGCGCATAGAGATTGACCCAGTCCAGGGCACTCAGGGACGGTGCAATCAAAGCCTGCTGCTCCAGGGAAGTGAGCTTGGTGTGAAGAGCGGCGGCCCGTCGCTGGATACCCAGTCCGCCGGGCAGGCAGCCCTGCGCGCGAATGCCGTTGTGGACGCAATCCTGCATCACCTGCCAGATCGCCAGAATGCCGTTGCGAATGTCGTCCGGGGCGCGCCAGGTCTGCTCGTTGGCCAGCATGACTTCAGCCATGGACAGCCCGTGGCGCTGGCAGTGTGCCAGCAGCTCTGTCGCGGTGGTGAAGGGGAAAGGCAAGTCGCTGCGGTCGTCCACCAGCCGGTCGTCGCCGGCGGCCTCTTCCTCCACCACAAAGCCACCGCCGATGGAGTAGAGCGTGCGCTGTTCCAGCGCCTGGTGATCGTTGTCGTAGGCGGTGAAGCGCAGTCCGTTGGCGTGAAAGGGCAGGGTCGTTTCCGGACGGAAGTGGAGGTCTCGCGCAACATCGAATTCGATGGCGACTTCACCATTCAGCTTCAGTTGCCGGTGATGATCGATCTCTCCGGCCCGCGCCGGAACCCGGGCCGGATCGACCGAGTCGGGCAGATGCCCCTCCAGCCCCATCAGCACCGCCGGCCCGGTTCCGTGACCTGGCCCGGTGGCGCCCAGGGAGCCGTAGAGGTCGATGGTGATGCGGCGCACGCTCGACAGTTGCGCGCTTTGCGCCAGTATCTGAACAAAGCGGTGGGCCGCAGCCATTGGCCCCACAGTGTGGGAGCTGGATGGGCCGATGCCGATTTTCAGCATGTCGAACAGGCTGATTGCCATGGCGGTGCCCCGGTTGGGTTGGTTGGGTGATGGCCATTTTGATGCAGCAGACAGGGCATAGCATAGCGCCCGCGGGCCCGATTTTCGTGCCCCGAGGCGACGCCAACCTGGTGATATGCGACAGAAACGAGACGGATCGGACAGGATTTATGCGCCATCGGGGGGCATGCTCGCCCGGCACCGTCTAAGCTACTTGAAAACGGATGTTCCATAACCTACGGATGGCAAAATTTATTGCACATCGATGGAATACTGAATCCATGACAATCCGAACCCGCTTCCTTGCTGTATTGCTGGCCGGTGTAACATTGCCCACCGTTGTGATTGCCGTGCTGGCGCTCTACCAGTTCCGGGCCAACATCCTCGCCAACTACCAGGCCACCAGTCTGGCTGAGATGAGACAGATCGAGCGGGGGTTCGCCTTCTACCTCGACGGTCTCTCCTCCAGTGCCGAATTCTTTGCCAATACCGACGCCATCCGCCAACTGGATGACACCGTTACCCGCTTCGTTGACTCGGTGGGCAACGATGCGGCGCCCGCCAATGTCAGTGCCGTCGAGCAACGGGCGTTCCGCTTGATGGATGACTTCGGACAGTCCCGGGAAGATCTGGCCTACGTGTTCGTGGGGTTGAGCAATGGCAGCTACATCCAATGGCCCGCCGGCGGGGTGCCAGACAACTACGATCCACGGGTACGGCCCTGGTACCAGACTGGTCAGTCCGGAAATGGTCAGCCGGTGCGGGTGCCGGCCTACGCCGATGCCAACACCGGCGCGCCATTGCTGGACTATGTGGTGGAATTTGAGACAGAGAGCGGCCTGACCGGCGTGATGGGGATCGACGTGACCCTGAAGCGGCTGACTGATCTGATCGGCAATGTCCGCCTGGGGGAATCCGGCTATCTGGTGCTGATCGAAGACACCGGTACCGTGCTGGCCGATCCCCGCAACCCGGATAACAACTTCAAGCCCGTGAACAGTATCGACACCCTTTACAGCGAGCTGGATACGTCCTCCGGGTTGAAGAAAGTGGAGTGGCAGGGAGAGCACTGGTTCGTCAATCAGTTCACCTCGCCAACCAGCGGCTGGACGTTTGTGGGGGTGGTGCCATCCCGCGAGGTGCTGGGCAAGGTATCGCAGACCCAGCAGTTTATTCTCTGGATCAGCATCGCCCTGGTGGTGCTGTTCGCCGGCCTGGGCTACTGGATCAGCGCGGTGATCTCACGGCCAATCCTGGCAGTGACCGATGGTCTCAATGAGGCGGCCAGTGGCGAAGGGGATCTGACCAAGCGTCTGCGCCAGGACCGAGAGGACGAGACAGGCCAGATGGCGCGGGCGTTCAATGGCTTCTCGACGGTCATTCATGACTTGATTGTGGCAATAAAGGGGCGGGCCAGGGCAGTGGCGGATGAAGCAAAAACTGCCACAGAAGTTTCCCGGCATATTGAGTCCATCGCCTCGGCCCAGTCTGAGTCCCTTGAGCAGATCTCCACCGCCAGTAATGAGATGGTGGCCACCGCCAACGAGGTGGCGCAGAACTGTAACGACACCGCCGAGTCGGCGGACCGTTGCCTCGCCGAGGTGGGCAATGGCACCGAGCAGATCACCCAGACCCAGAACAGTGTGCACCAGCTCGCTGCCACCCTCACGGAAGCCAACAACGCCATGGGGGAGCTGGCGGAGGAGAATAAGAACATCACCACCATCCTGGACACCATTCGCACCATTGCCGAACAGACCAACCTGCTGGCGCTGAATGCCGCCATTGAGTCTGCCCGTGCCGGTGAGCACGGCCGCGGCTTCGCGGTGGTGGCGGATGAGGTCCGCGAGCTGTCTCAGAAAACGGCCCAGTCCACCCAGGAGATTGACACCCTGCTGTCAGCCCTGAACGAACGCACCGTCACTGTATCCAGCAAACTGGCGGGCAGCGCGGAGCATTCCGACGCCACGGTGCGTACCGCCCAGGAAGCTGCCGACACCTTCCTGACCATTCAGGAACAGGTCAGCCGCATCCGCGACATGGCGACGCAGATTGCCGCCGCTACGGAAGAGCAGCATTCGGTGGCAGAGGACATCAGCAAGAACGTGACTGGGGCCTACAACGAGGCCTCCCGCGCCCGCGATGTGGCCGTGAGTGCCAACAAGACGGCGTCGTCGCTGAGTGATCTCTCTGATGAACTGGCGGATCTGGTCCGGCAGTTCAAGACCGCGGAGTAGCTGACAGCGTGTGCTGTTGCGGGCGGGCATTGAGAACCAGCAGAGTCAGGCCTCCGGCTACCATGCCCCAGAACGCAGCGCCCACGCCAAACAGCGTCAGGTCCGATGCGGTCACCAGAAAGGTGATCACCGCCGCGTCCCGGTGGGATACCCGCTCGAGAGCTGTTGCCAGGCTACCGGCAAAGGTACTGACCAGGGCCAGACCGGCAATGGCGAGTATCAGGGCCGTCGGCAGAGCAGCAAACAGGGCCCCGACAGTGGCGCCGAAGATGCCGGTCAGCAGGTAGAAAATCCCGGCCGACACCCCGGCAACATAGCGTTTCCGGGGATCCTCGTGCGCTTCTGGTCCGGAACAGATCGCTGCGGTAATAGTGGCCAGGTTGAGCGCAAAGCATCCAAACGGGGCCAGCACGGTGGTTGTGGCGCCGGTCCAGCCCACCAGGCTCGATACCGGAGGGCGGTAGCCCGCGGTTTTCAGCACCGCCAGGCCTGGGGCATTCTGTGATGCCATGGTCACCGCAAACAGTGGCAGCGCAATCCCGAAAAACGCTTCGAGGCTGAACGTGGGTGCCACGAACACCGGTGTGGCCAGCGCCAGGGTCAGGTCATCGGTCGCTATTGTGCCTTTGGCAGAGGCGATCGCCAGGCCAATCAGCAGCGGAGCCAGGGCGGCGTAGCGCGGCAGCAGCCGGCGGGTGATCAGGTAGGCCAGGAACATCCCGAACACCAGGGTGAAGGATGACTCCATGGCGACAAAGGCATCCAACCCGAACTGCAGCAGGATGCCCGCCAGCATGCCGGCGGCGATCGCCATGGGGATTCGGTCCATCAGGCGTTCGAACCAGCCCATAAATCCTGCCAGGGTCATCAGCAGGCCAGAGATCATGAAGGCGCCGATGGCTTCGTTCATGGTGGTGCCGGACGCACTGCTGAGCAACATGGCGGCACCGGAGGTGGACCAGGCGGTGGCAATGGGCATCCGGTAGCGGAGCGACAGGGCGATTCCGGTGACCGCCATGCCGATGCCCAGCGCGAGCATCCACGAGGCGACCTGTTCCGGTGTGGCTCCCAACCCCCGGGCCGCCTGGAACACAATGGCGGCCGAACTGGTGAAACCCACCAGAACCGTAATAAAGCCGGCATTGATGGCCGATAAAGACACGTCCCTGACCTGTCGCATACGGGTTCCTCTTCGTTGCAGGTTGAATAGCGAGCCAGCCGGGCGGCTGGCTCAGTCGTTGGGTTTACTCCGGTTGCCGCCGGGAAACCGGCAGCCCTGCGACGCCCCAGTTGTCAGTGGCAACTTCATCAATCACCACAAACGTTTTTTCCGGAGCCTTGTTCAGTACGTCTTGCAAGAGCTGGGTGGTACCGGCAATCAGTCGGGCTTTCTGCTCGGAGGTGACACCGGTGTCTGTGACACGAATATGGACAAAAGGCATGGGCTTGGCTCCTTATGGGTTGGATGTCGCATTTTCCCGCCGCACGGCTTCTGCGAACGACGGCAGGCTGGTGACGCCTGCAATCATCCGTTCAGCCCGTGGCCCGAGGGGAATGGTGACCGGAAAGTTTGGCCCCCAACTGGCGTACACCGTAAGCAGCAGATCGACGATGTTGGGTTCGTTACCGCCCATGTAGGGGGTATCGGCAAGCCGGTCTTCAACGATCTGCCACAGGTTGGTCAGGGCGGTGGCTGCGCCGTCGAACGCTGTGGCTTTCTGATCCGGCTCGGTGACTGTGGCGTCAATGAAGAACAGGCGACCATAGGCCGGATGCACGGTGGCGTTGGCAAACATCAGATCCTGCAGGAACTGGTAGCGCTGCTTGTGGTCGCCGGGCAGCATCTGGCTCTGATGTTTCTCCAGCAGATACTGGATGATCACGGCGCCTTCGCGGAGCGTCAGGTCGCCATCCACCAGAACCGGCACCTGACCGGTCGGGTTGATGTCGCTGTAACGGTCGACGGTGGTCCGGTCGATGAGCTTGACCGGCTGGTCCAGCTCGATCAGCAGGGTGAGGATGGCCCGTGAGCAGGCGCCTGGCAGGTAGTAAAGAGTATACATGGGGTGACTCCCTGGTTTGGTCTGTGGGTGTGCCAGGGATAATAGAGGTACCGAGTTACCAAAGTATACTAGATATACCGATGTAACATCATTCTGTGGTTACCCCCTGGTAACCTGTTACGTTATAGTTACCCAAAGTAACTCTTGCATCATGCAGGCTGGTGAGCCCCGGCAAACTGGCAATCTGCGGACCTTTGAGGACATTCCCGATGCTACCAAGACGAAAAAACCAGGTTGAAGAACCGCCGGAACAGTGTCCGCTTGGCGAATGCCTGAGTGTGATTGGCGGAACCTGGACACCGAACATCATCTGGTACCTGAGCGAGCATCCCAGGCGTTTCAGTGAATTGAAGGACGACATACCCGGCATATCCGCCAAGATGCTGACGTCGCGACTGCGCAAGCTGGAGGCTGACGGCGTGGTTGAGCGGCGGGTGGAACCGACTTCACCGCCCAGCGTGGAATACCGGCTTACCGATCTCGGTCAGGAACTGAAGCCCGCGATTGATGCGATTGTGAGCGTTGGGCACCGATTGAAGGAACGCCGGGCAGAGGGCGACTGACCCGTCTGGTCATTGCGTTGACCGAACGGTCCTTTGAGTGACCTGAGTGCCTGGCAGGGTGGCCTAAGGTGTGCCCGGAAGTTGAATGGCGGCCATCAGGCCGCCGCCAGGTGCAAGTGAGAAGGTGACCTCGCCGGCGTAGCGGGCGACGATGTCGTTGACGATGGCCAGCCCCAGGCCGTGGCCTGGGGTTTGCTCATCCAGCCGTAGGCCTCGGGTTCCCAGGCTGTCCAGGGCGCCAACGCTGACGCCCGGACCATCATCGGCGACGGTGATCAGCAACGATCCGTGGTGGCGAGCCAACGTCAGCTCAACCCCGGTCTGAGCCCATTTGCCGCCGTTGTCGAGCAAGTTACCAATGAGTTCGTTGAGATCCTGTTCTTCGATTTGCCAGCGATCGTCGTCGCCAAGGGTAGTGGAGAGCTCGAAGCGTTTGTCGGGGTATAGCCGGCCCATCATCCAAAGAAGATCCCGAGACTGTTTGACCGGCAGGGCGCTCTTGCCAACCTGGGGACCGGCAAACCGGCTACGGCGCATTTCACTTTCCAGTTGCCGGTCCAGCTCACCAAGTTTGCAAGCCATCTCCCGGCGAAGGTCGGTATCGAGTGGTCGATCGGTGTCTTCCAGCAGTTGCCGCACAGCGGCTATGGGTGTTTTCAGGCTGTGAGACAGATTGGCGAGGGCTTCCCGGGATCGGGTCAATCGCTGGTCGAGAGAATCCAGTAACTGATTGAGCTGCAGCACCAGTGGTCGGAACTCCTGGGGCGCCGAGCCATCGATCCGCGAGCGTTGTCCTGCCTGGAGCAGCTTCAGTTCAGCTTGAAGCTGGCTGACGGGTCGCATGGACAGGGTAATGCCCAGCCAGATGATGATCGCCAGCAACAGAATCAGCGCAATGGACACAATGGCAGTCCAGGTATGTAACGCTGACTGGCTGTCTTTGAGGGCCGCCATGTCCTCCGCAACGAGAACTGTAATGGCTGCGCCATTGAGCTGGAACGTGCGCCGGAAGGCCAGCAGGTCGACCGGTTCACCATCGGGGCTGAGCCGAATGGCGCCCTGCTGGCGTGACTGCAGTAGCGGCGTGAGTACCGACTGCCAGGAGGTGGGCGAGATCAGGGTTTTTGTCGGCGTCTGTATCGCGAACGCGTGGTGGAAGACCTCCTCGAAATAGTCGCCGGTCCGCAGGGCGCCTATGGCACCGTTGACATTGCGGATCTGGTGCTCGAGAAAGGTCACCTCGTCCTGTAGCCGGTTCTCAACAAACTCCCGGGACATCCGGTCCAGTAACAGGCCGTGTATCACCCAGGCCAACGCCATAAGCCCGATGCCCGCAGGCAGCAGCACGGCCAGCAGGGCGCCGCGTATCGAGCGCGGACGTTTAATTCTGGTCATCGAACACATACCCCTGACCGCGGCGGGTGACTATGGCGCCGGCGCCTACCAGCTTTCTCAGGCGCCGGATGTAGGCCTCAATGATGTTCTCGCTGGGACTGTCGCTGAGGTTGTACAACTGCTCCATTAGCTGCTCTTTGGAAAAGACCCGGCCGGGGCGACTCATCAGGCATCGCAGCAGCCGATACTCGGTACCGGTCAGGCTGTGATTGCTGCCGTCCTGCAAGGTCAGGCTCTGTCGATTCTCATCCAGCTCCAGTCCACCGACCTTCACCACTGAGAGACCGCGCCCCTCGCTTCGTCGCACGATGGCGTTAAGACGGGCGATCAGTTCCTCGGTCTGGAATGGTTTGGCGAGGTAGTCATCCGCGCCCGCCTTCAGACCATTCACTTTGTCCTGCCAGTCGCCCCGGGCGGTGAGGATCAACACCGGAAAGCCGTCGCCGGCCCGCCGCCAGGCCCGCAGCACGTCCAAACCGTTGCCGTCAGGCAAGCCCAGATCCAGAACCGCGACCCGATAGTCCTCCTGTTTGCCCAGTACCAGTGCTTCACGGGCGGTGTGGCTGACATCGACGCTGAACCCTGCACCCTCGAGCTGGCCGGTAAGCCCGTTGGCCAGCAGGGAATCGTCTTCCACAAGCAGCAGTCGCATAAAGGCTCCCATTAGTTCGTTAGCGCAACCAGCCCGACAGTATGGCTGCGGAAGCTGAATCCAGCCTGAACGCAAGCGCAGGGTTGTTTTCAGCAAGAGTTCAGTTTGGTGCGCGATGGTATCGGGGTTTTAACGCAAATGTCCTTCCAGGAGAAGACGGAATGAGAGCAATCACGCTGTTTGCCGCCACGCTGGCCATGTCAATTTCAACCGCCGCCCAGGCGGGCGGTAGCCACGGAGGTGGCCATGGGGCGGCTACGGGACAGCCTGGCCAGGCAGATGCCGTCAGCCGCACGATCAATGTGGTCATGCATGACAACTATTACGAACCGGAGTCAGTCAGCGTCAGTCCCGGCGAGACGGTGAAGTTTGTGGTCGAAAACCGGGGAAGGTTGGTGCACGAGTTCAACCTTGGCACCCCAGCCATGCATGAGGCCCATCAGAAAAAAGTGCAGATGATGGTGGCGCATGGCGTGATTCAGGGAGGCTCCATCAACCACGAAAGGATGAATATGGATATGGGGAACGGCCATTCCATGAAGCACGATGACCCCAACAGTGTTCTGCTTGAGCCCGGTGAGAGTGCCGAGGTGATCTGGACGTTTCCGGATGACGTCAGTCTTGAGTTCGCCTGCAATGTGCCTGGGCACTACCAGGCCGGGATGTACGGTGAGGTGACGTCGGAGTAAGCCATGATCAGATTCTCATTGCTGGCAGGGCTGTTTGCCCTGATTGTGCCGCCGCTGGCCTTGGCCGGCGAGTACGACCTGACGGTCGACCGGGTCAAAATCGACACCGGTGAGTTTGTGAAAGAGGGTATCGGCTACAACGGCGCCTCGCCTGGGCCGGTACTGCGATTCAGGGAAGGTGAGGAAGTCACCATCAACGTCACCAATAACCTGGATGAGATGACGTCGATCCATTGGCATGGACTGATCCTGCCTTTTACCCAGGACGGGGTTCCGGGGATCAGTTTTCCGGGTATTCCAGCCGGTAAAACCTTTACCTATCGGTTTCCCGTTGTTCAGAGCGGTACTTACTGGTTCCACAGTCACTCCGGCTTTCAGGAGCCGGATGGGGCCTTTGGTGCGATTGTCATCGAGCCTGAGGCCAGGGAGCCGTTTCGCTATGACCGTGAGTACGTGGTGCAGCTGACCGATAAGCATCCCCACTCCGGGGATCGCATCATGCGCAACCTGAAAACCTCGGCGGATTACTACAATCGCCAGCAGCAGACCGTTGGCGAGTTCTTCTCGGACATCTCTGAACAGGGGTTTATGACGACTCTGCGGGATCGCCTCGCCTGGGGTGATATGCGAATGATGAAAGCCGATGTCGAGGACGTTCAGGGCTTTGTTGGAATGATCAACGGCAAGGGGCCGGAGCAGAACTGGACCGGGCTGTTCGAGCCCGGTGAACGTGTGCGCCTTAGGTTCATTAACTCCTCAGCCATGACCTACTTCGATGTACGCATTCCAGGGTTGGATATGACAGTGGTGCAGGCTGATGGCAACAACGTTCAGCCGGTGACGGTGGAGGAATTCCGCATTGGGGTTGCCGAGACCTACGACGTTATCGTGCGTCCCCGGGACGCCCAGGCCTACACCATCTTTGCCGAATCCATGGGCCGATCGGGCTACGCCAGAGCCACCCTTGCGCCGGAATCCGGCATGCAGGCGCCAGTGCCGGCCTTGCGTGAGCCAGCCCGCTTGACCATGGCCGACATGGGCGGTTCGCACGTTATGAGCCATGGTGATGGCGCCAATATGGCCGACATAGACCATTCGGGCATGGAAGGAATGGACCATGGCAACATGGCGGCCATGGGTCACGGTGAGATGAATCATGGCGAGATGAATCACGGTGACATGGCGATGATGAATGGCAACGCCCGTGATCCTTTCTACGCACCAGGCAGCGGCCTGACACCAACGGCAGCCAGCGGTGGTAAGTTCCTGTCTTATGCTGACCTGCGGGCGCAACAGCCTCTCTACGAAGATCGTGAGCCAACCCGGGAAGTCGAGTTACGACTGACCGGCAACATGGAGCGCTACAGCTGGAGCATCAACGGTGTCAAATACGAAGATGCAGACCCCATTCGTCTGCGGTATGGCGAACGCGTCCGCTTCAAGTTTGTGAACGAGACCATGATGACTCACCCCATGCATCTCCATGGTATGTGGTCAATCCTGGACGTGGGCGCTGATCAGTGGAATCCCGTCAAGCACACCATCAATGTTCAACCGGGCACCACCGTGTATATGGAGACAGAAGTAGACGCCGCTGGCCAATGGGCCTTCCATTGCCACCTGTCGTATCACGCCGCCGCCGGCATGTTCCGTAAGGTCATTGTTGAAGGTGGCCCCGAGTCCATGTCATCAGCGCTAGACAGCGTAAACGCTACGGCCGGAGGTGATTTATGAAACGGTTGGTACTGGTAACGCTTCTGGCGAGCAGTGTGCTGTCGCCAGTTGTCTCTGCGCAGCAACTGATGGAAGACACCACCGAACGGAAACAGGCGTTGCGGGTGTGGGGGGCTCAGTTCGAGGAGCTCGAATACCGATACAGCGACGATGATGAAGAGCTGGGCGTCTGGAAGGCGGACCTGTTTTACGGCACCGATGAGTTCAAGGCTCGCTGGCTGTCCAACGGGGAATACGCGATTGATGAGCAGGCCTACCATACCCTCGAGAACCAGTTAATTGGGCAGGTGCCGGTGTCGGAGTTTTTCGATGCCAGGGCGGGTATCCGATTTGATACCCCGGAGGGGCCAGATCGGACCTACGCTGTTGTTGGGCTATCCGGCTTGGCACCCCAGTGGTTTGAGATCGATGCCAGTCTATACGCCAGTCAGGACGGCGATGTATCGGCAGAGTTCGATGCGGAGTACGAACTGCTGATCACCAACCACTGGATTCTGGTCGCCTCCGTTGACGCTTCTATCGCCTTCAGTGAGGACCGGGAGATTGGTGTGGGCAAAGGCCTGGTGTCCACAGAGACCGGGCTGAAGCTGAGCTACGATCTGATTGATCGATCCTTCTCGCCCTACATTGGCGTGGTTCATGAACGCAAGTATGGCGATACCGCCGATCTTGCCAGGGACCAGAGCAGCGGCATAGAGGATTGGTTTGCGGTTGTTGGGGCCAGGCTTTCATTTTGATCCGTGGCAGTCCTGGGCCCGTCAGACCTACCGGGCCCAGGTTTTAAGAGACGTTATCGGGTTACAAAGCCTCCGTTGATAAAGAGGATCTGCCCGGTTATCCAGCGAGCCTGCTCCGACACCAGAAATTCGACGGCCGGAACCACGTCGTCAATAGTGCCAAGTCGATTCGCGACGCTGGCAGCGCTCAGGTAGGCCACGGTCTGATCAGACTCCTGATCATGAAAGAATGGCGTGTCGATCGGTCCGGGTGCAACGGCGTTGACGGTGATGCCCCGGTGGCCAATTTCTTTGGCCAGCGCCCGGGTAAAGTCCTCGAGGGGGGCTTTGGAGCCTGCATAGACGCCATAGCCGCCTGTGAAGGCGCCGACCAGCGAGGTGCTCATATTGATGATACGACCGTTGTCTGCCAGACATCGGGCAGCTTGCTGCATCACCAGGAATGCCCCTTTGGTATTGGTCCGAAAACACCGGTCAAAGTCCTCCGGGCTATAGTCCATAAATGGTTTCTTGATGATCATGCCGGCGTTGTTGATGACGATGTCGAGCCTGCCAAAGGTTTCAACTGTCTGCTCAAACACAGAGTTCACCTGCTCTGGCTCGGCCAGGTCGCCCTGAATGATCAGCGCCCGGGCACCGTTCTGTTTCACCAGTCGCGCGGTTTCGTTGGCGTCACTCGCTGAGTTGTCGCTGTGATAGTGCGCGGCAACATCGGCGCCCTGGGCGGAAAGAGCTTCCGCAAAAGCGCGTCCCATGTTTCTGGCGGCTCCGGTAATCAGCACGACTTTTCCCTGCAGGCCAGGGTGCTTTGACGATGTCATGATTGGTCTCCTGTATGCGTGAGTGCGCCCCATCAGGGGGATACCGGAGATGTTATTGATTGCGTTATTGTTGAGGTAGCTGGTTTTAAAGCAACGTATGGTTGCGTAATTTGCAATAAGCTGGGAGTGGCGTATGGCCCATGAGCAGGTGTTTCTCCGGGTTGTGGAGGCGGGTAGCCTGAAGGCAGCAGCGGAGCAGTTAAACACTGCGCCGTCGTCCGTCAGTCGTCGGATTGCAGCACTGGAACAGAGCCTTGGTGTCAAGCTTTTGCAACGTTCCACCCGGCGATCAGTGCCGACAGAAGCCGGCCAGCGCTATTATCAGGGATTGCGTTCATTGGTGGCTGAGAAGGAAGCCCTGGAGGCGCAGATTCGCCGGCAGACGGACACCCCCAGCGGCCTGCTACGAGTCGCTGCACCCCAGGAGTTCGGTGCGACTTTTGTGGTTCCGGTGATTACTGAGCTGCAGAACTGTTACCCGGAACTGGCCGTTGAGTTGATCCTGGGCAGTCGGTTCGAGGATCTGGCCTCCCAGGATATTGATGTCGCTATTCGCGTCGGGCAACTGCCGGATTCCGGGCTGATCTGTCGTCGGCTCGGTGATGTGCCCCGGGTGCTCGTAGCCGCCAGCACCTTTTTCAATGATCGGGCTCTGCCTGTGAGCCCGGATGATCTGAAAGCCCTGGACTTCATCTTCTACGGTCGAGAGTCCGCACGTCGGCCGATTGCACTCACCGGGCCTGAAGGTCGGGTGGATGTTATGGTAAACGGGCGCTTGTGCGTCAATCACCTGGCGACGATTCGGGATCTGGTCTCTGAGGGGCGGGGCGTACATCTCGGGCCGGTCTGGGCTTTTCGTGAAGGCCTCAGCAACGGCAGCTTGGTTGCCCTGTTGCCGGACTTCCAGCTTGAGGCGTTTCCCCTTCACGCCCTGTACAAACAGACGCCCTACGTGCCGGCCAAGATTCGCCAGTTCATTGATCGGATGGTGCTTGCCTGTACGCCTGAGGCATTGGGAGACAGCCGCGGCATGGAGCATGGGTGAGCTTCCCTTGGGCGAGTCCCGATCAGGTTTGCTATGGTCTTGAGATCAGGGAGTGTTGCTGATGAACTCCTTGGCCAAACCACCAAGAGAAGGGGCCTCAGGATGGGCAAGCAGATGATTCCGCAAACCATGACAGCGATGGTGCTGACCGGCCACGGCGATGTGGACAAGCTGGTGTACCAGGCCGATGTGCCAACACCGCGACCGGGCCCTGGTGAGGTGCTGGTGAAGGTGACGGCCACCGCCAAAAACAACACCGACCGCAAGGCCCGGGAGGGGTTGTACCCGACCAAGGACAGGGGGGAGGTTACGTCCTTTGCCATGGGTGGCGAGCCCACGTTGACGTTTCCCCGAATCCAGGGTGCGGACATCGTGGGCCGGGTGGCTGCCGTGGGTGAGGGCGTCGATGAGGCCCGCGTCGGTGAGCGGGGCTTGCTGGATTTCAATATCTACGCCGATGAGCGCCGGGACATCAACCTGACACCGGACTACTACGGTCACGGCGCCGATGGCGGTTTTGCCGAGTATGTGGTGGTGCCGGCGGATCAGTTCCATCACGTCCCCAATCCGGACCTGGATGACGCCGAGCTTGCCGCCATGGGCATGTGTTCCTACCAGACCGCGTATCACATGATGACCTCCGCCCGCATCAAGGCCGGCGAGCGGGTGCTGGTGACCGGCGCCAGCGGTGGTGTGGGCACCGCGCTGATCCAGCTGTGCCGGATTGTGGGCGCGATTCCCTATGCCCTGAGCCAACAGAGCAAGGCTGAAGCGCTCAAGGCCCTGGGGGCCGAGGCGGTACTGGACCGTTCCGACATGGGGCGGTTTGAGGAACGGGTGAAAGCGATGACCGGCGGTGCGCCCTTGGACGCGGTGATGGATCTGGCTGGCGGTGACATGACCGACCGGTTCATCGATGCGATGATCTTCGATATGAACGCCCGCAGCGACTATCCCCGCCTCAGCATCGCCGGGGCCAGCGCCGGCAACGTTTCTGAGATAATGTGGACGCGGATCTATCTTTACCAGGTGCAGATCTTCGGGGTGTCCCATGGTACCCGGGAAGAAGCGGAACAACTGGTGGCGTGGATTCGCAGCGGCCAGCTCAAACCCGTGCTGCATGCGGCCTTCCGTTTGTCGGAATTGCATGAGGCGGAGCGCTATTTCGTGAATCGCGGTAGCGACTACCTGGGCAAGATTGTGATCGTACCGGATTCAGAATGGGAGGCCCATGGCAAGGCCCATGGGCTGACAGCCTGACACTGTCGTGACCCAGGCAGTCTGCAGCTACGGAGCGCTGGCGGAGCTTGCGTCTGCCAGCGCACCAATGGTTTACGCTTCCTGATCCTTCACGAAGGTGTTGTCGGTCTCTCCCTTGAAGAAGTCCCGGCCATACACCAGCAGGCACAACACCACACCCACCGCGAACGCCCAGGTTGCGCCCCGGGTAGCCAACACCGCGGCGACAATACCGGCGATGCCCAGGTCACGCTGGGACCGGGCTTCCATAACCCCGATCCGTACCGATACATAGCCCTGGATCAGCAGAGTCAGCGCCAGGGCGATGCCGAGAATCGGCTGCACCAGGCTGACAATGGGCATGAACAGCAGGCCGGTGTTGGTGCCCCAGCGGAACGAGCCGGCGCCACCAATAATGGAGTACATGGCTTTCTTGCCCTGGGTAAAACGCTCCACGATCACCACGTGCATGGCGGCCCACAGCGGACCGCACATGGTTACGTCCGGGCCGAGAATCGACATGGCTGAGTTGCGGGCGCCAAAGGCCATGTGCGCACGATCAGGATCGTAGTCGATCTTTTCATCGGGACGCTCATGATCGGCCTCATCGAGGATGGCCTTGCTCTGCAGCACGTCGCCAAACAACACGATGTAGGCCGCCAGAACTGTGGGAATGGCGGTCAGGAACATTTCGATGGGCGGGAAACCCAGACCGAAGACGGTGTACTCCTGCCACAGGGTGACAAAGTCCGGGTTGGAGAAGCCCCACTTGATGTCCGGCCAGGAGGCTTCACCAAAGGTCGGAGCGATAATGATCGCCAGTGCGATGATCGGGAAGATGCCCAGTTTGCCGATCATGCCAAACAGCGCATTCTCCCGTTTCAGACGGGCGAAGTGGCGGGAGAAGATCACGTAGAAGGCGATCCCCACGGCCAGTGAGATGGTGATGGGGTAGGTATCAAAGCGGCCATCCACCTTGAACACAGTGATCACTGCGGCAACGCCAGCACCAATGATCACCCCGGACTTGATTGCCTGGGGTATGGCGCCAACCACCCGGTGAGCAAGTCCACTGGCGCCGATGCCAATGGCGAACAGACCGAGTAGCAGCTGGAATGACACTAGCGCATGTATTCGCTCCGGGCCCTCCGGGAAGGTGGCGCAATAGGCCATCAGCAACGGGATCGCGGGGGTGATCCAGCCGGGAACGACCGGATCGCCAACCAGGTGGTGCAGCAGGTAGAGGATGCCGTTCATGATCACCACCGCCAATGCCACCTCGAAGGGCATGCCCAGCAGTTCGGTCATCAGGGGGATGGCCGCCAGGTCGACAGCGCACATCAGCAGGCCCTGAAAGTAGTCCGGCCACTCAATACGGTAGTGAACAAACGGCAGCCGCACCTTGAATGGCCCAACGCCCCAATAGGGCGTTTCCTGCCCGTCTACGCGTGTATATTTCATTGTTGTAACTCTTTTATATTCAGTTAGATAATTTCAGTTTTTAATGCTTTGGATTAACTGATATTCGGCGTGTTCCCGTGAGTCAGTAGGCTTCCCGATAGAGCGCCAGGGCGTCGGCTTCGGTGACTTCCACCGGGTTGTTCATCAGCAGCCGCGTTTGCAGCATCGCGTCCCGTGCCAGGGTCGGTAAGCTGTCCTCAGGCACCGCCACATCCCGCAGCCGTTGCGGCGCGCCAGAGTCGTTCATCAGCTCCTGCATGTGGTCGACGAACCTGGTGGCGCGGGCGTTGACGTCCTCGTCTGACGGGCCGAACAGAACGTCCGCCAGTTCCGCATACAGCGGCGCAGCGGCCTTCATGTTGAAGCGCAGTACCGGCCCGAGCATCAGCGCGTTGGTCAGGCCGTGGGGCAGGTGGAAGTGGCCGCCCAGTGGGTAGGCCAGGGCATGAACTGCGGCTACCGGACTGTTGGAGAACGCCTGACCCGCCAGGTTGGACCCCAGCAACATGGCCTCCCTGGCCGAACGGTCGCCGCCATCCCGGCAGGCGGGTACCAGGTTATTGGCGAGCAGCTTCAGTGCTTCCCGCGCCAGGGCATCGGAGAGCGGGTTCTTGCGGTTAACCGAGGTGTACGCCTCAATGGCGTGGACCATGGCGTCGATCCCGGTGGCGGCGGTGGCGCTGGCCGGCAGTCCTACGGTCAGTTCGGCGTCCAGCAGCACGCGATCAGCGTAGAGTTGCCGGGACACCACGCCCATTTTGGTGGTTTCACCAGTCGTAAGAATGGTGATGTTGGTGACTTCCGAGCCGGTGCCGGAGGTGGTCGGAATCTGTACCAGCGGCGTGCGCGCACCGGTGACGTTGCCAATACCATACATGTCCGCCAGTGGCTGGTCGGAGGTCAGCATCACTGCCACCAGTTTGGCGATGTCCATGGACGAACCGCCGCCAAAGCCCAGCACCACATCGGCGCCTGCCGTCTTGCCGCGTTCGGCGCACTCCGTCACCACGGCTTCGGGCGGATCGGCGACCACGTCGTCGAACACGGTGACCTGGAAGCCCGCATCGGCCAGGGACGCCTTGGCAGGCTCCAGCAGACCGTTCTGGTGGAGAAATTTGTCGGTGACGATCAGCAGATTGCGCTGGCGGAACCAGTCACCCAGAATCTCTCCCAGCCGACCGGCGGCGCCCCATTCCATGTGCATGGCACCCGGTGTGTCGAACGTGAATGGCTTGATACCTTCTGGCATGTTTTTCTCCTGTTTATCCGATGGATTGAGTTGCTCTGTGGGGCGCTTCAGAACGCGCTGCAGATGTACTTGAGTTCAAGGTATTCATCGATGCCGTATCTGGAACCTTCACGGCCAAGCCCGGACTGCTTCATGCCGCCGAAAGGCGCGACTTCGTTGGAGATCAGGCCGGTGTTGTGGCCGACCATGCCGTACTCCAGGGCTTCTGCCACCCGCACGGAACGGCCGTGATCGCGGGTGTAGAAGTAGGCGGCGAGGCCGAAGATGGTGTCGTTGGCCATGGCGATGGCGTCTTCTTCGGTATCGAACACGAACAGCGGGGCCATCGGGCCAAAGGTCTCTTCCCTGGCGACTTTCATGGCGGGTGTCACGCCGGTCAGGATGGCGGGTGTCAGGAACAGCCCGCCCAGACGTTCGCCGCCATGGAGCAGGGTGGCGCCTTTCTCGACCGCATCGGCGATGTGTTCTTCCACCTTGCGGATGGCTTTCTCTTCGATCATCGGGCCAATGTCGACGCCGTCTTCGGTGCCGTTTCCGACGTTCAGGGCGCGCACCGCGGTGGCGAGCTTGTCGGCAAAGGCGTCATAGACCCCACGCTGCACCAGAATCCGGTTGGCGCACACGCAGGTCTGGCCGGCGTTACGGTATTTGGAGGCGATGGCGCCCTGGACCGCTTTATCCAGATCCGCATCGTCGAAGACGATGAATGGTGCGTTGCCGCCCAGTTCCAGCGACAGTTTCTTGATTGTCGGTGCGCATTGCGCCATCAACAGCCGGCCCACTTCGGTGGAGCCGGTGAATGACAGCTTGGCCACGTTTTCACTGTCGGTGAGTACCTGGCCGATCTTGCTGGCCGGCCCGGTGACGATCTGCAGGACCCCGGCCGGAACGCCTGCCCGCTGGGCCAGTTCGCCAAGGGCCAACGCGGTCAGTGGCGTAAGATCCGCCGGCCGTACAATCATCGAGCAGCCAGCTGCCAGAGCCGGTGCTGCCTTACGGGTAATCATCGCGGCCGGGAAGTTCCAGGGGGTGATGGCGGCGGTCACCCCGATGGGTTGGCGCAGCACGGTCAGGCGTTGATCGGCATGGGGCGCAGGGATGGTATCGCCGTAAAGGCGCTTGGCTTCCTCGGCAAACCACTCGATGAACGAGGCTGCGTAAGCAATCTCGCCACGGGCTTCAGCCAGTGGCTTGCCCTGTTCGGTGGTCATGATCAGCGCCAGATCGTCGACATGCTCCAGCATCAGTTCAAACCACTGACGCAGAATCGCGGAACGGTCCTTGGCTGTGCGTTTGGCCCACGCCGCCTGCGCAACCCGGGACGCATCGATAATGGCGGGGATTTCATCCGGCCCGAAGCTGGGAACCGTGCCAACAGTGTCGCCATTGGCCGGGTTGATGACGGCAAAGGTTTCCTGGGAGCGGGATTCCAGCCACTGCCCGTTCACCAGGCAGTGGCTCTTGAGTAGCGATGGGTCTTTCAATGGGATCATTGCAGGCTCCTGTTTTTGTATGACAGTTGGGGTGAATGACGATTCGTTGCAGCGATCTGGTACGGCGCTCAGACACGACAGTTAGGCACCGCCTGTGTTCATCGGACCACACAGGCGGGCAGCCTGGTCGCGGCAATGCTCAGCACCATGGGCTGCCCGGTGGTGTCTCCGACGATGACAGCGGTGTCAGATTGGCAATAACGGTAGGAAGATCGTTGGCAGTGCTTTCATCGGGAACGGCCTCGTTACGTTGTTGTAGGTGGCTGATAGCGCGCTCAAAGCTCGGTGCATTAGCGGTATAGCAACCGCAGTGCCAGTTCCCTGATATTTCCTAACTATTTGTAATTAAAGGCGTAACTGTCTTTTTGGAAAGAAAGAAAAATGATGGCGTGAGCGGTATCCGCTCAGGTTGCGCTGCGCAATGAGCGCTTTTCGCTCCGACGGCCACTGGCTGCGAACCGCGCCTTGCAGCTACAGCCCTCAGATCGCGCAGAGGCGATTCGGAGTTAGTCAGAGGTGGGGGAGTTCGATGGCGGGTAGTGTATGTACCAGTCGTTCAGCAGCTTGCTGGCCGGCGGCAGGCCATCGTCGGCGGTGCTGGTGCCGATAGAGATCACCTGCTGCAGCTGGTGGGTGTCCGGGTCCATGAACGAGGTGAACCCGGGCGGGTCCTCGGGCAGTTTCAGTTGCAGATGCTCAAGCGCCCGCTGAACGTCGGCGTCACTGGCGTCGGTCCCGGCCGTCTGAATGGCCTCGGCAATGGCCAGGATGCCGGCGTAGGCGCCTTCGGCGGCATAAGAGGGGTAACGGCCGCTGAGCTCGTGAAAGCGTTGTACAAACCAGCGGTTGTACGCGGTTTGCGGCCAGTTGTTGTGGTGGCGGGCGGAGAGAATCAGTCCGGAGGGCATGTTCTCACCCAGGGCCGCCAGCACTTCGTAGTTGCCGCCGGTGTCGAAGTTGGCGACCCGTGTGCGGTGGAACAGCGGGGTCTGGTTGGCCTGCTGCACAAAGGCCACCAGATCGCCGCCCCACAGGGCATTCACCACCAGATCGGCCGGCTGTTCGGTGAGCGCGTGAATGTAGGGGGCATAGTTGGGCTCGTACAGCCGTGGCCACAGCACCGTCACGATCTCGAAGTCCACCCCCTGGTCCGTCAGGGCGTCCCGGAAATCCCGCCACATGCGGTAGCCATAGTCGTAATCCGGGCCTAGGTAGGACAGCCGCAGTGGCCGGTTGTCGGGGAGCGGAAAGCGATCCCGGATGTAGGCCGCTGCCGCGGTCATGGACTGGTGAATGTTGTTGTTGACGCGGAAGTAATAGGGCGACACCGGCGCTTCCGTCAATCGGGTGGAGGCGTGGTCGGTGCCAATGAAGAATGCACGCTCCGACTCTGCGACCTGGGAGACGGCCCAGGCGATGGCGGAATTGACGACACCGCACAGGAAGCGGGCATTGTCCTCACGAACAAACCCCCGCACCAGGCGCACGGCCCGGGAAACCCGGGAGCGGCTGTCTTCCACCATGATATGCAGGCTGGGATAGGGAGTCTCCTGCTGCTCAAGCCATTCCAGCGCCAGCCGGATGCCGACCAGGCTGTCCTTGCCATAGAGACCACCCCGGCCGTCGAGCGGAAACAGACAGCCGACCTGTACGTCGGCCTGGGCTGCGGGAACACCCAGGGTAACCCGCGCCTCGACCCGGGCACAGACCAGCAGCAGAGACAGCAGGACAGCGGACAGAAACCGGGGCAATGCCATGGCGTCTAGGCCTCGATGCCCAGGCGTTGAATCCGCCGTTTAAGGGCATGACGGGAGATACCCAGACGCTCGGCGGCTTCGCCCTTGCGCCAGTCGGTTTCCCTCAGGGCCTGGAGTATCAGTTCTTTCTCGCGGGCTTCCACCGCGTCGGCGTAACGGGCGGCCGGTGCCGTGGTGGTGTCGTGATGGTGGAACTCGTCGGGCAGGCGGTCTGGGGTGATTTCGCGGCCAGGGTGCAGGATGGTCATCCGCTCCACCAGGTTGCGCAGCTCCCGCACGTTTCCAGGCCAGTGGTAGCCCTGCAGACGGCGAACCACCTCCGGATGCCAGCGCGGTGGCTCGGACGCCTCCTGGGCCGCAAAGCGCTCGCCGAAGTAGTTCAGCAGCAGGTCGATGTCCTCCGGCCGGCCGGCCAGGCCTGGCGCGTCGATGGGGAGGATGTTGAGGCGGTAGTAGAGATCTGCACGGAAGTTGCCGGCTTCGGACTCGGCCTTGAGGTCCCGGTTGGTGGCGGCAATCACCAGCACCTCCGCCTGGAACTCGCGACTGGCCCCGACCGGCCGGTAGCTGCGATTCTCCAGGAAACTGAGCAGCTTTGCCTGCAGCGGCAGCGGCAGTTCACCGATTTCATCCAGGAACAGGGTGCCGCCGTCGGCCAGGGCGATCAGTCCCGCCCGGCTCTGGGTAGCGCCGGTATAGGCACCTTTCTCGGCACCGAACAGCTCAGCTTCAATCAGTTGCTCCGGCAACGCAGCGCAGTTGACTTCGATAAACGGTGCTTCCTGCATCCGGAAGTCGTGCACACTGCGGGCTATCAGCGCCTTGCCGGTACCTGAGGGCCCGGAGATCAACACGGTTCGGGTGTTGCTCTGGCCAACCTGCTCAATGGTGCGCTTGAGCTGCCGGACCGGATCACTGAATCCGATGATCCGGTCGGCGTGTGATTGCCGCTGGCGCAGGTAGGTCAGTTCCCGCTTGATGCGGAAACGCTCACTGGAGCGCCGGATCAACAGCACCAATTCGTCCCAGTCGAACGGCTTGGTGATGTAGTCCACCGCGCCATCTTTCACCGCTTTGACGGCAGCCCGGGTGTCGCCGTGGGCGGAGATCATGATCACCGGCAGTTCCGGGTATGCGGTCTTGAGTTCGGCCAATACTTCCAGGCCGGAGATGTCCGGCAAGCCCAGATCCAGCAACACCACATCCGGGCGCTCGGTGTCGATGGCCTTGATGCCGTCTGCGCCGGTGTGGGCGCCAGCCACGGACATTGCCTGGTCTTCCAGCGCAAACCGGATGCTGCGGACCAGGTTGTGTTCGTCATCTATCACCAGGACGCGGACGGCGCTCATGCTTCCAACTCCATACCTTCACCGATCGGGAATCGAATACTAACAGTTGCGCCCTGGCCTGGCGTGCTCTCAATGGTCAGACGGCCGCCATTCTTGACGGCCAGGGTGTGGCAGATCGCCAACCCCAGGCCAGTGCCGGTACTCTTGGTGGTGAAGAACGGCTCGATGACCCGTTGGCGCTGGTGCTCTGGAATACCGGGACCGTTGTCGCGCACCGAGAGCATGAGGCTCTGGTCGATGGCCTCGGCATCCAGCCAGACCTGACCGCCGTGGGGCAGCGCCTGCAGGGCATTGAGCACCAGGTTCATCAGCATCTGGCGTAACTGGCCGGCGTCGGCATGCACCGTAAGGTTGGCCGGACAGTTTACCGTGAGCGTCACATTCTGGCGGCGGGCGGACGCTGTCACCAGCGCGGTCAGGCTGTCGAACAGTTGCCGTACCAGAATGGGTTCTGCCTGTGGTTCCCTGGGCCGGGCGAAGTTCAGCAGGTTACCGATAACCTCGTTAACCCGTTGAACCTCGTCCTCCAGCATTGCCAGCATCTCACGGTGGCTGGCGTTGGGTTCCCGTTTGATCAGGGCCTGCAGGGTCGTCAGCATGGTGGTGAGTGGGTTGCGGATGTCGTGAGCCAGTCCGGCGGCCAGCTTGCCAAGGGAAGCCTGTCGATCGACCTCCAGGGTGGAGCGAATGACCTGTTTGAGCTGATGCCGCATGCGTTCGATGGATTCCGCAAGAGCTTTGACCTCGCGGCTGGAGGATTGCGCCACCGGGGTTTCCAGGTCGCCATTGGCGACGTGTTCAACGCTCTCAATCAGCGCGTCCATCTGTCGTTTCAGCCGGCGGGAGATCACCAGGTGAATGATCAGCAGGAAACTGGCGGTGCCGGTGACCAGCAGGATCAACACGTAGCGCATGCGCGCGCTGGACGGCTCAACCAGGGCCCGGGTCTGTTCCAGTTCCAGGTACCAGCCAGGCAGCAGCGGGTAGCTGCCAACGAGGGTTTCCGGGCTGGGTACCAGTTGGCCAACGGTGTCGTAGGTGCGGCCATCCGGCAGGCTAAGGCGGGGCCGGATTACACCGTCGACCTGCAAACTGCCGGCGATGGCCGCGAGGGAATTGAACCGCACAATCAGTCCGATTGCAGGCGTGTGGTCGCGGGTGCCGGTGCCGCTTTGATTGACGGTCCCGCCATTGAGCGCAACCGATTGCTTCATCAGCAGTACCGGTGGCCGATCCCAGGACGGGGGCTCCGGTCCGATCAGCTGGGCACCCTCGAAATCGATGGCGGGGGTGGCCTTCATCCGGTCATAGCGTTCCCGGCTCAGGGCACCATCGGGAAAGGTCCAGACCAGGTTCTGGTCGGCATCGAAGAACGCCACGCCGTAGAGCGCCTTTTGTTCCGCCTGCAGAATCAGCAGGTCCCGCAGGGTGGGGGATAGCTGGTCACTGCCGCCCTCCGTGAAGATACCCGGGGTATCGAACTGGTCGGCCAGCGCCGCCAGTTCGTAGCGTCGTTCGTTCAGGTAGACCTGAAACTCGTTCTTGGTGGCTGCGGTGCGGGTGGCCAGTCGCTCGTCCGTCAGTCGCGAGACCAGTTCAGAAAAGTAGCTGTCGTAAAGCGCCGCAAACGACAGCAATGGCACCAGCGCCGCCAGCAGCGACACCCACAGGTAGCGGGACGACATGGAGTAACGCCGGAACCGGGGCCGTTCCGCCGCCTGGCCCGGGGGCGGAGACTGTAGCGGCGAAGACAGTGGCGGCGCAGACAACGGCGGGCCCGGTTGGATACTGTGTTTGGTCAATGGTGAGGTTTCCTGACGAGGGATTCCTGAAATCGGCGACGGTTTATGACGGCTCGCGATCTGCGTGTCCGGGTATGCGGATACCGAAGAACAGACAGTACAGGGCCGGTGCCACACCCAGGGTCAGAATGGTTCCGACCGCAAGGCCAAATGCCATGCTGGAGGCCATGCCATAGAACAGCACGTCTTTGCCGAGAATCAGTGGCAACAGGCCAACGATGGTGGTGATGGTTGTCATCAGAATGGGCCGCAGACGCCGAACGCTGGCGCTGATGACAATATCAGAATCCGGCCGCCGGCTCTGCCGTCGTTCGATATCGATCCGGTCGATCAGCATGATGGCATTGTTCACGATGATGCCCGCCAGGGCCAGCATTCCGAGAATCACCATGAAACCAAACTGGGCCTGCATGATCCGCAGCCCCATACCAACGCCGATGATTACCAGCGGAATGGTGAGCACGACGATCAGCGGTCGCCGGTAGCCATTGAACTGGGCGACCAGCAGCAGTACCGAAAGCCCAAGGCAGAGCGGAAAGCCGGCAAACAGCGCCGCCCGGCCAACCTGAGAGTCTTTGACGATGCCGTCGAACTCCACCACGTGGCCGGGGGCCAGATGCTGGTTCAGGGCATCGAGTTTGGGCTGCAGTATCGGCGCCATGTCCTCCGGCGAGAGCGTCAGGTTGCGTGCCTCCACCGTCACCGTGCGGACCAGATCCTCCCGATGAATGAATCCGAAACCCGGCTGCGTATTGATGCTGGCAATCTGCGCCAGTGGCACCGCGTCTGCCGAGCCCTGGGGAAACACCGGAGCGGTTTTCAGCCGACCGGGGTCCTGGCGCTCGCCGGCAATCGCCCGGGCGACAATGGCAAACACCTCATCTCCCTCGCGGAACTGTGCCATCGTTCGACCACTGACGTAGCTGGTGAGGGCGTTGCCAATGTCTTCGGACGTAACGCCAGCGCGCTGCGCCAGGTGTTGGTCGACCTCCACATTCACCCGTGTGACCGGGTTGTACCAGTTGCTCCAGACATCGATGGTGCCGGGTATCGATGTCAGCATGTCTTCGATGACCTGCGACTGCGCAACGATGTAATCGGCATCCGGGCCCTTGACCTGGATCTGGATGACGTTGGGGTCAGACGGCCCCAGGAACATGCCGGAGATTCGTGCCTCGACATCCGCGAATCCATGCCTGAAGTCATCACGAAGACGGGGAATGGCAGCCGCAGCGGCGTCCCGGTTGCGGGCATTGATCACGATAAACCCCGCATTCGCAGCCGGTTCCAGTGGTGCCAGCGAGAGCACGAAGCGGGGGCCGCCGAAGCCGGCATAGGCGGCAAAGTCCTCCAGTTCCGGGTAGCGTTCGTTATCGGCAATCAGACGCATCATCGCCTGCAGGCGGTCGTTGGTGGTGCGGGTCGTTACCCCCGCGGGCAGGTTGACGTAGACCAGGATCTGGGCGCGGTCGCTGTCCGGAAAAAACTTGGCTGGGGTGGTCTTGACCAGATAGGCGCCAAGGGGCAACAGGGCAAACATCGCCAGCACAAAGGCCAGCCGGTGCCGGAGAATCCGGGTCAGCACACCGGCGTAGGCCATCTCAACGCGGTTGAACAGGCCCGGGGCCGGCGTTGCTGTTTTCGCCGGGACCTTGATGAACAGGTAACACAGGGTCGGGGTCACGGTCAGCGCCAGTACCCAGGACGACAACAGGGAGATAAGGATGACCAGCGAGATGTTGCGGGTGTACTCGCCGGAGGCGTGTTCCGCCATCATCAGCGGCAGGAACACCAGGATGGTGGTCAGCGACGAGGAGAGCAGGGGCAGGGCCAGTTCACGGCCGGTCAGGGTCAGCGCCTGCTGACGGTTGCGGCCTTCCATCAGCAGTCGTTTGAAGTGTTCCGCAACGACCACGCCATTGTCCACCAGCAGGCCCAGGGCGATGACCAGTGTCGCCAGGCTCATGCGTTCCAGACTCATTCCAAGGAACGCCATCATTGCCAGCGTGATCAGCATAACGGCGGGAATGATGGCGCCGACGATCAGCCCGGTACGCACGCCAAGGAACAGCACCACAAACGCCAACACGATGGCGAGGGTCTGCACCACGCTGGAAGAGACACCGTAGACGGCGTTCTCCACCTGATCCGCCTGCCAGGTGATGACATCCAGATCCAGGCCCACAGGCAACGTTGCGGCCAGGTCGTCCAGCAGCACCTGTGCCCGCTCGGAGTAATCCAGCACGCTCTGGTCCGGTTGCATGATGATGGACAGGACCACCGCCGGCTTACCGTTGAAATAGGCCCGCCGTGGCGCCGGATCGGCATAGCCGCGAGTGATGTTGGCAATTTCTCCAAGGCGGATCACCGCATTCGCTTCTGTTGTGTCTTTCGGGCTTTCGTCAGGCACCGCAATCAACACCTGCTCAATATCGGTGATGGTCTGGAACTCACCGCTCGGGACCAGCGAAAAAGCCCGGTCGCCGGAATCGAGCAGTGCGCCGTGCTGGAGGCTGTTGCGGGATTGCAGGGCGGCGGCAATGGCATCCGGTGGAATGCCCAGTTCCGCGAGACGGGCGCCGGAGACCTCAATGAAGATGCGCTGCTCAACCGTGCCGATGATCTCGACTTTGCGGGTACCGGCGAGGGTGCGGATTACCTCCCGGCTGTGTTCGGCAAAGTCATGGAGTTCCGCAAGGCTGTAATCGCTACCGGTCAGCGCCAGGGTGATGATGCCTACATCGCCGAAGCTGTCGTTGACCCTGGGCGGGTGGGTCCCCTCGGGCAGGGCTGGCGTGGCCTCGGTGACTGCTTCTTCCACCTCGTCCCACACCTGATCCAGTTCATTGAGCCGGTCATAGGCCTTGGCGTAGATAATGGACTGGCCGTCCGATGATACCGAACGCAGTTCTTCCACCCCGCTGACACCGAGGATGGCTTCTTCCAGGGGGCGGGTGATCAGGGCTTCGACCCGGTCCGCGCGAAGCCCTGGCAGGCTGGTTGAAACGATCGCCTCGCGAATGGTGATCTTGGGATCTTCCCGCGCCGGTAAGGAGAAAAAGCTCAGGGCGCCATAGAGCATGAGCGCCAGCACGGACAACAGCACCACCGGACGGAATCGGAACGCGGCTTCGGTAAGGTTCATCCGTCATTCCTCACTGGTTGTATCGCGCAATGCCAACACCCGCCGTTCGGACGGTCTGGCCGGCTTGCAGCAAGTTAACGCCTTTCTGGACCACCAGCTCACCGGGTTCCAGCCCGAAGAGCACTTCAATGTGCTGACCGCCAAGCTCACCCAGCACCACCTCCCGGGCGGCGAGCTGCGACTGCCCGTTAACCTGCTCAACCACAAAGACCCGCCCGATTCGCTGGCCGGCCGGGATATAGGCCGTTACCGGAATCAACAGGGGCGTTGCGTCAGGGTGTTGGTCCCAGGTGGCCTCAATGGTCTCTCCAGGGCGCAGGGAGATATCGTCGGTTGCCAGCGTGAGGGTGATTGGAAACAGCCCGGCCCGGTTGGCCTGGGAGCCAATCCGGGCGACAACGCCAGTGGTTGATCGTCCGTGATTCAGCACCGAGACCGCCAGGGTCTGGCCAGTCTCCAGCGCCTCCCGGACCGGACCGGGAACGTGGATGGTCGCTTCAAGGCCGTCTCGCTCGCCAATCAGGTGGAGAATCGGCTGGCCTGCGGCGACAAACTCGGCCGGCTCCGCCAGTCGCTCGGTAACTTCGCCCCGAAACGGCGCCAGGAGTGTTGCGTCCTCCAGTCGGTCCTGTGCCTGTGCAACCTCGGCCTTGAGCGCGTCGACCTGTGCCTGTGCCCGCTCAAACCGGGCCTGGGTCTGGTCAATGGCGGAGCGTGAGGTGGCGCCGGTGTCTGCCAACGCCAGCCGACGCCGGTAGTCCAGTTCGGCCTCCCGCCGGTCGGCCTCGGCGTTGGCCAGGTTGGCGCGGCGGGCCCTCAGGTCCAGTCGCAGGGCCTCGTCATCCAGGGTGGCAAGGGGCTGGTGGCGTTCAACGGTGTCACCCAGGTCCACGTCCAGAGACCGGATCATGCCGCCGGTTTCGAATGCCAGTACAGAACGACGGCGGGCCTGCACGGTGCCACTGAACGTCATCAGCCTGTCGGCGGCGACGTCGGCCGGGCTGACCATCACCGTGCGTGCGACCGGCATCTTGGGTTCCGGCGGTGGCGAGCAGGCCATCAACAGCAGGCCGCCGGCGGCAGCCAGGGTAAAGCCAAGCCGCCGGCCGGCCAGGTTGAACAGTATCGAAGGAGTGAGCGTCGGCATAACGATGTCCGGGTTGGGGCGCCAATGGCCTTTTTGGTCAGCGGCTCCAGGTTGGATTACATAAAATGACTGATGAGTCATAATATGACTGACTGGTCAGTTGACGCAATACCGATGGAATCGATATAAGCACTTCTGCATCAGCAAGAAACCGGCACCGACATCTGCCAGGAGAAGCAGCCAATGAATTCTGATAACGAGGACAAGCCCTTAACGCGCTCCCAGCGCCGCCGCCGTGAGGATCTGGTGAGAGCCGCGCTAAAGGTCTTTGACGAACACGGCTTCGAGGCAGCCCGTATGGACGACGTTGCCCGGGAGGCCGAGGTGGCCAAGGGAACGGTGTACCTCTACTTCAAGAACAAGGAAGACCTGTTTCAGGGCATGGTTCGGGATGTGGTGGGGCCGGCGCTGGACTCCGTCCGACAGGCGGCCACCCTGGCGAGCCGGCCACCGACAGAGCGCCTGGAGCAATTGGTCCGCTCGCTGGGCCGTTTTCTGGGGACCGGAGATTTTCGCACCATCCTGCGACTGATGATCGCCGAGGGGCCAAAGCATGAAAATCTCCGGCAATTCTATTATTCCAATATCGTTGAACCCGGTACGGCGGCCATTCGGCAATGCCTGCAGGATGGCGAGGCCAGCGGGGAGTTCCGCCAGGGCTCAGGGCAGGTGGCGCCGCAGGTTCTGGCGGGAGCGCCAATGATCGCCGCGATCTGGCAGATCCTGTTTGCCGATTATGCTCCCCTGGACACCGAGAGGCTGCTGGACGATCACCTGAAAACCGTTCTGGGAGGCTTGCAGGTGACGGCAGGACAGTCGTCAGCCGCCATCACTCACTGAGCCAGTCGAGACCAATCAACAGCCGGGGATCACCCCGCCCGCAAGGTGAGCGGTGCACCACACCGTGACCTTCGTTGCCGATCCAGGCCTCACCCTTGAGCAGTGCCACCGCGCCGGTAGGGACATGGCGAATCTCCGCGGCGCTGGCGGTCTGGTCCGGCAGCCGCCCCGTGTCCCCGTGGCGAACCACACAGGACTCCGGCAGCCACTCCGTACCCGGCCCCAGATACGTGCTCAGTAGCCGCACCGGAACCCGGTCGGTGTGGAACCGGGGGCACATCGGCCGTTGCAGGGCGTGAAGCCGAACACCAACCGCCGCAGGCTCGAACAGGCAGCGGAACATCTCGATCAGGTGATCAAGGTCCGCCAGGAAGGCGCTGGAGCCGGGAAGGTTGGCCGCCCAGGCCGGCAGCAGCTCATGTGCGGACTCTCCGGGGCCGACGCTGATAAAGCGCTCCAGGCTGTCGGAGTGCGCCAGCACCGCATCGGCGAACGCATGCAGGGGCGCATCCAGACGGCGTTGCCAGATGGCCAGGTTCACGGTATCGCGAAAAATCTCAGTCAGGCAGTCGGCAGCTTCGCTTTCAACTGCAGATGGGGGATGGGGGGCTTTCAACAGGGCTGTCACAGGGGGTCTCCAGGAGGCTGGACGGTGGGTTTGTTGCTGTCGGTGTTTGGCGAGTACTCAGCCGTTCCTCGGCAAACGTAGGTGTTATGTTATAACATTGTTTTCCGGGTAGAGATCAACTCTGTGTCGATCAAACAGCCAATCACCTGAAAAACCCGGTATTATCTGCCGACTCAAAACAACGCCGGTTACGGCCAAGAACAAACTATCTGACGGAATGAATGGAATGCTGACGAAGGAAGAACTGCTGGAAGCCCCAGAGGCGGATTACATGAACGAGGCGCAGATCGCCTTCTTCAAGGCCACACTGGAGCAACTGCGCCAGGACACCATGGACAGCATTGAGGCTGCCAAACAGACCCTGGCGAACCCGCCCGAACACAACGACGATGCCGACCGTGCCGCCTACGAGGAGGAGTCCCGGCTGGCTTTGCGCATTGTGGATCGCGAGCGCAAACTGCTGCCCAAGATCGAGGCCGCCATGCGCCGCATCGCCACCGGCGACTTTGGCTATTGCCTGGAATCCGGTGAACCGATCGGCATCCCACGGCTGCTGCTCCGGCCCACCGCCGAGCTCTGCGCCGAGGTTAAGGCCATCAACGAACGGCGTGAGAGCGCCTACCGGGACGCCTGACCCGCAACGGTGTGGACCAGCCCCTGATTTCCCGCGTATGCCTAAGCGTGCTAGGTTCTAGCTTGTTAAAAATGGAAAAAACGATGGGTAGGAAGACGTTATGAAAGTGATCGTCATTGGCGCGGGTATTATGGGCACCACGTTTGCGGTGTTGGCGAAGGAGCTGGCACCGGAACTGGACGTTACTATTCTGGAACGCCTGGAAGGTCCGGGCGCCGGTAACTCCTGGGTGTTCAACAACGCCGGCACCGGGCACGAGGCAAACTGCGAGCTGAACTACACCCCGGTGGACGAAGAGGTCATCTCGGTCGAGAAGGCGTTGAAGATTCATGCCCAGTTCAATGTCGCGAAGCAGTTCTGGGCCTATCTGGTCAACAAAGGCGCAATCCAGGACCCCAAGACGTTCATCAACCAGACCAAGCACTGCACCATCGTTTCCGAATCCGCGATTGAAGAGCTGCGACTGCGCTTCAAGGAAATGTCTGCCCATCATTTCTTTGAGCACATGCAGTACTCCGAGGACTTTGATGAGATTGAGCGCTGGCTGCCGTACCTCATGGAAGGCCGCCCGCGCCATGAAAAGATGGCCGCCACCGTCATTGAAACCGGCACCGATGTGAACTTCGGGGCGCTGACGGAGCAGATGGCGAACTACGCCGTGAACAAGCTTGGCGTCAAGATCGAGTACGGCACCCACGTCAAACGCGTACACCGAAGCCCGGCGGGCAGCTGGCTGGTGGAAACCGAGCGTATGGGCAACGCGGTTCAGTACAAGGCCGATGTGTTGTTTGTCGGTGCCGGGGGCGGCGCCTTCCCACTTCTGAAAAAGAGCCACCTGCCATTCCGCGCCCGCTTCAGTGGTTTTCCGGTAGGAGGGCGGTTCCTGCAGGCGGCCATCACCAGGGAGCAGGCCGACCAGTACCGGGCCAAGACCTACGGCAAGGCCAAAGTGGGCGCCCCGCCCATGTCTGTGCCACACCTGGATCTGCGGGTGGCGAACGGCCAGCACTATCTGCTGTTCGGGCCATTTGCGTCCTTCAAGCCGGTTCTGGAAAAAGGCCGTGGCTTCATCGACTACCTCCGGTCCATGCGATTACACGATCTGCCGGGCCTGCTGAACGTTGCCTTGGAGCACTTCCCGCTAGTGAAGTATCTGGTCTCTGAAACCTTTAAAGGCGAGAGCAGCATGCTGGCGGAGCTGGAGAATTTCGCGCCGGGCATCAGCCGCAAGTTCGACTGGAAAGCGGTGGAAGCCGGCCAGCGGGTGCAGATCATCAAGGATGGCGACCTGCAGATGGGCACCGAGATCATCGTGTCCAGCGACAAGACTTACGGCACCTTGCTGGGGGCATCTCCCGGCGCATCGGTGTCGCCGGAAGTCATGCTGCGATGCCTCGAACAGCTGCTACCCGCCGTGGTAGCCGGGGACGAGGCCAGGCAGAAGCTCAAAGACATCTTCCCCGAAGACAGCCTCGACACACTCAGCCACAACCCCGAACGCTACCGGGAGATCCGCGACGCGGTAAACCAGACGCTGGGGATTGTGGCGCCGGTTTAGCGCTGGTTTTACGACAGCCACGGGCGTCTCATTTGGCAGACTTGCAGGTCTGCCGGGCCGCTTCCAACCTGTCCTCAACCCAGCGATTGTAGGCCTCCAGGGCGCCTTCATTACGCCCGAAGGTCAGGGACTGGTTGGCGCCGCTGGTCAGTCCCGCCTGAATTGATTCGCCCAGTTCAAAATCCTCATCCAGCGTGGCGATGGAGATGGCCATGTTGCGTTGCCAATGGCTCAGGGCCTCCTCACTCAGCGCGGCCGGCGGTGTCGGGATCAGCGATGTGATCACGATGTCGGTTTCATCGGCGCTCACCGGAATCATCTGAATCCAGTCGACATGGGCTTTCTGGACCAGCAGTGTGGTCTGTGGCGCCAACCCGTAGACAATGTGGGCGACGTCCCTGAGTCGGGCTTCCCTCAGTGAATCGCGGGTAACGTCCCGCAGTCGCTCCGTGGGCATGACGACCCGAAAATGCGCGCCCAGTTGATCAGTAACGCAGGTGTTGCTCAGAAAATACGGACCGATGCTGTTCTTGTGCGCGAACTTGAAGTGATAGGTTTCCAGTCCACCCTCGGTCACGATCTTCCAGTTGCAGCGCCAGCGTCGGCGATGCTGTTTGAAAACGTGGAGCTGATCCAGTCCCAGCCAGGTGAGGTCGCCTTCCACAGGGGCCAGGTGCTGCTTGAGCTGCTGTTCCGCATCCGCCTGGGTTTCGGCGGCCGGGCACAGCCAGATGAACCCGTGCGTTTCCACGCAGGGGATGGCGCTGAGGCCGTGGGCCTGCTTGTCCAGACCAGGAAAGCAGGTCTGTTCGAAGGGGACTGAGAGCAGCGCCCCATCTGAGCCGTAGCGCCACGCGTGGTAGGGGCAGGAAAAGGCCTTGGCACAGCCGGAGGCCCGGGATTCGACCCTGGCGCCACGGTGCCGGCAGGCGTTGTGAAAGGCGTTGACCTTGCCGTCTTCGCCGCGGGTGAACAGGACTGCACCCGTGTGTGTCTCCAGGGACCGGAAATGGTGTGGCCCCGGCAGTTCGCTGCTGTGCAGGTAGGCCAGCGGAAGCTGTTGGTGGATGGTCTGCATCTCACGCTCAAACCGCTCTGGATCGATATATCGTTCGACCGGCGAGGCATGGCTTGCCGACGACAGGGTCGTGGTTTTCTCTTGCAACAATTCAAGACAGCGTTCTAACAGGCGTTGTTCGTCCGATCGATGCACGGGTAGGGGCCTCCGGCCATGGTGGTCTGGATGGTTCCGGACGGCTGTTGGCATTGCCGTCCCTGGTCTGATCAACCTACCGTCTGCCTCGCCAGGACGGCAGGTTCAAATCCTGCCGCCGACTTGTCCATTTCTTGCGTTCTCCGATAGATTGTATCGATAGATCGGCAATCCTTGGTTGGATGACGCGAATGGTCGCTCCATTGAACTCCCTGCAAGAACACCTAATGACGCAAACCATCCCCATGCCTTTTCTCGGGGATGTACTGGAAGGCATCGGGGTGCGGTCGCCTGTTGCACAGCGCCTTCTGTCGGAATGGCAACTGACTGATCGGCAACTGACAGTAACCGGGCACCGGGTGTCCAAACTCGAGTACAGCGGGTTCGTTAAACGTGTGATGTTTGAAACCGAAGACCTGTTCCTGGGATTTCTGGACAAACCGCTACCCAGGCGGGCCTTTGGAGTGTTTGCGATGGGCGCTGTGGGATGCCGTTCTCTGCGGGCACTGGTGGACTATGGCAACCTGTACTTTTCAATGTTCACGGAGCAGTTCCACTGGGAGATCGTGCGCCAGGCGGGCACGGTGGCCCTGGTGCTCAAGTTTGATGAGCGCAGAAACCTCAGTTACCGGTTTATCTATCAAAGCATGCTGCTGATCTGGCTGCGACTGATCAGCTGGTTCATTGGTGAGGAACTGAAACCCAGAATTCTGGCGTTCCGTTTTCCGGAACAGTCCATCGATAGCCATCTGCGTTACCTGTTCGGCGAGCGCCTGACGTTTTCTGCCGACGATAACCGGATTGTGTTTGATGAGGCAGCAATCGATGTGCCGTTCTCCGCCACGCAGGACGAAGTGTTGCGGATGCTGAAAGACAATCACAACATGATGCTGGTGCGAAACACGGCGGAGCCGTTCACCAGGCAAACCCGACGGCTGCTGGTGCTCCACCGGGAGACGGGCTGGCTTAAGCAGGCGGACATCGCCCATTCGCTGGGCCTCTCTGAGAACCTGTATTGGCGAAAACTGAAGAAAGAGGGCGCCACGTACAGTGGCATTTTGGGCAACCTGAAGCGGGATTTCGCACTTCGCCTGCTGGCTGATCCCAACCTGGCCATGGAGGCGATCGCACAGCAGTTACATTTTTCGGAACTGAGTGCCTTCGACAAGGCGTTCAAGAAATGGACCGGATCGACACCGGGGCAGTATCGTGCCCAGTTGCTGGCTGACTGACACTGGCAGGAGCTGCCGGTTGTTCACTGGAAGAATGGATCAATAAGATGAACAAGTTATCGCAATCGTTGTTCAACGAGGACATTCCCAACTGGCGAAAACTGGGTGTTTTCATCCTCCAGATTGCGACCATCCTGTTTGGTGTCATCCACTTTGTGGTGTACTTCCAACCGGGTGATGGTTCCAGGGAACTGTATGGCTATTTCAGCGCCATGGTTGCGATGACGGCGGTGGTACAGCTTATCGCAGGCTGGTTTGCGTACAGACATAGAGTGCCAAGTTATCTCTGGCTAGCTTGCGCGGTCTGGATCATCCTGACGGTGTTCTGGCAAGGGCTGGTGGTCGTGTTGTTGTCAGTGAGCTAGGAAACGAAATCATGTACCACAAACCCCAGGGTGTGCCGGATAACCACCCGAACCCAGGCAAGCCCACCCTGAACGGCGGCTCGCCAAGCCGGGATGTCTCTGGCGGTGACTTTCCGTTCTACCACGGCCAGCCGATCACCCTCAATTCCGGCCAATGGCTGCTGGTGCTGGCAGCGGTTGCCGTGGGCTTCGCCTGTCTCACAGCGCCGATTCCGGTACTGATCTCGCCGACGGGTATCGTGATCCGTACCGTATTGTTCGCGGTGGTTCCTCTTGTGGCATTGCGTTGTGTGGCTGGCCCGCATTGGAAAGCGCTGTTTCGCCCTGTACGTGGTGTGGATATCGGGTGGATGCTTGCCTTTGCGATTCTCAACCTGATCGTGAGCAGCCTGGTCGGCATTCTGGTGATGAAGCTGTTCGGAGCTGATGTGAACGTCGCGGTTGGCGGCCTGGCAAACCAGGCAGCCGCTGACCAGATGGTCTTCTTCCTGCGCTCTGTTCCACAGCTGTTGGGCGAGGAGATTCTGACCATACTGCCGTTTCTGGCCATCCTTTTCTGGATGCACAACCGCCTGGGACTGAGCCGTGGTATCTCGGTGCTTATCGCCTGGGTAGTCTCTGCGGTGATATTCGGCTTGGCACACCTGCCGTCCTACAACTGGAATTGGCTCCAGTGCATCCTGATTATTGGCAGTGCACGACTCGTATTGACCCTGGCCTACATCAAAACCAGGAATCTGTGGGTCTCCACCGGTGCCCACATCATCAATGACTGGGCCATCTTCGGGGTCGTTATCATCGCCTCGGCGCCAGGGTTCTCCCAGGCAGGGCCTTAATCAGAGGCTCCTCAAAGGATGTGAGGAACAGCGCATTGTACGGGTCGACTTCTCCCGCCGATGCTCTGGCTGGTCTGGCCAGCGGAGCAAAACCAAGCGGCTATCAGGGTGCGCAAAATGTGGAAGTCAAACGAATACGTGGTGCAATCACAGGGTCTTGCCTTTTGCCCTCTTGCCAATTGTGGGAGGGCATAGCAGTCTAGCCCGGATTTCTCATAGGCTGCCAACAAGTTTCGCAGACTGGTCGACCCATCGCCATGCCGGCTCAGCTCAGGC
>NZ_JAKZAK010000050.1 GCF_023156385.1 Marinobacter xestospongiae
GCGTTAATCGGATGGGATAACAGTGACCAAAAATGATAGGAAAATAAAGGGTTACCCACCAGAAGAAGTGAAGAGCCATATTCATACAGCATTATTGTGAGAACAAATCGTGGAAGTCAAATGATTCCATGGCGAAGCGCTTAGCAATTGGCTAAGCTGATGTTTTAACAAGAACTTGGTGGGGCGCTGCTGCTATGAAATTGCGTAATAATGACGCAGTCAAGTTTGTGCAATATCGAAGCGCGCTATCTAATTGCTGTTATATGATTAGTTGAGGAAATCACATTGTCCGAAGATTCAAAGAAAATTGAAAAAGCCACCTTGTGGGACTGGGTGAAAGCTATTTGCACACTTGTTGCTGTGGGCGTTCTTTGCTACAAAATATACCTTACCCCTATCGCTTTAACTGTCGACTTCCCAACTCTACTATCCTTGCTTTTAGCATTGTTTTCGGTGGGTTTGGCAGCACTTTTTTATTTTAAAGCCACTGAGACCAGCAATACCTTTTATGATAATACTTACAATTTTACCAAGGATATTGCTCAACTTTTGGCGAAAATTGAAAGCGGATTCGGTGAGAAGCTAAGAAATTTGGATGAAGGCTACTCTTCAGTTCGTGATTATATCCAAAATAAATCATCTTCCTCTAAAGAAATTGATGACACAAAACAAAAGATTGAGGGTGAAAAGCAAGAAATAGAAAAAGTTCTAGAAGAAAGAAATAAGATAGTTCGTCAGCTTCTCGAGAGATCACAGTTGCAAGAAGAAGAAAAGGAGGCTGTTGCTAATCAGTTGGCGGAAAAGGAACAAGAGCTTGAAGCGTCCCAGAAAGAACTATCAAGAATGAATAAAAAATTATTCATTGAAAGAATGAGGAAGAGAGAAGAGCGTGAAATAGATTCTGGCATGGAAGAATTTACAAAAGATTTCGTTGTTCGTGAATTGGGTCCGGAGCATATCATTAGGTTGCCTCTCAGCCGTCTTCGGAGACAGGTGGATGATATTCTCAATAAAGCGCCACATCAATATATAGAAGATTTAGAAAGACACGACTTTTTTGATAATGGTATAAACGGAAATGGCATTAACTTTATTCGTAGACTTGCAAAGCAGCTCATATAATCGGGTAGCCGGGGGTATCTAACCCCCAGCCCCCACAACACCCTGCATGCGGCTCCGCACAGGGCGTTTCACCGAGAATGGTGAAGCTTAATCCATCCATCACGCAGCGATACCAGACCTTCAGCTTTCAGGTAGTCATTCGACAGAGCCTGCTGAATGCCCGGCGTCTTCGAGCTGCGCCAAGGGCCTTTGCTGGTGATGCCACACGCGACGGCCGATTGGACGTGAACGCCCAGCTTCATCAGGTTCCTCACTTTGGTACGAGGCTTGCGCCACTGTCGCCAGTAGGCCATCCGAACGCGGCGACGGATCCACTGATCCAAATCGCAGCAGCGTTGATAGCCGGAGGCGATACCAAAGTAGTTGATCCAGCCCCGAAGGTACTGGCTGACCTTGAACAGCTGATAATGCATCGGCACACCCCAGTTCCGGTTCGTCAGTTCCCGGACACGTTGCTTGAATTTGCGCAGCGTGTCCGGGTGCCAATGAATCTGGGTTCCCTTGAAGGTAAAGCCTAGGAACTTACTGTCATTGGTTCTGACGACTCGGCTCTTGGCGGTGTTGACCGTCAGTTTCAGGCGGTGTTCGAGGAAGTGGCTGATGCTCGTCAGCACCCGGTCACCCGCGCGACGGCTGTTCACCACAATGGTGAAGTCGTCCGCGTAGCGAGCAAACCGATGGCCCCGCCGTTCCAGTTCTTTATCCAATGGGTCGAGCATGATGTTGGCCAACAGAGGTGACAACGGGCCACCCTGTGGCACACCTTCCCGACTCTCCAGATAGAGCTGGTTATCGATAATCCCAGCTCGCAGATACCGGGCAATCAGTCCCAGCAAACGCTTGTCCTGGACCTTGCGGCCCAGGCGCGTCATCAGCAGGTCGTGATTGACCCGGTCGAAGAACTTCGACAGGTCCACATCCACCGCAAAGCGTCTCCCTTCCTTGAGAACGCTTTGTACCCGTCGCACCGCCTGGTGCGCGTTTCGACCCGGACGGAAGCCGTAGCTGTCCGCTGAGAATCCCGGATCGAAGATTGGCATCAGAATCTGGGCAATGGCTTGCTGAATCACCCGGTCTGTCACCGTCGGGATGCCAAGCTGACGCTTGCCTCCGTCCGGTTTGTCGATCTCAACCCGCCGCACCGGCGCCGGTTGATAATCGCCCGAGCGAATCGACTGCACGACCACCGTCCAGTGGCCAGCCTTTACCCAGGTGGGAAACTCGTCGATGGTCATGCCATCGATACCCGCCGCGCCCTTGTTGGCTCGAACCTGCTTCCAGGCTTGTTGGAGATTAGCCCAGTGCAGCACAGCATCGAGTAGATCATTGCTAAAGGCTGGCTTCATGGCCGTACGCTGAGCCACGTCACTGCCGGTCGGCATTCGTGTGTTCAAGTCGGCCAAGGCTCCTCCTTTGTTCCAAGTGTTTGGCCCTTCACCGTGTCCCGACCATTACGACGGGCGTTTGGCTACTATGGCCGCTGCTGACTTCTGCTCAATCACCGCCAGGGTTACCCCTGTCGGCGCTATCGGTTTCCATCTCGTTCGCTCGCAACCGCCGATGGCAGCGGCTGCGCCCAGGCTTGATCAACCAGATGCCTGACTGGTCATTGACCGATCGCTCGTTGAGCAGATCTCCCCAGATAAGAACATGCACTGTCACTGCACTGCTGCATCATTTACGGTGGCCGTTAGATCACGCGGCTTCGTTGTCTTGTGCCAACTCGCCTCCAGCCTACGCCTCATATGATGTTCTTGTTCATCAGCTCGCAGTTTTGCTAGCGGCTTCCTCCAGACGGAACCTCGCGGTTCAGCCCTTGCCATTCGCTAGTGGTTAGCGTTCAATCGGGTGAAACCGATTGAACGGTGATCTTCCCACAGGGGACTTTCACCCCATTAGTTCATGCCCATGCTGGGCGTACACAAGGCCATTAAGGTTGTTCCGGGCCGACGGCCCTCCACCGGACGCCCTTGTCAGGGCGCCGCTTATGGCTGGCGTGTGTGCCGGGCATGGCACAGAACTAGGGAGGTGAAAGTCCTCCTGCCAGGTGTTCGCAGAGCCGAAGGCTAGGAGAAGGGCAAGGGCGTCATCGCGAGGTGGGGTCTGGAGGGCCGCAGGCGCCGTGAATACCTGGAGCGGCCGGGATGCCCAATCCAAAGCGGCGGGGCGACGAGCAGGAACCCGATACGAGGTATGGTACATCCGGGGTGAGCGGGCACGTGACCGCGAAGCCCTCCTTCTGCGACTGGGATGTGCTTTATAAATTGGGCCGGGCCGCGTTCGGATTTACGCCGTGAAAGCTCTGTGCCTTACCCCAGGAGGTCTGCCGCGTGTGGACGGACCCACTGAGAGGCGAGCGATCGCCTCTGATCGCGTGGCAGAAATCAGCCGAGGGCATAGTAGGTTCGCCCGTGAACCGAAGGCCCGAACAGAGACAGGAGTCGCGAATCCGTGCAGGGAAACGGGAAGGCATCTGCAAAGCAGCTAACGCTGCCCCTGGAACAACCAGGGGATGAACCCGTTGCCGGAAATCGGGAAGACCCGCACTCCGTTCAACCCTCACCGTGGATGGCGCGCGTATTGAACAGGGACAACCTCAATCGCGCCCTGAAACGGCACACGCCGGAGAGGCCGCTGCTCAGGTTGATCAACCGGTACCTGAAGGCGGGTGTCCAGAGATCGGTCATCACAAAGAACCCACACCCGAGGGCGTGCCGCAAGGCGGCCCCCTGTCTCCGGTGTTGGCGAATGTGGTGCTGGACGAATTGGACTGGGAACTGGAACGGCGCCACCTGAGCTTCGCCCGCTACGCCGATGACTGCCAGATCTACGTTGGCAGCCGCCGTGCAGGAGAGCGGGTGATGGTGAATCTGACGCGCTTCATCGAGGACTCGCTGAGGCTCACAGTGAATACACGAAAGAGCGCGGTGGATCGGCCTTGGAAGC
>NZ_JAKZAK010000051.1 GCF_023156385.1 Marinobacter xestospongiae
GCAAGTTGCAGGAAGTTGAGCGCAATAAACTGGCCGCCTAAATGCGGTCATTTGGACAACTGGGTTGAAAATCGCCGAGCCGCGGTAGCGAGGCGGTGGAACACACCCAGACGCTGCTGTCGTTGCTATCCGATCAATAGCAGTAGGGAAGCCGCGAAAAGGGTCCGAAAAGCGAAAAGGGAAAAGGGGTCAGATCGATTTTAAATTAGATCGATTTTAACTTGATCATTTCGGTCTGCCCTTTTGGTCGCCCACGGCTCACCTGCCCCACCTTACTCCCGAGCGTCGACTCCACCTGTTCTCTGAATCGGCTCCGTCCCAACAGCTGACTGGCCGACAAACAATCAGCGATCTCATTCCTCAGTTCGTCAGGTAGGCTGAATCGAAACAGATCACGATATGCCTGACGACGCTTGGTTTCTTCCCGATCCAACGCCAAAAACAACGGGTGGGCCGTCACCAGTTCATCGGACTCTCCTAATGCATTCGTGCGAAAGCTGCTCCAGGGATATTGCTCCGGCTGATCGACCATACAGGCCGTGACGGGATTCAACTCGATGTAGCGATAACAACTCAACAGGTAGTTTTCGGCATCCACCAAACTGCCTTTATGCCGCCCTTCCCACAACGTCCCCGACCGTCGGTATGTTCTATTTATGTACTGAACGTACTGGCGCCCCACATGCTGCATGAGCCGGGAGATACTGTCGGTATGCTTGGGCGTCAACAGCAGGTGAACATGGTTGGTCATCAGGCAATAGGCATGAAGCTCTGCGCCGTAACGCTTCAGACCTTCTCCCAACACCTGACGATAAAAGCGGAAATCCTCTTCCGCAAAAAAACAGGATCCCGGTTATGGCCACGCTGAACCACATGAGCAGGAACGCCCGGGAGATACATCCGTGTCTTCCGTGGCATGGTGCAATTCCGTTTGAGAGTTTTGAGCCAATCCGTTAGCTCGTCGGAAAGATTGTATCGGATGTTCGAGGCGGGGCCGAATTGATCAATTTAAAATCGATCTGACCCCTTTTTTGATGATCCTCAACAAGCACCGGCTGACGATTACGACCACGTTGAACAATGTGGATGTTGGAGACCGGGCACGATAACCCGAGCCTGACGGGGCATCGGCTTCTCCTTGCCGCTACAGAGTGAAAGCCCGGAATCCGTTCCGGGCCTGCTAGCCGCTAGTCTAGCTGATCGCTTTAGTCCTTCCGGGATGAGGGGCAGAATTAACCAAAAACTGTTCAGATAACCGATCTGTCCCGAATTTAATGGTTTTAATAAGGCCCGATACTAACGTGAACTAATATTTTCTATTCGCCCGGTGTGCAGACCATGCGGCCTTTGCATAGTCCCGATAGTTTGCAAACCCTTCAGATGTGTAAAGTTTTCTTGCTAACAGAGCACAGCTAAGGCCGAGTCCCCAAAGAGTAGCTTTCAGATAGGTGTCAAATACAACAGAGTATAAAACCGCTACTGAAAGTACCGAAGCCAGAACAAGATTCTGTGCGAGCAAAAACCTTTGGGCCCACGCATAGCCGAAAACAATAAGCATTGTAGGGATACTCAGGGTCAGAGTGAAAAAAACTAAGGCACTTACATCAAAATAGATGATTGCCTTGATTTCAAACCAAGCTTCGAGAAATCCTGAAAGAAAGCTCACAACCAGCGAAAATGTCGGAATCATGAGCATGACTGCCCCAAGCATATGCCACAGCCCGCGAGGGATAGGCTGATATTCAGGCATTTTTTGATGGCTGACTTTAGTTTTTTTCTTACTCCTCTTTCCCGGCGCCACTAATTACTCCTCTGACACGATTGCGACCGCCACCTGACGGATAACACCGCCTGTTGCGCTTCCGGTGACCGTTAACCCCACCCCAACAGACTCTTTGATCTGGCGAATTGTCGTAGCTCTGATAGCTTCATTAGAGTATCGCTTGGGGATCTCTCCAGTTCGCTGCCGAAACTTAAGCATCTTGTTTGAAATGCCGGGGTGCCGAACTCTAGCCACTTCCTCAGTTAGTCGCTTTCTTTGAACCCTATTGAGCCCCTCTAGCGCCGCTCGTGGCTTCACACCCTGGCTAAGAAGCAGTTTCACTCCTTTAAACGTCACCATTCCCGCAGCGGTTGCACCTCCAAGAGAGATCGCATCCAGAGCCAAAGTTGCTGTCTGGTACCACTCTTCGCTATCAAGCTGGTCGTTCTGTTCTGGACTATAAATCTCGTTATGGGCCCTGTACAGAGCGTTGCCACACTGAGCGGTGCCCGCCACAGCAGCTGCTCCCCCCAGCGTCGCCAGAAAGACAGAGCCACCGCCTGTGAATGGGATAGCAACACCAGCGGTGATTAGAACAACCCAACCAAGCACAGCAGACCCACAAGCTAGGACAGCGCCTGCACCTTCCAGAACCAATCTGTTTTCGCGAGGATTCGTCTTTACATCTGCAACATACTCTACTGAAGATATGGACAGAGGAGGCTCCCGGAGAATGATTGTGACCGGTTTCACAAAGCAGATAGGCTCGAACTCTCTCAGGGTGACAGTAGTCCCATTGCGATCAATAAACACAACCCCCGCACCGATGAGCGCAGGGTCCTCATCGATAGCTGCGAATAAGCGCCTTTGATCCAACATACGCTCAAGGCGAGCCTTTAGCTGGCGTTGCTCAAAGGGAAATTGGACAGATAAAAGCTGAGTTTGCATCACTACCATTCCTTAGTAGAAGTGTGGTTTTACAAGAGATTTTCCGTTTCTCTTTGGATTAAAGTGAGAGATCTCGATCTTACAATAAAGAGTGTATTTAGATAAAGCGTAATGGCTATGTTTAGCGAATCGCATGTTGAATGCCCATTCCCAGTCCACCCACTGCCTGGGCGGCGTGTCCGGCAATCCATGGTTCATGTTCCGATCTATCGCTGCTCTCCTCAAACCGCCCGCCGTGGTTGCGGACGTGTCAGCGAACCCATGGAAAACCGGGACAGACCTACTTTTCATTTGCCGCGCGCCTCAATAAACACCGGCTGACGATTATGACCACGCTGAACAATATGAAGTGGGAGACCGGACACATTGACCCGAGCCTGACGGGACATTGGCTTCTCCTTGCCGTTGCACAGAGAAAGCCCGGAATCCGTTCCGGGCCAGCTAGCCGCTAGTCTCGCTGATCGCTTTAGCCCTTTCGGGATGAAGGTCAGAATTGGCCAAAAGCAGGTCTGTCCCGGTTTTACTCCAAATAAGCTTTGTCGGATGCCGCTGCCTCGTATACAACTGTTGTAAACCCTCCTCGATAACAACGAACCAATAACAACCTGATGTCAGACAATAACCGCAGCACTTTGAGATAACGAGGTGGAGGAAGGAGGGTCGCTGCCGGTACCCTCATT
>NZ_JAKZAK010000052.1 GCF_023156385.1 Marinobacter xestospongiae
TAGAAACCCATGAGTAACCTGTACCGACGCTTCGCCAGCATCCTCCCCAACGAACCCCGGGACAAAGGCCGGGTGATCGCGGTACACAGTGACGGCGTGACGGTGGAACTGGTCACCGGTGACCACCGGCGGGTAAGGGGTACCGCTGCAATCGACGACCACGTCTTCATCCGCGGCGACCGAATCGAAGGTCCAGCGCCGGCCTTGAATGGATTAACTCAGGAGATCTGATATGGAGCACTCCAACGGCTGCGGCCCAGCCTGGATGAGCCGGCTCTGGCTCACCCGCAAACTGCAGCACCTGCTGTTCAACTGCTTCTTTGAAGCCAGCTGCAACAAGCACGACCAAGGCTACCAGCAAGGGGGCGACGAGATCCGGCGGTTCGAGTGCGACTGGAAGTTCTTCCAGACCATGCGGCGGGATACGCTGAGGCAGCGTGGAGTTCTGCGGCTGGTGTGCTGGGTAATGGCGGTAACGTTCTTCGCCCTGGTCAGGGTAGGGGGATGGCGGCACTTCAACTACACCGGCCGCTCACACTGAAATTGGCCCAGATCTCTCCCTGGTAGTCACGCCACTCGGCAGGTGTCGCGTTCGGCCAGACATCCATGCTGTCAGCCAGTGAGCCGGTACGTCCTGTATTCGTGGCTCAGGGTGCATTCTACAGATGCGATTAGCTCTCACCATGAGAGAATCGCTATCGGCTTTGTAAGTTATATCTTACAAGCCCGCCTAAAGCGACTTGGCATAAACATCTCTACATTGCGCCGAAACCTGCTTGTTGCCGTCAGCTTTATTTACATTCCTCATCATCACGAAGTCTCGCCTTGACTACCAGCCGACTGATATTCCGTCAAAAACGCAATGTTGACATTGTTATTGCTGGCTTTGGTCCCAAATGGAGCGACAGGAGTCATTTCCCATGATACGGATAACGGATGGCTTTGTTGGGGCGCGGAATAGCCTCGAAGAAGGGGATGATGGTCCCCCCAAGTTTTTAGATCTCCAAAGTACCCGCCTGCAATGCACTGTTTTCGGGCCCGCACAGCGCGTTTTTAGAAAATACTCAAAGAATGTGAATCGAATACCGCTTGGTCTTCCAGAGTATTGGCTGATTAGTCACCCTGATAGCGCATTTATTCTCAAAGGCTTGAGAAACAGTCCGTTGAACCTGGATCAACTTCGCCCACCCGATGTTCTGGCCGACCTAGCTAAATACTATTCACTGTCTGTTGGACAAAAGGCAAGACCCCAAAGACCTCATGTGGTTGTCGGGATATTGTTTCATCTGACACATTTTATGCAAACGAATCTGGGAAGAATCTCTCTAAGTGATTGATAGAGTGAGAATTAGAATATAGGTTTTAAGGGAAAATGTGGCGGGATATCACGTCTGGTGACGTGTTTAAACACGTCATGAGTCGTTGAATCAGTGCTATGAGCTAAGACAATCAGGAGATGGCATATGAAAATGGCCATAACCTTTACGCTAACTTCTATGCTTTTGATGCCATTGACTTTTCCGCTAGCGTATTCGCAAGATACTGCAAACGTAATTTCAGAAGAACAACAAAATATTCCACCAGAACCTAAGCGCTTACCTGCTCCCCAGAAAGGCTCCAGTGCAAAAGTAGGTTGGCTTAGTAGTTTTGAATTTGGAATGTCGATTAGTGTTCTAGTTTTCGGGCTCCTTGTGTTCGCTGTTGAGTATGTATTAATTAGATCCATTGAGTTTGAACCAGAGCAATCAATTAAGTTAATAGTTGTTACACTAATAGTTATTTCGACCCTTTTTATAATCACTGCCGGGTTTGATAGCGAGCAAATAGCTCCTGCTATGGGGTTGTTTGGAACCATTGCGGGTTATATGCTTGGACGTGCCAACAGCAAAGAAGCACATGAGGAGCAAGGAAAATGAATATTGCACTAGTGATGCTATCTTGCTTGTTTTCTATATCTCTGCCAGCATACTCACAAGAAGGTTCAGCTGATTTTCCATCAATATCAGCGGAAGCTGGTCATATCTATATAGCTAATCATACAAAACAGCGTGTTACTTTTTACCTAGAGTCAAAATACACAGATCGCACCGAGCATGTTCTTGGACCGGGTCAATCTGCAACTTTCAGTGGAGACTCTAGAGATCAATGGTTTAATATCGAAGTTTTTTCTAATAATCAGAAAGTTGCATACGGCCTAGATGCTGGTACTCGTCACTATTTTGAGTGGAGGCCAGATGGCGTATTAGATGTTTATAAATTGTCGCCTAGATAACATCGCTCATAACAAACACATGTTGGCGGACTGGCTTTCCGCTGCGCTCCAAAGCAGCCGAAAATGCGGGCGTTATATGCTAAACTCAGGTTTCAACCAACCAATATGGAGAGTTAAAATGAATGACAAAACACTAATTGACCCAACATCTGCAACCGAAATATTAAATTCTAGCCCGGATTTCTCATAGGCTGCCAACAAGTTTCGCAGACTGGTCGACCCATCGCCATGCCGGCTCAGCTCAGG
>NZ_JAKZAK010000053.1 GCF_023156385.1 Marinobacter xestospongiae
AGCCTGAGCCAGGGAAACAACCGAATCATAGCTTAGGGACACCATCAGGTTGTCCAACTGATTGGGTCCACCTCAACCAAAGTCAGCAACGAACCCCGTCAACATTAATCGAACACTCCCAATATCCATGATATTTTAAACACTTAGGAATTAAAAACCACAAACCTTATATTTTTAATCCAAGGTAGTCTCGTCGACACGAAAAGCAAATGCAAAACAAACCATCCAAAAAAGTGCCACGCACAGTCGGAATATTGACTCAGCAACACCATCAAAACTAAGAAAACTCAAAACATAAACCGTCAAGCCTTTATACGCACCATTAGTGAAAAAATATCCTACCACCCCGTTATACAAAGAAAGGCATATGAAGGCGAGCGACCAATCAGACAGTTTTCTACTTTCAGCAGTCGTCTTTGACATAGATACTTCTGACTGAAAGTGAACCCGAGCCAAACCAATTAAGTTCCTCAATACCGGAAAAAAACCAACCATCAATAGCGAATAAGACCCAAGAAAAAGAAAGTATGAAAAAACAGATACCGAAAGCAGAGAGGAATAGCTTTCTTTAAGTGAAAGAGACCTCGGATCCACGCCACTTTCTATCAACCAAAGATCAAGATAGAGTGCAAAACAAATCAACAGAAATAGAAACCGGGTCTCAACTAGCGTCTCTAACAGAGAACCCGCATTCTTTGCAATCGCCGTAGACGGCTTAGATTCATCAGGCATTCACTTATCCCTCTTTTAAAAAAGAATCCGGGATAGATCTATCTTCAAATAGTAAAGCTGCGCTACTCATGCTCAGCCTCGGACTTATTCTTCCCTTCAAGCACGGTCACTCCTGAAATAATCTCAGATAGCTTCCTATCAGTGAACTTGTCAGCCTCTTCTTTTGTAGGTTGCTGATCGAGCTTGCACCAATACCGCTGTAGCCTCCGAACCTTATACCAATGTGCAAAGCCGCTACTCCAAGCTAATTTTCGAAGCTCTTCGTCAACTTCCAAAACGAGTTCGCTGATGGTCCTCTCTGCTTCCTCTGTTAATGCCCGTTCTGCAACAACTCTCGTATTTTCGCTAACCTCCTCCGATACAGATTCATCACGTTGAAAAGCAATACGTTTTTTTTGCCTTTTAACGTATTCGTTTAAAGCCTCTATAGCATCAGGCAGCTTGCTCATGTATACAATACGGTTCGCTAGAAAGGGATGATTTTGAGAAAGAGCTGTAGCAGCGTTAACGACCGTATTCTTGAATACATCACTGTCTAACTCGAAGAATGCTCCATTAAGCTGATCATGGAATGAGGATGCTCCTCGCATTTCATCTAACATCTGCTGTTCGTCAACCGGTAAACCAAACTCCTTCAACCGGTCAAACATGTGTCTAATTTGAGCCTCGCCATGTTTATCTAAACTTTTGACTGACTTATTTAAAGCTATTCGTAGCTGAAGTAGCACAAACAGAGCATGCCTTAAATCTTGCTTTGACTCTCTTCGGATCTTGAAGAGGTAGGCAATCGCAGCGATGAATGTAGATACGAAAAGCCCATTTTCCTGCGTAAAAGTCAGAATTGCTTTGATGGCATCTATTTCCATTTACGTCCTAACCTATGCATCTGTTCTCGACAATAATTTCTTTCAGATCTTCGATACTAAGCATCCATTTCACCGTCCCAAAATACACTCCCTCGAATACTTCTGACTCACTTCCCTTCGCTCCGCCCTCCAGCGGTTGCCCTGGGAAACGGTGTAGCCGCTGCGCAGTTTGGCGTCGAGCACGTCGATGCGGCGGTTATAGCGATCACACTTGGCCTGTAGCTGGGCCTGTTCCCGTTGTCTGTCTTCCCGCTGTTCTCTGCGGCGGGCGAGTACCTGTTCTCGTTCCCGGTCAGCCTGGGCGAGTTGTCGGTTGACGTTGCCCACAATGGTGCTGCGGCTACGGCCACTCAGGCGTTCGTATCGTTTGCAGGCGCTTTCCCGATAGATGCGGCTTTGTTCGGAGCGGTTCTTTGTGAATTCCGCATGCCAGAACCGGCACATGTCCCTGGAGGACCTGGCCGCCGAGCTGAGGGTGTTGCGGCGGTTGTTGTCGCTGGTGCGGTTCGATCGGGAGGGCTGGTTGCTGTCCCAGGGAGGTACGGTCGGCGCTACGCTGGCAACGGTGGTATCTGGCGTGTCCTGGTTGTCGAAGACGATCCAGTCTTCCCCGGCAATGGTGATGGTCAGGCCATTCAGGTCGATACCGATGTCCCGCG
>NZ_JAKZAK010000054.1 GCF_023156385.1 Marinobacter xestospongiae
ACGTACTGACATCCAGAGTATCCTGATCCTGGGCGCGGGCCCCATTGTGATCGGCCAGGCCTGCGAGTTTGACTACTCCGGCGCCCAGGCCTGTAAGGCGCTGCGGGAAGAGGGCTACCGGGTGATTCTGGTGAACTCCAACCCGGCCACCATCATGACCGACCCGGCGATGGCCGATGCCACCTACATCGAGCCCATCACCTGGAAGACGGTCGCCAAGATCATCGAGAAAGAGAAGCCGGACGCGCTGCTGCCCACCATGGGTGGCCAGACCGCCCTGAACTGCGCCCTGGATCTGGAGAAGCACGGCGTTCTCGCCGAGCACGGCGTGGAAATGATCGGTGCCAATGCCGACACCATCGACAAGGCCGAAGACCGCGACCGCTTCGACAAGGCCATGAAGTCCATCGGCCTGGAATGCCCCCGCGCCGAGATTGCCCACACCATGGAAGAAGCCTGGGGCGTGGCGGAGCGCATCGGCTATCCCTGCATCATCCGGCCCTCGTTCACCATGGGCGGCTCCGGTGGCGGCATCGCCTACAACCGTGACGAGTTCGAGGAGATCTGCCAGCGCGGTCTGGATCTGTCGCCCACCAACGAGCTGCTGATCGACGAATCGCTGATCGGCTGGAAAGAGTACGAGATGGAGGTGGTGCGGGACCGCAACGACAACTGCATCATCGTTTGCGCCATCGAGAACTTCGACGCCATGGGCGTGCACACCGGCGACTCCATCACCGTGGCCCCGGCCCAGACCCTGACCGACAAGGAATACCAGATCATGCGCAACGCCTCGCTGGCGGTGCTGCGTGAGATTGGTGTGGAAACCGGCGGCTCCAACGTCCAGTTCGGCATCCATCCGGACACTGGCCGCATGGTGGTGATCGAGATGAACCCGCGGGTGTCCCGTTCCTCGGCGCTGGCCTCCAAGGCCACCGGCTTCCCCATCGCCAAGGTGGCCGCCAAGCTGGCCATTGGGTACACCCTCGATGAGCTGCGCAACGAGATCACCGGTGGCGTCACCCCGGCCTCGTTCGAGCCCAGCATCGACTACGTGGTCACCAAGATCCCTCGCTTCACCTTCGAGAAGTTCCCTCAGGCCGACGCCCGCCTGACCACCCAGATGAAATCGGTGGGTGAGGTGATGGCCATCGGTCGCACCTTCCAGGAATCCATGCACAAGGCCCTGCGAGGGCTGGAAGTGGGCTCCGAAGGCTTCGAGCCGAAGGTCGACCTGGCCACCGAAGACGGCCGCGAAACCCTGATCCGCGAACTCAACGAGCCGGGCGCCGAGCGCATCTGGTACATCGGCGACGCCTTCCGCAGCGGCATGACGGTGGAAGACGTGTTCCAGCACACCAAGGTGGACCCCTGGTACCTGGTGCAGATCGAAGACATCATCCTGGAAGAAGAGGCGCTCAAGCAGGCCGGCAAGGCCGACATCGATCGCGACACCCTGTTCCGCCTCAAGCGCAAGGGCTTCTCCGACGCCCGCCTGGCCAAGCTGCTGAGCCTGTCCGAAGAGAGCCTGCGCAAGCTGCGTCACGACCTGGACGTGCGCCCGGTGTACAAGCGGGTGGACACCTGTGCCGCCGAGTTCGCCTCCAGCACCGCCTACATGTACTCCACCTACGAGGAAGAGTGCGAGGCCGACGCCACCGATCGCGACAAGATCGTGGTGATCGGCGGTGGCCCCAACCGCATCGGCCAGGGCATCGAGTTCGATTACTGCTGTGTCCACGCCGCCCTGGCCATGCGTGAGGATGGTTATGAAACCATCATGATCAACTGCAACCCGGAAACCGTGTCCACCGACTACGACACCTCCGATCGTCTGTACTTCGAGCCGATCACCCTGGAGGACGTGCTGGAGATCGTCCGGGTGGAGCAGCCCAAGGGCGTGATCGTGCAGTACGGTGGCCAGACCCCGCTGAAACTGGCCCGCGGCCTGGAAGCGGCCGGCGTGCCCATCATCGGCACCAGCCCGGACGCCATCGACCGCGCCGAGGACCGCGAGCGGTTCCAGCAGATGATTGGCCGCCTGGGCCTGCTGCAGCCGAACAACGCCACCGTGCGCAGCCACGAGGAAGGCGTGCTGGCGGCCCGTGAAATCGG
>NZ_JAKZAK010000055.1 GCF_023156385.1 Marinobacter xestospongiae
GCGTTAATCGGATGGGATAACAGTGACCAAAAATGATAGGAAAATAAAGGGTTACCCACCAGAAGAAGTGAAGAGCCGTATTTGTACAGTGGTATTGGGTGCGCAAAATGTGGAAGTCAAGCGATTACATAGTGATCCGATGAGAAGTGCGCTAAGCTGTTGTTTAATCGGAAACTTGAACCCGTGCTGGGATGTGTGAAATGCGGAGTTATCTAGAATCGGCTTTTTCGCAATATCGAAGAACGCGGTCTAATTGCTGTTAGCACTCAATGAATCCCAGGGCTATGGACCTCGATCTAGACAAGTATGAAATCGGATTTTTTCATCTAGGAATGCCATTTGATGGCGATGATAGAATCATTGAAAGTTTGGGCTATTCAATAATTATCCGGTCGGGGCGTGTTTTCGGCATCCGCGCCCGATTCAGTAACTACTATTCGGAAGGGTCTTGCTTCAATGATGCCCTAATTAGAGAGCAAAAAGACCTTCCAGAGCCAAGGTTCATTACGCCTGAACTAATCTTGGAACTATATGGAGAGCTTGTCGATCAGTGGGACGACGACGTGGAGCGAAATTATCAATTCATCGACGGTAATGTTCGTGTGGAGTTCAGTTGGCACCAAAGTGCAAATGGTAATTTGATCCTGAACTACGTTGATATCGAGATTGAGAACCTGCAATTGTGCTAACCAATCACTGTTGGCGGACAATTTTTATACCGCTTCGCGGCTCCAAAATTGCCGCAAAGCTCGGCGTTAAACGTAAGGGAGCGAAATGGATCTAGCTACGATCACAGCCTCTGGATTGCTGGCGCTACTGATAAACGTGATCGGGGCATTCTGGATCAAAGAGCGGCTTCGGCAGTCTATTAAGTTTGAATATGATCAAGATCTGGCCAAGCTGAAAAGTCATCTAGATTTCGAGCTGGATAAGAAGAAACGTCTCTATGAAGGGAAGCTGGCTCAGTATAAGAAATACTTTGCCCTTATGGATTCTTATTCGCTGGAGCAGCGGCGCGCGCTGATGGACGGTTTTCAGGAGGGAATCTTCAAAATTTTGGAAAACCCTTCGACCGAGAACACGATCGAATACATCAAAAAGACTCTTAGCCTCCAGAATGATATTTCAGATAAGTTTTTGATGTTCAAGAACGAAATGAATGGTCTGCGCCTAGAAGCCGGAGAGCCACTGCTTGAGTTGATTGAGTCCTACGTCTCCGCTCTCGAAAAGGTACAGGAGAGAACGGTATCGTTCCTGAACTGGATGAACCAGAACGCGACGACCTTTTTAGCCCAGCCAGATGCTGCGCAACAAAAGGTTCAAGAATTCATGCAAGAAGAAGCTTCAGGGGAGGCTCAAGAATTGATTGATCTTCAGGAGCAAATCTTCAGGGAGATGCGGCATGAGTTGGGCATCGTTTAACCAGTCATTCCAGTTCGTTGCGGCCCTAAAGGGCCTCCACCGGACGGCCTTTTCTACGCTTCGCTACGCAAAGGCCGCCGCTGAATATTGGCGTTAAAAATCATGAGCAACACAGGTGGTTCCTGGTGAACGTAGTCCTTCCGCCTGTAGATTTCTTTAGCGGGGCAAATGAACGGGCCAGAGCTTTGGGTACTACATGCTAAAACTGAGTGACCATTTCAGCCGGGAAGCCAAGTTAATGCTGTTCTTTCCAGCTCTCCTAGTCGTTATCGCTGTCTTAGCGGCGGCTGTTGGTCCGTGGATCAATCAGCAAGTGGAAATAGATCGGTGTCTGGACTCTGGTGGCAGTTATGACTATGAAGTCAATAGCTGTATCAGGGGTGGAAATCTGCATCCGAGATGAAGTCTGCCCTTTTTAACCAGTCAATGTTGCCGGACAGTTTCTCCGCGGCTTCGCCGCTCCAAAACTGCCGCAAATTTCAGCGTGTGTGCCGGGCATGGCACAGAACTAGGGAGGTGAAAGTCCTCCTGCCAGGTGTTCGCAGAGCCGAAGGCTAGG
>NZ_JAKZAK010000056.1 GCF_023156385.1 Marinobacter xestospongiae
GCCTTCGGCTCTGCGAACACCTGGCAGGAGGACTTTCACCTCCCTAGTTCTGTGCCATGCCCGGCACACACGCCAGCAATAAACGGCGCCCTGACAAGGGCGTCCGGTGTAGGCCCTTCGGGCCGGAACGAATTTGATTGCCTTGTTACGTTTTGAGTCTGGCACGGAGGTCCTCGGCTGTGTAGGTGAGAGACTCTTGCCCATAGCGGGGCGAAGCCAAAACATCGACGATTTGCAGGCTCGACGAACCCAACCAGGCAGCACCCAAGAAATTGCTCATCGGTACGAACACCGGGGACAATCCTTTTTGGCTCAAATTTTCGGCGAACACTTCTGCTTTTTCTGCTGACGACCAGACAGGAAGCCCTCTGCCACCCTCCGCTTGTAGTGCGTAAAGCGATTGACCGGCCATTAGTACCCAAACACCGTCTTGCTCCTGAACGGAGGCGATAAATTCGCGATCACCGATTATTTCTACATTCATTCAAACACTCGATGCTTTGTCGACGACGAAACGTAACGCTAGCCAGCATGCGCGGCTACGGAATGGAGGCGAAGCCGCAATGTAGTAGACGTCGCCGTGCCTGGCATGGTTATGTTTCTTTTCTTGTCACCGCCTTACAAGGGCGAAGTCTTATGACCGTTTTGTTTCTGCAAGAACCGCATTCTGCAGTGAGAGATTGGTTAATTCGCAGCCCTTCAATCAGCCGTTCCGGTATCTCTAGGGTTGACTCGCAGCCATCACATGGCACCGACACCACGCGCCTAGCAAATTCGACCCCTGATTCGGTAACGGTAAGGAGATAGCTTTCGTTACAAGACTCCGAACTGCAACTTGCCACCATTCCGTTATAGACCAGATCCAGTTTTCGTTTTATGTCCTGTCCGCAGCCCTCACATCGATAGGAAATTTCCGGGCCAGGACTTGAGGCTAACAAATTTCCTTTGTTAATTTCCCGAAAAAGCTTGAGCGCTGTCTCGACCTTGCCTTTGATTTTCTCGGGCTTCCCATCGATGGATAGGTTGTCGCTTTTATTCTTGGGGACTTGCACATGCAAGGCCACACTTGATAGCGCCTGCCAGAGTTGGCCAATCTTCTTGATGTCAAATCCGATTTGCGTGCCTACCTCTACATACTCAATTTTTTCGTAGTCGCTCGCCGACCGAGGCGGATTATCGGGGTCAATAGGTTCCTTGGATCGGGAAAACCTAAATGTGGTAGCTGCTAGCTCATTAGCTTCATTTACCACCTGCTGAACAATTTCTTTTGGCTGCCAGCGCCGTAGATCAGAGTAGGATGTGTAACCATATGCCACCATGAGCCGTTCATAGCAGATCATCTCGATTACTAAACGACATTCAAGTGCCGCATAAGTCAGGCTACTCAATGACCCATCCTCGAGCAAAGCTTCGATTATCCCGATTTTTCTAACGATGTACTTCATTTGAGGAACTCTGCTCGAGAACTACTCTTAGAACATAACGCCCACAGCACGCGCGGCTGCGAAATGAAGGCAAAGCCGCAATGTAGCAGACGTCGCTGTGACTGTGATTGTTAAATATATTTACTCCATCCCCTTTACTACCCCATTCTTTTTCTTAAAGTATTCACTATTCGGGTCATAGGGTGCGCATCCTACGCATTCATAATTATCTGGCGAAATTTGGATTAACATTGGTTCAACAGGAGTCCACGAAAAAGGTACTTGAAGTGGACCCCAAATTTTGGACAGGTGCCTAAGCTCTGATTCATCATCTCCACAAGGAGGAGAATCATGAGCAA
>NZ_JAKZAK010000057.1 GCF_023156385.1 Marinobacter xestospongiae
CCCCCTCTGTCAGCCTAGTTGTCCAGTTGGCGGTTTCGCCTGAATTTAACCAATCAGGGGCGGCATGGGAGCATTCATGCCACGCTATTCCGAAGAACGTAAAGCCGCCGTGTTGAAGAAGTTGTTGCCTCCGCATAACCGAAGTGTCGTGTCGGTGGCAGCAGAGGAAGGCATATCTGATGTGACTCTGTATAGTTGGTTGAAACAGTGTCGAGAACAAGGAATGCCCGTGCCAGGTAATCGTAGTACCGGGGAAGACTGGTCCCCCGAAGCCAAGCTGGCCGTTATCGTTGAAACGGCCTCTATGTCCGAAGCCGAACTCAGCGCCTACTGCCGTGAGAAAGGCCTGTATCCGGAGCAAGTGCAGCGCTGGAAAGACGCCTGCCTTCAGGGCGCAGGTATGCAACAAGACCAGGATAAAGCGGCTCAGAAACAGAAAAGAGAGTCCCGGAAAACCATCAAAAAGCTGAAAGCGGAGATTCGTCGCAAAGACAAAGCTCTGGCTGAAACCACTTCGCTTCTGGTGTTATCAAAAAAGCTCGAAGCCTTGTACGGCGAAGACCCGGAAAGCAGCGAGGACGACTGACGCCGCTGGAGGAACGTACAAGGCTCCTTGAGCTGTTTGATGAAGCCGTTGTCGGTGGCGCAGCCCAATACAAGGCCGCAAAGTTGATGGATGTCAGCGAGCGCACACTGAAGCGCTGGCGAGGTTTTGACGGCCGGGTTGAAGAAGATCGCCGCCCTGAGGCGGAGCCGGTCGAGCAGCCCCACAAACTCACGCAGGCTGAGGAGTTGGCCATTCTGAGTGCCTGTAATCAACCTCAGTACCGGAGTTCGCCACCGTCACAGATTGTGCCGTCACTGGCCGATAAAGGCGTTTATCTGGCCTCTGAGTCGTCGTTTTACCGGGTACTGAAGAAGCACCAACAACAGAATTGTCGGGGGCGCATGAAGCCGCCTCGCAAGGTGCCGGAGCCGACCAGCTTCACCGCGACAGGCCCGAACCAGGTGTGGACCTGGGACATCAGCTACTGCCCGTCAGCGGTGCGTGGGCAGCACTGGTATCTGTACCTGATCATGGACATCTACAGCCGCAAGATCGTTGCCTGGGAAATCCATGAGGCCGAATCCGGAGAACTGGCCAAGAAGTTGGTTGAGCGTGCATTGCTACGCGAGGGCTGCTGGCACAATCCGCCAGTACTGCACTCCGACAATGGCGCGCCAATGACGTCTTACACGCTCAAGGCCCGGCTGGCCGATCTGGGCATGTTGATGTCGCACAGCAGGCCGAGAGTCAGCAACGATAATCCTTACTCGGAGTCGTTGTTCCGGACCGTCAAATACTGCCCGGAGTGGCCCTCAAAGGGCTTTGCATCGCTCACCGCAGTGCGCAACTGGATGCTGGCGTTCGAGTACGCCTACAACGAGCAGCACTTGCACAGCGGCATCCGGTTCGTGACACCGGCAGATCGGCATCGTGGTGTTGATCACAAACGCCTGGCACACCGGAAAAGGGTTTATGAAAGAGCAAAGCGCCGGAATCCACGGCGCTGGTCTGGAAGCACCCGAAACTGGGATGTCGCCGGACCGGTATCGCTCAACCCTGGCAAGTTGCAGGAAGTTGAGCGCAATAAACTGGCCGCCTAAATGCGGTCATTTGGACAACTGGGTTGAAAATCGCCG
>NZ_JAKZAK010000058.1 GCF_023156385.1 Marinobacter xestospongiae
CAGCGACTTTCCAGAGGCTGCCCCATGCTCAAAGAGCCCTCCCCACAACAACACGAACTCGAGATGGTCTGTCTCGAGTCCCTGGTTCCTGAAACCCATCTGCTTCGCTCAATCGATCACGCCATTGATTTCGAGTTCATTCGTGAGCGTGTACGGCACCTGTATTGCGCGAACAACGGCCGCCCGGCCCTTGATCCGGTGGTGTTGTTCAAGATGCTGTTTCTGGGCTACCTGTTCGGTATCCGCAGTGAGCGGCAGCTGGTGCGGGAGATTCAGGTCAATGTGGCCTACCGCTGGTTCCTGCGTTTCAACCTGACCGACAAGGTGCCAGATGCCTCCACGCTGAGCCAGAACCGCCGTCGTCGCTTTCATGACAGCCACATCTATCAGGAGATCTTCGATGAGATCGTGCTTCAGGCCATGAGGTACGGCCTGGTTGGTGGCGAAGTGCTCTACACCGACAGCACCCACCTCAAGGCCAACGCCAACAAGAACAAGTACGACCTGGCACAGGCGGAAGTGAAGGTGGTGGATTACCTGGAGAGTCTGGAGCAGGCGATCGAGAGCGACCGCAAGGCTCATGGCAAGAAGCCGCTGAAAACGAAGCTGTCCGAGCAGCCGCCCAAAATGAAGGACACCAAGGTGAGTCGTACCGACTCGGACAGCGGTTACATGGTGCGGGAAGGGAAACCCAAAGGCTTCTTCTATCTGGACCACCGGACGGTGGATGGGCGTCATGCCATCATCACAGACAGTTACGCGACCCCGGCCAATCTCCATGACAGCCGGCCTTACCTCGATCGGTTGGACCGCCAGCGAGAACGCTTCGGTTTTGACGTCTGGGGTGTGGGGTTGGATGCGGGGTACTACACGGCGGGTCTCTGCAAGGGCCTGGAAGACCGGGGCATCTATGGCGTGATGGGCTACCGACGCCCCAACAAGCCCAAGGGCTATCTTCCCAAGCGCGCCTTCACCTATGACCCGGAAACCAATACCTATCGCTGCCCTGAGGGACAGTTACTGATCTATGCCACCACCAACCGGCAGGGCTACCGGGAGTATAAGTCCAACCCGGTTCACTGCAAAGACTGCCCGCTACTTGGTCAGTGCACGCGCAGCGCTAACCACGTCAAGGTGCTCACCCGCCATGTTTGGCAGGACTGCAAAGAACGAGTCGACCAAAACCGATTAACGCCTTGGGGCAAGGCGCTGTACAAACGACGGCAAGAGACGGTGGAGCGCTCGTTCGCGGATGCCAAGCAGTTGCATGGCCATCGCTATGCTCGATTGCGAGGGCTGTCAAAGGTCCGCGAGCAATGTCTGTTGGCTGCGACTGCCCAGAACATGAAGAAGATCGCGCAGCTCCTGGCGCGTATTTTGGGGCTGAAATCGCTTGCAGCACTGGTCTTACAGGCATCAATCCTGGCATGGACTCAAAAACGGGTTGATAGGAAGTATCGACGAGGAAGGCTGACTCAAGCG
>NZ_JAKZAK010000059.1 GCF_023156385.1 Marinobacter xestospongiae
GGCTCTTCACTTCTTCTGGTGGGTAACCCTTTATTTTCCTATCATTTTTGGTCACTGTTATCCCATCCGATTAACGCGACGGATGGTGACTACCGTTGGATCAATGCACCCTTTACCAACAGATTCTTGGGCTCTCCTCGCCCTGGTTTGTCTCAGGCGTCGAGCTTGATAAGAGCCAGGGAGAAGTCGTAGTCCAGGTCGATCTAGACCGCAGCGCCAAACTGGTCTGCCCTCGCTGTGCCCGTACCTGCCCGGGCTACGACTCACGGGAGCGTCGTTGGCGTCATCTCGATACCTGCCAATTTCGGACGCAAGTGGTTGCTCAAGTCCCTCGAGTACAGTGTCCGGAGCATGGTTGCCTGACTATCAGCGTACCCTGGGCTGAACAGAACAGCCGGTACACATTGCTGTTTGAAGCCTTTGTGATTAGTTGGCTCAAGGCAGCCTCGATCTCTGCCGTCAGCAAACAGTTGCGTCTGAGTTGGACCGCCATCGACAACATCATGGACCGAGCGGTGCGTCGGGGGCTGGCCAATACGCCCAACCGGGATACTACTCGGCTGGCGGTCGATGAGACGGCATTCCGCAAGGGGCACGACTATGTGACGATCGTTTCCAATGCCGAGGGGCAGGTCCTCGCGGTGGAAGACGGCCGGTCTTCAGACAGTCTTGGCCGTTTTTACGAAAGCCTGAAAGAGCCGTGCAAACAGTCGATTATCTCGATCTCCATGGACATGAGCCCGGCCTATCAGAAGGCCACGTTTGACCATATCGAGAAAGCCCACCGGAAGATTGCCTTCGATCACTTTCATGTTGCACAGATGCTGACCCGGACGCTTGATGCCACTCGCAAGGCTGACATGGCGCGGGCGGATCGTTCGATGCGTCAGGAGATCCACCGAAGCCGATATACCTGGTTACGTCACCGCAAGAGCCTTGAGGGACAGCAGGTTCGGCAAATCCGGAACTTGTCGGATGCGCTCAAAGACACCGGCCTGGTGTGGTACCTCAAGGAAAAGGCTCGAGACATCTGGCAGGGGTATCGTGTCAAAGGTGCTCGTTCGGCTTGGCTGGAATGGGTTCAGATGGCTCGGCTAACAGAAGTTCGGGCCTTGGCGTCAGCGGCAAATCAGATCGAAACCAAGTTGTTTGGCATTCTCAACGCCATGCGATTTCGAGCCTCAAATGGACTGGCGGAAGCCATCAACGGACAGATAAGAACTTTAAAGGTTCGATCCAGAGGATTCCGGAGCAAGGAAAGGTTCAAGCGGGCGATACTGTTTCACTATGGCGGACTGCCTATGGCTCCTAACCCACACGGATAAGTGAAGAGCC
>NZ_JAKZAK010000006.1 GCF_023156385.1 Marinobacter xestospongiae
CGCCTGGGCCTGCTGCAGCCGAACAACGCCACCGTGCGCAGCCACGAGGAAGGCGTGCTGGCGGCCCGTGAAATCGGTTACCCGCTGGTGGTACGGCCGTCCTACGTGCTCGGTGGCCGGGCGATGGAAATCGTCTACAACGAGGAAGAGCTGGTGCGCTACATGCGCAACGCGGTGCTGGTGTCCAACGACAGCCCGGTGCTGCTGGATCACTTCCTCAACGCCGCCATCGAGGTGGACATCGACGCCATCTGCGACGGCAAGGACGTGGTCATCGGCGGCATCATGCAGCACATCGAACAGGCCGGGGTACACTCCGGTGACTCCGCCTGCTCGCTGCCGCCGTACACCCTGCCGCAGGACGTCCAGGACCAGATGCGCGACGCCGTCCGCAAGATGGCCATTGAGCTCGACGTGGTGGGTTTGATGAACGTTCAGCTGGCGTGGCAGGATGGCCAGATCTACGTCATCGAAGTGAACCCGCGGGCCTCGCGGACGGTACCGTTCGTGTCCAAGGCCATCGGCGTGTCCCTGGCGAAGGTGGCGGCCCGCTGCATGGCCGGTACGTCACTGGTTGAGCAGGGCTTTACCGAGGAAATCGTGCCGTCGTACTACGCGGTGAAGGAATCGGTGTTCCCGTTCAACAAGTTCCCGGCGGTGGATCCGATCCTGGGACCGGAGATGAAATCCACCGGTGAGGTAATGGGCCTGGGCGACAGCTTTGATGAGGCCTTTGCCAAGGCTGAGGCGGCGGCCGGGGAGCTGTTGCCGCAGGCCGGTACGGTGTTCGTTTCCGTCCGGGATCGTGACAAACCAGGCATCGTTGCGGTGGTCCGGGTATTCCTTAAATGCGGCTTTACCATCGTCGCAACCCGGGGAACGCTGGCCTATCTGCGCGCCCAGCAAGTACCCGACGACATGATTCGGCTGATCGGCAGCGATGAAACCGAGGTGCTGGCGGCCATTCGCAGCAGTGATATCCAGCTGATTGTGAACACCTGTGAGGGTCGGGAGGTTGCCGCCGCCACCGCCGCCCAGCGCATCCAGGCCCTGCGGTGCCGGATTCCCATCGTCACCACCCTGACCGGCGGGGAGGCCTTCTGCCGAGCCATCGCCTTTGGTGAGGAGCAATCGGTGCGTTGTCTGCAGCACTTGCACGCCACACTGGCTCCGGGCAACCAGACCCCGGATGGGTTCTGAGTTGCGGTGCTGTCCAGGCTTAGGGCTACTTGGTCTTGTTGCGATTGGGAGACAGCGGTTTGACGTTGTCTGCCGCCTCGGCCGCCCGACGTTTACGCTCCGCACTGCCCATGATGCGATCCAGCTTGCTGTCGATGCTTTCCAGGGCCTGGGCGATGCGGTTCAGTGCCTGGCTGGCGCCAGCGTCCAGTTGCTGCTCCGGTGACGCCTGCGGGTTGGCCTGTTGTGAAGAGGGTGGGGGCTGGCGTCTGGATTTGCGCCCGCCCGGGCCGAGATCATCCTCACCCAGCAGGTCCTTGCGAATGCTCTTGAGGTCGTGGGGATCAATGAAGGGGCGATCCTCGGAGTAGGCACACATCATCATGCCGTCGCACAACTTGTTGATCAGTCGGGGAATGCCCCGAGACAGCCGGTGAATTTCCTTGACCGTATCCTCATCAAACAAGCGGTTGCCACCATGGCCGGAGACCAGCAGACGATAGTCGATATACTCGGCGGTTTCCGCCGCTGTCAGTCCTTCCAGGTGAAAGAACAGTTTGACCCGTTGGGAAAGTTGCGGAATGGCTGTTACCTGATCCTTCAGCTCCGGCTGCCCCAGCAGGATCACCCGCATGGAGGGTCCGCCCATGCTCTCCATGCCGGTCAGCATGCGAATGTCTTCCAGGTTTTCTTCGGTCAGGTTCTGCGCTTCGTCGATGGTGAGGACCACCGGCGTACCTTTCTCCGCCATGGCCTGCAGGTACTCGGTGGCCTGGAACAGCATGGCTACCTTGCTATCGGATTCGACCGGAATTCCGGCCTTGCGAAGGATCAGGCTGAACAGGTCTTTCGATTCCAGGTTGGTGTAGGAAATATTGAGTAGCTTCAGGTTGCCATCGAGGTTGCGGATGGTCTTCTTCAACAGAGTGGTCTTGCCGGAGCCGATTTCCCCGCTGATGACCACGAACCCCTCCGAGCTCCAGATCGCTGACGACATATAGACATAGGCCCGCGAGTGTTGCTGGCTCATGAAGATGAAGTCGTCTTCCGGAGTGATACGAAAGGGGTGGCGGTGCAGGCCGAAGTGTTCCAGGTACATGCGAAAAATCCTGTCGGTGGCTTCAGGCCAGTCGAACCCGCTGGTCCGGACTGGCCTCTGGCTGCTGGCGTTGGTAATCAGTATAGCTGTCGCTCACCGTACCGAAGCGAAAGTCGGTGAGCAGGCGCTCCAGGCGCGACTCGCACTTGTCCAGGTTGGTGTAGTGGCGGAAACGGGAGAACCAGCTGGCGTTGTTGTAGCGGGGCTGGCCCGGGTCAATCTCCCAGGGGTGCAGGTAGAACATCTGGGGCTTACGGCCGTGGTCCGAAGCGCGATGGAACAGGAAGCGGAACAGCGGGTACGGGAACTGGCGGAAGTAGCCACCACCGGCGGCGGGAATGGTGACGCCAAACAGCTTTGCCGTGGTCAGCGGGAACTCCTGCAACTGATGCCCCGCCGGGGTTTCCAGGGTGTAAGGCGCGGTCGGTGAACCGGGAATCCCGTAGCGATCGTGATGAATGGGGAAAATGCTGGAATCCCAGGTAAACCCGAGCTCCGCCAGTATATCCAGGGCCCACAGGGACTGCCGGGTAATGGAGTAGCTGGCGGCTCGATAGCCCCGGACCGGTCGCTGCACCTGGTCCTCAAGCAGTGCCTTGGCACGCTGGGTTTCCTCCCGGAAGACCTCTGGTGTCTGGTTGTAGATCAGTTGATGGCTGTAACCATGGGAGGCGATCTCGTGTCCGCCCTGGGCCAGCTTGCGCACCAGCCCCGGGTAGCGCTCGGCGACCCAGCCAAGCACAAAAAACGTCGCCCTGACGTTATGGCGTTCAAACAGTGCCAGTAGCTGTTCGGTGTTGCGTTCAACCCGGGACGGCAAATCGCCCCACTGGTCAGGCCGGATCACCTGCGCCAGGGCCGCGACGTGAAAATAGTCTTCCACGTCTATACTCATGGCATGCAGCGGAGCGGGGGCTTGCCCGGGTGATTCCGTCACTGCGTCCTTGCCGGTGGTGTTGTCATCCTGCCAGGCCATGGCCTGTCCCTCCGAATCCAAAGCTGTCACCGAATTTTCACTCACTGGGGTTACAAAAACAATTCACAAAGACGAACTTAACCGCTACAAAAATGAAAACAATGTAAAAATATGTTACAAACAGATACAATTTGATTGAGCGTGCAGTGTCCAGCGATCAGAATGAATACAGAGTGTTCAGGGGATTCGGTGGGCCGGTCCATTTAGCGCCGGCTCAGGGGATTGCTTTGTCGATTGAATTTGTCGCTGATTGTCAAAACAGACGACAAGGATGTTCAGCGTGTCGTATATAAGATTCAGAAAACACTATCTCCACATCCCGTATCTGGTGCTTGCCGTGCTGGAATTCGGGCTGTTGTACGTCATTTTCTCCCTGCAGTCGCTGCTGTTCGGGCTGTTTGACATCGGCTATGCCTCGGTGTCTGTTGGCCCTCTGGCATCGCTGCTGTTTGCCTTCATTCTCAGCTGCGGCACGCTGGCCATGGGCGGCTACTTCGCCATGGTGCACGAGACCTTCTCCTCGCTGTTCTTCCGCACTCTGGTGGCCTACTGCTTTGTGGGTGGCATTGGCCTCACGCTGCTCTACGTGGTGTTTCCCGATGCCGATCCTGGCAGCACCAATCTGCTGTGGGTGGTGCTGATGGCGTCCGCAGCGGTCATCGCGCTGCGGCTGGTGTTCCTGCGCATTGTCGATTCCGAGCAACTGGTACGACGGGTGGTGATTTTCGGGTCTGGAGAGTATGCCGGTGCGCTGATGGATGAGTATCAGCAGAATCTCCGTTTCCTCGGTGTGCGGATTGTCGGCTGCATCCCGGACAGCCAGACCTCGATCGTGGATGAGGCGCATCTGCTGAATGTGCCCAACGATTTCTATCGCTACTGCCGTGAACACCGGATTTCCGAGATCGTGGTGGCGCAGCAGGAACGTCGGCGGACCGAGGGGGCCTGGTCGCTGTTGCAGGAAATGATGGAGTGCAAGCTGCGGGGTATTGCCGTGACCAGCGCCGTGGATTTCTACGAGCGGGAACTCAAGAAAGCGAAGCTGGATCTGGTGCACCCGTCGTGGATCGTGTTTTCCGAAGGCTTCAAGGGCTCCAGGAGCCGGGCATTCGCCAAGCGTTGCCTGGATCTGGCCGTCAGCCTCAGCCTGCTGGTGGTGATGCTGCCGTTTATTGTGCTGACCGCGCTGGCGGTGTTTCTGGAAACCGGGCGTCCGGTGCTCTACAGCCAGACCCGTGTCGGCCTGCTGGGCCAGGAATTTCGCATCTACAAGTTCCGCAGCATGCGCCAGGACGCCGAGAAAGACGGCAAGGCCCGCTGGGCGTCCGCCAATGACAGCCGGGTCACCCGGGTCGGGGCTTTTATACGCAACACCCGGCTCGACGAACTGCCGCAGATCTACAACGTCATCCGTGGCGAGATGAGCATCGTCGGGCCCAGGCCGGAACGTCCGGAGTTCGTGACCGAGCTGAAAACCAAGGTGCCATTTTATGACACCCGTCATTACGTCAAGCCCGGTTTGATGGGGTGGGCGCAGCTCAAATATCCCTATGGCGCTTCCATCGAGGACGCTAGAGGAAAACTGGAATATGACCTTTACTACTCTAAAAACCACAGCCTTTTAATGGATCTGCTGATCATGATCCAGACCGTCGAGGTGGTTCTGCTGGGCAAGGGCGTGCGCTAGCCGGGCAGGGCAGTAAAACCGACTTTGGGGGAACTATGAACAAAAGCAAAGCGTTGCGAGTGGGTATTCTGGGCATGTTGGCACTGTTGGTCAGTGCCTGCGGAGGCATGACGCCGTCATCGCAATCGCCCGTGCTTACCGAGGTGTCTGCCGACCCTTACCGCATTGGCGTGGGAGACATGGTGTCGATACACGTCTGGCGCAACCCGGAGCTGTCCCAGAGCATCGTGGTGCGGCCGGACGGCTTCATTTCCATGCCGCTGATGGGCGATGTAATGGCCGATGGCAAGCAGCCGGAGACGCTGGCGGAAGAGATCCGCGGCGCCTTGGCGGAGCTGATTCGCAGTCCGGAAGTGACGGTGATGGTGACCAACCCGGTCAGCAAGGAGTTTCGCAACCGGGTGCGGATCACCGGTCAGGTCATGTCGCCCCAGTCCATCGCCTTCCGGCCAGGCATGACGGTGCTTGATATTGTTCTGCAGGCCGGCGGCGTGACGGATTTTGCCGCCGAGGATCGGGCGGTACTGCACCGTGAGACTGGCGAAGGCTACAGCAGCTTTGGCGTGGATGTGGAAGCCATCCTCGACGATGGCGATATGACGTTCAACTATCCCCTGCAACCCGGGGATGTGATCAGCGTGCCACGTAAAGAGCTGTTCCGGGGCGAACTCTGATGGATGTCCAATTCATACTTGATCTGATCAAGTCGCTGCGCCGGGAGCTTTACGAGCACCGGGTAGCGGCGGCGGTGATCTTCATGGCGGTGACCTCGGGGGTACTGGCCTTCGGCTACCTGACGCCGAAAACCTACACCTCTGAAGCCCTGTTGTACGCTGATCAGTCCACCATCCTGGAGCCGTTGTTGCGGGGCCAGGCCGAAGTGACCGACCTCGACCGGATCAGCGAAGCGAGGGAGCTGATCCAGAGCCGCTCATTCCTTGAGCAGGTGGGCACTGACACCGGGCTGATAAGAGCAACCATGGACGATGGCAGCAGGAATGGCGCCATTCAGTCACTGCGTAACCGTCTCAATCTGAGGGTGTCAAACCGCAACTTTCTGGAGCTGACCTATCGCAGTGGAGATCCTGACCAGTCCTTCCGGGTCCTGAGCGCGGCTCTGAACCGGTTTATCGAGCGAACCGTGCGCAAAAAGCGCTCAGAAAGCCAGGGCGCCTTCGAGTTCATTGATTCCCAGGTGAAGCTGTACCAGCGTCAGCTGGAAGATGCCGAGCGGCGGCTCAAGGACTTCAAGTCCAACAACCAGGACGGTACCGAGGGCAGTGTCCAGTCCCGGATCGAAGGGCTGCGAGCATCCATTGAGAACCTGAAACTGGAGATTCAGCAGACAGAAGCCGAGATCCGGCTCACCACCTCCCAGCTGGAAACCGAGCAGCCGGTTCGCCGGGTCACGGTTGATCCGGGGCAGTCGTCGCTGGAACGTCGCCTGGCGGCTCTCCACCAGGAGCTGGATTCCCTGCGTTTGCGCTACCACGACAGCCATCCGGACGTGGTCAGTGTGCTGGGGCAGATCGAGGACCTCGAGCAGCAGGTTGCCTCCAGTGACGGTTCCGATCGTCGCGGGGCGGTTACCGAAGTCATGGAAAACCCGGTTTACGAAAGCCTGAAACTGCAATTGGCTGAGAGCCAGACCCAGCTTGAGGTCAAGCGCAACCGGTTGGCCTCGTTGCAGACACTGCTGGATGAAGCCTTTGCCCGTGCCGAACGGGTGGCGGTAAACCAGGCGGAGCTGTCGGAGCTGACCCGGGACTACGATGTAACCCGCAACGTCTACGAAGACATGCTCCAGCGCCGGGAAAAGGCCCGACTGTCGATGACGCTCGATGTCCAGGGCGAGGGTGTGAGTTACCAGATTCAGGAACCTGCCACCTATCCGACCCAGTGGGACGGGCTTCAGCTTTACCAGGTGGGTATTGCCGGTCCGTTCCTAGGCAGCGCCGTGGTATTGGGGGTGCTAACCATGCTGGTGATGTTTGACCAGCGCCTGCGCTCGGTCCGGGCGTTGCACATGGCGTTGCCCGAGAGCATCCCGGTGCTGGGGTCCATTCCGCACTATTCCAGCACCTGGAAGGAGCGACTGCTGCGCAAGGACGTACTGGTGCTGTTGGCTATCTTGGGGCTGTTCCTGTTCGTCTACCTGAATATTCTGGTGTTCAGCGTCATGGGCATTCAGGTTGAGCAGATAATCGCCAAGCTCACTGGTCTGGTAGGGGAGTAGCCCGGCAGATGGACGAAAGCAAACTCTACAATGCGCTCCTGAGGAGCCAGCAGGAACGTCGCAAACGCGGCTCAGACTCGGGCGAGGCGAGGGCCGAGGACAACTTCCGCAAGGAGCGTCCTTTTGCCGGAGCGACGACCGCACAGCCCAACTGGGTGCGGATAGAGACCGATGAGGAAAGCAAGCCGACGGTCTACGATTCCGCCGTTTCCCTGGGCATGATCGGCAATCCGCGCCCGTGGAACCGTGAACAAATGCGGATGCGCAAGATCATCTACCCGGGGATGGCCAACAAGGCGATTCTCGATGCCTATCGGGAGATTCGCATCCAGCTGCGGAACCGGGCCGGAGAGAACAATTTCTCGGTGCTGTTTTCCAGTCTTGGCAATGGCGAAGGCTCGATCCTGACCGCCTTTAACCTGGCGGTCTCCTTTGCTCTTGATGCCCATACATCGGCGCTGTTGGTGGACTGCGACCCCTACAGCAGCGCACTGCCGGAGTTGGTGTCGACCCCCATGGAGTATGGTCTGACGGATTTCGTCGCTGACTCCTCGCTGGCAATCAAGGACATCATCTACCCCAGCGGCATTGAGCGGCTGTCGGCGATTTCTGCGGGCACCCAGGCGTCCTCGGCGGTGGAGCTGTTCTCCTCGGTGCGGATGAAGCAACTGATGGGCGAACTCAAGCAGCGGTACCCCGATCGCTGCATCATCATCAACGCGCCCCCGTTCAGGCTCAGTACCGAAGCCCGCATTCTGGTTCGTTACGCGGATCAGGTCGTTTTCGGTGTGCCGTTTGGCAAGGTTACTGGCGACGAGCTGATGGATTCGATGGATGCCCTGGGCTCTGACAAATTCTCCGGCCTGATTTTCCAGGAGTAGGCGGTATGGCGGGTGACGTATTGTGGGCGAGTGTTGGTAGGCCTCTGGTGTTGCTTGTGGCGGCTTCGGCGGTCTCAACCGCGAATGCCGACTGGCTGGGTGAACGGCTGAACGGCTATACCGTATCCGCCTCCGGCTTCACCGCCGTCAGCCACACCGTGACGGACCGCAGTGCCGGCAAACAGTACGACACCACACCCAGTATTGGCGTTGCCGGCGGGCTGGGGGCCGATCTTGCCTGGGGTGCCAATTCCCTGTCCGCCCGCTACAGCGCGAACCTGGAAAGCAAACGCATCGACCGCAAGGACAGCAGCAGCGACACCAGCTACATCAACGGTGCCTCCCGGTACGCCTATTACCGGCCCGCAGGGCGATTCGACTTTGATCTGGGGCACTCGGTGCGGTCAGTGCGCAACGACACCGGTTTCCTTATCGATCCGGCCAACTACGATACCCGCAATACCCTGTCGACCGGCGCCGGTCTGCGGTTTTTTCCCGGCGACCTGTCGACCCTGCGCTTTTTTGGCCGGGCCGGGCGCAGTTTCGAAGAGGGTGAGCGCGAGGATACCGACTCCTACAGCTCCGGTGGCGAGTTCAGCCGGCGCCTGTCCGAGGATTCATCCCTGAGTCTCAGTGGCCAGAGGAGCTGGTCAGAGGAAGAGGGCTCGGATGTCACCATCGACAGCGCCAGCCTGGGCTATCGCAACAACCTGGAACACGGTCGTTTAGAATTTGGCGTCGGCGTCAGCCAGGCCGACGTCGAATACACCTCTGGCGGCGATACGGACAGCGACGCCGTAACCGGTTATCTGCGTCGGAGCTGGGTCTCCGAGGAGAGCACCACCGGCGTCAGCTATAACCGCAGTATGTCCAGCACCGCGCTGGACCTGGTGCTGGATCTCGGACTGCCGAGCGAGTTCGATCCCTTCACCGTCCGGGTTACCGAGCTCAACGTTCAGGACCAGCTGGAGATCTTTCACTCGTCGTCAGCGTTTTGCGGTGGCTGCTCGTTTGGCGTGGTGGCCGGCGGCACCCGCCAGGAATCCCAGACCACCGACCTCCGCACTTACCAGTACCGCGCCGGCGTTCGTTTCGGGTTTCCCGTGGCCCACCTTCAGGATGTCAATCTGAGCTACAACTGGAGAGGGGATGCCGGTGACGACAGCGGAGACATCGAAGACCAGATTCATCGCCTGAGCGTGAACTGGCGCCGCTATGTCGGCGAAGCGACCACCGTTGGCGTACGCGTGACCCAGTCTTACCTGCGCCGGGATGCCAGCGCGGACCCGGACCAGGAACGGCTGTACGTCCGGCTTTCAATCACCCATGAACTCAATGCGACCTCACGATGACCAGGGACTGTTTTCAGAATCGCACTGCGGCAACACTGCCTGCCGATCTGCCACCGCAATTGCTGGTGGTGATCGATACCGAAGAAGAATTTGACTGGAACGCCGAACCCGACTCCGCGGCGGATTCGGTCGACTCCATGGCCCATGTGGGACGTGTGCAGGACATTTTCAACGACTACGGCATCTGCCCCTGCTATGTGGTGGATTACCCGGTTGCCAGCAAGCCCGAAGGCTACCGGTTGCTGAAACAGTTCGCCGACGCGGGTCAGTGCGAGATTGGCGCCCATCTTCATCCCTGGGTGACGCCGCCGGTGTCGGAAACCCTGAGCCGATCCAATATGTACCCGGGCAATCTGCCGGCCGCACTGGAGAAGGCTAAACTGCAGAGTCTGCGGGACACCATTGCTGACAATTTCGGCACCGCACCTGTCGCCTACAAAGCCGGCCGCTATGGGTTTGGACCCAATACCCCGGCGATCCTCCGGGAGCTTGGTTTTACCATTGATCTGTCGGTCTGCCCGCCGTTGGATTCCCGCGCGGACGGTGGACCTGACTACCGTTACTTCAACGCCGAACCGTTCTTTTTCGGTGCTGATGATCCGTCGATCCTGGAGCTGCCGTGTACCGGCGAATTCGTTGGCTGGGCCAATGGCTGGTCGGTGCCGCTGTTTGAAATGGCGAATCGGCTGAAGCGCTTCAAGGTGCCGGGCATCCTGTCCCGCCTCGGCGCGGTGGATCGGCTGATGCTTTCGCCCGAGGGCTTCTCCCCGGAAGAGCACATCAAGTTGACCCGGTTCCTGTTGAAGCGGGGCGTGCGTACGTTTACCTGGAGCTTCCACAGCCCAAGTGTCGTGCCTGGTAACACCACATACGTCAAGGATGATCAACAGCTGCGGGAATTTCTCGACAGCTTCCGGCGTTTTTTCGATTTTTTCTTTAATGACCTGGGAGGGCAGGCGTCATCACCCTCCCGGCTTCGCAAGACGATGGAGAGAATGGCATGAAGGTGCTTGGGATTTCCCCCCTGGACAAGGATTCCACGGTGTCGGTGGTCGAGGATGGCAACGTCCTGTTCGCAGCTGGTGAGGAGCGGTTTTCCAGGACCAAACAGCAGTCCGGTTTTCCCAGGCTCGCATTGCAGAAGGCCCTCGAGTACACCGGCCTGTCGATGGAAGATTTCGATATGGTCTGCTACCCGTTCCTGACCTGGGAGAACGAGCAGAAGCTGTACACCCGGAACCTGGAGGAGGAACGTCAGTTTATCCGCAGTTTTCAGCCCGGCGACCTCAGCCGCCAGGTTAAGGAGGCGATGACCAGGGTGCCGGACCGCAACGAGCCGATCCATGGGCTTGAGCACCCGAACGCGACCATGGAGAAGGGGTTTCTGCACAGCTCCTATTACAGCATGGCCGGGGTTCAGAAACTGGCATCGAACAACGCCGCCCTCAAGGGCAGCCGCCAGTGGGGCGAGCTGGCCACGGAGTCCTTCCAGCACTGGCAACAGGACCTGGAGCAGGGGCTTCGGGACGTAGGCTGGGAGCAGCCCGTCAAGCGTATGGATCACCACCTGTCCCACGCCGCCAACAGCTTCTACTGCAGCGGGTTCGATGAGGCGCTGTGCGTGACCCTCGACGGCTACGGCACTGGCCTGGCGGGCTCAGTCAGCGAGGCTCGCGATGGCCGTATACATCGGCTTCATGGCCTGCCGTTTCCGAACTCGCTGGGCACCATGTACGAGCATGTGACTTCGTCCCTGGGGTTCAAGCCCAGCCGGCACGAAGGCAAGATTGTGGGGCTGGCCTCCTACGGCGATCCTTCGATTCTGGCGGACGTGCTGCTCAGTCGCATTGACCAGACGCCGGGGGATTTCCGGATCTATGAGTCCAACAACGTCTATTTCTCCCGTTACCTGGCATCCAAGTTTCCCAAGATCGATGTGGCTGCGGCCTACCAGTATGTGTTGGAGAAAGTGGCCACCGATTACATCCGTTACTGGGTCGAAAAAACCGGTATGGACACGGTGGTGCTCTCCGGCGGTGTCACCGCCAACGTCAAGCTGAACCAGCGCATCTTCGAGATCGAAGGCGTGCGCCGTATCTTTGTCTACCCCAACATGGGCGACGGTGGCTGCGGCACCGGCGCGGCGCTCTATCACAGCTGGCCGGGGGGCGCCAAACCGTCCATCGCGAACGCCTACTTCGGACCGGACTATGGGGAATCGGAAATGGCTGCGGCACTGGCGGCCGAGGATCTGGATTACCAGCGACCAGACAATCTGGCCGCGGAGGTTGCCGCGTTGATTCATGATGGCAAGGTCGTGGCGCGTTTTGATGGTCGCATGGAGTATGGACCCAGGGCGCTGGGCAACCGGTCGATTCTGTATCACGCCCGTGAGCCGGAGGTGAACCAGTGGCTCAACCAGCGCCTGGGACGCACCGAATTCATGCCGTTTGCGCCGGTGACCCTGTGGGAGGAACGTGAGCGTTGCTATCACAACATTGAGGGTGCCGAACACGCCGCCGAGTTTATGACCATTACCTTCGACTGCACCGAGTTCATGAAGCAGAACTGTCCGGCGGCCGTCCATGTCGATGGTACGGCACGGCCCCAGTTGGTGCGGCGGGAGGTCAATCCCGGCTACTACGACATCCTCAAGGAGTATCAGAAGCTCAGCGGCATCCCCAGTCTGATCAACACCAGCTTCAATATGCATGAGGAGCCCATCGTGAACAGTCCCCATGACGCGGTACGGGCTTTCCTGCAGGGCACGCTGGATTACCTGGCGATAGGGCCTTTCCTGGTCAAGCATCCCAACCCAACCCATTGACGGACTTCGGGACGGTCATTGATGACTGAGGCAACACTCACCGTCAGCCGGGCGCCGGCGACAGATCTGACCGCGCTGGCGGAGCAATGGCTGGAACTGGAAGCCAGGGCGACGCCGACGGTGTTCCTGTCGTGGCAATGGATGGGGCATTGGCTGAAGGTATACGCGCCCAAGGCCTGGGTGCTCCGGGTGGCGGACGGTGACCGGCTGATCGGGCTGGGACTGATTGTGGAGACCGACGAGCGGCGACACCGTTTTCTGCGCTCCCGCTGTCTGCGGTTACATCAGACCGGGCACCGGGTTCTGGACCAGATCTGGATTGAATACAACGGCTTCCTGGCGGAGAACGGCCGTGAGGACGAGGTCGCCGAGGCCTGTCTGAACTACCTGTGCCGGGAAATGCCGGAATGGGATGAGTTCATCGTGGGGGCGATCGATGCCGGGGATGCGGACCGCTACACCGCCATCACCGGCCTGCAGCGACAGCTGCGCTGGGAGGCTCCCTGCTACGGCGTTGATCTGGATGAGCTGCGGACCACCGGCGAGCCCTATCTCGATAGCCTGTCACGCAATACCCGCTACCAGATCAACCGGGCACACCGGCTTTACCGGCAACGCGGGCGGGTGACCCTGGTGCGCCCCGACTCACTGGAAGAGGCCCTGGAGGTGTTCGATCGAATCGGTCCCAAACACCTGGCCCGATGGGGTGATGGGCCTGACCAGAGCGGTTTCGCCAACCCGGACTTTGTCCGCTTCCACCGGGAGATGATCCGCAGTCAGTGGCCCCGGGGCGGGATTGATCTGATCACGCTGATGGCTGGAGATGATGAAATCGCTTTCTTCTACAACCTGCTGCACAAGCAGGTCGTGTACTTCTATCTGGGTGGAATGAAGCTGGAGGAAGACAACCGGCTCAAACCCGGCCTGCTGGGTCACAGTCTGTGCATTGAGGATTATCGCCACCATGGCTTCCACTACTACGATTTCATGGGTGGGGATGAGCGCTACAAGGCCAACATGGGCCGGTTGCATCGTCACCTGGTGCAGGTATCCCTGCAGCGAGAGCGTTTCAAACTGAAGCTGGAGGATGTGGCGCGTCGCGCCCGCAACCGTTGGCTGGGGGAGGGCAGCATTCACTATGAGCGTTGATCTTGCCCCCCAGGCTCTGGATGGCTCCTCCTCCGCGACCGCTGAGCTTGATGTGGTCGTGGTGGCGTTGGCGGATCTGGACGTTGCTGCCTACGACCGCTATGTCCATCAACACCCGGACGTCACGCCTTACCATGCCAGTGCCTGGCTGTTTGCGGTTGAACGGGCCTACGGCCATCCCGGCAAGGTGGTGCTGGCGATGGCGGATGGACAGTTACGGGGGGTATTGCCGCTGGTCTGGGTCCAGCGCCCGTTGATGGCTCCGGTGCTGTCCTCGCTGCCGTTCTGCGATCTGGCTGGCCCCCTGGCCGATTCGCCGGACCTTTCGCTGAAATTGATCGCTGCCGCCCGTGATCTGGCGAGGCAACAGCGGGCTGGTCGCCTGGAGGTTCGCCGGTCCCAGCCCTCAGTGGTGTCCTCACCGGGGGCTGGCGGCTGCTTTCCGGCGGGAACCAAGGTCCGCATGCTGGCGCCTCTGCCGGCATCCAGCGAGGCGCTGTTTGCCGGTTTCAAATCCAAACTGCGCAGTCAGATACGCAAGGCCGAGAAAAACGGTCTGGCGGTCTCGGTCTGTGACCAGGACAGCGCGATCGACGAGTTTTACCCGGTGTTTGCCCGCAACATGCTTCGGTTGGGGTCTCCGGTGCACAGCAAAGGCTGGTTTCAGAGTCTGAAAACCGCCTACGGCCGTCAGTTGCGGGTTGGTCTGGTGACCCTGAATGAGATGCCGGTCGGTGCCGGCATTGTGTTGTTGCTGGGTGACAGGGCCTGCATTCCATGGGCATCGACTCTGGCGGAATACAACCGTTTGGCGCCCAACATGTTGCTGTACTGGGCCCTGTTGGCTCATGTGTGTGATGCCGGTTGCCGTCAGTTTGATTTTGGTCGTTCCACGGTGGATGAAGGCACCTACCGTTTCAAACGCCAGTGGGGTGCTGAGCCCCATCCGTTGCTGTGGCAGGAGTGGTATCCCGACGATCGGGATTCGTCCTGTCAACACACGGAAACCCCCGACTCGCCGGGCCTGTCGGCGCGATTACGGCCGCTGGTTGAGCGGGTGTGGCAACGACTGCCATTGCCCCTGGCCAATTGGATTGGTCCACGAGTCCGGAAGTACATCACGTTATGACGTTCAGCACTCTGATCAGTCCGGCACGCTATCAAGATGCAGCATTCTCATGAACAAGAATACATTATGAAAAACAAATCCCTATGACGATTTTGCTTGTTACTCTCACGCTCTGCTGTCTGGCACTGCCAGGCTATGTCTACGCCGGCTATCCGATTCTGCTGTGGCTGCTGTGCCGGGGACGACCGGCCGTGACCCATCGGCAAGGGCCGCTGACACCGCGGGTGGCGCTGGTGATTTCCTGCTACAACGAGATCGGCGTGATCCGGCAGAAGCTCGACAACGCGCTGGCCCTCGACTATCCCGGCGACCGGCTCACCATCTGGGTGGTGTCCGACGGCTCTGACGACGGTACCGATGAGGTCGTGCATGAATACGCGGATCGGGGCGTGCGACTGGTGCGACAGGAAGGCCGGCTGGGCAAGACCATGGGGCTAAATCTGGTGCTTGAGGAAATCCGGGACGACGTCGTGGTTTTCAGTGACGCCAATGCGATGTACGCCACCGATGCCATTCGGATTCTGGTGAGAAACTTCCAGGACCCGGAGGTTGGTTATGTGGTGGGCGCGGCGCTGTATACCGATGGAGCATCCGGTGCCAGCGCCCGAAACGAAGGGCTGTACTGGCGCTACGAGCTTGCCATCAAGACCATGGAATCCCGTCTGAGTTCGGTGGTGGGCGGGGATGGCGCGATATACGCCATCCGCCGGCGGTTGTGGCAACCGCTGCAGCAGCGGGACATCAACGACTTCGTCAATCCACTGCAGATCATCGCTCAGGGCTACCGTGGCGTGTTTGACCCACTGGCCCGTTGCTATGAAGAGACCGCTGGCGAGTTCAGCAAGGAAATCAGTCGCAAGGAGCGGATCGTCAATCGCAGTATTCGCGGTTTGATGAGAGTCCGTGAGGTGATGAACCCTTTCCGCAGTGGCCTGTTTGCCTGGCAGGTGGTTTCCCACAAGCTCCTGCGCTGGTTGGTGCCGCTGTTCCTTGCCATTGGCGTGCTGGGCAGTGCGATTCTGGCGAGCCAGGGGCTCTGGCTGTTCCAGTTGATCACCGCCGGCGCTCTTATGGTGGTGCTGGCGGCCGGTGGTGGGCACCTGCTCCGTCACAACCAGGCCATGCCGATGCTGTTTTCTGCGCCATACTATTTTGTGATGGTCAACCTTTACGCCCTGAAGGGAATTTGGCGGGCCCTGCAGGGGCAGACCCAGGTCACCTGGACCAGTGCCCGGGCCAGTGAAGGTGGTGGTGCGGTGTCGGTATGGGGAAGCGGCGTTGCCCTGTGGCTGGTAACTCTTGCTGTCCTGGTGGGCAGCCTGGGCTGGGGAGTCTGGAAATGAACGAAGCCAATACGCAGGACAGGGAGGTCAACATGCATTCACCGGTGTTTCTGATTGGCACCCAGCGTTCCGGCACCACCCTGCTATGCCGGATGCTGACGGCACACCCCCTGGTGTTCATCAAGAATGAGTTACCGGTTCGCTCGGTGTTCACCCCTGGCGCAACCCGCGATCAGATTCGCGATGGCATCGACGGCTTTGTAAAACAGCAGTACGGCAAGAGCATCGATGAGTTGCTGGCCAGTGAAGGCAAACGCATCTGGGGACTGAAAGACCCGGAGCTCACGGCCTACCTGGAACCGCTGAAACAGTTTCTGCCGGAAGCGCGCTTCATCATCATCACCCGGGACCCCCGGGCGGTGGTCAATTCCTATATCGAGAACAAATGGGGCCTGGGCACCAACGCCTACACCGGTGCCCTGCGTTGGCGGGACGAAGTGGCAAGCCAGCTGGCGTTTGAAGCAGAGCTGGGTGACAGGGTTCTGCGTCTGCGGTACGAGGACCTGGTGATGGATCAGCAGAACTGCCTGCACCGGGTGTGCGATTTCCTCGGCATCGATTTCGACGACGCCATGCTCAACTACGCGGAACAGAAAGCATTTGTGATTCCCAGCCGGGAGAATCGCCACACCTTTCGCGCGCCGGACCCGGAGATGACCCGCAAGTGGCGCAAGAAGCTGTCAGCTCACCAGATTCGCGTCATTGATTCGCTGACGGCGGAGATCATGGCACAGACCGGCTATCAGCCGGACTCAGAACAGTACCAGGTGCCCTGGGTGTCCCAGCTCTATTACCGCGCCCATCAGGCGGTGGTCGGTGAGATGCAGATCCAGTATCGCTGGCGTATCAAGCGCTGGCAGCGGGAACTGCGGGAACGCCTGCTGCCGTCAGGGCCGTCGTCCGGGTAAGCCAGTCTTATGTCGAAGTTCGCGCTGTTATTCATAGTCGTGGTGATGGGGGGCGTTGCTGCAACGTTCCTGGTCAGCGGGGCGGCATCGTTCATCCTTTATCAGCTCATTTATTTCCTCAATCCGGGGGCCCGCTGGTGGAGTGTCGAGATACCGCAGCTGAGCTATTCCTTCATCGCCGCGGTGTTGATGCTGTTCTCCCTGGGCATCCGTTACCGCCAGTACACCGAGGTCAGTCCCTGGCGTCGGCAGCCGGCTTTCAAGTGGATGCTGGCACTGCTGGTGATGTATTTCCTCGCCAATCTCTACGCCCTCAATCCGGCAGCGCATCACCGCTTCACCATCGATCTGGCAAAACTCGTGGTGATTGTCCTGGTGGCGTACAAGTTGCTGAACTCCGAGCGCACTCTGAACGCCGCGCTGTGGGGCTATCTGATCGGGGCCACCTATATCGGTTACCTGGCCACCATTACCGGCCGAAACTCTGGCGATCGGGTAGAAGGGATTGGGCTTGTTGACTCCCCGGATGCCAACGGTGTTGCTGCAGCCCTGGTGCCCGCCGGGGCCTTGCTGATGTACTACGCCTGGATGGGCAACTGGAAAGTGCGGATGCTGTGCGTGTTCTGCGGCGCGCTGATCGCCAACGGTCTGGTACTGATCAACAGCCGGGGTGCGTTTCTTGGGGTGGTCGCCGGCTCCGGGCTGTATCTGCTGTACATGATTTTCTCCCGGTACCGGGGCAAGGGCCAGCGGGCGATGGCGATTGTGATTGCCATTGCCGGTCTGTCGGGCGCCCTTTATGTCACCGATGCCCAGTTCTGGGAGCGCATGAGTACGCTGCAGGATCTGGAATCCCGGGAGAGCGGTTCCGGACGAGTCACGTTCTGGCTGACTACCTTCGACATGCTGGAGGATCACCCCATGGGAATGGGGGTGCAGGGGTATAACCAGTTGGCTTCGGTGTACATGGATGATGCAACCCGCGGTGGTGTGGAGAACCGCAGTGTGCATTCCATGTGGTTCCAGGGGCTGTCAGAGGTTGGGCCGGTCGGTTTTGCGTTCTTCCTGATTATGCTGGTGACGCTGTATCGGTCAACGAAGCGGGCGCGACGATGGGTGATCGCGAACGGTGACAACCGGGTGTACTTCAAGATGCTGGCCATAGAGTGTGGCCTGATCAGTTATCTCGCGGCTGCCACGTTCATCAATCAGTTCCGCGCCGAAATACTCTACTGGATGGTGATGCTGGTGGCGGTGGCCGTCAACGTCTTCTATCTGCAGAAGGTCACAGAAGAGAACGTCACCCCGGTTCGGGGCCGGCGACGGAATCAATCCATGGTCAGGGAAGCAGGCTAGCATGACGACCCTTCGAGTATTGCAGTTCATTACGCCCAACGGTTTCTATGGCGCCGAACGCTGGGTCATCGCCCTGGCCAACAATCTGCCCGGAGATCACTTGCTGTGTGACCTGGCGGTGACCCGTGAGAGCGACGATCAGGACCTCTCGGTGGCTGAGTACTACCCCAGGGAAGCCGGAGAGGTGCACTACCTGCCGATGAAGGGCCGGTTCGATCCCCGGGTCGTGGGCCAGCTGGTGGAGGTGATCCGTCGGCGCCGTATTGATGTGATCCACACCCATGGCTACAAGTCAGACATTCTGGGCTGGCTGGCCGCCCGTCGGGCCGGAATCCGCTGCGTGAGCACACCCCATGGCTACTCCGGCAAGGTGGGCTGGAAGCTGGCGGCCTTTATCCGCCTGGGAACCTACCTGCTGCGCCATTTTGACGCGGTGGCGCCCCTGTCGGAGGAGCTGGTGGACGACATGCGGCGCTTTCGGGTGCCCGATCGCAAGGTGCATTTTATCCGCAATGGTGTCGACCTGCGGGAAATCGATGGCCTCCGTCAGCAACTGCAGCAGACATCGCAAGAGCGTCAGGACAATCACCGCACCCTGGGCTTTATCGGCCAGCTGATTCCCCGCAAAGGCTTGCCGGACCTGCTGAACGCCTTTGACCGCCTCCATGCCCGTTTCCCCGAGCTGAGGTTGCAACTGTTGGGGGAGGGCCGTCAGCGGGATGAGCTGGAGGCCCTGGCGTCGGGTCTCGAAAGCGCGGACGCCATAGAGTTTCTGGGGTTTCGCCATGATCGTCTGGAGCGTCTGGCAGGTTTTGACCTGTTTGTAATGACGTCCTCCCTGGAAGGCATTCCCCGCTGCATGATGGAAGCCATGGCGATGGAAGTCCCGGTGGTGGCATACGACATTCCCGGGGTTGACCAGTTGGTGGATAACGAACAGACCGGACTGCTGGCACCGCCGGGCGACGTTGACCGGTTGGTGGCGCAGTGCGAGCGGGTATTGTCGGATGCTTCGCTGGTGGCGACTCTGCGTCGTCAGGGCCGCGAGCGGATTGACCAGGACTATTCTGCTGCCCGCATGGCCCGGGAGTATGAACGACTGTTTCTGCAATTACTGGATCGTTCACCGGCACAGGCGTCCCCGGGGGAGATCCGCTAGATGTGTGGACTGGCTGGATTTCTTCGTACGCCGGCGATGCCTGCCCGCGACAGTCATGGCGCCTGGCTGGCGCGGATGACCGATGCCATTGTACATCGGGGGCCGGACGCCGAAGGCCACTATCTGGATGACCGCATCGCGCTGGGTCATCGCCGGCTGTCGATCATTGATCTCAGTGAGCATGGCAATCAGCCCATGACCTCTGCCTGCGGCCGTTACGTCATTGCCTTCAATGGTGAGATCTACAACTACCGCGACCTCAAAACGGCGTTACAGGGGCAGGGCGTTTCGTTCAGCACCGAATCGGACACTGAGGTGTTGCTGGCGCTGTATGCCCGCGAAGGCCGCGCTTGCCTGGAGCGGTTAAACGGCATGTTCGCCTTTGTGGTTTGGGACCGGGAGGCCGGCAAGCTGTTCATGGCCCGGGACCGGCTGGGCAAGAAGCCGCTGTATTATTACCAGGCCAACGGCCACTTTGCGTTTGCCTCGGAGATCAAGGCGCTGCTGCCGCTGCCACCGCTGGAGCGCCGGTTGCGCCCGGATGCGGTCAAGGATTTCTTCGCGTACCAGTATGTGCCCGATCCGAAGACGGTGTTCCAGAACCTGTTCAAGTTGCCCCCGGGGTACTGGCTGGAGACCGATGGCCAGGAGACGCAACTGCATCGCTACTGGGACGTGTCGTTTCGCTCCCTGGATGACCGGTCTGAGGAGCAGATCGCGGGGGAGTTGCTGGAGCTGATGTCAGACGCTGTGCGGGTGCGGATGGTGAGCGATGTGCCGTTGGGGGCCTTCCTCAGCGGTGGCATCGACTCCAGTGCGGTGGTCGGGTTGATGGCGGAACAAAGCAGCGGTCCGGTAACGACCTGCGCCATTGGTTTCGATTCCGAGCGGTTTGATGAGGTTCACTACGCCGAGCAGGTCGCCCGCCAGTTTTCCACGGATCACCACGAGTACACCGTGAGGGACACCGTGGCGGACCAGCTCAGGGGCATCGCCCGCTATTTTGACGAACCCTTCGCCGATCCGTCGTTTGTGCCAACCTATTTTGTCTCCCAGTTGGCCCGACAGACTGTGACCGTCGCCCTGGCCGGGGACGGCGGCGACGAGAACTTTGCCGGTTACAGCAAGTACGTCACCGATCTGTGGGAGAACCAGTTGCGGGGGCTGTTTCCCCGCCCGTTGCGACAGCGCCTGTTCCCGACGCTTGCCGGGGTGGCGGGTAAGGGCAGTCACGCCCTGTTCCGCAAGGCCGGGTCGTTGTTGTCTGCGCTTGCCCGGGAGCCGGACGAGGCGTTCTTCCTGACCAACTGTTTTTTCCGTCCAACCCTGTGGGATCAGTTGGCCACCGGGGAACTGGCCCGCGAGACCCAGCACTACGATCCGGCGGAACTGACCCGCATGCACTATGGCCATGCGGACGGGCCCGACCACCTGTCCCGAATTCTCTATACCGACATCAAGACCTACCTGCCGGGGGACATTCTGGTCAAGGTGGATCGCATGAGCATGGCCAATTCCCTGGAGACCCGGGCGCCGCTGCTGGACTACCGGGTGGTGGAATACGCCGCGTCGATACCGTCGGCGCTCAAGCTCCGGGGCCGGGAGAAGAAACACATTCTCAAGCAGTCGCTCAAGCCGATGTTGACGGATGACATCCTGTACCGGAAGAAAATGGGATTCTCGGTGCCGCTGGCGGAATGGCTGGGGCAGGAACTGCGTAACCTGGCCCACGAACGCTTCACCGCCACCGACGGCGGGCTTGCCCAGTGCTTCGACATGACTCAGTTGCAGTCCCTCTGGCAGCGTCACCTGGCTGGCGAGCAGCAGTTCAGCCAGGAATTGTGGAGCCTGCTGGTGTTTGATCTCTGGTGGCAGGAGTACGGTCCATGAAAGCCGTCCGCACGGGCATCGTCCTGATCGCCGTGGTATTGGGACTGACGCTGTTGGCGATCAATCTGTATGGCCTGAGCCAGCCGCTGCGCAGGCCCGGACTTGGCGTGACCGAGCTCGACCAGCTGCGGTTTGTGCCCAAGGAAGTGGTGAGCTACCACCGCAGCCTGGCCCTGATTGATGAGCTGGCAGAGCTGGACTCTCCTCATGTCGTGGCGGAACGGGCCAATCAGATCACTAACGCCAGCCTCGTTCATGTCGACTGGAAACGGGTAGACCCGGTGGCCTATCGCCAACTGGTGCCCGTCTGGGAGAACTATTTCCTCTGGGCCATCGGACGGTTTTCCGGCCTGCCCCAGTTCGAGCGGTATCACTATGCCGATTACCGCCGCAACCTGAAGCGGGGCATCGGCATCTGTGGCGATGCGTCGACCATCCTGTCGTCGGTTCTGGACCGGTACGACATCGACAACCGCATTGTCTCCTTCGCCGGTGGCCACGTGATCGTGGAATATCAGGTGCCGGGCGAGGAGAGCGCACGACTGTTGGACCCGGACTTTGGTGTGCCGTTGACCGTGTCCCTGGACCAGTTACTGGCCGACCCGGGCCAGGTGCGCGACGCTTACCTGGCGGCGGGTTACAGCGCGGCGGAAGTGGATTATCTGGTGGAGATCTACGGTTCCCGCTATGCCTTGTTTGATGACACCTATCACTTTATGACCAAGCGCTATCTCTTTGAAAATATGAGTTATGTTATGAAGTGGCTGTTGCCTGTCGGGCTTCTGGCGGTGGCGGTTTTTCTGGCTCCCAGCAGACAACGCAGGTTCCATGGCTAAGACTCCAATCCGTATTACGCACGTTACCTTCAACATGGGCATCGGTGGGACCGAGCAGGTGATCCGGCAACTGGTGTCCAACATGCCGCAGTCGGACTTCTGCAACCAGATCGTCTGTATCGACGGTCAGATTGGGGAGATCGGCCAGCAACTGGCCCGCGACGGCATCGAGGTACGCTCGGTTCCCCGCCAGCCCGGTTTCGACTGGCAGCTTGTGAGGGCGCTGAGGGACCATATCCGCGAATTCGACAGTGATCTGGTGCACTGCCATCAATACACCCCCTGGGTGTACGGCTGGCTGGCGGCGCGGGGCACGGGGGCTCGCGTGGTGTTCACCGAGCATGGTCGTTTCCACCCGGATCGACGCCGATACAAGGCCATGCTTATCAACCCCATGCTGGCCTTGCTCAGTGGCGCGGTGGTGGCGATATCCCGTGCCACCCGGGAGGCCCTGCACCGTTACGAATTCCTGCCCCGGCGGGGGATTCGGGTTATTTACAATGGCATTCGTGGTTTACAGCGGGATGCCCGTGAGGGGCAGTCGATCCGCCAGTCCCTGGGCATCCCCGGGCAGGCGCGGCTGGTCGGAACCGTGGCCCGACTCGACCCGGTCAAGAATCAGGGCATGATGTTGGCGGCGTTTGCCGAACTTGCCAGCGAGATGCCGGATCTGTGGTTGTTGATGGTGGGGGATGGTCCGGACCGTGCGGGCCTGGAGCGGCAGGCGGAACAACTGGGACTGGCGGAGCGGATTGTCTTCACCGGGTTCATTGAACAGCCCGCCCAGTACCTGGCCACCATGGACCTTTTCCTGCTCTCGTCCCACACGGAAGGCACCTCGATGACATTGCTGGAAGCAATGAGCCTGGGCGTTCCCGCGGTGTGCACCGAGGTCGGTGGCAACCCGGAGATTGTGGCCGACGGAGAAACCGGGCTGCTGACACCTCCAGGCGACAGCGCGGCGTTTGCTGAAGCCATGCGCCAGCTGCTGACCCGGCCAGAACTGTATCAGCGGCTGGCGAGCAACAGCCGCGACCGTTTCGCCAAGCGCTTCTCCGTCGATCACATGTTGGCGGAGTACAGCGCCATCTACCATTCCCTCGCTTGAGCCGCAGTTGCCGATGTCTTCCATTCGTCAGGCCGTTATCTATTCCTCCGCCGCCCGCTACAGCATGAAGCTGATCGGGCTGGCGTCCACCATGCTGATTGCCCGGCTGCTGACGCCGGATGAGATCGGTACCTTTGCGATTGCCAGTGCCATCGTGATGATCATGACCGAGTTTCGTATGCTTGGCGCCGGCGGCTACCTGGTTCGTGAGGAGGAGCTCACCGCCGATAAGGTCCGGCGGGCGCTGGGGCTGACGGTGATTATTTCCTGGGGGCTGGGCGCGCTGATCCTGCTATCGGCACTCCCGGTGGCGAGATTCTATGACCTGGAGCCGCTGGCTGGCATTTTCGCGATACTGGCGCTGGGGTTCTTTCTGGCGCCTTACATCAGTATTCCGACGTCGCTGCTGTCCCGGCACATGGAGTTTCGGGTGCAGTTCAAGATCCGCTTTATCGGCAGTATCGTCGGTTTTGTTTCCACCATCGGGCTGATACTGGCCGGCTTTAGCTATTACGCGCTGGCCTGGGGGCAGACCCTGGTGGCTCTGCTGAACTTCCTGATGCTGATCCAGCTCAAGCCCCGGGACATGGTCTGGAAACCCAGCTTCCGCGGTCTCGGTGAGGTAGCCAGCTTTGGCGTGTTCAGCTCAGCGACCAATTTTCTTCGCAAGCTGAAAGTCACCGCCCCGGACATGATCATCGGCAAACTGGGGACCACCACCCAGGTGGGTATGTTCTCCCGTGGTCTCGGCTTTGTGGAATTCATTTCCCAGACCCTGATGATGGGGGTGACGCCGGTGGCGCTGCCATACCTCTCCAAAACCCGGCGCGAGGGCGGTGACGTGACCCAGGCCTATCTGCGGGCCAGTGTGTTACTGGGGGCACTGGTGATTCCGGTGCTGGGGGTGGCGAGCCTCGCCAGCCTGCCCACCATTCGCCTGTTCTTCGGGTTGCAGTGGGACGCCGCAGCGCCCATTGCCACCTGGCTGGCGTTCTGGGGAATGGCCAGGTGTGTGCACTGGTTTGCCAACGACCTGCTGCTGGCGGCAGGCCGTGAGCGGATCATGCTGGTCAAGGAAGCGCTGGTGCTGTCGACGCTGGTGCCGGGGATCTTCTGGGCCTATCCCTATGGCCTGGAGTGGATCGGGCGGGCGTTTCTGGTGGCGGGGATCGCAGAGGTGCTGATTACCACCGTGCTGTTGCGGGTGTTGTTTCAGCTGCACGTGACTGATTTGCTCAGGGCCTGGCTTGGCAATGGCGTTCTGCTGTTGCTGTGCATGGCCGCCACCTGGGGGATCGGGCTGTGGGTGCCGTTTGACCAGGACCAGTACTGGAAGCCGATTCTGGTGATTGCTCTGGTATTGCCATGGGTCTGGTTGGCGGGGCTGGCGCTGCTGCGGCATCCGTTGTTTGATGAACTCCGGGGCCTGGCAGGGCGACTCCGGCGCAAGCGCTGATACCGGTGGTCAGAAAAACTTGTACCGGACACTGCCGGTGAGTACGTAAGCCAGCTCGGAGCGTGCCTGCCACAGTGCATACAGCTTCTTGCGGCCATGATGACTGCTGCCGAGACTGCGGATCAGGTGCAGGCACTCCATCACCCTGCGTTTGACCAGTATTTTTTCGAAGTCAGGGTGACCGGAGCGACGGCACCACTCCAGCGCGTTGCTGATGGCCGTCAGGTTGTCCTGGATCAGCAGGCATTGGGGACGAACCCGTGAGGCGCCGTCACTGGTGATATGGATGATGACGTCCAGCGCATCGGAATAGCCCACCCGATGAGCTTCAACGACCGCCCGCCAGAAGAACTCATAGTCCTGACAGGTTTTCAGGGTCGGGTTGTAGTGGTATTCCAGCCGGTCCAGCAGGCTGCGCCTGACCACCACGGTCGAGGTCTTGATGCCCCAGACTGCCAGAAGATAACGCTTGTCGCCAAAATCCGAGGCGGGCTGGTGCTGCCGGCCATTGTCCTGGCGACCATCACTCCAGTGATGGCGCCGGTTGCCATGGAGAAACTCCAGGTCCGGTGTGGCCAGGATCATTGCGCGGTCAGTGGCGAGCTTGTTGGGCAGCCATTCGTCGTCGGAGTCCAGGAACGCAATCCAGTCACCCCCGGCATGTTCGATCCCCCGGTTGCGGGCAGCCGCTGAGCCGGCATTGGCCTGCCGCAGGTAACGCACACGGCTACCAAACTGCTGTTGCACCAGCTGCTCGGTGCCGTCGGTGGAGCCGTCATCGACAACCAGAATCTCCATGGGTGGGCAGGTTTGCGACAGCACGGATTGAATCGCCCGTGTCAGGTTGTGGGCCCGGTTGTAGGTCGGAATCACCACGCTGATGCGGGGTGTGTTTGCGGTGTCGGGGGCTCGGCCTTGAGCTTGTGATGAAACGGGCTTGATCATCGTCGTGCGTCCTATTCCGGTACCCAGGTTGAGGTGTCGATACCAAACTCGCTCTGCAGCAAACGGCTGTCCTGATGATAGAAACGCTGGAGTTTGTCGCGTTGGGCCTCGGTCAGGGCGGGTTTTCTGATTTCCTGGCCACCAATGTCGCCAAGGCTGGCGACCGCTTTCTTGAAGGTGAAGGGCAGGTCCCGCTGCTCCAGGTGGCGGCGATAGAACTCGGAGATCCACTTGCCCATGGGGGACTTCATGACGACCCGGTTGGTAGCGTTGTGGATACGGTTCAGGTCCGGGGCCTGATAGGTCTCATCGACGTTCAGAAAGCGATAGATGCGTTTGACCGTGTCAGCGGCATTGTGCTTGAGGTCTTCCATCGCAAACACCAGCAGCTGATCGCGATCAAATTTCTGGAGGTAGTGTTCCAGCTGGTAGAAGTAGCGGCCCTGCCAGGCACTGGCCTCGTTGTCCAGATTGTCCAGGGTGCGCTCGAAGGGGCGGCTTTCAATGCCGGTCTGAACGCGCTTCAGGTAGTGGGAAAGGTAGCGCTCAATGGGGTCGCGAACCACATAGATCAGTCTCATGGCCGGGTTGTAGTGCGCAATGCGGCCGGGTACGTCGTCGGTGAAAGGTGCTTTGGTGTAGCTGGTGGAGGCTTCGCCAGCGGCCTTGATGCTGCTGGCGTTGGGGAAGCGGGATTCGTACCAGTCGAACCCCTTGTTCCAGTATGTGGGATTGGAGAAAAAATTCAGTTCTTTAACCTGGGACATGCCAATTTCAGGGTGGGGTTCCAGGTATTGGAAAAGGCTGGTCGTACCGGATCTTGCTGCGCCTATAACCACAAAATTAGGTTTCATGGGGCTGCCTTTCGCGACTGAGACTGAGTAGGGTCTGGATCAGGTCCTGAGTGATGTTCTCAATCAGGAAACGGCTCCGGTTCGGGTAGGCCTCGTCAATGCCGGCACCCGTCGCAACTCGTTGTATACGATTAACAAGATAGTCCACGATGGCCTGATGTTCCTCCTGCGCCAGGCAGGTACCGAGCTGATATTTTCTGACCAGATTGGCAAGCGCGCCGTGATCGGGCGTGATGTGCAGAATGGGCTTCTCCAGCGCCAGGTAGTCGTAGAGCTTCGACGGTACCTGGGTTTTGGTGCCGGACTGGATATTGACCACAATGTCAGCACCGGCAAGATCACCCAGACACTGACGGTACGGCTGGGCGGGTTTGACGATCAGCGACCCCTGCTCGATCAGATCGGCGTAGCGGTCGTGGACATCGTAATCCAGCGACAGGTCACCAATCTGGGTGAACACCACCTTCTGGTCCGTCTCGGCCAGCTGGCCGTTGACCTCGCGTATGGCATCCAGCAACGACGCCGGGTCGCGGACGCCATACAGGAAGCCGGCGTGGCACAGGTTCAGAGTGCCAGCCTGATGGGGTGCGGTGGCATCCGGCAGGTCCTGGAAATCAGATTGATCAATTCCGTTCGGCATCACCAGGAACTTGTCCGGATTGACCTCGGGATAACGCTCGAGGAATTCCGTCATCAGCGGTTCGGTGTTGAGAGACACCGCCGAGGCGTGCATTACGATGCGGCGCTCCAGTTTGGCGCTCAGACGGTCCAGCCAGGGCCCTTTGGACTGATGGAACGGGTTGTTGACCCAAGGGTCGCGGAAATCGGCCACCCAGGGCTTGCCACTGACCAGACTGATCAGATAGCCCACCAGCAACCCTGACCAGGGAGAGCCGGTGGCAAAGATGACGTCAACCTGGCCGCGCCGGACCAGGCGCCAGCCGCGGAAGAACGCCGGCAGAATCCATGGGCCGGCCTGGTCGGGAAAGTAGCAGAGGTTGTAGATGAAATCCTTCAGCTGCTGCAGGCGCCCACGCTTGCCGGCGCCATCAGCTTCGGATTTGAACACCACCTTTTGCGGCTGGGTGGCGGATGCCTGGTTAGTATCCTCCGTCGTACCGGAGGAACGAACCCGGGACAGCAGGGACTTGATCAGCCCCCGCAATGCGAGCAGCAGCTTAAACAGATCCCAGCCTTTGACCCGGTGGATGGTCTCGCTGTTGACGGGCAGTTGCACGTGGCTCAGGGCGTTGTCGCCATCCGCTACGTCCTGATCGTTGGTGAGTACGTGGCATTCGCCATTCTCAAGGTTTCTGAGAAATTTCAGGGTGCGCATGCTACCTGGCACACCGGTACTGACGGTCGGAGGGTAAAAGTACGCGATGAACAGCGCCTTGGTTCCCTGAAGGTCGGCCTTGGGGGCAGTCATGGAAACATCTCGCTTGCCGGGTTTTTAGTTAACAAGTCCAACAGTATCAATAAGCTGCGGAATGCTTTTTATCTCGTTTCTGGCTTCTGTGAAGGGCTTGTGCCTGACCAGTATGCAGACAATGTCGGCTTCTTCCAGTGCCTCGGACAGTGAGGCTTTACGCAGGTTGGGACGGCTGAGGTGGTCCGGCAGCGTGCGGACGTTGGGCTCGACCACCAGCACCTGGCAACCCAGTTCAGCGATGGCCCGGGTGATCTTCAGCGCTGGGCTTTCCCGAAGATCGTCGATGTCTGGTTTGAAGGCGACGCCCAGGCAGGCAACCTTGATGTCCTGGCGGGTGCGACCGGGCAGATCCCGGTGCAGAGCTTCCATCATGCCGGTGACTTTCTGCAGTACCCAGTCCGGCTTATGGTCATTGACCTCCCGCGCCAGCCGGATAAGTCGGGCCTGCTCCGGCGCACTGTCCACAATGAACCAGGGGTCAACAGCGATACAGTGCCCGCCCACGCCGGGGCCGGGGCTGAGGATGTTGACCCGGGGGTGACGATTGGCCAGTCGGATCATCTCCCAGACATTGATGTCCAGGCGATCACAGATCAGTGACAGCTCATTGGCGAAGGCAATGTTGATGTCGCGGAAGCTGTTTTCGGTGAGCTTGGCCATCTCCGCGGTGCGAGCGGTGGTGGTGATGCAGTCGCCCTGGACCACCTTTTTGTAAAGTTTCAGCGCTTCGGTGGCACAAGTTGGGGTAATGCCCCCGATCACCCGGTCATTCTCCACCAGTTCCCGTATCACCTGGCCTGGCAGCACCCGCTCCGGACAATGGGCAATGCGGATATCCGAGGCATCACCGGCCTGATGGGGAAACGTCAGGTCTGGGCGCTCTTCCGCCAGCCAGGCGGACAACTGCTCTGACGTCCCCACTGGTGATGTGGATTCCAGCACCACCAGGTTGCCTGCCGCCAGAACCGGAGCGATGGCCCGCGCGGAACTCTCGACATAGGCCAGATCCGGCACCTTGTCGTCCTTGAACGGGGTGGGGACGGCGATCAGGAAGGCATCGGCCGGTTCCGGTTGGGTCGCGGCTTTCAGGTAGCCTTCGGTAACGGCAGCGCGGACCACGATGTCGAGGGAGGGCTCGACAATGTGAATCTCGCCCCGGTTGATGGTATCGACGGCCTGCTGGTTCACGTCCACCCCCAGCACCTGGATGCGCCGGGAGGCGAACACTGCGGCGGTGGGGAGGCCGACATACCCAAGCCCCATTACTACGATCTTACTGACATTCATGGTCCTGTTCCTTGAACTGCTGATCGGCTGTCATCGAAGGGTCTGTGCCAGGCTGGCGATGATGCGCTCGCAGGCCTGACCGTCACCATAGGGATTGTGCGCCCGGGCCATGTCGTCGTAGGCCCGGGTATCGTTGAGCAGGGTCTCCACGGTGCCGGTGATGGCCTCCACGTTGGTGCCCACCAGTTTCACGGTGCCTGCGTCCACCGCTTCCGGGCGTTCGGTGGTATCCCTGAGCACCAGTACCGGCTTGCCGAGGGAGGGCGCTTCCTCCTGAATGCCGCCGGAATCGGTGAGTATCAGGTGGCTGCGCTGCATCAGGTAGACAAACGGCAGGTAGTCCTGGGGCGCAATCAGGTGGACGTTTGGTGTCTGGCCAAGACGTCTGCGTACCGGTTCCTGAACCTGGGGGTTGAGGTGAACCGGGTACACCACGTCGCACTCCGGGTGATTTGACGCGATGCGGGCCAGGGCGTCGCAGATCCGCTCGAAGCCGCCGCCAAAGCTTTCCCGTCGATGGCCGGTGACGAGAATCAGGCGACGATCCGCGGCCAGGAATGGAAAACGTCCGGCGAGTTCGGCCTGCAGTTCCGGCGCACGCTGAATGCGATCGGCGACATTGAGGAGAGCGTCAATCACGGTATTGCCGGTAACGGTGATGAGTCCGTCTTCCACGCCTTCGGCAAGCAGGTTCTGACGGGCACCATCGGTTGGCGCGAAATGCAGGTTGGTCAGGGCTCCAGTGAGACGGCGGTTGCCTTCTTCCGGCCACGGGGAGTAAAGGTTGCCGGTTCGCAAGCCCGCCTCGACATGGCCAATGCAGGTTTTGTGATAGTAGCCCGCGAGGCTGGCCGCGAACGTGGTGGTGGTGTCGCCATGAACCAGCAGGCAGTCCGGTCGCACCTCCTGCAGCACCCGGTCAACCCCGGCAATGACCCGTCCGGTCAGCTCTGCAAGACTCTGTCCGGGTTTCATCACATTGAGGTCGAACTGGGGTTCGATGGTGAACAGATTCAGCACCTGATCCAGCATCTCCCGATGCTGGGCGGTGACACACACATAGGACTCGAAACGGGAATCGTCGCCGAGCGCCTTAACGAGCGGAGCCATTTTTATGGCTTCCGGTCGGGTTCCGAAGACAGTGAGAACCTTCATCAATGTCCTTCCATGGTCCGATACATTTCGGATAAAATTTGTTACAAAAGTTTACCAGATAAATGCCGGTGACTGCATAGCACAATTATCAGCATCGCGATGAAACTGGATGGAACGGGTATCGGACGATATACCTTTATATAGCAGCCGGCCGTCAGGTTTGCCCGATCGCGAGTGACGGGCTAATGACGGGCTAATGACGGGCGAGCGACGGCCAAGCTGATGGACAAAGCAGCCACCAGCGAATTCTGAGGCGACAGGGAAGGGAGCAGGCGCGAGTGTCGGAAACATCAGTACCGGGGGATTTAGCGGCAGCGGGCGACGCTGATCGCGCGGTCGGCATGACAGTGGTGATCCCGGCCCACAATTGCGAGCAATATATAGAAGAGACCATCGCCAGTGTGGAGGCCCAGACTCTGCCGCCGGTCGAGGTGATTGTGGTTGAGAACGCCTCCAGCGACGGTTCCCGGGAACTGATTGCCCAGTTGGCGGAAGAAAGCCATCTGAAAATCCGGTTGGTGACGACGGATTGCCCGGGCGTGTCCAACGCCAGGAACCTGGGCTTCTCCCTCGCTCACACACCGCTGGTTGCCATGCTGGATGCTGACGACCGCTACCTGCCTGGATTCCTCAATTCGGCCTCTGAAGCATTTTCCCAACAGCCAACGTTGTGCCTGTTCTTCGGAAACCGCAGACCGCTGCGTGATGGCGAGGTGGTTGATGAGCCCTTTCTGGAGCGCACGGGGTTGCCTTCACTGGCATTTACGCCATTGGCAGGGGACAGCCGGCTGATCCGCAACGGACTGTTTGAGCTTCTGCTTCGGGGCAGCGTGGTGTCCTGCAGTGGTGCGGTTGTTCGACGTTCTGCCGCCTATCGGGCGGGGCTGTTTCCGGTATCACTGAATTCCAGCGAAGATCGCTGCTTCTTCAGCCGACTGGCACTGGAAGGCCCGGCGGCCTATACCCTGGCGCCGACGCACCACTACCGCAGCCACCCGGCCAGCAAGACCGGCAGCAGCGGCTGGCTCGAGATCCGGCGCAACATGGTGCGCTGTCTGGCCCAGCTCCAGCTGGACACGCTGGAACGGGGGCTCACCGCCGCTCAACGTGAGGCACTTCAGCAGGCGTTCAGCCAGGCACTGGCCGGATTTCACTATTCTGCGGCGGACAACGGCCTGGCCAGCTTTCTTGATGCCCGCGCCTGGAGCCGCCGGGCCGGGTTGCCGGTCACCCGGTCGCCAAAACTCTGGCTGAAGGCGGTAAAAAACAGCATCGGTCGACAACAGCCGGCAAATATATAACGGAAGGGGATATGGTGGCGGTATTCAGCAGAACTCTTTCTATAGTGCGTCTGTGCGCCATAACATTCGGTGCTAGACTTTGTGTAATTGCGACCTATCCGTCGCAGGCGCTTTCGGTTGACGAGTCGTGATCCAGGACCTGCCAGGGCCGTTGGTTTGGTCACAACCACAGGGACAGGAATCCTTTACCCTAGATCAAGGGTTGCATGTATAGGGCTAAAAACTATGAATATCTCTAAATTGGCTTCAGGTCTGGTACTGGCATTGGGTATGAACTCGATCGCCATGGGCGAAGCCGGCGTGATCTTCCAGGACAACTTTGACAACCAGCCGGATTTTACCTCCACCATGCATTCGACCGAGTCAGCACAGGACGCGAGCCTCGGATTCACTCTGCCGGAAGGTTGGACCCACCTCTACCAGGGCACCCGCTGGTCGCCGGAGACCGGCTATCCAGACAACCATGCGTCCCTGGAAATACTGGCATCCAATGCCGACAAGGCCCGCGGCGGTAGCGGCAAGTCCGCGGTGTTCTGGCGGGAATCCTACACTCCGGATTCCGGCTGGGCGATGTGGAACTCTGACAGCCAGTTGATGAAGATCCTGGATCGGGGTTACGACCAGCTCTACGTTGAGTTTTACATCCGTTTCTCAAAGGAATGGTGGAACCGCACCAACGCCTCCAGCTATACCTCGAAAATGTTCCGGGTCGGCCACTGGAATGGTCAGGGGACTCCCTACAGCGGCTATCGCGGCGACCTGGGGCCCATCGCTTTCTGGGATTACAAGCGTGACAACTACGGTCTCAGGCACGTGATCGCCTTTCGCGGCGGGCCGCCCCAGACCGACAACTACTACTTCAAGGATCAGTACCGCCGTGGTGAATCCCGCAACTACACCTCCTCGATAGAAGGCCAGGAAGAGGGGGGGACTGATCCGAAGCTTCAGGATCAGGTCTATGGCGGCAACATTGTGGATTACAGCGGCATCGTGGAGCACGACCAGGTCTTCGGGGATGAGAATCGCTGGACCAAGGTGGGCTTCTACGTGAAGATGAACTCATCACCCGGTGCCACCGACGGCATCTATCGGATCTGGGTGGATGGGCACCGGGTACTCAACCGAACCAACATTCCCTGGACCATGGACAATCCGGAAAACCGGATGGTCAAGTGGAATTACTTTGCCATCAGTGGCAACGACTATTTCCAGGCGGAGCCCAACAGTCAGAGATTCGAGGACTGGTACGCTATTGATGACGTGGTGGTAATGGACGACTACCCCGGTTCAACCGGCGGCGTGGACGATGGCGTGATGCCGCCGAATCCGCCCCAGAACATCACGGTGGAATAGCGTTCTAACGATTTCAGCGCGGTTTGAAAGGCCTCAGGCGACTTGGCGGTTCCTGAGGCCTTTTAGTATCCCGAGGCTGCGGCCGACCAGGTAGGCGAGGTCGAGCAGATAGATGCGGACCAGTGCGGTCGGGCCCGGTGGCCGCCGGAAACCTGCCCGCAGCAATCGCTTGGCAGTCAGCACCAGTGGCAGCAGCAGGCTGAACACCAGCAGCCCGAGCCCAATGGGGGGCAACAGAGCCAGGGCCGCCAACGCCGTTAACAGGCACACCAGAAATACGCTCACCAACAGGAACACCGGGTCCCGGATCGAATCCTCAATGCGGGAGAGGTAGTTCTCTGCGTGCCAGCTTTGTCGACGAATGAACTCGCCAAGGGTGAGGGCATTGCCAAGATGGACGACGCTCAAGCGGTCGTCGAAGCGCAGTGGCAAGCCGGCCTGGATGACCTGGTCCGACAGCATGGAATCCTCTCCAGAGCTCACCTGTTCGTTGAAACCACCGAGTGTCTCAAACGTGTGTCGGGCAATGAGGATGGAGGCACCGATGAGCTTGGAGGGCAGTGTGGTGGGACGATCCGGGGCGGAAAGCAGCCAGTACTTCTCGACCCAGACCGGGTCCGGTCGCAGTTTGCAGCCCCCGCCAAACACCGACCCGGGATGGGCCGCAATCAGCGCCTCGGCGTGAGCCAGCCAATCCGGGGACAGCAGACAGTCACCATCAATAAACACCAGAAACTCGCCGCGACTGTGTCGGGCGCCATGGTTGCGCACGGCGCCCACTTTGCCATCCGGAAACTCCAGTATCTGCACGCCGGCAAAGCCGCGGGCCAGCGCAACGGTGTTATCGCTGGAGCCATTGTCCACGACGATGACTTCGACGTCGCCACGCTGGCCGATGCCCTCGCGGATTGAGGTCAGGCACTGGCCAATGTATTGGGCTTCATTATGGGCGGGTATCACGATGGAAAAGCGGTAACGAGTGGTCATGCCTGGTCCATTGCCTGCGTTCCCTGGGGCGCTGAAAGTTCGCGGATCACCGCCCGAAACTTGCCATTGGCCCCCCGGGGAATCCGGTCCACCTGCTGTACGGTGATGGCCAGCATCCCGGCGGTGCGTTTGCTCAGGTTGTCCTTAAGCGTCCGCAGTTCGGCGGGGTCGAGATCCGGCTGCACCACCACCTTGATGGTGCAGTGATCTTTGGCGTCCTGAATAATCTGGGCTTCGGCGATGCCGTTGAGGCCCTTGAAGATGTGATCCAGCCGGCCGATACGGCGACCATCGGGGGTCTCGACGTAGTCGTCGATGCGGCCATTGATGCGGGCAAGGCTGGTGGGGCGTAGCGGTTGGTATGCCGGTTCCGGCAGTTGGGCGGTATCACCGATGTGGTACCGTAACAGTGGCATGGTGGTATTCGTCAGCGTGGTTGCTACCAGGGTGGCGGTCTCGGCCCCCGTCGTCTCATCGGGAATGGCTTCGGTGATACCCAGCACCGGGTTGAGCCGATAGAGTCCCTCACTGTCCTGTCCGGCAAACAGGGCGTACTCGGCCGTGCCATAGTAGTCCCGAACCGGGCAGCCGAACACGGATTCAATCACTGTTCTCTGCCAGTCCAGCAGGGTTTCGGAGTTGGTGACCACCGCCTGTGGCTGAAAGCCCGGGCGGGTTCCTGCCTGCTGGTAGTGGTTGGCCAGGTCGGCAATAGCCGATGGGTAGCCAATCAGCTCCATCGGCTGAAAATGCTCCAGCGCCTGTTGATACCAGGGAAAACTGTTGTCATTGAGGTGGTAACTGGAGAACAGCATCTGGTTCTCCGCCCGGTTGAAGCGGGCAAAGGGGGGCGTTGTGCACTCAGCGGGCTGGATCATGCGCCCGGCGAAGGTGGCCCGTCGGGCGCCAAAGGGAACCCCATGGTATTCCTCGAATTCCACCAGCAGTGCCATGGCGAGTTGGTAGGTGCGGCGGTTCACTGCCAGCGCCAGGGGGGTGCCGGTCGACCCGCTGGTATGCTGGATCATAAAGGGTTGCTCACCGGCTGCGCGGAATCGTTCGGGCTCTGCGCGCAGGGTCGCCTTGTCGAGGATGGGCAGTTTGGTCAGGTCCCGGGTGGCGGTGAAATCCTGTTCGGTCAGCCCCAGTTTTGCAAACAGGGACTGGTAGTAGGGGACGGAGTGACGACAGTGTCGCACCATCTCATGGAGTCGTTCGGACTGGTAGGCTTCGATCTCATCGGCGTCCCAGTGACGGGCCCGGCGCACTTGCTCGAGCAGCTCACGATAAACGCCGGTATAGCGTTTACGGTAGAGGTTATAGCCATAGGCTGACACCAGCAGGTTCTGAAACCAAACCGGTGAGCCGTCATAAACCCGTTGAACAATTCCGGCGGTCATGGTGACGTTTCCTCCCTGACAGTACCCTCAGTGCTGGAACCCCGTTGTTCGCCGTCAGCGTCATGTGCCTGCTGGTAGCGGTTGCGCAGGCGGCGAGCCGGGTTGCCAGCCAGAATGTCGCCGGTTTCGAATTCGGCGACCACCACGCTGCCGGCGGCGACGATGCTGTGATCCTTCACTGAGGTCAGTACCACGGCCTGATTCCCGAGCCAGCAGTCGGCACCAATCGATACTTTCTCAAAACTGCCTCCCTGCTCACGAATGGGCTTGCCGGGATCGCTGAAATCATGCTGTCGGCTGCCACTGAGAATGTGTACGCCACTGCCCAGCAGTGTATTGGGACCGATAAAGCACTTGCCAATATTGCACTGGGGCCCGATGTAGACGCCGGATTGAATGCTGGTGTCCCGATGCGACAGAACGGTCAGAAAACCAATGGAAATGTCGTCGGAGGTGTCGGGGCAGGCGAGTCGATAGAAGGCTGCCCGAAGGTAGATGCCCAGTTTTCCCGGCACCAGGCTCAGGGACTGGGAGAACGACTGAAACACGCCATCCCGGTTTCCGGCCAGACTCATCAGATGGCACAGCAGCCACAACGGCAGGGCGAGGCCCAGAAACACCGTTTTCACTGCCCGTTTGATCACCTGCCGCCTGTTCATGAGCGATCCAGCCTCGCGTTGAGCCAGGCCTTCTCCCGTGCTGGCCGAAAGCCCACGATCCCGGTGATCAGGCGCCGGGTCATCCGTGCCAGCAGGTGGGACCAGGTCATGACCGGAGTCGACAGGGCCGCGATGGCCTGCTCGTTCGGTTCCGGCGCCTGACACGGCACGGGAAGGGGCTGCTGATGGGGGCCATGGTTCTGCATAAGGATCACCAGAATGCGAGTGAAATGGGCTTCCGGGCTGTCGGTCAGGGTGTCGGTAACCTGGTCGAGCCAGTGTTTGCCCTGAGCCAGGAAGTCAGTGCGCTGGTCCGGGAACAGGCCGCCAGCCTGGTACATCAGCATGGCCTTGCGGATATCCTGGGCGACCCAGGTATCGTTGGCGAATTCCAGTGGTTCGGGGTCCTCAAGAAATGGCCGTTCGTGAGTCCTCATCCATTGCGCATAGTGACGGAACGCCGAGAGCGCGAACTGGTACGGACCGTCCGTACGGTCGAACTGGCGCTTGAGGTTGAGGTATTTCACCAGGCTGGCGAGCAGCACCAGATAGGACCAGCCGGTCTCAACATCGAGCAGATCCCGCTGGTCCAGGTTATCATCCGGGTGGATGGTGCCCTGAATCACTGATTCGCAACGCGCAAGCCAGCGCGATTCTCCGGTAAGCAACCAGGCATCGAGCAGGGCGTTGAGGTAGTTACCGGTTCCCCGGGTGAACGGGTAACGGTGTTTGAGCGGCGCCTTGCCCTGGAGTAGATCTTTGAGCTTGGGGACGTCCTGTTTCTTCAGTGCCAGCAGTTGCTCCAGCAGTCCGCCTTGCCCCTCATGAATCGTCACCATCCACTCCGCCAGTTCCAGCACGGCGTCCCGGGAACGGTCATTGCCTGTTAAGTAGTAGTGATACAGCAACCCACTGGTGTAACAGTGTTCCGCCGCTGGACCGCCACCAGTCTGGCCGGGGGTGGAGCTGGTGTGGTTGTGTTGGCTGAAGGTGCGATGGGTGGCGGTATGGGCATCCAGATAATGGTCGGTATGCCAGAACAGCCCGTTGTTGTATTCAGAGCGGTCTTCCTGGGTATGGTAGATGTCGATGTCGGTGACATGGCAGGCCAGATCGTCCATCAACTCATACCAGCGCTGATCGCCGGTCAGCGCAAACTGGCGGGCAAAGCCCTGAATCGGATCGTACTGGTTGTTGTAGTGAGAAATCAGAGGCGGCTCACCAGGCTCCTGATACAGCGTTTCATGGTCGGCAAACAGGTCGCCGAAATTGCGCCAGCCATACTCGTCGATGATTTTCCGTTTGGCGAAAAAACCGGTATCTGGATCGAGACCCCGCTGGATCAGCGCCTCCAGGGCTCCGGGTTTGGCGTCGGCCTGGAAGTGAGGAAAGACCTGGCAGGTTTCGACATGGGCAGGTTCCAGTACTGGGCAGAGCGGCTGCTGGGTCCAGTCCAGCGCCTGGGCATCGTCCCCCCAGTGCAGGTAAGCGGTCCGGGTTTTCCGTTCCCCGCCCTGCAGTTCATGACAGTCGGCGGTATCGCCGGGGAAGAGTTCGATCACCAGGCCATCGCTGTCGGCGCCAAGCCTGCTTGGAAAGTTCTGCCAGAAGCGCTCCAGACTGGCCTGGAGGGTGGTATCCGCCCGGGTAAAACCGAGGATCGGGCTGGCCTGATCACCGCCTTCCGGAGGCTGGTTGCCGATATTGACCCGGTAACCCCGGAACCGGGGCCGGCTGACACCATCGGCCCCGATATGGTTGCGGCTGTGCCAGTTGTCAAAACCACTGGATTCCTGCAGCAGACTGATGGTGTCTGAAGACGTCCGGGATTCGGCCAGCGGCGTTGGCTTCAGCCAGACCTGGTAGGGCCGTTCGGCGGACTCCCGGTCCACGTGCAGTGCCAGGCTCCTGAAGCGCAGTGAGCCTTCGTCACCCAGATCCCAGAGCCCACCGGAATGCCTTGCCCGCCGCGGGTTGTGCAAACAGATCTCTGCAGCCAGGGTGCGGCCATGGTCCAACAGGTCCAGGCGGCATTGGAAATGCGCCACAGCCTTCTTCTTACCGTCACCCCGAGGGTCGAGGAAGTACCCGCTGGCGTGGAATCGGCGGCTGATCAGGCCCTTGCCAGCCAACGCCCAGCTGGTGTCGAGGGCTCCGCGGTACTGGGTGCCATCCTCGCCTTCAAGAACGAGGGAACAACGGGCCTTCTGATCGTTGTTCGGGGCATTGAAGCGCCAGCTTGGCTGATTGTCGTCAAACTGCAGATTGTCTGGCCAGGAGGGCGTTTCAGCCTGAAGGGCTGGCCCTTGCTGGTGCTTTAACTGGAGGGTAAGAGACTGTCGGGCATCCAGATCGAGCAGGAATTCCAGCAATACCCAGCGGAGGCTGCCATCTGGCCAACGGCCAGTGACGGTAACGTCGCAGGGAACCGCCGTTTCCTTTCGTTCACCTTGTCCCGGTCCTTGCTCCATCGAAGTGAGTGTGAGTTCTTCGGTCTGGTGGACCTGAGAGCGGGCAATGGGCACGCCGCAGCGTATCCGCTCCCGTCGCCGGTTGAGGCCGTGGTGTTCCTGAAGCTGTATCGAAATGGGGGTCACGGTTGCGCTACTACCTGAACTGTCAAAGTATGCGAGTTATTGAAAGAATAGCTCTTTTTTTGTGTTACATAAAGTTACATTCGGCTCGTTAACGGGCATCGCCGGGGTGTCGGTTCCTTGTCAGCAGACTTCCCAGCAACTCCTGCACCTGCCGGAATTCCTCGGTATGGCGGAGGATCAGCAGGCAGGCCACGATAAACACCGCGCCATAACTCACCAGCACCAACGGGCCCATCCAGAGCAGCTCGATCACTCCGATCGGCTCGCCTGCGGCGGTCAGTGAAGACCGTCCAGCCAAGGCGAGAAAGGCCGCGAGCGCGGCCAGCAGGGCAGTGGCCGTTGGCAAACAGAGGAAGGCCAGGCGTTGCAGGCCAAACTGGCACCAGCGATTCAGTAACAGCATCAGGGCGGCGGTTGTCAGCACCGCCAGCCAACCCCGCAACCAGGCCATGGTGTCGAGGTTGCTGCTGCCATAGAGCAGGAGGGCCGCGATGATGGTTAGTGTGGAGATCACATCAAACCAGAACAGGGGCTTGACCCGCCCCTGGGCGATTACGGCGTCGCTAGTCAGGGCGAACAGACAAAACGTGAAAAAGAACAGGCCAAAAGGACGCAATAGTGGGCCATAGGCCGCCCAGTCACTGCCCAGCAACAGGGCGACGATGGCCTCTGGAAACAGCATGATGATGGCAGTGATCGGGGTGAGCAGGGTAATCATGATGGCCAGGCTGAGGCGCACCCGATAGGCCAGCACCTCGGCCTGATCCTTGCGCTCGGCGATCGCCGCCAACAGCGGCTCACTCATCGGGATAATGGCGGACAGCGCCGGCAACAGGCTGATCTCCCGTACCAGGTTGTAGCCACCAAGCTTCTCGGTGCCGAAGAAGCGGGACACCAGCAAGTTATCAATCTGGGATCGGGTGAACCCGACCAGGCCACGCATCAGCAACCATTGGCTGAACTGCCATTGCTCCCGGGCATGGACCAGGGTCCATCGCGGCCGGAAGCTGTGGACGCGATAGGACCCGACCGCCAGTATGACCGCCGACACCACATTGCCGGCAATGATGGCCCAGTGATCCGGACGCACCAGCGCCAATCCGATGACCGTGATGAACGACAGGCTCTTCTGCCACAGCGTCAGTCGGAACAGCGGGCGGTAATTGATCTCCCTGGCCAGCTTCATCATTCCGGGAGTTTTGAGGGCCCGGATTGGCAGTGTCAACGCCGCTACGCTCAATGCCAGGGTTAGTTCCGGGGTGTCGAAATAGCGGGCAAGCGCCGGCGACGAGGCGATGATCAGTACCGCCACCGAGGACTTGATCACGACGTCGAGACTCCACGCGGTGTGGAGGTCGTCATCGCTGAGGTGCTTTTTCTGGACAATGTACTGCTGGTTCCCGGTTTCGACGAGAAGCTCAAAGAACTGCAACGCAATGGTGACCAGGGCAACGATGCCGAAATGCTCGGGGGTGAGCAGGCGGGCCAGGATCAGCGTGCTGATAATGCCCAGCCCACGCTGGACTACCTGCAGGCCCAGCAGCAGGGCGGCGCTTCTGATGACCCGGAATCCGGCTGACACTAGCTGTTTGATCCGTCGATTGTCTGGGGCGCCTCATCCCTGGGGTGCAGCGTCAAGGTAGCAAGTTGCGCTTCCATGTCCAGCAGGGCCTGGTCACAGCTGAGCCGATCGCAGGCCAGTTGCGCAGTAACCAGCGCGAACCGGCTCTGGCCACTTAGGGTCGCCGGTATCTGAAGTAACTTGGCCTGTTGGTAGCTCTGCGCCCGGAACTGCCCAACCTGATACCACTGGGCCAGCACGACCTGTTCGCGGGTAAAGATATTGCGGTAGAGGCGGGCCCCTTGAGGGCTGGTTTTCTGTAACTGCCAGGTGTCCTTATCAACCGGGGGGCGTAGGTAGGGAACCAGTTTGTCATTGCTCTGGCGTTTCTGAGTCTGGGCCAGGGAATACCAGAACGGCCCGGATTGCCAGACTTTCTGGTCAAGATTGCCCGGTAGTTCCATGGGCAGCGGCAGTCCGGCACTGGCCTCCACCCGGGCATCGACGAGCTCCAGGGTCCAGGGTGGTTTCGGGTTACCCGGGGCCTGGAAAAACGCCAGCGAAACGGGCCCCAGCAGAGCGGCTGCAACCACAAAAGCGAGTGCCGGGCGACGGATCGAGCCTGGTGCTGTGATGTGTCCCGGTTGGCGACGTTTGACCGGTGCCAGATACAGAGCAGGCCCGATAAAGAAAGCAAACACCACCCAGCCGAGGAATTCGTGATCGGTGATCAGGGCACTTTCCATATCCGTAGCGTAGGCCACAACCACCAGGATGGTGATGCGTACCCAGTTGGCCAGCAGGCCGAGGGCTACCGCAACGCCCAGGCATGCAAGCCAGCCGCGCCAGCGATAGTCGTTGAGAACCGCCGTTACCATCGACAGCAGAATGGCGATGGCGAAGTAACGAATGCCGGAACAGCCATCGGCGATGACCAGGCGGCCATAGGGCAGGGTGATGTAATGCCCCTCAATCAATGCGGTCATCCCCATCCATTGCACCCAGGTGCCCACGACCGCGCTGGCCATTGCCACCAGTGGTGGCACCAGGTCGGCCCAGATTGGCAGGGACAATGACAACAGCAGCAGGTATGGAAGAAACGCGCGGGTAGCCGCCCAACCCAGCAAGGTCCAGCAGGTGGCTGCCAGCCCTACTGGAAGAAGCAGGTAGGCGAGGGTGTCGATACGTGCCAGTTCAATCAGTAGCCAGACAAGAACGGTGGCCACAAGCGCGAGGCCGCCACCCAGGGAGGCTTTGTTCAGAGAAATCGAGGGTGTGTCTGCGTTGCGGGCGGTCAGAGGTGGGTGCAGCAGTAACAATCCGATGAACAACGCTGCGGTGGCCAGACCGTGGACCAGCACCTGTTCAAACTGCAACCACTTTGACAGCAAACGCCACCAGGTGGGGTAAAAAAGTATCAGGCTGATCAGTGTGACCGTGAGATAGGGTACAGCCTGGGGCAGGTTCGTGTGCGCCTTCCTTAACATCGACATCCGGGGTCCGCCTGACCTGAGCGACTACGTTACAGCATACTGGGTATTCGCCGCCGTTCAACAACCTGGGCTTAACCGGCGGTGATTTGGCCCTGGCAGAGCCAATAAAAAAGCCAGCCGAAGCTGGCTTTGGGATACTACTTGCTGGCTTACGCCTTTTTACGACGGGCCGCGCCCAGACCGGCCAGGCCGAGACCGAGCAGCGCCAGGGTTCCCGGCTCGGGAACAGGCAGTACGGACTCAACCATCACCACCAGGTCATTGAAGTCCTGGTCGCCATCGGCGTAAAGCACGTCTTCCCAGCCGAGGATGAACTCGTTGTCAGTCCAGGTGCCGGCGAAGTAGCCAGGGATGTTGATCGTGTCAACGTCGTTGCCCTGCAGGGCCACCATCTGATCAGAACCGTTGGCGTTCAGATCGCTGTCTGAGAAGAAGGTGGGACCGGAAGCGCTGCCCAGATAGTAGCCGAACTGGTTGCTGGAAAAGTCGATGCCAGTGTCGGAGCCATTGATACCAACCGAACCATCGGCCAGGAAGCTCAGAGTTACCTGGCTGCCGAAACCGTTGTTGGGGCCGTCGCTGCCGGAAAACAGTTCAACGAAGGTCGTTGGATTCGAGCGATCGTAGACACCGAATGTGTTTGACCCGGAATTGCCCGCAACCTCTACTACGAAGGTGCTGACACTGCCGCCTGAGCCGGTAATGCTCCAGTAGCTGTCCAGACCGTCATCCAGTTGATCCGCGTTGACATCAATGGAAGAACTTCCCGGGGTTGGTGCGGTGGTGATTGCGTCAATCTGGCCCTGCAGACCGGTACCAACGCCGTCATCGCCATCATTACTGACATAGACCGCACTGGCCGAGGAAGCCCAGGTCAGTGCCATTGCTGCAGTCAGGAGTTTCAGTTTCATGGAATTGTCTCCAATTTGTCACTAATTCCTTGTATCCATCTCTCTTGTGCAGCCAGGCCGTCTCTATTGTTTTGAGATCCTTGGCTTTCCGTCCCACCCTCACAGATGGTTTGGCCGGTGGGTGAGCTTGTTCAAACCCCTCCCTGCCGAGTAATAAGCGATTACCGTGCCAATGTTGTAGCTAATTGATTTTCTGAACTTTCCGAGGTGCTCTGTAATGGGCATGTAAAAGAAGCTGACAAGCAGGGTGTGGTAGAGCACCAACACTGTTACGCCCACTGTGCCTGGAATTGGCCGCTTGGTACGGCTAGTGAGCTGTTTTAACGATAATTCTTCTGGTTGAGGGTGGTGAGAGGAAGACCTGTTCCGTGGGGTGTACAAAGTCTGACGCTGGGTTTTGCGGGCATGTAACCCACCGATGACAGACGTAGGCGCTGTCATCGGTGGACGGTGTCTATGCCTATAGTGCCTGTTTCACCTGTTCCAGATGGTCGGCAATTTCTTCGCTTTGTGGTGCTGCTGCCAGAGCCTTTTCAATGGCTGCCATGGCTTCCTGGTGCTTGCCCTGCAGATGGAGTACCCAACCGTAAGTATCCAGCACAGCGGGATTGTCCGGTGCCAGCTCGCTGGCCCGTTGCGCCAGCTCCAGCGCTCGTGCCGGCGAGGACTCCCGCAGTAGCCAGGCCAGGTTATTCAGCGCCAGTATGTTGTTGGGTTGCCGATCCAGGACTTCCTGGTAGTGTCGGGCTGCCGCCGCATCGTTGCCCTGTTGCATCAGGTAGTTGGCTCGTTTCATCTGGGCCTGCAGATTGCCGGGCGCCTGGCCCGCCCAGGTCTGGGTGAGTTCGTCCACGCGATCCGGGTCCTGGGTCTCAGCCAGACTGATCAGTGCTGGCAACATGCGCTGATCTTCACTGGCCTGCCATTGCTCTTCCAGATACCGATAGGCCTCGTCGGCCCGATCCATCTGCTGCAACAGCGAGGCCCGGCTGACCACAATTTCAGGTCGGGTGCCGAATCGCTCTTCCACCTCATCCAGTTGCGCCATGGCCTCTTGCTGCTTGCCTTCGAGTTGGTAGAGCCGCGCTGGCAGCAGTGCGAAGCCCAGATGTGCCGGTTGCAACGCAATGGCCTGGGTCGCGTTGGCCTGGGCGTCGGCCCAGTTTTTATCACCAATCAGGCCCTCCGCCTGCGCCACCAGCAGACGGGCTTTGGCGTGTTTGACTGGCTCAGAGGCGGTGTCTGCGTCGATTCCGGCCAGAGTGTTGGCCGCCGCGTCCAGCTCGCCCTGACGCACCTGAACCATGGCAATCAGCGCCGCACCGCTGTTGCTCAGCTCTGGATCATCACCGGTCTGCGACTTCAGCCATTCAGCGACTTCCTCCATGGAATGGGTCATGGCGTACAGTCGGCCGGCCTGTCGCAGGGGTTCCAGATTCTGTGGCGTGAGTTTCGCCGCCTTGATCATGGTCTCCGCTGCTGCCTCGGTGCGTTCCAGCTTGGTTTGCAGGTTGGCGAGGGCAATAAGGCCCGGCTGGTAGTTGGCCTGCTTGGTGGTCAGCTCCTTGAGCCTGGCCAGGGCGCGTTCGTTGTTTTCCAGGCCGGCATCGACAAGGCTGGCCATCAGAATAGCCTGGGGCGAGTCCGGATACCCGTTAAGTAGGGAATCGCGAATCTCCCTCGCTTCGCCCAGCTCGTCCTGTCGCAGCAGTTCGCCGACGTAGGAACTGGTGGTGGGCCAATCTGCCGGGTTGTTTGCGAACGCCATTCGCAGTTGCCCCAGTGCCTGTTGTGGTTGACCTTGTGACAGGTGGTGGCGGGCAAGGGCCAGGTTAAGGCGTGTCATCTGGGGATTTAGCCCCAGGGCCTTGCTGATGCTGGCAACGCCCTCATCAGCGCGTCCTGGCAGTGACAGCGCCAGCACGCCATGCATCGCAAGCAGGTCCGGGTCGTTGGGTCTGGCCTCGATGGCGCGGCTGAGATTGTCGAGGGCATCTTTGCGCTGGCCCTGCTCAACCTGGGCCAGGGTGGCGGCGCGAATGAAGGGGGTGGGGGACGTTTCCGGGTCCAGGTTCTCGGCCAGCAGACCCGCGCCTTCACTCAGATCCCCCAGTTGCAGGTTGAGGGCGCCAAGCATCAGGGCGGCCTGCTCGTTCTCCGGGTCCAGCTGCAGCATGTCCTGCAGGGTGACCCGGGCTTCCTCCAGGTTGCCGGACTGGATCGCTGAAACCGCGGCCTTGGCGCGTTCACGAGCGTCGGTGTCGGTGTTCTCCGCGAGGATGCGGTTGTAGAGCTGGGCCTCGGTAATCCGGCCCTGCTGTGTCAGGGCCTGGGACAGCAGCGTCAACAGGTCTCTGCGCACCGGCAGGAAGACATCAACGCTGGGCAGTGCGCCCGTTGCCTCGGTAAGCACCTCGATGGCCGATTCGACCTGACCCTGTTTGTACAGGGCCAGACCTTTCAGGAATAGCAGTTCCGGGTCAGGGTTCTGCGGGTCGAGGGCATTGTCGGCTGTCGCCACTGCCTGGTTCGCGTCTCCCAGGTCGATGCGGGAGCGCAGTATGCCGATCAGAGCCTCCCGGTTATCCGAACTGCGCTCATGGACGGCCTGGAAGCCGGCCAATGCCTGTCGGGGCTTGCCTGACTGCCGCAGGGCCTCGGCCCGAACCAGCTCGTGCTCCAGTTCCGCCGCTTCCGATTCCGGTTCTATGCGGTCCAGGGTCTCAACCGCCGAGAGGTGCTTGCCCCTGGCGAGGTAGGCCTGGGCCAGGGTGAGGGCGACCGCCTGGGTTTGATCTTCAAGCCAGGGCTCAAGAAGATCGGATGCTTCCCGTGCTGCGCCAAGTTCCAGATACAGCGAGGCCAGTTGAACCAGGTGGTTCACGTTGTTGGGTTCTTTCTGGATGGCATTCTTGATTTCGAGAAGCGCCGGGCGATACTGGCCCTGCTCAACGTAGGTGTCGCTGCGGGCGATGTGGGACAGCGCCTCGGACTTCTCAGCCTGGTCTCCGCAACCGGTCAGCATCGGCAGCGGCAGGGCCAGCGCTCCAATCAGCAGTAGATGACGGAAGTTGGTCATGAACGTATTCCCTGTTGGTATTTTATTGTGAGGCCATTCGCACGATCTGGTTGCGCCGGCAGACTAGCCGGCGCTGGACGCCTCCGGTGACGTTTCGATCCGGTACTTGTCCGTCAGGTTATAGAGGGTGGGGCGGGTAACGCCGAGCAGGCGTGCTGCCTGAGCCATGTTGAAGCCGCTGCTTTGCAGGGCTTGCAGAATGGCCTGGCGTTCTGCGGTTTCACGCACCTGGCGCAGGTTGATGGCATCCTGACCTGAGCTCGTCGGGGCCTCCAGCTCAAGATCGGAGGCGGTCACCCGTTTGCCTTCCGCCATGATGGTGGCGCGCTTCACCTTGTTGATCATCTCCCGCACGTTGCCTGGCCAACCATAGGTATTGATGGCCCGAACAGCGCATTCCGAAAACGTCAGATTGGGACGCTCCATCTGCTTGCCGAGGGATTTCAGCAGCGAATGGGCAATCACCAGCGCGTCGCCATCCCGCTCTCGCAGTGAGGGCACGTCCAGGGTGATTTCGCTGATGCGGTAGTAGAGATCCTCGCGGAAGTCGCCACTGTCGATCAGTTGCCGCACATCCCGGTGGGTTGCGCACACAACCCGTACATCGACCGGTATCGGGTTGACGCTGCCGACCCGGTCGATCAGCCGTTCCTGCAGAAAACGTAGCAGCTTTGCCTGCAGCGGCATGGGCATGTCGCCGATCTCGTCCAGGAACAGGGTGCCGCCATTGGCACTCTCGATCTTGCCTTTCTTGCTCTGGGTGGCGCCGGTGAAAGCGCCTTTCTCATAGCCGAACAGCTCACTCTCAAGCAGATTTTCCGGTATCGCAGCGCAATTGATGGCGGCAAAGGGCTTGGTGGCCCGGTGGCTGAGGTCGTGCAGTGCCCTGGCGAGCAACTCCTTGCCGGTGCCGGTTTCGCCGGTAATCAGTGTGGTTACGTCTGTTGGGGCAACTTTCTCCAGGGTGCGGCAAATGGTCAGCATCTGCGGGCTGGCGGCAACAATGCCCTTGATGTTGGCACCATTGTTCTGGCGGTTGAGCTCCTGGTTTTCCTGCTCCAGCTCTGCCAGGCGAAACGCCCGATTGACCACGAACGAGAGAATGTCGGCGTCCAGCGGTTTCTGGTAGAAATCGCTGGCCCCCATGCCAATGGCCTTGACAGCGTTTTCCTTGTCTTCACGGCCGGTAACCACGATGACTTTGGTTTGTGGAGCGAGGCGAAGAATTTCATCGAGCAGGGCGAAGCCCTCGGAGGCGCCGCCGGGATCGGGTGGCAGGCCCAGGTCGAGGGTAACCACCTCGGGTTCATGCCTTCTCAGGGCGGCCATGGCAGCCTCCCGGTTGTCGGCAACCGCCACTTCCAGGTCATCACTGAAACACCAGCGCATCTGGCTCTGCAGGCCTGGGTCATCCTCTACGATCAAGAGTCGCTTAGTCACAACTGCAACAAGTCCTTGTACTGTCTGGATAGATCAAGTACCGGGCCCTGTGCGGCTGAACCTTTGTTTTGCCAGCCCGTGAGGGGGGGTGGCTTAGCGCGCGAGCAACGTTGAGCCCCGGTACACTCTCGGCACGATTTCTCGTTACCGTCGATTCTTAACTGTAGTTTAGGCTATTGCAATCGTCTCTGGGCGGTTTTTTGGCACTCGACGATCAGCTGGCGGTGTTAATGCGCTTTGGTGACTTGATTTCGTCGTTTTCTGTGGTTTGTTGCGAGGTTGGCGCGTTGGGTTGGGCCAGCGGCAGACGCACCGAAAAGCACGAGCCGACCCCTGGCTCGCTGGTCACGTCGATGTTGCCGCCAATCTTGCGGATATACTCGCGGGCCTGATAGGCCCCGATACCCATGCCGGTAAGGCCTTTTGTGCTCTCAAACGGTTTGAACAGCTGGAACTTGATGAATTCCTCACTCATGCCACTGCCTGTGTCCTGAATGAACAGCACTACCTGGCCCTGGGACGTTTTCAGGGTCAGTGTGACTTCTCCGGTTGGCGGTGTGGCATCCTGGGCGTTTTTTACCAGATGGCCCAGAACGTTACGCAGCTGGTCAGCGTCGGCGTGAATCAGCACCCGGTCCGGATTGCCGATCAGTTGCGGAGCAGGCTGGTCGTTGCTGTGGTGCTCCAGCAGCTGCTGGACAACCGCAAAGAGATCGATCGTGGCGGTTTCGTTGCCGCTATCCTCCGGCTTGCGGATATGCTCCACCAGGTTCGACATCTTCCGTACCGCGTGCTCCGTGGTTCGAATCATGTCGTCGATAAACTCAGGATTGTTCCGGTGGCGATGGGCATTGTTCACCAGCAGGCCAAGCTGGGCGATCAGGGTCTTGAGGTCGTGCACCATAAACGCTGAGGCCTTGCTCACGGCCTCGAACTGCATGGCCCGGGACAGCCGGTTCTGGGCATCGGCTTGCGCCAGCAGGTTACAGGTCTGGCGCGCGACTACCTTGATCAGGTCAAAGTTCTCCCAATTCAGCTCAACTTTGGCGTAGGGGCTGCCAATCAGTGTCAGGCCGTAGAACGAATTATCCAGGTACATGGGGATAACCAGCCAGCCGTCGGTGAACTTGGTGATGGCGTCGGGAATCTCCAGCAGGTTATAGCGCACTGGATCTTGCCGGTACTCCGCCAGGTTGATGATCCACTCACGCTCCTGCAGGAATCGGATCAGCTCGGATTCGCCATCGATGGTGGTGTATTTGGGAGGCGTCATGTTGGTGGCGGCCTGCAGGGCAAAGTTGCCATCCTCGTCCCGCAGCCAAAGGACGCCGGAATTGCTGTCCACCAGGTCGCCAAGGATGCGGATCACCCGCTCCGGCAGGGGTGGAGCGTCCCCCAGATCCGCCAACTCCCGGGTCATCTTCAGCCACTCGTCCCGGTAGTCGTACTTGTAGTCGAAGAAATTCTGACTGATGAAAATCATGGTCCGGGCACGTACTCGGCGGGAAGTGACCAGAATGAGGAACGCCGCCAGGGACAGGGTGATGAACAAAACCTGCAGGGCTTCGCCCCAATCACCGCCCATGACCTTGACGTAGTAGCCGCCAAGTGCAAGAAAAATCAGATAGATACCGGCAAAACTTAATGTGCCGACATGGTAAACGGCGTTGCGTGACAGCTGGAATTCCACCGGCTGCTTGCGGGTATTGATGACATTTACCGCGAACAACGGCACCAGGAAGGCATTGATGAAGCCGCGGGCGTCCCAGAACGAATCGGCGATCTGGCCAAACAGCAGGGCATCGGCGTACATGAAGAAATCAAACGCCATCAGAGTGGCGGTGCCAACGCATATGTACTTCATGCTGGAGCGGCCGAGGCTGCCGCAGTTGCGCCAGATTTGCTCCACCAGAGACAGGCCGAGCAGCGACAACGCGATCTGGCCCACCACCTTGGTCTTGCCATCCAGCAGGGCAATGCCGAAGGCATATTCCAGGACGCCGGAGGCAAGCAGCAACAAGACAAGCGTGATGGTGGCGTTGCTGAGCACGGTGCGAACCTTGCCCATGAACTGGCCGGAGCGTCCGGCATCCCGCAGCAGTGCCAGCAGCACGGCAATCCAGGCGGCGTCGCGGATCAGCTCCAGCAGGTAGCGCAGGAAAAAGCCAGGCTGCTGCCACAGGCTCTGGCTCACCAGCGAGAATGCCCAGATGGCGGACACCAGGGCGGCGAGGAACATGGTGCGATCCACTTCGCGACGCAGGTACTTGCCGGCAATAAGAATGGCGAGCAGCAGGTATGACAGCACTGCTGCAGAGTGGCTGATTACACCAAGGTCGGTCGCCATAGGCTATTGCGTCCCTTGCCCTGTGAACGAATGGACTCCGTCTGCGCGGGCGTCGGAGTCCTTACCGACCTGTCGCCCTAGACGGGATGCTTGTTTTCCCGATAGTACCGGAAAATTTCCTTCAGTGACCGCTCGGGCGTGAAATCAAACTCCCGGGCAAACAGCCGACCGTCGATCACTACCGGGTACTTGAAGAAATTCATCAGGTAGGAGGGGAAGCTCCTGAGTTTCAGTGTACGCAGGATTGTCCTTGCCAGGGATGGCGGAATGGAAGGCACGGGAATACGTCGGCAGCCGCATAGCTGCAGGGCATGCTGATAGGCCACCCAATCGTCCGGAGCTACATTGAACACTCCACGGGCCTTGTGGTGATAGGCGAGCACGAGAGCGGTGGCCATGTCGTCGATGTGAATGAACTGCATCATCGGAGAGAAACCGGCCAGCACCGGCGCATGTTCGCTGCCAAGCAGAGTACTGATGCTGTTGCGGACACCCGGGCCGACGATGTTACACGGCCGCAGAATGGTGATGTTGAGTTCCGGGTAGCGCCACAGGTAGATGTTGGCCAGATTCTCCAGTTCCACCGAGTCCACCAGGTCCATGGACAGGCCGGCGCTTTTCAATGGCGCTTCCTCATCGATGAGCGCCGGATTGTAGGCGGTGGCGCCGTAGACGTGGTAGGTCGACAGCACCACCACGCGGCGGATGCCGTATTTGTGGCTGAGATCCAGCAGCTTCTGGGTGCCCAGCACGTTGGCGTTGTAACGGCGCATGCGGGTCAACTGGCTGGACTGGACGCGCCCGAGGTGAATCACGCCGTCGAAATCGTAGCGGCGAAACAGGTCTTCGAACACCCGCTTGTTGAAATCGATGCAGTAGCTGGGAATGTCGTCCCCGAGGTACACCTGTTCACGGAAATCCACCGCCACCAGGTCACAGTCCTGGCGCAGGCGCTGGATTACCTGTTGGGCCAGGGCACCGGCGGCGCCGGTTACCAGGATGTGTGGTCGTTTTTGTTCGCTCATCAGAAAAGCCCCTTGCGTTCGCTCAGTCCCTTGTCGATCAACTCGCTGATTGCGGCCTTGACCTGTTCCACCCGCTCGGTGACCTGCTCCTCGGGAATCTCCGATTCGTCGAAGATCATTGGGTCACCGAAGTTCAGGTGTACTTTGGCGGGGAGGACCGCCGGTACCGCAACGGGCACATAAGGGACGCCAAGCAGCTTGGCCAGGGGTTTGACGTTGGCGATGGCGGGGATGGTCTCTTCGCAACCAACGACGCCAACCGGCACGATGGTCGCGCGGTATTTCATCGCCAGGTGCATGAAGCCATTGCCGAACCGCTTGAGCTGGTAACGATCCCGGTAGAGCTTGCCGGAGCCGCGCACGCCTTCGGGGAACACGATCACCGCCTCGTTGTTTGCCAGCATCTTGGCGCAGTTCACCGGGTCTCCGAGAACCGCGCCGAACTCATTAAGCAGGTTGCCCAGATAGGGCACGGTCGGGAAAAAACGCTCGATCATGGCCCTGGGAATCCGGGGCTTGTCGCTGCGGGAGGCCAGGGCGTAGCCAATCAGCAGCCCATCCAGCGGGAGCTGGCCGCTGTGGTTGGCAATCAGCAGCACCGGTCCCTCCGCGGGTACCTTTTCGACGCCGTGAGTCTCAACCCGAAAGTACTTTTCATACAGCAGTCTGGTAAATGAAAAGCCGTACTTGATGGTTTCGTTGTTATAGCCCCAGGGGTCGTAGCCAAGGCTGCCAATGGGCTTACTGATTTTGCGGATCTGGTCTTCCAGGGATGATGGAACCAGGGCAGATTTTATTCTTGATGTCAGGCTCATGAGTCGCTAGCAAGTCCTTGTCGACAGCTGATCATTGCTCCAAGGGTATGGGTCTGTCCGCTATTTAGCACCCGAAAATCGTGCAGCGCATTGGCAGTTTCGACGCAGACCATCGATCGCCAGGCCTCGGCGGGAAAGTCGGACAGGCAGTCCGCTTTTTCCGGGCCGGGATTCCAGACCACCGTAGAGCGGCTGCCGAGGCTGGTGATCTGTTGCTGGCGGTTGCCGTTGTGGATGCAAACCTGCTGCTCGGCCGGGCGTTGATAGATCCGGTCGACTTCGCCATCGAAGGTGACCGGGCCGCATTGCTCATAAAGCTCCCAGTCTCGCAGGGTGTCGACGACCTTAACGCCATCAAAACCCTCCAGCTGGGTGCTGGCGATGTCGTCGCAGGGCAAATAGGTGTGAAGCGCCTGGGTAAGCGCCAGTGGTTTGTTGTCCAGGTTGGTGGTGGTGAGGGCAATGTGAAGGAGATCGGCGCTGAACCGGAACGTCAGCAAAGCCCGGGCCTTGCCGCGCCATAGCGTGGGCATGTCGTCGTCTATCTCCAGTGCCAGGCTGACTTCCACGGTTTCCGGGGACTCCGTCAGTTGGTCCAGCTGCCACAGTTGGGTGCGGGCGAAGCCGTGACTTTGCCGGGTCTGAATGTGTTCGCGGACCTGTGGTGGGTTTCGGTCCGGAACGCCAAACCAGGGCCAGCAGATAGGAATGCCACCTCGCACGGCTCGGCCGGTTTCAAAGCGGGCGGCCTTGCTCAACCACAGCCAGTTGGCCTCGCCGGTGGGGGCGAACTGAATCAGGTGTGCTCCCTGAAGCAGCAGCTTGGCATGAAAATCCGGGTGGTGAATCTCCAGCCCCTCCAGCTGTCCTTCGGTTATCCAGCGGGTAAATGACCAGCTTCCGGGAGTTTCAGTCACGTGCACCTCGTATCGGGTTGGAGGATCCATTCATGTGGTTTTCCGAAGATTAATCCAATTGCGTTACCGCTGCGAGGGTGGCCTGGGTATGAGGAAAACACCCGGAAAGAAATCAACAACAAAAAGCGTTGATGCGCCTGCCAACCCCTGTTAACATGCGCGCCGCATCTGGACGAGCACGTCCGGATCGTTATGGTGGCTCCATTGGTGCCTTCGCAACAATAAACCGTGAACCCGGTCAGGCCCGGAAGGGAGCAGCCGCAGCGGTGGACTTGTGTGCCGGAGTGTCGCTGGTGGGGCCACCCCCAGTTTTTCAGTACTCCCCGCATCCCGCCTGTTGGACTCACAAGCCAAACCTGTTGCCCAAGCCTCGTTTACTTCCCCTTTTAGAACCAAAGATTTGCCGGCAATTCAGCAAGTTGAACCATTGGGTATTGGCTTCTTATCAATCCGGGTCCATGCTAAGGTTGAGGCTGATCACAACCGCAGTTGATGGACAATGAGCTACCAGGTACTCGCCCGTAAGTGGCGCCCGCAAACATTCCAGGACATGGTAGGGCAGGAGCATGTGCTTCAGGCTCTGGTGCATGCACTGGAGACCCAACGGCTGCATCACGCCTATCTGTTTACCGGCACCCGAGGTGTGGGCAAGACCACCATCGGCAGGCTGCTGGCCCGTTGCCTGAACTGCGAAACCGGCATCACCCCGAATCCCTGCGGCGAATGCACAACCTGCCGAGAGATTATGGAGGGGCGTTTTGTCGATCTGATCGAGATTGACGCCGCCTCACGAACCGGGGTGGATGACATGCGGGAACTGACGGACAACGTTCAGTACTCGCCGACTCGCGGCCGCTATAAGGTGTACCTCATCGATGAGGTGCACATGCTCACCAACCAGTCATTCAATGCATTTCTGAAAACCCTGGAGGAGCCGCCAGAGCACGTCAAGTTCCTGCTGGCGACCACGGACCCCCAGAAGCTGCCGGTTACTGTGCTGTCACGGTGTTTGCAGTTCAACCTCAAGCGCATGACGCCGGAGCATATCGCCGGTCACCTCAATCATGTGTTGTCCCAGGAGGGCATCCCGTTTGAAGAGGCCGCATTGTGGCTACTGGCACGGGCCGCCGATGGCAGCATGCGGGACGCGCTCAGTCTCACCGATCAGGCCATTGCCTTCGGCAACCAGAAACTGGCGGCCAGTGATGTCAGCAGCATGCTGGGCACAATCGATCAGCGGGACATCGAGAAACTGGTGGATGCCCTGGTGGCCGGCGACGGCCCGGGACTGTTGTCGGAGATTCAGCGGGTGTCCGACTTTGCACCGGACTACGGCGTCATCCTGGCCGATCTGTTGTCCCTCTTTCATCGGGTCACCATGGAGCAGGTGGTTCCGGGCAGCGTTGATAATGCCCTGGGGGATGTCGGTAAAGTTCAGTCGCTGGCGCGCCAGCTCAGTGCCGAAGACGCCCAGCTGTTCTACCAGAGTGCACTGATGGGACGAAAAGACCTGGCAGTGACGCCGGACGCCCGCATGGGATTCGAAATGACCCTGCTGCGGATGCTGGCGTTTCGCCCCGGCGTTGAGCGTCGTGAACCGCCGACGATAGCGGCCCAGGGCGCGCCAGCGCTGCCGGAGAATGCCGATGAGCCTGGGCCGGCTCCGGCGCCTGTCGCCGACGCGGAGAAGGCACCATCGAGTGCGGCCGAGAGCCCGGCTGCCCCACCTGAGCCAGTGTCGCCCGTTTCATCAGCGCCAGCGCCATCAGAACCCGCGCCGGAACCGACCGCATCCCCGGTCAGCGAGCCGAGCCGGGGCAGTGAGGCGGCTCCGCCCCAGCCGGTTGAGTCGTCACCAGCGGTCAACTCGATGCCGGAATCTGCACCGGCGGAGGATGGCCCGCCCCCGGCCAGTTACGATGATCTGCCACCGGAATACCTGGCGTACAGCGAAGAGCCAGCAGCCCGGAACCCGGCGCCGGAAGCGGTGACGCCGCCCGAGCCGGTAGCGCCGGCACCGTCCGTGCCAGACGCCGAGATGGCAGAATCCATGCCGGCACCGCCAGCACCAACCGGGCAACCTGAACCAACCGAAGCCGTTCCTGCCAGCGACCAGCCGGAGGCGGCGGGGATGGATAGCCCCGCGCCAGCACCGGCAGCAGACGAATTCCACTGGCCGCGGGATTTCCGTTCCCTGGGGATTGTCGGTATGCCGGGCAACCTGGCCAGCCACGCAGCCATGAGCCGGGACGGCGATACGGTCGTACTGACGTTTGATGAGGGGCATGCCCGTCTGCTCAACGACCGTCACCAGGACCGTATTGCGGATGCCTTGCGTCAGTTCTTCGGTGACCAGGTGCAGCTCTCGGTACGCCAGGGTCATCCCGGTGGAGACACCCCCGCGGCCTGGGAGCAGCGAGCGCGACAGGAGCGGCAGCAGGCGGCAGAAGCTTCCATCCAGAACGATCCCCACGTACGTTCCATCGTGGAACGCTTTGAAGGCAGGGTGGTCGAAGACTCCATTAAACCGGTATCGTGATCCGCAGCCAACAAACGCCGTGGTAATGATGCCGAACCAGTTCACCCGGACTTCCGGGCAGGCAAGAACAGAGGTAGAAAGACGATGATGAATGGCATGGGCGACCTGATGAAAAAGGCCCAGCAAATGCAGGAAGAGATGAAGAAGGCCCAGGAAGAGATCGCCAAGGCGGAAGTGACCGGCGAGGCCGGCGCGGGCCTGGTGAAAGTGACCATGAACGGCCGTCACGATGTCCGTAAGGTGGACATTGATCCCAGCCTGATGAGCGAAGAGCGTGAAGTGCTGGAAGATCTGCTGGCAGCGGCGGTTAACGATGCGGTGCGTCGTGTCGAGGCCAACCAGAAGGACAAGATGTCTGGCATGATGTCCGGAATGGGCATGCCGCCGGGCTTCAAGATGCCGTTCTAAGGGCTACTCGATGTTGATCACTTTGCAGCCGGGAGAGCAGCATGGCTTTTAGTCCTCTGGTGGACGAGCTGGTGGAATCCCTGCGTTGTCTGCCCGGCGTTGGCCAGAAGACGGCCCAGCGGATGGCCTTTCACCTGCTTGAGAAAGGACGCACCGGCGGCCATCGCCTGGCCGAGTCCCTGCAATCGGCGATGGACGGCGTTCGCCGCTGCGAGCGCTGCCAGAATTTCTCGGATACCCCGGTATGCGGGATCTGCGAGAATCCCAAGCGCGGTAACGGCACCATCTGTGTGGTGGAGAGCCCCTCTGACCTGTTGGCCATCGAGCAGGCCGGCGATTACCAGGGTGGCTACTTCGTATTGATGGGGCACCTGTCGCCCATCGATGGTATTGGACCGGCCGACATCGGCATCGAGTGCCTGCTGCAACGGATCAACGACGAGGACATTTCCGAACTGATCCTCGCCACCAACCCCACTGTCGAAGGTGAGGCCACGGCCCATTACATCGCCGATCGTCTGGACGGTCGTGATGTATTGATCACCCGGCTGGCTCACGGTATCCCCGTGGGTGGCGAGCTGGGTTATGTGGATGGCTTCACCCTGACCCATGCCTTCCGCGGTCGCAAACCCCTGAGCGACTAGCCCCAACCCAGTCTCTATACACCATGACCACTGATTCACAATCCCCTGCCTGCTGGCTTCATAGTTCTGCCGAACTGGACGAAGTACTGGATAGGCTTGGCGATCAGCCACTGGCGCTGGACACCGAGTTTGAACGGGTATCCACCTTCTTTCCGATTCCCGGACTGGTACAGCTTGGTGTCGGTGAGGATTACTACCTGGTGGACCCGGACGTCGCCGCCGGCTCCACCCGCTTCCGGGATACCCTGGCGGATGCCGGCAAGACCAAGATCCTCTACGCCATGAGCGAAGACCTTGAGCTGTTTCGTCATTGGCTGGACATTGAGCCAGCCGGGCTACTGGACCTTCAGCTCGGAGCCGCGCTTGCCGGGGCGGGCTTCTCCGTTGGCTATGCCCGCCTGGTGGAAACCCTGTTCGGGGCGACCCTGGACAAGTCCGCTACCAGATCGGACTGGCTTGCACGTCCGTTAACGCCAGCGCAGGAACAGTACGCCCTGGATGACGTCCGTTTCCTGTTGCCGCTCTACCGCTGGGTGACCGAGTCTTTGGAGGCGCGTGGTCTGTTGCCCGCGCTGGCAGAAGAGACCGCACGGTTCGCCACCGACCTGGCTGCCCAGGATAATCCACAGCGCTATTACCTCAAGATTCGCGGAGGCTGGGCGTTAACTACCTCCAAGCAGCAGGTTTTGCAGAGACTTGCGCTCTGGCGTGAACAGGAGTGCCGGCGCCGGGATCGTCCCCGCAACCGGGTGGTGTCTGATGCGCTGCTGATCGCCATCGCAGACGCCATGCCGGCACGAGTGGGCGCACTGAACGGCATCAAGGACCTGCCAGCGCCGGTCGTTCGCCGTTACGGCGAACAGATTGTGGAGATGGTCAACCAGCCGGTTGCGGCGGATGGCGACTTTGAAACCATCCGGCCGCCATTGACCCGGGAGCAGCAGAAGCTCTACAAGCGGGTAAAGGCGTGCTTTGTGTCGGCAGCGGAGACCGCGGATGTGCCCATTGAGCTGCTTGCTCCGCGCAAACGGCTGGAGTCCCTGGTGCAACAGGGCGAGGTTTCCGGCGAATGGCTGTCGGGCTGGCGCGGTCAACTGATCGAGCCGGTCCTTTCTGAGATTGAAGCGGAACTGCAACATGACTGATAAAACCTTTGTCTCTGTCTTTCGCAGCAGCAAGAAGGCAGACACCTATATCTTTGTACGGCGTGGCCATGACTGGTCGACATTGCCGGAGACGTTGCGCGAAATCTTTGGCCAGCCGGTGCATTCGATGGACCTTGTGCTGACGCCTGAGCGCAAGCTGGCGAGAACCACGGGGCAGGCCGTTCTCGAGGCTATCGAAGATAAGGATTTTTACCTGCAAATGCCTGAAGAACTGGAAAGTTATGTCGTAGAATTTAAGGAAAAGCTCAAGGACAGAAGATGATAGCGGCCATCCCGTTCTGGCAGCGGAAGCGACTCCATGAGATGAGCCCCACGGAATGGGAATCGCTGTGCGATGGTTGCGGCAAGTGCTGCCTTGCCAAGCTGGAAGACGAGGACACCGGCGAGGTATACCATACCGACCTGGTGTGCCGGTATATGGATCAGGAGAGCTGTCAGTGCACGGTGTATGCCACCCGCCTGGCGAAGGTGCCTGGTTGTACCGTTCTGACCCCGGCCACGGTGGGTGACTACCAATGGTTACCCTATACCTGCGCCTACCGCACACTTCACGAAGGACGTCCTCTGGCGGACTGGCACCCGCTGGTATCCGGTGATCCGGACAGCGTTCACGCTGCCGGCGTATCGGTCCGGCACCGGGTCTTATCCGAAGACCGGGTGCCGGAAGAGGACTGGGAAGAACATATTATTCACTGGGTTCTGTAAATGATGAATGCGGAAGCACAACTGGCGTATGGCATATTCTGGGGAATCTACATCCTGGGTTTTCTGGTGTTTTTCTATGTGATGAGCCGGTTCTTCCGACTCCTGCCGCTTTATGGATTGCGGACCCTGCTGCAGGCAGTGCTGATCGTCGCCATCGCGACGCCGGTGGAATCCTCCGAGGTGGCGGGGTGGTGGATACCTGCCTGGTTGCATGGCGGTTATGAGGCCATACTGGGTAATGCCGAGGAGGCGGCCAGGGCATTCTTCAACATGGGACTGGCTGCCATGGTAATGACCCTGGTCTGGTTACTGGATCTGGTTCGTTATCGTCTGACCCGGCGCTGACACAGCACTGATTCAGGAGACACTATGCTCAAAGGCCTGAAACGCCTCCTCATCCTCGGGGTTGTGGTCCTCGCCCCGGTTGTCCAAGCCCAGCAAAGTACCCTGGAACTGCCTGAAGACAGCGATGTCCGGGTGATCGTTGATATTTCCGGGTCAATGAAACAGACCGATCCCAACAACCTGCGGCAGCCTGCTGTCCGGTTGCTGGCCCGCATGCTGCCCAGCGGTTCGACCGCCGGCGTCTGGACCTTTGGCCAGTACGTCAACATGCTGGTGCCCCACGGGGAAGTGAGCGAGGTCTGGCGGGACAAGGCCATTGAACGTTCCCGGGCCATCAATTCGATCGCCCTTCGCACCAATCTGGGCGAGGCTCTGGAAGTTGCCAGTGACGACTTCTACACCGGTGGTGATCTCAGCCGAACCCACTTCATCCTGCTCACCGATGGTAAGGTCGATATCTCTCCGGATTCGTCGGCCAACAGCCGTGAGCGCCAGCGTATTCTGGATTCGCTGCTGACCCGCCTGCAGGATGCGGGCGCCACAATACACACCGTGGCTCTTTCGGACCAGGCGGACCTTGAACTGCTGCGGCAATTCGCCAGCCAGACCGAGGGTTCCTATTCCCTGGCCGAATCGGCCGATGGGCTGAACCTGGCGTTCCTGAGAGCGTTGAATACCGCGGTTCCACAGGAGCAACTGCCGATTGAAGACAACGGCTTCCTGGTGGACAGCGGCGTCAAGGAATTCACCGCGTTGATCTTTCCGGGTGAGCGCGTCAATGGTGAGGCGGCAGTTGAGCTGGCACTGATCGACCCCCAGGGCCGTCGCAGTCAGGCAGACTCGCCTCAGGACGGATTGCGCTGGGCCAGTGAAACTGGCTATGACCTGATCACCGTATCCAACCCAACCGCCGGCCAGTGGACCATCGACGGTGACCTGGGTGAGGGCAGCCGGGTCACCGTGGTCAGTGATCTGCGAATGGTGGTCAGCCCCATTCCGCCGGCGTTTACGGCTGATGAGCCGCTGGCGATCCAGGCGATGTTCTACGAGGAAGATCAGAGTATTCAGGACCCCGATTTCCTTGGCGTGATCGATGTCTCCCTGACCATCACCTCTGCGGACGGCCGTTCCGGCACCAAGCCTTTGGCGCCAAACGGACCGCCGGAAGACGGCGTCTATCAGGACACCATTCCCAAACTGCCGGCCGCCGGTGACTATCAGTTGTCACTGGTGGCGGATGGCCAGACCTTCTCCCGAAAGTTCAGCCAGATTGTTACCTTCGAGTTGCCGGAAACCGGTGGCGAGGTTGCCGGGGCGCCTTCAAAGCCATCGCCTGCGGTAGAACCGGAGCCTTCAGCGGAAGCAGAGCCATCAGCTGAGCAAGAGCCCCCAGCAGAATCAGCCCCGGCGATACCCGAGGCCGGTCCAATCGATGTCAGTGACGTCGAGGAGCCGACAGAAACTCCGCCGGAGCCCGCGGCAGACGATACCGGGATTGATCAGAAGTGGCTGTTCATTGGTGGCGCAGGGATCGGTGGTGTGGTGTTCCTGGGCGCGCTGTTCTTGTTGTGGCGTCGCCGGAACAAGGCCAAGGCTGCTGCAGAGCCGGATAAGGAAGCCGATACCAAGTCAGCGCCAGAGCCGGAACCCGAGCCGGAACCCGAGCCAGAACCAGAGCCAGAGCCAGAGCCAGAGCCAGAGCCAGAGCCAGAACCAGAACCAGAACCAGAACCAGAACCAGAGCCAGAACCAGAGCCAGAACCAGAGCCAGAACCAGAGCCAGAACCAGAGCCAGAACCGGAGCCAGAACCGGAGCCGGAGCCAGAGCCAGAGCCAGAGCCAGAGCCAGAACCGGAGCCAGAACCGGAGCCAGAACCGGAGCCAGAACCGGAGCCAGAACCGGAGCCAGAACCGGAGCCAAAACGGGAATTCCCAGAGGATTTTGACCTCGATGAGGAGATCCCTGAGCTGGACCCGTTCCCGGACGATTCGGAAGATGATGACGATGAGTTCGGCCTGGAGGACTTTGATCTGTCCGATATCGAGGACTTCGATCTGCCCGATGAGTCGGGCGATGAAGACGAAAACCGGGAGCGCAGAAAAGATGACGGAAAGGAGTGATCGTCGGGCTATCGGGCCGAATTCGACGCGATACGAATAGAAAAGGACGCAGGCTAAGGTTTTCAGTCCGGTAGGCGTCCGGCTATACTCGGCCGCCAGATCCGACGATAACAGCAACAGGAATCGACCGTATGAAGTTCACCGGCTCCGACAAGTACGTCGCCACCAATGACCTGCAAATGGCCGTTAACGCAGCCATTTCTCTGCAACGCCCGCTGCTGATCAAAGGCGAGCCCGGCACCGGCAAGACGCTGCTGGCCGAGGAGATGGCGGCTGCCCTGGGCATGAGACTGATCCCGTGGCACATCAAGTCCACCACCAAGGCCCAGCAGGGACTGTACGAGTACGATGCGGTTTCACGGCTGCGGGATTCCCAGCTCGGCGACGAGAAGGTCAAGGATATCCGCAACTACATCGTCAAGGGTAAGCTCTGGGAAGCGTTTGAAGCCGACGAGCAGGTGGTGCTGCTGATTGACGAGATCGACAAGGCCGACATCGAGTTTCCCAACGATCTGCTGTTGGAACTCGACCGCATGGAATTCTTCGTCTACGAGACTCAGGAGTTCGTCAAGGCGAAGAAACGTCCGATTGTGGTGATCACCAGTAACAATGAGAAGGAACTGCCCGATGCTTTCCTGCGTCGCTGCTTCTTCCACTACATCAATTTCCCGGACCACGACACCATGCAGAGCATCGTGGATGTGCACTTCCCCAATATCCAGCAGGAAGTGGTACGGGATGCCCTGGAAGTGTTCTTTGATGTTCGCAAGGTACCGGGGCTCAAGAAGAAGCCTTCCACCTCTGAGTTGATTGACTGGCTCAAGCTGCTGATGGCGGATGACCTGTCTGCCAAGATGCTCCAGGACAAGGACGCTGGCAGCGCGCTACCGCCGCTTTATGGCGCACTGGTCAAGAATGAGCAGGACGTTCACCTGCTGCAGAAGCTGGCGTTCATGGCGCGCCGCCGCAGCTGATTGAGGGGGTGCCACGGTGCACCCCACCATTCATTCAGGGCAGGGGACCTACCATGCTGATCGACTTTTTTCTGGAAATCCGACGTGCCAAAGTGCCCGCCAGCCTGCGGGAGTTTCTGGATCTGCTGGAGGCCCTGAAAAGCCGGCTGGCCTTCGCCGATATGGAAGAATTCTATTACCTTTCCCGATTGTGTCTGGTAAAGGATGAGCGTCATTTCGACAAGTTTGACCGGGCCTTTGATGCCTATTTCAAGGGGATTGAAAACCTCGACGAACTGCTTGAGGCGCTGATCCCGGAAGACTGGTTGCGGGCCGAGTTCGAGAAACAGCTGTCTGACGAGGAAAAGGCCAGGATCGACTCCCTTGGTGGCCTGGAAGAGCTCATTGAAGCCTTCAAGCAGCGAATGGAAGAGCAGAAGGAACGTCACCAGGGTGGCAACAAATGGATCGGCACCGGTGGCACCTCGCCATTCGGAGCCAACGGCTATAACCCCGAAGGTTTCCGCATTGGCCAGAAGGACGGCCGTCAAGGCCGCGCCGTCAAGGTCTGGGAGAAGCGCCAGTTCCGTGACCTGGACGATGGCATTACGCTGGGTATCCGCAACATCAAGGTGGCGCTGCGCCGGCTTCGCAAATTTGCCCGTCAGGGCGCCGCGGATCAGCTGGATTTGGACGACACCATTGCCTCCACAGCCCGCAACGCCGGTTACCTGGATCTGAAGATGGTGCCGGAGCGCCACAACGCGGTGAAGGTGCTGATCTTCTTTGACGTCGGTGGTTCAATGGACCCCCATGTGCGGGTGTGTGAAGAGCTGTTCTCCGCCGCAAGGCTGGAGTTCAAGCACATGGAGTACTTCTATTTTCACAACTTCATTTATGAGAGCGTCTGGACCAACAACATTCGCCGGATGAATGAAACCACAGACACCTGGGACATCCTCCACAAGTATTCACCGGACTACAAAGTGATCTTTGTCGGTGATGCCACCATGGCTCCCTACGAAGTTTCCCACCCCGGAGGCTCTATCGAGCACTGGAATGAAGAGGCCGGTGCCACCTGGATGCAACGGGTAACCGACCACTTCCGTAAAGTCGTGTGGCTGAATCCGTTGCCAGAGAGTTACTGGGGGCAGGGCGGCTCCCTGGGCATGACCCGCCAATTGGTGTCGGATCACATGTACCCGCTGACGATCGACGGCCTTGAATCCGCCATGCGGCACCTCAGCAAGTAAGCAGAATCCCCGGGAGAGGGGCGCCCAGGCAAAAAAAAAGCCGATGCGGTTGAGGGCATCGGCAAAGCTCGGCATATCAAGCGGTCGGCGCCCTTGGGCGCTACCGCCACCCTGGCTGAAGCAATCGCGAGGCCATGTCTTAATTTTTCAGTATTTTCAGTGGCCTGAAAATCTCCAGCTGATCCGGCTGGGTGTTTTCTCCCTCCAATCATCACCTCGCTGTAAAAATCCCCGACGAACACCGGTTTTCCATTTGGTGACCTGGATACCGTTCTTGTCAGTTTCCCAGTGTTACTCTCCATATACCTTTTGTTACAGAGTACATGCGGAAGCAGGCAGTTATGACGGCAACAGGTTTGTACGCGCCGGGCTGGCAGCGCCTTGCCCTGGCATCGGTGATGGTTGTCTCGGCATGGTCCGGGGCGGCATGCGCCGAAGCACTGGATCAACGGATTGATCGGCTCAAGTCCGAGGTGTCACAACTGAGTGAATCCCTGTTCACTCTGGAGCAGCAAGTGCTGCATCCCGCTGATACCCGGCTTTCTGTCTTTCTATCGCTGGATAATGTCGAGGCGCTGGAGCTTGACTCCATCGAACTCAGCATCGACGGCAAGCCAGCAGCATCCTATCTCTACAGTGCCCGTGAACTGAGGTCCCTGCAGGCCGGCAGTCTGCAACAGCTGTATGTCGGCAACGTGGCATTAGGGCCCCATACCCTGTCGGTGACCTTGACCGGCCAGGGCGCCAACGACCGCTACCTGCGCCGGGAAACCGAATTGGATTTCCGTAAGCGAAGTGGCGAAGCGCACCTGGAACTGGTTATCGCCGCGGAGGCGCCGGACTTTGAACCGGAAGTCCTGCTCAATCACTGGTAGTTGGCCTGGAGGTAGCGTGGTCAGGGTTGTCTGCTCAATCATTCTGATGCTGTCCGTGACGTTGGTGACCGCCGCACCGTCAACGGATGCTGAGCGCCGGCTGGCGCTGGCGCGATTCAGTGAAGCGGCCGGCGAACCATCGCAGGCCCTGGCCTGGCTGCAGGGGCTGGCGTCTCCGACCGCCAATCTGGTCCGAGCCAAGGCGCTGCTGGCCAGTGGCCGCCCAGAACACGCTCGCCAACTGCTGGAAGCGCTGACCCGGGGCGACCGCCACCGTGGCGAAGCCTGGCTATTGCTGGCACGAGAGCAACTGGCGGAGCAGGGTCGGGAGGCGGCCCGTCCGGCACTGCAGAACGCCGCCCGTCTCAGCCATGGAGCAACCAGGCAGGAAGCCCTGTACCACCTGGCTGACGACTATCTTCAGCTAGGGCAACTGGATCAGGCCGGGCGGGTTCTGGCCAGCATGGATGATGGCTACTGGGCAGCGATGGGCTATCACAACATCGCCACGGGCTACAGTGACGTTGACAGTACCTCGGCCAGATCCCTGGTGGCGATCCGGGTGGCGCTGGCGATGCTGGATGGTGATGGCAACCGGCGGCGAGCAGAGGCGCTGCGTGCCGAGCTTCTGCTTAAAGCCGGTTTTCTGGCCTACCAGAGCAATGAGTTCCAGAAAGCCACCGGTTTTCTTGACGACGTCCCGCTGAACAGCTTCGCGACCCCTAGAGCCCTGTACCTTCACGGTTTGGCCACCTTCGCCCAACGCCATTACCGTGGTGCGATGCAATCCTGGCACCGCGCCCGCAAGTTTCCGCTGGCCTTTTCCGGTTCGGTGGACGCCTGGCTGGGAATGGGGCGCAGCTATGATGAACTGGGCTACCTCGCCCAGGCCGGCGAAGCCTACCTGGCGGCCAACGCTGCCCTGGAAAGTGAGCAGGTGACCCTGTCCACGCTTGCCGACGAAGTCGACAACAAAGGCGCTTATCAGGCCATGGTACTGGCTGCCCGCAACAGCGATGTGGAGTGGTTCCTCGCCGACAGCCGTACACTGACACAGCCACGACTGGCGTATCTGCTCCACCTGGCCAAACAACCGGATGCCCAGCAGGCGATCGCTCGGCTGGCGACCCTCGCGGATCTGGCACAGACGCTTCAACGTCACGAGCACGACCTCGGACTGTTCATTGAGACCCTGGATGAGCGTCAGCGGACGTCCGTCTCAAACCCGACAGCCGAGCAGCTGGCCGCTCAGGCAACCAGGTTGGCCCGTGCTCTGGCGAACCTTCAGGGCGACGGGGAGCAAGCCAGCCGGACGGAGCTGGCGTCGATCACGGTCCAGCTGTCGGACATCCGGGATTCGCTGGATCGCTGGCAGGACCGAACCACGCTCGCGAGAACGCAGCAGTCCCGTCTTCGTGATCGGGCCCGGACATTGAAAACGACCATCCCCGGGCTCCTGACAGCCGTAACCGAGTTGCAGGAGGCGGCGGGACAGGAGCTTGACCGCATCGCTACCGACTTTATTGAAGGTGAACGCCGACGCATTCGTCTTGCACAGGATCGTGCTGAACAGCACATTGCCTACCTGTATGAGTATCTGGCGCTTAACACCCTCGAGCGGGATTTGCAGCGGGAGGTGGCGGAATGAGATGGCCAGCGTCCAGGGCGCATCTGTTGCTCGGCTTGGTGCTGGCAACATCGACTCCGGTATGGGGGCAGGAGGCCTTCCAGGTAACCCTAGACCGTGATGGCGAGACCATTGGGGACATGCGGCCTGTGTTCCTGCAATTCGAGAGCAAGTCGCTTCCGGCCATCTCGCCCCGGGAAGTGGCCCGCCGCTACGTTCGCATGTTCGACCAGACCTTTGATCCGACGTTGCGGATTGATGCCCTGAACCGTCTGGCCAGCCTTCAGGACCGGGCGGCCGGGGATCTGCAGATAGATGTTGAAACCGAGCTTCGCCTCTATCGTGAAGCCATCAGGGACTACGAGCAGCTCATTGCGACCGGTGAGTCCGATTACCCGCGGGACCAATTGCTGTACCAGCTTGCCAAGGCCCACGCCTTGGTTGGAGAAGGCGAACGCAGCATCGCCCAGTTGCAGCGTCTGGTCCGCGAACACCCGCGCTCGCCACTGATTCACGAAGCCCGTTTCCGTATTGCTGAACGGGCGTTTGCGCTGCAGGACTACGCTCAGGCCGAGGCCGGCTACCAGCAGGTCATCAAGGCCGACGACGCCACCGACAGTCTCAAGACCAAGACCTGGTACATGCTGGGCTGGAGCCAGTACAAACAGGAAGCGCTGGATCGGGCGGGAGACTCCTTCATCGCAGTGCTGGACCAGAAAGCCGCTGTTACCGACCGCTTCCGGGCTGTTCCCGACGGTGAGTTGGAAGTGGTCGACGATACCCTGCGCATTCTGGCGTTGATCAGTGCCCGGACTGGCGGAGCCAATGCCTTGGCGAGCCGTCTAGCGCGTGTCGGCGAGCGGGACTACGAATATCTGCTGTATGACCGGTTGGCTGACTACTACGCCAGTGAAGGTCGAGCCAGGGACAGCGTAGCGGCAGCGGAGCGCTTTATTCGCAATCAGCCAGCTCACGCCAGCGTGCCGGCCTTGCGCCAGCAGGTTATTGCCGTCTGGCAGCAGCAGGGGTTTGCCGATCAGGCCCGTGATGCCAAGGCCGACTACATCGCGGCCTACCGCGATCAGGGCAGCTACGATCGGCTGCAGGAGAACGAGCAGGTACTGTGGCAGCGTTATACCCGGGAACTGGCGGATTACCACTATCAGCGCGCCGGCACGGCGACTGCCACCGCCGAGGAATTTGCCCGTTCTGGCGATCTCTACAGCCTGTTGGCGCCACGTCTGACCGATAGCGGCGACGTTCAGCGCCTGGCCGGGGATGCCTGGCTGCAGGCCGGGGACTATCAACGGGCGCTGGATGAATACCGCAACGCCGGTTACAACGCACCGGGCTACAACGAGGCGGCCGATGCCGCCTGGGCGGCGGTGCGGCTTATGGCCGAGGGTCTGGACCGGAAGGTGGCGCTGGCCATCGACCTGGATGGCTACGTTGCCGGCATCCAGCGCTTCCATCGTCGCTTTGCAATGGACCCCCGGGGATACCAGGCCTTTGTTGATGCTGCCAACCGCTTGCTGACGGCGGAGCGCGACGCCGAGGCGTTGACCATGGCTGCCGAGGTCTCCGCTGATCCTGCCGCGAGCCCGGAGGATCGTTACGCCGCCTGGCTGGCCCAGGGCCGCGCCCAGCAGGGTTTGTCCCGGTTTGATGCGGCCGAGAGGTCCTGGCGTGAAGCGCTGGCCATGACGACCCAGGGCCTTCTGGCTGTTGTCGAAAGCGAGCGCCAGGCTCTGGTGGAGCAGCTTGCCACCAGTATCTACCGGCAGGCCGAGGTAGCGCTGGCTGCGGACCAGATCGATGTCGCTGTGGCCCATTTCCAGCGCATCGACAGTGTCGCTCCCTCCAGTGAGCTGGCGATCCGGGGTCGGTTTGACGCGGCCAACACCCTGTTGAGCAGTGAACGCTGGCAGGCCGCCATCAACGAACTGGTGCGGTTCCGGGGCGATTTCCCCGACCACACGCTTGCAGCCCAGATCCACGACAAACTGGTGTATGCCTACCATGCATCCGGCCAACCCATTCGCGCTGCGGATGAACTGATGGCCGGAGCCTCGCAGAACAAGGTGTCCTGGGAAAAACAGCTGCGGGCGGCGGAGTTCTACCACCAGGGAGGCGCTGATGGCGATCGCAATCGCATCTATCAGGCTTACCTGGCGACAGCGGCCCCGGCGGGAGATGAGCAGGAACACCTGTTGCAGCAGCGGATGCGGCAGCGGCTGATCACCTCTGGCGCTGCCGGAGATGCGCTGCGGCAGACTCTGGTCGCCCGCGAGCTGGAGAGTGACTGGCACTCGGAAGCCTCGCTGGCGGCCGCCGCCGAGGCGGCGCTGGTGCTGGGGCGTGCCGCCGGCGAGAGCTTTGCGGACATTGCGCTGGTTCATCCATTGCCCCAGTCCCTGGCCCGTAAACGTCAGGCGCTGGACCGTGCGCTGGAGCGCTACCAGCAAGCGGTCCGGTTTGGCACCGACGCCGCTGGCTCGGAAGCTCTGTATCGCCAGGCTGAGTTGTACCGGAAGCTGGCGGCAGACCTGATGGCTTCCAGCCGGCCAGACGGTCTTAATGAGCTGGAGTCGATGCAGTATGACCTGTTGCTGGAAGAACAGGCCTACCCGTTTGAAGAGAAGGCCCTGGCGCTTCACGCCCGCAATCACCAGCGGCTGTCTGAAGGTTACTTCGACGAATGGGTGGCACAGAGCCTGGATGTCCTGTCCCAGTTGCATCCGGGGAGATACCAGCGGGATTCCCGCTGGATGGCCTGGACAAACGAGGAGGGTGGAGATGCCTAGCGCACAGCTGTCACTGGTGTTGAGTGTGCTGATTGCCCTGGCGGGCTGCGCCGGTAACCCGATGTCTGGCGACGACGGGGGACGTCCGGAGGGAGCCGGGCAGGCGGCAAACACCGCTCGGCAGTCGCCGGTGTCCACCAGGGCGATACCTCCGGAGCCGGAACTGACCGAAGTCCAGCAACAGCTGGTCGAACGTGCCCGAATGGCGGCCGCAAGTCAGGCGTGGGATGACGCCGCCCAGGCACTAGAGCAGCTGTTGCAGCAGCGGGATGACCTCCCGCGATTGACCGCGCGCCTGGCCTGGGTGCGTCAACAGCAGGGGCGCACGGGGGAGGCAACGGTGCTCTACCACAACGCCGTCGCTGCCAATCCGGCGGATGCTCTGAGTATCAACAACCTTGCCCTGCTGTTGCGGGAGGCCGGGGACTTCCGCCAGGCCAGTCAGGTCCTGGAACAGGGGCTGGCCTATTCCCCCCGGGTGCCGGAGCTGCATTTCAACCTGGCGGTGCTGAGTGAGTTGTATCTGCTGGACCTGCCGCGGGCGCTCGACCATTACCGCCAATACCAGGCCCTGCTGCCAACGCCGGAAAAACGGGTTGAAGGCTGGATTGCAGACATCGAACGCCGGGTGGACGAATCATGATCGGCCATGACCAACCTGTACAGATCAGCTGCCGAATGCCGCTGATGGCTGTTGCTTTGATGACCATTGGCCTGATGGCGACCACATTGCCGGCGCTGGCCGAGGAGACGGTTACTGACACGATATCCAGGACCCAAGGCCTGGGGGTGGAAGGACAGGCCTCATTCAACAAGGACGATGATCCGCGAGTGCTGTACATACTGCCCTGGCGATCACCGAGCATACCCCGGCGACCGAGAGCGGCGCTGCCGGCGGCCGGGGATGGTTTTATGAGTCCGCTGGAGCCGCTGACGTTTGAGCGTCACCGGCAGTTCCGGCAGACATTGAATCCCGATCTGGATTCGGTGCACAACCAACAATAATCACAGTGGAGTATGACGATGCTGGAAACAGTGGTGCGGTTCTTTCAGGACGGTGGTCCCTTCATGTACCCGATTGCTGCGGTGCTGGTGATTGGTCTGGCCATAGCGCTGGAGCGTTTCCTGTTCCTGGGCAGTGTGCGTCGGCGCAATCGCCGCATTTTTGAGAAAGGCCTGCTGCCGCTCCTGCACAAGCGCGATTATCGCCGGGCCATGAAGGCGGCCAGCAATTCCAGCAGTGACATCGCGGCCATCATTGGCGCCGGGGTTGGTCGGCTGCTGAACAACCAGCGTCGGGAGGACATTGAGTACGCCATGGAAGAGGGGCTGATGGAGGTACTGCCGAGACTGGAAAAACGCACCCAGTACCTCGCCACACTGGCCAATGTGGCTACGCTGCTGGGCCTGCTGGGTACCATCATCGGGCTGATTGCTGCCTTCACGGCGGTCGCCAATGCGGACCCCTCGCAGAAAGCCACGTTGTTGTCCGAAAGTATCTCCGTGGCAATGAACACAACGGCCTTTGGCCTGATGTCAGCGATTCCGCTGCTGATGTTCCACGCCCTGCTGCAGACCCGGACCAATGAGATTGTCGACAGTTTCGAGATGGCCGGAGTCAAGCTGCTGAACATCATTTCCGACCAGGCGGCCGAGCCGGCTGCAGCCTGATCAGGAGAGCGGCATGAGACGCAGACATCGCCGGATGAATACCACGCCGGAACTGGACATTACCGCCTTCATGAACCTGATGATTGTGCTGGTGCCGGTGCTGTTGCTGGGCATGGTGTTCAGTCAGCTGCACATGATCGAATTGAACTTTCCGGGCATGGCCCCCGGTGAGGCTCCGGAGGCGGAGGAATTGCAGCTGGTGGTGACCGTCACCGACCGTGGCTTGCTGGTGGCGGACAGCGAGCGAGGCAACCTCGGCCAGCTGCCGTTGGTGGAGGGCGCGCAGGACTTTGACGGGCTACGTGAGCTGCTGATCCGAATCAAGCAGCGGCTTCCAGAAAAAACCGACATTATCCTTGAGGTCGGTGAAAGCGTTGATTATCAGACCCTGGTAACGGCGCTGGATACCGTGCGCTCCTACGAGGCCGTAGTGGCTGCCAGCGTGGTGAAAGCGGAGCTGTTCCCGGATGTGTCCCTGGCCAGCCCGGTGCCCGGTACCGCGATCAGTCCGATCGCGACGGGAGGGGCGACATGAAGCGTTCGAGTCGCGCCCTGCGGCGCCAGCGCCACTACGGTCGCATGCATCGCGCCGGTGGTCTCAACCTGGTTTCTCTGATGGATATCTTCACCATCCTGGTGTTCTTCCTGATGGTGAATTCCTCGGACGTCAAGGTGCTCAAAACCAACACCGACCTGCCGCTGCCGGCATCCAGTGCCGATCAGCTGGCGGCTGAGAGCCTGACGGTTGAGGTCAAGGGCAGGGCTATTCTTATCGATGGCCGTCAGGTCGCTGCCCTCGAGGTAACGGAGGGTGAGGGGCCCGATGGCGGAGTGGCTCCGGAGGGGCTGGATGCGCTGGCGGCAGCCCTGGCCAGCCGCCGCGAACAGCAGGGTGAGATTCCGGACGCGGGCCTGCCGGTGACGGTATTGGCGGGCAAGGACACCGAGTACAAACTGCTGCGACAGGTGCTCCAGACCTGTGTTGATGAGCAGTTCCGTCAGGTGCGACTGGCGGTAAAACCGCTGGAGGTGGCCGCCCATGGCTAGTATCACCGCACCGGCCGTTAGTTTGCCCTGGTCTTCTGGGTCAGCAGAGGGCCATCGTTTTGGCGTGATTCTCGTTATCCTGATGGTATTGGCGGCGGTGCCGGCCGTCTGGATTCCCTGGATTCAGTTACCAGAACCCAGCCTGGGCGAGGTTCAGCGGACACCGCCACAATCTGCACAGCTGCTGCCACCCAGGCCCGTTGAGCCACCGCCAACCCCTGTTCAGCCTGAGCCCGTGGAGCCGGAACCTGTTCCCGAACCCAGGCCCAAGCCGGAACCGAAACCCCCGGCAGCCAGAGCGGCGCCACAGCCTGAGCCGGCGCCGCAACCGAGGCCCGCTGTAACCGAGCCGCCGCGCCAGACGGTGGAGCAGGCCAGGGAGAAGGCGGCCAGCTCCGGGCTGCTGGCACTGCAGGACCAGTTGGCCAGTATGCAGCAGGATACTGCCATACCTGCGGGGCAATTGCGGGCCAATGCATCAGATCGGCGCAACACCGATACCCGGGAGCCGGAAAAGGACGTGCTGGCCAGCAGTGGTGGTGTGGCTGATACCAAGGCACCGCAACGGAGCGCGGAACTGGCGGATCATCAGGTCAAATCGGTGACGGTGGCGGCAGAGGCGGCTCCAGCCAGGCCCCGGTCCGAGCCGGCTCCGGCAGCCGGTGATGGCAATGGCGAACGCGCCATGAGCAACATTCGCCAGGTGTTCGATGCCCAGAAGAATGCCCTGTATTCGTTGTATCGACGGGAACTGCGCCAGGACCCGACACTGGAAGGCAAGGTCCTGCTTGAGCTGGTCATTGAGCCGGACGGTCGGGTGTCGAAATGTGAGGTGGTGAGTTCTGAGCTGTCACACCCGGAACTGGAAACCCGGCTGGCCAACCGGGTACGGTTGTTCAACTTCGGAGCTGATGCCGTCGACAAGCGCACGGTTCGCTTTCCCATTGAGTTCCTGCCGTCATGAGGCGGATATGGTTGTGCTGGTTGGGCCATCAAATAGGGCGATGGTGATGGTAATTCATCACTGGGGGAGGGTATAAAGGACCGGGATCAGGGCCTTATTCCGAAAACTACCTCATCGTTCGCAAAACTGCTATTCTCTGCGCTCGTTTTCAGGACTGAGACTTTAGTCTGGTTGTTTTTTGGGCTAAGAGTGTGCAATCGCGACGGAGTGCATTGTCACATTATCCCAGCCGTGACTCACTGATATTGTGGCCTGATATAAAAAGAGTGAAGGGTGAGGAGCCGCAGAGCACCGACCGTACCCAAGAGCCTACAAGCACAAACGACAAACAGGAGATGGTGTGATGGATTTTGAGCAGTTCTATCAGGATAAATACCCGGGCGGCGTGCCCCGGGAGGTAGACCTGGACAAGTACCAGAATATGATCGAGGTATTCGAACAGGCCGTTAAGAAATATTCTGATCGCCCTGCCTTCAGTGCTGTCGGTGTCACTCTGACCTACCGCGACCTGGATACGCAAAGCCGTAACTTTGCTGCCTGGTTGCAGAACCATACCAACCTCAAGCCTGGCGATCGCATCGCGGTCCAGATGCCGAACCTGACCCAGTATCCGGTGGTGGTTTTCGGTGCCATGCGTGCCGGCATGATTGTGGTGAACACCAACCCGCTCTACACCACGCGGGAAATGGAACACCAGTTCAACGATTCCGGTGCCAAGGCGCTGGTTGTGCTGGCGAACATGGCCGATAACGCCGAGAAGGTGGTCCCGCATACCGGTATTGAGCATGTCATCGTGACCGAAATCGCTGACATGCACTCGCCGCTCAAGCGCACCCTGATGAATGCGGTGGTCAAGCACGTCAAGAAGATGGTTCCGGCCTACAACCTGCCCAAGGCGCATCGCCTGCCCGCGGTGCTCAGTGCTGGCGGTAAGGCCAAATTTACCCCGGTGGACTGCAAGAAGGATGACATCGCAGTGCTCCAGTACACCGGTGGCACCACCGGTGTGGCCAAGGGCGCCATGCTGACTCATGGCAACCTGGTGGCGAACCTGCTGCAAACCCGCCCGATGATGGGGTCTATCGTCCAGGAAGGGCAGGAAGTGGTGATCGCGCCGCTGCCGCTTTACCACATCTACTCCTTCACGCTGAACTGCGGCATCATGCTTGAGGCCGGTGCCCACAACGTGCTGATCCCCAACCCGCGGGACATTCCGGGCTTCGTCAAAGAGCTGAAGAATCACAAGTTCACCGCCTTCCTGGGACTCAACACCCTGTTTGTGGCGCTGTGCAATAATGACGACTTCAAGAACCTGGATTTCAGCGCGCTGAAGATGACCGCTTCGGGTGGTATGGCGCTCACCAGTGACACCGCCAAGATGTGGCAGCGTGTGACCGGTTGTGAAGTCACGGAAGGCTACGGCATGACCGAAACCTCACCGGTCGTCACCTTCAATCCGCCCAGCGCCATCCAGCTTGGCACCATCGGTCTGCCGATCTGCAACACCGAGATCAAGACCATTGATGAAGAAAGCAATGAGACCCCTCTGGGTGAGCCGGGTGAGTTGTGCGTCAAGGGCCCGCAGGTGATGCGTGGCTACTGGCAGCGCCCGGAAGACACCCAGAAATCCTTCACTGACGACGGCTTCCTTCGCACCGGTGATATTGCCCTGATCCAGGAAGACGGTTACATTCGCATCGTCGATCGCAAGAAGGACATGATCATCGTGTCCGGGTTCAATGTGTTCCCGAACGAAATCGAGGATGTGGTGATCAGTCATCCGAAGGTGATCGAGTGTGCCGCGGTGGGTGTTCCCGATACCAAGAGCGGCGAAGCCGTGAAGGTGTTCCTGGTGGCATCGTCGTCGGATCTGACCGAAGGCGAGCTGAAAGAGTTCTGCCGCGAGCGCCTGACCGCTTACAAGGTGCCCAAGTTGTTTGAGTTCCGCGAGGAGCTGCCGAAGACCAATGTCGGCAAGATCCTGCGTCGGGAACTGCGGGACGAAGCGACCCAGTAACCGGCGTCACGGATATCGGTCGTGTCCCTCCGAGGGCGCGACCGCCAGGCCCCGAAAACCCTGCCTTGGCAGGGTTTTTTCGTTGATTAGAGAAGGTTTCCGAAGTCCCTATGCCAGCCCAAGACCCCCACGCTGAAGCCACCAATCCGGCCGAAATGAGTATTGGCGAATTGCTGTCGAAACTGGACCACTGCAACCAGCAGGAAGCGGCCCGCATTCGCCGTCTGATGGCCCGAAGCCGGGGGCGCAAGCTCTCCGCCCGGGATCAGGACAAGGCCCGTGACTGGTTCAGCCGAGGCCTGGCCAAGGTTGAGGCGCGTCGCCAGAGCCATAGGGCCATCAGTTATCCCGATGGCCTGCCGGTGTCAGAGCGGGTTGATGACATTGCCGCGGCGCTCGCCGAACACCAGGTCATCATCGTGGCAGGGGAAACCGGCTCGGGTAAAACCACCCAGATACCCAAGATCTGTCTTAACCACGGCCGCGGTACCCGCGGGCTCATTGGCCATACCCAGCCGCGACGGCTGGCGGCCCGCAGCGTCGCTGGGCGTATCGCCGAGGAACTGGGAGAATCGGTGGGCCAGCAGGTGGGTTACCAGGTCCGCTTTACCGACAATACCAGCGACCAGTCCCGGGTCAAAGTGATGACCGATGGTATTCTGCTGGCGGAAATCCAGCATGACCGTTTCCTCGATCGTTATGACACCCTGATCATCGACGAGGCCCACGAGCGCAGCCTCAACATCGACTTCCTGCTGGGCTACCTCAGGCAGTTGCTGCCAAAGCGGCCGGACCTCAAGATCATCATTACCTCCGCGACGATTGAAGTGGAGCGCTTCAGTGATTTCTTCGGTGAGGCGCCGGTGCTGGAAGTCAGCGGTCGGACCTACCCGGTGGAAACCCGCTACCGTCCCCTTGCCGGCGATGAGGATGACCGCGACCAGAGCTGGGCCGATGGCATTCTCTCTGCGCTGGAAGAAATTGAGGCTCACGAGCGCGGCGCCGGCCAGGGGCCAGGCGATGTGCTGGTGTTTCTGCCGGGGGAGCGGGAGATTCGCAACCTCAGCAAACAGCTGCGGCATTCGGACCTGCGCCACGCCGAGGTGTTGCCGCTGTATTCCCGGCTCAGCAACCAGGAGCAGAACCGGGTGTTTCAGGCGCACCGGGGCCGACGCATCGTGCTTTCCACCAACGTAGCGGAAACCTCGCTGACGGTGCCGGGTATTCGCTACGTCATCGATACCGGCGTGGCCCGCATCAGCCGGTACAGCGTGCGTTCCAAGATCCAGCGCCTGCCGGTGGAGCCGATTTCCCAGGCCAGCGCCAATCAGCGGGCTGGTCGTTGCGGACGGGTGGCTCCGGGGATCTGCTTCCGTTTGTACGATGAAACCGATTTCATCAATCGCCCGGAGTACACCGATCCGGAGATTCTCCGCACCAACCTGGCGTCGGTCATCCTGCAGATGGCCACCAGCGGGTTGGGGGACATCCGTCAGTTCCCGTTCCTTGAGGCGCCGGACAACCGGCTGATCAACGACGGTTATAAGTTGTTGGAAGAACTCAACGCCGTGGATGGCAAGCGCAAGGTGAGCCAGTTGGGGCGTACCATGGCGCGGTTGCCTCTCGACCCCCGGCTGGCGAGGATGCTGGTAACAGCGGCGGACGAGGGCAGCCTCAGTGAAGTGCTGGTGATCATCGCCGGCCTGAGCGTTCAGGACCCAAGGGAGCGGCCGCAGGAAAAGCAGCAGGCAGCGGATCAGGCGCATTCGGAATTTGTCGACAAGGAATCGGACTTTGTCAGCCTGCTCAACCTGTGGAACTTCTATGAGGAGCAGCGCCAGGAGCAGACCCAGAACCAGCTCAAGAAACTCTGCAAGAAGTATTACCTGTCCTGGATGCGGATGCGGGAATGGCGGGACATTCATCGCCAGCTCACCCTGATCTGCCGCGAGCAGAAGCTGGCATTCAATGCGGAAGCCGCCGCATACCCAGCCATTCACAAGGCCATCCTGGCCGGTCTGCTGGGGCAGGTGGCCACCAAAATCGAGAAACGGGAATACCTGGCCACCCGCAACCGCAAGGTGCAGATCTTTCCCGGCTCCAAAGTCTCCAAATCCGCGCCGAAATGGCTGGTGGCGGCAGAGATTGTCGAGACCAGCCGGGTGTTCGCGCGCATGGTGGCGAAGATCGAGCCGGAATGGATCGAGCCGCTGGCGGGCCACGTCGTCAAGAAACACCACTTTGAACCCCACTGGGAGCGTAAGCGGGCTCAGGTGGTCGGTTTTGAGAAGGTCTCATTGTATGGTCTGGACGTGGTGCCTCGACGGAAGATCAACTACGCCAAGGTCGACCCGGCACAATGCCGTGAGCTGTTCATTCGCCGGGCGCTGGTCGAAGGGGATTACACCAGCAAGGCCCCCTTCCTGGAAGCGAACCGGGCCATGCTGGCCGACGTGGAGGATCTGGAACACAAGACCCGTCGTCGTGACCTGCTGGTGGATGACGAAACGCTGGTGGCGTTCTACGATCAGCGGCTGCCGGACGCCGTCATCAGCGGCGGGCATTTTGAGCGCTGGTGGAAGTCGCTTGCTGCGGACGAGCTGAAGGCGCTGGAGCTGACCGAGGATGACGTTCTGCAACGCCCGGTCGATGAGGGAGAGCAGGCGCAGTACCCGGATTACCTGGAGTGGGAAGGCGTCAGTTACCCGCTGAGCTATCAGTTCGAACCGACTGGCGACGACGACGGTGTCACCCTGCAGGTGCCGATTGTGGCGCTGAAACAGTTGCCCAACCAGCGCCTGGAATGGCTGGTGCCCGGGCTGGTGCGGGAGAAATGCATAGCGTTGGTGAAGGCGTTGCCGAAGTCGCTGCGCCGAAACTTCGTGCCGGTGCCGGATTTCGTCGATGCGGCGCTGGAGAACATGGCGCCTTCCAATGAGCCATTGACCGAGACCCTGGCGCACCAGTTGCGGCGGATGACCGGGGTACGAATTGAACCGCAAGACTGGCAACTGGATGGCTTGCCCCACCACCTGCGGATGAACGTCCGGGTGGTGGACGATCAGGGCGGAGTGATCGCTCAGGGCCGGGATACCGACCAACTCCAGCAAACGCTGGAGAGCCGGGCGGAGGAGGCTCTGTCATCAGCCCCGGTTAGCGGAAACGATCTGCCGGATCTGCCCGATGCGCAGGACTGGCAGTTTGGCGAATTGCCCGTCCAGGTTCAGACCGAACGCGGTGGCATGCAGGTTACTGTCTATCCGGCGCTTGAGGACCTGGGCCAGGACGTCCGGCTCACCCAGTACCTCGATCCACTGGCAGCAGAACGGGCCAGTCGTAAAGCCATTGCCCGGCTGATCATCAACCGCCTGGGTAACACCCTGGAGGATGTAGATCGACGTCTGGCTCACTTCAAGGCCTCCGCACTGCTGTTTGCCCCCATCGGTCAGGCCCGGGTGCTGCTGGATGACCTGTTGCTGGCGGCCGCCATGGCGCATTTCCTGGGCGAGGGGCTGCCGCGGTCGGAGCCGCAGTTTGTTGCGTTGTACGATCAGCGGCGGGGGGATTTCTTTGACACCCTGTCTGCCCTTGACGAGCATCTGCACCAGGCCATGACCGGCTACCACAACATCATGAAGCGGCTCAAAGGCAAGATAAATCTGGCTCTGGCCAACAGCATGGCGGACCTTAAATTCCAGCTTGAACACCTTGTGTTCCCCGGCTTCCTGGTGCAGACCCCGGGTGAATGGCTGGCGGAGTTTGGCCGCTACTTTGAGGCTGCCCAGGTGCGACTGGAGAAAATGCCCCGGGAGATGGGCCGGGAGCGGGAGTTCCTCCACGCCATCGAGCCTCTCTGGAGTCGGTATGCCAAGAGGTTGGAGCAGCATCGTCGCCAGGGCATTGATGACCCGGAGCTGACGCTCTATCGCTGGATGCTGGAGGAGTACCGGGTGTCTTACTTTGCCCAGCAACTGGGAACCCGGATGCCGGTGTCCATCAAGCGCCTCGACAAGCAGTGGGAGCAGGTGCGGCAGTGAGGGGACACTCGTGATCGGTGTCCGACACAAGTCGTGTCAGCCCAGGCGCCAATCTGTGCTAGGATTTGCCTTTGATTGAACCGTTTTCAATAGACATGACTTGGGGTTACGCGTGATTAAAGCCGTCATTAGCGGGACTGGACTGTACACACCGCCTGCAACCATCAGCAACGAAGAGCTGGTTGTCGCCTTCAATACCTTTGTAGAGCGCCACAATGCCAGCAACGCTGAAGCCATCGAACGGGGTGAGCTGGAGGCATTGCAGCCTTCGGCCGCCGATTTCATCGAGAAAGCCTCCGGCATCAAGCGTCGTCATGTCATTGATCGTGAGGGGATTCTGGACCCGGAACGGATGGCCCCGCACATCCCCGAGCGCAGCAACGATGAGCCGTCGGTACAGTGTGAAATGGCGGTGTCAGCCTGCCAGCAGGCGATGGAATCCGCCGGCCGGACCGCGGAAGACGTGGATGCGGTGATTGTGGCCTGTTCCAACATGCAGCGGCCCTACCCCGCGGTTGCAGTGGAAGTGCAGCAGGCACTGGGTATTGACGGTTTTGGTTACGACATGAATGTGGCCTGCAGCTCCGCCACCTTTGGCCTGCAGGCGGCGGTCAATGCGGTGGAGAACGGCACCGCCCGGGCGGTCTTGGTGGTCAGCCCGGAAATCTGCTCCGGTCACCTCAATTTCCGCGATCGCGACAGTCATTTCATCTTTGGTGACGCCTGCACCGCGATCCTGGTTGAGCGGGACAGCGATGTTGATGCCGGCAAAGGCTTCGACATCCTTGGCACTCGCCTGAAGACCAAATTCTCCAACAACATCCGCAACAATTTCGGTTTCCTCAACCGCGCCGATGAGAGCGGCATTGGCAAGCCGGACAAGCTCTTCGTTCAACAGGGGCGCAAGGTGTTCAAGGAAGTCTCGCCGATGGTTGCCGAAACCATTCTGTCGCACCTTGAGAGCCTGTCGCTGACCCCGGATGATCTCCGTCGCCTGTGGCTGCATCAGGCTAACCTGAACATGAATCAGCTGATCGCCCGCCGGGTACTCGGTCGGGACGCCACCACAGAGGAAGCTCCGGTGATTCTGGACGAGTACGCCAACACCAGTTCGGCGGGTTCAATCATCGCATTCCACCAGCATCAGGACGACCTGGCCAGTGGCGATCTGGGCATTATCTGCTCGTTCGGAGCCGGCTACTCCATTGGCAGCGTGGTGGTGCGTCGACGCTGATGCCGGAAGGGCGGCACCGTGGTGCTGCCCATCTTTCCTACGCCGCTCAGGCTTCTGTCAGAGCCAGTTCCCGAAGCTGGTCTGGCAGGCGAGTGGAACTGCGGGAAGTCCAGTCCATCCAGACGATCTTGGCATATCCCTCGGCGTAGCGAACCCCCGTGTCCACGTCAGTCAGAGTGTACTGGGTGTCAAGGCTGGAATTTCCGGCCTTACCCACGTATGTTTTCACTTCCACGGTTGCCGGGTGGGCCATCTCCCTGAGAAACGTCGCACCGGTGGTAATGATGACCGCGCCGCTGGACGCGTTTTCATCGGCCAAACCGAGTGAGTCGAGCCAGACCATTCGGGCCTCTTCAAAGAAACGGAAGTACACGGTGTTGTTGGCGTGGCCCAAGGCATCCATATCGCCCCAGCGTAGGGGGATACGGAGACTGCTGACCGGGTTGCCGGAAATGGACATGGATTCTCCTCTTTAGACGTACGAACGGGCGTTAAAAGCCCGAGCGGGTGCTGATTTCGGGGGAGTCTACTTTTAACCAATTGAGACAGGTATCACAACCTCAGGAAGGCTATGGTGCAGTATCTGAGCAGGGTATGGATCGCGGTTGCATGTTTCTCGATGATGGTGGGTTGCTCAACCCAGCAGGCCCGGCCGGATGCCGACACCTGGGACGATACGCCGCCTCAGGTTGATCCCGCCGATCCCTACGAAAACTGGAACCGGAATATCTTCGGTTTCAACGAGTTTGTTGACGACTGGTTCCTGCGCCCGGTTGCTGAAGGCTACCGCTGGGTGATGCCAACCTTCGCTGACCGCGCCGTGACCAACTTCTTCAGCAACCTTTCCGAATTGGGCAACTTTGCCAACAGCCTGCTCCAGCTGAAAGGGGAATCGGCGATCGTGGCAGCCGGGCGCTTCACCTATAACACCGTGTTCGGGCTGGGCGGGCTGATTGATGTGGCCACGGTGTTTGAGCTTCCGGAGCGCCCGGAAGACTTTGGCCAGACTCTGGGCTACTGGGGTGTCAACAGTGGCCCCTACCTGATGCTGCCGTTCCTGGGGCCGTCAACGCCGAGAGATTTTGGCGGCATGCTGACCGACATGTACGCCATGCCATCGCTGTGGAGCCTGGCCGAAGCACCGGAAATCTACTATGCCCAGGGCGTTCAGATCGTCGACATCCGTGCGGATCTTATCCCTGCCGAGAGCTTTATTTCCGGCGACAAGTACAACTTTATCCGTAACGCCTATCTGCAGCGCCGGGAGTTCCTGATCAACGACGGTGAAGTCCAGGAAGACCCGTTTGCCCAGGAAGATGAAGATCTGATGCTCGACGACTTTTGATGCACTTTTGATACCGCCCGGTGGCCGGGTTATAGTCCGGATACACCCAGCCACCCGGGATTGGTAGTGCCATGATGGATTCCCGTATCCGCAAGTTCCGGCAAATGCTCGTCAACGCGCCCAACTACGAAGTGTGGAAGGGCGCGGCACTGGAGCTGGATTACCTGGAAGGCAATGTGGAGTGGAAGGAGGAGTTTGCCTCTGACCTTTACCATTATGAACTGATCCTCGACCGCCTCACCAACCTCAAACACTACCGTCAAGGCGGGGAGTATGATCGCCTCAAGCGTGCCCTGAGGGAGGGGCTGCACCACGATCTGGGTAACATTGGCAACCCCGCGCTGTACACTCACTCCCATGTTGGTACCAAGCACCTGATCGAGGAATACATTACCCAGGTGTGCGAATCCCTGGATTTCCTCTGTGATACGCCGATTCCCGACTTTCCGGTGCCTGACAAACTCCAGTTCTTCCGCGATACCCTGACCAGTTTCGGTCGTCCCACCCTGTTGCTGAGCGGAGGTGCCACGCTGGGGATGTTCCACCTCGGGGTGATCAAGGCGCTGTGGGAAAAAGGGTTGTTACCGCAGGTTGTGGCCGGTTCCTCCATAGGTGCCATCATTGCGGCCATGCTTGGCGTTCACACCGACGCCGAGATTCCCGAGATGCTGGTGCCGGAAACCCACAACCTCAAAGCCTGGAAGTGGCGCGGCCTGCTCAGCGCCTGTCGTGGGGACGGGTTGATGGATCAGGCCCAGCTCAAGGCTTGCCTGCGCAACAACATTGGTGAGTACACCTTCGAAGAGGCCTATCAGAAGACTGGGCGTTCCATCAACATCAGCGTCTCACCGACCCAGAGCCATCAAAAGGCCCGCCTGCTCAGTGGCTACACCTCACCGTACCTGCTGGTGTGGAGCGCGGCCCTGGCCAGCGCCGCGGTTCCGGGGGTGTTTCCGCCAGTAACGTTGATGAAGAAAGATCTGCAGGGTTCGGTGTTGCCCTACATGTCCCGGCAGCAGTTTGTGGACGGCTCGGTGGTCAGCGATCTGCCCATTGAACGGCTGATGCACCTCTACGACGTCAACTTCACCATCGTCAGTCAGACCAACCCCCATGTGGTTCCTTTCCTCAACCGGCGCGGTCGGGATGAGAAACTGAGCCTCTGGCAGCTGCCGCTGCATGTGCTGCAGGCCGAGGTGCAGTTTCATGGCCAGGGCGTGTTTGACTACCTGCGCAAGCGGGTGCGTCCGGAACTGATGCGCCAGGTTTCCGGGCATCTGTACACCATCATGGCGCAACGATACTTTGGCGATGTCACCATTGCCCCGCACTACACCTTCGCCCATTACCGCCGCATGCTGGCCAATCCGGAACCGCAGTTTGTACGGCAGCTGATCCTGGAAGGTGAACGTGCAACCTGGCCGAAGATTTCCATGATTCGCTCCCACGCCCGCATCTCCAAGACTCTGGAGCGGTGCGTGGCCCGGCTGAAAGACCAGCAGCGCCGCAGCCAGCGTGAACTGTATCTGGTGAAGCCGGATAAGTCGGGCTAACGGGCTGGCCGAGATGGCGTGACCCCGGCCAGACAGGTATCATATCGCGAATATTCCGACCCCAGGGTCGGCTGACCCGCGCTGCCAGGGATCGGGCAAACGAACGTCCGGCGTACCGTTTGCAACCTGCGCAGGGAAGTCGACGGAAGGCACCAGATCTGGATACCCATGTACTACGATTTCTTCGGCTTTCGGGAGCCGCCGTTCTCCATTGCGCCGGACCCTCGCTACCTCTACCTCAGTGACCGCCACAAGGAAGCGCTGGCACACCTGATGTATGGTGTTGGCGGCCAGGGCGGTTTCATTGTCATCACCGGCGAGGTTGGCACCGGCAAGACCACGGTCAGCCGCTGCTTCATCGACAATGCGCCCGACAACGTTGACATGGCGATCATCCTCAATCCGCGGCTGTCGGCCCGGGAGTTGCTCTCCAGTGTCTGTGATGAGCTGGGTATCCGCCACCCGGCAGGGTCGTCCATCAAGCGACTGGTGGACCTGATCAATGAAGACCTGCTGAAAGCCTACGCCGCCGGCCGTCACAAGGTGCTGCTGATTGACGAGGCCCAGAACCTCTCTTCGGAAGTGCTGGAACAGCTGCGATTGCTGACCAACCTGGAAACCGCCGAGAAGAAGCTGCTGCAGATCATCCTGCTGGGCCAGCCGGAGCTCAACGACATGCTGTCGCTGCCGGAACTGCGCCAGCTCAACCAGCGCGTTACCGCCCGCTATCACCTGGACGCCCTGCAGAAAGAAGAGCTGCCCAGCTACCTGCAGTATCGGCTGAGTGTGGCCGGACAGCGGGGCGAGCTGTTCTCCCGGGGGGCGATCCAGGCGCTGTACAAACTCAGCGGCGGCGTACCCCGGTTGATCAACCTGGTCAGCGATCGGGCCCTGCTGGGGGCCTACGCCGAGGGCGAGCATCTGGTGACCCGTGAGCACATCCGCACCGCAGCGCGGGAAGTGACCGGTCCCGATATGCCTGGTCGCAGGCAGTTTCCCCGCAAAAGCGTCTTTGCCGCCCTGGCGGTTGTGGTGCTGGCCATCGCGGTGTCATGGGGGCTATCCGACCGTGAACGCCGGCAATGGCTGACCAGCCCCTATGTCGCCCAGGCGGCGGGTGACTCGGAGCCGGAGGTGTCCGGTTCAGATCCTGGCGAGGCCGAGGGCCAGGGCGCAGCCGACGTCGATGGCGCAGACGGAAACGAATCAGCTGAGGCGCAGGACACCGCGCAATCGGACCAGGCGGCACCCGTCGGTGACCTGGCCGAGCCAGCAGCGCTGGCGCCGTTCCGGTTTGATACCGATGCGCTGTCCAAGGTCGAGGCGTTCCAGGCCCTGTTCCAGCAGTGGGGCGAGCGTTACACGCCGTCCGACTTCCCGGTTGCCTGTGAGTTTGGCCGGCGCCAGGGCCTTGGTTGCCTCCATCGCGAAGGCACCCGCCGCAGTCTGCTGCAGATCGACCGGCCGACCATCCTGCGGTTGCGTGATGGCAATCGGGAGCGTTACGTCACCCTGGTTTCGCTGCGTGGTGACGAGGCGCAGCTACGCCTTGCTGATGGCGAGATCCGCACGGTGTCGTTCCGCGAGCTGGAGGATTTCTGGTACGGCGATTTCAGTGTGCTCTGGCGGCTGCCGCCGTATCTGGGTGACAACGACAGTACCAGCAAGGAAATCTGGCTGAGCAGCCAACTGATGCAGCTGGCCGACCTGCATGCGGCGTCGGACCGGGAACGGGTGGAGGTCCAGAACATGGGCCCGGAGCAGCAGGTGGAATGGTATCAGGGTATCAAGGGCCTGCAGGTGGACGGTATTCCCGGCGCCATGACGCTGATCCAGATCAACAACGACCTGCACCCCGGCGTGCCCAGGCTGGCCAACACCGGGGCGGAGGGCTGAGATGTCGTACATCCTGGACGCACTGCGCAAATCCGAGAGCGAACGGCAACAGGGGCGGGTGCCGGACTTTGCCCAGCAGGTGCAAATGATTCACCGGCCTCGTCGACAACGCCGTTCGGTGATGATCTGGGTCATTCTCGCCCTGGCATTGCTGCTGAACGCAGGGGTACTGGCTTATCTTTTCTGGCCTGGGCATCGAACCGATGCGGTAACACCTTCGATGGCATCTGCGCCTCAGGCCACGGAACCGGCTGCGACTCAGTCGGCGAACGCGACCGGGGTGGCGGAACCAGCGCTGGCGCCGACACACTCTGTTCCAACAACGTCTGCTCGGACAACGCCTGATCCGTCAGAGGCGGCGTCGGTTTCGCTCAGTGACAGTACGCCACAGCCTGAGTTGACGGACGATCCGGTGAGCCAGCAGGGCGACCCGGGTGTCTCCCAGCCCAGTGAGCGGCCGACGGTGATTGTTCCATCCACACCCCGGCCTCTGCCGGCCGCAGCCGCGTCAACCGCGGAATCCACCAGCCGGGTTCCGCATCTGGTGGAGTTGCCTTTGTCGTTCCAGCGCAGTGTTCCGGACCTGATTTTCAACAGCCATATCTACGCCTCCGATCCGGCGGCACGACGGGTGATGATCAATGATCACTACCTGCGGATCGGAGACCGGTTCGACGGACTTCGGGTTGAGCGCATTACCGAGCAGGGTGTGGTTCTCAGCCAGAATGGCGTCAAATTCCGTGTCGGCACGGTCCGGGACTGGAAGCGACCACGCTGATGGCTCTGTCGGACGCACTCAAACAGGAAATTCAGGTCGCCTACCGCGCAGTGCTGGAGGGAAAGGGCATTCGTGCCCGTTATGGCCAGCGCCTGATGATTGCCGAGATTGCCCGTTACCTGGGCGGTATCACCGAGAATGACGGCCAGCGCACGTCGGCTCCGGCTACCTGCGTGGTGGAGGCCGGTACCGGTACCGGCAAAACCCTGGCCTATCTGATTTCCGCGATTCCCATCGCCCGGGCACTGGGTAAGACGCTGGTGGTCTCCACGGCGACCGTGGCGCTGCAGGACCAGATTGTTAACAAGGATCTGCCAGACCTCCGCAAACACAGCAAACTCAAGTTCAACTGGACCCTGGCCAAGGGTCGGGGACGTTATCTGTGCATGTCGAGGCTTGAGGCCCGCCTGCACGATGAGGGCAACGGCGACAGCGACACCATGCCGCTGTTCCTGCTGGACGAGAACAACGATGAAGAGCCCGGTACCCGCGCGTTTTTTGAGGACATGCTGGCGCGCTACGGCTCCCGCGAGTGGGACGGTGACCGGGATCACTGGCCGACGCAGATTCCCGATGACACCTGGCGCCAGGTGACCACCGATCACCGTCAATGCACCAACCGTCATTGCAGCTACTTTGACAGCTGTGCCTTTTTCGATGCCCGCAAGGGGCTGGAAGAGGCCGACGTCGTGGTGGCGAACCACGACCTGGTGCTGGCGGACCTGGCCCTGGGCGGCGGGGCTATCCTGCCGGAACCGGAGAACGCTCTGTTCATCTTCGATGAGGCGCACCACCTGCCGGACAAGGCGCTCAACCACTTTGCGGCGTCGGTGCCGCTGAATGGCACCCAGCAGTGGCTCAAGCAGCTATCCCAGGCCCTGGCCAAGATCCCACCGTTCCTGGCGCCCGCCACCCTGGCCGCCAAAACCGTGGACAAGATCAGCACCGCGGCCCGGGATGTCGGTGTGGAACTCGATCAGGTCTACCAGCAGGTGAATCTCAATACCGACTGGGACATGAGTGAAGAGCGCCGCTCAGCGCAGTGGCGTTATCCGGAAGGCGCGTTGCCGGAGGATCTGCGGGAGCTGGCCGGTAACGCCCAGGTCGCCACCGCCACGCTGGTGCGTCAGTTGGGCGTGCTGGCCGACGAACTGCAGAAAGCCTTCGACGACAAGAAAGAGCACGACGTTGACCGCGAGACCGCCGAGGCCTGGTATCCGGTGATCGGCTCCTTTCACAGCCGCGCCGAGGATCAGTCGCGATTATGGGCGGCCTGGCGGGAGGATCGTCCGCTGGATGATGAGGGCAAGCCCAAGGGACCACCAGCGGCGCGCTGGGCGATCAAGCAGCGCTGGGACCATGCAGAAGACATCACCCTGTACAGCAGTCCTATCCTGGCGGACAACCTGTTGCACAGCAGGCTCTGGTCCCGGGCTTACGGTGCGGTACTGACCTCTGCGACGTTGACGGCCCTGGGCCGGTTTGACCGCCTCCAGAGCCGCGCCGGTCTGCCATCCGACAGCCGCTTCCTGGTGGTGCCATCGTCGTTCCGTTACGCCGACATGGCGACCGTGGAGGTGCCGTCGATGACGGTACTGCCGACAGACGAGGGGTACGCCGAGGCATTGGTCAAACGTCTGCCGGAACTTTGGGCCGGCGAAAAGGCCACGCTGGTCCTGTTCAACTCCCGTCGCCAGATGCACGACGTGCGGGATGCCCTGGCGTCGGACTACCCGGAGCTGATCATGACCCAGGACGACATGGCCAAGGGGGAAGTGCTCAAGCAGCATTGCGAGCGGGTAGACAGCGGCAAACCCAGCGTTCTGTTCGGGGTCGCCAGTTTTGCCGAGGGCATTGACCTGCCCGGCAAGTACCTGGGGCATGTGGTCGTGACCCGGTTACCGTTCTCTGTTCCGGATGACCCGATCGATGCGAGCCTGGCGGAGTGGGTGACGGAGCGGGGCGGCAACCCGTTCATGGAGATCACCGTACCGGATGCGTCGATCAAGCTGGTCCAGGCTGTGGGGCGATTGTTGCGGACCGAACAGGATACCGGGCGGGTGACCATTCTTGATCGTCGTATTGTCGCCCGTCGCTATGGTCAGTTGCTGCTGGACGCATTGCCGCCATTCCGGCGCATCATTGAACGCTGAAAACCGGCCGAGCAACGCTGGCCAGGCAGAACAAGCAATGCCGCGCAGTAGCGAAGGGCTGAGCCAGCGAGAGGTTCCGGGGGTTTTCGTGGACAAAAAAAAGTGCCAACAAAGGTTGGCACTGTCGGAAGGAGTTAGTGTGAACTCAAGTGCGTCAGTAGAACGCAGGACAAGAAGACTGAAGGCCTGAAGTTTCAGTATTCTCTGTGAGGGTCATCTCACTACGGGTTCATCATAGGGAATCGGCGGCGTAGGCGGATCGTCCAAAGGGCGTAGGTGGGGGGATTAGCCCCCCTGAAATGTGATTACCATCACGTAACCTGACACCATCCGTGGCCCGCCAGGTGTTATTCCAACAGCCCCAGCTCCCGGGCTCTCGCCAGTGCCTCGGTACGACTGCCGACGGCCAGCTTGCCGTAGAGGTTGCGGATGTGTGCTTTTACAGTGGCTGCCGCCACCTCCATGGTTGCGGCAATATCCTTGTTGGCCAGACCCTGGTGGATCAGTTCCAGCACTTCCCGCTCGCGCTGGCTCAGCGGCTCAAGCAGTTGGCTGTTGGCCGTCTCGGTACCCTCGGAGACCGGCGCAGTCCTTGCTGTCTGCGCTTCCAGTAACCGGCACAGCGCCTCGGCCCGCTTGCCACCGCGGATCAGCGTCGCCCTGGCAAGCAGGCGGGTTTGCAGTCTCGATGGGGTATCCGCAAACAGACGCAGGAAGCCCGCCTCAAGGCCATTCGCCAGCAGGGCGTCAAGAATGCCATCGGCTTCGGCCTCCTGTTGGCGACTCAGCAGGATCTCGGCCTGAACCAGTCCGGCTTCCAGTGCCAGTTGGTGGAAGCCGCGTTGCTGAGCCGATGCGAGCACGGGCTGTAGTCGGTTATGGGCCTCATCGACACGGTTGTCCGCCAGCAACACCCGCACCGCAACCAGCGTTTCATGAAGCTGGTTGAGAGGGCTGCCGGAGCGGTTGGGGTCTTCTGCCTCCAGCCAGTGGCGGGCACGGGCCAGCTGGTTGCTGGCCAGCAGGCAGCGAACCAGTAGTGCCCCGCAGGCTGGCGGGTCGAACACAATCTGCTCCCGCCGCCGACGGGCGACCGCTTCGGCATCTTCCAGCGCGTCAATCGCCTCTTCAAACCGCCCCTCACTGAACGCGAGGTGACCGCGTACGTACTGGATAACAATGTGCTGCCCCGGCTCGGTGCCGGACTTCAGATGGTCCAGCAGCGGCGACAGGTGGGTTTGCGCCAGTGCTGGTTCGTTCCGCTCCCGGTAGATCTCTGTCAGCACGCTTTGCTGCCAGCAGGAGATCAGGCGGGGTTGTTGCGGATCGTAGAAGTGCTCGTCGACCCAGTGCCGGATGTCGTTGCAGGTTTCCAGCGCCAGGTCGAGGTCGCCCTGATAGTACTGAATCCAGGCCAGCAGGCCGCCACTGGAGAGTACGGTGCTGGGTTTGCGCTCGATGCGCCCATGCTGGACCGATGAGCGCAGTGCTTCGGCGGCGGCAACCAGGTCGCCCTGGCCGAAGCAGTCCAGTCCCAGGCCATAGTAGGTGACAGACTTTAATGGAATGCGGGTGTGGTCGAGCTCCTGCAACACCTGACGGGTCAGGTCACTCGCGCTTTTCTCGTCGTTGTGGATGCGGGCCAAGTAGGACCGGATCAGCGAAATCTCGCTGTGCAGGGCCAACGCCCCTTCAGCATCGGGATGGGAATCGGCGACCTGCCGGTCCAGTAGATCCTCCAGCTCGCCCAGTAACGGTTCAATCCGGTCCACCCGGTTGGCGAAGTACAGGCCCCAGATCTGCAGCATCAGCAGGGGCGGGCTGTCATGCAGCCAGCGGTCCGGGAGGTGGTCGAGCCACTCCAGCACCGGCAGGTGGAAGCCAGCATGGATCAGTGCATTGCCATGCTGCGTCAGCGCGGAAGCAAGGCCCTCCCAGTCTTCCCGGAGAATCTGCTGACTGATGCCTTCCTGGACATGGTCATTGGCCAGCAGCCAGTCAATGGCCCGCGCCTGGCACTGGTCAAGCCGGTGCGGGGCCTGGTGGCTGGCACGCTGGATCAGCGCCTCGCGAAACAGGTCGTGGTAACGGAACCAGGTGTTGGTGTCATCCAGCGGCACCAGAAACAGGTTTTCCCGCAGCAGACGTTCCAGATAGTCCTGGCTGTCGGACGATGCCCGGATGTGATCACACAGCGACCCACACACCCGGGTGCAGGTTGCCGTATCAAGCAGGAACTGACACAGCGCTGGCGGCTGGTTATCGAGAATCTCCGTCAGCACGTAATCGCTGATATGGCGCCCGTCCAGCTTGACCGTGGGCTTGCCGCCATCAGCGCTGCCGTCAGTACCTGACAGGGCCGTCAGTTGCATGGCGGCGGCCCAGCCCTCGGTGGTCTGCCACAGGCTGCGGATCTCGTCATCCGACAGTGCCAGGGACATGAAGTCACGAAAGAAGTGACCACATTCCTGCTCTGAAAACGCCAGGGTGCGAGGGTGAATCTCGCTGAGCCAGTGGCGGACTCGCCAGCGCGCCAATGGCAGCTCGGGTTCGTTGCGGGAGGTGAGGGTGACCGTGACGCTGGCCGGAAGATAGTCAATGAAGAAGGCCAGTTGCCGCAGAATGGTCCGGTTCTGAATGGCGTGGAAATCATCCAGCACCAACAGAACCGGCTCACTGGTGGCGGCCAGGGCGTTCAGCAGGCCGGTGACGCCGCCGTCAAGTTCTGATGCCTCGGCCTGGCTCAGTGTTCGCTGGGCATCGTCCACACCATTCAGTCCGCTGTGTGCCAGCGAGCCCGCGACATACTGCCAGAACCGCCGGGGCTCATTGTCCGCGCTGTCCAGGGACAGCCACGCCAGCCGTTCGGTCGCGCCCGCGCACCATTGGCCCACCGCCGTCGTCTTGCCATAGCCGGCCGGTGCGATCACCAGGTTGAGCCGCTTCGGCGGTGCCGGTTCCAGCATCTCAACCAGCCGAGGGCGCTGCACGGCCCGGGGATCGGTCGCTGGAGGCAGAAATTTGGTGGTCAGCAGCATAGCGCAGCCCAAGAAAAGTGTCGTTCGGAGGCAGGGTCGGTATGGGACATCAGTGTCCGGACTGGTCAGAGGTTCCCAGGCACTCCGTGGTCAATAAGCCTATGAATTGTGTGGTTTGTCACAGTGAAGTCAAGGGGCGATATGCCTTTTGGGATGAGGATGGTCCGTTGAGTCGCAGGATATGGTCTAAACTGACTAACAGGTAACAATCTATTCTAAAAATTCATGAAAAACGATTTTTTTATGCGTATTCTATTCGGCGAGTCTTAAGCTGGGAGCCTGAACCGCTACCCAGATGCCACCAACGCTGAAACTGATCGTGCCCCGCGCTGTCGGGGCGCCGCGAACCGTTCCAGGGAGCAACTAGGTCGATGAAACTACAGCAGCTGCGCTACATCTGGGAAGTGGCACACCATGACCTGAATGTGTCTGCAACCGCGCAAAGCCTGTTTACTTCGCAACCCGGCATTTCCAAACAGATCCGGTTGCTGGAGGATGAATTGGGAATCGAAGTGTTTGCCCGCAGCGGCAAGCACCTGACCCGCATCACGCCGGGCGGTGAAACCATCATCCGGGAGGCCGGTGAGATTCTCCGCCGGGTGGAGGGCATCAAGAAGATTGCCCAGGAGTTCAGTAACCAGCGTAAGGGTGATCTAAGTATCGCCACCACCCACACCCAGGCGCGTTACGCCCTGCCACCGGTGATCCAGGGGTTTATCGAAGCTTTTCCGGACGTATCATTACACATGCATCAGGGCACGCCGATGCAGATATCGGAAATGGCCGCCAACGGCGCCGTGGACTTTGCCATTGCCACAGAGGCGATGGAACTGTTCTCCGACCTGATCATGATGCCCTGCTACCGCTGGAACCGCAGCATCATCGTGCCCCGCGAGCATCCCCTGGCGAAAGTCGGCGAGCTGACCCTCAAGGACCTGGCCGAGTACCCGCTGGTCACCTACGTCTTTGGCTTTACCGGACGTTCCAAACTGGATGAGGCGTTCCAGAGCCAGGGGCTGACGCCGAAAGTGGTGTTCACAGCGGCTGACGCGGACGTGATCAAGACCTATGTGCGATTGGGTCTTGGTGTCGGTATCGTCGCCAGCATGGCCTACGATCCCAAGACCGACGCCGACCTGGTGTGCCTCGACGCCAAGCAGCTGTTCCGCCCCAGCGTCACTCGCATCGGGTTCCGCAAGGGCACCTTCCTGCGGGGTTACATGTACGATTTCATCCAACGTTTCGCTCCCCACCTGACCAAAGAGCGGGTGGACGAAGCGGTTGCCCACCAGGGCAACCGGGCCGAGCTGGAAGCGTTGTTTGATGATATCGAGTTGCCGACCTACTGAGTGTTTCAGGGCGCCTCAGTCTTGCCCGGTGGCAATGATATTCCCCGCATGCAGGCCACACTCTTTCTTGGTGGCCTCTTCCCACCACCAGCGGCCCTCCCGTTCGTGCTGGCCGGGCAGCACCGGGCGGGTGCAGGGTTGGCAGCCGATGCTGATGTAACCCTGTTCATGGAGCTTGTTATAGGGTGCTTCTGACATGCGGATGTAGTCCCAGACTTCCTTGGAACTCCAGTTTGCCAGCGGGTTGAACTTCACCAGCGTACGCCCTTCGCCGGAGAAGGTGGTATCGAGCTGGACCACGGGGACATCGTTGCGGGTGCCGGGGCTCTGGTCCTTGCGTTGCCCGGTCACCCAGGCATCCAGGGTTGCCAGCTTGCGGCGCATGGGATTGATCTTGCGGATGCCACAGCATTCCTTGTGGCCATCCTGATAGAAGCTGAACAGTCCCTTGCGGCGAACCAGATCCTCAACTTCGGCGGAATCCGGAAACATCACTTCAATATCCAGGTTGTAGTGCTCGCGAACCCGGTCTACGAACTCATAGGTTTCGGGATGGAGTCGGCCGGTGTCGAGGGTGAAGACCTTGAGGTTGTCGGTGAGCTTGTGGGCCATCTCGATCAGTGCCACGTCTTCGGCACCGCTGAATGAGATGGCGATGTTGTCGTAATGGGCGAGGGCAGCCTTCAGGATGGCGCGGGGACTCTTGCCTTCCAGTTCCTGCCTCAGGGTATCGATATCAGTCATAGTGCTCTTATCAGGAGTTGGCCGGCAGTGCGGCTACTCAGCCATGGTTATGATTGTGTACCCGGGCGCGTGGGTAAGTGTTCGTTTTCTGGAGGCTTTACAATCTACCACTCCGCGGTGAACGTCTGAAAGACATTGCACTCATATCCTTATAGCAGTGCCTTTGCCCGGTGCATTCTCGGCCCTAATTACATATCATACCGCGAGACCCAAACGGCGTTCGTTCGCGCCCCATGAACAAACCAAGGAGATCACCGTGGAACTCGCATGCCTTGACCTTGAGGGAGTACTGATCCCGGAAATCTGGATCGCTTTTGCTGAGAAAACGGGAATTGAAGAGCTCAAGGCGACCACCCGCGACATTCCGGACTACGACGTGCTGATGCAGCAGCGGCTGCGACTGCTGGATGAGCATGGCTATGGCCTGCCTGAGATTCAGGAAGTGATCAGCACCCTGGACCCGCTGGAAGGCGCCCGTGAATTCCTGGACTGGCTGCGTGAGCGATTCCAGGTGGTGATCCTGTCAGATACCTTTTATGAGTTCGCCATGCCACTGATGGCCAAGCTGGGACATCCCGCGCTGCTGTGTCACAAGCTGGAGGTGAACGAACAGGGGCGTATCACCAACTATCTGTTGCGTCAGCGTGACCCCAAGCGCCAGTCGGTACGGGCATTCCAGCTGCTGAACTATCGGGTGATTGCCACCGGCGATTCCTATAACGACACCACCATGCTGACCCAGGCTGAAGCTGGCATCCTGTTCCATGCGCCTGACAATGTGATCGCGGAATTTCCCCAATTCCCGGCGGTGCACAATTACGACGATCTGCGAGAAGAGTTCCTGAAAGCCAGCGAACGCTTCTGAGCCCAGAAAAGCCTTCGCCTATAGTGGCGGAGGCTTTCTCTACTCCCCAAACGCCAGTTCCAGCGCCTGCATCAGCGGCCCTACCTTATCCAGTGTCTCCCGGTACTCCTCTGCCGGATCAGAATCCGCAACAATACCGCCGCCGCCGTGGCAGTAGAGTGTGTTCCCCCTGGCGTACAGGGTGCGGATGGCAATGTTGCTGTACAGCGTGCCGTCGCCGTCGAGGTGGAATACGGAACCACAGTACGGGCCTCGAGGTGACGTCTCCAGCTCCCGGATAATCTCCATGGCGCGGATCTTGGGTGCGCCGGTGATGGAACCTCCAGGGAAGGCCCGAAGCAGGGCGCTGATGGCGTCACAGTCGGTCGCCAGCCGCCCCGAGACGGTGCTGACCAGGTGGTGCACGTTGCGGTAACTTTCCAAAGCAAGTAACTGATCCGCCCGTACACTGCCGGGTTGGCAAAAACGGCCCAGATCATTGCGCAGCAGGTCGACGATCATGATGTTCTCGGCGCGGTCTTTGGGGCTTTCTTTCAACGAGCGCGCCAGCGCCTGATCCTCTTCCTCTGTTTCGCCTCGGGGCCGAGTACCCTTGATAGGCCGGGTGACCACTTGCCGGTCCCGGTCGATGGCAAGAAAGCTTTCTGGCGAGATCGACATCACCTGCTGTTCACCCTGGCGCAGGAAAGCGGCATGATCGGTGGGGATGCACTGGGTCAGGTGACGGTAAGCCTGCCACAGGTCGCCGTTAAAGCGGCACTGGAAGCGTTGCGACAGGTTTACCTGATAGCAGTCGCCAGCGAGGATGTAGTCTAGGATGCGCTGTACTTTTCGCCGGTAGCTGGTCTCGTCCTCATCGGCCCTGAAGGGGGACAGAGTAAGGGGGGCGACTTCAGCACTCGGGGCAGCTCTGCTCTGTCGTCTTAGAACGTCCAGCTTGTCGAGGGTGGTCGAATCCGCCGTCGCTGCCAGATGAATCTGCCAGCGCAGACCGTCGTGGTCGACTGGAACAAGTTGCCAGTCGTACCAGCCGGCGGATGCCGGCGGGGGCGTGTCTGCCAGCCCCGGAGCACTCTTGGCGAAGGCACTTTCTGTCCAGTAGCCCAGTTCATAATCCAGACAACCCGCCAACCGGACACCGTTGGCCAGGCCTTGGGCGACGCACTCATGGAAATCTTCCGTACCGGAGTTTGCCAGCGTTCTGATGGGCCAGGCGGAAAGCCAGCAGGGCGCCCCCCTGGGTCGCCCGGGATCGCCAAAGCAGACAAATCCGGGCTGCGAGGCAAACGCAGTGAGAAAGCGTTCACGGTGTTGGTGTGAATCTAGGTGCAGGATGTTGCGGTGTTCTGACATTGGAACTCGGGTTTGAGAGATGAACCCCAGAAACAAGGTATGTTGCCGGGTGCTGGCTGGGTAGATGCTGAACCCGGCCAATTATCTCAGACTTTACCGCAAAATGGGCGGCTCGCATTGCCCGAAAATAACAACGAAGCTAAGGAGTCTCTGATTAACTCCGGATCACCTCTGGCCTTCAGAGCGGTTCACACTCAAGGCGCGGCTTTGCAGGAAGGCTGGTTGCCTTTCAAGAAGGTGCAACGCCGAGTGTGGATCGCTCTGAAGACCCCGAAGGGCGTGCTCTGAGGGCTGCATCTGCGGCGTTACGGTCCTTGCCAAGGGCTACGGCCATTGGCTGCGAACCGCGCCTTGCAGCTACAGCCCTCAGATCGCGCAGAGGCGATTCGGATTTAATCAGAGGCTCCTCAATCACCTGGAGGTACTGTGAAAAAGCTGATTGCTGCTACGGCCCTGTCCCTTACACAACTTTTGACTCCCGCGCAGGCGGAGGAGCAGGCACAGGCACCAAAAACCGTGACCACCGAGCAGGTGGCGCGTGAGATCCGCACCAACACTCAATACCTGTCTCGTCACGCCCTGCGCAAAGCCAAGGCGCTGATGGAAGCCTACGGCGATTTTGCGCCGTTTGGTGCGGGGCTGCTGCCCAATGGTGACGTGAAGTATGTCTGGGCGGTGAAGCCTGGCGAAGAGATTGAGAACATCAATGCGCCCCTGGTGCTGGACGCGATCAGGCGGGCGCTGGCAACCCAGGCCGACTCCGGCCGGATACTGGGGTCTGCCGTGATCTACCAGTACAAAGGCGACGAACAGCCGCAGATCAATATCGAGCTTGAGTACCTGACCGGATTCGCGCAGATCCTGGCAACCCGGTACCGCGAATCCGATGCCGGAATTGAGTATGGAGAAGGGGTTACGGGCACCTTCGACGCTATGATCTTTGTAGAAAATCGAGGAAATTCGGCTAATTAGCGGCGTTCTCCGTAGAACTGGTACGCGCCTCTCAGAAATGTAAGGAAATGTTAGTGACGGGTTAAATATTGTGCACCGTATCGCAGAATCGCCCGTCCTGCTCTGCAACACTGGCCTTGCGGTGACGGAATCAAGCCGCAACAAAAATAAAAGTTATTTCCTTTAAGGAGAACAAAATGAAAGGCCTGAAGAAACTTGCTTTGGCAACCGCGGTTGCATCCATTCCCTTCGCTGCCCAGGCAGAGCTCAAAGCCCTCGACGATTCCATGATGGGCAATGTGACCGGTCAGAACGGTATCACCATCGAGCTTGAAGCTGAGGTGGGCATTGGCGAGATCGCGTATGAAGACGCCGGTTTCCTCGCCATCTCCGACGTTAAAATTGGTGGTGCAAATAACCCGCTGACTGGTACTGGTGGTACCAATGGCGCACTTGATGACGTCGCACTGTACATTGACGTGGCTGGTAGCTCCGGCGCCGGAGACACTGCACAAGCTTCGATCGGAATGGGTAACAGCTACCTCGTTGGTGCCGACACCAACAAGCCTAATGTTACGTGGACCAATACCGAAACCGGAACTGGCGGAACTGCGAGCTATGAAGCAGACATGCCTGAGGTTCAGAACGGTGACCTCGTAATTGGCATTCGTTCAGTATCTGGCGTACCGGTTGACTTTGGTGTGAGCATCGGCGCTGTTAGTCTCGCGAAGCAAGGTAGCACGGTTGGTAATCTCGATGCGGAACGACGTGCCAACGGCGGAACCAGCACCACGCTCGTTTCCGATCTGGACATCACCGGTCTGCTCGGTCCGATCGACATCGTGATCCAGGAAGACCAGAACGCGCTGAACGTCAACGCCTACTTCAACGCCAACGGCAGCCTGAATGCTGATTTCATCGGCACCTACATGGACTTCAAACTGCACAACAGCCGTGGCGATGACACCAACGGCCTGACCATTGTTGACGCCTCCGGCACTCCGATCGTTGACACCAGCTTTGCTCACGCTCAGGTTGATCTGGGCACCGCGACCAACAACGCGGGTAATGATGCTCTGGCCTTCAACATCAACAACTTCTCCGGTGACCTGGATTTGGAAAACATCCGCATGGGTAGCAGCACTGCTGCCAGCATCGGTAACGTCTACATGACGGATCTGGACATCAGTGCGAAGATGACCGTCTACGGTCACTAAGACAGCAAGGCAGTTTCATTGCCTGACTGGAGAAATCCAAACACCGGATTTCTCCTCTGTCGAAGACCCGGGGGATTGCCTCCGGGTTTTTTTGTTTTGGAGCCGGGCATGCGACTGTTAGGCCTGACGGATCAACATAAAAAAGGCGCTCGCCATTGCTGGCGAGCGCCTTTTTACATTGCGTAGGCGTCTTACATTGCGCAGGCGTCCGGTTATTGCTGGTCCGGCACCTGGATCGAAAGATCAAACCCGCCACCCGGTCGCGGGGTCAGGCGCACCGGGCCATCATTGATGCCCTGCGGCATGGTGATCTGGTCGACCCCCGGCAGATTGCCGAAGGACAGGTTAACGTTCTGGCCGTCAAAATTGATGCCCAGCTGATCATTAAGAAACATCTGGGTAAAAGGTTCGTCCGGGATCACTGCCTGCTGCCCGAAGACGATGGTTGGTATCTCCGGATTGAAATTCGCCGGTGGCTGGGCAAGTGCCAACTGATCCTGTGGAATCAGCAACGCCCGCCGGAGAAACTCCTCCTCCGCCTGGGCCAGGGCATCGTCCTGGTTGAGCGACTGGTAATGGCGGATCGAATCCTGATAGGCCAGTTCCTCCGCTTCCGTGATCACCGGCTCGCCCGGGGAGATCGTCAGCGACTTCAGAATTCGGCGCCGATCGGCGTCGGATTTGCGCTGGGACTGGGGGACAACAATAACCGCAGAGTCCTTGACGTACGTTTCTACCATTTCATCGGAGGTCAGTGTTCGAACCCCGGCATTCACCGGTAATGAGATGATCAATCCTGACATCCCTGCTAAAAGCCATTGCTGTCTTGTCATAGTCCACCTCAGGTGTTTAACCCGATTGCTGCGCCCCGGCGTACCTCATTGAAAGGGCGGAAAAAGTATTGCGCGTTTATGCTATTGTCAGGCCACTTGGCAAAGTGGCTGCAGACATCGGTGCATTGGCCAGTATTTAGCCTGCGACACGGCATTGCAAGTCGCTTAGCGGGTCTTTGTGAACGTAATGGGTAATGATTGGTCACTCACTGTCAGAAGCTGTTAACAACCCCGGGAAACGCATGCTGTTGAAGTCCGTTAGAAAACGCTGGCAAGGCTGGGTCAACCGACGGATTCCCCGTTCGGACACCCAGCAGTTCGTGCAGAACAACATCTTTATCCTGCCGACCGGTGTTGGTGTGGTGTTCGGTCTGCTGTTGGTGGTCATGCTGCTGACGGGAATCAACTACCAGAACAGTCTTATCTATCTGATGACCTTTATTCTGGGGGTGGTGTTCGTGGCGGCGATGCACCAGACCCACCGCAATCTCAGCGGGCTGCAGTTGACCCTTGTACAGACGGGTGAGGGCTACGCTGGTGACAAGATACCTTTCGTGTTTCGGGGGACGAGAAGCAAGGAGGCAACCCTGGCCCTGGAACTCCGTTACCACGATCAGGTACTGGCGCAGCAGCACATTCAGCCCGGGGAATCCCAGGATATGACGTTGCTCGCCCGCAGCAGCCTGCGTGGCTATCTGGTGATGGACCGGGTGAGGGTGGAAACCCGTTTTCCGTTTGGTCTGCTCAAGGCCTGGTCCTGGATTCGACCGGCGACGGCTGCGGTGGTGTACCCAAGACCGCTGTTACCTCCGGAATCGCCCATCGCCGAGGGCGACGACGGTGAGGCGGACGCCCGGACCACCAGCGATGGCCAGGATCACGTGGATATCCGCCCCTGGCGCCAGGGGGACCTGAGCCAGCGGGTGCTGTGGAAACGCTATGCCCGTACCGGAGACATGGTCATCGCCGAGTGGAGCGGGCAGCAGGGCAGTCCGGACTGGCTGGACTACGACGCGTTCCCGGGCGTGGAGCAGGAGCTGAGACTCAGTTATCTCACCGCCCTGGTGCAGCAGAAACTGGGGGCAGATGAGGCCTTTGGCCTGAAACTGCCCGGGGAGTTCATTGCACCGGACACCGGCCCTGCCCATGGCGCTCGCTGTTTGCGTGCGCTCGCCGTATTTGGTCAACACGATCCCGCCGATCAGGGAGCGGGGCACCGGGGGGCGATGTCATGAAGTTGGCTCAACGCAGTAACCCGGTTTCATCCAGCGGTACACCGATTCCCGCCAGTGCGCTGTTGTGGCTGATCGCGGCGTTTTTCATCCTGCTGCTGCCGCAATGGGACCGGCTGCCTCCCTGGCTGCTGGGCGCCTGCGGTCTGCTGGCCGGCTGGCGCTGGCTGGTTCAGAGCGGGCGCGTGGGGCTGCCGGGACGCTGGCTTCGGCTGACGGTTATGGCTCTGCTGATCGCGACCTACATCGTCACCGTCGAGGGCCGGTTCACGGTGGATACGGCGGCTTCCTTCTTTGTCATTGCGGTAGGCCTGAAATGGCTGGAGACCCGCACGTCCCGCGATTTCTATGTTCTGTTCTTCATTCTGGTCTATCTGGCGACGGTCAACTTTCTGTTTGAGCAGGGCATTTTCTGGACACTGCTGAACCTTGTGGGGGTGGCGCTGCTGCTGCTGGGCATCCAGGTGCTGAACGCTCCGGGCGCGCCTCATGTACTGGCAGCCGGCTGGCGCCGTCTTGGCGGAATGTTTCTCAAGAGTCTGCCGATCGTTTTGCTGCTGTTCCTGTTTTTTCCACGGCTTGAGCCTTTGTGGAGCGTGCCTCTGGTGTCTGATCGGGGCCAGACCGGTATCAGTGACACCATGTCCCCCGGCGATATTTCGAACCTGGCGCAGAGCAGTGAGCGAGCCTTTCGTGTGACCTTTGCCGATGGCCTGCCGCCGAATCGCGAGCTGTACTGGCGGGGGCTGATCCTTGACCGGTTTGATGGCACGACCTGGCGCCAATGGGATACCGAACGGCCGACCCGTCCCGGCCGGGTGTCCGTCGACAGTGGTCTTGAAGAGCTTCAGGACAACGAGTACGACGTCCTGATGGACCCCAGCGGTCAGCGCTGGGCATTCGCACTGGCCGATTCCCGGGCTGTATCGGAGAACCTCGAGGAGGAGCGCTGGGGCCTGTTCCGCTTCAAGCGGCCCGCGGATACGCCGGTGCGCTACCGCTTGTCCCGGGATACCGCCACTTTGCTCAACGCCGGTCTGTCACCGGCCTTTCGTCGCCGATTCCTGCAATTGCCGGCACAGGGCAACCCACGTGCCAGGGCCCTCGCCAGCGAGCTTAGGGCTACCTCCAGTTCGGATCGGGAACTGGTTGCCCGCCTTCTGACCCGGTTCCGTGAGCAGCCGTACTTCTACACCCTGCGTCCACCGCTGATGCCGGACGATGGCATCGACACTCTGCTGTTTGATGAACGACGGGGCTTCTGTGAACACTACGCCGGGGCCACCACCTTTGTACTGCGTTCGGCGGGCATTCCGGCCCGTGTGGTTGCGGGTTACCAGGGCGGAGATCCCGGTGCCAATAACGAATACCTGATTGTCCGTCAGTACGATGCCCACGCCTGGGTGGAAGCCTGGTTGCCGGGCTCCGGTTGGACCCGGGTAGACCCGACGGCGGCGATCGCACCGGACCGTATCGAATCCGGTCTGCGGGAAGCGGTGGCGGACGAGGGTTCGTTTCTGGAAGAGGACTGGACGTCACCACAGCGCTATGGCGATCAGGCGCTGATCCGCTGGGCCAGTCTCCAGGTCGACCGACTCAACTACCAGTGGCAGCGCTGGGTGGTCGGCTACCAGGGGCAGTCGCAACTGGATCTGATGTCCCGCTTGCCTGGCAACATCGGTATGAAGGAACTCGGTTACTTCAGTGCTGGCCTGGTGGCGTTTGGCCTCCTGGTGGCAGGTCTGGTGTCGGCCTGGAAGCAGCGGGGGATTCTGACGCGGGACCCGTATCTGCGGGTGGTGGCGCAATGGCGTCAGCTGTTGGAGCGCTCCGGCCTGGAGGCGCCGACAACGGCAACCCCCAGCCAACTGGCGGACTCGGCAGAGGCTCGCTGGCCAGCCTTGCGGGGGACAGCAAGAGCTTTTGCCCGGATGGTGAACAGCCATTACTATGGTGCCTCGGCCGGAAGCGTTGAGCCTGCTCAGCGCAAGGCCGATCTGGCACGCCTGAAACGCATCTTGGGCGTGAACCGGCGCATTCTTCGCAAAGCCCGTTGACGGCCGATGAACACACAGACTCCAGGAACCAACTTGATCACCGCGATTGACTCCATGCCCTGGCTGCACACAGCCTGGAACCAGCTGATCAGCAATCTCCGCAATGATCGCCTGCCTCATGCCTTACTGGTTGCCGGAGAGCGCGGGGTAGGGAAACGTGACTATGCCGAGGCGGTGGCGGCGTTGCTGGTCTGTGACCGGCTTACCAGCGTGATCGCTGACTCCTGGCCTGTGCCCTGCGGACAATGCAAGCAGTGTGAGCTGGTTGCCGCGGACTCTCATCCCGATATCCGTCGCTACGCGCCAGAAAAATCCCGCATGATCAAGGTCGATCAGGTGCGGGCATTGTCCGCGTTTGCGGTTGCATCCCCTCAGGTCAGCCATCGCAAAATTGTCATTGTGAATCGCAGTGATCAGCTAAATATCAATGCAGCCAACGCGTTACTCAAGACTCTTGAAGAGCCATCTGATGATGTCACACTGCTGTTATTGCAGGAGACCGGTCGGCCAATACTGCCAACCCTGCGTTCCCGCTGTCAGACCGTCACTTTGCCGACCCCGGACTTCGCAACCGGCCTGACCTGGTTGCAGCAGCACATCCCTGAGGGCAATTCCGGGCAGGGTGGAGCCATGGACCAGGAACACCTGGCCCAGGCACTTCGGTTGGCTGGCATGGCACCCAGACTGGCCCTGGATTACCTCACCGGTGACTTCATCCAACAGAGACAGACCGCTCTGGACGCGTTTCGTCGGTTCATGAAAAACGAGCTGTCACTGCCGGAAGCTGCCAAGCCGTTCAAGACCCTCGGGCTCGATGGCTCGCTGCTACTGATGGAAAAGTGGGCGGCGGACTTGGCGCGCCTGGGTGTGGGGGCTGATCCTGCTGATCCCGAGGCGGCGGAAATGCTGCGCTATCTGGCCAAACACAACCCGCCCTGGCGAGCTCACGAGCTGTTGTCATCAGTGCGGGAGAGCCGGGCGGCCGGCATCAACAATGTCAGTCCTGAGCTGGAGGCGGAACGGCTGCTGATGCAGTGGCAGGCGCTGATGCCCAGGCGTCGCCGGCGGGCCTGAGCGGGCCGCTGTGCGGGGCTGGTGTTAGCCTGCTATGATTGTGAAATATAATGAATTTTGGACAGCCCCTCCGGTCTTGGGGCCATTAGCACAGAGGTAGTTGATCATGGGGCCTGGATTTGGCGCTCGAAGTGGCATTCTGACACTGACCATCAAGGACAAAGCGGTGCTTTACGCCGCCTATATGCCCTACATCCGCCAGGGCGGCTTGTTCATTCCTACCCAGAAGCAGTATCAGCTCGGGGACGAGGTGTTCCTGTTGCTGAACCTGATGGATGAGCCGGAGAAGATTCCGGTTGCCGGCAAGGTCATCTGGATCACGCCCAAGGGTGCCCAGGGAAACCGGGCGGCGGGTATTGGCGTACAGTTCAACGGCGATGACGAAACGGCACGCACCAAGATCGAATCGTACCTGGCTGGCTCCCTCAGCTCGGATCGCCCGACTCACACGATGTAGCGGGCGCCGCCCGCGAAAGGCCGGACTTCATGAACCACAAAGCGACGCCAGTGCCGGACGTTTCCGAAGCCGGAGGCGGCCAGGAGATTCGCTGGCCACTTCGACACCTCACTCTTGCCGGGCTGCACTGGCCTAAAACCAGGGTTGATTCATCCGCCGCGACCCCGGTGGTGATGGTCCACGGCTGGCTTGACAATGCCCGCACCTTTGCCCGCCTGGCTCCTGAGCTGGCTGGCACCCGGGATGTGTTTGCCATTGACATGGCAGGGCACGGTCACTCCGATCACCGTCCGGCCGGCCAGTCCTACCTGTTGGTGGACTACGTTGCTGATCTTGCAGAACTGTTGGCCAATCATTTTGACGAGCCAGTCGATCTGGTATCCCACTCGCTGGGGGGGACCGTTTCCCTTCTGTGCGCGGCGGCATTCCCGGAGCGGGTGCGTCGGCTGGTCATGATCGACAGTCTAGGGCCCATCACCCGGCCGCCGGAACAGGTGTTGGGGCAACTGCGCTCGGCCCTGGTCAAACGCGAACAGGGCTCCTCACCCGGGCCGCTGTATCCGTCACAGGAACAGGCCGCCAGAGTTCGTGCAGGCGGGTTGAGTCCCCTGTCCCAGCAGGCCGCGGAAGAGCTGGTACCCCGTAATCTGGTGGCAGTGGATGGCGGCTATCGCTGGCGTACCGATCCCCGCCTTCGGCACCCATCCAGTATGCAGTTTGATGAGCAGCAGGTGCTGGCCATGCTGACCGAGGTCAACACGTCGGCGCTGCTGCTGGTCGCAGAGAACGGGCTTCTGCCTGCGCGGCCAGAGATGACAAGGCGCCTGGATGCTATCCGGTCATTACGCAAGGTTTCGGTGCCGGGCGGTCATCATTGCCACCTGGATGGTGAGATTGCTCCGGTCAGTCAACACATCAAGGAATTTCTGGATGATGACTCGCAGAATTAGTCCACTACGCCTTTTCAAGCCGGTGGTCGTGCAACCTCGGGGGCGCCGGGCAAGTGCCCGGGTCCTGACTGCTCTCGGGTTGCTGTTGGGGCTGATTGTGCCCCTGTCGCTGCAGGCACAGACGGTTGTTCCGGCCTTTCCTCTTGCCTCAGTTGAAGCCGAAACCGAGATTGTGTCGCCGGCCCACCTGGTGCTGCTCAGCCGGGTGAGGGAGGTGAATGACCGTATCCGTTCGGAATCGCTGGCACGGGTGCCGGTCAACGGCGAAGGGCAATTGTTGAAGATTGCGGAAGACTCCAATCGCGAGGACGCCCGGGCCTACTACTTCAATCAGCTCAAGAAGCTCAATGCCCAGATTCTCTATCAGTGTGAAGGTCGCAGTTGCGGCCGGAGCAGCGTCTGGGCCAACCGTATATTCCGGCAGTCAATTCTCTACGGCCGCGATGCCAACCAGGACTACATGGTTGCCGCGGTGCAGGAAGGCGCCTCGATTCACCTGGTGTTGGTGTACACCGTCACCCGCGGTAACCTGACCGACTATGTCTGGGTGGAGCAACTGCGCCTGGGCGAGGGTGCCGATGTGCCTGGTCTGGATCTGTTGTCGGAACGGGTCCGGGGGCCGATTGTGGTGCCCTGGCAGGGAGGAATCACCTATCGTTTCGAGTGGGATTCCGCCGATCGCCGGCAGGTGACGGATTGGGCCAGCGGCGCGGACAGCGCCGTGGTGATCACCGCCCATTCGTCCCTGGCAGACGGTGAAACCCTTGAAGTCTCAATGGCGCGTGCCAGTGAGGCGCTGGAAGCCATGTCGTCACTGCTGCAGAAAAGCGGGATCAGTCGTGAGCAGCAGGTGCCGATTGTGGTGGGCCCCGCCGTTTCCATGCCAACCCCGGATCGCAGCGGTGACCGTATTGAGATTGTGGTGATCTCAGCCCCCTGATCCGTCATCCGCTACCTGAGCCAGGCTGGCCGGGTAGCGGCACAGTGCATTTCTGCAGGACAGTATTCATGAGTGACCACCCTGACGCTCAAGGTGACCCGTCCCCCGCGGTTACCGGGGAAAACCCGCCCACGCCCCAGACTGGCAGGCGAAAGACCGTCGCATTGACTCTGGGCAGCGGTGGTGCCAGGGGCTATGCCCATATCGGCGCCATTGAGGTGCTGCAGGAGCGGGGTTACGACATCATTGCGATCTCCGGCTGCTCCATGGGGGCGCTGATCGGCGGTATGCATGCGGCGGGCAAACTGAAAGATTACAAGGACTGGGTCACCGGTCTCGGTCAGTTCGATGTACTCAAGCTTCTGGACGTCACCTTCAATTCCGTTGGTGCAATCCGTGGTGAGAAAGTGTTCTCAGTGGTCAGAGAGCTGCTCGGCGAAACCCGGATTGAAGACCTTCCAATTCCCTACACCGCAGTGGCCACTGACCTGCTGGCCCATAAGGAAATCTGGTTTCAGGAAGGCCCTCTGGATCAGGCTATCAGGGCCTCCATCGCGATACCGAGCGTGGTGACCCCGCTGGTGCTGAATGGCCGGGTGCTGGTGGACGGAGCCTTGCTTAACCCATTGCCGATCATCCCCACCATTTCTTCCCACGCCGACCTCATCGTCGCGGTGAACCTCAGCGGGGAAGACGACCGCCGGCGTCCGCCGACCGCCCCCGATGCCAGTTTTGATCTGGCGGAAGACAGCGAGAGTGACGCGGAGGAGTGGGTTCAGAAGGTGCAGGAGAAGGCGTCCCGATGGTTCGACTGGGACCTGCTTAAGGCCTTTACCGGCAAGCGGGAGCAGGGCGAGGGTGCCGATGTGGAGGCGCGCATCAGCAAGGCCGTGTCGGAGAAAAAAGACGAGGATCGCAAAGGCACGGACGAGGGAGCTGCCATTGACTGGGAGCGTCTGGGTATCGGTAAGTTCGATGTGATGAACCTCACCATTGAGACCATGCAAAGCGCGCTGGTGCAGTACAAGATTGCCGGCTATCCGCCGGATCTGCTGGTGAACGTGCCCAAGAATGCCTGCCGTACCTACGATTACCACAAGGCACCGGAGTTGATACAGCTGGGCCGTGAGCGAATGATTCTGGCCCTGGATCGCTACGAACAGGCGCAGAACAGTTCTGGTCCGTTGGCGATCTAGCGTATAATTCGCCACCCGACGCATTGATCTCAAGGAAATGACGTGACCCAGCCGATTGACGACCTGCACACCGTGCGCGATTACCTCCGCTATGTCTCTTCCCGGTTTGCAGCCTCGCCGCTGTTCTATGGCCATGGCACTGACAATGTGTGGGATGAGGCCGTCCAGCTGGTGATGCGCAGCCTCCATCTGCCGCTGGAGAACAACAAGCTGTTCCTGGATGCCCGTCTCACCCGGGAAGAGCGAGAGCTGATCCTGGACAGGGCTGACCGCCGTATCAATGAGCGCGTGCCGCTGGCCTACCTGCTGGGTGAAGCCTGGTTTATGGGGCTGCCATTCCATGTCGATGAGCGGGTTCTGGTGCCCCGATCGCCGATTGGTGAACTGCTTGAGGCTGGCCTGCAACCCTGGCTGGGGGATCGTCCGGTCAACCGGATACTGGATCTCTGCACCGGCAGCGGCTGTATTGGTATCGCCGCGGCGGCGGTGTTTGAGGATGCCGAGGTGGATCTGGCGGATCTTTCCGGCGATGCCCTGGACGTTGCCGTCAGCAACATCGATTACCATGAGCTGGGTGACCGGGTGCAGGCCATTCAGTCCGATGTGTTCGACAACATCGAAGGCCGCTACGATGTGATCCTCAGTAACCCGCCGTACGTGGATGCCGAAGACATGGCGAGCATGCCGGATGAGTTTCGACATGAACCGGAACTGGGGCTTGCTGCGGGGGACGATGGTCTTGATATTGCCCATCGGATACTCGCCCAGGCTGCGGACCATCTGACCCCGGACGGTTTGCTGATAGTTGAAGTCGGGAACAGCTGGCCGGCGCTGGATGCCGCCTACCCACAACTGCCCCTGACCTGGCTGGAATTTGAGAACGGCGGTGATGGTGTATTCCTGCTTTCCGCTGCCGACCTGAAAGCCTGGCGAGCGCAGAGTGGTCGTTAGGTCGGCATCTTCAATGGCTCGAACCTGTTTTAAATAACCTGAATAAGATATTGAATTATGTCTGGAAATACCTTTGGAAAGCTGTTTTCGGTGACCACCTTTGGGGAAAGCCACGGGCCAGCTCTGGGGTGCATCATTGATGGATGCCCACCCGGAATTGAGCTGAGCGAGGCCGACCTGCAGGGCGATCTGGACCGTCGCAAGCCGGGCACGTCACGCCACACCACCCAGCGCCGGGAACCGGATCAGGTCCGCATCCTCTCTGGCGTCTTCGAGGGGCGTACCACTGGCACACCGATCGGCCTGCTGATTGAGAACACCGACCAGCGTTCCAAGGACTACTCCAAGATTTCCGAGCAGTTCCGGCCGGCCCATGCCGATTACACCTACACCCACAAGTACGGGTTCCGCGACTATCGTGGTGGCGGCCGCTCTTCCGCCCGGGAGACCGCGATGCGGGTTGCCGCAGGTGCCGTGGCCCGCAAGTTTCTGCAACAACGGCTTGGTATTAACATTCGTGGCTACCTGTCCCAGCTTGGTCCCATCGTGATCGACAAGCTGGACTGGGACCAGGTACACCAGAACCCGTTCTTCTGCCCGGACGCCGACAAGGTGGCGGAACTGGAAGCCTACATGGATGCCTTGCGCAAGGAGGGTGACTCCATTGGCGCCCGCATCAATGTGGTGGCCGAAGGCGTCCCGCCGGGGCTTGGCGAGCCGATCTTTGATCGTCTTGACGCCGATCTGGCTCATGCGCTGATGAGCATCAATGCTGTCAAAGGCGTTGAGATTGGGGCCGGATTCGGATCGGTCAGCCAGAAGGGGACCGAACACCGGGACGAGCTGACGCCGGAAGGCTTCCTCTCCAATCATGCCGGCGGTGTCCTCGGGGGCATCTCTTCCGGTCAGCCGATCCTTGCCAGTATCGCGCTCAAGCCGACTTCGAGCCTGCGCCTGCCGGGGCGTAGCATTGATGTCCATGGCAACCCGGTGGAAGTGATTACCACCGGTCGCCACGATCCTTGTGTCGGCATCCGAGCGACACCCATTGCCGAGGCCATGATGGCCCTGGTGCTGATGGATCACTATCTGCGCCATCGCGCCCAGAATGGCGACGTGGAGGTTGCCACCCCGGATATCGAGCGCAACCGAGGGTAGGGCGTATTTACTGGCGGCTGTCCAACCTCTACTTCTGGTTCTTTGCCCTGCTGGGGGCGCTGCTGCCTTACTGGTCGCTGTATCTGGAAGACAGAGGGTTCAGCTACCTTGAAATCGCCACCCTGATGGCGACGATCCAGCTCACCAAGATCGTCGCGCCCAGCGTCTGGGGCTGGCTCGGCGACCGCACCGGACAGCGGGTGCGACTGGTGCGCACCGGCGCTCTGGTTGGCGCCGTCTGCTTCTCCGGCGTGTTTCTGGAACCGGCGTTCTTCGGACTGTTGCTGGTGATGCTGGCCTTCACCTTCTTCTGGAACGCCGTGCTGCCGCTGTATGAGGTGATCACCCTGCAGGGGCTGGGTCGGGATCGGGCGCGCTATGGCCGGGTTCGGCTCTGGGGTTCGGTGGGCTTTGTCGGTGCGGTGGCCGGTGTTGGTGCGATCCTGGAGTGGCTGCCCATCGGTTTCCTGCCGTGGATTGTGATGCCGGTGTTTGCCGGCATCGCCATCTCCGCCTTTCTGGTGCCAGCCGAGCGTGGTCCGGCACGCTCAACGGCCGGTGCTGCCGAGTTATGGGCCATCCTGCGGCATCCGGCAGTGATCGCCTTCTTTCTGATGAACTTCCTGCTACAGGTGTCGCACGGCGCCTACTACACCTTCTTCAGCATTCACCTGGAACAACACGGCTACGGCAAGTTTGCCATTGGCGTGCTCTGGTCGCTGGGGGTCATTGCTGAAATTGCGCTGTTTATCGTAATGCATCGGCTGTTTCGTCGGTTCACTGTGCGCCAGATTGCGATCGCCGCGCTGCTGTTGACGCTGTTACGGTGGGTGCTCATCGCCGAGGCAACGTCCCTGTTGGCCGTTCTGGTGTTTGCCCAGCTGCTCCATGCCGCATCTTACGGCGCGCTGCATGCGCTGTCGGTCCAGTACATCCATGGCTATTTCGGCGGCGGCCATCATGGCCAGGGTCAGGCACTCTATAGTGGCCTGACGTTTGGTGCCGGCGGCGCTGTCGGTGCCTGGCTCTCCGGCTTCCTGGTGGAGGGCGTGGGTACCGACGGGGCATTCTGGGGCAGTGCGGTCGCCATCGCCCTGGGGGTGCTGGTTGCCTGGCGGGGCCTCAAAGCGCCGCCGGAGCCTTCCGGTGTTCCCGACTGATCAGCTTTGATCCGGGTCCTCATCCGGTTCCTCCAATTTGAGCGACAGGCCGCCATCCGGTTTGCCTGGTGCCGATGCTGGTCGGGGGCTGGCAGTTACAGTTGGCGGACTGTCAGGCTGGCCACCATCCAGCTTGATCTTGAGGCGGAGGTTGTTGGCAGAATCCGCGTTTTTCAGCGCCTCCTCCTGGCTGATCCTGCCTTCTTTCCAAAGGTTGAACAGCGCCAGATCAAAGGTTTGCATGCCAAGGTTCGACGACTTTTCCATAATTTCTTTAATGCCATCAATCTCGCCACGGAGGATCAGCTCGCTGATCGTGGGCGTGCCCAGCAGCACCTCGATAGCGGCGCAGCGCTTGCCGTCCAGGGTTGGGATCAGGCGTTGTGACACAAAGGCGCGAATGTTCATGGCCAGGTCCATCAGCAACTGAGGACGCCGCTCTTCCGGGAAGAAGTTGATGATCCGGTCCAGGGCCTGGTTGGCGTTGTTGGCGTGCAGCGTGGAGATGCACAGGTGGCCGGTTTCGGCGAATGCCAGGGCGTGCTCCATGGTTGCCCGGTCGCGGATTTCGCCGATCAGGATAACGTCCGGCGCCTGTCGCAGGGTATTCTTCAGCGCCTGATGAAAGCTCCGGGTATCAACGCCAACTTCCCGTTGATTGACGATGCACTTCTTGTGACGGTGAATGTACTCAACCGGGTCTTCAATGGTGATGATGTGACCCCGGGAGTTGGAATTTCGGTGATCGATCAGTGCCGCCAGGGAAGTGGATTTACCAGAGCCGGTCGCGCCAACGAACAGCACCAGGCCACGCTTGGACATCACCACATCTTTCAGGATGGGTGGAAGCCCAAGGTCATCCGCGTTGGGAATCTCGGTCACGATATTGCGGGCCACAATGGACAGCTCATTGCGCTGTCGAAAGATGTTGATACGGAACCGGCCTACCTGGGGAATGCTGTAAGCCAGGTTCATTTCCAGTTCCTGCTCAAATTCCTCGATCTGCTCCTGATCCATGATCCGGTAGGCGATCTCCTTGATCTCGCCGGGCTTCAGGGGCGTTCGGTCGATCGGCTTCAGGGTGCCCTGGAACTTGGCGCAGGGTGGCGCGCCTGTGCTGAGGTACAGGTCAGAGCCGTCTTTGACGGCAAGGATCTTGAGGTAGTCGTCGAAGCCCATTCGGGTCTCCTTGTCTCTGTCGTTAAAGCGGGTTCAGTGAGGGAGATCTCTGTTCAACCCGGTGTCTTGATCTGTTCGCCATGAACAATATCCCGCAGCGCCCGTGCCGCCGAACTCAGCGTGCGTCCGTCCAGGCCGATGGCGCCCAGAACCCGGCTCACCGGCTGGGTGATCGGCAGGCGAACGATGGAGTCATCCACCATGCTCAGCGGCAGCACACTCCAGCCCAGCCCAACGCTGGTCATCATTTTGATGGTCTCCAGGTAGTTGGTGGGCATCTTCGGCTTCAGTGCCAGGGACTGCTCCAGGAACAGTCGGCTGACCACTCGATAGGTTGCGGTGGAGGTGTCGGGCAACAGCGCCGGGTACGGGCTAAGGTCCGCGAGCCCGGGTGCGGTCAGTCGCGCCAGCGGATGCTCCGGTCCGCTGACGAAGACCATGGGGTCCGCCCATTGTTCGTACACCACGAAGTTGTTGTCCATGTCATCACTGAGGGTGACGAACGCCAGTTCGGCGTTGCGTTTTCGCATTTGCACGTAGGCGCTTTCGGACTCCATGAACTGCAGGTTCAGGCGCACCTGTGGGTGCTCCCGATTGAACCGGCGCAGCCAGGCTGGCAGGTGATGGAGTCCGATATGGTGGCTGGCAATGATGTCCAACTCCCCTCCAATATCGTCGTTGTCTGGCGAAAGCGCCACCCGGGCGTTGTGAAGCTCGTCCAGAATGCGGCGGGCATGGGGCAATAGCCGGCTGCCGGCTTCGGTCAGTTGCAGGTGACGCTGGCGTCGATCCACCAGCGGGCTGCCGAGTTGATTCTCAAGGGCTGCCAGTCGTTTACTGATGGCGGGCTGAGTCAGGTGCAGGGTTTCAGCGGCCTCTGAGAAAGAGCCGATATCGACAATGGTGACGAACGCCTTGAGGCTGTTGGTGTCCATGGTTGTCCCTGCAGGCATTTGCATTCCTAAGTGGAATGCAATCTATAAAAAACATGAATTGAGGTTATCTCAAGGAAGGGTATACCATGATCGCCACAGTCACCGCCACTTGTTCCAGGGATTCACGCGCCGGGCAGGCGGTTACCGAAAAGACGTTGTCGGATAGACGCGGTCGAATAAAACACAGTCAGAATAACCACTGAGAGAGCTGAGGAGCCAGTCATGGCCGGTAAAACCCTTTACGACAAATTGTGGGATGACCATCTCGTCAAGCAACGGGATGACGGGTCTGCGCTGATCTATATCGATCGCCAGTTGCTCCACGAAGTCACATCGCCCCAGGCGTTTGAAGGCTTGCGCCTGGCCAACCGCAAACCGTGGCGACTGGACGCCAACCTGGCGACGCCGGATCACAACGTGCCAACCACCGATCGCGACAAGGGCATCGACGGCATCGTGGATCCGGTATCCCGTACCCAGGTTGAGACTCTGGACCGCAACTGCGACGAGTTTGGCATCCTCGAGTTCAAGATCAAGGATCAGCGTCAGGGCATCGTTCATGTCATCGGGCCGGAGCAGGGCGCCACGCTGCCGGGGATGACCGTCGTGTGCGGTGACTCTCACACCTCGACTCACGGCGCGTTTGGCACACTGGCCCACGGGATCGGCACGTCCGAAGTTGAGCACGTCCTCGCGACCCAGTGCCTGGTCCAGAAAAAGATGAAGAATATGCTGGTGAAGGTCAACGGCGAACTCGGTGCCGGCGTGACCGGCAAAGACGTGGTTCTCGCCATCATCGGCAAGATCGGCACCGCCGGTGGTACAGGCTATGCGATCGAGTTTGGCGGCGAAGCGATCCGCAAGCTGTCAATGGAAGCCCGTATGACCATCTGCAACATGTCCATTGAAGCCGGTGCCCGGGTCGGTATGGTGGCGGTGGACGACATCACCATCGATTACGTCAAGGGTCGTCCGTTCGCCCCGAGCGGTGAGCAGTGGGATGCCGCGGTTGACTACTGGCGCACCCTGCACAGTGACGATGACGCGGAATTCGACAAGGTCGTGGAGCTGGAAGGTCGTGATATTCAGCCTCAGGTAACCTGGGGCACCTCGCCGGAGATGGTCACAGGTGTGGATGGTACGGTGCCAGACCCGGCCGCCGAAGCGGACCCCATCAAGCGCGAAGGCATTGTCCGGGCGCTGAAGTACATGGGGCTGGACGCCAATATGCCGATTACGGACATCAAGCTCGACCGGGTGTTTATCGGTTCCTGCACAAACTCCCGCATTGAAGATCTGCGCGAGGCGGCCGCGGTGGTGAAAGGCCATAAGGTGGCGGCAAGCCTGAAACAGGCGATGGTGGTACCGGGCTCCGGTCTGGTCAAGGCCCAGGCCGAACAGGAAGGCCTCGACAGGATCTTTATCGAGGCCGGTCTGGAATGGCGTGATCCCGGCTGCTCCATGTGCCTGGCGATGAACGCCGACAAACTGGGGCAGGGCGAGCACTGCGCCTCCACCTCCAACCGTAACTTCGAGGGGCGGCAAGGCTTCGGTGGCCGTACCCACCTGGTGAGCCCGGGTATGGCGGCCGCGGCAGCCATCGCCGGCCATTTTGTCGACGTTCGCGATCTGACCCACTGATCCACAAGGAGATAAGTCCCATGCGCGCTTTTACGCAACATCAGGGCGTTGTTGCCCCCCTGGACCGTTCCAATGTGGATACGGACATGATCATTCCCAAGCAGTTTCTCAAATCCATCAAGCGCAGCGGGTTTGGTCCCAATCTGTTCGATGAACTGCGTTACCTGGACGAAGGCAAGCCGGACCAGGACTGCTCGCAGCGTCCGCTGAATCCGGACTTTGTCCTCAACCAGCCGCGTTACCAGAGCGCGAGTGTGCTGCTGGCGCGAACCAACTTTGGCTGTGGCTCCAGTCGTGAGCACGCTCCCTGGGCTTTGGACGACTTTGGTTTCCGGGTCATCATTGCCCCGAGTTTTGCCGATATTTTCTACAACAACTGCTTTAAGAATGGCTTGTTACCCATTGTTCTGGAAGAGTCTGTGGTTGACCAGTTGTTTGCGGAAACTGAGCAGCAGGAAGGCTATCAGTTAGCCATTGACCTCGAAGCCAAGACGGTCATGACGCCTGGCGGCGACACCTTTGGCTTTGAGGTGGACGACTTCCGCCGTCACTGTCTCCTCAATGGCCTGGACGACATTGGCGTGACCCTGGAAGATGCGGACCTGATCCGGGATTACGAGAGCAAGCGCCGCCAGAGTGCGCCCTGGCTGTTCAATACCGGTAATTGATTCCCGGCCCGGGGCTGCCCCGGGCCGGACAACGACAGAACAACAGGTTGAGAAGGAGTAGAGCATGAGTAAATCGGTATTGTTGTTGCCCGGCGACGGCATCGGCCCGGAAATCGTGGCAGAGGCGGAGAAGGTGCTGCACAAGGTGAACGAGCAGTTCGACCTCGGGCTGGTGTTTGATTCCGCTCACGTTGGCGGCGCGGCGATTGATGCCACCGGAGTGCCGTTACCGGACGACACCCTGGACAAGGCCCGCAAGGCCGACGCGATCCTGCTGGGCGCTGTTGGTGGTCCTAAATGGGATGGCCTGGACATGGCCATTCGTCCCGAGAAAGGCCTGCTGGGTCTGCGCTCGAGCCTCGAGCTGTTCGGCAACCTGCGGCCGGCCATTCTCTACCCGCAACTGGCATCGGCGTCTTCCCTCAAGCCGGAAGTGGTGTCTGGCCTTGACATCCTGATCGTGCGCGAGCTCACCGGTGGCATCTATTTTGGCCAACCACGAGGTGTCCGTGAGCTGGATGGAGGAGAGCGCCAGGGGTACAACACGTATGTGTACTCCGAGTCCGAGATCCGTCGAATTGGTCGGGTCGCGTTTGAGGCTGCGCAGCAGCGCAACAAGAAACTGTGCTCTGTAGACAAGGCCAACGTACTGGAAGTAACAGTGCTGTGGCGGGAGATCATGGAAGAGTTGTCGAAGGACTACCCTGATGTCGAACTGAGCCATATGTACGTCGACAATGCGGCGATGCAGCTGGTTCGCGCACCCAAGCAGTTTGATGTGATTGTGACCGGCAACATGTTTGGTGATATTCTTTCCGACGAAGCGGCAATGCTGACCGGCTCAATTGGCATGTTGCCATCGGCCTCACTGAACTCTGACAAGCAGGGCATGTACGAGCCCTGTCACGGTTCCGCGCCGGACATCGCCGGTCAGGGCATTGCCAATCCGCTGGCCACCATTCTGTCTGCCGCCATGATGCTGCGTTACAGCCTGCAGGCGGAAAACGCAGCACAGGCCATCGAGGCAGCGGTCAGCAAAGTGCTGGACCAGGGACTGCGTACCGCGGACATCATGTCCGACGACGGCCGCAAGGTAACCACCCGTGAAATGGGTGAGGCGGTACTGGCAGCGCTATAACATCAGCGAACCCGACGGCAACAAGATGCGTTGCCGCGGGATCATCCATCCTGTCCCTGCCGGCGATACGGGCAAGGGGCGGGCATAAAATGAGGTTCAAAGGTCGCACATGAAGCGAGTTGGACTTGTAGGTTGGCGTGGCATGGTGGGATCAGTCCTCATGCAGCGCATGCGTGAAGAAAACGATTTCGCCGACATCGAACCGGTATTTTTCTCCACTTCCCAAACCGGTAAACCGGCACCGGACGTGGGCAAGGATGGCGTTCCACCTCTCCAGGACGCGTTTGACATCGAGACCCTGAAAGGAATGGACGTCATCGTCACCTGTCAGGGTGGCGACTACACCCAGGACGTATTCCAGCGCCTGCGTGACAGTGGCTGGGAAGGCTACTGGATTGACGCCGCGTCTACGCTGCGGATGGCGGATCATTCCGTCATTGTTCTGGACCCGGTCAACCGTAACGTTATTGATGAAGCGCTTGACCGCGGCGTCAAGGACTACATCGGTGGCAACTGCACCGTCAGCCTGATGATGCTGGCCCTTGGTGGTCTGCTGGAGCAGGACCTGATTGAGTGGGTATCTCCGATGACCTATCAGGCAGCCTCCGGTGCTGGCGCCCAGAATATGCGGGAACTTTTGTCGCAGATGGGCGAGCTGCGTGATGGCGTGTCGGAGCTGCTGGCCGATCCGTCCTCTGCCATTCTGGACATTGATCGCAAGGTCACCGAAACCATGCGTTCTGACAGCTTCCCAACCGACCACTTCGGCGTGCCGCTGGGTGGCAGCCTGATTCCGTTTATCGATAAACAGCTCGATAACGGTCAGAGCAAGGAAGAGTGGAAAGCGCAGTGCGAAACCAACAAGATTCTGGGTCGCAGCGATAACCCGGTGCCGATCGATGGCATCTGTGTTCGTATCGGCGCCATGCGCTCCCACAGCCAGGCGCTGACCATCAAGCTGCGCAAGGATCTGCCGCTGGACGAGATCGAATCGATTCTTGATGGCGCCAACGACTGGGTGAAAGTCGTTCCGAATGACAAGGAAGCGACCATGCAGGAGCTTACGCCTGCAAAGGTTACCGGCACCTTGGGCATTCCGGTGGGTCGAATCCGCAAACTGGCGATGGGGCCGGAGTATATCTCCGCATTCACCGTTGGTGACCAGTTGTTGTGGGGTGCGGCGGAACCATTGCGCCGGATGCTGCGGATACTGCAGGAGCGCTAATGGCGCCACCGGCACTTTGGCGTTCTGCCAACTGTGTCCGGTTTCCGGCAACCAAACAGGGGCGGAGGCTGACTTTCAGTCTCCGCCCCTGTTATTTTCGGTGGTTGCCGGTTCACGCCGTCTGGCGTGTAGGCTAGACTTGCAAGTCTCCCAGGCGACCCCCCTTGAGACCGGTCGTTTCCCTTCCGGATGACGAATGGATGCAACCTGCTTCACTGGTAAGCTGGGTTGTCCGGAGTCAAAGGAGCGATCTGCTGGGAATGACATACTGCGCGTCATAAAACTGAAGCTATGATGACGCGGTAACAGCAAGTTCCATGAAACAGCTAAAAAATTGGTGGAACGAAAAGGGCTGATTGATTGATAAAACTGGCTTTATCAACAATACTTGCCCAATCACTACGATGTCGGGTCGCATAATAACTAGAAGAGTTATAGACGATAGTCATCCAACCTCGTCCGATTCTGTTTGAATAAAGCAGTAACGAATAACGGAGACTGGAAAGGAAAAAGCATGAAGGTACGCAAGCTTGCGGTTGCCCTGGCGCTGGCTGGAGGGCTCGGCTCGGGAGTCGCACAGGCTCTTGGATTGGGAGATATTGAGCTTCAGTCCTATTTGAATGAGCCGCTCGAGGCCGACATTTCCCTCAACAGCAGTGAGGGCGTTAACCCCAACGAAGTCTTTGTGAACCTCGCTTCGGAAGACGCGTACCGGCGGGTTGGCATTGATCGAAATTACTTCCTTAGCAGACTCCGCTTTAACGTCAGTACGGCTGCCGATGGCAGTCTGATTGTCAACGTTTCCACCACGGAACCTGTCAAAGAACCCTATCTCAACTTCCTGCTGGAAGTGACCTGGCCCAGCGGCCGGTTGATGCGGGAATACGCGGTGCTGGTTGATCCACCGGTCTACGCCGAGGATTCCGGTGTCGAGGAGACCGTTCAGGCGCCCACCACCCAGGCACCGACGCCCCAGCGTCAGGTATCTGCACCCAGCACGCCGTCTCGTCAGGCTCCGGCGGCGCCGCGTGCGTCTGCCGGCGATACGCTGGGGCCAACCAGTGCCTCGGACACGCTCTGGGGCATCGCCTCACAGGTTCGTCCGAACAACAGCGTTTCCCATCAGCAGGTGATGCTGGCAATCCAGGACCTGAACCCGGATGCGTTTATTGGCGGCAACATCAATCGCCTCAAGCGCGGCCAGGTACTGCGAGTGCCCAGTCTTGAGCAGATCCAGTCCCGTACCGCAGGTGAGGCCAGTCGCCAGGTTGCCCAGCAGAATCAGCAGCTGTCTACTGAACGCCGTGCCGTGGATGCGCGCGATGATGCGCCTTCAGCGCCATCGACGGACTCCGGTACCGCGAGCAGCGGCCCGGATGAGCTGAAGCTGCTGGTTGCCGATGATGAAGGCTCTCGTGATGCCGACGACGGTGGTTCCGCCGGCGGCCAGGGTCAACTGGCTGGTGGCGTGGATGCCGGTAGCGCAGTGGCGATGGAGGAACTTGAAGCCACTCGTCGCGAAAACGAAGACCTCAGTGGCCGGGTTGAAGACCTTCAGGATCAGGTCGAAACCCTGCAGCGTCTGTTGGAGCTTAAGAACACCCAGTTGGCGGAGTTCGAACAGTCGGTATCGGAAGGTGACGCGCCGCAGGTGTCTGCCCCGGTTGAAGGTGGTGATGACATCACCACCAATGAAGCCGCAGGTGACGATGCCATGGCCAGTGAGGTTGACGCCTCACAGGACGGGATGGCGGATGATATCGGCCTGGAGCCGGCAACGGACGTGGAGGGCGAGGCCCCGACCGAACTGGCCGGTGATGAATCCGAACTGGCAGACGATGATGGCATGATGCCTGACGGTGGCGATGAAGCGACCGGCTCAGACACCATGACTGCCGAGCCAGATGCTGAGACTGGCATGGCGGCAGACGGCGAAACGGATATGGCCGGCATGGATCAGTCATCCAGTCAGCCCGAGTCTGCGGCCGGAGAGCAGGCCGCACCGGCAACGACGGCAGCCAAAGAGCCCAAGAAAGCCGCCCCGCCTGCGCCGCAGCCCGAGCCCGAGAAAGGCTTCCCGGACAACCTCATCGACGAGATCATGACCAACCCGATGTACCAGATTGGTCTTGGTGGCGGTGTGGTTGCGCTGTTGCTGGGTCTGTTGCTGGTGGCTCGCCGCAACGCCAGCAAAGAGAAAGAATTCTACGAGCAACTCACCAACGAAAGTGACGACGAGGGCGATTCCATTGCCCTTGGCGATGAGGTCGAGACCGGCGAGGAAGCCGCACCTCAGGATGCTGAAGAGCGGGTCGACCCAATCGCTGAGGCCGATACCTACGTCGCTTATGGTCGTACCGATCAGGCTGTAAGCACTCTGGAGAATGCCATTTCCCGGGAGCCGAGTCGCACCGATCTGCGCCTCAAGCTGCTGAGTGTTTACGCTGACGCTGAAGATCGCGACTCCTTTGAGAAGCAGTACAGCGAGCTGGAAGCGTTTGAGGATGAGCAGGCGATTGCGGAGGCCGAAAGCCTGAGAGCACGCCTCGAGGAAGCCGAGTCGGTTCCGAGCATTGACGATCTGGAATCCCAGTTGATGTCGGACAGCTTCGGTGCAACGCAGCCAGAAGAGGACGAACAACCTGAGGCGGCGCAGCCGCAAGCTGACGATGACGCACTCACTGCGGACCTCGAAGGCGCACTGGAGGGCCTGGACGAAAACGGCGTTGAGGAAGATGATCGCGATACCCGGGACCGTCCCATCGAGTACGATCTGTCGGATATCGACGTGAAATCCGGTGAGGACGACGCTGGTGTCGAGTCGGCGGAAGCAGACGAGACCACAGAGCCGGCAAGCGAGGACGATGGCTACAGCCTCGAGTTCGATTCCGTAGAGTCCACAGACAGTGCGGACGACTTCGATGCAGAGCTGGCAGAGCTGGAACAGTCACTGGATCTGGGCGACGACGTCGAGACTGGGCTTGAGAGTGCTGACAGCGATTCACTGGAGGATGAGTTTGCCTCCCTGGATCTGGATGACGGTGATCTCGATGGCCTGCTGGAGGACGATCAGGCTACTCAGTCCAAAGATGCGGACAAAGACGAGCTGGAGTCGCTGGACGATCTCGATATCGACGCCCTCGACCTCGAGGAGCCCTCCCAGGAGGAGAGCACTGAAACGCCATCTCTGACCGATGAAGATCCGCTTGCCACCGAAGATTTTTCGGCCCTGGAAAGTGGGTCAGAGTCTACGGATGATGCCGGAGCGCAAGGCGATCTGGTGGTTGGTGAAGACGGTGCGCTGGATGAGTCGTTCCTTGACGAACTGGACGCTGAGCTGGACAAGGTTGCCGGTGAAGATGAGAGTGACGCCCTGGCAGGTGATGATGGCGGTCTTGATGATCTGGAGCTCGATATCAGCGATGAGGATCTGGCGCTGATGGAAGAGGTTGCGGAGGAACAGCCAGCCCAGCCTGAGTCTGACGCCGAGGTGCCGGAAGCTCTGGATTCACCGGCCGACAGCGACGATTTAGAAGCCGCTGACGCCGATCTGTCAGTCGCGGATGATCTGACTGACGAGGATCTCGATATTCCGCTGGCAGATGAATCTGTTGACGACACAGCGGATGCCGGGCAAGAAGCGAAGGAATCGGATCAGTCGGAGTCGAAAGCGGAAGGCCGTTCAGCCGTTCCGGATATCGATGAATCCGAGCTGGGGGACGATGATGACTTCGACTTCCTTGCCGGTACCGATGAGGCTGCCACCAAGCTCGACCTGGCGCGAGCCTACATCGAGATGGGCGACAGTGATGGTGCCCGGGACATTCTCGAAGAGGTCGCGATTGAGGGGAATGACCAACAGAAGGCAGAGGCGCAGGATCTCCTTAAAACTCTGTCCTGATTGGTTATAATAACCTCTCACCCTGTAAGCCGCCGGCCCGGACTTGGGCCGGCGTTTTACGTTCTGGCGGCGGCTCAACAGGGCTGCCGACAAGACCCATACGATCAGGCGCTGACGACCCTTGTTTATCGATCCACCCCCGCTGAGTACTGATAATGCGATTGGCGATGGCCGTGTCGCGGTAGTTTTTGAATACGATGGCGAGCACTTTCACGGCTGGCAGTACCAGAAGTCCGGAGTGCGTTCTGTCCAGGGGGAATTGGAGAAGGCCATTGCCAGGGTCGCGGACCATCCGGTGGAGCTGGTCTGCGCAGGCCGCACCGATGCGGGTGTTCATGCCAGCTATCAGGTCGTGCACTTTCACACCACCAGTGTCCGCAACCGCCGTTCCTGGGTGATGGGCATCAACACCGCCTTGCCCGATGACATCTCGGTTCACTGGGCGGGAGCCATGGCGCCAGATTTCCATGCCCGCTTCTCCGCTATCTATCGGCGCTACCGTTACGTCATTTTCAATGGGCCGGTGCGGCCTGGCATTCTTCGCCGCCAGGTCAGCTGGAACTTTCGGCCACTGGACGCAGAAGCAATGCATCGCGCTGCTCAGGCACTGGTCGGCGAACACGATTTCACGTCGTTCCGCGCCGCCGGTTGTCAGTCTCGGTCCCCCAATCGCTTCATGGAGTTTGTGACGGTCAGCCGCCATGGTGACTATGTGGTGATTGACGTTCAGGCCAATGCCTTTCTCCATCACATGGTCCGGAATATCGCCGGTGCACTGATGGCGGTGGGCACTGGGAAACGACCGGAGCAATGGGTTGCCGAGGTACTGGCCGCCCGCAATCGGTCCCTGGCAGGGGTAACCGCGCCACCGTTTGGCCTTTATCTGGTTGATGTGGGGTATCCTGAGGGCGTTGGTCCACCACTCGCAAATTGTGGGCCGGGATTCCTGAGACCCTGGTTTGGTGATGGTGGCAATCGCCCGCGACCAATTTCACAGATCCATGTCAAAGCCAGGCACAACTGATGAAGACCAAAACCAAGATTTGCGGCATTACCAACGTCGGCGATGCCCTGGCGGCGGCCAACGCTGGTGCTGATGCTATCGGCCTGGTGTTTTTTGACCCCAGCCCGAGGGCTGTCGACGTTGCCCAGGCGCGGGGAATTGCTGCGGCCGTGCCTGCATTTGTCACTTTGGTCGGGCTGTTCGTCAATCCCGACGCCGACTATGTTCGTAACATTCTCGACCAGGTGCCGCTGGATCTGCTCCAGTTTCACGGCGACGAGTCACCCGAGTTCTGCAATCAGTTCGGGCGACGCTGGATCAAGGCGGTCCGGGTGGCCACCACCGAAGATGTCGAAGACGCGTTTGAGCGCTATTCGCTGGGGTCGGGGTTGCTGCTTGATGCCTATGATCCAAACCTTTATGGCGGTACAGGCAAGTCCTTTGACTGGACCCTGATCCCGCAGCAGCGGCCGCTGCCGCTCATATTGGCCGGGGGGTTGAACTCTGATAACGTAGCCCGCGCCATTACCGCCGTGAAACCCTGGGCCGTTGATGTCAGCGGTGGCGTGGAAATCCGCAAGGGCGTGAAAGACGCCGCTCGAATCAAAGAATTCCTGAACGAGGTTCATCGTGTCGATAAAACTGACTGAAGAGATGCTGGGTTCACTGCCGGACAGCCGCGGACATTTCGGGGCGTTTGGTGGCCGTTTCGTGTCCGAAACCCTGATGGATTCGTTGATGACCCTGGAGCGAGAGTACCTCCAGCTGAAGAACGATCCGGAGTTTCAGGCGAAGTTCGACAAAGACCTGGCCGATTACGTGGGTCGCCCCAGTCCGCTGTACTTTGCCGAAAGGCTCACCCGTGAAGTCGGCGGTGCCCAGATCTGGCTCAAGCGCGAAGACCTCAATCACACCGGCGCTCACAAGGTAAACAACACCATCGGCCAGGCGCTGCTGGCCAGCTTTCTCGGCAAGAAGCGTGTTATCGCAGAGACCGGGGCAGGGCAGCACGGCGTGGCGACGGCAACAGTCTGTGCCCGGCTTGGACTGGAGTGCCATGTGTTCATGGGCGCCGAAGACATTGCCCGCCAGACCCTCAATGTCTATCGCATGAAGCTGCTGGGTGCCGAAGTGCATGCGGTTGAAAGTGGCACCCGTACTCTGAAAGATGCAATGAACGATGCCATGCGGGACTGGGTCTCCCATGTCGACGATACCTTTTACATCATCGGCACGGTGGCTGGTCCCCACCCATACCCGCTGCTGGTGCGGGATTTTCAGTCGGTGATAGGCCGTGAAACCCGGGCCCAGAGCCTGAAGCAGGCCGGTCGTCTGCCGGATGCGCTGGTGGCCTGCGTTGGCGGTGGCTCCAACGCCATCGGCATGTTCTACCCGTTCCTGACCGATGAAGGCGTGGAAATGTATGGTGTTGAAGCCGGCGGTCACGGAATCGAGACCGGGCAACACGCGGCGCCGCTGTGCTCCGGCCGCCCCGGGGTGCTTCACGGTAACCGGACCTACCTGATGGAAGATGAGAATGGCCAGATTGCGGCTACTCATTCCGTCAGTGCCGGCCTGGACTACCCTGGCGTCGGACCCGAACACAGCTGGCTCAAGGACATTGGGCGTGCCAACTACGTGTCTGTGACCGACGACGAGGCACTGGCCGGCTTCCGTCAGCTGACCCGTGTTGAAGGCATCATGCCGGCACTGGAGTCCGCCCATGCCGTGGCCTACGGAACCAAACTGGCGGCGACCATGGACAAGGACCAGATTCTGGTTATCAACGTCTCGGGTCGGGGCGACAAGGACATTCACACCATCGCCAAGATCGACGGCATCGAAATCTGAGTTAACCGAGCTTCTGCCGGGTGGCGACGCCGCCCGGCCGGCCTGCACAAGGAGCAGCCATGAGTCGTATTGAAGGGGTACTTAAGAACCTCAAGGGGCAGGGACGAAAGGCCCTGATCCCGTTTATCACTGCCGGCGACCCGCACCCGGATCAGACCGTATCGCTGATGCATACGCTGATTGAAGCCGGCGCTGACATCATTGAGCTGGGGGTCCCGTTTTCCGATCCCATGGCCGATGGCCCAGTGATTCAGGCGGCCTGCGAGCGCGCGCTGGTTCATGGCACGTCCCTGCGTCAGGTCATCGACATGGTTCGCCGCTTTCGCGAGGATGACAACGATACGCCAGTGGTGCTGATGGGCTACCTCAACCCGATGGAAGCCATGGGCTATGAGACGTTCGCCGATGCTGCCGCCGCAGCCGGCGTGGATGGTGTACTGACGGTCGACCTGCCGCCTGAAGAAGCGGATGACGTGGCGCCACTGTTTGCGGCCCGCAAGCTCGACCCGATCTTCCTGCTGGCACCGACCACCACGGACGACCGTATCCGGGCGATCAGCGATCACTCCTCCGGCTATGTGTACTATGTTTCCTTCAAGGGCGTTACCGGCGCAGCCAAGATCAACGTTGACGAAGTGGCCGAACGCGTGCAGCACATTCATGACCTGACCGCGTTACCGGTTGGCGTTGGCTTTGGTATCCGGGATGCAGAAACCGCCGCCGCTGTGGGGCGGGTATCCGATGGTGTAATTGTCGGTAGCGTGCTGGTCGATACAATTGCCCGAAACCAGGCGGATCCGGAGCAGCTGAAGCGCGCTCTGGGGGATCTGCTCAAACCTATGCGCACCGCACTGGATGACCTCGCCTCCTGATCAACAGGCCTGGTGAGGCTCAGGCAGGCATCGAAGGACAGGACAAAACCATGAGTAACTGGCTTGACAAGATCATGCCGAGCAAGATCCGCTCGGAATCCAAGCAGCGGACTGGCGTTCCCGAAGGGTTGTGGAAAAAGTGCCCCAAATGCAGCGCTTTTCTGTACAAGCCCGAGCTCGACAAGAATCTGGATGTCTGCCCCAAATGTAACCACCATCTCCGGGTTACTGCTCGCCGCCGTCTCGACATTTTTCTCGACGCCGACGGCCGCGAAGAGATCGGTGCCGATCTGGAACCCTGGGATCGCCTGAAATTCAAGGACAGCCGCCGCTACAAGGAGCGGTTGGCCCAGAACCAGAAAGCCACCGGCGAAAAGGAAGCCCTGCTTGCCATGCGCGGTAAGACGCTGGGTATTCCGCTGGTTGCCTGCGCCTTCGAGTTCAACTTCGTTGGCGGCTCCATGGGTCAGGTGGTTGGTGAGAAATTTGTCCAGGCTGCCAACGTCTGTCTGGAAGAACGGATTCCGCTGGTCTGCTTTTCCGCCAGTGGCGGTGCCCGAATGCAGGAGGCGATCTTCTCGCTGATGCAGATGGCAAAGACTGCTGCGGTATTGGAGCGGATGAAGCAGGAGGGGATTCCCTACATCTCGATCATGACCGACCCGGTGTTCGGTGGCGTTTCCGCCAGTCTGGCCATGCTGGGCGACCTCAACATTGCCGAACCGAACGCGCTGATCGGCTTCGCCGGTCCCCGGGTCATTGAGCAGACCGTCCGCGAAAAGCTCCCCGAAGGTTTCCAGCGCAGCGAGTTCCTGCTGGAGCACGGCGCCATCGATATGATCCTGCACCGTCACGAACTGCGCGAGCGCGTCTCTGGCCTGCTGGCAAAATTCACCGATCAGGAGCGCCCGGAAGGGGAGCCGCCGATCGAGTTTGAGATCACCGAGAAACCGGACGCTGATGCCGATGCCGACGTCAGCTGAACCACTGGCGCCCGGGCCGAACGCCAGTCTTGACGACTGGCTGGGCTACCTGGAAGCCATTCACCCGGTTGAGATCGATCTTGGCCTTGACCGGGTCCTCACCGTCTATCGCCGCCTGTTTCCCCGACCGCCCGTAGCGCGGGTGGTGACCGTTGCCGGCACCAATGGCAAGGGCAGCACCGTGGCGTGTCTGTCCGGGGTCCTTTCTGCCGCCGGCCGCACCGTGGGCTGCTACACCTCCCCCCATCTGCATCGCTACAACGAACGGGTCACCATCGACGGCCGCCAGGCGACGGACGATGAACTGATGACTGCGTTCGCCCAGGTCGAAGAGGCCCGGCGCGGCGTTTCCCTGAGTTACTTCGAATTTGGCACCCTGGCGGCATTTGTCGTGCTCGCCCGGGCTGGCGTGCAGGACTGGGTGCTTGAGGTGGGGCTCGGGGGCCGTTTGGATGCGGTCAATGTAGTGGATGCGGACCTGGCGATCATCACTTCGGTGGACATTGATCACGTCGCGTTCCTGGGTAACGATCGCGAGGTTATCGGCTTCGAGAAGGCCGGTATCTTCCGGGTTGGTCGACCCGCCATCTGTGTCGACCCCAATCCGCCCCGGTCGGTGCTGCAACAGGCCGCCGCCCAGAGGGTTGCGCTCAAGCGCCTGGGGGTCGACATGATGCTGACGGGAGACGCTGCCCAGCCGGTTTTGTCGATTCCTTCACTGGGTCAACAGTTGTCACTGCCCCGGGATGCGGCGCTGCCATTGGCAAGCATGGCCGCCGCGGTGATGGCGGCGCTGACGTTGCTGCCGGAGATGACGGCGACGGAGATCGAGGCGGCTCTGGCGAAAGTCCATCTGCCTGGGCGTTTTGAGCAGCGTGCCCAGCAGCCGGATGTCTATCTGGATGTCGGCCACAATCCCCATGCCGCTGCCTGGCTGGCAAGCCGGGTGCAGGCCAGGTGTCGCGCCGGCGGTGTCGTCCGCGCGGTCTATGCCTGCCTGGCTGACAAGGACGCCGGCGGTGTCGTCGATGCCATGGCCACCGTGGTGCAGCACTGGTACCTGGCGGGGCTGGACCAGCCTCGGGGGCGCAGTGCGGATACCCTGGCGGCACTGGTGTCCGAGCGGTTGGGAGAGTGCGCCCTGACGCAGCAGGCAACCGTTGCCGATGCCCTGAAGCAGGCCGTTGCCGACGCTGCTGAAAATGACCTGATTGTCGTGTTCGGATCGTTCTTTACGGTTGCCGAGGCGCGAGTGGCGCTCGGGGCGTCCGATGAACGTGCGGAGGCATTGGCGGCCGAATCGAAGGCGCCTTAAACTTCCGTCATCCGGTGGCGATGATTTTGAGTTCTTGACCCTGGCCGGTTAGTATCGGCGGACATCAAAGACACATCGATACGTTGAACACAGCACGTTGAACACAGCACGTTGAACACAGACAGGGGTTAGCTAAAGGTGGACGGACTCAAACAACGGGTGATCGGCGCATTGGTGTTGGTGTCCCTGGCGGTTATCTTCGTGCCCATGCTGTTCGATGAGCCTCACTCCAAGCGCTCGACCCAGGTTATTCCCCTGCCGGAGGAGCCGCCATTCCCGGAGGTTGAGCCGGTTGAGGAACAGGATATCCAGCAGCCTTCCTACTATCTGGAAGAGGCGGACGGCCAGTCCCAGCCAGAGCCGATCATTGAGCCGGTAGACGACGAGCCGCAGGGTGTCGCGGCAAAGAGCAATACCGCTGAGCCCGTCGCTGAGTCCGTCAATACGACACCGGAGCCGGCTCCCCAGTCAGAACCCACGCCTGAACCAGAGCCAGCCCAGGCTGAGGTTGCCGCAGAGGCCGCCCCGAAGCCGTCTCAGCCAGCAGCCGAACCACCGGCAGATGAAGAGTACAGCCGGTCACTGGAGGGTGCCTGGGTGGTGCAGCTTGGCAGTTTTGGTAACGCCGACAATGCCCGCCGTCTTCGGGACAATGCCCGCAAGGAGGGTTACAGCTCCCACCTGCAGACCGTCAGTCGGGGCGACAGCACGCTGACGCGGGTGTTCTGTGGTCCTTTCGCCGACAAATCCGAGGCCGAGCGTGCGAAAAAAGCACTGGATGGCATGTTTGGCCTCAACAGCCTGATCACCAGCTCCGATCGGTGAGCAGCGTCAAGGTAAGCGCCTGCGACAACGGGGGTAATCACGTTTTTGTGCACCCCCGATTCCTGTTAGACTAGGCGCTTCGCTTTAACCCTGAACCTTCGCTGCTGGACTCCATGAACGCGCTGATCTGGATCGACTGGGTCATCATCACCCTGATTGCTGTTTCCACGCTGATCAGCCTCAAACGCGGCTTTGTGCGTGAAGCCCTGTCCATGGTTGCCTGGGTCGGTGCCTTCGTGATTGCCCGCACGTTTCACCCGCAGATGCAGTCCCTGCTCATCGACACTGTTGAGACTCCAATGGTTCGGCTGGTGGCCGCTTTTGCCATCCTGTTCTTTGCCACCCTGATCATCGGCGCCATTATCAATAACATGGTGGGACACCTGATACATGCCACCGGGCTGACCGCCACTGATCGCGTTCTGGGCATGGCGTTCGGCCTGCTTCGGGGACTGGTGATCGTAGTGGTCGCCATTGCCCTGGTCCGCTACACCCCGCTGGCCAATGATACCTGGTGGCGGGAGTCCGTCATGATCGAGCGCCTCGCCACCGTAGAAGACTGGTCGCGCCGCACCTTTGGCGATGAATTTGCCCGCTTTCTCGGCCCCGCAGGGGAGCCGTCACAACCCCCTATGGAACCAGCGGCCACCACCCGCTAACATTCAGTTTTAACGCTTCGGAGAAGACCCTATCCATGTGTGGAATTGTCGGTATTGTCAGTACTTCAAACGTCAACCAGTCGCTGTATGACGCGTTGACGGTGTTACAGCACCGGGGCCAAGATGCGGCGGGGATCGTGACGTTCCAGGATGAGCGCTTCTACCTCCGCAAGGACAATGGCCTGGTGCGCGACGTATTCCGCACCCGCCACATGCGTCGTCTGGTGGGCAACGTCGGCATTGGCCACGTACGTTACCCCACCGCCGGCAGTTCCAGCTCGGCCGAAGCTCAGCCATTCTACGTCAACAGCCCCTATGGCATTACCCTGGCCCACAACGGCAACCTGACCAATGCCGACGACCTGAGCCAGGACCTGTTCCGTACTGACCTGCGCCACATCAACACCAACTCCGACTCCGAAGTCCTGCTCAACGTGTTCGCCCACGAGCTGCAGAAGCTGGGCAAACTGAATCCCACCAAGGATGAAATCTTCGCCGCTGTAAAGGCCGTTCACAAGCGCTGTAAGGGCGCCTACGCGGTCATTGCGATGATCACCGGTTATGGCATTGTGGGCTTCCGTGATCCCAACGGTATCCGTCCGGCCTGCTACGGCACCCGCGAGACCGAAGAAGGCACGGAATACATGATCGCTTCGGAGAGCGTGGCACTCAGTGCCGCGGGCTTCACCCTGGTGCGGGACATCGAACCGGGCGAGGCGGTGTACATTGAAACTGACGGTACCCTCTACACCCAGCAGTGTGCCGACAAGCCACACCTGATTCCCTGCATCTTTGAGCATGTCTACTTTGCCCGCCCTGACTCCATCATCGACAAGGTGTCGGTCTACAAGGCCCGTCTGCGGATGGGCGAGACCCTGGCAGACAAGGTACTGCGGGAGCGACCGGACCATGACATTGATGTGGTGATCCCGATCCCTGATACCAGCCGGACCTCGGCGATGCAGATGGCTCACCGCCTGGGGGTCAAGTTCCGGGAAGGGTTTATCAAGAACCGCTACATCGGCCGCACCTTCATCATGCCCGGCCAGAAGATGCGCAAGAAGTCCGTGCGTCAGAAACTGAATCCGATCGACCTGGAGTTCCGTGGCAAGAATGTGATGCTGGTGGACGATTCCATCGTTCGCGGCACCACCTGTGAGGAAATCGTGCAGATGGCCCGTGATGCCGGCGCCCGCAACGTCTACTTCGCGTCCGCGGCGCCCCCGGTGCGCTACCCCAACGTCTACGGCATTGATATGCCCTCTGCCCACGAACTCATTGCGCACGACAAGAGCGTGGATGAGATCTGTGAGATCATCGGTGCGGACTGGCTGGTTTACCAGGACCTGGAAGATCTCATCACCTGCGTGAATGACGTCAATCCTGAAATTGAATCCTGGGAATGCTCGGTGTTTGACGGCAACTACGTCACCGGTGACATCGACACCGCCTACCTTGAGCGCATTGACGCCCTGCGCAACGACAAGAGCCGCAGTGCCAGCAATGGCGATGATGAAGACAACGGTATCATCGACCTGCACAACGACGAAGACTGAGAGGACCACCCATGACTCACCGCCGCGAAGAACACCTCTGGATCCCGGAATCGGATCTGGACGGCATGTCGATCGATACCCTGGCGGTGAGGGCGGGGCAGATCCGCACTGGCCAGTTGGAGCACAGTGACCCGATCTTCCCCACCTCCAGCTTTGTCTACGGCAGTGCCGCCCAGGCTGCAGCCCGCTTTGGCGGTGACGAACCGGGAAACATTTACTCCCGCTTCACCAACCCCACGGTGCAGGCTTTCGAAGGCCGGATCGCGGCGATGGAAGGCGGTGAACGGGCCGTCGCCACGGCGTCTGGCATGGCGGCCATCCTCAGCACCTGCATTGCGCTGTTGAAAGCCGGAGACCATGTGGTGTGTTCCCGCGGGGTCTTTGGCACCACCAACGTGCTGTTCCAGAAGTATCTCGCCCGTTTCGGCGTGGAGACGTCCTTCGTGTCGTTGACCGATATGGAGGAATGGCGGGGTGCGGTTCGTGACAACACCCGCATGCTGTTCCTGGAAACCCCCTCCAACCCGCTATGCGAAGTTGCCGATCTGGCGGCACTGTCTGATCTGGCCAGGGCCGCGGATGCTCTGCTGGTGGTGGACAACTGCTTCTGTACCCCGGTGCTGCAACGTCCGTTGTCGCAGGGCGCCGACATCGTCATTCACTCGGCTACCAAGTACCTGGATGGTCAGGGTCGCTGTGTCGGCGGCGTGGCGGTGGGCTCAGCCAAACTGATGGAGGAAGTCTACGGATTCCTCCGTTCCGCCGGCCCGACGATGAGCCCATTCAATGCCTGGGTGTTCCTCAAGGGCCTGGAAACGTTACCGATTCGTATGCGTGCCCACTGTGACAATGCGTTAGAGTTGGCGCAGTGGCTGGAGCAGCAGGACGCCGTTGAAGAGGTGTTCTACGCCGGATTGAGCCACCATCCGCAACATGAGTTGGCGGCCCGTCAACAGGATGGCTTTGGTGGCGTGCTGTCTTTCCGGGTTCGTGGAGGCCGGGAGCAGGCGTGGTCGCTGATCGACGCCACCCGCATGATTTCCATCACCGCCAATCTGGGCGACGTTAAAACCACTATCACCCATCCCGCCACCACGACTCACGGTCGCCTGTCCGACGATGACAAGGCGCGGGCTGGTATTACCGAGAACCTGGTGAGGCTGTCGGTCGGCATCGAGTCGGTCGAGGACCTCAAGCAGGATCTCGCCCGGGGACTGGCGGCACTTGCTGCCGGCGCCTGATCCGGGATATTGGCCGGGCCTGACAGGGCAGGGGAGGGCGCTTCCTCCCATCGGGCCCGCCGTACACGAACTGTAACGGAATAATCAGATCATTCATGGCCGAGTCCAAAAAGACAGAGAAACAGAAAACGCCGGAATTGACCGAGAAACAGCTGCGGTTCCGGCGCCTGGTTGCCCAGGGCAGCCGTGAAGGCGCCGTCATTGCGCTGATCGTACTGGCGATCTATCTGGGCATGGCGCTGGTGACCTTCAGTCCGGCCGATCCAGGCTGGGCCAGCATCGGCCATCAAACCCAGGTCTCCAATGCCGCCGGGCGTACCGGTGCCTGGCTGGCGAGTCTGTTGATGGACTTCTTCGGTCATGTCGCCTTCCTGTTCCCGCTGATGGTGGCGGGGTACGCCGTGATGCTGGTGCGCAGGCGCAATGATCCGCTGGAAATGCACTGGCCGCTGTTCATGGTGCGTTTCGGGGGCTTTCTGCTGATTCTGCTGTCGGCAACCAGCCTGTTGTCACTGTACTCGTTGTTTGGTCTGAGCGCCTCATCCGGAGGTGTGATGGGCATGGCCGTCTCTGATGCCATGGTCCGGTTTTTCAATCTGCCGGCCACGACCCTGCTGCTGGTAGCCATCTTCCTGTTCGCCCTCACCGTCACCACCGGTCTGTCCTGGTTCTGGCTGATGGACAAGGTTGGCGAGCTGACCCTGCAAACGGTCGAGCGAGTGAAGGCGTTTGCGCTTTCCCTGCGGCCACAACCCCAGACCGAGCCTGCAGTACCCGAAGAAGCGGCAGTGCCGGAACCCCGGCGCCCAGTCGTCAGGGAGCCGGAACCTCCTGTGCTTCGGGAACGGGTCGAACTCGACGACGAACCGCAAGCGAATGATAAGCCCGCCTGGTGGCGCCGACTGCCATTCCTTGGCGGAAGCAACAAAGACGACGGCCAGGCGCCGGAGCGCAGCGAACCGGGCCTGGAAGACCTGCCGTTTGAGCCCGATGACGTGCCCCTGGTGGCGGACCCGGTATCCCGCCCGGTAGCTGAAGAACCGGCGCCGCGCCCAGCCCGCAAGAAACCCAAAGCCGAGCCCGCAGCCACAGACAGCAAGCCGGCGGAGAGTAAGGCCAAGTCGGTCCGGATCTCGCCCTTCAAGCGGGAGGATCGTGCCAGTTCGCCAGCGACGGATCGCAAGCAGCCATCTCTGCTGGAGGATCTGGAAAGCCCGATTCCGCCGTTGAGTCTGCTGGACCCGCCTGAAAGCCAGAAAGAGAGTGGGTACTCCGAGGAGTCTCTGGAGCACATGTCCAGGCTGCTTGAGGAGAAACTGGCGGACTTCGGTGTTTCGGTGGAAGTGGTGGAGGTCAACCCGGGCCCGGTGATCACCCGGTTTGAGATCAAGCCGGCACCCGGGGTCAAGGTCAGCAAGATTTCCAACCTGGCGAAGGATCTGGCGCGCTCCCTGGCGGTTCTGTCTGTCCGCGTTGTGGAAGTGATTCCCGGCAAATCGGTGATTGGTATCGAGATCCCCAATGAAAGCCGGGAAATTGTGCGACTCAGTGAAGTGCTGGGCGCCAAGGTATTTACCGAATCCAGCTCGCCGGTGACGCTGGCACTGGGTAATGACATCGGCGGCAACCCGATGGTGGCCAATCTCGCCAAGATGCCTCACCTGCTGGTGGCAGGGACCACCGGCTCCGGTAAATCCGTTGGGGTCAATGCGATGCTGCTGAGCATGCTGCTGAAAGCCTCACCGGAGGAGGTCCGCTTTATCATGGTGGACCCGAAGATGCTGGAGCTCAGCATCTACGATGGCATTCCCCACCTGCTGGCGCCGGTGGTGACCGACATGAAGGAGGCCGCCAACGGCCTGCGCTGGTGCGTTGCCGAAATGGAACGCCGCTATCGGCTGATGGCCAGTCTCGGGGTGCGTAACCTCGCCGGCTATAACCGTAAGGTCCGAGAAGCCCGGGACGCCGGCGAACCGCTGCTCGACCCGCTGTGGCAGCCCGAAGATCACCTGCTGAATGAGGAACAGGAGCGTCCCGAACTGGAAACCCTGCCGTTCATTGTGGTGGTGATCGACGAGTTCGCCGACATGATGATGATTGTCGGCAAGAAGGTGGAAGAACTGATCGCGCGGATCGCCCAGAAGGCGAGGGCGGCCGGCATCCATCTGATCCTGGCAACCCAGCGGCCGTCGGTCGATGTGATCACCGGCCTGATCAAGGCCAATATTCCCACCCGAATCTCGTTCCAGGTGTCCTCCAAGATCGACTCCCGGACCGTTCTTGACCAGGGCGGCGCCGAGCAGTTGCTGGGGCATGGCGACATGCTATACCTGCCACCGGGCACCGGTCTCCCGGTACGGGTCCACGGCGCCTTCGTCGATGATGATGAGGTCCATCGGGTGGTTAGCGCCTGGAAGGCCAGGGGTGAGCCGGAATACGTCGACGAAGTGCTCACGGGTGCCGAGGGTGAGAGCCTGCCGGGGGTGCCGTCACTGTCCGAAGGCGGCGGGGACAGCGAGGGCGACTCGCTGTACGACGAGGCCGTGGCCTTCGTGACCGAGGGCCGACGGGTGTCCATTTCCTCGGTGCAGCGCAAGTTCAAGATCGGCTATAACCGGGCCGCCAACCTGGTGGATGCCATGGAGGCCTCCGGCGTGGTCAGCGCTGCCGGGCACAACGGCGCCCGCGAAGTGCTGGCACCCCCACCCCCCAGGGACTGAACCGCTCCCACAGCAATACAGAACCAACCGGGGCGTTCAGCCCCGATAGCTCAAACACAGGAGTTCAACAGTAATGGAATCGATACGAACACTAGGCCGTCGCCTGATCCACCTGGCGGCCGTGGTTGCCCTGGTGGCCAGCGCCCCGAGTGCCTGGGCCGAACCGGCTGCGGAGCAACTGGCTGATACCCTGAAGTCGTATCGGACTTACCAGGCCAGTTTCATCCAGATATTGGTCAATGAAAGCGGTGGTCAGGTTCAGGAAACCCGTGGTGAGCTCAAGGCTAAACGCCCCGGACTGTTCTACTGGTCAACCCACTCGCCCATGTCCCAGTTCATCGTCAGTGACGGTGAAGAAGTCACGCTCTATGACCCGGATCTGGAACAGGTCACTATCCATAAACTCGACCAGCGCGCCTCCAGCACGCCGGCGCTGCTGCTCAGCGGCGAAGTGGATAATCTTGCTGAAACCTATGACATCAGCCACCGTGCGCTTGGCAACGAGACCGAAGAGTTCACCCTGACACCGAGGAATCCAGATTCCCTGTTTGTATCGCTGAAACTGTCGTTCGTCGATGGTGAGCTGCAGGAAATGCGCATGCGGGATTCCCTGGCGCAATTGAGCATTCTCAGCTTTGACAGCATCCGCCTGAATCAGGATCTGGCCGACAGTGCCTTTGAGCTGGACTACCCCGAATCCGTGGACGTCATTCAGGACGCCCCCTGATGCAGGATACGCTGTTCAATGAGCAGGGCTTTGAGCCCCTGGCGGCCCGCATGCGGCCCCGCTCGCTGGACGAATACGTCGGTCAGGATCACCTGGTCGGACCGGGCAAGCCCCTGCGTCGGGCCCTGGAGCAGGGACAACTGCACTCGATGATCCTGTGGGGGCCGCCGGGGGTGGGTAAGACCACCTTTGCCCGCTTGTTGGCCAATGTCGGTGATCTCAGTTTCGAAACCGTGTCCGCCGTGCTCAGTGGTGTGAAGGAAATTCGCACCATCGTTGAACGGGCCAAGCTGCGCAAACAGGGAGAAGGGCGCGACACCCTGTTGTTCGTGGACGAGGTCCACCGCTTCAATAAGGGTCAGCAGGATGCCTTCCTGCCCCACATTGAGGACGGCACCTTCATTTTTGTTGGGGCCACCACCGAAAATCCCTCATTTGAGCTCAACAGCGCGCTGCTGTCCCGGACCCGGGTCTACGTTCTCAAACACCTGGACACCGACCAGTTGCAGGGGCTGATGCGCCGGGTTCTGACAGATCCGCGAGGTTTGGATGGCCGCATTGCCGTCACCGACGAAGTTCTGTCCCTGGCGGCGATCGCCGCCGGTGGCGATGCCCGGCGAGCGCTGAACATTCTGGAGGTGGGGAGCGATCTGGCCGAGCCGGATGACCAGGGGCGGCCGGCGATTACCGCCGCCGTGCTGGAACAGGTACTGCAAACCAGCCTGCGCCGGTTCGACAAAGGCGGTGATCGCTTCTACGACCAGATTTCCGCGCTGCACAAGTCGGTTCGCGGTTCTGATCCGGATGGCGCACTGTACTGGATGTGCCGGATGCTGGATGGTGGATGTGATCCGCTCTATGTGGCACGGCGACTGGTTCGGATCGCCAGCGAGGATATCGGCAACGCCGATCCCCGGGCACTGACCCTCAGCCTGAACGCCTGGGATGCCCAGGAACGGCTGGGTTCGCCAGAGGGGGAACTTGCCCTGGCCCAGGCCACCACCTATCTGGCGATGGCGCCAAAGAGTATCGGGGTGTATCAGGCCTTCAATCAGTGCATGGCGGATATCCGCCAGGACCCGGACTATGAGGTGCCGGTGCATCTGCGCAATGCCCCCACCGCACTGATGAAATCCCTCGGGCATGGCGATGAGTACCGTTACGCTCACGACGAGCCCGACGCCTTCGCCGCCGGTGAATCCTATCTGCCGGAACCGATCCACCACCGGCGTTACTATCAGCCCGTCAACCGGGGGCTGGAGATCAAGCTGGCAGAAAAACGCCAGCGACTGGACGCTTTGAACCAGGCCAGTAACCGACGGCGCTACCCCGGTTCGGACCCGGCGGAGTGACGCTCCGTTGGTGGCCGAAATATGGCATGCCACGTCTGCACAGGTATAATGCCCAGACACGCAAACCACTCAACCGATGACCAATCAGGATTAACATGCTCGACCCCAAACGCGTCCGCACCCAGACCGAAGAGATCGCCCGTCAACTGGCCGTCAAAGGCTTTGACTTCGACCAGTCCGCCTTTGAGCAGCTGGAAGAACGTCGTCGCTCGATCCAGGTGAGTGCGGAGTCTCTGCAGGCCGAGCAGAACAAGCGCTCCAAGTCAATCGGTAAGGCCAAGGCCGCCGGTGAGGACATCCAGCCGCTGCTGAACGAAGTGGAAGAACTCAAACGCCAGCGTTCCGAGGCCGAGGATGAACTGCGCCAGGTACAGGTAGAGCTCAATGCCTTCCTGGCCGGCATTCCCAACATTCCCGATGCCACCGTACCGGCCGGGGCTTCAGAAGATGACAACGTGGAAGTCCGTCAATGGGGCACCCCACGCACCTTCGACTTCGAACCCAAAGACCACGTTGCCCTTGGTGAAGAACTCGGCGGCATGGACTTCGAGCGCGCAACCAAACTGGCTCATTCCCGTTTTGTGGTTATGAACGGTCAGCTGGCGAGGCTGCACCGTGCACTGGCCCAGTTCATGCTCGACCTGCACGTAACCGACCACGGCTACACCGAGACCTACGTGCCTTTCCTGGTCAACGGCAACACGCTGTTTGGCACCGGCCAGCTGCCGAAGTTTGAAGAAGACCTGTTCAAGGCGGGCGACGACGAGCATCCCCTATACCTGATTCCAACTGCCGAGGTACCGGTAACCAACCTGGTGGCAGATACCATCGTTGACGCCGACCAGCTGCCACTGCGGATGGTCAGCCATACGCCCTGTTTCCGTAGCGAGGCGGGTTCCTACGGCCGTGATACCCGCGGCATGATTCGTCAGCACCAGTTTGAGAAGGTGGAGCTGGTGCACGTGGTACGTCCGGAGGATTCCGATGCCGCGCTGGAGACGCTGACCGGTCACGCCGAGAAGGTGCTTCAGTTGCTGGAACTGCCGTACCGAGTGGTTGAGCTGTGCGGTGGCGACATGGGCTTCTCCGCCGCCCGTACCTACGACCTGGAGGTCTGGCTGCCGGGGCAGGACAAATACCGTGAAATTTCTTCCTGCTCCAATACCCGTGATTTCCAGGCACGGCGCATGCATGCAAGATGGCGGAACCCGGAAACCGGGAAGCCGGAGCCTGTGCATACGCTGAATGGTTCTGGCCTCGCCGTCGGTCGCGCTATGATCGCTGTGATGGAGAACTACCAGCAGGCCGACGGCAGCATCCTGGTTCCGGATGTACTCAAGCCGTACATGCGAGGCATTGACAGGATTCAATGAACCAAAACAGACCGATAAGCGCCCCGAAAGAGGGCGCGCGCACCGCGACGGTGCCGCCCCGTTACCGGAACAATCCGGTAACGGACAATCCCAACAACTCTGCGGGTGAAGTGTTTCTGGTGGGAGCTGGCCCCGGTGATCCGGAACTGCTGACGCTGAAAGCCTGGCGCATCATCACCTCGGCTGAAGTGGTGCTTTACGACCGCCTGGTCTCCGCCGACATACTGGCGATGATTCCGCCGCAGGCGGAGCGTATCCACGTTGGCAAACGCCGTTCCGATCACACCCTACCTCAGGACCAGATCAACCAACGCTTGGTGGACCTGGCACAGGCCGGCAAACGGGTCGTGCGCCTCAAAGGCGGCGACCCGTTTATCTTTGGCCGTGGTGGTGAGGAGATTGAGACACTGGCGGATGCCGGCGTTCGCTTTCAGGTTGTCCCTGGCATCACCGCTGCATCAGGCTGTGCCGCCTACGCCGGTATCCCGTTAACCCACCGGGATTATGCCCAATCGGTCCGATTTGTGACCGGGCATCTCAAGAACGACACCTGCGATCTGCCGTGGCAGGATTTCGTGCAGAACAACCAGACCCTGGTGTTCTACATGGGGCTGGTGGGGCTGCCGATCATCAGTCGAGAACTGATGCGGCACGGCATGCCGGATACCATGCCTGTTGCCCTGGTATCCAAAGGCACGACGCCCGATCAACAGGTGGTTGTGGGCAATCTTGGCAACATCGTCACCAGGGTGGAAGAGAGTGGGGTGCCGGCACCGACGTTGATCATCATCGGTGACGTGGTGTCGCTGCGCTCCAGGCTGGACTGGATCGGTGCACAGCCGATAGGCGAGCCAACGATCTGACTGCCGCAATACTGACCCGGAACGGCTTGCCCGTCCCGGGTCGCTTCCTCAGCCCTCGCCGTTCAGGCGCTTGGGCAGTACATCCTTGAGCTTGTCGCGCATTTCCCGGATGGCCTTTTCGGTGGTTTCCCAGTCGATGCAGGCATCGGTAATGGAGACGCCGTACTTCATTTCATCCCGGTTTTCCGGAATCGGTTGGCTACCCCAGTTCAGGTGACTCTCGATCATCAGACTCTGAATGGAGGTGTTGCCCTCGACGATCTGGTGGGCGATGTCCTGCATCACCAGCGGTTGCAGCGCCGGGTCCTTGTTGGAATTGGCGTGGCTGCAATCGACCATGATCGACTTGCGCAGCCCGGCTTTCTCGAGCGCCTGCTCACACAGTGCAACGCTGACAGAGTCGTAATTCGGCTTGCCGCCGCCACCGCGCAGCACCACATGGCCATAGGCGTTGCCACGGGTGCGGATGATGGATACCTGGCCCTGCTGGTCAATGCCCAAGAAGCTGTGGGGGTGGGAAACCGACTTCATGGCGTTCACCGCCACGTCCAGACTGCCATCGGTTCCGTTCTTGAAGCCGATGGCCATCGACAGGCCGCTGCTCATCTCGCGATGGGTCTGCGACTCGGTGGTGCGGGCGCCAATGGCCGACCAGGCAATCGTATCCTGCAGGTACTGAGGTGAGATCGGGTCCAGCGCTTCGGTTGCGGTGGGCAGCCCCAGTTCGGCGATGTCCAGCAGCAGCCGGCGGCCAATGTGCAGGCCCTGTTCGATGTCAAAGGTGTCATCCAGGTGCGGATCGTTGATCAGCCCCTTCCAGCCCACGGTGGTTCTCGGCTTTTCAAAGTAGACCCGCATCACGATCAGCAGGGTATCGCTGACTTCGTCGGCCAGCACCTTGAGCTTCTCTGCATACTCCCGGGCGGCCTTGACGTCATGAATAGAGCAGGGGCCAACCACCAGAAACAGGCGGTGATCCTTACCATCCAGAATGTCATAGATGGCCTGGCGACCCTGGTCTACGGTAGTTGCGGCCTGATCGGAAAGCGGCATTTCCTGTTTCAGGGCGTCGGGAGTGATCAACGTTTCCTGGCTGGCAACGTTGAGGTTCTCAAGCTTCTTGCCGGACATGCTTTAGTCTACCTCGATGTATTACGTTGTCGGGGCTGCAACGTTGGCACGTATTGGCCCTCTCACTTTTATAATTTGCAGTCCCCGTCCTGTCCTCTTGCGCGGTCGTTTGTCAGACTGCCCGCCGTCTGCCAGAGCAGGGCCGGGCGGCCTTTGCGGCCAGGTTTCAGGGAGTTCGATATACTGCGGGATTTGGGGGGGCAATGCAATGCGGCCCGCTCTGCCGCGCGGATTCACTGGACGAAGGCGGGCAAGCATGCTGCAATGAAACGTGGATTTCCCCTCCCGCCATACCAAGCTGGACCATCTGCTGAATGTCGCAACAAACCAAGCCATCCGCCAACCCGGCTTCATCGGCACCGAGCCAATCTATTGCCGAGCTACTGGCCGGCATCCGCATTCCGGCTCTGCCGTACCCCGTTGGCCAGGTGGAGCCGGGACAGGCCAAGGACTGGCGGCCGCTGCTGCAGTCCTGCTGGTCGGAACAGCGTGATGAGTCGGTTACCAGCCTGCTGAAGTCTCTCGAGCTGACCTGGACCGTGCGCCAGGTGAACTCGGCGTTTCTGGCGGATCGGGTTATGGATGCATTCCTCGCCACCTCCGGCCTGCACCCGGTGCTGGCCGCCAAGGTGGCACGGCTGCGCTTCTTTCTGGCCTGGCGCCTGGATCAGGACTGTGACGCCGCCTTTGCCGACAGCCTGCGGGACTGGCTCGACAGCCTGGTGGAGTGGCGCGGCTGGAGTGATTCGGGGGGACGCTCGGCGCGGGCGCTGCTGGACCAGCTGGAGCAGATGGTGGTGTCGGTCTCGGCCTGCTTTGAATACGGTCAGATGGCGCCGTTCAAGGACTTCGCCAGCCAGTGGGACGTTGACAGCCAGAAGCGTCAGGAACAGATCACCAAGTTGCGCCAGCGCCTGCTGGTCACTGAACAGGGCGCCGCCCGTCAGCGCCGGGCGGATCAGACGTCGCGAGCCGTCATTGGCCGCGCCCTCCAGGGCCGGCAGCTGCCACCGCCGATCTCGGAGTTTATCCGTGAGCATTGGTGCCCCCTGGTGCGCCAGGTTGTCTGGCGCAACGGCACCGAAGGCGACGACTGGAAACATGCCAGCAAACTGTTGGAATGGCTGGTCTGGATCGGTGATCCGACGCTGTCCGAACGTTCCCTGGATCGTCTTTACCAGGTGGGAGAACAGATTGGGGACCGCATACTGGCGGTCTGGCAACGTGTTCAGGAGAGACCGCTCCCCCAGCATGCCCTTGCCGGAGTGGAAGCCGTTATCGTCAGTCGCCTGCGGGGCGAAACGCCGGCCCTTGCGCCGGCTCTGGACGAGCGTTTCGAGTTTGATCTCAGCTGGCTGGGGTTTCAGCCTCCCCAGGAAGACCAGCTCACACAGGTGATCCAGCAGTGGTTTGTTGAGGGGGAGGGAGCCTCGGAGCAACGCCGCTACTTCTTTGCCCTGCTCGAGGACACCTGCGAAGTGCTGTGGACCAACGGCTCCGGCGTCAAGCTGGGTCTGATGCCCTGGCGGGATTTCATGGCGGCCAGGCAGGCCGGCCGGCTTCGTCCGTTACCGCCACTGAACCGGTTCCAGGACGTTGCCGGTAAAACGGTGACGCAATTGCTTGGCGTGTTCCAGCAGCAACGACAGCAGCGGGAGAAAGCCGCCTGCGAAGCCAGAGAACGGGCGGAAATGCTGCGCCGCAAGGTGGAGGCTGCCGAAGCCAGGAAGCGGGAGGAGTTGGCGGCCCGGGAGGCCGAGCGGGCCCGTGCCGAGGCTGAAGAGGCCGCCAAACGACAGGCCGAAGAAGAGGCAGAGCGTGAGCGGGTGGAGCGTGAGCTGACCGCCGCGGCGCAGCACGCCATCGACAATCTCAAGCTCGGTGGCTGGATAGCAATCGAACCCACACCGGATCATCCGGAGGCGGTGCGATTGAAACTGGCGGTCCGGCTCAACGCCACCCGAAAACTGGTGTTTGTTGACCGTCTTGGGCTCAATCGGACGGAGTATCCGGAAGACGACCTGGTCACTGACATCGTGGCGGGCCGGATTCGGGTGCTGAGCAGTTCGGCGGAGTTCGATGACACACTATCCCGGGTGGTGGGACGCATCCGGGTAGGTCGAAACTGAACGCTCGCAGGTCTGGCCAATCCCCAAGGGAAGGAGAAATGCCAGCCCGGGTCGAGCAGAGCGGTGATACGCGATGACAAAGCCTTCGTCCGGTGCCCACAGTGCACCGGAGCAACGTTCCGAATACCGGTTGACCGGTCGGGCCAGAGTCCGGCTGGAGCTGGAGGCGGCGGATGAACTCGGCGGCTATCCGGCCAGGTATCTGGAAAGCTGGTCTACAGACCTGTCGACCAACGGCGCCCGTTTGACCACCGATCAGTCAGTGCCCATCGACGCCCTGCTGCCAGTCTCCATTCGGCTTCAGGAAGGGCAGGCGGCGCATAATCTGACGGCGGAAGTCATCTGGAGCAACCCGCTGGAGGACGGCCGCTGGACGGTCGGGCTGAGATTTCTGGAATCCGAGGACGCCGACTACCTGTGCTGGATCGAGGCGATGGCAGTGGCGATGGTTGGGGACTGACGTGACCGGCCGAATCATAAACAGCGCCGGCCACGCCGTCAGGACACTCAGTCTTCCAGAGTGCCCATGGCAGTCACGTTGAAACCGCCGTCCACGTGCAGGATTTCGCCGGTGATGCCACTGGCCAGGTCAGAACACATAAAGGCGGCGGCATTACCCACCTCCTCCTGAGTGACGTTACGCTGCAGAGGCGCCCGCTTGGCGTTCTCGGCCAGCATGCGACGGAAGCTCTTGATCCCCGAAGCCGCCAGGGTCTTGATTGGACCTGCGGAAATGCCGTTTACCCGCACACCATCCGGTCCCAGGCTCGACGCCATGAAGCGCACGTTGGCTTCCAGCGATGCCTTCGCCAGCCCCATTACGTTGTAGTTGGGCAGAACTCTCTCGGCGCCGAGGTAGCTCAGGGTCAGCATGGAGCTGTTGTCGCTCAGCATGTTGCGTGCGCCTTTCGCCAGCGCCACGAAGCTGTAGGAGCTGATGTCATGGGCGATGCGGAAACCATCACGGGTGGTAACATCAACATAGTTGCCATCCAGCTCATGCGCCGGTGCAAAGCCAACGGAGTGCACGATGATGTCTACCTTGTCCCAGTGCTCGCCCAGGGCCTTGAAGACATTCTCAATTTCTTCGTCGTTGCCGACATCGCAGGGGAACGTCAGTGAGCTGCCCCAGCCCTCGGCAAAACCTTCAACCCGGGATTTGAGTTTTTCGTTCTGATAGGTGAACGCCAGTTCCGCCCCTTGCTGGTGGAATGCTTCGGCGATACCGGCCGCAATGGAATGTTTGCTGGCCACTCCGACAATCAGTGCCTTCTTGCCGCTGAGTAGTCCCATTGGTGATCTCCCTGTGTTTCAGTGTGGGGGCATTATCCCTGATGGCTGACCTGCCGGGTAACGCTCAATTGGTCGTAGTCAATTCGGTCGCGCGATCGTGGTCGTCCCGGCCGGGGTTGCGGTAAAAGAACGCCGCGCTGAGCAGTTCCCGGGTGTAGTGCGATTCCGGTTGGGCAAAGATCCGCTCCGCCTCACCGTACTCGACGACCTCACCTCGTCGCAGCACCATCAGTTTGTGGCTCAGGGCCCGGACCACCGCCAGATCATGGCTGATGAACAGATAGCTTAACCCATATCGGGCCTGCAGCGCCCGCAGCAGGTCAATGATCTGCCGTTGAACCGTGCGGTCCAGCGCCGACGTGGGCTCGTCAAGAACGATCAGTTTTGGCTGCAGCACCAGTGCCCGGGCGATGGCAATACGCTGGCGCTGGCCGCCGGAGAACTCATGGGGGTAACGGTGCCGGGCCTCCGGGTCCAGGCCGACCTCCCGCAGCACCTGAATGACTTTCTGTTCCTGATCATCCTTGGTGGTGTCCGGTTCATGAATCTCCAGACCCTCCCGGATGATTTCGGACACCGACATCCTTGGGCTCAGGCTGCCGAAGGGGTCCTGGAACACAATCTGCAGGTGGCGCCGCACCGGTCGAAACTGCTTCTGGTTCAGATCCGAGAGGTCATTGCCGTCAAGTACGATCTGGCCCTTGCAATCCAGTAGCTTGAGCAGGGCATGGCCAATGGTGGTCTTGCCGCTGCCGCTTTCGCCCACCAGTCCCAGGGTTTCACCGGCGTTGATCGAAAAGTTGATGGCCTTGGCGGCCTCGAACCAGCTCTTGGGGCGGCCAAACCAGGACTTGGCCGTAGTGAAACGTACCGCCAGATCCTCAACCGTCAGCAAAGGCTGTGCAGGGCTGGCCGCCGGAGGCGGAGCGCCCTGGGGCTCGGAGTCCAGCAATTTGCGGGTATAGGGGTGGTTTGGGGACTCAAACAGGGTCTGTGTTTCGCCCTGTTCCACCAGTTGCCCCTGTTCCATCACCGCAACGTAATCGGCGTAGCGACGGACGATGGTGAGATCGTGGGTAATCAACAGCACCGACATGCCCAGCTTCTGCTGCAGTTGCCCCAGCAGTTCGAGCACCTGTTTCTGGACGGTCACATCCAGCGCGGTTGTGGGCTCATCCGCAATCAGCAGGTCCGGCTCGTTAGCCAGGGCCATGGCAATCATCACCCGCTGCTTCTGGCCTCCGGAAAGCTGGTGCGGGTAGCTGGCAAGACGCTGTTCCGGTTCCGGGATACCCACCATCTCAAGCAGTTCGAGGCAGCGGCGGCGGGCCTTGTCAGCCCGCAGGCCCCGGTGCAGGGCCAGGGTCTCAGTAATCTGTTTCTCTACCGTGTGCAGCGGATTCAGCGATGTCATCGGCTCCTGGAAGATCATGCTGATCCGACGCCCGCGAACCTGCCGCAGGCGGGACTCCGGTAGCGTCAGCAGATCTTCGCCATCGAACCGGATGCAGCCGGAAGGGTAGTCTACATGGCGGGCATCCAGCAGTCGCAGTACCGACAGTGCGGTAATGGACTTGCCCGATCCGCTCTCACCGACCAGCGCCAGGGTCTGGGATCTGGCGACGTTCAGCGAGACACCTTTGACCACCTCTTTGCCCTGGTCGAAACGGATGGTGAGGTTGTCGATTTCCAGCAACGATCCCATGTCAGGCTTTCCTTGGATCAAAGGCATCACGCACCGCTTCGCCGACGAACACCAGCAGCGTCAGCATCAGCGACAGACTGACAAACGCCGAGATGCCCAGCCACGGAGCGTGCAGGTTGGATTTGCCCTGGGCAATCAGTTCACCAAGGGAGGGTGATCCGGAGGGCAGGCCGAAGCCGAGAAAGTCCAGCGAGGTCAGCCCGGTGATCGCGCCCGTCAGAATGAAAGGCAGGAACGTGAGGGTGGCAACCATGGCATTGGGCAAGATATGGCGGAACATGATCATCCGATTACCCAGTCCCAGGGCGCGGGCGGCACGGACATACTCGAAGTTACGCGCCCGCAGGAACTCGGCGCGCACCACATCAACCAGGCCCATCCAGCTGAACAGCAGCATGATGCCCAGCAGCCACCAGAAATTGGGCTGCACGATGCTGGAAAGGATAATCAGCAGATACAGCGCCGGCAGTCCGGACCAGATTTCGATAAAGCGCTGCCCCAGCAGATCCACCTTACCGCCATAGAAGCCCTGAATGGCTCCCACGACAACGCCAACAAGACAGCTGAGCAGAGTCAGGATCAGCCCGAACAACACGGAAATCCGGAACCCGTAGATCACCCGGGCAGCAACATCCCGGCCCTGGTCATCGGTGCCAAGCCAGTTTTCCGCTGAGGGCGGTGCCGGTGAGGGTACGTCCAGGTTATAGTTGATGGTGTCATAGCTGAAACGGATCGGTGGCCACAGAATCCAGCCGTTGGCCTCAATCTCATCCCGAATAAAGGGGTCCCGATAGTCCGCCTCGGTCGGCAGGAAGCCGCCAAAGGTCTCCTCCGGCACGGTCTCCACAACCGGGAAGTAGTGTTCGCCCTGGTAAGACACCATCAATGGTCGGTCATTGGCGACCAGCTCTGCTCCCAGTGATAGCAGGAACAGGATGAGAAACAGCCAGAGCGACCAGTACCCACGGCGATTGGCCTTGAAGTTCTGCAGGCGACGCTGCTGGATAGGAGTCAGTTGGATGCCGGACACTAGCCCTCCCGACTTTCGAAATCGATGCGGGGGTCCACCAGCACGTAGGTGACGTCACTCACCAGCTTCAGCACCAACCCCATCAGGGTAAAGATGTAGAGGGTGCCGAACACCACCGGATAGTCCCGGTTCAGCGCCGCCTCGAAGCCCAACAATCCCAGACCATCGAGCGAGAAGATCACCTCGATCAACAGCGAGCCGGTAAAGAACAGGGCGACCAGTACCCCCGGCAGGCTGGCGATGACGATGAGCATGGCATTGCGGAATACATGACCATAGAGCACCTGCCGCTCCTCCAGCCCCTTGGCTCTTGCGGTCACCACATACTGCTTGCCAATCTCATCCAGAAACGAGTTTTTGGTTAACAGGGTGAGGGTGGCAAAGCCGCCGATAACGTTGGCGGTGACCGGCAGCGCCAGGTGCCAGAAATAGTCGGCAACCTGCTGATACCAGGGCATCTGGTCCCAGTTAGGCGAGGTCAGGCCGCGCAGAGGGAAAATATCGAAGTAGGTTCCGCCGGCAAACAGTACGATCAGCAGGAAGGCAAACAGAAAGCCGGGGATGGCATAGCCCACCACAATGACCGAACTGGTCCAGACATCAAAACGGCTGCCATCGGTGACCGCCTTGCGAACCCCAAGGGGAATCGAGATCAGATAGATTATCAGCGTTGACCACAACCCCAGGGAAATCGACACCGGCAGTTTCTCCAGCACCAGTTCCACCACGGTACGATCACGATAGAACGACTCGCCGAAGTCGAAGGTGGCGTAATCGGTCAACATCTTGAGAAAGCGCTCGTGTGGGGGCTTGTCAAAACCGTAGAGCACTTCCAGTTCCTTCAGCAGTTCCTCGGGAATGCCGCGTGCCCCGCGACTGTCCGAGGAGCTATCTGCCACTTCCGCGCCACCGCCACCGGTGGCCCGATCGAGGGTGCCGCCGCCATGGCCTTCCATGTTGGCGATGAACTGTTCAATCGGACCGCCCGGGGCGGCCTGCACCACTATGAAGTTGAGCAACATGATCCCCACCAGGGTAGGGATCATCAGCGCCAGGCGCCGCAGGATGTAAGCGCCCATGGGCTAGCCTCCGCGCCTGGTGGAATGGATTTGCAGACAACGCAACATCGGCGGGCTCACTCTGCGTCCGGGTCGATCCACCAGGTATCGAGGTCGAAACCGTCCTTGGGCAGGGCTTCCGGGCGTTCCAGTTTCGACCAGTAGGCAACCCGGTCCATGGTCATGTGCCATTGCGGAATCACATAGTGACCATGGAGCAGTACCCGATCCAGCGCGCGGGTGCGGTAGACCAGCTCCTGGCGATCCGGAGCCTGGATAATCTGCTCCACCAGATCGTCCACCACCGGGTCACTGACGCCGGCGTAATTTCGGGAGCCAACGACATCAACATTGTAAGAACCCCAGAATTCCCGTTGCTCGTTACCCGGGGAGTCGGACTGGGCGATCACCAGACTGACCACGTCAAAGTCGAAGCGCCGGACCCGTTGCACATACTGGGTGGTATCCACCAGGCGGACCTCGGCATCAATACCCAGCTTCGCCAGGTTGGCCTTGAACGGCAGCGCAATGCGCTCAAAGGTCTTGCTGCGCAGCAGGAACTCGAAGGTCAGTGGTTCACCGGTGGCGACATGGACCATCTTGCGGTTCCGGATCTCGAAACCGGCTTCTTTGAAAAGCTCAACGGCTTTCCGAAGATTGGCTCGTAAGCCATTGGGGCCATTGGTTGTTGGCGGATGGTACTCGGACTCGAACACCGCATCCGGCAACTGATCCCGATAGCCCTCGAGGATCTCCAGTTCACGCCCGTCGGGCAGGCCGCTGGAGGCCAGGTCGCTGTTCTCGAAATAGCTGTCGGTGCGGGTGTACTGCCCGTAAAACAGGTTGGTGTTGGCCCACTCGAAATCAAATGCCATTGCCAGGGCGCGCCGGACTCTCGGGTCGGCGAACTGGGGACGGCGGCTGTTGATGACGAACGCCTGCATGCCCATCGGCTTGTGGTGCTCCAGTTCCTCCACCACGATCCGTCCCTGCTCGAAGGGGGTACCGGTATAGGCCGTCGCCCAGGACTTGGCGGAAGACTCGCGTCGGAAATCGTAGTCGCCGGATTTGAAGGCCTCCAGAGCCACGGTTTCATCGGTGTAGTAGTCGTAATGGACGCGATCAAAATTGAACTTGCCACGACGAACGCCCAGATTCGCCGCCCAGTAATCGTCCACGCGGGTAAAGGTGATGGAGCGGCCGGCGTCAAAGTCACCAATGCGGTAGGGGCCGCTGCCGACAGGGGGGGTAAGGCCGTTGTCGCCAAAGGTGCGGTCCTGCCAGTAGTGCTGGGGCAGAACGGGCAGCTGTCCCAGTATCAACGGCAGCTCACGGTTCTCGGTTTCCTTGAAATCAAACCGTACCCGATGCGGGCCTTCCACGGTCACCGCCCTGACGTCGCCATAGTAGTTGCGGAACAGCGGGTGTCCCTCGGTGGTCAGCAGCTCGAAGGAAAATTTAACGTCCTCGGCGGTGATCGGTTCACCGTTCTGAAAACGGGCCTGCTCGCGGAGGTTAAACACCACGTAGCTGCGATCCTCGGGCGTTTCCAGCGACTCGGCGATGAGCCCGTAGGCGCTGAAGGGTTCATCCGACGACTTTACCAGCAGGGTGTCGTACACATAGGCGCCGACACCAACCGCCGACACCGTCCCAATCACGTAGGGGTTGAACGAATCGTAGCCATTGGCCACCACGCCCAGGCGCAAGGTGCCCCCCTTGGGGGCATCCGGATTGACGTAGTCGAAATGCTCGAACCCGGCGGCATAGGCCGGTTCCCCATGCATGGCAATACCGTGGGCCGGGGTGACCGCGGTTTCGGTGGTGCCGAGGGAAACGGAGGGAATGGCGAAAGAAGCGGCCGCGATCAGGTTGCAGGCCAGCCGGCGAGAAAAAGGGAATGTCCGTGTCGGGGTGCTGGGAGTTGGTCGGGATGTACGCAATGAGGTCTGCCTGTGTGTTCCCATGTGCCTCTCATGCTTTTCTGATTATTGTGTGATTGCCGGCACCGGGAACTCCGTTCACCAGTGCCGGACTCAGTAATTAGTTGCTATTGCGAATGTCCACGTAGAGTACCAGACTTTGTCCCGGTTGCAGATATCGGGACGTGTTGAGGTTGTTCCAGCTTGCGATGTCACTCACGTTTACTGAGAAACGGCTGGCAATGGTCGACAGCGAATCGCCCCGGCGAACCCGATAGCCCACCTTGCGCACCATGGCCTGGTTACGGCTGTTGCTGGCCAGGGTGGGAGACGGCGTGGCCGACTGGGACCAGATCACCAGTTGCTTGCCAGGCATCAGCGGATCGCCCGGCGCCATGCCGTTCCAGGACGCGACCTGCCGCACACTCACACCGTGTTCCCGGGCGATATCCCAGAAGGTGTCGCCACGCTGCACCCGATAGTCCACGCGGGTACCGCTACCACTGCGCCCACCGCGAGCCTGGGTTGCGGCCAGTCGTTGCTGCTGACTGAGGGCGTAAGCGTCGTCACCCCGGGAGGCGGTGGGAATCAACAGGCGCTGGCCCACCCGGATCAGGTTGCCCCGAAGATTGTTGACATCCCGCAGCACATCCACGGTGATGCCGAATTTGCGGGCAATGACGATCAGGCTGTCACCGCCAACCACCTGGTAGTTCTGCCAGGATACCCGTTGCTCCGGCGGCAGGGCGTCCAGGCCGGCGCGGAACTGCTCAACGTTGGCAACCGGCACCAGCAGCCGGTGAGGACCCGCCGGGGTGGTCGCCCAGCGGTTATAGGAAGGGTTCAGCAGATAGATCTCGTCCATGGAGACGCCGGCGAGATTGGCGGCCTGGGCGAGATCAAGCTGGGACCCGGTCTCGACTACTTCGAAGTAGGGTTTGTCTTCCAGGGCTGGCAGCTCAATGCCATAGGCTTCCGGGTCCTGGTAGATTTTCGCCAGGGCGATCAGCTTCGGCACGTAGTGACGGGTTTCCCGGGGCAGGTCCAGCGACCAGTAGTCGGTGGGCTTACCCCGCCGATCGTTACGGCGGATGGCGCTGGACACCGTGCCGCCGCCGCTGTTGTAGGCGGCCAGGGCGAGGGTGTAATCGCCGTCAAAACGCTCGGCGAGTCGGTCCAGGTAGGTGAGGGCGGCGTCGGTCGCGGCCACGATGTCACGGCGTTCATCGTGCCACCAGCTGCGCGTCAGGCCAAAGTACTTGCCGGTGGACGGGATGAACTGCCACAACCCGGAGGCCCGGCCATGGGAATAGGCAAACGGATCAAACGCGCTTTCCACTACCGGCAGCAGGGCCAGCTCGGTGGGCAGTCCGCGTTCCTCGACTTGAGAGAGAATGTAATGCAGGTAGCGGCTGCCACGCTCAGACACCCGCTGAATGTATTGGGGATGTTTGCGGTACCACGCCAGCTGTTGTTGCACGCGGGTGTTGCTGACGCCCAGATCCAGTGCAAAGCCGGCCCGCAGGCGCTGCCACAGATCCACCGTGGTGTTGGCTTCGTCCACCTGATCGGGGATGGCATCCAGGGATTCCCGTGCCTTGCTCGCCGCCGCCTTCAGCTCCGGGTCGATGGAGTCGTCCAGCTCCGCGTTGGCGGCGCTGCCGTCTCCCGATTCGATGGCCCTGACCAGTTCATCGTCTCCGGCTGCCACCTGGAGGTTCTCGGATTCCAGCACTTCATTACCGGAGGCGTCGGACTCGGAGCTCCAGAATGCCAGTCCGGACGATTGCAGATTGGCGCAGCCAGAGGTGAGAGCGCTGACAAGCAGCAGGGCGGGGAGACGTTTCGAGGTCATAGGGCGGTGATCCGGAAGCTGGCACCGAGGGCCGGCTTCCCCTGATAAGTGGGTTGAATTTCATGCAAAATTGCACGAATTCTATGGCAAGGACACGGTTGGGGCAAGGCGCCCGGGGTTACGCCAGTGACAGATTCTGTAACTGCGGGCGGGTGATGTAACCGGCAGCTCCGAGGCCGGACACGCGGTTCCGGCGCTCATACCCGTTCATGGATCTGCCGATCACTTGTCGTCAGGCTAGAAATGGTCCTTGCCATGGCGTACGGCGGCAAACACGTCATCAGGGCTGCCAGTCGCAAGGCCGTGGGCTTCGGCGTAAACCCTGGCCGCTTTCTCGACGTCGGGATCATCCCAGCGCAGGAACGGATTGAGCTGACGCTCCTGCTCCAGAATCACCGGAACCGTGGGTTCGTTCCGGGCCCGTCGCTGCTGACACTGGCTTTCAAAGTGTTGCAGAGCCTCATCATCCGGTAACAGATGGCGGGCATACCGGACATTGGCCAGGGTGTACTCATGGGCACAGTAAACCGCGGTGTCCCCGGGCAGGGCGCGGAGTTTGGCCAGCGACGCCCGCATCTGGGCAGGTGATCCCTCAAACAGCCGGCCGCACCCGCAGACAAACAGGGTGTCACCGCAGAACAGCACCGGGTGCCCGGATACCTGGGTCCTGGTGTGGTAGGCCAGGTGATCCAGGGTATGGCCGGGTACTGCGATCACTTCAAACGCCAGGCCCTGCCAATCCACCACGTCGCCGTCGGCAACACGCTCGGTGCCGCCCTGGTAGGGCGAGCTTTCCGGCGCCACGATTCTGGCGGGGCGGCAGTTCGCTTCCAGCGTTGCCACGCCACCCACGTGATCGGGGTGATGGTGGGTAATAAGGATGGTGTCGAGGGTCAGGTCATTGGCCGCAAGGTAGGTCTCAACCGGGGACGCCTGCCCCGGGTCAACGACCAGCGCCTTGCGGGTGTCGGTGTCATAGAGACACCAGATGTAGTTGTCGTTAAAAGCCGGAATGGCCGCAATGGAACGCATACAATCTCACATGTGACCGTGGGGGTGTCATTGCTATGATAGAGCAATCACAGCGGGTGCCCAACCACTCGCCAACCACTGCCGCCGGTACACCAGGTGATGCCCATGGAACTGGAACAGCCAGATTACGATGAACGCTGCCGCCGCTTTGAACGCTGGTTCCAGACGCCGCTGGGGCGCGCCCTGATTGCCGACCAGCGACGCTGTGTCGACCAGGTGCTGGCCGATATCCTGCCTGGCGCCCGGCAGCTTCAGGTCGGCGTCAGCCATCGCCTGCCGCTGGCCAGCGGGACCGACTTTGCGCACAAAATAACCACAACCCCGGAGTGGTGTCCTGACCTGCCCGAGGGCGTGGCGGTGTGCAGCAGTCATGAGCTGCCGTTTCCGGGCGATTCGATGGATCTGGTACTGCTGCATCACAGCGCTGATTTTTCCGCCTACCCCCATCAGGTGGTGCGGGAGGCGTCGAGGGTGCTGCGCGGCGGCGGGTTGTTGCTGCACATCGGTTTCAACCCAATCAGTCTCTGGGGATTGCGCAAAGTGCTCAGTCGCAGCCGCAGTGGCCCCTGGGGCGGACGCTTCCTGTTCCGGTCGCGGATGGAAGACTGGCTCAGTCTGCTGGATTTCAAGGTCGAGAAATCCGCAAGTTACTTTATGGGGTTACCCTTCCAGAATTCCCGGTTGATGGAACGGTTGTCCCTGTTGGAACGGATCGGCGGCCATGGATTCCTGCCAGTTGGTGCCTATTACTGTATCCTTGCCACCAAACGGGTGGACGCGCCGATCCGGACCCGGCGCCGCTGGCGCCAGGGCAACGTTATTACACTGCCCGGAACCGGTGCCATTGGCGCATCCAGAGGGTGTATTCGCGAGAACGGTAGGTTCAATGACAGCTAACGTAATTATCTATACCGACGGAGCCTGCAAGGGCAACCCCGGCCCCGGAGGCTGGGGGGTTGTGCTCCGATACGGCGACGCCATGAAGACCCTCCATGGCGGTGAACGCAACACCACCAACAACCGTATGGAGCTGATGGCCGCCATCAAGGGCCTCAAGGCCCTGAATCGCTCCTGTGAGGTGGCGCTTTATACCGACTCCCAGTATGTCCGCAAGGGCATCACCGAGTGGATGAAGGGCTGGAAAAAGAACGGCTGGAAAACCGCCGCCCGCAAGCCGGTCAAGAATGACGATCTCTGGAAGGCCCTCGACGAAGAGGTCGGCCGCCACCAGGTCGAATGGCACTGGGTCAAGGGTCACGCCGGCATTCCGGACAACGAGCTGGCTGACGAACTGGCCAATCGCGGCGTGGACGAACTGCTCAACGCCTGACCTTTTATTGACGTCTTAACCGAACAGAAACTGCCCGGAGCATTCCATGCGACAGATCGTCCTGGATACTGAAACCACAGGCATCGATCCCAACGCCGGTCATCGGATCATCGAGATCGGTTGTGTCGAGATGATTGAGCGTAAGCTCACCGGCCGACACTACCATGTCTATATCAACCCGGAACGGGAAGTGGACGCCGAAGCAATCAGCGTCCATGGTATTACCAACGAATTCCTTGCCGATAAACCGAAGTTCGCCGAGGTTGCCGAAGAGTTCTTTGAATTCATCAAGGGTGCCGAACTGGTCATTCATAACGCGGCGTTCGACGTTGGCTTCATGGATGCCGAATTTGCACGCCTGAAACCGGTCCGCAAGACCGCCGATCACTGCGGTGTTCTTGACACCCTGGCGGTGGCCCGGGAAAAGCATCCGGGGCAGAAGAACAACCTGGATGCCCTGTGTAAGCGGTACGGCGTCGACAACAGCAACCGCGAACTTCACGGCGCACTTCTGGATGCCGAGATCCTCGCCGACGTCTTCCTGCTGCTGACTGGGGGCCAGACCGCGCTGGTACTGGATGACGAAGAAGAGGGCGGCGGCGAAGCCGGTGGCATTCGGCGGCTATCCGCCTCCAGGCCACAGCTGGCGGTGCCACGGGCCAGTGATGAGGAGCTGGAAGCCCACGATGAGCTTCTGGAGGTGATTGCCAAGGCGGCTGGCGAAACCCTGTGGAGCAAGCTGTCGCACTAACGGCCCCGGATCGACTCCCATCCGAACTGTCGCGCTAGCAGACAGTAAAAGTTATGCCGGCGCCGCATTGTGAGAACTGCATTCAGGTGTACTTATTGTTACATTTGGTGTTTCTTGAGGGACTTGAGTTTTGTGTTATAAGTAATGGTTAGTACGCCAGTTTTACAGGCTGGCCGCACTTTCCGAAATGCCGCCGGTGATTGGCAAGGAACTCGCAAATCAATCTTCCGCCCGGTTCGATAAGAAGAGGACGCGGAATTCTCCGCAGTTGCTACAGGAAGCGTTTATGGTCCAATCGTCTCTTGCGACGAAATCTCAGTCGTTTGACCTGGTCAAAAGTGAAATCGAACAGACGATCAGACAGGCTGAGGCCAGTCTCGAGCGCTTCCAGGAAAACCGGGAGAGCGGTGAAGATCTCCAGAACTGCGTCGATTTCATCAACCAGTTGCGCGGCATTTTCGTGCTGGTGGAGCTGCGGGGAGGCACACTGCTGTGCCAGGAAGCGGTTACCCTTGCCAATGACGTGCCGGTTGGCGCCAATGACGACAAGAACGTACTGCTGACAACCCTCAACAGTGCACTGTTCATCCTGCGTCGCTACGTGGAGTACTACCATCGCCAGCGGGAGGACCACCCGGAACTGCTGCTGCCGGTGATCAATGACCTGCGGGAAGCCCGCAAGGAAAAGCCCTATCCCGAGTCCTGCTTCTTTGAAGCGGACGTCAAACACCGCCCGGATTTCTGCCAGAAGCTCGCCGCTGCGCCTTTTGAAGGCCAGGAGAGCGACTACGAAATCATGGCCCGGCGCATGCGGTTGACCTTCCAGGTTGCCCTGCTGGGCATCCTCAAAGGACGCAACGAGGTGGTGAGCAAAAAGCTCATTGGTCGGTCCGCACGCGGGTTTGTTCGTCTGTGCGGTGATGCGCCCATGGGGCAGATGTGGTGCCTGGTGGCAACCGTGGCCGACACCATGCTGGATCGCGCCATGGGCTTCACCAAGGCCCGCAAGCGTTTGATCATGCGCATCGAGCGCTACACCCGCGAAATTGTTTATGTCGGTAAGGTGGCAACCGGCAAGGATGCGCCGGATTCGCTGATCAAGGAGCTGGTTTACCTGCTTTACCGCAGCGGCTCAGCCAACCCCGAGGTCACAGACATCCTCGCTGCATTCCACCTGGCGCCCGCGGAGTTTTCCGACGCCATGCTGGAATCCCACGGCAAGCGCCTCTACGGACCAGGCACCGACGTACTGAAGTCATTGTCCGAGGCATTGCAGGAAGAGCTCAATCAGCTCAAGGACAAGCTTGATATTATCGAGCGCGGCATTGAACCGGATCTGGCGGAACTGGCCAGCATCGCGGGCTCTCTGGAGCAGTTGGCAAATACCCTGTTGATGCTCGATCTCAAACAGCTGGCCGAAGCCGCGAAAGTCGAAGCCGGTAAATTGCGGCACTGGGAAAGCGAATCACGACTGCCAGCCGAGGAGGAGCTTTACGGCCTGGCGGATTCGGTTCTGGCCATCGAGAGCGCTATTGCCCAGATGGTGAGTCATGGCATCACCTCGGAAACCGACGGTCTGGCGGAGAATCAATCCACCAGTGAGGAGTCACTGTATCTTCGCGAGGCGCTGTTCGTTGTGGGGGATGAGGCGCGAAGTGCGTTGACGCTGGCCAAACGGGCCATCACCGCATTCGTGGAATCGGATTACGACAAGCTCCACCTGGCCAACCTGCCAGCGACCTTGCACAGCATCTGGGGTGGTTTGCAGATGGTGGAGGATACCGCCGCCGCCAACGTTCTCGACCGGGTTGCGGAGTCCATTCAGCGTCGACTGCTCGATGAGAAGGAAGCGCCGTCCCATCAGGTGCTCGAGGCTCTGGCGGACGCACTGACGTCACTGGAGTACTACATCGAAAGCGTTGGTACCCGGGAAGACCGTAACCTCGACCTGCTTAATCTGGCCGAATCGTCTCTGGACGACGTAGGGTTGTAATTCATGTCTTACCAGTCCGTCATGGCAGTACTGGCCGGAATCGGCGCCACTCTGCTCATCGCCGGGCTGGCCTTCTGCCTGCGCCCCCGCTGGTTTTTTGCCTGGCTTAAAGGCACCCTCGCACTGGCCCTGCTGGCCAGTGGCGGGTACGCCGTGGTGGTTGCCGCCGGTCTTACCCAGTATCAGTCCCTCACCGGTATGCGCACCGTTGCCACGGTGGGGGTTGCGCGTCTGGGGCCACAGCTCTGGCAGGTAACCCTGGAAACCGAAGCCGGCAAGCAGGGTCGCTACACACTCCATGGAGACCAATGGCAGGTGGACGCCCGCATCATTCACTTTGGCGGGCCGCTGACATGGATGAAGGTAGAGCCGGGGTACCGTCTGGAGCGCCTCAGCGGCCGCTACGTGTCATTGGAGCAGGAGCGGCAGGCCACCCGCAGTGTCGTCGCGCTGAATGAGGCCGCATGGCCGGACCTGTGGGCGCTGGACCGGCAGTTCAATCTGCCGTTTGTTGACGGGGTGTACGGCAACGCCACATTCATGCCCATGGCCGATGGCGCACTGTTTGATATCAGGCTCTCAGCGACAGGGCTCGCTGCTACGCCGGCCAATACAGCGGCGCGGGAGGCGGTGCAGGTCTGGATTCACTAGCGGAAAGTCGTCAGACATTGGCAGGTCATCAGACATTGGCAGAAGGCAATCAGGCACAAAAAAACCTGCCGCTGGGGCAGGTTTTTCACGAAACTGTCGGGCTTAGCCCATGGTGAACAGTTCACCCAGTTTGGTCGCAAGCATCATGTCGCCTTCAGCACGCAGCTGACCGGCCATGAACGCCTGCATGCCATCAGTTTCGCCGGAAACGATGCCCTGAAGGGTTTCGGAGTTCATGATCAGGGTAACAGACGGGTCGTCGTGAGCACCTTCAGCCAGGTTGCAGGTGCCGTCATTGATCACCAGGTGGTAGGTTTTGTCGTCTTCGATATCGAACTGGAACACCAGATCCAGACCGGCCGCTGCGTCAGCATTAAAGTTCTGTTCCAGCTTTTCAAATACCTGAGCTACAGACATTGGATTACCCTTATTTTCTGTATGGCTTGCGCTTGTTAGTCGTGTTGCCGGAGCCTTGGAAAGGCCGGTCTTGTTGGACCCGTCAGTGGCTGACCCGGCAATGCCATTCGACTTTATGGTGACCATTGGGCTCTGTCAAGCTCGATCGAACGCTTGTTTTAATTTTCTTCGATGTCCTACGCAATCTGGCGTTTTTGGCCGGAAATCGCAGGGTTGTCCCTGAGTCCGGCTCAGTTACAATCGTTGCTCATGCCCACATACCTTACAGAGCTGGAGAAGCGCTTTGGAATTTCTTTCGGATTATGGACTGTTCCTGGCTAAGGCCGTCACCCTGGTGATTGCAGTCGTGGTGGTGGTCTCCGTCATTGTCTCGGCCGCCCACCGCAACCAGGGCGGGCAGGAAGGAGACGGGGAGTTACGGACCCGCAAACTCAATGACCATTACCGCAAGCTGAAGGAGGCGCTCCAGGCCAAGCTGATGGACGACCAGGAGCGCAAGGTTTGGCAGAAGCAGCAGAAGAAACAGCGCAAGGCCGAAGACAAGGCCCGCAAACAGGCTTTGAAAGCCTCTGCCGACAGCCCTGAGAGCGACTCTGACGGGGCTGCCAAAGCTCGCGTGTTTGTGCTGGATTTTGATGGTGATATCAAGGCCAGCGATACCGACAACCTGCGCAAGGCCGTCACCGGTGTTCTCAGCGTGGCGGAACCGGGCCGGGACGAAGTGGTGGTCCGGCTTGAAAGCGGTGGCGGACTGGTGCACGCCTACGGCCTGGCCTCGGCCCAGCTCGATCGAATTCGGGACAAGGGCATTGCGCTGACCGCCTGCGTCGACAAGGTGGCCGCCAGTGGCGGGTATATGATGGCTTGCGTGGCTGACCGCATCGTAGCCTCGCCCTTTGCGGTTATTGGCTCAATTGGCGTTGTTGCCCAACTGCCCAACTTCCATCGATTTCTGCAGAAGAACGATGTCGACTTTGAAGTGCTCACCGCCGGCGAGCACAAGCGCACCCTGACGATTTTCGGTGAGAACACCGACAAAGGCCGGCAGAAGTTTCTGGCCGATCTGGAAGATACCCACGGTCTGTTCAAGGAGTACGTCAGCCAGCGTCGTCCGGACCTGGATATCGGCGCGGTCGCCAATGGCGATATCTGGTTCGGCAAACGGGCATTGGACGTTCATCTGATTGACGAGATCCGCACCTCGGACGAGTATCTGATCGAAGCCTGTGATCGCGCTGACGTCATCACCGTCAGCTTCCACCACAAACGTTCGGTTGCCGAGAAACTGGGGCTGGCAGCCAGCGGCGCCATTGAGCACGGCTTCTGGCGCCTGATCAGCGCCTTCCGTAACCAGAAAATTCAATAACAACGCCGAGAACGGAGAGACAGCATGACCGAAAGTCTGGAGTACCAAGCCTGGGTCGTCCGGGAGCAGGACAACGGTTTCGCCGGCCAGGAAGAAACCTGCAGCACCGCGGATCTGCCGGACCATGAGGTTCTGGTTCGGGTGAGCCACTCGTCACTCAACTACAAGGACGCGCTGTCTGCCTCCGGCAACAAGGGGGTTACCCGATCCTATCCCCACACCCCCGGCATCGATGCGGCGGGAGACGTGGTGGCTTCGTCCAGCGAAGCTATTCAGCCCGGCCAGAAAGTGATCGTGACCGGTTACGATCTGGGCATGAACACCGCGGGTGGATTTGGCGAGTACATTCGGGTCCCTGCTGGCTGGTGCGTTCCAATGCCCGCAGACTGGACGGCGGAGACCGCGATGATCTATGGCACCGCGGGCCTGACGGCCGGTCTTTGTGTCAGCAAGCTGCTGATGGCAGGCGCTGATCCCGGCGACGGTACGGTTGCAGTGTCCGGAGCCAGCGGTGCTGTTGGCTCCGTTGCGGTGGAAATCCTGGCCTCGCTGGGCTTTGAGGTTGTGGCGATCAGCGGCAAGGCGAGTCAGGCCGATACCCTGAAGGCCCTGGGTGCCAAAAACGTCCAGGGGAGGGAGGTTCTTGGTCCCGAGAAGAAACCGCTGCTGAAACCCGTGTTCGCCCACGGCATTGACACCGTCGGCGGCAGTCCGCTATCGGAGCTGCTGAAGCAAATCCGGCCCGGCGGGTCGGTGGCGTGCTGTGGCCTGGTTGCCGGCCCGCAACTGGAAACCACCGTGCTGCCTTTTATCCTGCGTGGCGTGAACCTGCTGGGCGTGGATTCGGTGGAGATTCCGCTGGCCGACAAACAGCAGGTCTGGCAAAAACTGGCGGGCTCCTGGGCCTGCCCGACGACCGAAGGGCAGGCGCGTCGTATCGGGCGCGGGGAGTTGGATTCGGCACTGGCCGCGTTCCTGCGGGGTGAGTCCGCCGGCAAGATCGTACTCGATCACTCGCTGTGAGGCGTTGAACCGACGCGGTTTCAATGCCCGGTTCTGGCAGTTCGCATCCCATAAAAAAGAGGCAACCGCTTGGCGGCTGCCTCTTTTTTTGATCGATCACCCCGCTGTGCAGGGTAATACCAATCCCGTCAGGATGCCCGACGGCGGAACAGCGGTGTATCGTTGTCCGTTGCGGCCTGGTAGTTCTGGCTGAAGAAGTTCAGGCAACGGGCCGCCTTGGCCGGGTCCTTGTCCTCCCGGAGTGCGAAGCTGTCAAAGCCGCAGCGTTTCATGAACTGCAACTGGTCCAGCAGTACATCGCCAATCGCCCGCAGCTCGTTACGGAAGCCGTAACGCTCCCGCAGCAGGCGGGCAATGCTGTAGCCTCGACCGTCGGCGAACTTGGGAAAATTCACGGCAATCAGCGGCAGCTCATTGACCAGTCCATCCAGGGTTTCCGGTTCGTCGTGGCCTTCGAACCACACGCCGATGTCACTGCGATCGGCGAAGTGCTCACGGCCGGCGAGCCAGAGGTCGACTGGCACCAGGGCAGGGCCTTCAGGCACCACCAGCGATTCACCATCAGCCGGGCGGGCAACCACCTGCCATTCGTCGTTATGGACGCTGCCATCGAGTTTGATGATGTTAGGCATAAACACGCTCCTTGAAGGGATCGATCCCAATCCGGCGGTAAGTATCGATAAAGGCTTCTTCGTCGTTGCGGTTCTGGACATACACATCAATGATCTTCTCGATCACGTCCGGCATGGCTTCCCGAGCAAACGAAGGCCCAAGGATCTTGCCAATGGCGGCGTCGTGATGGGACGAACCGCCCAGGCTGATCTGGTAGAACTCCTCACCCTTTTTGTCGACCCCCAGCACACCGATGTTGCCAACGTGGTGGTGGCCACAGGCGTTCATGCAGCCCGAGATGTTTAGGTCGATGTCGCCCAGGTCGTACAGGAAATCGAGATTGTCGAAACGACGCTGGATTGACTCGGCCACCGGAATGGACTTGGCATTGGCGAGTGCACAGTAGTCACCGCCCGGGCAGCAGATGATGTCTGTCAGGGTATTGAGGTTGGCGGTGGCAAAGCCCATCGGGGTGATGGCCTGCCACAGCTCGAACAGCTCGTCCTGACGCACGTCTGCAAGTACCACGTTCTGCTGGTGAGTGACCCGGACTTCGCCGAAGCTGAAGCGGTCCGCCAGATCAGCCAGATGATCCAGCTGCTGGTCACTGATATCGCCCGGCGGGGTGCCGGTGTTCTTCATGGTCAGGGTCACCAGCGCATAGCCGGGATGCTTGTGGGTTTCGACGTTGTGGGCAATCCAGTTGTCGAATCCCTTGTGCTCGAATCGCAGTTTCGCCAGCGCGTCGCTCTGATCCGGTACCGCCTGATAGTCCGGCTCAGTGAAGTAGACTTTCACCCGCTCAACCGCGTCCGGCGTCAGACGGGTCGGGGAATCCTTGAGATGGGCCCATTCCGCTTCCACTTTCTCGGCAAATACCGCCGGACTCAGCGCCTTCACCAGGATCTTGATCCGCGCCTTGTATTTGTTGTCGCGTCGGCCATAGCGGTTGTAGACCCGCAGCACCGCTTCGAGGTACGTCAGCAGATCCAGCTCGGGCAGGAACTCACGAATCACCGGCCCGACCATGGGTGTCCGCCCCAGGCCACCGCCGACATGCACGCGGAAACCAAGCTCGCCCTGATCGTTGCGGACCAGCTGCAGACCAATGTCGTGCACCTGAATCGCCGCGCGATCGGTGTGTTCGGAAGCGTTGACCGCTACCTTGAACTTCCGTGGCAGGAACGCGAACTCCGGGTGGAACGTTGACCACTGGCGGATGATTTCGCAGTAGGGGCGCGGATCGGCCACTTCGTCGGCCTGAACGCCGGCAAACTGGTCGGTGGTGGTGTTCCGGATGCAGTTGCCGCTGGTCTGGTTGGCGTGCATTTCCACCTCAGCCAGTTCGGCCAGGATGTCAGGCACGTCTTCCAGCGCGGGCCAGTTCAACTGGACGTTCTGGCGCGTGGTGAAATGGGCGTAGCCCTTGTCGTAGTCCCGGGTAACGCGGGCCAGGCGACGCAACTGGTCGGAACGCAGCATGCCGTAAGGAACACAGAGCCGAAGCATCGGCGCAAAGCGCTGGACGTAGAGGCCGTTCTGCAATCGCAGCGGCAGGAACTCGTCTTCACTCAGCTCACCGGCCAGAGCGCGGTCAGTTTGATCACGGAACTGGGCGACCCTTTCGGCGAGGATCTGCCGGTCGTGTTCGTCATAAACATACATAGCGGAACTTCCTGCTAATCAGTGCGGGGTGGTTGTGCGCAAGGGAGAATATCACCCTGTCTTTATTGTTAAAATGATTATTTCTAAATATGGTTATCGATTTAGGAGATATAAATCGGCGCTCATTGGTGCGCTGGCAGACTGGACGTCCGGCCGTTCTCGACCTAGCTTCTTAAAGAGTCTCTGAAGCATCCGCAGACTATCCATCAACGCTGTTCGCAGCTTTTTCCTTCAGTGCAATCGACCATCACTGTGGGCAGCAAGACAGGCAGCACAACAACAAAGCGCCACTACAAAGCGCATCACAAGGAACCGCGAGATGAAGAAGAACGAGCTTTCAGACAGCCAGGCCGATGCCGTCGTTATCACCGTCGTGATCCTGTTGGCGGTCAGCTTCGCCGTGATCTGGGTAAGCGGGCAGTAGCGCGACTGGTGGTTGGATCAGGATGACAGCACCCAACGCACCACCAGTGCCAGCGTGAGCACGAAACCGGTGGTGAACAGGATGCCTGCTACGATGTAGGGCCAGGGACTGTGGCCGGCAAAGTCTTCCTGACGCCGCTTCTCGGACTGAACCCCAAACGCCCCGGCCAGGATGCTCTGCATGACTTTGAGTACCCCGGGGGAGCGGGCTCGGTCAGGCTGGGATTCCGGCGTTTGGGTCTGTGATTCTCGCTCTTCCAACATGTCTCTGCCTCCTGGTCGTCCTTGGGGGAGCGCTGGAGGCAGAGCGGCGGTTATTCCGCCGGATCATACCCCAGGCTGGGGGCCAGCCAACGCTCGGCATCATCACGGCTGATGCCCTTACGTTCAGCATAGTCCTCCACCTGGTCACGTCCAATGCGGCCAACGGCAAAGTACTTTGACTCAGGGTGGGCAAAGTACCAGCCCGACACCGCCGCAGCCGGGAACATCGCAAAATGCTCGGTCAGTTCAATGCTGGCGTTCTCGGTCGCGTTGAGCAGCTCGAACAGCGCGGCTTTCTCGGTGTGGTCCGGACAGGCCGGATAGCCGGGGGCAGGGCGAATGCCGCGGTAGCGCTCCTTGATCAGCGCGTCGTTATCGAATGCCTCATCCGGGTCGTAGCCCCAGAATTCCTTGCGCACACGTTCGTGCATGCGCTCGGCGAAAGCCTCGGCCAGACGGTCCGCCAGGGCCTTGACCATGATCGCGTTGTAGTCATCGTTGGCGGCTTCGAACTCTTTGGCAAACTCTTCTGCTCCGATGCCGGTGGTGACGGCAAAACCGCCGACGTAGTCGCAGCGCTCATCCCCCTCGGGCAACACAAAGTCGGACAGCGCCTGCATCTGCTTGCCCGGTGATTTCTCATCCTGCTGGCGCAGGTGGTGGAGCACGGTCAGTTCCTCACGGCGGCTCTCATCGGTGTACACCACGATGTCATCACCACGACGGTGCGCCGGCCAGAAACCGATGACACCCTTTGCCGTGACCTTGCGCTCATCGATCATCCGGCGAAGAATCCGCTGGGCGTCGGCAAACAGGGTGCGGGCCGCGTCACCCCGCTTGGGATCGTCAAAGATGGCGGGGTACTTGCCGGACATGTCCCAGGAAATGAAAAACGGCGTCCAGTCGATGTAGGGTTCCAGTTCCGCCAGATCGTAGTCCTCGAACACCCGAACCCCGGTGAACTCCGGCCGGGTCGGGTTATAGTCCGCAAGTTCCAGCTCGGTGGCGCGCTCACGGGCCTGTTTCAGGGACACCAGCTTCACCCGGTCGCCACGATTCTTGCGGCGCTCCCGGATGGTGTCGTACTCGTCGCGGGCAGCGGAGACGAAGCGCTCCTTGGCTGAATCACTCAGCAACTGGGACGCCACGTTGACGCAGCGGGAGGCATCGGAGACATAGAGTGCAATGTCGTTCTGGTACTGAGGCTCAATCTTGACGGCGGTATGGGCCTTGGAAGTGGTGGCACCGCCAATCATCAGCGGAATCTGGAAATCCAGCCGCTGCATCTCCCTGGCAACATGCACCATTTCATCCAGCGAGGGGGTGATCAGGCCACTGAGGCCGATGATGTCCACGTCCTCTTTGCGGGCGGTTTCCAGAATCTTGTCGCAGGGCACCATTACCCCGAGATCGATCACCTCGTAGTTGTTGCACTGCAGCACCACGCCGACGATATTCTTGCCAATGTCATGAACGTCGCCCTTGACCGTCGCCATCAGGATCTTGCCCTTGGCTTTCTGGCCTTCGCTCTTCTCCGCTTCGATGAACGGAATCAGATGGGCCACCGCCTGCTTCATGACCCGGGCGCTTTTGACCACCTGGGGCAGGAACATCTTGCCGTCGCCGAACAGGTCGCCCACCACGTTCATGCCATCCATCAACGGGCCTTCGATCACTTCGATCGGGCGCTCGGCGTTGATGCGGCAAGCCTCGGTGTCTTCAATAATGTAACTGGTGATTCCCTTGACCAGCGCATGCTGGAGCCGCTTCTCAACGGGCCACTCCCGCCAGGCCAGGTCTTCCTCCTGGGTCTTGCCGCCTTTGCCGCGGTACTTCTCGGCGATCTCCAGCAACCGGTCGGTGCCATCGGCACGCTTGTTGAGGACCACGTCCTCAACCATTTCCTTCAGATCCGGCTCGATCTCATCGTAGACCACCAGCTGGCCCGGATTGACGATCCCCATGTTCATGCCGGCCTTGATGGCGTGGTACAGGAACACGGAATGGATCGCCTCGCGGACCACGTCGTTGCCCCGGAACGAGAACGACACGTTACTGACGCCGCCGGAGATCGAGGCGTGGGGCAGGTTTTCACGAATCCAGCGGGTCGCCTCGATGAAATCAACTGCGTAGTTGTTGTGCTCCTCAATCCCGGTGGCGATGGCGAAGATGTTGGGGTCAAAAATGATGTCGGCCGGGCTAAAGCCAATCCCTACCAGCACATCGTAGGACCGTTTGCAGATCTCCACCTTGCGTTGGTAGGTGTCGGCCTGACCGGTTTCGTCAAAGGCCATCACCACCACCGCGGCGCCGTAGCGCATACAGTCACGCGCGCGCTTGATGAATTCGTCTTCGCCTTCCTTCAGGCTGATGGAGTTCACCACCGCCTTGCCCTGGACGCACCGCAGACCGGCCTCGATCACCTCCCACTTGGAGGAGTCGATCATGATCGGCACTTTCGAGATATCCGGCTCGGAGGCCACCAGATTGAGGAAGGTGACCATCACTTCCCGGGAATCCAGCATGCCCTCATCCATGTTGATGTCGATCACCTGGGCGCCGTTCTCGACCTGGTCCCGGGCGACACTCAGCGCTTCCTCATACTGCTCCTCTTTGATCAGGCGCAGGAAACGCTTGGAGCCGGTGACGTTGGTGCGCTCACCGACGTTAATGAACAGAGTGTTCTCGTCGCCGGTGAACGGCTCCAGCCCGGACAGCCGCAGAGCGGGTTTGACGTCCGGAATGGCGCGGGGAGGGTACTTGGCCACGGCTTCCGCGATGGCGGCAATGTGGTCGGGGCGGGAACCACAGCAACCACCAATAATGTTGAGGAAACCATCCCGGGCGAACCCCTCAATGATCTCCGCCATCTCCTCCGGCGTCTGATCGTACTCACCAAACTCATTGGGCAATCCGGCGTTGGGGTGGGCGCTGACGTAAGTGGTGGCACGCCGGGACAGCTCTTCCACGTAAGGCCGCAGTGCATCCGCACCCAGGGCGCAGTTGAGGCCCACGGAGATGGGCTTGGCATGGGCAATGGAGTTCCAGAACGCCTCCGTGGTCTGGCCGGACAGGGTCCGCCCCGACGCATCGGTGATGGTGCCGGAAATCATGATCGGCAGGGCAATGCCGCTGTCCTCAAAAAACTGTTGGGTGGCGTAGATGGCCGCCTTGGCGTTGAGGGTGTCGAACACCGTCTCGATCAGGATCAGGTCGCTGCCGCCTTCAACCAGGCCACCCACAGCTTCGTAGTAGTTGTCCACCAGGGTCTGGAAATCGACATTGCGGTAGCCGGGATTGTTCACGTCCGGTGAAATGGACGCGGTGCGGGAGGTAGGGCCGACGGCGCCGGCGACAAAGCGGGGTTTGTCGGGCTGGCGTGCCGTCACCTCATCGGCGATTTCCCGTGCCAGGCGGGCGGATTCGACATTGAGCTCACGGGCAATTGACTCCAGGCCATAGTCCGCCTGGGACAGCTGGGTGGAGTTGAAGGTATTGGTTTCGATGATGTCGGCGCCGGCAAGCAGATAGTCCTCATGGATTTTCCGCAGCAGTTCACGCTGGGTCAGGCACAACAGATCGTTGTTGCCTTTCACCTCCCGGTCGTAATCGGCAAATCGTTCGCCACGGAAGGCAGCCTCATCCAGCTTTTCATTCTGGATCATGGTGCCCATGCCACCATCGAGGACGACGATGCGCTCTTTCAGGATCTTGTTAAGGGTGGCAAGGCGCGTTTCGCGGTCATTCATAGGACGTGCTTCCGGCTCTCATCGGTGTCAGGTGGCGCGAGATCATAGCAAAAATGCTACACACCGTCCTGAAGGTTTTCGTCTAAGGATATGATCCCTGACCCGTTTTCCCGGACTGCGCAGCGCACAGGCACCCGGGAATGTCTGAGTGTATTGGTTGGTCTTTTTTGTTCGCTGGAACTCCATTAAAATAAACCCACATTCTTCAAACAGGTTTTATTGGAAATGGCACTGGTAACTGTGACAGATTCCGCGCGGGACTACCTAGCGCAACTTATCGAGAAGCAGGACGTGGAAGGCATGGGGGTTCGCATCTTCGTGACCCAGCCCGGTACCAAGCATGCGGAAACCTGTTTGGCTTACTGTCCGCCGAACGAGATTGTGCCCACCGATGAGCAGGTTGATCTGGAGAAGTTTACCCTGTTCCTGGATCATGCCTCGGTACCGTTCCTGGAAGATGCCTATGTCGACTACGCCAAGGACCAGATGGGTGGCCAGCTCACCATCAAAGCGCCCAACGCCAAGGTACCGAACGTTGACGAGAACGCCCCGCTACCGGATCGGATCAACTACGTCCTGGCCTCTGAGATCAACCCCGGCCTGGCCTCCCACGGTGGCGATGTGTCCCTGGTTGAGGTGGTGGACGAATCCGTCGCGGTATTGCGTTTTGGCGGCGGCTGCCAGGGCTGCAGTGCGGTGAGCCTGACCCTCAAGCAGGGTGTGGAATCGACCCTGAAAGAGCGGGTGCCGGAGATTACTGCGGTCCGCGACGTCACCGACCATTCCGTCAAGGACAATGCCTACTATCAATAACTGTGATCACTATCAGTAACCGCGATCGCTGTCAGTAACCGTACCTGGTTTCAACAGGAGGTTTGCGGACCCGCAACAGGCCGGTGATCCCTAAAAAGTCGGCCCCTCTGGCATTGTGATAGACCCTTCCTGACAAACCGGCGGTATGGCCGGTTTGTCGTTTTTACGGCTTCGTTTCCCGTCTGTGCATGGCGGCACGGCCAATGCCCGCCATTCCCGTATACTTCATCATTTTTCGCACAACGAGAATAAGGGTGGGCGTTTCCGGTTGGGGACGGTCACTGCAGCAAACCATGCGCGCAAGCGCCGAAATTTGTCACTGGGGTTTATCTTGGTCGATCTCGCACTTTGGTCAGTGCCGCTCATGGCTGCGATCGTGGGCTGGTGTACCAACTGGCTGGCAATCCAGATGTCGTTCTATCCGGTCCAGTTTATTGGGCTTGGCGTTGTAGGCTGGCAGGGGGTCATTCCCCGCAAATCCGAGAAGATGGCCCACATCTGTATTGACCGCACTCTGCAGCAGTTCGGCAACCTCAATGAAGTCTACCGAAAGCTGGAACCCCAGCGCATCGTTGAACAGATTGTGTCCCAGGTTACCCCCCGGCTGGACGAGTACATCGATGAGGTGATGTACGAGATCCAGCCCGTGCTGTGGGACAACATGCCGCTGTTCCTGCGCAACCGCATCTACCAGTGGGCCAGGGAACAGCTACCGTCCCGGATTGAAACCATGGTGGAGGATTTCGGTGACGACCTGAACGACCTGGTGGACCTCAAGGCGCTGCTGAGCCGGGAGCTGTCCACCCATCCGGACCTGATGAACCGCATCTTCAAGGAGGCAGGCTCTGTTGAGCTGAACTCGGTGATCAACAAAGGCGCCATTATTGGCGGCCTGCTGGGGGCTGCACTGGTGCCATTCTGGGTGCATTATCCGGAACCGTGGTTGTTGCCACTGGGCGGATTTCTGGTGGGGTTTGCCACCAACTGGCTGGCCATCAACCTTATTTTCAGCCCGCTGCGTCCCCGCCGACTGCTGTTCTGGCGCATCCAGGGCCTGTTCCTGCGGCGCCAGCCGGAGATCAGCGAGATCTGGTCGCGACTGGTGGCGGAAGAGTTGATCACCGTTGAAAAAGTCGCCGACGCGATGATTCACGGTAAACACGGTGACCGCACCCGCACCATCATCCAGAAGCACCTGCGACCGCTGCTGGACAACACCGTGATGATGAAACTCACCACGCAGGTGGCCATCGGCATGACCGGCTACACCGATCTCAAAAAAGCAATGAACAACAAGGCGGTACTGGCCACCCAGGATGTATTCTGCGACCCTGCGTTCAATCGTGAACGGGCGCCGGTTGTCGCCAGCGTACTGTCGCAGCAGATGAAAGGGCTCGGACCGGAGGAGTTTCAGGACATCCTGCGGCCAGCCTTTCGGGAAGAAGAGCTGCAACTGATGGTGATCGGCGGTATTTTCGGCGCATTGGCAGGGGCACTGCAGTTTGCCCTGCTGAACCTGGCGGCCTGACTGGAGCGGGAGACGTTATGGCATTCTGGCAGACACTGCTGATTCACATTGTCGCAACAGCGGCGACAGTAACACTCGTTTTATCAGTATTTTACTGGCTTATTCTAAAGCCTTTCCTGAATAGGAAAGTGGAACAGCTTATTGCCGCCACTGACCAGCTGGAGCCAAAGGTACGGGCCGGGGTAAAACAGGGGGTCAGCGAGTCCCTGAAGGAGCTGCCGGACGCCGCGGCGAAAGAGTCCACCCGCCAGTTCCTGCGGTTCGGTTCGGATCTGTTTGAGAATGGCCTGAGCAGCTTTCTGGGCACGGCCGAGGACCTCGCGCGACGATCCAACGGCCGTGAGCGCCCCCGCAACCAGTCGTAACAGGCCGGTTGTATCAGCTAGGTCGTAGCTTGAAACAGGCAGGGAGCAACTAGTTAGGGCGCCGCAAAGCGTGTCTTGTCGCGTCCGTCCCATAACCGCTGGGCGAGGGCCATCGCGCCCTCCTGGCTGTCGGCGTGGCCGGTCTCCAGCAACGCCAGGGCAGCCGTCGACACGGTTGCCGCCTCGCCGTAACTGTCCCGTTCCTCACCCCGCCAGACCCGGCGCATCGCCTCCATTCCAATGGTTTCGGGCTTGACATGCCGGCGTTCGAACAGCGCCGGCCAGGTCACTTCCGCCAGGCGGCCTTCGCCCACACCATCTTCAGCAAGTGTTGCCTGGAACACCTTCAGGGCGTTGTCCGGATTGCGCTCAATCTCACCGCCTTCGCCACGGATCACCGCCAGGTGCTGATAGCCCAACAGCAGCCCCGCCTGTTGGTGCATGGGCGCATAGGGTGGGTGAAAGATGCCCTGAAGCACCGTACGGGCACCCAGCGGGTTAATCAGCCGGGCCAGGGAGTGCACAGGGGAGCGCAGGCCCATGATCGGGCGCAGGTCAATCATCTCTGCCAGGGGTTTGGCAAACCGGGCCAGGGGCAGGTAACTGAAGCCCTGGCTATCGAGCTGGCTTTTCACCTCATCCCAGGACTCCGCCGTCCGAAACCCGAAATCCGCCATCGCTTCACTGAGGTAAATGCGCTCGGGGGTATGTCCCTCGGCACCATGGACGAACACGCGAAGGCCGTGTTCGGCCAGCAGCAGGATGGAGAACAGGAACCAGGGATTGTGGCGACGCTTACCGGCGTAGGATGACCAGTCCAGATCCACCTGCAGTGAGGCCGGCGCCTGCGCCTGCTCCCGCACGGCCTGAACGAAGCCTGCCAGCTCCTCCGGCGTTTCCTCCTTGACTCGCAACAGCATCAGGAAGGCGCCCAACTGGACGTCCTCCACCTCACCACGAAGGATCAGTGCCATGGCGTGCCGCGCTTCGTCGAATGTCAGCGAGCGGGAGCCGCGCTTTCCCTTGCCCAGGATGCGGACATAGGGCGCAAAGGGGTGCTCACCGGGTTTCGGCTCGGGCAGGGCAGAAGATGGCTGCTTCAGGTCCATGGCAACTCCAGGGTCAAACAATGAAATGAAAAGCGGTTACAGGCAGTTGGTTGGCCTGGGCAGACCGGCGATGCGGCAGGCGGTCTTGGCCGGGGTACCCGGGAACAGCTGCATCAGATAGATGCTGTTGCCCTTGTCGTCTCCCAGTGTTTCCTTCACGGCCTTGACGAACAGCCGGTTGGACGGCGGGGACATCTGGTAATCCCGGTAGAACGAGCGCAGGAACTCGATGATCTCCCAGTGCGCCCCGGTGAGTTCGATTCCGTCCTCACCGGCAATCACCGCCGCAACATCGCGGCTCCAGGCCCACGGATCTTCCAGAAAGCCTTCGTTGTTTCGTTCAGGGGTCTGCGACATTACCAACTCACTGTCTTGTCAGCGCCAGCGGCCAAGGCCACCAACTCCTCATAATCAATCACGATCACGCCAGTCTGGCCGTTATCGGCCGCCAGACCTCGGGCCGCCAGATCTGGGCCCAGAGCATAGACGGCGGCGGAGGTGTCAAGCCCGCTGGCCAGCGCCAGCACCGCATCCTCAATCAATACCAGGGCATCGGTCGCCGCCAGGGTGGCGAGGCACAGATGGGTACGTGCATGCCCCGGCGGCTTATTGAGAATGTGCAACACTGCATGACGGCTCGCCATACCGGCGCCATCAGCCACTGAGGATTCACTCATAAACACACCACATCATCAAAGCGGGCCAGCAGCGTCGGCTCCACCGTCACCGGCATAACGCCGGTGACGCACTGGCTGGCATCAAGGCCAAAGTCTTCCAGGGACTGCTGGTCTGCCAACAGGGCGCCAATGCCAAAAATCGGGGCTGCAGCGAGATTGCGCTCCACCGCCTTCTGGAAGATGCTGGCCGGGTCCTGTCCCGCACGTAGCCAGTTCACACCAACGCCACTAAACAGCAGGGTGACGGGTTGATCAAAGGCCGCCAGGGACAGCGCCATGTCCATCGATTCGCGACCACTCCAACTGCCATAGGGCGAGCGATCCACAATCACCAGCACCGACATCAGTGACCGCCTCCCGGCTGGAAATACAGCACCCGTGACGAAGAGGTCATGCTCTCCACCCATTCCCCGAGCCCCAGCAACCGGAACGGAGGCTGGACATTGTGGGCATCCCGTTCGTAACGCCGGGCCTCGCCGTCATCCACCAGGCCGCGGCGCAGGGCAGAGGCAATACAGGCCACGGCGGGAATCTGTTGTTGGGCAATAAAATCCGACCATTCCCGGTGCCAGTTCACCTCGTCGCTGGGAGCGCAGCAAAGACTGCTGGCCAGGTGAACGCCGTCACCATAGAGGAATACCCGATCAATGGCATGCCCAGCAGATACGGCCGCCCTGGCAAACGACAGCGCTGTCTGCGGCGCCTGACTGACGTACGGGGCGCCGGTAATCACCAACGTAAACGAAACCGGTTTGACGGCACTCATTGCAACCTGCTGAATTCCAAAGCGAATGGATGAATGAAATGGGATAGTTCTGGCCGCATTGTAACCCAGAAACAAAAAACCCCGGCAATAGGCCGGGGTTTTTCTTGCCAGCGGGCAGATCAGTCGTCGCTGAAGGCGCCGATGAGGTGCAGCAAGCTGGTGAACAGGTTGTAGATGTTCAGGTACAGCGCAGTCGTGGCCATGATGTAGTTGGTCTCACCACCGTTAACGATACGGCTGGTATCGAACAGGATCAGACCGGACATCAGCAGCACGATGGCGGCACTGATGGCCAGGCTGAAGGCGCTGACATCAACACCGAACAGGGAAGCAACGAAGCCACCCAGGGCAGCGAAGATCACCACCATCAGGCCGGCGAACAGGAACCCGCCCATGAAGCTGAAGTCCTTCTTGGTGGTCAGCACGTAGGCAGACAGCGAGAAGAACACCAGGGCCGTTCCGCCCAGGGCCTGCATCACAATGGCGCCGCCATTAGGCAGGGCGAGGTAGTAGCTGAGCAGCGGCCCAAGGGAAAGACCCAGCAGACCGGTGAACGCGAAAACCACGCCGATACCGGCCGTGCTGTTGGCGGTACGCGGCAGCACCAGCCAGACCAGCGCCAGGGCGCCAAGACTACAGATCAAGCTGGCGCCACGGCCCAGACCAACTGCCATGGACACACCGGCCATCACGGCACTGAATGCCAGAGTCATGGCCAGCAGGGTGTAGGTGTTACGCAGGACCTTCGAGACGTCAGCATTGAGACCGGTGGATGTACCGGCGTGCGACGCCTGGTAGGCCTGCCGGGTGTGAACTTGTCTGTGTTCCATTATTTTCTCCGATTGAATGACGAGCCAGGGTTTGTAGTTACGATGACTCTTACACTACCCCTCATCATAATGTTGCATACGTAACTTTCAATCATTTACGACCTCCAACCCCCACAAGGATTTCATTAAATCGGGGTAATGTTGGCGTTACTGCTCGGGAGAGGGCGGGGCGTCCTCAAACCCGGAAGCGCTGACTGGCAGACCTTCCTGCGCCAGAAAGCCCGCGACCACCTTCCAATCCCGGCTATCGTCGGGAAACCAATAGCGGTAACCAGCGCCGTCTTGATACCTGCTAGTCAGAAACAGACAGTGCCGGTCACGGCCAAACTCCAACCCCGACAGACTTGCCAGAGCAATGGTGTCCGGTTCGCCATCCCGGAACAGAAAGAGGGTCTCTTTCCCCAGAGCAACCGCGGGGTCGCGGTCGTCGGGAAATGGTTTACAGCCCGCATAGTCGGGAAACTGCTTCTTCAACCTCGCCTGGTGGCGCCTGATCAGAACCGGGTCTATCGTCTTGAGCAAAAACGGCAGAACTTTCCAGATGAAGAAAACCATCAGAACGCTTTTTGCCAGGCTTCCCAGGTAGCGCCAGAGATCGCCCTCCGCTTGTTGCCATTGCGTGATCATTGCCTGCCCGAGCGTATAGAGTAGAAACGCCATCAGTGCGATATAGACGAGCAGGCGTAACAGTTTTTTGAGGGCATTCTTCATAGGCGTCCATGTCCCGGGCAGATCTTTCCATAAGGTGATGATACGTTCTTTCCGCCCGACCATGAAAACGGAGGACTCAAAGAATTCCATGAATTCGATTGCAAGGCGTTGACAGGCAGGGCGATTCCGGTATGATGCACACCGCTGTCGCAACGACGGCGTAAAAAGTGTTAAACGGTGGGCTGGCAGAGTGGCTGAATGCAGCGGTCTTGAAAACCGCCGAAGGTTAATAGCCTTCCCGGGGTTCGAATCCCTGGCCCACCGCCACTTTCTTCTCTAGCTTCAACCTCTTAGCACTACCTCCCGATACTCTTGAATCCCCCTAGAAAGTGCCGCTTATAACATCCATGTTATAAGGTTTTAGAACATGATTTTGAAAAACGGCCAAAATCGACTTGTATTACTCACCCCCTTTTCTGCGCACCAATGGCGTGATCATGGTTGCCTTCTTTGACCTCAGATAGGTCTTGGTCGTGCGCCCATCATCGTGCAGCAGATTGTCTGTAGCGTTGCCTCCAGATGCCTCTATCTCCGTCGCGTGTTTCGCTCGAAGGTCGTGTTCAGTGAACCTCTCTGTAGTGGTTCAATGATTCCGGACACCAGCCTAGGTGGTAAATCGCCACCATAAACGAGGTGTCTGATGACCAGAAAATGACGGTCCTTTGCTCCTGAATTAAAACAGGAAAAAGAAGATCGTCCTGTCTGGATAAAGCTGTTGAGAGCGGCGTCTTCCTTGTCGCTTATTGGCGCAACAACTTACATTGTTTTTGCGGGATTCAATCTGATAGTCGCTTTCGTGCTTGTCTTATCCTTTGGGGCAATAGCAACCCCAGTTGTGATAGCCGCTGACAGCGCTCTGGAGTGCATTACAGGTTTCTTCGAAGTGTTCGTGGAAGGTGTGCTTTCTGTTTTTGAAATGATCGGCAATATTATTGGTTCAATCTTCGGGTGATTTTGCTATTTGCATGTGGTTCCGCTCAGGACGGTTCCTCCAGTTGCTCAACTGGCAACCGTTGCGCCAAGGATTGATCGATCCGGTGTGGCTGTCAGAATCAGAATGGCGTTACCGGCGCTCAACGAGACCACTTCAGCAACCGCCAGCAACACCAGAACAGGAGGAGTATTAGCGCGACCGCGCTTTCCTCGACATACCTTACTCCTCCGCAATGATCGCCAACGGCCACCAATTTAAGGAGCAGGCACGCCAGGGGTAGGGGTGTTGGTAGAAGTCACCCCTTGCCGTTGTCCTTGTCCCATGCCAGGGCGTTGTCGCGGAATGACGCGAACTTGTCGGACACCTCGTTAAGCCGGGCGTCCCACTCGGGGTCTGGCTCCTGGCCTTCGGTGGTATTGAAGAAGATCTGCATCAGGGCGGTCATGCCCAGCGGCTCAATGACGGCCTGTTTGACGCCCCAGGCAAAGACCAGAGCAATAATCACCGTTAACGGACCTGCGGTACCGGGAAACAGAGAAACCAGTCCGGCCACCGGGGCCAGGATCAGCAGGAACACGACCAGGGTCATGCCCCAGATCACGAATGCCAGGAAGAAGGCGTTTTTCAGAAAGACTTTGTAGTTCTGCGCGTAGAGAATCAAGGCTGTCTGACTGGCGCGCCAGGGGTTGTCGGCTTTGGTGCGCAAGTTGTACGCCAGGATGACCTCATCCAGATAGGTCAGTGACAGGTTGATGACGGTATTGATGAAATTGGCCACACCTTGGAAACCCGGAATCGGGATCAACGACGAAAGCGTGAAAAAGGCCTTGTTAAAGGTCTTCAATACCGCCTTTATCAACTGGTCAACGCCGAACAGTGTTGATGCCTGGACAAAACGCTGACGCACGATTTCCTGGGCATAGTCAATCTGGCCGCGCCCCTGCGGCAGCTCGCGACCTTCCATGAGCTCCACCAGAACGGCGATATGGCCTGCCTTGACCACGTACAGCAGGTATTCGCGAAGAAAATAGGCCACGCCCGAAATAGCACCGAACCCGATAAGGCCACCCCCGGCGCCGTACCCACTGGGATCGTCACCGATATGACCGACGAAATAGCCCAGGCCTGCACCTATGCCGGTCGCAAGGACATAGGCGAGGGTGATACCGAAATAGATCAGAAAGCGGAAAATGAGAAAAGGAGCGGTCTGGCGCATCAACCCCAGAACTTCGCCCATCTTGAAGTCCTTCATAAGCATCCCTTCTTACTGTTTGTAGGGCCTCTCAATCGCCTGTACTGCCGGCCTGCAGCGTCTCCGACAGCGTCCTTTCAGTGTTTGCAGCTCCGGTGAGCGAGGGCCTGATGAGGCTTAAATGCATGCCGTTTGCACATCGGCAGCGCGCCGCAGAGTGTAAAACAGACGCGGACGGTCAGGCAATAATTATGCTCAATATTTCAACAACCTGGCTGCCTTTGCTGGTAGTGGACCGGGGCGGCATGGTAGGCCAGCGAAGCCGTCGTAAGCTCACTGAGTTTCTGTGCGGAACCTTTTCAGGCCATGAGTCTCTAATGGCCACTCAGGAACCGATTCCGCTGCTTCGCCCAGAAGGTTTTCTCATGAGCAAAGACCATTCAGAAACTGATCGCATGGAGAATTCTCGATACGCCGTGTCGACCAATCGGGGACAGTCCCGGCACCGGGTCCGGTATGTGGAAACCGGGGGCGCCGGGAACGACCTGGAGGACTGCGTGTTCTGCCAATCACTGCCAGGTCAGGACCAGGAGGGGAATGAAGAGCTGGGGTCTAGTTCTCAGCGCCCAGGGCCTGGGCCTGCTGAGCCTGATCCTGCAACAGCTGCTCGCGATTGTCCGGACGGGGCCAGCCCTGAAGGTTCTGCTCAATAAGTGCGACCAGCGCGTCGATATGGCCGGGCTCGCTGTTCAGTGCGGGGATGTAGCGGAAGGACTCGCCACCCGCTTCCAGGAAGTACTCCCGGTTTTCTTCGTCAATTTCCTCAATGGTCTCCAGGCAGTCCGCCGAGAATCCCGGGCAGAACACGTCCACGCTTCGCACGCCCTGTCCGGGTAGCGATTTGAGCGTCTCATCGGTATAGGGCTTGAGCCACTCTTCGCGGCCAAACCGTGACTGGAAGGTGGTGAGGTAATCCCCGGTTTCAAGCCCAAGGCGTTCGGCCAACAGCCGTGATGTCTTGTGGCATTCGCAGTGATAGGGGTCGCCGTTCTTCAGGTAGCGCAGCGGAACACCGTGGTAGGACAGCATCAGCTTGTCGCTGCGGCCATGAGCCTGCCAGTGCGCCTCAATGTGAGCAGCCATCGCCTCGATGTACGGCGGAAAGTCGTGGTAGTGGGAGACAAACCTCAGATCTGGCAGCCGACGGCGGGCGACAAAGTCCGCGGCCAGGGCGTCAAAGGTAGAGGCGGAGGTGGAGGCGGAATACTGAGGGTACAGCGGCAGCACCAGAAGCTTGCGCACGCCTTTGGCTTCCATCCGGTCCAGCGCCTGAGCAATCGAGGGTTCGCCGTAGCGCATGGCAAAGTCCACCACCAGATCGTCGCCGTAACGGGCCTGCAGTACCGCCCGGATGCTTTTGCATTGCTTTTCGGTGTGGAGCATCAGCGGTGACCCTTCGCTGGTCCAGACTTTCTTGTAGGCTTCGGCCGAGCGGGATGGCCGAATACGCAGGATCACACCATGCAGAATGAACCACCAGATCAGTCGCGGCACTTCCACCACCCGGGGGTCTGCCAGAAACTCCGCCAGGTATCGACGCAGGGCGGGTGTGGTGGGGGCATCCGGCGTCCCCAGGTTGGTAATCAGAACCCCAAGCCGCTCAGGCTGGCCATGAGTGAAGTGATCGACACCTTTGTATTGCATGAAATGAGAGTTCCTTTGGCGCAAATGACAACTGGTGGAATACGGGGCCGCAGCCGATAGAGATCAGTCGGCGGATGCAGCCCGGGCAGGGCAGTCGGTGCTACAGCAGCCGATACTTCAGGCCGGAAAGGTCATAGCCGGCATTGAGTGCCTTGAGCAGGATGATGTCTGCAGGCAGTTCCCCGGCATGGCTGAGGGCCCACAGGGCGCAGCAACGGGTGCCACTACGGCAGAACGCAAGCACAGGTTTTTGGGCATCCCGGTAATGGTGGCCGAACGCCTCGACGTCCTGATCCTGGATATTGCCGGACTGAACCGGCTGATAGATCCAGTCCAGACCATGCTCACGGGCGAGCGCGGCAATTTCGTCCATCTCCGGCTGCCCCATCTCCTCATGATCCGGACGGTTGGCGATCAGCGTCTTAAATCCCAGACGCGCGGCCTCTGCCACGTCTTCCGGCTGAATCTGCGGTGCTACCGAGATGTCGTCGTCTATCTTTCTTGGGTCCATGCAGCAGGTCCTCTGGGCATCATGTTTCCGACACGGTTGATCAACTATTCTATCCGGCCCGCCGGGGTGTGCGCCAACGTTCAAGCAATTCAAACAGTGCCATACCGGCGACCATCGCCGCCACAAACACCGCAGCCTTGGGAATACCGGCGCCAAGAGCCACCAGGGCCGGGCCGGGGCAGAAGCCGGCAACGCCCCAACCGACGCCGAAGGTCAGACTGCCCAATACCAGACGACGGTCCGGGCGGACTGCTGTCGGCAGCTGGAACTCGCGACCAAATACCGGTGCCGACTGTCGCTTCACCAGAGCAAACGCGACACTGGCGACTGCAATGGCCCCCACCATGACCAGCGCGAGGGACGGGTCCCAGGCACCGGCAAGGTCGAGGAAGGACAGCACCTTGTCCGGGTTTGCCATGCCGGAGGCGATCAGCCCAAGCCCAAAGACCAGCCCGGCCAGAAACGACGTGATCCAGAGTTTCATCGATTAGCCCCCCACAACGTGTCGAATCAGGTAGACGGTGCCAAAGCCGGCGGCCATAAAGCTCAGCGTGGCGATCAGCGACCGGGGCGACAGCCGCGACAGCCCGCACACGCCATGACCGCTGGTGCAGCCGGAGCCATAGCGGGTGCCAACCCCAACCAGTAATCCCGCTACCACCAGGGTGGCGTAGTCGGCCTCGATCACCGCAGTGGGCAGGGCGGCAACCAGCATCCACAGCCAGGGAGCGAGGAACAGGCCGGCCAGAAAGGCCAGGCGCCAGCCGGCGTCGCGACGATTGCCGACAAGCAGGCCACCGAGGATGCCGCTTATGCCGGCAATGCGACCGTTGAGCAGCAACAGCAGGCCTGCCGCGCCACCAATCATTACGCCCCCCAACAAGGCCGACAGGGGCGTAAAGGAGGCCCAGTCAATGGTGATCATTTCATGTCTCCAATGGTCTCATCCGGTTGTTCATCCGGGCCTTGGGGCCGGCAGAACAGTTCGTAAAGCTGGCCGAGCAGAGCCTCGACCCGGGGATCGGCCAGACGGTAGAACACCTGCTTGCCGGCGCGCCGGGGCGCGATCAGCCCTTCCCGGCGCAACACCCCCAGTTGCTGGGACAGCGACGGCTGGCCGATGCCGGTTCGCAGTTCCAGATCACTGACGCTGGCTTCGCCCTCCGTCAGTTGGCAGAGCAACAGCAGGCGATCACGGTTGGCCAGGGACTTCAGAAACAGACTGGCCTGTTCCGCCGACTGCAGCATGGCGTCCTGATTAATGTAGTGTTCAGGACAGTGATCAAGACGGTGATCAGAGCTGTGGTCAGAATGGCAATCAGGGTCGCTATCAGGGTTGCGATCAAGCATGGGCGCTCTCCGGTCAATCCGCAGCGGACCAATGGGCAGCCCGCAGTGTCAATATACTATTATACAATATATTAAAGTGTATATCGTTTTGCCGGCGGAAAAAAGCCCGGCACTGATGGCCGGGCAGAGGCGTGCGAGTAGTATCCATGAAAGACTTCCAGACAAACCGGCATCAGCAGGGATACCGGTATAGGAAGTATTGACGAAATTTTACACAGTTCAAGGTGGTTTCACGGCTGTTTGAGTTCATTTCGTCATATTGAACCAATGCTTATAGCAACCGTTCCTGATTACGCTTTTTTGACTCCGCTCAGGCCGCTAAGACACTGAATTTCTGACAACACTGCGATACAATGAGAACGCTGCACAACAACACCCAAGCCCCTTGCGCCCGAGGTTTTACCGATGTCTGAACACGACGATCACAAGCCAGAAACCGATCCCCAGCTGCATGGTAAGATCAAGGACTCGGCCCGGCAGATCTGGCTGGCCGGTCTCGGTGCCTACACCAAGGCGGAAGAGGATGCCGGCAAGTTTTTTGATCGACTGGTACAGGAAGGCGAACAGCTTGAGAGCAAAACCCGTGGCGTGGTTGAGAAACACGTGAAGTCGGTGGAAGACCGGGTCGAAGACGTTCGGGAAAAAGCCACCGGTACCTGGGACAAGCTGGAAAACCTGTTTGACCAGCGGGTCTCCGGCGCACTGCGCCGGCTTGGTATTCATCGCCGGGAGGAAATCGAACTGCTTGAAAAGCGCATCGACGCGCTGGAGTCGGAGCTCCGTGAACTGCGGGGCGAGCCGCGGTCAGAAGAAGAGTAGGGGAATTTCAATGCGCCGAGCCGGCTCTTGCCGGCGGTCATGCCTACCAGTAATCCTGGCTGATCAGCGCCATCTGTTCACGTTCTGCTTCGCCCAGGTAGGGCATCAGCAGGTGCAGCATCTGGTAAACCCCACGCCCCGGGTTTACCGAGTCCCGATCTTCAAGATGTGAAAGGGTGTCGTAACTACTCCAATAACAGCAAGTTAGCGTCAACTGCTCACAAAGTGCATCAAGCTGGGGCCCCGGCAGTGCCACCATCTTCTGGCGCTGGAGACTGGCGCACAGGGTCTGAAAGGCCCGCTTCTTGGCCGCCAGAATACGGCGGAATCTGGCCTGCAGGGCATCGTAACGGGACAGCACGTTAACCAGGTCCTGGTACAGAAAGCGGTAACGCGCCACCGCCTCAAACAGCAGATGCAGGAAGATGCCCAGCTGGTCCAGCGATACCTCCACATCGTCCGGCACCGCCAGCAGGTCCTGCATTTCCAGTTCAAACTGGTCAAACAGTTCGGCGACAATGTCGCCCTTGCTCTTGAAGTGGTAGTAAAGGTTGCCGGGGCTGATTTCCAGTTCGTCGGAAATCAGCAGGGTCGTCACGTTGGGTTCCCCCACCGAGTTGAACAACACCAGACTGGTGCTGAGAATGCGATCCCGGGTCTTGACCTTTTTCTTCATGGTGGCGCGATCGGCCCTCCGTCCCTAGATATCAATCCGCGCCCACACCGGACAATGATCAGACGGACGCTCCATCCCGCGGATTTCGTAGGACACGCCGGCCTCAACCGCCTTATCCAGCAACCCGGCACTCGCCATGATCAGGTCGATACGCAGGCCCCGCTTGGGGTCCCGTTCAAAGCCGCGGCTGCGGTAGTCAAACCAGCTGAAGGTGTCCGCTTCCTCAGGATGAAGGTGGCGGAACACGTCGGTCAGCCCGCGAGACTCAACCTGTGACAGCCACTCGCGCTCCTCCGGCAGGAAGCTGGTCTTGCCCTCCCGCAGCCAGCGCTTGGCGTTGGCATCGCCAATGCCGATATCCCGGTCGGTGGGGGAGATGTTCATGTCGCCCATCACCACGATCTGGCGGTTGTCTCCACCGATATCGTCGAGGTATTGCATCAGGTCGGCGTAAAATTTGCGCTTGGCCGGAAACTTGGTCTCATGACTGCGGTTCTCCCCCTGGGGGAAATAGCCGTTGATCACCGTCAGGGTCTGGTCACCAACCTCAAAGTCCGCCGCTACAAACCGGCGCTGGGCGTCCTCGTCATCCCAGGGGTATCCCTTCTGCACCGAAGCCGGCGCCTGACGGGACAGCAGGGCAACGCCATAGTGGGTTTTCTGGCCATGGAAGTGAACGTGATAGCCCATGGCCTCCACTTCCGCCCGGGGAAACGCGTCGTCCGCCACCTTGGTCTCCTGCAGACCAATCACGTCCGGCTGGAAGGTGTCGATAACAGCCTGCAACTGATGCAACCGGGTACGGATGCTGTTGACGTTGAACGATACAAACATCATGGGCGAATACTCAACTGACTCATAGGGTTAGGGGGCTTTGAGACAGCCCCGTCAAATATCGCCCGAGTCTAACACAGAAAGCCCGGAGCGGATGTGGCACGGTCTACGGCAATCGGGGCGAAAGTGTCAGTTGCGAGTCGGCCGAGGCCAGAGCGGGCGTTATTGAGGGGAAAGCAGGGGGCAGGCGGGCTGGGTTGTCACCTGGTAGCGGATGTCCGCTTCATGGTTCTGGTCCCGGGTGCGGGGAATGTTGGTCAGGCCGGCATAGTGCACCAGGGCGCCGGTGCGGTCGTAGCCCAGCACAATCGGATCGACCAGCAGTCTCATCATCAGCCCGCTGGGCCGGATGGTGACCGCCAGGTGATAGTCATTGCCCGGCTCGGGCTCCAGCTCAAAGCCATAGTGCTCGCCCCGGGACGGCGCCAGAAACCGGAAAGGCACCGATTCGCCGTTTAACAGGGTCGACCAGTGTTGCCGAACCAGGTGGTCAAAGCCGGCATCAACCACCACGGCGTCGCTGATTTCGACTCTGGCGGTCTCAAGCTTCCCGCGCTCACGGGATTCAACCCGGAGTTCCCCGTTGCCACCGGATGTAATCACCAGGGACTGCTGCCACGATGGCAGCTCAAATCTCACCTCCGGCTGGGTCAGCCGTCCGGGGTAGGTCAGCTGCTTGCTACCGATGGTTTTGCCACTGCCAACATCGACATAGTGCACCTCGTGCTGCTCCGGCCGGAACCGGCCCTGAAGGCATTGGCCGCGCACCTGGTGCTGCTCTTCATAGACCGGCTGCCCCGACCCGGCGTAGGCGGTGCCGGTAAAGCGGAATTGCTCTTGCGCTGTCGCTGGTCCTGTCACCAGTGCCAGCGCCGCTGCAGCGGCCGCCGCCACCTTACGGACAGGCGGGACAGACTGAGGACGTGGTCGATAGTCGACCGCGGTCATGAGGTCTCTCCCGCTGCCAGCGCCCCGAACCAGCGGTTGCGAAGCTGGATCAGCAGTGGAAACACCAGCAGCCAGCCCAGCGCGATGAAGGCCAGCGACATCGGCTGCAGCCTGACGGCATCAAGCTGGCTTGCCGACCAGTACGCCAACGGGCCGGCAATGGGAGCGAGCAGCCAGGGCAGCCAGCGGTGGTCAGCCACCCACGCCAGGGAGTGATTGATGGTGGTCAGGAACAGCGACCACAGCAACACCAGCCATAACGGAATCCATGCCGCATCCAGTGCGCCGGTTGCCGGCTGCAGGATACCGAGTTGCCACCACAGCCCGTCCAGTAGTGAACCTGCGACGGTACCGAGAGCTATGTATCCCAGCTCCAGCGCCGGCCGGTGACTGACCAGCAGCAGATGAAGCACCACCAGCGCCACAGCCACCAGCACCGCCAGATGGTTGGTGCCGATAACGCACACCAGCCAACCGGCCTGGAACAGCACAAAGTTGGTGAACAGACGCCAAGGACGGGATCGGATGTGGCTCATTCAGACTCCGACCGGCTTCTCCAGCTGGATCTGGGCGACACCGACGGTCCGCTCCGAGAATCCAGCCTCGCAGTAGGCGAAATAGAACTGCCACAGCCGGCGGAACCGCTGGTCATAGCCAAGCGCCTCTAGGCGGTCGCTGTGGGCGATAAAGCGCTGGCACCAGTCAGCCAGCGTGCGGGCATAGTCCGGGGTCAGATCCTCCACGTGTGAGAGCACCAGATCGCTACGCCGCCGTACCGAGCCCAGGATGGCTCCGAACGACGGGATAAAGCTGCCCGGGAAGATGAAGCGCTGGATAAAATCCACATTTTTCAACGCCCGTTGATAACGCTGCTCCGGCATGTTGATGGCCTGAATCAGTGCTTGGCCACCGGGCTTGAGCAGTTGATCAATCTTGGCCAGATAGCTGTCCAGATACTGCGGGCCCACCGCCTCGATCATTTCAATCGACACCAGCTTGTCGAACTGGCCGGCAAGGTCACGGTAGTCATCGAACAACAGGGTGATGCGATCCGCCAGAGCTTCTTCTTCAACCCGCGCCTTTGCCAGCGCCAGCTGCTGTTCGGAGATGGTCGTCGTAGTGACTCGACAGCCATAGTGCTTCGCTGCGTGGATAGCAAAGCCACCCCAGCCGGTGCCGATCTCCACCACATGATCGTCGGGCCCGAGATCCAGCTTGCGGCAGATCAGGTCCAGCTTGTGCACCGCCGCTTCCTCCAGCGAGGCCTGCTCATGGGGGTACTTGGCGGAGGAGTACATCATGGTCGGGTCGAGGAAGGTCTCGAACAACTCGTTGCCCAGATCGTAATGAGCCTGGATGTTCTTGCGGGAGCCCGTGGGGGTATTGCGATTGAGCCAGTGCAGGCCTTTCAGCAGCGGCTTTGAGATCCAGGCGAAGCGATCTTCGAACCGATTCATCCGGTCGACGTTACGGGCGAAGAACCGCAGCAGACTGGTAAGATCCGGTGTGTCCCAGTCGCCGGCAACAAACGCTTCAGCCGCTCCGATGCTGCCGCCGGTGACCAGATCGGTCCAGGTGCTGGCATCGTGCACCACCATCTCTGCGGCGGGATAGCGGGCATCGCCATCTCCCAATACCACGTCCGCCCGGCCAGGCTCCCGAATCCTCAGCACACCGTTACCCAGGGCGCCCAACTGGGCCAGCACCAGCTTGCGGGTGAGCTGGGTAGCGGCACCGCCACCATCGCGTGATGACGCGGCATCACCGTTCGAGTTGCCATTCCCGGTCTGTGAGACGGTATTTGCTGATTCTAGGTTCGCCATGAATGGACCCTTCCACTGTCTGTCGGTGTTTGCCTGCGGTTTGTTTGTCGGCTGTTACTGTTAATGTCACTGGCACTGTCACTGTTAATGTCACTGGTACTACCCGCCGCGGTTCCCGCACTACCCGGTAACAGACGCCCGGTGTCGTCGCGGCCCAGGGCGTGCTCCGGGCAGTCCTCCGGCAGTTTGTCCGGGTGGGTATAGAACGGCGCGCCCTTGAGTTTCAGCCGCAGCGCGTGCCAGTAAATGCCGGTGACCACCTTGGCGCACTCCAGGGGAAAGCGCCGCAGCGCCTGATGGAAGATCTTACGAGTCAGTGGCTGCCTTTGGATCGCCAGGGTGGCGTCAAACTGTTTCTCACCGTTTTCGTACACATTCATGTGAATGCGCAGCTGGTCATCACGAAAGCTGAACAGCCACTGGTAGTCCTGCCGCATGCCGTTGAACGGAGAAACATGGAAGCGTTTGGGGAAGCGGAAACGCACGCTCTGCCAGCCGCCAGCCTTGCGCTCCTGCTGTTCCGTGTCCGGTTCCAGGCAGTAGACGTGGCGCTCTTTCCAGGGCGTGTTGGTGATCTGGGCCAGGATGACTCTCGGCACGGCGCCGCTGGCAGGGTCCGCGCTCTCCGGATAGCAGAAGTAGAAGCTCACGGGGTTGAACACATGGCCGGCGTAGCGGGGGTGCGTCACCAGCTCAACGGCCCCGTCCGGGCGCCAGCCGGTGGCATCGTGTACCCAGTCTCGCACCGCTGTGTCCAGATCCGGTGCCTCGGGCAGAAAGTAGTCCCGTCGGTACAGGGATACCCAGTTGAAGCGCTCCACCGACAACCAGCGACTGAGGGAGTCCAGCTGGTGCCATTCCGCCAGGTTCAGACACAACATGCCGGTGTTGTAACGGAACTCATGGTTCACCGGTGCCCGGCGCCGGTGACGGACCTCGCCCTGCAGCCACTGGCTACGCCAGGGCGATAGCGCAGACGTTGCGGTCATGAGTCCAGCCCCAGACCAAAGGCTTGTGCCACGCGCAGGCCACTGCGAACGCCATCCTCATGGAAGCCGTTGAACCAGTAGGCACCACAGAAGTGGCTGCGGTTGTGACCGCCAATCTCGTGGTAGCGCTGCTGGGCGGCAACGGCCTCCATGCTGAACACCGGATGGGCGTAGCGGTACTGATCGATGATCTTGTCGGGATCAATATCCCGGGTCCGGTTCAGGGTGACGCAGAACGTCTCCGACGACTGATGGAAATTCTGCAGGATGTTCATGTTGTAGGTCACCGACACCGGTTCCGTGGCATGGGCCGGCACCCGGTAGTTCCAGGCGGCCCAGGCCAACCGGTTGGAAGGCAGCACCGATTCGTCGGTGTGCAGGACCACTTCGTTCATCTGGTAGGGAATGGCGCCAAGGATCTCCCGCTCGGCCTCGGTCGGATCGGCCAGCATCGCCAACGCCTGATCGCTGTGGCAGGCGAACACCACCTGATCGAAGGCTTCGGTGCCGTCGGCACAGGACACCAGCACCTGGTCCGCCTCGCGCCTGACCGAGGTCACCGGGCAGTTGAGCCGGGTACGCGAGCCCAGGGTAGCCATCATCCGGTGTACGTAGCTGGCGGACCCGCCGGACAACACCCGCCAGGTGGGGCGGTCATCCACCGACAGCATGCCGTGGTTGTTGAAGAACTGCAGGAAAAACCGCACCGGGAACTGTTCCAGCACCACCTCAGGCGCCGACCAGATCGCCGCGCCCATGGGCACGATGTAATGGTTGCGGAAGTAGCGGGAGAAACCGTGACGGTTGAGGTAACTGCCCAGCGGCTCATCGTCCTGGATGCGGTCGTTGGCCAGGTCATCCCGGGTCAGCCGGTTGAACCTGAGAATCTCCAGCACCATCCGCAAAAACGGCGGATTCAGAAGGTTACGGCGCTGGGCAAACAGGGTATTGAGGCGATTGCCGTTATACTGCAGGCCCGACGCCTCGCTGTCGACACTGAAACTCATGTCGCTCTCTTCGGATGGGACCCCCAGCCGCTCCATCAGCTTGATGAAGTTGGGGTAGGTCCAGTCGTTGAACACGATGAACCCGGTGTTCACTGGCCAGTCAACGCCATTGCGATGGACCACCCGGGTATGGGTATGGCCACCGGCGTAATCGTTGGCCTCGTAGAGCTGTACGTCGTGCTCATCTTTCAGCAGCCAGGCGGCGGTGAGCCCGCCGATCCCGGTTCCGATGATGGCAATTCGCTGACGCGGTTGGTTCATTGATTGGCTTCCTGCTGGTTTTTTTGGTTCCTCGACATTGCCGCCGCCATGCGGTCGATCAAGCACCGGGGCAGGGCACCAAGCAGCCGCAGTGTCCAGGTAAAGCGTCGGGGAAACTCGATGTCTCGGCGCCCCTTTTCCAGCCCGCTGATGATTCTGCCGGCGGCATCGTCAGCATCGATGAGAAAAGGCATGGGAAAGTCGTTGCGATCAGTGAGCGGGGTTTTCACAAACCCCGGCGATACCGTCACCACCTCAATGCCCTCCGCAGCAAGGTCCGCCCGCAGGGCGTGGGCCAGGTAGCTCAGGGCAGCCTTGGAGGCGCCGTAACCCTCGGCACGGCCAAACGGAAACCACCAGGCCGAGGACGACACGATCACCAGGGTGGCGGGCAGTCCCTGGGCCCGAGCCTGGCGGAGCGCCGGCAGCGCCGCTTCAATGCAGCGGCTGGTACCAATCACGTTGGTGGTCAGATTGGCCTCCACCACCGAGCTTTGGTAATCCGCCGGGTCCAGGTACTCGCAGGTACCGGCGTTGAGTATCACCATCTGCAACGGCCAGGGCTGGTCGAACGCGGCCCGGGCCTGCGCCAGATCCTCCTGGCTGGTGGTGTCCAGGGCCAGCGGCATGACCCGTTCACTGTTCAGGGCCTGCAATGCCTCCAATGCGCTTTCATTACGCCCGGAGGCAATCAGCCTATGCCCGCGGGCCACCAGCTGTTCCGCCAGGGCCCGGCCAATGCCGGAGGTCGCCCCGGTCAGCCAGATGGTGGTTGGTGTCGTCAGTCGCCGGGTCATACCGCCTGCCTCCGCAACCAGCGAACCGCCGAACCAAGCAGCGGTACGTTTTCATAGAGCAACTGGCCGGCATCAAAGTAATCCCGGTGCAGTCGCACCAGGCCAGAGTCCACCGTGAGCTGGCTGATGCCATCCACCCGGATCAGTTCGCCCTTTCGGAGCCGGCGGTGGCGCAGGGACATCGTCCAGGGCTGGCAGAATCCCCGATCATCGGCAACGGTGGCGCCAAAGGCGAAGTCACAGCGGATCACGTTCTGGTAGGCGCCTTCAAAATAATGGGTTAACGCTTCAAGCCCCTGAACCCGGGTGAACGGGTCCACAAACACCACGTCCGGATGATAGACCGCCTCCAGGCCGGCAACCTGTCCGCCGGCCATGGCCTGGAACAGCGCCTGGAAACGTTCAATCATGTCCTTTTTCGCGGCCTCCGAACTCATCGACCCGTTGGATGCCGGAGTGCCATTGATTGCGGTTACTGACGACATGTTCCCCTCCCGTTCTTGGCATCCCTGGCCCGGGTTTCCTGCTGGATATGCTCCGGAACCGGTTTCAGGTCCCAGATGATCCCGAGACGCGCCATCAGCCAGAGTGCGTAGTAAGTGAGATCAATTTCATACCAGCGAAAGCCCTGGCGGGCCGACTGGGGCCAGCGATGGTGGTTGTTGTGCCATCCTTCCCCCAGCGTCAGCAGGGCAAGGAAGAAGTTGTTGCGACTGTCATCGGCGGTGTCAAAACGCCGCCTGCCCCAGACGTGGGCCAGTGAGTTGATGGAAACCGTGGCGTGGAACAGCACCACGGTGGAGACGAAGAATCCCCACACCAACAGCTGGTAGCCATTGGTGCCGAGGGAGGGCGCCGTTGCCGCCAGCAGCTCGCCGAGTCCGAAGATCGCCAGGGCGGCCGTCAGCGGAACCAGCGCATCAAACCGGTTGATAAAACGCAGCTCAGGAAAGCGCAGCCAGTCCCGTACCCTGCGCTCGTCGGTGACAAAACCGGCATCGCAGGTGAACCAGCCGATGTGGGACCACCAGAAGCCGCCATGATGTGGGGAATGCAGGTCATCGGAGCGATCGGAGTGTTGATGATGGTGGCGATGGTGGGCCGCCCACCACAGCGGCCCCCGCTGCGCCGCACTGGCCCCCAGCAGGGCAAACAGGAACTGCCAGAAGCGGGAGGTGCGGAAGGTCTTGTGAGCGAAATAGCGGTGATAGAACGCCGTGATCGCGAACATCCGCACCACAAAGAACGCCAGCGCAAACGCCAGCGCAAAGGGACTGACGCCAACCACCAGAACCAGCAGGCAGGCGGCATGAAGTAGCAGGAAAGGTATCACCCTCAACGCATTGAATTTTCGGGATCTGGAATCAATGTGATCCAATCCGGCCTCGGAATCGAACCACCTTAGAATGTTTAAAAGCCAACGGTTCGCCTGGGTCATACCCGCTGTTTCCTTGTCATTTCCTGTACGTGTCTGCTCGGTGCTGTCGCGCTGATAAGACCTCGAAATACCTTGGCATTCAGCGAACAAAGCAATGTTATGACCTTAACTACGTTTAGGATCATGAGTTTGGATGCGTCAAGAATGAGAAAAGAATCGTCAATGCTGGCAGGGGTACGCCGTATCGCCGTGATCGGTTCAGGCATTGCCGGCCTGACCCTGGGCCAACGCCTGAAACAGGCCGATTTCCAGGTCACCCTGTTCGACAAGGCCCGGGGACCTGGTGGCCGCATGGCCTCGAAGCGGCTTGAGCAGGGCAGCCTGGACCTGGGCGCGCAGTACTTCACCGTACGGGACCCGCGATTCCGCCGGTTTCTGGCCGACCACGCCAGCGGTTGCCTCGGCGAATGGACGGGAACGCTGCGCTACCAGCGCCCTGACGGCACCCTGAGCCCCTACCATGCCGACACCCGGTATGTCGGCGTGCCCCGAATGTCAGCCATCACCCGGGCCCTGTCAGGCGGCCTGGCGCTGAACACCGGCACCCGCATTACCCGCATCAGCCAAACCCCGGACCAGGGCTGGCAGCTGGAGGATGAGGCCGGCGCCAGCTGGGGCGACTACGATCGGCTCATCCTGTGCCAGCCGCCGGTTCAGGCCCGGGACCTGCTGGCGGCCAGTGATCTGGACGATGAGGCCGATGTCCTGGCGGATCACCTCGACGCCCTGACGCCCTGCTGGGCGGTGGCGGCGCACTTCAGCACACCGTTATCCCTTGACTACGATGGCATTCAGTTTCAGCAGGGGCCGCTGCAGTGGGCCGCCAACAACAGCAGCAAGCCCGGCCGCAAGGACGCTGGCCAGTGGTGGGTGCTGCATGGCAGCAGTGAGTGGTCCGATAGCCACCGGGAGGCCACCGGCGCCGAGGTGGAGGCTGCGCTGTTGGCGGCGTTTCGGGAGCAGACCGGCGAGACTGTACAGCCGGATCAGGTATTGAGCCACCGCTGGCTGTTCGCCCGTGCCGAGGTGTCCGCCGCACCGGGCCACCTGGTGCTTGCTGGCGGAGAGCTGGCGGTGTGTGGCGACTGGCTGAATGGCGGCCGGGTGGAGGGCGCCTTCCTCAGCGCTGAAAGCCTGCTGACAGCCTGGGGGCTGAGCGGGTAGATCAGTCTCTCAGCAGGGTCGGGCGACGGTAGAAGTGAGTGATGGTGCCGTCGCCAAACTTGCTGAAGAAGGCGCTGACATCGGTAATCTTCTTCAGGCTGCGGGTGCGGTGGATCGGGTCTTTCATCAACACTTTGATGCCGTTGAAGTTGTCCTGGATATTGGAGAACCGGGCGCGCATCGAGCAGGTCACCACTTCGCCAGTGGCCATTCCCAGTTGCTGCTCCAGCGCCTGGCAGTGGTCCTGGATCGCCTCCTGACTGAGATTCTCACGGGTGTCGAGGTGATCCAGCTTGACCCGGTCAACAATGCAGCGTGAGTAGCTCCGCGGGTGCCGGCGGGCGTAGCGGCGGAAGGCTTCCCAGAAGAAGCTGTCGGTCAGGTCGGCAAAATGGGTCATATCGCTGAGGCAGGTGTCGACCCAGTCAAAGGTCTCGGATTCCTCCAGCACTTCGTTGATGGCCTCCCTCAGCAGCCAGTCAAAACCCAGGGCGGTCTTGTGGGCATAGACCTTGCGGTACATCTGGTGTCGGCTGTAGACGAAGTCCTCCAGCGCACCAAGACCCTTGTGGGTAATCGCCAGGCCCAGCCAGGGTGTTTCCACCTCCCAGCCAAACCGGAGGTTACTGAGCAGGTGGTCCAGATTGAACCCGCCAATGGTGACCGATGAGTGGAAGCCGTCCCGCAGCATGTAATCGGCCCGATCGGCATCAATCTCTCCGGACACGATGGATGACAGCAGGTCCATCACCAGCCGGGGGATATTCTCGTGGGCGAGGGCGCCGCTGTCGGCGTCACCACCGGCGATGAACGACCAGAAGGTCCGGGCGTGACGACAGAAGGCCTCGCTGGGCAACACGTCTGTGGTCTCCATGATCCCCAGCACGTCTTCGGTATGCAGGCCGGCTTCATCCAGCCCGATGGCACCCAGAACATCATGGGCCACCCGCACGGAATAGTGCTCGTGCTTCAGCTCCGGTGGCTGGTCGGGGTAGTACCGCCGGTAATCCTCCCCCCGCCACAGTTCCTCAAAGCGGTTGCCCCGAGCCATCAGCTCGTTGATCCGCCGGGCCTGGGTGAACTGGTGAGAGAAACTGGAGTGGCCGCTGTCATGCAGCAGGCAACCAAGACGGATCACCTTGGTGAGGTAATCGATGGCATCGAGCTGGCTCAGGGTCAGATCCACCTGTTCGCTGAGCTGCTTCTCCCGCAGGTAGGCATCGATCATCGCCCGGAACATCCGCCCACCCACGTGCATGACCCCCACGCTGTGGAGGAAACGGGAGTGGGTGGCACCGGGAAACACCAGGCTGAGGATGTCGTTCTGGCAGATGTTGCGCAGTCGCTGGAACAGCGGGTGGTCGATGACCCGGATTTCGTGGCGGTAAAGCGGAATACCACCGTGAACCGGGTCCATGATCAGCTTGTCATAAGCACCAAGCAGGTCGTTTACGGCGCTGCGCATTGTGAATTTGTCTCCAACAGACGGATTCGTGTCTTGTTATATCACAGGGACGTGCCAGAATAGGCAAATATGGACTCTTCCAAGCGATTTGTCGTTTCACACTGGTAGTTTAGGGCGACAGCCATGACCTCGCGCACCGAGCGCATCGTGATCATCGATCCGGATGAAACATCCCGACAGGAACTGGATCGTTACCTTGAATCCAAGGGCTTCTATGTCTGCGGCTACGCCGATATGGCATCCGCAAAGGCCCTGTCCTCCGAACCCCGGCCTGACGCCGTCTTCGCCGACCTGTCACCCGCCGACCTCCGTAAACTCTGCGACCAGCTTGAAGCCACAGACACCTTCATCCCCGTCATTGCCTACGGCGAAACCGCCGAAGCCACCGTGGTAGTGGAGGCCCTTCGTGCCGGCGCGGAGGACTTTGTACTCAAACCGCTGCGTGACAAGTCGCTGATCGATGACGTGCTGGGCAAGCTGTTTGACCGGGTTCGGGTGAACCGGCTCAACCAGCTATACCGCCAGGAGCTTGAGGAAGCCAACAGCGATCTGCGGGCCGGTATCTCGGAGCTGCGCGCTGATCAGCGGGCCGGTCGCAAGGTTCAGCTCAAGATGCTGCCGGAGCACGACTACCAGCTCGGAGCGCTGGACATTGATCACCTGATCAAACCGTCGCTCTACCTGAGCGGTGATTTCCTCGACTACTTCCGCATTTCCCGCGACCAGACCCTGGTCTACATCGCCGATGTGTCTGGCCACGGCGCCAGTTCGGCGTTCGTCACCGTACTGCTGAAGAACCTGACCAACCGGCTCCAGCGCAACCTGCGGCGAGGTTCCAGCGACGACATTCTGTACCCCGACCGGTTCCTGCAGCGAATTAATTCGGAATTGCTGGATACCGGCCTCGGAAAACATGTCACAGTGTTTGTAGGCATTATTTCGGAGAAAGAACGCACGCTGACCTACGCGGTCGGTGCCCATTTCCCGATGCCCATCCTGTCTTTCGAGCAGGGGGAAACGCTGTTTCTTGAGGGCAACGGATTACCGGTGGGACTGTTCGAAGATCCCGAGTGGGAGGTGTACCAGGTTCGCCTGGACAGGCCATTCCAGTTATATCTATTTTCCGATGGAATACTGGAAGTTATAAAGGCCAAGAGCCTCGCCGAAAAGGAGGCGAGATTACTTGAACTCGTATCAGGAGGTCGTCACACTATCGCATCTTTGAGCGACGCCCTGCAGCTTGGTGAGATGAACGAGCTGCCGGATGACATCGCGATTGTATCTGTGTCCGATAGAGCTCTGTCCGGGTCAGACGTCACTGTAGCTGAGTCCGATTCCGATGGAGTACCCGCGACCGATGGCGAATCAACCGCTGCCCCAGCAAACGGACCCTTGCTGACGGACAGCCCCGAGTCGAAATAGTGGCAGTGTGAACATGGCTGGCTACAAGATCCTCCAAGCTGAGAAACAGGGCATCTACGTCCTCAAGTTTATTGGCGAGATCCGTCTGAACCTGTGTTCGACGCTGGATAATCTGGTGGAATCCATCACCCAGGACCCGCACTTCAAGACGGTGGTGATTGATCTGACGGAAACCGAAATCATCGACAGCACCACCCTGGGACTGCTGGCGAAGATCGCGATGGCCGCCCACCGACAGAGCAAATTCCTGCCCACACTGATTTCGACCAACCCGGACATTACCCGAATCATCACCTCTATGGGGTTCGACAAGATCTTCATCATTGTTCGCGAACCCGCCTCTCGAATTGAAGAACTAGAAGAAATTCCAGTCCTGCGGGCCAGCGAACACCAGGTCCGCGACAAGGTACTGGACGCTCACCGCGTACTGATGGGCCTGAACAGCAAGAACCGCGAAGAGTTCAAGAATCTTGTCCGGGCGCTGGAATGCGAGGACCACGGCTGAGTCACTGCCCACTGCATTGGCTTGTGTTGCCACGGTTGCACGCACTGTCACGGGTGTAATGCGAGGGCGACGCCGCTCCGCCGTGCTCCAGCCACACAGTACGTTCTCATGGATGCGTAGACGGAAACCCTATGTCTCAACAATCTCACTCAACCTCATCCCACTCCGACCAGAAGAAGCAGGTCGCCGTGCTCGGCGGTGGCAGCTTTGGCACGGCCATCACCAAGGTGCTGGCGGAGAACGGCCACACTGTGCACTTCTGGATGCGCGATGGCGAACAGGCCCGGGAAGTGGCAGAGCAGGGCACCAACCAGCGTTACATGCCCGGAATCCAGTTGACGGGTGACATTCGCCCCACCACCGATTTCTCCACGGCCGTGCAGTCGGCCGAGGCGGTGTTTGTCGCCATTCCCAGCAAGGCCTTCCGCGCGGTGATCCAGCAACACGCCGCGGATTTCTGCAACGACCAGATCGTAGTCAGCCTGACCAAGGGCATCGAACGCCACGGCTTCAAGCTGATGAGCGAGATCCTCCAGGAAGAGATTCCCCGCACCCGGATCGGGGTGCTCAGCGGGCCCAACCTGGCGGGCGAGATTGTTAACCGCGACCTGACCGCCACTGTGATTGCCGCCAAAGACCCGGATGTTCGCCGCACTGTGCAGGGGCTGCTGGGCTGTGAGTATTTCCGGGTCTACGCCAATGTCGACATCTACGGCGTGGAGCTGGCCGGTGCACTGAAGAACATCTATGCCATCGTCTCCGGCCTGGCCGCGGCGCTGGATCTGGGCGAGAACGCCAAAGCCATGCTGATTACCCGCAGCCTGGCGGAGATGAGCCGATTTGCCGTCAGTCTCGGTGCCAATCCCATGACCTTCATGGGGCTGGCCGGTGTCGGCGATCTGGTGGTGACCTGCACCTCCTCAAAAAGCCGCAACTACCGGGTGGGCTACGCGGTGGGCAAGGGTGCTTCCCTCGAGGACGCCGCAGCCGAGTTGGGCCAGGTTGCCGAGGGCATTCACACCCTGCAACTGGTGAAAGAAAAGGCCGAGGACGCCGGCATCTACATGCCGCTGGTGCGGGGCCTTTATGAGATCATCCATGGCGGCGCGTCCATCAAGGCCGTCATCAATGGCCTGATGATGGCGGTGCAGAACTCCGATGTGGAGTTTATACTGCCGCGAACGCTGACCTACTGATGACCAGGGTGGTATGCCGATGAACCTGTTGATCATGCGCCACGGCGAAGCCGGCTGGCATACCCTGGACCAGCAGCGGGAGCTGACCGAAGCCGGCCGACTGGCGACGGCCGCCGTTGCCCGCAAGCTGGCGGACTCTCCCTGGCGGCCCAGTGAGATCTGGTCCAGCCCGCTGGTGCGGGCTCACCAGACAGCCACCATCGTTTCCGAGATCCTCAACTGCCCGGTGATCGAAAAGCCCTTCATCACCCCCGATGACGATCCGGGCGAATGCCTGGACGAACTGATCCGCTCAGCACCCGACGCCCTGATGCTGGTGTCGCACATGCCGTTCGTCGGCGCACTGTCGACACTGCTGGTGGACGGCCACCGACACGGCATTCCCTTTATGACCAGCCAGGCCGTCATGCTCGACATGCCCATTGCCGGCCCGGGGTGCGCCGATCTGCGGGCCCAGTTCCTGCCGTGAGCGGACAACCCACGCTGATAACCAGAACGCTCCATTGAAGAGCGTCACCAACAACCGTCGAATTTGCTATGAACCAGTTTCCGATTGATTACATCGAGCCGGTCTTCCGGCCGCCCAGCGAGGCCAAGTCGCTGATCCTTCCCGTCACCAATGGCTGCTCCTGGAACCGCTGCACCTTCTGCGAAATGTACACCCAGCCGCAGAAGAAGTTCCGTGCCCGTAAAGATGAGGATATCCGCCAGGACATCGAGCGCGCCGCCAGAGCTTTCGGCAGTGTCCGTCGCGTGTTCCTTGCCGATGGCGATGCCATGGTGTTGCCCACCCGGCGCCTGCTGGCGATCCTCCGGGATCTGCATCAGGCGTTCCCGGACCTGCAGCGGGTGTCGAGTTACTGCCTGCCGCGCAACCTGGCGAAGAAAACCGTGGAGGAGCTGGCCGAGCTGAAAGCCGCCGGCCTGCACTTCATGTACGTGGGGATGGAATCCGGCGACGACGAGGTGCTGCGCCGGGTCAACAAGGGGGAGACCTACGAGTCGACCCGCTCCGCCCTCGACAAGATCCACGCCGCCGGTCTGACCAGCTCGGTCATGGTGCTGAACGGACTGGGGGGCACCGAACTGTCCGAGCAGCATGCCACCAACACCGCACGGCTGTGCAACGACACCCAGCCCAATTACCTGTCCACACTGGTGGTCAGCTTTCCGCAGGGAGAGGAGCGCTTCCGGGAAGGGTTCGGCGGCGACTTTGAGATGCTCAACCAGGACGGCCTGTTCAACGAGATCCGCCTGTTCCTTGAGCATCTGGAGCTGGAAAAAACCATCTTCCGCAGTGACCACGCCTCCAACTACCTGGTGCTCAAGGGCACCCTGGGGCGCGACAAGGAGCGCCTGCTGGAGCAGGTGAACCTGGCTATCGCCAATCCGGGAGCTGCTGCCTTGCGCCCGGAGTGGATGCGCGGACTGTGACACCGGAACGTCCAGAATCAGGAGAGGCACCATGAGTCGTGATCCCAAGCAACTGGCCGACCAGATCCAGGCCGCCGCCGACAGCGGCCGGAGCCGGCCGCCGCTGGAGACGTGGCATCCAGAGCTGTCCGGCGACATCGATATCCGCATCTTGCGCGACGGTACCTGGCTGTACCAGGGCGAGCCCCTGAAACGAGCGGCCATCGCCCAGCTGTTCTCGACCATCCTGCGTCGCGAGGACGACGGCGACTACTACCTGGTAACCCCGGTGGAGAAATGGCGCATCCAGGTTGAGGACGCGCCACTTCTGGCCCACGGGCTGGAGCGGGAAGGCGAGGGCAGCAAGCAGCAACTCTGGTTGACCACCAACATGGACGAGCGCTTGCTGGTTGGGGCTGACCACCCCCTGTCCGTCGGCCATTACCCCAACAGCGAAGAACCCCGGCCGGTGATCCGGGTCCGCCACGGACTGGAAGCCCGGCTGACAACCGCCACCTTCTACGACCTGGCAGAGCAGGTAGTTGAGGATGACGGACAAGGCTACGGCGTCTGGAGCGGCGGGGAGTTTTTCCCGCTGGGCTGAAATCCCGGCGTGCACGGTGGCGTTGGCCGTCTTCGGCCTGTTAAACTGTCCGTTCGATCTTGTTACCGAGCCAAGCTCAATAACGAGGCTTGGTGGTCGTTAGTCCCTCTGTGCAGTCCGGCTGTTCACGATCACTTTCGATCGCCCGCAAACCAACTAACAGTCATTGCGACCCGCAAGGAGAACACATGGCCCAACCTCGCGTTGTCTCCATTCACTACACTCTGACCAACGACCAGGGAGAAGAACTGGATTCCTCCCGTGTAGAAGGTCGTGAGCCCCTGTCCTACCTGGAAGGTGCCCAAAACATCATCAGTGGCCTGGAAAGCGCCCTGAACGAGAAAAGCAGCGGTGACCAGCTGAAGGTGACAGTCGCTCCGGCAGATGGCTACGGCGAGGTCAATGAAGAACTGATCCAGCCAGTACCGCGTACCGCTTTCGAAGGTGTAGAAACCATCGAGCCAGGCATGCAGTTCCAGGCCCAGACCCCAGGCGGCCCCCAGATCGTACGGGTTGTTGAAGTGGCTGACGAAACCGTCACCATCGACGCCAACCACCCGCTGGCTGGCCAGACCCTGCACTTTGACGTGGAAGTCGTAGAAACCCGCGATGCCACCGACGAAGAGCAGGAGCACGGTCACGTGCACTGATTGCCGACAGGCAACCGTCCTTAACGGACGCGACGGCCCCGTCCGGCAGGCGCATTACGCGCCTTCTGGTCGAGGCCGTTTTCGTTCCAGACCCGCCCCCACCCGTCAGCCCACTTTACGGTCATCGTTTCTCCCGAAAAGCAACAAACTGTATTTACTGACTTAAAGGATAGTGGTCTCACGCTTGCTTTACCCGTACCTCCAGTCTAAGAATGGAGGAATAGACGTGTCATACAAGTTGCTTATCCCGGCTTTGATGCTCACCACATCTTCAATGAGCGCTCTGGCAGCGCCGATTTACCTCAATGAGTCGAACATTTCCGTCTCCGTGGGACAGGGCACATCAGCAGGCTCGTTCAACAACACGTTTTCCAATGGCAATACCATCCAGAAAGTCATTGATGCGCCAAATGCCGACGCAGCAGAGTTCCACAATCAGGGAACCCATATCTGGTTCACGGCAGATGCTATTGGCGGAGGCCTGGAGCTGTTGTTCGATTTCGGCACTGAATACGACTTAAACACCCTGCATTTCTGGAACTACACCGCCGAGAGCTACGATGTTGATAACATCAGTTTCAGTTTCTTCGATTCGTCAAACTCCGCCGTTGGCAGCCTGTCAGTATCACCCGACCTGGGCTCATCGCCAGGAATCTACGCTCAAGACATCGCCCTCAGTGCTCCGCTGAACGTGCAGTACGTTACCGCATTTCTTACTGGCTCAAACCGACAGGTAGACTTTCAGAACATCGGTTTCACAGCAGAGTTGTCCGATCCTAAACCGGTTTCTGAATCCAGTGTCTTCGGGTTACTGGGGGTTGCCTTCGCCGCTATGATTGCCCGCCGCAGACGCACTCGCACTTCCGGGACTTACTAAGCCTTTCCCTGCATTGGCATCGCCCCATCCTTGATAAAGACGGCTCGCTAAAGCTCTGCCGACGAAAAACGGCCCTGCGAAGGGCCGTTTTTTACACAAACAACAGAATTACATGTTCGGGTAGTTGGGGCCACCGCCGCCTTCCGGCGTTACCCAGGTGATGTTCTGGGCCGGGTCCTTGATGTCGCAGGTTTTGCAGTGCACGCAGTTCTGGGCGTTGATCTGGAACTTCTTGCCGCTGCCATCGTCCGCTTCCACCACCTCGTATACACCCGCCGGGCAGTAACGCTGCGCAGGCTCGTCGTACTTGGGCAGGTTTTCCTTCAGCGGAATCTCGGCGTCTGTCAGTTTGAGGTGAACCGGCTGGTCTTCCTCGTGGTTGGTGTTGGATACAAACACCGATGACAGTCGATCAAACGTCAGCACGTTGTCCGGCTTCGGATAATTGATCTTTTTGGCCTCGGATGCCGGCTTCAGGGTGGCGTAATCCGGTGTGGTGTCGTGGAAGGTGAGGGGCAGGCTACCGCGCAGGATGTTCTGCTCGAAGAATGCCACAGCGCCACCGACGATGTTGCCGAACTTGTGCATGGCCGGGCCAAAGTTACGCTCGTCGTAGAGCTCCTTGTACAGCCAGCTGTTCTTGAAGCGATCGCCGAAGCTGGTGATCTCTTCGCCAGACTTGCCTTCCTTCAATGCTTCAAAGACCGCTTCAGCACCCAGCAGACCAGACTTCATGGCGGTGTGAGAGCCTTTGATCTTGGAGCTGTTCAGCGTTCCGGCATCACAGCCCAGCAGCAGGCCGCCCGGGAAGCTCATCTTCGGTAGGGCGTTGAAGCCGCCCTTGGCGATAGCCCGGGCACCGTAGGCCACGCGCTTGCCGCCTTCCAGATATTTCTTCACTTCCGGGTGCAGCTTCAGGCGCTGGAATTCCTCAAACGGACTCAGGTGCGGGTTGCTGTAGGACAGGTCGGTAATCAGGCCAACGTAAACCTGGCCGTTTTCCAGGTGGTACAGGAAAGAACCACCGGTAGAGCCGGACTCGTTCAGCGGCCAGCCCGTGGTGTGAACCACCAGGCCCGGCTCGTGTTTGGCCGGATCGATATCCCACAGTTCCTTGATACCGATACCGTAGTGTTGTGGGTCTTTGCCTTCATCGAGGTTGTAATCCTTGATCAGGCGCTTGCCCAGGTGACCACGGCAGCCTTCGGTGAACAGGGTGTACTTGGCGCGCAGTTCCATGCCAGGCATGAAGCCGTCTTTCTCACTGCCATCACGGGCAACACCCATGTCACCGGTGATGATGCCTTTGACCTGGCCATCCTCAACGATGGTCTCGGAAGCGGCAAAGCCGGGGTATACCTCAACGCCCAGGGCTTCGGCCTGCTCGGCCAGCCAGCGGCAGAGGTTGCCAAGACTGATGATGTAGTTGCCATGGTTGTGCATGTTGCGGGGCACAAAGGCGTTGGGAACCTTGGTGGCGGCTTCCTGGTTCTTGAGCAGGAAGATATCGTCCCGGGTTACCGGCGTGTTCAGCGGGGCGCCTTTTTCTTTCCAGTCCGGGAACAGTTCATTGAGGGCCGTCGGCTCAAATACGGTACCGGCGAGGATGTGCGCGCCGATCTCCGAACCTTTTTCGACAACACAGACGGTCAGTTCTTCGCCAGCTTCCTGCGCCAACTGCATGACGCGGCAGGCCGCTGACAGGCCGGCAGGGCCTCCGCCGACGATCAGAACATCAAATTCCATCGATTCGCGTTCCACGTTGGTCTCCTCAAACTTCTTAGTGGATATAAGGACTTCGACGCTCGGTCGCTCAACCGCCCGGCGCGCGCGGCCACCGGAATAACAGAGCAAGCTGTTTCGAATTGCGAAGAAAAATCCTGTCTCTCTATTTTTGCTGGCAGCCACCAGGCCGCTCAGGGGGCGTAATAATAGCGGACTCTGGCCGCCTACACGACTCCCGAAGGCCACTTTGGCTGGCCTTATGGCCCTCTAGGATATAACAATCGCAGAATCAAACAAACGTTTGTTTGAATTTTGCCGATTCCTTTGGCATTGTTAGCTGGCTCACAGCGTTTGAGCGCGTGACCCCAGGCCTGCACTGACTGCGGCCAGGGAAATCACGGGCGGAGTTCCGTCTCTTGCGATCGGGCGCTTCCTTAATAGAAGACGCCTGAAACCGGGGAGGGCCAACACGGGTGTAATTTGAGTCGTTTTTTAGTATCGTCTCATCGCACCGTGGACGTCAATACACCCTTCCGTTGGCCTATATAGCGGCTTTCGGGCGTCGTTGGGGACTATTGACCCGCCCGGGCTTTGCCTTCAGTATTAGGGCGCCCTGACCGTGAGTCCTGCGCTTAGGTACTGTTTGAACAGCCGGTTTGTACCCGCGGGTTCACCGGTACGACAGGAATCATGAATACTCTGCCGCCGTGCTGACCAACTCCAAGCGAAGCCATTCGCGAGTATTTCTGATTGCGAGTCATTAAACCCATCGTAGAAGAACGAGGAATCTATGAAGGTTCTGGTCGCTGTAAAACGAGTAATCGACTACAACGTTAAGGTGCGGGTAAAACCGGACAACACCGGCGTTGATCTCGCCAACGTCAAGATGGCAATGAACCCTTTCTGTGAAATCGCGGTAGAAGAAGCGGTTCGCCTGAAAGAGAAGGGCGTTGCTACTGAAATCGTCGTGGTTTCCATTGGTCCCAAGGCCGCCCAAGAGCAGATCCGTACCGCTCTGGCACTGGGTGCCGACCGTGGTATCCATATCGAAACAGAAGAAGAGGTTCAGTCTCTCGAAGCGGCCAAGCTGCTCAAGTCTGTTGTCGAGAAGGAAGAGCCCAAGCTGGTTATCCTGGGCAAGCAGTCCATCGATTCCGACAACAACCAGACTGGCCAGATGCTGGCCGCGCTGACCGGTATGGGTCAGGGCACCTTCGCTTCCGAAGTTGTTGTTGACGGTGAGAAAGTAAACGTTACCCGTGAGGTTGACGGTGGTCTGATGACTGTCTCCCTGAACCTCCCGGCGGTGGTCACCACCGACCTTCGTCTCAACGAGCCGCGCTACGCTTCTCTGCCGAACATCATGAAGGCCAAGAAGAAGCCGCTCGAGGCTATCAGCCCGGCCGATCTGGGTGTTGAGATCGCCCCGCGCCTGTCCACCCTGAAAGTTGAAGCTCCGGCAGCACGCCAGGCGGGCATCAAGGTGGCTGACGTTGCGGAACTCGTTGATAAACTGAAGAACGAAGCGAAGGTGATCTAAATGAGCATCCTGGTAATTGCTGAACACGATAACAGCAGCCTGAAACAGGCTACCCAAAGCGTGGTTGCTGCGGCCAAGGCCATCGGCGGCGATGTGGACGTTCTGGTTGCCGGCGAAAACTGCGGCGGTGTTGCCGAAGCAGCTGCCAAAGTTGATGGCGTGAACAAGGTTCTGGTTGCCGACAACGCAGCCTACGGCCACTTCCTGGCTGAAAACCTGTCCGAGCTGGTTGCCGAAGCAGGCAAAGGCTACAGCCACATTCTCGCGGCTGCCGGTACTACTGGCAAAGACTTCATGCCGCGCGTTGCTGCGCTGCTGGACGTTGCCCAGATCTCCGACATCATCCGTGTTGAATCTGAAGACACCTTCGTTCGTCCGATCTACGCCGGTAACGCCATCGCGACCGTCAAGAGCAGCGACAGCGTGAAGGTCATCACCGTTCGTCCGACCGCGTTCGACGCCGTACCGGCCGAAGGTGGTTCCGCAGCGGTTGAGGCCCTGGACACTGTTAAGGACGCCGGCCTGTCTTCCTTCGTTGGCGAAGAGAAAGCCGAATCCGATCGTCCGGACCTGGCCAGCGCCGGTATCGTCATCTCCGGTGGCCGTGGCATGCAGAACGGCGACAACTTCAAGATGCTTGAAGAAGTGGCTGATGTTCTGGGTGCGGCCGTTGGTGCCTCCCGTGCCGCTGTTGACGCCGGTTTCGTACCGAACGACATGCAGGTAGGTCAGACCGGTAAGATCGTTGCTCCGCAGCTGTACATTGCCGTCGGCATCTCCGGCGCCATCCAGCACCTGGCGGGTATGTCTGACTCCAAAGTGATCGTTGCGATCAACAAGGACGAAGAAGCACCGATCTTCCAGGTAGCGGACTACGGCCTGGTTGCCGACCTGTTCGAAGCGGTACCCCAGCTCAAGGAAGAACTGCAGAAGTAAGTTCTTCCCGAGCAAAAAAAGAGCGCCAATTGGCGCTCTTTTTTTTGCCTGTTGTTGGTCAAAAACTGTCGGCCACTCAGCGTTCCGACTTGTCCTCATCCTTGCCGCGTTGGCCGACCATATCTCCCAACACATGCAGCACCCGGTTGGTGGAGCGGATCGCCCGATAGAGGCTGCGGGTGGTGTCATCGTGCACCTCCCGGGCACGGCGGGCCTTGGCCCGGAACTCATCGGAGGTGGAGTAGCGGTCCACCAGATCAAATGTCACCCCGGTTATGGTCCGGTGCAGCGCCTCCACCGCCGTGGTGCCGCCGTGGACGCTCTCTTCCATCAGTTTCTTGCGGTTACGCCGTTCCAGTCGCTCCAGTCGCCGCCGCCCGGCCTCGCTGCGATCCCGGAGCAGGGCACACTCAAGCTGCCGGCCCAGCAGATGATTGCGCCACGCCGCTCGCACAGCCAGAGCCACCAACGCCAGGGTCACCAGTGCAGGAATCAGGGTTACGCCTTGAATCAGTGACATGGCATCTCCTCAGCGGTACTCGATCTGCAGGTCGACGTCGATGTCCCGCTCTTTCAACTCCAGCGCCAGCTCTTCCTGGACCTGCTGGTACACCATGCGGGTGACCATCACCGGCAGCCGGTCCGCCACCATTCGCGCCGAGCGGGATTCCCGCTTGGCCAGCACCAGAGGATCGCGGACCTTCAGGGTCAGCACCATCTCCGGCTCCAGATTCTCTTCGCCACGTCGGGCCAGCGTTCGTGCAAACAGGCGCTGCTGCCGGCGCAGGGCCACATAGAGCAGGCCTGTCACCACAGCCAGCGCTACAAACGCAGTCAGCAGTAGATAGCTCACACCAGGTTCCTCATCGCTGTCATTGTCGTTATCCGACCCAATGTTTGAATATCAGGCACAGTGTGCAGTAGCCGGCCGGGAATGCGATTGGCCGCCCAGACAGCCCCCTCGCCGAAAAACAGACAGCTTCCTTTGCCGCAGAAACATCAGCCCTTTCGCAAAAAACAGAAAGCGTCCAGGCAGTTGCAGGCCACTGCCGATATTTGCGCCAGATCGCGAATCGCGCCACACTTTTCGGCGTTACCGCCCAACGGATGGATAGAACGATGATATGGTTGAAAGCCTTCGTCAGTGGCTTCCTGGCGACACTGATTTTTCATCAGGGTCTGTTTACCCTGTTTCACGTCGCCGGTGCGGTTGCCGCCGAACCGTTCAACTTCGAGCCTGTTCCGCCCCTGGGAATTCCCGCTGTGGTGTCACTGTCGTTCTTCGGTGGCCTATGGGGGCTGGTGCTGTGGGCCCTGCTTGGGCGCCTGGCAACCAAACCGTTTTGGGCCCTGTCGGTGGTATTGGGGGCGATCTTCCCAACCGCGGTGGCGATGCTGGTGGTCTTCCCACTCAAAGGTCTGGCCGTTACCCAGACGACCTGGCTGGGCGGTTTGCTGCTTAACGGATTCTGGGGGCTGGGGGTGGCGGTTTTCCTGGCCCTGATGGGAGCACGGCGCCCGCCTGATCCGATCTCTTGACGTTTCACTTCGCTCTAATGGCTAAGGGAGCACTATGGAAAAGCAACAGTTCGACCTGGTGGTGTTTGGTGCCACCAGTTTTGTGGGACAGATTCTCACTCGCTACCTGACAGAGACTTACGGCGTCGGCGGCACCGTCAGTTGGGCCATCGCCGGCCGCTCCGGCCACAAGCTGGAAACCCTCAAGAATGAGCTGGGCGAAAGCGCCCGGGAGCTTCCGATCCTGCTGGCCGATGCCAGTCGCCCGGACTCCCTCGACGAACTGTGCCGGCAGACCCGGGTCATCATCTCCACCGTCGGCCCTTACGCGCTGTACGGTGAACCGCTGATAAAAGCCTGTGTCACCTCCGGTACCGACTACTGCGACCTCACTGGCGAAGTGCAGTGGATTCGCGCCATGATCGAGCGCTACGAGGATCAGGCCAAGGCCTCTGGCGCCCGCATCGTCCATTGCTGCGGCTTTGATTCCATTCCTTCTGACCTTGGCGTGCTGTTCCTGCAGCAACAGGCACGGCAGACCTATGGTCATCCCTGCACCCAGGTCAAGATGCGGGTCAAGGCTGCCAAGGGCGAGTTCTCCGGTGGCACCGTCGCCAGCCTGATGAACGTTGCCAAAGAAGCCGCTGCCGATCCGGGCCTGCGCAAGGAGCTGGCCAATCCGTTCTCCATCTGCCCGCCGGGACACCGCTCAAGCCAGCGCCAGCCCAACGTAAAATCAGCCACTTACGATAAGGACTTCGACGCCTGGACAGCACCGTTCGTGATGGCGGCGATCAACACCCGCATCGTTCATCGCAGCAACGCACTGATGGCGACCGGCTACGGCAAGGAGTTCCTCTACGACGAAGCCATGCTCACCGGGCGTGGACTCAAGGGCAGGGCGACCGCCTACGCCATCACTGCGGCCCTCGGTGGATTCCTGGCAGCCTCGGCCATCAAGCCAACCCGCTGGGCCCTGGAGCGCTTTGTGGTGCCCAAACCCGGCGAGGGCCCAAGCCCGGAAGCCCAGGAGAACGGCTTCTACGATCTGCGGTTTGTGGGCCATACCGAGGCCGGCGAGAGCATCCGCACCCGGGTCACTGGCGACCGGGACCCGGGCTATGGCTCCACCGGCAAAATGCTGGGTGAGGCCGGCGCCTGTCTGGCGTTCGACCTCGACCCGGACGCCCCCGGCGGCTTCTGGACTCCAGCCAGTCTGCTGGGCCAGTCTCTGCTGGACCGGCTGACCACCCGCGCAGGCCTGCGCTTCGAACTGCTGGAGAACAACTGAGGGCAGGGTCAGCGCTGGTCCAGGTGGATCACCTGTCGCACCGGGACCAGCGCGTCCTCGTCATGGGCCAGCACCACCACGGTTCGACCTTCCAGCCAGGCGGGTAGCTGCTGGCAGATCCGCTCCCGGGTGGCCCGGTCCAGGCCGGTAAACGGCTCATCCAGAATCACCAGATCCGCCGGATGCAGCAGCACCCGCGCCAGCGCCACCCGCCGGGCCTCACCGCCAGACAGCTTGCTGCCGTAAGCCCCCAGCCAGGTATCCAGGCGCCCGCGACTGGCTGCAATCCGCTCGCCAAGCCCCACCAGTTCCAGCACCCGCCACAGGGTTTCATCCGATACCGGACGGCCATCCGGCACCAGATTGGCCCTCAGCGTATCGTCCAGCAGGGTGGTCTGCTGGGTCAGATAGGCGACCCGGGCCGCCGGCACGCCTTCTCGTTGGCCCGCTGCCAGCGGCGCACACCCGGCCAGGGCATCCGCCAACGACGACTTGCCGCTACCGGAGCGGCCCACAATCCCCAGCCAGTCTCCCGCCTCAAGCGTCAGAGTCAGCCCCTTCAGGACCGGCTCCAGCCCCGCAGGGCCAATATCGGCATTGCGTAGGCAGATTCCGGTTTGAACGCGATCGTTGCTGTCGCCAGCCCGCTCTCGGCCAGAGCCAGAGCCAGGAACAAGGGGGCCACTGTCGCGATTCAGCCGCGCCGCGGATGTCACGGTGGCGCCCAGGCGTCCGAACGCTTCCGGCAGTTGGCCATAGACCTCCACCAATCCCAGCAGTGCCAGAGGCAGAATCACCGCCACCGGCCCGGTAATCGCACCCGCCGCCATCTGCTGAAGCCCCAGCACAAGCGCGGTCAGCGCCGCGAGGTTCACCAGCACCCCGGCCAGGGCCTGATGCCAGGCGGTGCGAGTATCCACCACCACCTGACCGGCCATGTAGTCGTCCCCCCGGGCTGACAGCGCCTGCTGTTGCTGAGGCAGCAAACCGGCGGCTCGTAGTTCCGCCTGACCCTCCAGGTGTTCGATAGTGGCTGCTCGCAGATCCGCCTGCTGCACCATGATGGCAGCGGCATGGTCACCGGTACGCAGGTGCAGCAGCACCGTGGCAACCAGGAAGCCGGCGGCCAACAGCACCGCCAGCGCCAATGCCAGCAGCGGTGACACCAGCCACCAGGCCACCAGCACCAGACCCACGCTGACCAACAGCGCCAGCGCGGTGGGGGCGATGAGGCGCAAATAGAGACTGTCCATCGCATCCAGATCCGTGGTCAGCCGATTCAGCCAGTCAGCGCCACGCAGCGATCGCAGATGGCGGTAGGACTGTCGCGCCAGACCCCGGAACAGCTGAATCCGGACATCCGCCAACAGTTGCAGGACGGTGTCGTGGTTGTAGAGTCGCTCCAGATAGCGCGCCACCGTCCGCGTCACCGCAAAACCGCGGATACCGCCACCGGGGGTGTAAATGTCGAGACTGGCCTGGATGCCGGCGGCAAGCAGCAACCCGGTCACCGCAGTGGCGGTGATGAACCAGCCCGACAGCGCCAGCAGACCCAGGCCTGAGAGCAGCGTCAGCAGAATCAAGCCGGCACCGACAAGCAGTCGTGAACGGCGGCGCTGGATCACTCGGAGCCAGGGAAGCAGTTCAGACATCACGGACGTCACCTCCCTCGACGTGCAGACAGCGATCCGCCAGGGCCAGCAGGCTGTCGTGGTGGGTCGCCAGCACCAGCGTCCGGCCTTCCGCCTTCAGCGCCGCCAGTGCCTCGATGATCACCGTCTGGCTGTCGGCATCGAGACCGGCGGTGGGCTCATCCAGCAGCACCAGCGGGTAATCCGCCAGGAAGATTCGTGCCAGGCTGAGACGCCGGGCCTGGCCGCCGGAAAGGCCGCTGCCCTGTTCACTGACAGGGCTGTCCAGACCCGCTGCCCGCTGGCCCGGTAAATCTCCCAGGCCCACCCGGGCCAGTGCCTGTTGCATGTCGGCCTCGGTGGCCGCCGGTGCCACCAGTCTCAGGTTGTCCGCCCAGGACCCCTGCAACAGGAACGGCGATTGCCCCAGCCAACCGAACGGACGGTGGCCGGGCGCTTCCCCAAACACCGAGACCGTACCGCCGTCCGGTGGCAGGAAACCGGCCAGAACGTGCAACAGTGAGGATTTGCCGCCACCGGATGGCCCGACCAGCGCCACACAACCACCACGGGGCAATGACAGCGACAGCCGGTTCAGCACCGGGCCACGGTCTTCATAGCGGAGGGTCACCGAGTGCAGTTCGATCCGGTCCGGATGCGCGGCGAGGGTTGAGGAGGGTGGAGTGGTCGTTGGCGCTGACTGCAGGCGATCCATCAGCTGTGCCGACGCACCCAGGGCCGCCGCCCGGTCGTGATAGTGCTGGGCCAGTTGCCGCAGAGGCTGGAAGAACTCCGGCGCCAGCAGCAGAATCCACAACCCACTGAACAGGGTGAGGCTGTCCGACGGGCCGAAGCTGATGTAGCCCAGCAGACCAAAACCGATGTAGATGGCCACGACCGCGATGGCCACCGACGAGAAAAACTCCAGCACCGCAGACGACAGAAACGCGACCCGCAGGGTTTTCATGGTGACGTCGCGGTATTCCTCAGAACGTGCAGCCAGAATGTCGGTAGCCCGTTCAACACCCCCAAACAGTTGCAGCGTGGTTAGCGCCCGCACCTTGTCCAGAAACTGGCCGGAAAGCCGGCCAATCACCTGGAAGTGCTGCTGGTTGACCTTCTTTGCGCCCATCCCCACCAGGGCCATGAACAACGGGATCAGCGGCGCCGAGAACAGCAGCAGCAGGGCGGCCAGCCAGTCGAGCCAGGCCGCCACCGCGAGAATGGCCAGCGGTACCAGCACACACAGCATCATCTGGGGCAGGAAACGGGCAAAGTAGCCATGGAGCGCCTCCACCTGGTCCAGCCACTCGCTGGCCAGGGTCGCGGCGGACTCGCCCTGCAGCCGACCGGGACCGGCCTGCTGCCAGGTCGCCAGCAGCTGACGGCGGACGGCGCCCCGAATGGCGCGGCTGCTGGAGGCCGCAAAGCGTCCCTGCAGACCCAGCAGGGCGCCCCGCAGAACAATCATCAGCACCAGCGCCGCCATCACCGCCATCAGCTGTGACAGCGGCGTTTCGACGATCACCGTCTGATGCACCAGCCAGGCCAGCAGGCCCATCTGTGCGATGGTTGCCAGACCAGCCAGGGTGCCCGCCAGAATCGTCAGCCGAATCTGGCGCTGACCAACGACGGCCAGGCCGGCCAGCCAGCGGCGAGGGGTGAGGCCGGCCAGCGGCGCCTCCGCGGAGGCACCGGCATCTGGCCGGGATTCAACAGCTTCCATTAGGGCCAGGCCGCTCAGTGATAACCGGCGTCGGCCCGCACCTTGCCGCGGAACACCCAGTAGGTCCAGGCGGTGTAGGCCAGCACGATCGGAATCACGAACAGCAGGCCCAACAGCAGGAACAGCTGGGAGTTGTACGCCGAAGCAGCGTCCCACAGGGTGTACTCCGGCGGCACCACATAAGGCCAGCGACTGACCAGCAGCCCCAGGTAGGTGGTGACAAACAGGCCAATGGTGGCCACGAAGGGCATGCCCTCGGCCCGGTTCCGCACCGAGCGGAAGATCTGGTAGGCGAAGAACAGGGTAAACGCCGGCAGAATCCAGATTACACTCAGGTTGGAGAACCAGCGCTCACGCACCAGATCGTCCACGAACGGCGTCCACACACTGATCACCCCGAAGATCACCAGCACAGCCAGCAGCAGCGGGGTTGTCAGGCGATAGGCCCAGGCCTGAAGTTCACCTTCGGTTTTGAGGATCAGCCAGGTGGAGCCGAGCAGGGTATAGCCTGCCAGCATGCCCACCCCGGTGAGCAGGGTGAACGGTGTCAGCCAGTCGAAGGGGCCGCCCACGAACACACCATCGGCGGTGTTGAAGCCCTGAATGTAGGCACCCACCACGGCGCCCTGGGCAAAGGTGGCAACGGTGGAACCGCCGGCGAAGGCCCAGTTCCACAGGTAACGGGAGGTTCGCGCCTTGAAGCGGAACTCGAACGCCACGCCCCGGAAGATCAGCCCGGCTACCAGCAGGAACACGCCGATGTACAGCGCCGGCAGGAAGATGCTGTAGACCAGCGGGAACGCGGCCAGCAGGCCGGCACCGCCAAGCACCAGCCAGGTTTCGTTGCCGTCCCACACCGGTGCCACCGAGTTCATCATGATGTCGCGGGATTCCTCGTCCGGAGCGAAGGGGAAAAGAATCCCCACACCCAGATCAAACCCATCCATCAGCACATACATGATGATGCCGAAGCCGATAATGAAGGCCCAGATCAGGGCCAGGTCAAATGGTTCTTGCATGATCAGTGACCTCCCTGGTTGACGGGATTGCCGTGAGCATCGTCGTCGATCTCAAACGGCACATGGGCGGCAGACAGCGGACGGGCAGGGCGGTCGCTTTCCACCGCATCTTCTGCATGAGGGTCTTCAAGCCCCACAAACAGCACCCGCATCAGGTAGTAGACGCCTGCGGTAAACACCATGGCGTACACCACTACATAGCCAATCAGCGTAAACAGGGCCATGCCACCGGTCAGTGACGGGGTGACGGCCTCTGCCTGCGTCATCAGGCCATACACCAGCCAGGGCGCGCGACCGGTCTCGGTCACAAACCAGCCGGTCAGCACCGCCAGGAACGGCGCAATACTCATGCCCCGAAGCCCCTGCAGGAACCAGCGGGTACGCCAGTAACGGCCACCGGCCCGCAGGCACAGGCCCGCCAGCGCAAACAGCACCATCAGCATGCCAATACCCACCATGATGCGGAACGCCCAGAACACCACCGCCACCGGCGGTTGCTCTTCCGGAGCCACCTCTTCCAGACCCTTGATTTCGCCGTGCCAGTCGTGGGTGAGGATCAGGCTTGCCAGGTTGGGGATGCCAATCTCGAAATGGTTGGTCTGGTTTTCCTGATCCGGAATCGCGAACAGCAACAGCGGCACATCACCGGAGGTTTCCCAGTGGCCTTCCATCGCCGCCACCTTCATGGGCTGGTGCTCCAGAGTGCTGAGACCGTGGAAGTCGCCAACCACCGCCTGCGCTGGCGCAATGAACAGGATCAGCCACAGACACATCGACAGTGCCTTGCGGTTGGCTTCCACCTCGCGCCCCCGCAGCAGATACCAGGCACTGACGCCCGCCACCACAAAACTGCCGGTCAGGAACGACGCCAGCGCCATGTGCATGAAGCGGAAGGGGAACGACGGGCTGAAGATGGCCTCGCTCCAGGACACCACATGGAACATGCCATCCCTCAGCTCCACCCCGGCCGGGGTCTGCATCCAGCTGTTGGCTGCGAGGATCCAGAAGGCGGAGATAAAGGTACCGGTGGCCACCAGAATGGCCGAAGCCAGGTGGGCGCCGGGTGGCACCTTGTCACGGCCGAACAGCAGCACCCCGAGGAACGCCGCCTCCAGGAAGAACGCCGTCAACACCTCATAGCTGAGCATGGGGCCAAGGAAGTTGGCGGATGCCTGGGCAAAGTTGCTCCAGTTGGTGCCGAACTGGAAGGACATCACAATGCCCGACACCACACCCATACCAAACACCACCGCAAACACTTTGGTCCAGAACGTGGACAGCTTCATCCATACCGGATTGCGGGTCTTGAACGCCAGCCCTTCCAGGACCGCGATGAACGATGCCAGACCGATGGTAAACACCGGAAAAATGGCATGAAAGGAAACCACAAACGCGAATTGGATTCGCGAGAGAAAGACAGGATCGAGTTCCACAGCAACCTCCGCTGGACAGAACCGAAAGAATGGCAAGGCAAGGGAATGCCCGTTTGGAAAGCAGGGGTATCTTGATATTAATCATGGCATCTCGCAAATGATCAACATCAACAGGCCCAACTTGACCCTTGCGCCGGATTCCGGCTAGCCCCAACATGTGCCTATTCCAACTTACGGAACATGGTGCCATGGGGTTCTACGAACAGAACATACTGCCTCACCTGATCGACAAGGCCTGCTCTCTGGGGCAGATGATGAAACTGCGTAGCCAGGTTGTCCCCCATGCCAGGGGAACCGTGCTGGAAGTCGGCATGGGCTCGGGCATTAACCTGGAATTCTATCGTCCGCAAAGGGTGACGAAATTGTACGGCCTGGAACCCTCGGCGGGGATGCGGCAAAAGGCCGCACACAACCTGAGCCGCTCGCCGGTCGCCGTGGAATGGCTCGATCTGCCCGGCGAACAGATCCCATTGCCGGACAATTCGGTAGACACCGTGCTGCTCACTTTCACACTGTGCACCATCCCCGACGCGAACGCCGCCCTGGCGCAAATGCGCCGGGTACTGAAACCCGACGGCATCCTGCTGTTTCTGGAGCACGGACTGGCGCCGGACCGCCGCGTGGAAATCTGGCAACACCGCATCAACCCGGTCTGGCGCCGCCTCGCCGGCGGCTGCAACCTCGACCGTCCCATCAGCCGGCTGCTGGAGCAGGCCGGCTTCCAGGTGGATGAGCTGAACAACCTCTACATCCCCAAATCGCCGAAAATCGCCAGCTACATCTACCAGGGCCGCGCCAGCCTGCCCACACCGTGAAAACGCGGCGACGAATTGCGTTCCCCAGCAAGGCCTTATACAATTCGGCCCCCTGGGAGCAACGATGCCTCCCGCACCCTCCTCGAAGTACGCCCGGATGGTGAAATTGGTAGACACAAGAGACTTAAAATCTCTCGGCCGCAAGGCCGTGCCGGTTCGATTCCGGCTCCGGGCACCAATAAAATCAATCAGTTAAATTGGTTTCTTTTTGGCTGATTCACCCGACATTTCCTGTGTAGACGCTATGTAGACAAAGCGCCACCTTCTGGCCGCCCAAAATTAGCGTGTACTTTCCCTTATAAACAAAAGCGAACATTCCCTTTGCGCCCATTCGCGGCGGTTTTTCCTCGTCTGAGACACTTGGTGGAGTGGCGGGAAAGCGAACCACTGCTGCGTGTCCAGTTCGTCGCAGGGAAAGCAGGTGAGCTGATTCAGACCGCCGTAATAGCGCTGTGCGCCGAGGCTTTTAACAAAAATTTCAGCCAGTTGCTCTGTTGTGCGAGCTAGGAAAGCACCGGCTGGAGCCATCCAGTTCGGCGTGGCAACAGACGTTGCCAGCGCTATCCAGTGCCACATCGCAACGCTTTGTCAACGCCTCCCGCAGGCGCTCTCTTGCCCTGCGGATCCTGGCTTTTGCAGCGGGAAGCGAAAGGCCTCTGGAGTCCGCATAGGCCTCCTGAGACATCGGGCCCAGATCACAGGCCTGCAATATGTCCCGCTCACTCTCCGCCAAATCCGGCAGAGTCGCGTCGATGCAGGCATCCAGTTCATCCACCGGTGCCCGATCCGGTGCGCGCTCATCCGGTAAATGATCCGGCACCGGCACCCAGTCCTTGCGCAGCCGGTGGCTGTCGGTCAGTGCGTTACGGGCAACCCGGAACAGCCAGGCGCGGGGGTTCTGCAATTCACAGAACCCGCGCCCCTCGCGCATGGCCTTGAAGAACACATCCTGCAGGACATCGTCCGCCATCGCTGGCTCTTTGATCTGACCGATCAGAAAGCCGCGAAGCTCTGCCTGATGATCGTGCCAGGCCTGTAATACACAGTCGAATGTCATCTCGATCCACTCACTTCAAGGGGCAGGACGAGGCCCCCGCCGCCATTGTTTATTCCCTATTATGCCTCAAGACGAAGAGTCGCACCGCTTGATCCATATCTGGCATCGCCGGAACTGCCACGGAGGGTTCATCGTCCCCTCCGGATCAGCCATTTTTTTCGGAATAGGGGAGTATCCTTTAACGACACGGTTCGTCTTCCACTCAGCAATCCATTTTCAACAGGATAACAAGGGCGCCTGCGACCATGTTTGAAATATTCACGCTCCTCGCCAACTGGCTGGCCTATGACCTGGTGGGGCTGAGCCCGGACACCAAACTGGGCAGCTCCCTCCATTTTTTCATTGAAGACACCACCAAGATCCTGTTTCTGCTGGTCGTGATGATTTATCTGATCGCGCTGGCAAGGGCCTCTCTCAATCTGGAACGGGTTCGGGCCTATATCCAGCAGAAACATCGATTTATGGGTTATGTGTTCGGCTCCGGATTTGGTGCCATTACCCCGTTCTGTTCCTGCTCCAGTATTCCGCTGTTCCTGGGCTTTACTAGCGCCGGCATTCCCCTGGGCATCACCATGGCTTTTCTGTTCACCTCGCCCATCATCAATGAAGTGGCCGTGATCATGCTTTGGGGCCTGCTCGGCTGGAAGTTCACCCTGGCCTATATTGTGATTGGCATGGCCGTTGGCATTATCGGCGGTATGATTCTGGATGCGGTAAAGGGGGAGCGTTGGCTGAAGGATTTTGCCGCCAAAGCCTATCAGGCAGCCGCTGCCGAAACCCGGGAGCACGACGTTGATGTCCCCGAGGCACCAAAGCTGACCATGGCTGAAAGGCACCAGTTTGCCAAAGACGAACTCAGGGAAATTGTCGGTCGCATCTGGAAGTGGGTGCTCATCGGTGTTGGCCTGGGCGCGGCTTTGCACGGCTTTGTGCCGGATGGCTGGTTTGCTGAGAACCTCGGCAGCGGCCAGTGGTGGAGTGTACCCGCGGCTGTGTTCGCGGGCCTGCCCCTGTATTCCAACGCCACCGGCGTGATACCGGTCATGGAGAGCCTGATTGTCAAGGGCCTGCCGGTGGGCACCACGCTGGCCTTCTGTATGGCCACCGTGGCGGCCAGCTTTCCGGAATTTATCATGCTCAAGCAGGTCATGACGTACCGTCTGCTGGCCATGATTTTTGTGATCCTGCTGGCCAACTTCATGGTGGTCGGCTGGATAATCAACGGGATTGGCCCCTGGCTGTTTGCCGGGTTCTGATCAAAACGTCGAGCATGAAACAACCAGACTGGAGAATCTTATGAAACGTGTCGAAGTACTGGGTACCGGCTGCAAGAAGTGCGTTACCACTGCTGAGAGCATTGAGCGCGTGGCTCAGGAACTGGCCCAATCGGTCGAGGTCATCAAAGTTACCGATCCGGCGAAAATCATGGCGTACAAGGTGATGTCCACCCCAGCGGTAGCGATTGACGGCAAGGTCGTGCACAGCGGCTCGATCCCCGAAAGGAGCAAGATTGTCGGCTGGCTGGAATCCTGACCCGCTTTACCGAATGGCCCTGCCCGGTGAGTCGTTCGACCTGGTGAAAACAAAGGAGCACACATGAGTTCAACGGCAGTTGATGTCCTGGTGATCGGTGGTGGTCAGGCCGGTTTGGCAACCGGCTATTTTCTTCGGCGGCACAAGCTGGATTATCAGATTCTGGACCGGGAGCCGGCGCCGGGTGGCGCCTGGCGGCATGGCTGGGATTCCCTTCAGTTGTTCTCGCCAGCGCAATGGAGTTCCCTGCCTGGCTGGCAGATGCCGGAAACCGAAGATGGCGAATGGCCGCAGCGGGATGAAGTCATCGACTACCTGGCGCGGTACCAGAAACGCTATGACATACCGGTCGAACGGCCGGTGACCGCGGCGTCCGTTACCCGAGGGGCCAACGGTCTGGCGGTTGAAACCGATCGTGGCACCTACCACGCAAAAGTCGTTGTCAGCGTCACCGGCACCTGGAGTCAGCCCTTCATTCCTCAGGTGGAAGGCATCGGAGACTACCGGGGGCGTCAGGTTCACTCCGCCCACTATCGGCGCCCTGAGGATTTCCGGGATCAGCGGGTTCTGGTGGTTGGCGGGGGCAATTCCGGCGCCCAGATCTATGCGGAGGTTTCCAGGGTGGCCAATGCCATCTGGGTCACCCGGCATCCACCGAAATTTCTACCGGACGACGTGGATGGCCGCGCACTCTTCGAGATGGCCACAGAGAAGTGGAAAGCTGAGCAGGAGGACCGGGAATACACCCCCGCGGGCACCCTGGCGGACATCGTTATGGTACCGCCGGTCAAGGAAGCCCGGGAACGGGGCGTGCTGGAAACCCGTCGAATGTTTACCCGCTTTACGTCACAGGGTGTGGTCTGGCCGGACGGCGAAGAGGAAGCCGTTGATGCGGTGATCTGGTGTACCGGGTTTCGTCCCGCGCTGGCTCATCTTGAAGGCCTCGGCGTGGTGGAGGCCGATGGCCGGGTAGATACCGAAGGCACACGCTCCGTCAAGGAGCCCCGTTTATGGCTGGTGGGTTACGGCGACTGGACCGGATTTGCCTCTGCGACCCTGCTGGGCGTCATGCGCAGCGCCCGGGCCGCTGCGCGTGAAATCAATGACTATCTTGAGGGTTCCTGAGGGCTTAGTGGCTCTCCATCACCGGACGCTCCTCCGGTAGCATCACCGACAACAGTGCCGCGGTTGCGACCAACGCTGAAGATATCCACAAGCAGGCTTCCAGCCCGTATGCCTGATAGACCCAGCCAGACAGGATGGTACCCAGCAAACGGCCGGCCGCGTTGGACATATAGTAGAACCCCACATCCAGCGAGACGCCATCGCCCCGGGCATAGCTGACAATCAGATAACTGTGCAGCGAGGAATTAATGGCAAACGTCACACCGAACACCAGCAAGCCACCGACCACCACTACCTGGGCCGACCAGCCGGCCACCAGCGCACCAGCAATGCCGGCTGGAATGAGCGCCAGTACCGCCGCCCACAGCACGGCGCCGGATTTGCCGCTTGAGTGGCCGGTGATGCGCGGCGCGATCGTCTGAACAAAGCCGTAACCGATGATCCAGCTGGCCATAAAGCCGCCGACTTGCCAGTGATCCCAGCCGAAGACCGTGGCCATGTAGACCGGTAGCGCGACTACAAACCAGATATCCCGGGCACCGAAAAGAAACATGCGGGCCGCAGACAGCACGTTGATGGCCCGGCTTTTCGACAGAATATCGCTGAACTTCGGCTTGGCCTTACTCTTGCCCAGATCCTGCCCGAGCAGGAACAGGCTGGCCAACCAGACCAGCCCCAGCGCCACGGCCATGATAATCACCGCGCCCTTAAAACCGGCGGCCATCAGCAGCACACCGCCGAGGAAGAAACCCACACCTTTCAGGGTGTTCTTTGAGCCCGTGAGGATCGCCACCCACTTGTAGAGGGTGCCCTGCTGCTCATCCGGCACCAGCAGCTTGATGCCGCTTTTGGCTGACATCTTGTTCAGGTCCTTGGCAATGCCGGAGAGCGCCTGGGCCGCCATGACCCAGGGCACCGTCAGCATGGCCGCCGGTACTGCCAGCATACCCAGTGCCACAATCTGCAGGAACAGCCCGATGTTCATGGTGCGGTTCAGACCCATACGAGCCCCCAGATAACCGCCCACAAGGTTGGTGACCACGCCGAAGAACTCGTAGAAGATGAATAGCAGGGCAATTTCCAGCGGCGAGTACCCCAGCTGGTGGAAATGCAGCACCACCAGCATCCGCAGCGCACCGTCTGTGAGGGTGAATGCCCAGTAGTTGCCGGTGATGACGAGGTACTGTCGGATGGAGGTCGTCATATCAGGCAGAGCCTACCAGGCGAGCCAGCTCGACGGTCCGGTTCGCGTAACCCCATTCGTTGTCGTACCAGGCGTAGATCTTCACATGGGTACCGTTGACCACCATAGTGGACAGGGCATCGACAATGGATGACCGTGGGTCGGTTGTATAATCAATCGACACCAACGGGCGCTCTTCGTAGCCCAGAATACCTTTCAGCTCACCTTCGGCGGCTTCTTTCAGAAGGCGATTGACTGTTTCACAGTCCGTGGGCTGCTCAACTTCAAACACGCAGTCCGTCAGTGACGCATTGGTCAATGGAACGCGAACTGCATGGCCGTCGAGCCGGCTTTTCAGCTCCGGGAAGATCTCGATGATGGCCGTGGCCGAACCCGTGGTTGTGGGGATCAGAGAGCTGCCACAGGATCTGGCCCGCCTCAAGTCTTTGTGGGGCGCATCGAGAATCGTCTGGGTGTTGGTCAGGCTGTGAATGGTGGTGATGGAGCCGTGCTTGATACCCAGCTTCTCATGAATCACCTTCACCACCGGAGCGAGGCAGTTGGTGGTACACGAGGCAGCCGTCACAATGCGGTCGTTAGCGGGGTCAAAACTCTTGTCGTTTACGCCAACCACAATATTTCTGGCACCGGCTTCCTTCACTGGGGCAGTTACTACTACGCGCTTCACACCCTGATCCAGATACCCCTGCAGCACCTCGACCGTCTTCATTTTGCCGCTGGCTTCAATCACCAGATCACAGCCGGACCAATCCGTTTCCGCAATGGTTTTGTTGCGGGTAACGCGAATCCGCTGCTCGCCGATCATGATATGGTCGCCGTCCGCCCCGGCCTCGTGGCCCCAGCGGCCGTGTACACTGTCAAAGTTCAGCAAGTGCGCCAGCGTGTGTGCATCCGCGCCAGGGTCATTGATCGCGACAAACTCCATGTCCGGCCACTCCCAGGCCGCCCGAAGGGCCAACCGGCCAATCCGGCCAAACCCGTTAATACCTACCTTGATCTTGCTCATAATGGACTCCTTGGAAGCTCTTTTATCAATGGATTCATGGTCATTTCAGACAAGCCGGATACCGGGCCGGTCAGGTATCGCCAGAAGTGCCGCTTTCTCCCGTTGTGTCAGCCCGGGGTTACTTTCCGCTGTCTCGTCCAGAACCCGGAGCACCCAAGGCGGCAACTGGGGATGCAGGTAATAAAAGACCCACTGCCCCCTGCGCTCCGTCTCCAGCAGTCCGGCCTCCCTCAGCGTTGCGAGGTGCCGGCTGATTTTCGGTTGCGGGGCATCGAGCGCTGCGGTCAGCTCGTTGACGCAGAGCTTCTTCTGATCGCGGATCAGCATCAGCATGGCCAGACGAAGCTCCTCTCCTAATGCCCGGAATACGTCAGCCGGTTTGTAATCCATCGGCTTCATCCCGGTTTCTTTCTGGTGCACCAGGGTGAACAGCCCGATTCGCTCCTTCAGTTCTTTGAGAGTGAGGGCAAAGGTCGCATGGCGGTTGCTGGGGACCGGGTCCGGAAAATCCCATGCAATCTGCTGGGCCGACGGACAGACGCTGCCACATTCGTTGGCGGCCTTCTCACAGAGTGTAATTACGTAATCCCATTCTGCCTGCTGCAGATCAGCCAATGACTTGCTATGGAGTCCGTCTACCTCGATTCCGGATTCTTTGAGCACCTGCAACGCCATGGGATGGGGCTCGGCAGGCTCAGTGCCGGCACTGGCAACTTCAAAGCGGTCGCCCGCCATGTGTTTTAACAACGCCTCAGCCATGAGAGAGCGGGCGCTATTGGCGGTGCAGACAAACAGAACTCGGCGCTTCATATGCGGTTTTCCATATGTTTTATATTCTACATATACCGTTTTTTGGATAGTATCTGAGGTCATCGACGATGTAAACGTGTGCGAGGACACGAGCACCTGAGTCTGAAAAAAATTTTCTGAAGGCAGTATCTTTCTGGCAAGAGGTTCGTCTTCTTATCGAACTCTACGCCGACCATTTTCTTGAATTAAGTCGTACAAAACTGAGGAGCAACATGGGTAATTCAGACCTGCCCAACGTCAACCCGGAATTCTTTGTAACCCCGACCACCGCCCAGGTATTCGCGGACAAACCTTCCACTCACGCACCGCGCATCCTGCTGCTCTATGGCTCGTTGCGCGAGAGATCGTTCAGCCGGCTGGCCGTGGAAGAAGCCGCCCGCCTACTGGAGGGCATGGGTGCGGAAACCCGCATTTTTGACCCCCGCGGCCTGCCCCTGGCGGATGCCGAGGATGCCTCGTACCCGAAAGTTCAGGAACTGCGGAACCTGGCGGAATGGTCCGAGGGTATGGTGTGGTGTTCGCCGGAACGCCACGGCGCCATGACCGGTATCATGAAAACCCAGATTGACTGGATCCCGCTCTCAATTGGCGGCATGCGCCCCACCCAGGGCAAGACCCTGGCCGTGATGCAGGTTTGTGGCGGCTCCCAGTCTTTCAATGCGGTAAACCAGTTGAGGGTGCTTGGCCGATGGATGCGCATGGTCACCATCCCCAATCAGTCGTCGGTGCCCAAGGCGTTTATGGAATTTGACGATAACAACAGGATGAAACCGTCGCCCTATTACAATCGCATCGTCGATGTCATGGAGGAACTGGTGAAATTCACCCTGCTGATCCGGGATCGTAGCGACTACCTGACCGACCGGTATTCGGAGCGGGTAGAAAGTGCTGAAGAAGTCTCCAAACGCGTCAACCAGCGGTCAATGTGAGGGAAGGGCGATGAATAGCAGCACCGAAATGACCCAGGCGGAAAGCTCTGGCGAAGGCATGGATCTGTTCGGCAGGTATCTGTCGGTGTGGGTGGCTCTGGCCATCATCGCCGGCGTGGCGCTCGGCCAGTTTGCGCCGGTGATACCGGAAACCCTGTCCCGTTTCGAATACGCTCAGGTCTCCATTCCCATCGCCATTCTGATCTGGGCGATGATTTTCCCGATGATGGCACAGATTGATTTCAGCGCCGTGGTCGGAGTGAGAAAAGAACCCAAAGGCTTGGCCATCACCACCACCGTCAACTGGCTGATCAAGCCCTTCACCATGTTTGCGATTGCCTGGTTCTTCCTGATGGTGGTGTTCGAGCCATGGATTGCCCCGGGACTGGCCAGCGAGTACCTGGCCGGTGCGATCCTACTGGGTGCGGCTCCGTGCACTGCGATGGTCTTCGTCTGGAGCTACCTGACCAGGGGCGATGCCGCCTATACGCTGGTGCAGGTGTCCCTGAACGACCTGATCATGTTGTTTGCGTTTGCACCGATTGTTGTGTTCCTTCTGGGCATCTCCGATATCGAAGTACCCTGGGATACCGTCATAATTTCCGTGGTGCTGTACATTGTCATCCCGCTGTCCGCCGGCTACCTGACCCGACGCAAGTTGATTGCCCGCCGGGGACAGCGCTGGTACGACGAAGTGTTCATGGAGCGTCTCGGCCCTGTTACCCCGGCGGCACTGATTGTCACCCTGGTACTTCTGTTCGCCTTTCAGGGTGAAGTGATCCTGAACAATCCTCTGCACATTCTGCTGATCGCCGTGCCATTGATTGTCCAGACCTTCCTGATTTTCTTCCTGGCCTACGGCTGGGCTCGTTTGTGGAAGGTGCGCCACTGCATCGCGGCGCCCGGCGCCATGATCGGCGCCAGTAATTTTTTTGAACTGGCGGTGGCCGCAGCCATCGCGCTCTTCGGCCTGCAATCCGGCGCAGCGCTGGCCACGGTAGTGGGTGTTCTGGTGGAAGTACCGCTTATGCTGATGCTGGTAAAAATAGCCAATCGCACGCGGAACCGGTTTCCCGCCTGATTGAACAACGTTAAATCATCGGAGCGATAAAGTCCGGCACAATTCCAGACTGCGAAATGCAGTCTGGAATGTTCATGCCCTGCAAGGCGCCTTCTGCTGTTATCAGCATGGTTTTCATGCCTGCGGCCTGGCCGCCCAGAATGTCTGTATGCAGTGTGTCACCCACCATCAGCACATCGACCGGGTCAACGCCTTTCAGCGTTTCCAGTACTGAATCAAATGCGGGTCGATACGGCTTGCCGAAAAACTCCGGCTCTATGGCGGACTGGCCCATCAACAGGTGCGCGAAGTAACCGGGTTCCAGAGTCAGGCAATCGCCTCTGGGGGCGACCAGGTCGGGATTGGCCACGAGCAGCGGGCGCGGGTGGCGCGCCAGGCTCTTGGCCAGCGCTTCCTGAATTTCTTCATTCCAACCCTCACTACTCAGGAAGATAAAACCGTCCAGCCGGTCCAGATCGTCTGCCCGGATGCCTGGCCGGACCGGCAGCCAGTCGACCCCCAGGGTATCCGGAGCGGAAGATGCGGGTGAAAGGACACCGAACCTGCCTTTGCGGAGTTGGCGAGATAACGACTGCTCAAGCACCGAACGGCTGGAAATCAGTTGATCATGCCCGATATCGAAACCCATACTCCGGTACTTCGCGACAAGCGCGCTGTGGCTGGCAGTGGCTGCGTTGGAGAGGATCCTGACGGTCTTGCCCCGTTGCTGGAGCTGTCTGATCCGGCTTATGGCTGAAGGAAAGGCCCGGGGGCCTGCGTTCAGCACGCCAAAGGCGTCGAATACAAACACCTGGAAATGGTCGAGAAGAGGTTCGAGTGATTCCAGTTCCCGTGTGCAGGGAGCCTGTTCCGACGGCAAGCCGGCAGGCAGAGTCTTGCGGATGCGCTGATATTCGGCGAACGCCCAGGCAGGGGAAGGCGTCAGGCCAGCAAAGGAAATCGGGTGGGTATCGATCATCGGCTTAGAGTACCGCCTCACGAACCTTTGCGGAAACCCATTCCGAGAGCACGACGGTTCCAAGAATCACGATGAAGATCATGGCCACCTGATTCCAGGCCAGGGTGCTCAGGGAGGCGTTGAGTTGTATCCCGAGCCCGCCAGCGCCCACCAGCCCGAGAATGGTCGATTCACGGATGTTGATGTCCCAGCGGAACACACTGATGCCCCAGAACGCCGGCAGAATCTGTGGCACCACCGCGTAATCGATCACCTGAGCGCCTGAGGCTCCGGTGGCCCGCACAGCTTCCACCTGTTTATCGTCGATCTCCTCAATGGCCTCATACAGCAATTTGGCAATAAAGCCGATGGACCGCAGGCCGATTGCGACGATGCCCGCGAGCAGACCGGGACCAATAATCGCTACCAGCAGAAGAGCCCAGATCAGAGAATTGATGGAGCGGGAGGCGACAATAATAAAAAGCGCCAGCGGTCTCACGAATCGGGTACTGGGGGTGGTATTGGTGGCTGCCAGAAACGCAACAGGCACAGCGATCAGAATGCCCAGCAGGGTGCCAAGGGTAGCAATGTTGATGGTGTCCCAGAGTGGTTCCCAGAGATTGTTAATGTAACTCCAGGCCGGTGGGAACATTCGGTCGCCGATGTCGGCGGCCTGGTCCGGCGCATCAATGACAAAGGCCCAGATAGTATTCTCATTCATGACCTGCCAGCAGAAAACGGTAAGGGCAACAAGCCAGAACCAACCGAGCCAGCGCAGCAGGGTCTGCTTCGGAGTCCGGAACTGCCAGGATGATTGTGCCCCGGGAACCTGAGTGTTCACTGTACCCACCTGCGGATGTATGAGGACGAGTATTCCACCACCAGAACAATGGCGATGATGATGATCAGGACGGCCCCTGCCGAGTCGTACTCGTAACGGTCGATAGCAGTGTTTAGGGTCGCCCCGATACCGCCGGCGCCGACAATGCCAATCACCGCGGATTCCCGGAAGTTGATGTCCAGCCGATAGAGGGACAGCCCAACCAGACGGGGCATGACCTGGGGTTGAACCGCGTAATTGACCACCTGCCACCAGCTGGCCCCAGTGGCCCGGATAGCCTCAATCTGGCTACGGTCGCAGTCTTCAATTTCCTCAGCCAGCAGTTTGGAAAGGAAGCCGATGGTGGCGAAGGCCAGGGTCAGAAACCCGGCAAAGGGACCAAACCCGAACATGGCGACCAGCAGGATGGCAATGATCACTTCCTGAAAGGATCGCGAGACGGTGATAATGCCTCGACAGGCCAGGTATACCGGCGCCGGCGCCAGGTTGCGGGCCGCGCCAATGCCGATGGGCACGGAAATCAGGATGCCAGCGACGGTGGACGTCACGGTCATGGTCAGGCTCTCCATCAGGCCGGCGTAGATATCATTCCAGCGCGAGGTGAAATCCGGAACCAGAAAGCCCTGAACGAATCGCCAGCCGCGCTCCAGCCCCAGATAGACACGCTGCCAGTCAACCTCAACGGTCTGAATGGCCAGCACCAGGTATACAAGGCCACCAAGCAGGATGATCTTCCGCCATACAGGATGTGTCAGCAATACCGGAGGTCGTTTCCAGCGGGTAGGATAGGATTGGGCCATTGGCGCTTCAGCCATTTACACCCCCTCCGCAAGATCGACCGCCGGTGCTTCCGGATCCGTTGACTGTTCGGCGTTGTCGCCACGCAGCTGGGTCCAGTCTTCATCCCCGTAGATGGTGGTCAACACCTCATCGGTGAGCGCATCCGGCGCGCCGTCGAACACAATTTCGCCAGCCTTCAGGCCGATAATCCGGTCCGAGAACTGTTGTGCGAGCATCACATCGTGAATGTTGATGATCGCGGGCAGGTTGCGCTCCTGACAGGCGGTGCGAATCAGCCGCATGATCTGCCGGGAGGTCTTCGGATCGAGGGAGGCTGTGGGTTCATCCACCAGTAGCAATTCCGGGTTCTGCTCCAGAGCCCTGGCAATGCCGACACGCTGCCGCTGGCCACCTGATAGCGCATCCGCCCGTTTGTTGTAATGATCGGCAAGGCCGACCCGATCCAGCAGGGAGAAGGCCTGTGCGATATCATCCGGGCTGAATTTTCGCAGGTAGGAGCGCCACGCTGGCACATAGCCCAGCCGACCCGACAGCACGTTTTCCATCACGGTCAGGCGTTCCACCAGGGCGTATTCCTGGAAGATCATGCCAATCCGCCGCCGGGCGCGACGCAGCTCCCGACGATTCAACCCGGTAAGCTCAGTGTCGCCCAGGGTGATTGAGCCCTGGGTGGGCTCCACCAGTCGATTGATGCAGCGGATCAGGGTGGATTTGCCCGCCCCTGAGGGTCCGATCAGGCCCACCACCTGGCCTGCCGGAACTTCAAAGCAGGCGTTGTGGAGGGCCTTGTCGCCGGTCTTGTAGGTTTTCGAAACCTTGTCCAGTTTCAGCACTTGGTACCGCCCGGCCTGTTAACGACAGTTGTAAGCAACACCGTTGGCTGCGTCGATCTTGCGAATCACTTCCCAGTGGTTCTTGAAGGTGATGGGCACAAACTGGGCTTCACCGGATTTCGAGAACTCTTCTTCCAGCGCAGTGCCGTCCCAGTTGAAAGAGAAGAACGCGTCCTGGATTTTTTCCTGCAGTTCCGGTGTCAGATTGTGGGCGATGCCGTAACCCGTGGTGGGGAAAGTCTGGGACTTGTACAGACTGACAATCTGGTCTTCGCTGACCACATCCCGGCTGAGCATCCGGTTGAGCACCGAGTTTGCAACAGCGGCAGCTTTATAATCCTTGTTGGCAACACCGAGGATGGAGTTGTCGTGCTTGCCAGAGAACACCGGCTCGAAATCTTCACCGGCGATCATGTTGTAGTCGGCTTTGAGAATGGCGGAAGGTGCTTTGAAGCCGGAATTGGATGTCTGCGAGGTGAAGGCCAGCTCGCCGCCACGAATGTCTTCCACATCATTCACGCCGGAGCCGGGATAGCTGATGATTTCCATTTCATAGCCAAAAGAGCCATCGGCTGCTGCCATCATGGTAAACGGGCGGAAGCCGGCACAGGCGACAGCCAGCGGGTTGGAACCGGTATTGAAGCCCGCGATATGCAGGCGGCCCGCACGCATGGCTTCAATCTGCGCTGCGTTGGACTGTACCGGGAAAAACTGGACATTCTTGCCAGTGGTTTCCGCTAGGTGATCGAGAAACTCGGACCACACTTCTTTATAAACGGCCGGATCTTCTACCGGAGTATAGGCAAAGACCAGGGTTGAGGGATCCACCAGCTTTGACTCATCAGAGGGGATGTCAGCAATCAGGTCGCCGTCGTTGTCTTGGTAACGGCTGTCGAGCTGGAATGCACCATGGGCCAATACCGGTGTGAGCATGGTGGCACAGGCCAAGGTCAGAAGCTTTTTCATTGTTTGTCTCCTCAGATCACTAGGGATAACTCTGAAGAAACCGTAAGCTCAGTTGATGATGTTTTTGTGACAATGATTGTCCTATCAAAAAGGTTCCTGAGGCAGGTTAGAACAGAATTCAGACACTGGACGTATCAATCCTTTCGAAGGCTGACCTGGAACAGCTGAGCCCCCTGAATAACGAAGCGTTACGAAGGTCTATGACTCGGGGGCTCGCGTGTCCAACATCCATTGACGCTAGCCCTGTGATTTTTAGCTTCCAGAACCACTTCCCCGAAGCTGTCGAAGCCGACCCTGACGCCGTAATAGGTCTACCCAGGGTTGGAAAATCCAGCTCTGCCGCGTCACTGCGGACACTCTCAAAAGGGGGCGAGGGAAAGCGTTGGTCGGTCCGCCTGAATGTTCGCTTTGCGACCAGGTTGGACAACAGGAAACAATTTCCTGAGCCATACTTAATGGCCCTTACCTTCCAAAGAGGGCCACACCATGACACTTCTTATCAGCAAAGCTCCCTGGAATAAGGGAAAGCTCGTTGGCCAGAAACTACCGCTCAAACTCGAACAAATATGGGCTATCCGTATTCGGTTGGAGATTGCTAGGAACATCCGAGAGCTGGCGATGTTCAACATGGCAATTGATTGCAAGCTCCGGTCCTGCGATTTGGTAAAGCTCTTGGTTCGAGATATTTCCAGAAATGGAGAGGTTCTGGATCGGGCGCAAGTCACTCAGCAGAAAACCAGTCAACCTGTTCAATTTGAGATAACGAAAAAGACGCGCGAATCGGTTGAAGCGTGGATAGAATTGCGCGGACTCTCAGGTATGGATTATTTGTGGCCGAGTCGGATGAGAAAGTTCGACCACATCACTACCCATCAATATGCCCGTCTCGTCAAAAAATGGATAACCAGCATTGGACTTGATCCTTCAGTCTACGCAACCCATTCGATGAGACGAAGCAAAGCTACATTGATCTACAAGAAGACCAAAAATCTGCGAGCTGTACAGTTGCTGTTGGGGCACACGAACATGTCGAGCACCGTGCGATACCTTGGCGTTGAAGTCGAGGACGCTTTGGAGATAGCCGAGAGCATTGAGATCTGAATGCGTAACCTGGCTACTTGGTCGCTAGATGTTGCAGACGCTGCCAGATCCGGTCGATGGTCACCTTCGGGCTTCGATCAGGCTCCTTCAGTCGTTTAAACCCTGAAGTCAAACAATAAGTGCAGCACCGCTCGTTGGTAGTGCCCCGGAATATTCTCCCCAGAACACCTCCGCCGGTGTGCGGTACCCCAGCCGTTTTCTGGGGCG
>NZ_JAKZAK010000060.1 GCF_023156385.1 Marinobacter xestospongiae
CTTGCTCATGATTCTCCTCCTTGTGGAGATGATGAATCAGAGCTTAGGCACCTGTCCAAAATTTGGGGTCCACTTCATTGATTCACTCATGAGTGCTCCTAATGGTAGCTAACGAGGCTGTAGAAAAGCTCGTTCCGGTCTGGAGCTGGTCCTGGTAGTTGATCACGACCATCGAATGCTGGTCGTAGTTGTAGTGCCTGAATCGGGGCATGGGACGGGTCCTTGTCAGTCTGCAATATCCTGATGCTATCAGAGCGAGATGGTGGATTCCGGAACTGTTTCCACGGTATCAACGACAAGCTCAGAGGCATTTTATGGAGTGGAGCATTTGCGCAATAGTGAGCGTAGCGAGCGCACAAATGAGCCACGGAGCGAAACGTCCTTATTCAGCTTTTTTCTATTGGTATTTTACACATTTATTTCTAAAAATCTCCTTGCCGCAGCTACACCGGCATCAATATCCCAGCCAGGTGTCACGACCTCAAGCTGCTCTCGTGTAATATTGGCATCCGCTAATATCAGGGCCTTTAAATCATTATCATTAGGGGGGTTGCCATTTAAGCCGGGAGCATCTTGAGCATAAAGCCTTAAAGACTCAAGATCTTCGATACATAGTCCCCCAATTAAGTCTAGGGATTCAAAACCATCATCTTTATCATAGTTTGATCTTTGCCATTTCTCTCCATCCCAACCATAGACAAACCCAATCCATTCTCCATGCGGCATCGGATTTAGATCAAAACTCCACCAATCGGGAGCTCCCGCCAAAATATCCGTTTCCTCTTCTTCAAAATATTCTGCTGCCTTCCCGTAAAAGGTTTCTGTATATTCATGATCATGCCCGATCAAGATAGACTTATTCTTTTCTTTAAATCGAAGGCAAGCCCAATTACCACCGCCATCATGATAAAGCCATTGGGTACCAGTGGCATAAACATCATCTCCCCAACCTCTTGCAGCCATTACAGCGGCCAATGCGGCCCAACCTCCACGAAGTTCTTTTGGACTTAAAAAGTTTACTTTCACCAATGACATTTTTACTCTCTTTGCTTTGATCCATTTAGCCAGCAAAAGATCTACAATCTACATTATGTGCCGAAGAAAACAAATAACGATTAGCTTTACGGCGGCTGAAGCGGCAGCGTAAGCCGTCCCAGCCGCGTAAACGCGCGACGCAATCACTTGTTATTTTTTATCCTGATGTCAGACAATAACCGCAGCACTTTGAGATAACGAGGTGGAGGAAGGAGGGTCGCTGCCGGTACCCTCA
>NZ_JAKZAK010000061.1 GCF_023156385.1 Marinobacter xestospongiae
TGAAGTGGACCCCAAATTTTGGACAGGTGCCTAAGCTCTGATTCATCATCTCCACAAGGAGGAGAATCATGAGCAAGAAACGCAAGCAATACAGCGCATCATTCAAGTCCAAAGTCGCTCTGGCCGCGCTCAAGGGTGACCAGACCACATCTGAAATCGCTGCCCGGTTCGAGATTCACCCGACCATGGTCAGCAACTGGAAACGCGAGCTGCTGGAGAATGCCCCGGACCTCTTCGAAGGTAAGAAGAAGACCGGCAAACAGTCCAGCGAGCCCAGTTCTGACGAGCTTTATCGCGAGATCGGCCGACTGACAGTGGAACGCGATTTTTTGTCGCGCAAGCTCGATCAGTAAGCCGTCAACGCCGGTTGGCGATGATCGAGCGTGGTCATCCCCAAGTCAGCATTGTGCGCCAGTGTGAGTTGCTCAAGCTGAGCCGCTCATCGGTGTACTACGTCCCTCGTGAGCAATGTCAGGAGGATCTGGATCTGATGTACCTGATTGACCAGCAGCATCTGGAAACGCCGTACTATGGCTCTCGTAAGATGCGAGTCCACCTGGAACGCCAGGGCCACCGGATAAACCGCAAGCGGGTGCAGCGGCTGATGCGCACCATGGGCATCCAGGCGGTGTATCCAAGGCCCAGGACCAGCATTCCGGGTGATGGGCACAAGGTTTATCCATACCTGCTCAAAGGGCTTAAGATCGACCGCCCCAACCAGGTGTGGGCGACTGACATCAGCTACGTTCCGCTGGCCCGGGGCTTCATGTACCTGGTCGCCGTCATCGACTGGTACAGCCGCAAGGTGCTGTCCTGGCGGGTCTCTAACACCATGGACACAGACTTCTGCATCGATGCTCTGGAGGAGGCCCTACAGCGCCATGGAACGCCGGAGATCTTCAACACCGATCAGGGTGCCCAGTTCACCAGTGAAGCCTTCACAGGCGTTCTCAAAGATCATGACATCCGGATCAGCATGGACGGCAAGGGCTGCTACCATGACAACATCTTCGTGGAACGGCTCTGGCGCAGCGTCAAACACGAGTGCGTCTACCTCACAGCCTTCGAGGATGGACACCACTTGAAACAGGCGCTCCACCGGTACTTCCGGCATTACAATCAGACCCGGTACCACCAAACCCTTGAATACCAAACGCCCGATGAGGTGTACTACGGGCAACCCATCTCTCTGGCAGCCTGAGCCAGGGAAACAACCGAATCATAGCTTAGGGACACCATCAGGTTGTCCAACTGATTGGGTCCACCTCA
>NZ_JAKZAK010000062.1 GCF_023156385.1 Marinobacter xestospongiae
CGCCGCGAACTCGGTGCCGTCATTGACGCTGAACACCAGGCTGGCGTAGCCGCTGCCGGAAGCGCCGTTGGCGGGACTGAACACCAGCAGGCCGTTGGTGATGTCGGTGGCGGCGATGACGTCGCCGTTGGCCACTGCGTTGCCATTGAAGGTCAGGTTGCCGTCCGCCGGTATGGTCTCGATGCGCACCGATTGCAGGCTATCGCCGGTATCAACGTCGCTAAAGCCAAAGTCCGCGGTGGTAAACGTATGAGTGCCGTTGTAGCTGATATTGACCGTATCATCGGCGGCGGTAGGCGCGTCGTTCACGGGGGTAATGTCGATGTTGACGCTGCCCAAGGCGGTGTCCGTGCCGCCGTCGTTAATGCTTAAACTGACGGTGGCGACATCGCTGCCGGCCAGGTTTTCAGCCGGCGTATGGGTAAGGTTGGCGCCATTGAGGTAGGTATCAATATCGGCAATGGTGCCGGTCAGCGTCAGGGCGGCGGTGGTGCTGCCGCCGACGGTCACACCGCCACCGCTGGCGGCGGCGAGGGTACCGGCACTGGCGGTTAAGGTCAGGGTGACGTTGCCGGTGGTGTCGACGTCGGACAACGTCGCCGCAGACAGATCCAGATTGGCGGCGGTGTCTTCAGTGAAGCTGACGTCGCTGATTAAGCCGGCCAGCTGCGGGGCATCGTTGACCGCGGTGACCACCACGCTGACGTCCGCGGTATCGATGGCCTGGCTGTCCGACACGGTAACGCGTACTGTCCGGGTGGATTCTGCGGGGTTCTCACCTGTGGCTTCAAAGGTCAACGCTTGCAGCAATGACTGAGTTCGAGCCGGCGTCGCATTGGCATTGAGGTTCACCACAAAATCATTACCGGCAGCGATGTTATTGGCCAATGTGCCAATGACGGTCCCAGACACCGACACATTGGAACCCGCGGTGGTGCCGGCCAGGCTGACCGCACCATCGGTGCTGACGGACAGCACATCGCTGGTGGCATCGGCATTGGCGGTCACACTCACGGAGAGGGTACCGCCGTTGAAGTTGGCCGAGTCGGCATCCGTCAGGGTGGCGTTGGTACTGGTGTCCAGGAACACCGCACCACCTTCTTCGGCGGCATTCACACTGTCGCCATCCAGATTGCCAATGGCCGGCGGGTTGGGCGTGACGCTGATGGTAAAGCTGCCGCTGTCGTCGGCATCACCACCGTTGGCAATGCCATCGGCATCGTT
>NZ_JAKZAK010000063.1 GCF_023156385.1 Marinobacter xestospongiae
GACCAGGACAATGATCTGGCCGGCAAATCCACGCTATGTCGGATGGAGCAGCGAGTAGACCGGCAGGCGATGGTGAAGGCCCACGAGCTGCTCTGGCACCATTTCATCGAGCAGCATGACGAGCCGCCGAAGGAAATTGTGCTCGACTTTGATGGCACCGACATTCCGGTCCATGGCGAGCAGCCGGGCAAGTTCTTCAACGGTTACTACGATCACCATTGCTACTTTCCGCTGTACGTGTTCTGTGGTCGCCACCTGCTGGTCAGTTACCTGCGCACCAGCAACCGCAGTGACAGCCGCCACAGCTGGGCCATTCTGGCGCTGCTGGTGCGCTTCATTCGCCAGTACTGGCCGGATACCCGCATCGTATTCCGGGGTGACAGCGGTTTTTACCGACCCCGGATACTGAGCTGGTGCGACCACAATGATGTCGATTACATCGTTGGCATCAGCAAGAACAGCCGCCTGCTCAAGGAAGTGGACGTGCCCATGATGCTGGTACGCACGACCCAGTGGCAGGTGAAAGAAAAGGTGGCGGAGACCTTCCGCTTCCAGTATCAGGCGAAGTCCTGGAAATACCCTCGCTGGGTGGTCGCCCGCCTGGAAGAAGGCGAGCTGGGCTCCAATCCCCGGTTCATCATCAGCTCCCGTTACGATGACGGGTTCAAGCTCTACTACGAGCAGTACTGTGCCCGGGGTGACATGGAAAACCGGATCAAGGACCAGCAACTGAGCCTATTTGCTGATCGCACCTCCAGCACCCACTGGTGGACCAACCAGTGGCGATTGATCCTGTCGGGCTTTGCCTACACCTTGTTCGAACGGCTGCGGAGCCACCTGAGGAAGACACCGTTCGAGCGTATGAGTGCCAGCACACTGAGACTCAAGCTGATCAAGGTGGGTGCGGTGATCATCCGCAATACCCGTCGAGTCCGGGTGCTGATGAGTGATACCTACCCGTACAAAGATGAACTCTCAGATCTGGTGCGCCGACTGGTTCCGGGATAGAACCCTGGGCTCCCCCGGCCCGACGCAATGGGGGGAAGGGGGTAGTGTGTCCGGAGGACGGCTACCGTTTAAATATTGAGCGGTTAGGGCCTGAGCTGAGCCGGCATGGCGATGGGTCGACCAGTCTGCGAAACTTGTTGGCAGCCTATGAGAAATCCGGGCTAG
>NZ_JAKZAK010000064.1 GCF_023156385.1 Marinobacter xestospongiae
ACTGCGTGCGCTCAATATCTAAGTGCAACACCCTCAGATCGAGTATTGTGTTGCCATGGGAAATCACTATCACCACCTCAGCACGACAGACCGCGTTACACTCATGTTGATGATGCGTCAGGGAGCCAGCCTCCGGGCCGTAGCCCGTGAGTTGAACCGTTCTCCCAGTACTTTGAGCCGGGAGTTACGGCGGCATGCGGTTGACGATCAGCCCTATGATGCCGAGGTAGCAGCCCTCTCATCACGTTCAGCGCGTCTTCCCTGCCGGCCCAAGCACAAGCTAGTCGAAGGAACGGACCTGCATAATATCGTTCTCGACATGCTACGAAACCGGTGGTCTCCCCAGCAAATCAGCGGCACACTGAAGGTCATGTTTCCAGACCAGCCCGACTATCAGGTCTCTCATGAGACGGTGTACAAAGCCATCTACGCCCAGCCTCACGGTGAGTTGCGCAAGGAGCTGATCGCATGCTTGCGTCAAGGCAAGACCAAGCGCCGGCCCCGTGCGGGCGGCGTGGACCGCCGTCAGCAGATCCCGGATCTGGTCAGCATTCACCTTCGCCCGCCTGAAGTCGATGAACGGCTCTTGCCGGGGCACTGGGAAGGCGACCTGATTAAAGGCGCGTTCAACCGCTCCGCTGTAGGCACCCTGGTTGAGCGAGTGAGTGGCCTGGTATTCCTGGCCAAGATGGACGGCGCTACCGCAACCGCCGCCGTTGAGGGCTTCAGCGCCGCTCTCAATCGGGTGCCACTGGAAATGCGCCAGACGTTCACCTACGATCAGGGCCGCGAGCTGGTGCGCCATGCAGAGATCACCCAGAAGACCGGGACGGCGATCTACTTCGCCGATCCACATAGCCCCTGGCAGCGGGCCGTCAATGAGAACACCAATGGTCTCTTGCGACAGTACATGCCCAAGGGAACAGACCTGTCAGTGTTCAGTCAGGACGAGCTTGATGCCATCGCCTTCCAGCTCAATACCCGACCTCGAAAGCGACTGGGCTTCAAGCCTCCGCTAGAGGTCTTTATGGATCTGATCAAGCGAACCCAGGAAGCGCCGTCAGGCGTTCATTAACCCGGGGTGTTGCACTTGGAGTTGGAGACCGCCCTG
>NZ_JAKZAK010000065.1 GCF_023156385.1 Marinobacter xestospongiae
CCGTCAACAAACCAATTGCCGTTGGCGGTGCCAGAGGTTTGCGCCAGCGTGATAAAACCACCGTTGTAGTCGGCGCTATCCACATTGGCGATGGCGGCGTCGGCAAAGCCGCTTAGCGCTTGCGCACCGTTGCCCGCCACCACCTGGCTGGTCTCGGTGTACACATTGGTCACCGATGGGGCGTCATTGACGGCCGTGATCGAGACGGTAGAGGTGAGATTGGGCGCAGCGCTGTCTACACCACCACCGGCACTGCCGCCGCTGTCGGTGACGCTGGTGATGGTCACCACGCGATTGTCTGCGGTGGTGGGATTATCTGAGCTGTTGCGGTAGGTCAGCCCGTCGACCAGGGTTTGCAGTTGCGCTTCTGACAGCGTGGCACCGCTGAATGAGACTGTTGCGGTGCTGCCAATGACTGACACATTCACCGTCAAGCCGTTGGTGGCTGTGTTGACCGAGTTGCCGTTGGTGAGAGCTATATCTGAGCCATCGAACGACAGGATTTCGTCAGAGCCGTCGGCGACGTTGGTGACGGTCAGGGTCAGCCCGCTGAAGGTCTGCCCGGTTTCGACGGTATCGGTGCTGACGGTGTTGAACAGATCCTGCGCACCACCACCTTCAACAAAGGTGGGATTGCCGCCGGTGGCGGTCACGCTGGGGGCATCGTTGACATCGGTGAGGGTCGCCGTAATGGAGCCTGTGCCGTTGGCCGCGCCGTCACTGACGGTAAAGTCCAGCTGAACGTTGGCCGCCGGGTCATTGCTGCTGTTGCTGTAGCGAATCGCTTGCAGCACTTCATTCACCAGCGCCGTGGTGGGTGCGGTGCCGTTGTCGGCAAAGTTCAGTTGCAACTCGCCATTGCCGGTGTTGGCGATGGTGGCGATTACGTTACCGCCAGCGGTCACGGTGCCACCGCCATTGGGGCCGCCGGCGACGGTCAA
>NZ_JAKZAK010000066.1 GCF_023156385.1 Marinobacter xestospongiae
TAATCGGGATAGGGAGGCACCTCACGATGCCCCTCCTCCCACATCACCGGGCATACGGATCACGTACCACGGCGATTCAGTGACTTGATTCAACCCGTTACCGCACTGCCAATTCGGGCAGTCCATAGCTCCGGAACAACCGGGCCGGTAAGGCGTGCCGCAGTGCCGGTGAATGGCTCAACCGCCACGGGCCATGGGCCGATTTGGCAGTGTTCCAGGCCAGCTCGACCGAGACACCCCGCTTTCTCAGCTCACGATACCCCCTTCGGCCCCATTGCTTCCACACGTAGCTTCTCAGTCTCCGCCGTATCCACTTGTCCAGGTCTCGCAGCGGGCTCAGCACTTCGGCTTCGTCGAAGTACGCTTTCCAACCAAGCAGGGTCTCTTTCAGATCTGCGATCACCTGGGCCAGGGAGTGGCCCCGTGTTCGGCGGCTCAGCATCCGGATTTGGGCTTTCAGCTTGTTGAGGGCCTTACTGGCCACCTTCAATCGCTGCCCTTTCCGGCTGAGGGTGAAGCCCAGGAAGCTTCGCTTCCAAGGCCGATCCACCGCGCTCTTTCGTGTATTCACTGTGAGCCTCAGCGAGTCCTCGATGAAGCGCGTCAGA
>NZ_JAKZAK010000007.1 GCF_023156385.1 Marinobacter xestospongiae
ACTCAAGCGACCGTCGGCTGAAAACAGAACGACCAAATGCAACAAACCCCGGAAAACCGGGGTTTGTCAGCAGTCTGTGCCGGGGCTTTGCCCCGGCTTTTTTACGCCTGTGGTAAGCTTGTGGGCCTGATCCTGCCAACACGCGCGCTACCATGTCTTTTGATACCACAGCACACAATCGCCAGCGTTTCTGCTTCGACGGCGTCGAGTCGGTGTGGCTGTTTGGCTACGGCTCGCTGATCTACAAGGTGGATTTTCCGTACCTGGAGCGGCGGCCGGCCCATATCGAGGGCTGGGTGCGGCGATTCTGGCAGGGTTCCCATGACCATCGGGGTACCCCGGAGGCACCCGGTCGGGTGGTCACGCTGATACCGCAGGCCGGCGCCCGTTGCCTGGGCATGGGCTACCGGGTGGCCCCGGCGGTGTTTGAACAGCTGGATGTGCGGGAGAAGAACGGCTACCTGCGGTTCCAGACGCCGATGACGTTTGCCGACGGCACCCGTGAGCAGAGCCTGGTGTACATCGCCACCGAGGACAACGCGGCCTTTCTGGGACCGGCGGACGATGAGGCGATTGCCCGCCAGATCGCCTCGGCTCATGGCCCCAGCGGCGCCAATGCCGAATACCTGCTCAACCTGGCCGCGTCCCTGCGGCAACTGGGGGACGACGATCCCCACGTTTTCACTCTGGCTGGCCTGTTGCCGGCGGTCTGAGTACCTTCAGCCCCGCCCCGACGCCATCCGGTACTGTGACGGCGTGGCGCCAAAGCGTTTGCGGAACGCCCGGCTGAACTGGCTGGGGTCGCCAAATCCACAGGCCAGCCCAACCGCGGTGATCTTGCTGCCCGGTGCCTGCAGCAGTCGTCGCGCTCGCAGCAGCCGCTGTTCCTGAATGTACTGATAGGGCGCGCAACCGAACGTGGCCCGGAACAGGCGGGCGAAGTGATAGGGACTGAGGTTGACCCAGCCGGCCAGGGTGGCCAGCGTCAGCGGCTGGTCCAGCTCGGCATCGATACGATCCTCCAACAGCCGCCGGTAACGCCGCGACAGCTGTCCCCGCACCTCTGGGGTGGCGCGCGGGGCGATGGCGTGGCGGCTGACCACCTGCACCAACAGCCATTGCGCCAGATGCTCCATCGCCAGTGCCTGCCCGGGCGCCTGCCAGTCGGTCATCGCCAGCAGCTGGCCGGCCTGGGCCAGCAGCGGGTCCTCGGCGTGGTAGCGTTCCTGCAGCTGCAGGTGACCCGGTTCGCAGTCCCAGGTCTGTTCGGCGCACTGGGCCAGGTCCCGGTCGTTGAAGTACAGGTGAACAAACTCGAACTGTCCCGAAATCCCCCAGGTTGAGCGACTGCCCGCCGGCAGCAGACACACCGCGCCGGAGAAGCCCCGGCTCACGGCGTGGCCGTTGACCAGCCGGCTGGCCCGGTCGCCGTGGCTGGTGTAGATGCTGAGGACGTGATGGCGGGGCCGTTCATAGTGCACCTGGCCCTTGCGGTTCTGCCACTGGGCCAGGGTCTGGCCACGGTCCAGCTCCAGCAAACGCTGCTGGTCGAGTCCGGCGGAACGCAGGACGTCGACAATGTCGAGCCGGGAGCTGGCTGGTGCCAGGGGGGAACAGGAATGGTCTTGCATAGCGGAGCCTCCGCAAGAATCATCCACGGAACCGCAGGATCTGACAAGCCCCGGGGATATCGGCGGTCGTAGACTGGCGGATTAGCCGTTAGGAGTGCCTGCCTATGCCCATCGCCCTGCATTATGGTTTGACTGTGTTGATCTGGGGTCTGACCTGGACCGCGATCCGTCTTCAGGTGGAAACCGCTGCCGTTGACCTGGCGGTGTTCTATCGATTCGTGATGGCGTCGGTGGTGGCCCTGGGGGTACTGGCGCTGTTGCGCCGGCTGCCGCGCCTGAGCCTGCGGCAGCATGGCTGGCTGGTGCTGCAGGGGCTGACCTTGTACAGCATCAACTTTCTGCTGATCTACCGGGCGGCGGAGACCATGACCAGCGGTCTGCTGGCGGTGGTGTTTTCCCTGGCGGCGCTGTTCAACGCCTTCAACGGCTGGGTGATCCTGCGCCTGCGACCGACCCGGCGACTGTATCCGGCGGTGGCGCTGGGTGTGACCGGGGTGGCGCTGTTGTTCTGGCATGACCTCAGCCTGGGCAACGCCACCCTGTCGAGCCTGCTGTTTGCCATGGCCGGAACCTTCTGGTTCTCCCTCGGCAACCTGATCAGCGTCAAGGTGCGGATGGCGGAGGTGCCGCTGCTGCCGGGCAATGCCTGGGCGATGGTCTACGGCGCGGTGTTTCTGGGCGGTTGGTGCCTGGTGCAGGGGGTGGAGTGGGTTGTACCGACCTCCACCACCTTCTGGGGGGCGACGGCCTTCCTGGCGATTCCCGGGTCGATCGTGGCGTTCTACTGCTACATTACCGTGATACAGACCCTGGGGGCGGACAAGGCAGGCTATGCCACCGTGCTGTTCCCGGTGGTGGCGTTGTCGGTGTCGACCTGGCTGGAAGGCTTCGAATGGACCACTCCGGCCATCGCCGGCGCCGCCCTGGCGCTGCTGGGTAATTGGGTGCTGTTCCGTAAATCCCCGTAGGTTCAGGTGCGTACGGACAGACGACAGGCAAGCCAGTAGCATGCACGCTTTAACCTGAAGGTAACCCGACCGATGTTTGCCGAGTTCTTCTCGACCTACCTGAGCAGTACTGTTCGATTCGTCTTCCTGCTGGCGCCGTTCTTCGTGGTGACCATGTTCCTGGCGTTGACCCGGGGCCAGCCCGCGGCTGAGAAGAACTCTATCATCCGGCGGGCCACCGTGGCGGCGCTGGTATTGGGGCTTATCCTGTTTTTCGCCGGCCCGGTGCTGTTCAATGCCATTGGCATTACTCTGAACTCGTTCCGTATTGGTGCCGGCTCGCTGCTGTTCCTGACCGCGATCAGCCTGGTCAATAGCGGTACCCGCAACCACGCCACCGGGTTGCCCCAGGAAGACCGCGACGACATCGCGGTGGTGCCGATGGCGATTCCGGTGATGATCGGTCCGGCCACCATCGGTGCCATTCTGGTGTACGGCGCGGAACTGAAATCGGTGCCGGAAGTGGTGGGTGGTGTGCTGGCCCTGGTGACGGGCCTGCTGTTGCTGGCGCTGTTGCTTTACCTGTCCGGCTACCTGGAGCGGATGCTGGGCAAGACCGGTCTCAACATCCTGTCCAAGGTCAGTGGTCTGATTCTGTCCGCCATGGCGGCGGAAATCGTGCTGACCGGCATCGCCGGCTTTATCAAATCGGCGGGGCTGGTCTAGCCGACCAGTTACCCCTCACCGACTTTCCATCATCCGTTAGCCATCCCCGCAGGGGCCTATAGCCCCGGTGCTCAGCCGGACGCGCCGTGATACTCACTGTCGGCGATGTAGTGGCTCTCGGCCCTGGCCTTGCGGCGATGCTGCAGGCCGATCAGGATCAGGGGCACCACGATCATCGTGCTGCCCAGCACGAACCAGGCGTCCGGTACCTCGCCGAACCAGATCCAGCCAATCGCCACCGCCCAGATCAGCCCGGTGTACTCGGCACTGGTGACCTGGTTGGCGTCCACCTGCTTGTACGCCAGCAGCACGGTGACGTTGTAGCCAAGGATAAACAGTGACGACCCCAGGGCACTGACCAGGATGGAAGGATCCCACTCGGCACCTTCCACCAGCGTCAGCACCGCAATGGCCGGCAACACCATCAGGTAGGTCAGGAACAGCTTGTGGACCGTGCTCTGGTCGCTGGGCAGCTTGCGCACCATCAGCGCGTTGATGGCAAGGGCGGCGGCAGACCCCAGGGCCGCGATAGCGCCCCAGTTGAACTCCATCGGCCGCAGGATAACGATGATGCCGAGAAATCCGCTGATCACCGCAACCACGCTCAGGGCGGTCAGCTGCTCCCGGAATACCAGCACCGACAGCACCATAACCAGCACCGGCGCGGCGTAGAAGATGGCATTGGCGGTGGCCAGGGGCAGGGCGCCGAGGGCCACGATCATGCAGAGGATGCCGCCGAGGTGGATATGGGCGCGGACAAAATGCGCCCGCCCGCCTTCAAACAGTTTGCGGTGGTTGATCTGCTTCCACAGCGGCAGCAGGAACAGCAGGGTCAGCGCACAACGCAGGAACGCGAACTGGAAAACCGGCGCGCCGGGCTCCAGCAGCTTGATGAAAACGTCGGAAATCAGAGCCAGGGCGTTGCCGATGACCAGGAGCAAGATGGCACTGCTGACGGTCTTTCCGGACATGATCGTTCCTCCATGATGGGGTGGCGGGTGAGCCTCTGAGTGCGGTGACGCTCGAAGTGCTGAGGGAGACAGTGTAGGGTGGGGCTATCATTGGATAAAATGATGTTTATTGATCTGGTATTAGGTTTTTAGATAATGAAGCTTCCTCCCCTCAAAGCCCTGCCGGTGTTCGAAGCCGTCGCCCGACTCAACAGTTTTTCACTGGCCGCGGAGGAGCTGGCGGTGAGCCAGAGCGCCGTCAGTCACCAGATCAAACAGCTGGAGACGTATCTGGGGGAGAAGCTGTTCCTGCGCAGTGGCCGTCAGTTGACCCTGACCGAGGATGGCAAACAGTACCTGGAGGCCGTGGGATCGGCGTTGTTGCAGATTGAACGGGCCAGTGAACAGATGCTGGGACGGGAGGAATCACGGCTGCGGCTGGCCTGCTTCAGCTCCTTTGCGGTGCGCTGGCTGATTCCGCGGTTGCCGGATCTGCAGCGGGCCCAGCCGCAACTGGACCTGGCGCTGGAGATGACGATCCAGAACCCGCAGCTGTCCGACCGGGTGGCGGACTGCTTCATCACCATTGATACCTCATCATCGGCGTTCAGCTACGAACTGCTTTACAAGGAGCGGCTGTTTCCGGTGTGCAGCAGCGACTACTGGCAACGGATCTGCCGGCAACTGGGGCTGGACCGGCAAGCCGGCGAGGACCGCGAGGGTCTGGCTCCAGAACAGCTGGCGGCCTTTCCGCTGCTGTCGACGCAAACCATCTTCAACCGCCAGGCCGGCGACTGGCAGGCCTGGTACGAAGTCGCCGGTATGGGCATTCCCGACAACGCCCGGATACAGCATTTCAGCCACATGCTGCTGGCCCTGGAGGCTGCCCGTTACCACCAGGGCATCGTCCTCACCAACGACTACATGCTCAGCACCCTGGAGGATGCCGACGATTTTGTGCGGCTGCCCTGCCACCACGTCATCACTGGCGACCGTTTCCACTTTGCCTGGAAGACCAGCCGGCGGCGGGAGCTGGGTATCCAGACCCTACGGCGCTGGCTGGTGGAACAGGCCGAGGCCGACGGTCTGCGGTGACCGTCATGCTGCCGCTGGCATTGGTGGCGCCGGGCTTTCTGCGGTTTTTCAGCGAGCTGGAACGATCATTACCGGAGCTTTACCGCACGGTAACCGTGGCGATGGCGGCAACCTGCTACCTTGAGGCCTTTCCGAATTCTGGCCTGCCGGAGGTCACCATGCCACCCCATTTGCGCCACTGCCTGGTTTGCCCACTGTTGCTGTTGCTGTCGTTGCCCGCCCTGGCCCTGCAACCGGGGCTGGCGCCCCCGGCGCCCAGTCTGCCGCCCGGGCTCCAGAAGGCCGCGCCCGGCGGTTCGGATGCCCGGGGCTGGACGCTGGAGCCGCCCCCGGAGGCCGGTGACAGCCTGCCGGATCACCTCTACCGGGGCGGCTACGTTCTGGATCTGGATGACCACCACCAGCGGGTGGCGGTGGAGGACCGTATCTACATTGTGTTGCGGGATACCCGGAAGATCCTCCGGGTGGTGGATCGGTAGACCGCGCTATTCCTCTTCCCGTGGTGGCCGTTCCACCACCTGTCGCTTGCCCTTGGCGCAGCGGGCCAGTTTCTTGATGCCCTCGGCGTCGAAGGCATCCACCCGAATCACGTCGTAGAGCGCTTCCAGCGCCTCCAGCAACAACGTCTGCTCGTCTTCGCGGATGATGTTCTGGGCCAGTGCCCAGTCCACCAGTTCCTTGCGCTGGTGCCCCATCAACAGCGCAATGGCATCCAGCTCATCCTCGTTGCGGCCGCGAATGGCGGTGTGCAGGCGTTCACGCATGTCGTGGGTTTCGTTGGCCAGGCGATAGGCGTTGAGCACCCGGCCCAGTGGGTCCTCCGGGTTGTCATTGACGTAGCAGCCCTGTGCGAGCCGCTGCCGCAATGGGGTGTCCCGGACAATGCTGGCGGCAACGTCGGTGCCGAGTTCGTCCTCCGGCCCCTTGTTGCCGATGGTACCGAGGGGGAACACCAGCAACCGCAGGGGCCAGCGCAGCAGCGGTACCGGGTAGTTGCGGATCAGTTCGTGCATCTGCCGCTGGAGGTCCCGCAGGCAGGTTTTCAGGCCCCAGGCCACCAGCGGGCGCTGGTCCGGCGGGTAGCCCTCTTCGTGCCACTGCTTGATGATCGCGGAGGCGTAGTACAGCTGCACCAGGCAGTCCGCCATCCTTCCGGACAGCCGCTGGCGGGCTTTCAGACCGCCGCCAACGCTGAGCAGGGTGACGTCGGTCAGCAGCGCAAAAGCCGCCGAGAACCGCACCAGCTGTCGGTAGCAGGGCTGGATGTCGCCCTGGCTGGGGACAGACTCCAGGCGACCCCAGGTCAGCGCCGAGACGAACGCCCGCAGGGCATTGCGGGTGGTGTGGGCAATGTGGCGATAGAACACGCCGTCGAAGTTGCGGACTGCCTGCTGCTGGTCGTCCAGACCGGCGGCCTCGATCTCCTCGACAATGTAGGGATGGCAGCGGATGGCGCCCTGGCCGAAAATCATCAGGCTGCGGGTGAGGATGTTGGCGCCCTCAACGGTGATGCCAATGGGCACCGCCTGATAGGCGCGGGCCAGGAAGTTGCGGGGACCGGTGATGACGCCACGACCGGCCACCACGTCCATGGCGTGGTTGATCACCTCCCGCATCAGGTCGGTGTTGCGGTACTTCAGCACCGCCGACGGTACCGATGGCCGTACCCCCCGGTCCAGCATGCCGGCGGTGAGACGACGGGCGGCGTCCATCATGTAGCTGTACCCGGCAATCGGCTCCAGGGCTTCCTGGACCCCTTCAAACTGGCTGATGGAGCGACCGAACTGTTCCCGCACCAGGGCGTAGGAGCCGGTGGCCAGGCAGGCCACCTTGCCTGCCCCGGTGCCCAGGGCGGGCAGTGAGATGGATCGGCCGATGGAGAGACACTCCAGCAGCATGGTCCAGCCCCGGCCCAGCATTGCCTGGCCGCCGATGATCTGGTCCATGGGAATGAAGACGTCGTTGCCCCAGGTCGGCCCGTTCATGAACACCGTGTTCATGGGCAGATGGCGGGCGCCGGCGTTAACGCCGTCCAGATCCTTGGGCACCAGCACGCAGGTGACACCGATTTCTTCGTCGCCTTCCAGCAGACGCTCCGGATCGTAAACCTTGATGGCCAGCCCGATCAGCGTCGCCACCGGCGCCAGGGTGATGTAGCGCTTGTTCCAGGTGACTTTCAGTCCCAGCACTTCCTCGCCGTTCCACTGCCCCCTGCAGACAATGCCCTTGTCGGGAATGGCGCCGGCATCGGAGCCGGCCACCGGTGAGGTGAGGGCAAAGCAGGGGATGTCCTTGCCGCTGGCCAGGCGCGGCAGGTAATGGGCCTGCTGCTGCTCGGTACCGTATTCCATCAGCAGTTCGCCGGGGCCGAGGGAGTTGGGCACCATCACGGTGACGGCGGCGGACACACTGCGGGTGGAGATCTTCATCACGATTTCGGAGTGGGCGGTGTGGGAAAAGCCCTTGCCGCCGTGTTCCCGTGGGATCATCAGCCCGAAGAATCCGTTGGCGCGGATGAACTTCCACACCGGTGCCGGCAGGTCATAGTCTTCGTGGGTGATGGACCAGTCATTGAGCATGGCGCAGAGCTCTTCCACCGGGCCGTCGAGGAAGGCCTGTTCCTCTTCACTGAGATGGCCGGGCTGGGCATCGAGCAGCTTTGACCAGTCGGGCCGGCCGGAGAACAGTTCGCCATCCCAGTCCACGGTGCCGGATTTCAGCGCTTCGGCTTCGGTGTCCGAAAGCTTCGGCAACCTGCTGCGGACCCAGCACAGCAGCGGCCGGCTGATGCGGTCACGGCGCTGGTCCCCGGGGAACAGCACCACCAGACTCAGCGCCAGCAGGCCACCCCCCAGCAGGATGCTGAGCAGGTGCCAGTGATCGCAGATCACCCCCACCAGGGTTGCCACGCTCATCACCACGGCGGCGGTGGTACCTCCGACGCCGAGGTAAACCAGTACCAGGATGCTTAACAGCAACAGCACAATGCTCATCCGGAATCTCCTTCTTCGGGTTGTCGCACAGCCACGTTGTCGTTCATTCGGCCGATCGTCTCAGTTTGGCAGGGCTTGCTTGCAGCCTGTCATCCTTTCTTTACCACTCCTTTAATCACTTTTTTGTCACTCCTTGATTGACCCGTGACGGAGGCGTGACAGGCTGCGGTCGGGCTCAGCGGGTCTGGATGTTGCCCTGTTCGTCGGAGATGACGATTTCGACCCGGCGGTTCTGCTGGCGGCCGCTGGCGTTGTCGTTGCTGGCCTTGGGGTAGGCCTCGCCGAAGCCGCGGGTATCAATGCGGCCCGGGCTCACGCCATTGGCTGCCAGGGCATCCCGCACCGAGCCGGCCCGGTTCTCCGACAGCCGCTGGTTGAAGCCCTCGTCGCCGGTACTGTCGGTGTAGCCCTCAATCAGCACCCGGCGTTCGGGATAGGCTCGCATAAATTCCGCCAGCCGGTCGATGGTGCGTTCCGCTGCCGGTTTCAGGTCGGCCTTGCCCACATCGAACAATACATCGCCCAGGGTCAACACCATACCGCGCTCGGTCTGTTCGGCCTGCATGGCTTCCATTCGCCGCCGCAGCGCTTCGGCTTCCTCGGCGCTGCGCTGCAATTCCGACTGCTTCTGTGCCAGCTCCAGTTCCTTGCGTTGCAGCTCCAGCTGTTTGCGGCGTTCCTCGGCATTGGCCACTTCCGCCTCCAGCTCCGAACGCAGGCCCTGTTCCCGGGCGATCTCGGCATGGCGCAGGGCCAGGTAGGCGCGGTGTTCAACGCTGGAGGTGTCGGCGTCATCCTCCAACAGGGCCTGGGCCTCCTCCAGGTTTTTGCGGGCACTGCGAAGCTGGGTGGACGCGCTGCGGGCCACCGCCGGGTCGTTCTTGATCTGGTCGTAGAGAATCTGCGCCTCGTCGACCACGGGGTTCTGCTTGGGCGCGCCGGCACAGCCGGTCAGCAGCACCAGGGCACCGAGAGTGGCGCTGGTGATCAGAGTACGTAACGTCATGGTTGGATCTCCTGTTCCGGTGCCTACTGAGCAGCCTCGTTCATCTGGGTCCGCAGGGACTCGATGTTGCGGTTGATCTCATCCACCGCCTGGCGGGCCTTGGCGGTTTCCGAGCGGGCGCCGGCGAGCTGGGCATCGACTTCGGCCTGATGCAGCAGGCGGCGGGCGCGATCATGCTCTTCCCGGTCCAGCAGTTCGCGAGCATCGGCGATCTTGTTCTGGGCCTGGTTGAGCAGCACCGGCTCGTACTGGCGGGCCTGGGAGGCCTCGGCCTGTTCGATCGCCGAGGCGGCGGACAGCAGTTCGGAATCCGGACGGGGCCCGGGACCCGCACAGCCGGCAAGGACGACAGTGCAGCCCAGTGCAAAGGCCGCGGGCCTGAGAGTTCGGTAGGCGTTCATGGGGCGACTCCTTGTTGCGATGTAAGGAACCGTGACCACCACTCGCCGTCACCGCAGCGCGGCGACGACGGACTGAACAGGATGACGGGTCTTTCTACTATAGCAGCCCGTGTTTGTAATGCCCGGTTATAGCAGACCCGCGCTGAACACCAGCCCCAGGGTGATGGGCATGACCGCGAGGCTGCCGAGGTTGCCGATCAGCACCAGCGAGGCGACCCGGTGGGGCTCCTGACGGTACTGTTCTGCCACCATGTAATTGAGCACCGCCGGGGGCAGCGCGGCGAACACCCACAGGGTGGCGATCTGCAGTCCCGGCAGGGTCATCATCTCGATCAGCGGCCAGGCCAGGATCAGGCCGCTGGCGGGGCAGGCGATTGCGCCCACCAGTCCCAGTTTCCAGTCCGAGAAGTCAACATCCAGCATGCGGATGCCGAGGGTGAACAGCATCAGCGGAATGCACACGCCGCCCAGCATGTTGAGGGATTCGAGCATCCAGGACGGCAGCGCCAGGCCGCTGAAGTTCACCGCCAGGCCGGCGATGCTGGCCAGCACCACCGGAATCTTCAGCAGTTTGCGCAGCGGCTCGTGAGGGTTGAGCATGTGCAGGCCGACGGTAAAGTGCAGCAGCATCTCGACGATGAACAGCACCACGGCGGCCGGCAGCGCGGCCTCACCAAACGCCAGTACCATCACTGGGATGCCCATATTGCCGGAGTTGTTGAACATCATCGGCGGCAGGAAGGTTTTGGGGCTCAGCCCCAGTACCCGGCACAGCGGCCACAGCAGCAACCCCGAGCCCAGCACCACCACCGTGCCGGCCAGTGCCAGCCAGCCATAGTCCTGTAACGGTGCCTGCTGATCCGCCAGAACCGCGAACACCAGCATGGGCACGAATAGCTCCATGTTGAGGGTGTTGATGCCCTGGATGTCGGTGCTGCGAAAGCGGCCATAGAGCGTGCCGCAACCGGTGATCAGGAACACCGGCAACAGGGTGGCAAGAATCTGGGTGAGCATGGAGTACTACCGTTAATTGTTGGTGTTGTAGGGAAAACTCTTAGCTTCGCAACTGTTGCCGGGACGGGCAAGCCTGGAGATGGCGACCTGCCACCAAGGTCGAAGTCGCTGCGTGGTAAGGTGTCAGCAGATCCAGGCCACAGGAGATGCTGGCTACAGGAGCTACATCGTGGCGCAGAAGGTGATACTGAGGGGAAACAGGGGGAGACACCGAGAGTGACCAAGAGAATGACGCAGGATGCCAACGGCGTGTCCACCGCCACGTTCGATTCCGTGGTACCCCGTGCCGGCAGTGGCGCGGTCAAGTACGACGCCCGCAAGGCGGTGTTTGGTACCGACCAGGTGATTCCGCTGTGGGTGGCGGACATGGATTTCGCCACCCCGGCGGCGATCACCCGGGCACTGGCGCAACGGGCAGAGCACCCGGTGTATGGCTACTCGATGTTCCCGGAGAGTCTTTACCAGGCGATGATGGACTGGTTCCGGGAGCGCCACCAGTGGTCTATCGAGCGGGAGTCGATTGTGCTGGTGCCCGGGGTGGTGCCCTCCCTGCACGCCGCCTGCCTGGCCTTTGCCGGGCCGGGTGAGGGGGTGATTATCCAGCCACCGGTGTATCCGCCGTTCTACAGTGCCATTGAGCAGACCGGTCGGCGGGTGCTGGAAAACCCGTTGCAGCTTCAGGACGGTTGCTACCAGCTGGATCTGGCGCACCTGGAGCACTGTGCCGCTGACGCCCGGCTGCTCCTGCTTTGCTCCCCCCACAACCCGGTGGGGCGGGTATGGCAACCGGAGGAGCTGGACGCCATCCTGGCGATCGCCCGGCGTCACCAGTTGGTGGTGCTGGCCGATGAGATCCATGCCGATCTGGTGTTCCCGGACAGCCATCGCCATACCCCGCTGGCATTGCGGGCGGGAGCGGAGGATGCCCTGGCGACGGCGGTGGCTCCGAGCAAATCCTTCAACATTCCCGGGCTGGGGCTGTCGGCGCTGGTGGTGCCGGATCGTGACCGCCGCCAGGCGCTGGCGCGGGAGTTCGACCGCCTCCATGTTCGCCACTGCAACCCGTTCAGTGCCACTGCATTCGAGGCGGGGTATCGCCATGGCGGGCCCTGGCTCGATGCCCTGCTGGGCTACCTGCAGGGCAATCGTGACCGGGTCTGTGAGCGGTTGGCGGCGGTGCCGGGCATCACCGCCCACTGTCCACAGGGAACTTACCTCAGTTGGCTGGATTGTCGGGATCTGGGGCTGGATGATGCGGGCCTGAAGCGCTTCTTCATTCACCAGGCCGGTCTGGGCCTGAACCCGGGCCGCAGTTTTGGTGCCGCCGGCAGCGGCTTCATGCGGCTGAACCTGGGCACCTCCTGGGCCCAGCTGGACCAGGCCCTGGACCAGCTGGCGGCGGCGCTGGCGTCTTAGAACCTGACCGGAGACTAGTCCGCCAGTTCGGCGGATTCCGGGGTCTGGGCCTCGGCGCCGATGTGGTAGGCGGCAAAGCCTGCCATCACCACCTGATCAACCGCCATGCCGATCACCCGGCCATCCCGCGGCGCACGGATCGGGTGCTGGGCGTTGGTGATGGGGTCGGCGACGTAACCCAGTACCTGGCCCTGGCTGATGGTGTCCCCCAGCTCCACATCGCTGAACAGGATGCCGCCGTGCTCCGCCCGCACCCAGAATGAGTTGTAGTACACCGGTTCAGGCTCACCCCAGACAAACATCCGCGACACCATGCCCTGTTTTTCCATCAGGCTGTTGAGGCTGTGCACACCAGCGTTGATCTGGTGTTCCTGGATACGCAGGGATTCCCCCGCTTCCAGCGTCACCGCCTTGATACCGGCGTCCACGGCGGCGGTGCGCAGCATGCCGTCGGAACCTGAGGAGTGCACCACCGCCATGCGATCAAAGCCGCGGGTGAAGTCCGCCACGTCGGGGTTGTTCATGTCTGCCCGCAGCTGTGGCAGGTTGGTGCGGCGCAGGGAGCCGGTGTGAATATCCACCAGCATGTCGCAGTGACGAATCACCTGGTTGAACAGCGAATGAGCAATGCGGTCCGCCAGGCTGCCGTCGGTGCTGCCGGGAAAGTGCCGGTTGAGGTCGCGACGGTCCGGCAGGTAGCGGGTGCCGCGTTGGAAGCCCTGCAGGTTGACGATGGGAATGCCGATCACCCGGCCTGACAGGGACTCCGGGTCAAGGTCATAGACGGTGCGGCGGACGATCTCGATGCCATTGAGCTCATCGCCATGGATGGCGCCGGTCAGGCACAGGTTGGGGCCCGGGTTGGCGCCGTTGACCACCAGCACCGGCGTGGGCTGGGACAGGCCGGCAATCTGGATGCCCGGTGCCCAGGCCAGGCGGGTGGAGGTGCCGGGCAACACCTCGGCGTTGAGCAGGGTGAGGCTGGTGGCCTGGGCCGGTTCCGGTTCTGGCTCTGGCTCTGGCTCGGCGGCCGGCGTCTCCGGCTCCACCGTGGCGGTATCGGGGGTGGCAGTTTCGGCTGGCTGGTCAGCATCGGTGGCCGTTTTGGCTTCCCCGGTGTCGCCGGTGGCGGTCGCCGGGGCGGTTTCCGCCTCCGGGGCCGGCGGTTGCACTTCCGGCGGTGGCGCTACTTCCTTGAGGTCGATGTTGGGGGCAATCACCTTGCTGCTGGTGTTGCCATTCTCGCTCTGGGCGTCGGATGAGGCGTCGCCGGTCCCGGCCGGCGTGGCCGTTGCGTCTGCCTGAGGGGCATCGGTTTCCGCCTCCGGTTCAGCGTCTGCCTTGGGAGCTGAGGCCAGCGGCTGTGACTGCTCGATGTCGGTTACATTCTCGTCCTCGGCGATGTCCTCCACTTCGAGGGTTTCGTCCGGGCCGCCGGTGGTTTCGGCATGCAAACTGGCTGGCGCCAGCGCGGCCAGGCTCAGCCAGGTGAAGGACAGCAGCGGTAGCAGCGGGTGTCGGGTCATGGTGTGACGACGTGCTCCTGGAAAGTCGATGGGTTGGGTGATCCGGATCTCAGCTTTCCTAGCATAGTGAAGCCCCATGACACTGGGTATGGGGCTAACAGAATGGTAACGGCGGCACTGCCCGGTGATCGCGGCTAGCGCAGCTGCCAGATCTCTCCCTGCTGCTGTACCCGGCCGTCGGCCACCAGTTTCTCCAGATGCGCCAGCAGCGAGCGTGCGGCCAGGCCGTGGATGGCCGCGGGCACATCGTCGTAGGCATGGGGTGTCAGTGCCTTGAGGGTGCCGGGGCCATGATGGTGCAGCGCCTGGATGACCTTATGTTCACGACTGAGGCGGTGAGTGGTGAGGAAATCGATCACCAACGCCGGGTTGCCCATCAGGAAACCGTGGCCCGGAGCGATGTAGGCCAGATCCTCCTCCAGCAGACGGGCCAGGGACGTCAGGTAGGCTTTCATGTCGCCGTCGGGGGGGTTAATCACCACCGTCGACCCCTGCATGATGTGGTCGCCGGAGAACAGCAGGCCCTGCGACTCCAGCAGATAGCACAGGTGGTTGGAGGCGTGGCCCGGGGTGTGTAGCACTTTCAGTGGGCCGGCGCCGGTGGCCAGCTGGTCGCCGTCACGGGGCTGCCACTGGGGCTGGAAACCGGCGTCCTGGCTGGCACCGGCAGGTGCCGGGTAGCCCACCAGGCGGGCGCCGGTGCGCTCGTGCAGCACCTTCGCGGCGGGGGAATGGTCAAGGTGGGTGTGGGTCACCAGCACCTGACGGATCTGGCCGTCGGTCACCGCCAGCAGCCGCTCCAGGTGGTCGTCCTGGACCGGGCCCGGATCAATCACCGTGTAGTCCCCCGGCTGGCCCAGCAGGTAACTGTTGGTTCCCGGCCCGGTCATGACGCTGGGGTTGCCGGCGGTCAGGCGATAGACACCGTCGCCGATGGCCACCAGCTCACCCGGCTCGATGGTGGCCGAAGCGTGGCCCAGGCGGCCCGGGTCCAGCTTGCGAACCTGATCGTAGGCCGGGGTACCGCTTTCCACCATGATGGTGCGGTCGCCCTTGCGGGCGGGCCAGGCACGGTCGTTGCTGGCGGCCGGTGGGTTGGCGCGGGCGTAGGCGATGGCGTCGTCGGCGCTGGCAAAGGCGCACAGTTCCCGCAGGGTCTTGAGGGTGGGGGCGCTGAACAGCCGGTCGCCCCGGCGATGGTCGGCCAGTGCCTGGTGAGGGTCGAGCCAGAGGTGGTCGATGGTTTCAGCACCGTCGTGCCGGGCCGCCTGCGCCGGTGCCCGGGCCAGGAAGAAACGGGTATCGAAGCGCCGTGGCGCCCCGGCCGGGGTCACCCAGTGGCTCAGGTAGGCCAGGCGGTCCAGGGGCAGTGACAACGCCAGGTCCTGGCACAGTCGGGCAAAATCCAGCTCACCGCGGCAGACTGCCTGGCGCCGGCTTAGGGCCTGCTGGTAGCGGTCGGTCGTCAGCGGCTGGCCCTGGCGGTCGGTGGCCAGCAGTACGCCGGCCTCCTCGAAACTTTCGCGAATGGCCGCGATCAGGTAATCGGCGCCGCCGCCGTCCAGGCTCATGGTCTGGTTGATGGCGGTGTCGTCGTAGCCTCCCGGGGTGTGGTTACCCAGATGATGGTGGTCGGCGCGGTCGCTGTCATCCACCGCGCCCCCGGGAAAAACGTAATAGCCGGGCAGGAAGGCGGCATCCCAGCTGCGTTGCAACAACAGGACTTCCAGGCCTGTGGGGCCATCCCTGAGCAGCGCCAGGGTGGCGGCCGGTCGAATATCCATGGGGCTCTCTCTATCTTTTTGCCGTCCGAACCGGAGCGGCACAGCTTTTGTTACTTTTGTTATGGGGAGCTTCTGATTGACTCCCGGTCCCTGTTTTACCACAACCATCATCGGGGTGGGCAGGGTGAACCCGGGTAGGGGGCAGGGTATGATGATGTCTTTCCCGAGCAAGCGACGAGGATGGCCGTGGCCCGTATCCAGCTAGAGTTTCCCGACGACGTATTCAGCTTTGAGACCGCCATGCCGGTGCGCATCACCGACATCAATGGTGCCCGTCACCTGGGCAACGACGCCCTGATTTCCATGCTGTCGGAGGCCCGGGCCCAGTTTCTGGCCCACCACGGCATTGAAGAAACCGACAACCAGGAAGTGGGCATCATCGTGACTGACCTGGCGACCATGTACCAGGCCGAGTCGTTCTTTCCGGAGATGCTGCGGTTCGAGGTCGGGATGATGGACTTCAACCGCTACGGTGGCGACATTGTGTTCCGGGTCAGCAAGCGGGAAGGCGGCGAGGCGGTGGCCCTGGCCAAGTACGGGTTTGTCTTCTTCGACTATGGCGAGCGTCAGGTCACGCCGATGCCGGCCTGGTTCCGATCCCGCTTTACCGCTCTCTAGTCCGCTATCAGGTGGCCGCTGAGCCGGCGGTGCGGGCCGTCAGGGCGTTCAGCCCGGCGCGGTAGAACTGATAGGCCATCAGCCCCGCCAGCAGGTTGCCTGCCAGAGCCCCGGTCATCAGGCCGGTGATGCCCGCCAGCTGACCGCCCAGCCACAGCAGCGGCAGGAAGCACAGGAACAGGCGCAGGGTGGACACCAGCAGCGCCCGCATCGCCAGCCCCAGGGCGTTGCACACCGACACCATCAGCATGCAGATGCCCAGGCCGGCGTAGCTGAGCGGCACCCGTACCAGATAGCTCTGCAGTACCGTCTGCACGCTGGTATCGCTGCTGAACAGTTGTGACACCAGCCCCGAGGCGGCCAGCCACAGCACCCCGATCACCAACTGCCACACCACCACAAAGCGCACCGCCAGCCGCACCAGGCGCCGGATCTGCTCGAGGTCACCGGCGCCCAGCAGTCGGCCGATCATCGGCGGCATCGACATGGTCAGCGCCAGCACCACCACGATGGAGAAAAACTCCAGCCGCGTGCCCAGCCCCCAGGCCGCCACCGCGGAGGCGCCAAACCCGGCGACCAGGGCGGTGGCCAGCATGGCGGCCAGCGGCGGCATCAACTGGCTCACCATCGCCGGGGCCATGATCCCGCCGAGCTGGCGCAGGGCGTTGGGCAGCGACAGACCGGCGAGGTCGAACCTCAGCCAGCCCTGGCTCAACAACCGGGGGTAGATGGCCAGGCAGCCGATGGCAAAGGCGGTGACCGTGGCCAAAGCCGCACCCGGCAGGCCCCAGCCGAACACGAAAATGAACAGCGGATCGAGGGCGATGTTGAGCAGGCTGGTGACCATCATCATGATGCCGGGCAGCTTGGTGTTGCCGTGGGAACGGCAGACGCTGTAGCCGAAGTACAGCATGGCCCCCAGCCAGGCGGACAGCAGCCAGGGCAGCCAGTAATCACGGATCAGTGGCAGCAGGTGGGCGTCGGCCCCCAGCAGCGTCATGATCGGGTTTCGTACCAGCCACAGGGCCAGGCACAGCGCCAGCACCATCACTGCACCGACCACCACCACCAGACCACCCAGGCGCTGGGCCCGGGCCTCGTCGCCGGCCCCCAGGGTGCGGGAGATGATGGCGGTGGTGGCAATCCCCAGCCCCACCTGCAGGCCGATGACCAGCTGCTGCATCGGCAGAGTGAAGCCCAGGGCCGCCAGAGGATCACGACCGAGCTGGCCGATGAAGGCGCTGTCCACCAGCTGGAACGTCATCAGCGACAGTACGCCGAACAGCATCGGCCAGGTCATGGAGAACAGCTGTCGGGGCAGACTTGCGTTGGAGGGCATGGTCACGGGAGTACGGCCGGTGGCATTAAGAAAGGGGCCATTATAGGGAGCGAAACGCCAAATGCCGAATCCGGCGGGGCGGCGTTTGCCAGGTACGGGTGGGTGGCGTCCCTGCCGACTGATGGCCGGCAGGGACGGGGTATCACAACGCCTTGAGGGCGGCGTCGTAATCCGGCTCGTTCTTGATCTCTGACACCAGTTCGCTGTGCAGCACCTTGTTGTGCTCATCCAGCACCACCACCGCACGGGCGCAGAGCCCGGCCAGCGGACCGTTCTGGATCGCCACACCGTAATCCTGCTGGAAGCTGTAGTTGCGGAAGGTGGACAGGGTAATCACATCCTTCAGCCCCTCGGCACCGCAGAAGCGGGCGGCGGCAAAGGGCAGGTCGGCAGAGACCACCAGCACCACGGTGTTGTTCAGGCCGCTGGCTTTTTCATTGAACTTGCGGGTGGAGGCGGCGCAGACGCCGGTGTCGAGACTGGGGACGATGTTCAGGACCTTGCGCTGGCCGGCGTAGGCGTCCAGCTTGACCTCCTCCAGGCCCTGGCTGGTGAGGGTGAAATCGGGCCCGGTATCGCCCGGGGCGGGGAAACTGCCGCTGATGTCCAGCGGATTGCCGTCCAGTGTTACGTCGCTCATGGGAGGCTCCCTGTAGCTGAGTGGTGACCCCGCGCGGGGCCGTTGGCTGAGACTCCCTTACTTGTAGCCCATCGCCGCCGGTTCGTCACCCCTGCTGGTCAGTTTGTGCGGCCTCAGCCCTGGGCTTCCGCTGTCGGCTCGAAACCGGGGGCGGGGAATCGCTGCACCAGCAACAGGTACACCACCAGGGCCGCCAGCGCCGCGATGGCGATGATCGAGGCCATCACCAGCGAGGTACCGGTGTGGAGATGGCCGACCAGGGCACCGACGCAGGCGGCCACCGTCATCTGTACGAAACCGAACAGGGCGGACGCCGATCCCGCCATACGGGGGAAGTTGGCCAGCGCTCCGGCCATGGTCTGGGGCAACACCATGCCCACCCCGGTCATGAAGATGGCCTGGGGGATGATCACCGCCCAGACGTTGAACACTTCCGCCATCGCCAAGCCGGCCATCAGCGAACCGCCGGCGACGGCGATCCCGAGCCCCCGCAGCAGCAGCTGGTCCGGCACCAGACGATGGCTCAGGCGCATGGCGGTCAGGTTGCCGGTGATGTAGCCGGCCACCATGAAGGCGAAGAACAGGCCGAAGTGCCGTGGCGACACCTCCAGGAAGTCGATCAGCACGAACGAGGACCCGGACAGGAATGCGAACAGGCCGGAGAACACCAGAGCATTGGTCAGGGTATAGCCGAGGAAGCTGATGTCCGAGGCGATGCTGCGATAGTTGTGCCAGAGGCTGCTCAGTCGCAACGGTTGGCGGTATTCCGCTTTCATCGGTTCGGGGATGCCGAAGGCCACCACCACCGTCATCACCAGGGCATAACCGGCCAGGGCGAGGAAGATGGAGGCCCAGCCCAGGGTGTCGAGCATCAGGCCACCGAGGGTGGGAGCAATGGCCGGTGCCAGCGCCATGATGCTGGCCAGCAGTGCCATGATGCGGGCGGCGTCCCGGGGAGCGTAGATGTCTCGAATGGCGGCACGACCCAGCACCGGGCCGGTGGAACCGCCCAGGGCCTGGAGGAAGCGGCACAGGGTCAGGGTCTCGATGTTGGTGGCCAGGGCACAGCCCAGGCTGGCGCCGGCGAACAGCACGAAGCCGGCAATCATCACCGGTTTGCGACCGAACCGGTCCGCCAGCGGGCCACACAGCAACTGGGCCAGGGCAAAGCCGGCCATGTACACGCTGAGGGTGAGCTGGACCTGATCGGTACCCGCCGCCATGGCCTCCCCGAGGGCGGGCAGCGCGGGCAGGTACATATCGGTGGCCAGGGGGCCGAGGGCCACGGCGGCGGCCAGCAGCACGGTGGTCCAGACGCTGGTAAGTGCGAGCATGGGTATCCTGAATAGCAAGTTGGGGTGACGCCAGGGCGACCGGAACCGTCATTGGGTCGATGAGGCCACAGTCTAACGCCCCGGCGTAGCAAGATAACGACCGCTGGCTGCATATCACCTATGAACAAAATCGATCAGTTGGTTTGAGGCCTCTCAGGGATGCTGGCGCGCCAGTGGCTCGGCTACCGCGACCAGTTGCTGCCGCAGCCAGCGATGGGCCGGGTCATCCTGGTTGCGCTGGTGCCACAGCATCAGCAGGGAGAACGGCTTGTAGTCGAAAGGCAGGGGGGCGGTGGCGAACGGCTTCAGCAACTGGTTCGCCATGCGGCTGGGGGCGGTGGCAATCAGCTCGCTGTCTTGCAGAAAGGCCGGCAAGCCGGAAAAGTTCGACACCGTGACGTCCACCTTGCGTTCCAGCCCCCGAGCGGTGAGGGAGCCTTCCAGGGCGGTGCGTTCGCCGGCGCCGAAGAAGATACCGATGTGGTGGGCCTGCAGGTATTCCGCCAGGGTGGCGGGAGGCTGACGGCGCCGGGCGTCGTAGAACATCACCATGCGATCATCCAGCAGCCGGCGCTGGATGATGTCGCTGGCCGACGGTGGGTGGGGCGAGATGATCAGGTCGCAGACATCCTTGCGCAGCATGTCGGCACTGGGGATGCCGGAGGGGATCACCTGCAGGTGAATGCCCGGCGCTGCGGTACGCAGCGCTGCGGCCAGGGGGGGCAGCAGCAGGTCGCGCTGGTAGTCGTTGGCGGCAATGGTAAAGGTGAACTCAGCCTGGCCCGGCTCGAAGGGCGGTCCGGAGGCCAGCGCCTGCAGATCGTCGAGGATCTGTCGCACGTTGGGCCCCACCCGCAGGGCGTAGCGGGTAGGAGCGATGCCCCTGCCGGACTTGACGAACAGCGGGTCCCCCAGCACCTGACGCAGCCGCTCCAGGGTATGGCTCACCGCCGACTGGCTGAGGCCCAGCCGTACCGCGGCCCGCGAGACACTGCCTTCATCCAGCACGGCGATGAACACCCGCAGACTGCGGGCATCCAGGTTTAATGTATCGATGGGATTCATGAGTCCCAGTGTAGGGGAAAAGCGACCGGCGCTGAAGGTGTCAGTTCGAGCGCTGCGCCAGCCATTCCGCCATGTCCAGCCAGCTACTGGACGGAGCCTTGCTGCCGGCGAGGATGCCCATGTGGCCGCCGGGTATCACCCGGAAGCTCTTGTCGGTGGAGCTGACGTGGTCCATGACCCGCTTGGCGGCGCCGGGGGTGGCCAGGGTGTCGCTGTCACCGGCGATTGCCAGCAGGTTTGCGCTGACGTTCTCCAGGCGGGCGACGTCGTCGCCGATCTGGATCTCCCCCCGGGACAGCTGGTTGTCGATCCAGATCCGCACCACCGTGTCCTGGATGATGCCGCCGGGGTAGGCCACCATGCGGTCGAGGAAGGCGGAGGTCGTGGCATGGTTGCTGACAAACTCGCGATCGCCGAGGCGCACCACCAGCTCCCAGTAACCCATGACGCTGCCGATGGGGTTGGTAAGCTTGAAGCCGATGGTGTTGGCCCAGCCCGGGGTGTGGAACCAGTGTGGCTGGAGGTCATGGAGCCGGAAGCCGGTGCGGCTGCGGACCACCTCGGCGACGCTGGAGATGCGCTGGTACAGCAGCCCCATCAGGCCGGAGGCGTGGCTGTCGATGGGCGAGCCCAGCACAATGGCGTTGCGGATGTGCTGGTCGCGGCTGAGGGCCGAGTAGAACAGGGTGAACATGCCGCCCATGCTCCAGCCGTGCAGCGACAGTTCCTGCTCGCCGCTGTGCTGGCGCACCCGGTTGAGGTACTCCGGCAGCAGTTCCGCGACATAGGTGTGCATGTTGTAGTGGCTGTGCTCACGGGTGGGCACACCCCAGTCGATCAGGTACACCTCAAACCCCTTGGCGCGCAGGAAGCGGACCAGGCTGCGTTGGGGAAACAGGTCGTAGATCAGCATGTTGACCGCCAGTGGCGGCACAATCACGATCGGTGTCCGGTGTGACTGGTGATTGACCTCGATGGTCCGGTCGCCGAGTTCGATGTGGTCTTCGGTCAGCGGCGGGTAGTAGCGCAGGCTGACCAGGCCGTCGCTGTGCAGGGTCTGGAACGGTGTCTGTCCGGCCTGCACCAGGCTGGCGGCGCGGAATACCCGGTCAAAGGCGTTGCCGGCATAGAGGGCGGACTGGCGGCCCAGGCCGGCGGCCCGCTTGAGGGTGGACTGGATCAGGTTTGGCATGCTCGGGTCCGTTGGCGCGTGAATCGTGGTAATCGCCGAGTATAGGAGGGTGGCGTCGGGGCGCCATGGCACAAGTGTCTCCGGCCTCGGGCACATCAGTCACCTTGGGCCAGCACTGCCCAAGCCCTGCCGGCGTTGTTATCATGCGCGCCGGAGATGGAGTCCGGCGGCGATCCGCACGGCGGCTCCCAACATCAACAACAACACGGATTCTCACCCATGCTCAGCTTTTTGCCTGCCCCGGTAATCGGCGTTATCAATGCCCTGCTGCTGGGACTCAACACCCTGTTCTGGTGTCTGCTGCTCTACATTCCCGCGGTGTTGAAACTGATTGTGCCGATCCACGGTTTCCGGGTGCTCTGTACCCGCCTGATCATCTGGATATCGGAATCCTGGGTCGCCTGCAACACCGGCTGGATGAAGCTGACCCACGCCACCGACTGGCGCATCAGCGGTGCCGATCAGCTGCAGCGTGAAGGCTGGTACCTGGTACTGTGCAACCATCAGAGCTGGGTGGACATCCTGGCCATGCAGCGGGTGTTCAACCGCCAGGCACCGTTTCTGAAGTTTTTCCTCAAGAAGGAGCTGATCTGGGTGCCGGTGATCGGCCTGGCCTGGTGGGGCCTGGATTTCCCGTTCATGAAGCGCTATTCCCGGGAGTACCTGATCAAACACCCGGAAAAGCGTGGCGAGGACCTGCGTGCCACCCGGGCGGCCTGTGAGAAATTCCGCTACACCCCGGTGAGTGTGATGAACTTTGTTGAGGGCACCCGCTTCACCCCTGCCAAACATCAGCGCCAGAAATCCTCCTACCAGAATCTGCTGACGCCCAAGGCCGGCGGGGTCGCCTTTGTGCTGGATGCCATGGGCGATGCGATGCAGACGCTGGTAAACGTGACCATCGCCTACCCCGGCGGGGCACCGACGTTCTGGGATTTCCTCTGCGGAAGGGTGCCGTCGATCACTCTGGAAGTGGAGACCGTGGAGATTCCCGCGGAACTCAAGGGGCGTGACTACGCCAACGACGCCGAGCACCGTCGCAACGTCAAAGACTGGCTGGCGGGCCTGTGGCAGGCCAAGGACCGCCGTCTGGCAGAGCTATTGGGAGACCGCAGCGGGGACTGAGTTGCCCTCAGTCCCGCCGGTCGTCGTCCTCTTCCACCTCATCCGGGTGGTCCTGCTTGAAGCGTTCCCAGTCCTCCCAGTCAAACGGGGTACCGGCGTGGGGGCGCTTCAGATGCTTGGCGTGCTCCATTGCGTTGTGGCGCAGGCTGTGGTCACGCTCTTCCTCATCCTTGTCGAAACCGTACTTGCGCAGAAATTCATCGGGGCTCATGGGCATCGTGGATCACCTCGTCTGGTGTGCTCACTTCTACTCTTACGATGCGCCTGGCCCCGCTGGATTTCAAGCGTTGGTGCCGGTGGACTCGGCAGCTGCCTCGGTGGTGTCGGTCGCGGCCGTTTCCACCAGACGGAACAGGATCTGCTTGCGGGTCAGGTCTACCTCGGCGAGGGCCACCGTGACCGGCTGTTCCAGCTGGAAGGTGCGGCCGTTCTTGTTGTGCACCAGACGCAGGGTCACCGGATCAAAGCTGTACTTGCCCTCCAGACCCTTGCAACTGACAAAGCCCTCCAGACCGTTGCTGTCCAGGCGCACAAAGAAGCCGGCGGGAATGGTACGGACAATGGTGCCACTGAGTTCGGCGTCACCCAGGCTGGGTGCGAACTCGCACTTGAGCCAGTTCTCCAGGCTGTTGGCGGCCTGGCGGGCGGTGATCTGGCTGCGCTGCAGGGCATCGAGCTGGTCGGCGTCGAGGGCCGGGGCCGGCTGCTGCCACAACGCCGCCTTGATCAGGCGGTGAACGTGGAAGTCGCTGTACTTGCGCAGCGGTGAGGTGAAGGTGGTGTAGGCCGACAGGCCCATGCCCTGGTGTGGCGCCGGCTGGAACGACAGCTCCACCCGGGCCAGCTGGCGGGCAACGATGGCCTTGACCGGAACCTCGGCGTCTAGCCCTTCGCTGCGCTGCATCAGCGTACGGAAATCCTCGGCCTTGGCCGGGTCCAGATCCGCCAGTGCGGGGGCGAAGTTGCCCAACAGGGTGCGAACATTGTCCAGACGGTCTTCCCGCAGGCCGGGGTGGGTGATGAACAGACCGCTGTCCTGCTGGCTGAGGAAGTCGGCGGCGCAGCGGTTGGCGGCGACCATGCATTCCTCCACCAGACGATGGGCTTCGGTCTGCAGGGCCGGCTCGATCTGGCGGATGCGCTTGTGTTCGTCCAGGCGCAGGCGGAATTCCGGCCGGTCGCTGCTGAGCAGGGCGTGTTCTTCGCGCCAGCGCCGCAGTGCAGTGGCGGCCTGGTGGAGCTGGTCCAGGCTGGTGGCGACGCCGTCGGCGAGGGCCCGGGTATCGTCACTTTCGCGGCCTTCAAGTACCTGTGCCACCAGCTCGTAGCTGAGCTTGCCGTGGGAACGGATCACCGCCTGACGGAAACGGTAGTCGCTGACGCTGCCGTCGTTGTTGACCTGCAGATCACACACCAGCGCCAGCCGGCGGCTGTCGGGCATCAGTGAGCACAGGCGAGTGCTGATGGCATCCGGGAACATGGGGCGCGGTTCGCCAGGGAAATAGATCGCAGTGGCACGGCTACGGGCTTCGAGCTCCGCCGGGCTGCCCGCCGCAATCAACGCGGTGGGATCGGCAATGGCGACGGACACGGTCCAGCCGGTGGCGTTGGCTTCCGCCATCAGGGCGTCGTCCATATCCTGGGTGCTGGGGCTGTCGATGGTGACGTAAGGCTGCGCGGTCAGGTCTTCGCGGTCACCGGTCTGGGCTTCCACCGCCTGCTCGTCCAGCGCCTCGGCCTGTTGTTCGACGGCCTGGGGCCAGGCATCGTCCAGATCAAAGCTGGCCAGGGTGAATGCCCGTTCCAGTCCCGGATCGCCGGCCTGGCCGATGATCCGCAGAACCTTGGCCTGACCTTTGCCATCCTTGATCGGATGCTTGTGGATGCGACAGTAGATGTAGTCGTCCGGCTGGGCGCCTTTGCGCTCCTTGGGCGGGATGAAGATCCAGCGATTGATGCCCGGGGTTTCCGGCACCACAAAGTGGCCCTTGCCCTTGACCAGGTAGCGGCCGACAAACGTGGTCAGCCCGCCGGACAGCAGTTCGTCCACCGCACCCTGGGTCTTGCCCTTGTCGTCCTGGGTCTCGGTGACATTGATGCGGTCACCCGGCAGCACCTTCTGCATCTCTTCCGGCGGCAGGAACAGGTCCCGGCCTTCGTCCAGGGCAACAAAGCCGAAGCGGCCGTTGGTGGCTTTGACGGTGCCGGGAAAGACAACCTTGTTCTGCTTGATATCGGTCTTGAGCTGGCGCAACTGGGTGAGCGCATCGGCATTGAGCATTGGGGGTATACCTGGCTGGACTGGCTGGATGACTTTGGCCGGAGAGTATACCGTTTTCCATCCCCAGCGTCAGACAGCGGCGCCTGAAATTGCCGCCATCCGACACCGGTGTGAGCTCAGGGGTAGCTGGCAAACACCCGGCTCTGGCCGTCATCATTGAACAGCAGCACCTGGTAGGCATCGCGCTGCTGGCCCACTTCCATGCCCGGGGAGCCCAGTGGCATGCCGGGGACGGTCAGGCCGCGGGCGTCCGGAGCCTGGGCGAGGAGGCGGTGGATGTCACTGGCCGGGACATGGCCTTCGATGACGTAGTCGTCGACAAAGGCGGTGTGGCAACTGGCCAGGGCCGGGGTCAGGCCGGCGTTGGCCTTGATGCGGTTCATGGCGTTGGAATCGATGGCCTTGACCTCAAAACCGTTATCTTCGAGATGACGCACCCAGTCGGTACAGCAGCCACAGGTCGGGGATTTGTACACGGTCACCTCCGGTGCCTCGTCGGCATGGCTGTGACCGGCAAGCATCAGGGTACTCAGGCCCAGGGCCAGGCTCAGTCGTTTCATCAGTGTTTGCCTCGTTGCTGGGGGGCGGAATCGGATTTGCCGGCACGGGGTGACAGCCAGAACCACCAGACGATGGCGGCCATCAGGGCCAGTCCTGCGGTATTGACCAGAAAAGTCGTCATCAGTTTCTCCCTGGTTTGCCCGGGCGGAACAGCCGCAGGCGGTTGGCATTGGTCACGACGGTAACGGACGACAGCGACATCGCCGCCCCCGCCAGAATCGGGCTCATCAGGATGCCCCAGACCGGGTACAGCAGGCCGGCGGCCACCGGGATACCAAGGCTATTGTAGAGAAACGCGCCGAACAGGTTCTGGTGGATGTTGCGGATGGTGGCGCGGGAGATCGCGATGGTGTCGGCGACCCCGTGCAGGGACCCTCGCATCAGCGTGACGGCGGCGCTTTCGATGGCGACATCGGTGCCGGTGCCGATGGCGAAGCCCACGTCGGCGGCGGCCAGCGCCGGGGCATCGTTGATGCCGTCACCCACCATGGCGACCCGGTGGCCCTTGCCCCGCATTTCTTCGACGATGCGGGCCTTGTCCTCCGGCAGGACGCTGGCGCGGTACTGGTCAACGCCGGCACTGCGGGCAATGGCGGCGGCTGTGGACTCGACGTCTCCGGTCACCATCATTACCTGGATGCCCGCGTCATGCAGCCGACGGATGGCGGCGGCGGAATCGTCCTTGATGGCATCGGCGACCCCGATCACCCCCAGCGGCTGATCACCGAGGGTGAGAAACAGCGGGGTGCCGGCGTCATTGCTGATGTCGCGCTCGGCGTCGGTCAGCGCGCTCAGGTCCAGACCTTCCTGCTCCAGCCAGCGGCGGTTGCCAAGACGCAGGGGCTGGCCCTGATAGCGGCCGGCAACGCCCTTGCCGTTCAGGGCCTCAAAATCCGTCACCTCGGCGAAACGCTGACCGGTGTTGTCGGCTGCCTGTACGATGGCCTGGGCCAGTGGGTGCTCGGAATGCCGTTCCAGGCCAGCAGCCAGGGCCAGCAACTCATCGTCGCTGCCGGTGAGGGCGTGGCTGTGAGTGACCGTGGGCTGGCCGCGGGTGATGGTGCCGGTTTTGTCGAGGATCACCAGGTCCAGCTTGCCGGCGGTCTGCAGGGCTTCGCCCTGGCGAATCAGCGCGCCGTATTCGGCGGCTTTACCCACACCCACCATCACCGACATCGGGGTCGCCAGGCCGAGGGCGCATGGGCAGGCGATGATCAGTACGGTGGTGGCGGCCACCATCATGTGGACCACGGCGGGCTCCGGCCCCAGGTTGTACCAGAGCAGCGCAGAGATCACCGCAATCAGCATCACCGTTGGCACAAACACCGCCGAGATCCGATCCGCCAGACGGCCAATGGAGGGCTTGGCGCCCTGGGCTTTCTTCACCAGCCGGATGATCTGGGCCAGGGCGGTGTCGCTGCCGACCCGGGTGGCCTGATAGACGATGGCGCCCTGGGTGTTGAGGGTGCCGGCGGCCACGGTATCGCCGATGGTCTTGCTCACGGGCATCGGTTCGCCGGTCAGCATGCTCTCGTCGATGCGGGTCTGGCCTTCGCAGATGTCACCGTCCACCGGCAGTTTTTCACCGGGGCGGACCCGGATGCGGTCGCCGACCACCACTTGTTCCACTGGCAGATCCACTTCCTCGCCGTTGCGGATCACTCTGGCGGTGCGGGCGCGCAGGTCCAGCAGCCGGCGCACGGCCTCGGAGGTCTTGCCCTTGGCGCGCAGTTCCAGGGCCTGACCCAGGTTGATCAGGCCGATGATCATCGCCGACGCCTCAAAGTAGACGTGGCGGGCCGCCATGGGCAGCGCCTCGGGCACCAGCGCTACGGCCATGGAGTAGAACCAGGCGGTGCCGGTACCAAGGGCGATCAGGGTATCCATGTTGGCGTTGTGGTGGCGGAACGCTTTCCAGGCGCCGGTGAAGTAGTGGCCGCCGGTACTGAGCATCACCACCAGCGTGGTCAGGCCCAGCAGTTGCCAGGTGGTCTGGTTGGCGGCGGAGATGGTCATCGATCCAAACCCCATGCCCCAGACCATCAGCCCCAGACCCAGCCCGAGGCTGACCGCCATCTTTGCCAGCAGGCTGCGATAACGCTGGCGCTCTTCGGCCTGACGGCGTTCGTCGTCGCGGTCCGGGTCCTCAATGGGGCGGGCGCCGTAGCCGGCGCTTTCCACGGCGGCCACCAGGGCATCGCTTTGGTCGCTGCCATAGACGTCGGCGGTGCCATCAGCCAGGTTCATGCGGGCCTGGGTGACACCCGGCACCGCCAACAGGGCCTGCTCGATGGTGCGGACGCAGGAGGCGCAGGTTGCACCGCTGACCGCCAGCTGGAGAGCAACTTCCTGCTCCGGCGCGGGCTCTGCTGCTGGCTCGGTCTCTGGACTGGTCTTGTTGGACTCGACGGATTTGGCAGCCTTGCAGCAGCTGGAACCTGTCCGTTGAGCGGGGTACCCGGCTTCGGTGATGAGCCTGGCGGCGGCGTCCGGATCGGTGCCGGCGGGCAGTTGCACCGTCTGTTGTTCCAGGTCGATGGTGACTTGCTCCGGGTCGGCGACCAGCTCTGCCAGGGCCTTGCGGATCTTGCGGGCACAGCCCTGGCAGGAAGCGCCGGAGATGGTCAGTTGTGGACGGGGCTGGCTGAGATCAGTCATGGTTCAGCTCCTTGCTGGACACCGGGGTGGCGCTGGCCGTTGCGGGGCCATCGGCATCGTCCCAGTGCTCGATCAACTGGCAGATGGTGTGGCCATCGGGAGTACCGTCGGGCATCGCCTGCCAGGCTTTGAGGGCGGACTGCATGCGGTCCCGCAGTCGCTGCAGTTCGGCGATTTCCTGCTCGACGTGATCCAGGCGCTGCTCGAACACCTCACGCACCATCGGGCAGGGTGAGTGATGATCGTCGGCGCGATGCAGGATGGTCTTGATTTCCGGCAGCGAGAAGCCTAGCTGGCGGGCCTTGCGGGCGAAGCGCAGCCGGCGCAGGTCGTCAGCGTCGAATTGCTGGTAGTTGTTGGCCGGGTTGCGGCTCGGGTTAAGCAGGCCTTCCCGGGTGTAATAGCGGACCGTGTCGGAGCTGGTGCCGGCGGCCTTGGCGAGTTCGTTGACCTTCATGGGCAATCCTCATCGCAGAGCGGGGGCCGTCATCGGCCCCTGGATGAGGATACCTTAAAACCTGTGAGCTACTCATGGGTCAAGGGTCAGGAATGATTCTGGCGGGCCCTGAGGAAAACGCCGCAGTGGCGGCACTGGTCAGGCGCCATCAGTTTGGCCTGCCAGCCGATCTTGACGCCGCAGGCGGGGCAGGCCAGTCGCAGCTGCAGGATGATGATGGGGGTGACCAGGGCCGCCAGCAGCAACCCCAGAGGTCCCCAGCTGTCACCACTGGACAGGCCCAACTGGCTGCTGAAAATCAGCACCACGATAAGGGCAAAGAAGGCGAAGATGAAATAGCCCTGGTTGCAGGCTTCCCAGCGGCGCAGGCGGCGGTCTTGTTCGGCGGTCAGGTATTGATTGGGCATGGTGCTTCCGTCGGTGTCTGACAGGGGATTGTGTGAGGTTGTACCGACAGATTCAATCTTCGGTTCACAGGATGGATTCTATTCGCTGACCAGCAGGCCCTCGTCCCGCAGCATCTGTTCCAGCAGCAGCGGCTGGATCGGGCGGCTGATCAGGTAACCCTGGGCCAGGTCGCAGTGGTTGTCTCGCAGGAACTGCAGCTGGGCGTCGGTTTCCACCCCTTCGGCGACCACTCGCACGCCCAGGTTGTGGGCCAGGTTGATCACCGCCCGGGTGATGGTGGCGTCGTCCCGGCGTTCGGTGACGTTGGTGATGAAGGAGCGGTCAATCTTCAGCAGATCCACCGGAAAGTCCCGCAGGTAGGCCAGCGAGGAATAACCGACCCCGAAGTCGTCGATGGCCAGGTGCACGCCCAGCTCATGCAGCCGCACCAACTGGTTACGGTTGTGTTCGATGTTCTGGATGAAGATCTCTTCGGTCAGTTCCACCTCCAGCCGGCTGGCCGGAACCTCGTGGTGGCTCAGGGCACGCTGGATGGTGTCCACCAGATCGTCCTCGTCGAGCTCCCGCCCTGAGAGGTTGATGGCGATGCGCAGATGACTGAGGGGGCCGTTGCGCCACTGAGCCAGCTGGCGACAGGCGGCATCGACCACCCAGCGGCCGATATCGGTAATGCGGCCATTCTCCTCCGCCAGGGGAATGAATTCGAACGGCGGGATCATCCCGCGATCCGGATGACGCCAGCGGATCAGTGCTTCGGCGCTGTTGACCCGACCGCTGGTCAGGTCGAGCTGGGGCTGCAGATGCAGCTCGAATTCGTCCTGGGCGAGGGCCTTGTTGAGGTCTTTGTCCAGCTCCAGGCGGCGGAGTTCCCGATCCAGCATGCCCTCGGTGTAGAACTGGTAGCCGTTGCGGCCGTTTTCCTTGGCCCGGTGCAGGGCGATGTCGGCGTTGCGCAGCAGTACATCGCCGTCGAGGCCGCTCTGGGGATAGATGGCGATGCCCATGGTGGCGGTGATGTGGTGGGTCTGGCCCTGGATGGCAAAGGGCTCGGCAAAGCATTTCTGGATCTGCCCGAGCAGGTGAATCACGTCGTCGATTTCTTCGACGTGCTGCTGGCATACCATGAATTCGTCGCCGCCGGAATAGGCCACCATCACCAGTTCGTCACTGAGGGCGTTGAGTCGGCTGGCGATTTTCACCAGTAGCTCGTCGCCAAACTGGTGGCCGAGGGAATCGTTGAGCATCTGGAAACGGTCCAGATCGATCATCAGCAGGGCCAGCTGGTGCTGTTGCCGCTCCGCCAGCATCAGGGTATGGGACAGGTCTTCCATGAAGAAGCGGCGGTTGGCCAGACCGGTGAGCGGGTCGGTGGACTCCAGCCGGGCCAGGTCCTGCTGGATGACTTCACGCTGGTGGATTTCCTGTTCCAGGGTATGGCGGGTTTTGAGCAGATCCTGATTACGTTTGAGCACCAGTTGCACCAGCAGCCCCAGCAGGCTCATCAGCAACCCCATCACCAGCAGGGTCACGAAGGTCACCCAGGGCAGGCTGCTCTGGTGCTGGTCCAGCCAGTGGGTGGTTGGTGTCAGGGTCAGTTCCCAGGTGACGTTGGCCAGGGGAATGGTCACGGTGTGGCTGTACTGGGAGCGGACCGGCGCGTCCGGACTCAGACGGTACGCCGGGCGGCCATTCTCGACGATATCCACATGGAACTGCTGGCGCACCCGGTCGGTCAGCAGCAGGGTGGCGAGGCTCTCCATCCGGAACACCCCGGCGATAAAGCCGCGGTTGTCCTCGCCGGCACCAATGGGGGCGTAGATCACCAGACCGGTGCCCCCCTGTTCCAGCTCGATGATGCCGGTGGTGTCCATCACCCCCTCGGTGGCGGCGTTTTCCAGTGCGGTGCGACGGGCTTCGGAGAAGGCGACGTTGAAGCCGATGGCGGAGCGGTTGCCGTCGAGCGGCTCCAGCCAGCGGATGATGAAGTTGCGGTCGATCCATTCGATGGCCTGGTAGACGTCAAAGTCGTCCAGGTAGTGGCGGGCATCCTCGCGCCACAGTCGTTCTTCCATGATGGCGGTGGCGGCCTGGCGGCTGGCCATGCGGTCAATGGCGTCGATGTGGGCGCGAAAGCGGGTTTGCAGTTCCCGCGACATGGCATCGGCCTCGGTGGCCAGCGCGCTCTGCAGTTGTTGTTGCTGTTGTTGGTCGGAGCCCTGTTTGAGGGCGATGGCGGTGATCAGAAACAGCAGCAGAACCAGGGCGGGCAGGGCCGGATTGAGCATCACGGCGGCAAGCTGTTGGGATCTTGGTCTGGGGAATTGCACGGAAGGCTCCACACCCGTGGGCTCAGGCGCCCTTACTCAGTCTGCTCAGGGGGCTGACGGGTCCATCCCGGCTTCCCGGCCTGCCACTGTCCCGGTATCGGGACGGTATCAATCAATCGTTGCCCTGAATCACTGCCATCAATCGATCACTACTATTATAGGACATCTAGTATAAGACAACTCGTATAGGACAACTCGTATAGGACAACTCGCGTACAGGGCACAAGCGTTGTATCTATATAAGATCAAACAGTTAGAAGTCGCAACCGTTTTTTGACGGGATTTTGATACGACGTGTAAGGTGCTATCCGGGTGTGGTGTCCCGCTGCTCCAGTCCCAGCCGGGGAATTTCCCGCTTGGGGCAGCGATCCATCACTACCGTCAGCCCGGCCGCCTCGGCACGGGCGGCACCGGTCTCATTGATCACGCCAATCTGCAGCCACAGAGCGGGAATGCCCAGTTCGATGGCCTCGTCGATCACGGCATCGGTGCGTTCTGGGGCGAGGAACACATCCACCAGGTCCGGACGGCACGGCAGCGACGCCAGATCGGTGGCGACGGTTTCGCCCAGCAGCGGCTCGCCCGCCAGCCGCGGGTTGACCGGCAGTACCCGGTAGCCCTGCTGTTGCAGGTACGCCATCACCTCATGGCTGGGGCGCTGGGGTTTGTTGCTGGCGCCCACCAGGGCAATGGTGCGCACGGACTGCAGCAGCGATCGAAGCTGCTCTGGCTGGTTACTGGGCATGGTCAGTGGTCCCGATGGGCCTCCAGAGAAACGGATACCGATTCGGCGTAACGTAACGCATGGGGCTTGTCGATTTCCACCCGCGCCCAGCACACCGGCTGGTGGTCCATGACAATCGCCAGCACCTCATGGGTCAGGCGCTCCAGCAGGGCGAAGCGGTTGCCGTCCACGTGATGGATGATCTGCTTGGTGATGGTGCGGTAGTTCAGCGCCGATTCGATTTCGTTACGGTGGATGGCATCGCTGGCGTCGTAGGTCAGACAGACGTTGATGCGGACATCCTGCTGGTTGTTGATCTCTTCGTCCTTAATGCCAATGTAGGTTCTCAGCAGCAGGTCTTTAATACGGACGGTGGCCAGTTGGCTGACATCGGATACGGCCATGGTGTCTCCCGGGTTAGCGTTTTTGGATCAGGGTAAGGAATTCGGTGCGGGTGGCCTGGGACTGACGGAAAGCCCCCAGCATCACCGACGTTTTCATCAGCGAGTTCTGTTTCTCCACGCCCCGCATCATCATGCACATGTGCTGGGCTTCAATGACCACTGCGACGCCGCGGGCGCCAGTCACCTGCTCAATGGCTTCGGCGATTTCGCGGGTCAGGTTTTCCTGGATCTGCAGGCGCCGGGCGTACATGTCCACAATGCGGGCGAATTTTGACAGCCCCAGAACCTTGCCCTGGGGCATGTAGGCGATGTGGCACTTGCCGATGAATGGCAGCAGGTGGTGCTCGCACAGGCTGTAGAGTTCGATATCCTGGACCACCACCATCTCATCCATGGTGGACTCGAAAATGGCGCCGTTGACCAGCTCATCGAGGGTCTGCTGATAGCCGCGGGTGAGGAACTGCATGGCCTTGGCTGCCCGCTTGGGGGTGTCCTGCAGGCCTTCACGCTGGCTGTCTTCGCCCAGGTGTTCGATGATCTGGCGGTAGTTGTCGGTCAGTTGGTCGAGTGAGTCGGTCATGGCCGTGACGGTGTCCTGTCTGTCGTTGTCAGCTCTACAGCTTAAGCGAAACCATTCGCGGGCTCCATGCAGGAGCTGCTTATTAATTACGGTGCTCCGGAACAATCCGACCACGCCAACAGGGCCTTAATTGGCAAAATGCCTCTGGCAATGATGACGTCACATGTCCATTGGACTAAAGTGGCAGCTTAACAATTGTTCGGGGAGAGACTTGATGGAACAGGAATTTCCCGTCGTTCTGGAGCGCAGCCCGGCCCAGGCCGATGCCCTGACCCTGGAGGCCTGGCAACAGGGTGGCAAGTGGTTCCGTTACGACGGGCACGCCATTTTCAGCCGTATGGAAGGTCAGGGCGAAGATCTGGTGCTGGTGCACGGCTACCCCACCGCGAGCTGGGACTGGTCCCGGCTATGGCCGTTGCTGGTGCCCCACCATCGCGTGCTGACCCTGGACCTGCTGGGCTTCGGTTTCTCCGACAAGCCGCCTCACCACAAATACTGCATCGAAGACCAGGCCGACCTGATGCAGGGCTGGCTGGAGGGGCTGGGGGTGTGCGAGGCTCACCTGCTGGTGCACGACTATGGCTGCAGTGTGGCCCAGGAGCTGTTGGCGCGGGAGCAGGAAGGCCTGCTGCCGTTCCGCATCGCCAGTGTCTGTTTTCTCAATGGGGCGCTGTTCCCGGAAGTCCATCGGCCGCTGCTGATCCAGAAGCTGCTGGTGGGGCCGATGGGAGGGCTGGTCAGCCGGGGGCTGTCACGACGCACCTTCGACAGCCAGTTCCGGCGTCTGTTCGGGGGCCGGCACTGGCCGTCCCAGGCGGAGCTGGACGACTTCTGGCAACTGCTTACCTACAACAACGGCCGTGGCATCCTGCACCGGCTGATCCGTTTCATGGAGGAGCGTCGCTGCCACCGCAACCGCTGGGTCAGTGCGTTGCTCAAGGCCGACCAGCCGATCAAGGTGATCTATGGCCGCTCCGATCCCATCTCCGGCGTTGCCATGTGCCGGCGGTTTCAGGAACTGGACGCCAACGTTGACAGCCTGGCGCTGCGGCGGGTGGGGCACTACCCCCATTACGAAGCTCCGGTGGAGGTGTTCGAGGCCTATCAGGCGTTCCGTCAGCAGCGCGACTGATCAGATCGGCGTGGCGTCCGTGGGCAGTCCGTTCCGGCGATTGACCAAGTCGCGGCTGCTGACCATCCGGTTGCGGCCCTGCAGCTTGGCCTGGTAGAGCGCCTGGTCGGCGCGATTGAGCCAGGTGGACCAGGTCTCCCCCCGTTTCACCTCGGTGACGCCAGCACTGGCGGTGACCTGGATTTCCCGCAGGAACGGCGCCGCGCTGATGTTGCCAATCAGTTGCTGAGCCAGCTGTTCCGCATCCTTCTGTCGGGTCTCCGGCAACACCAGCATGAACTCCTCGCCGCCAATGCGGAAGGCCTGATCGCTCTCCCGCAACCGCTTGCGAATCCGCTCCGCGACTTCCTTCAGCACCTGATCGCCCGCGACATGACCCCAGCGGTCGTTGATGTGCTTGAAGTGGTCCAGGTCCAGCAGGATCATGCTGGATACCCGCTCGTACCGTTCCCGCATCTGGATCTGGCTGTTGAGGATGTCCGCCAGTTGCGAGCGGTTGAGGCAGCCGGTCAATGGGTCGGTGGTGGCGAGGTGGATCAGCTCTTCTTTCAGCCGACCCACCAGCCAGGCAAACACCAGAACAAACACGCAGGTCAGGCCCAGAGAGAAGGTGATGCGCCAGAACGCCGGCTCCGGAAAGGTGAGGAAGGAAATGCAGGCCATGATCGCCACGAACACCACGTTGCAGGCGGTGGATTCCCGCAACGGCAACAGGAAACAGCAGGCGGCGATGCCGGGATAGGCCCAATAAAGCCCGGTGTGGCCATTGATTGCGGTGGAGTAGGCGGATGACGTCAGCGCCAGCAGCACAAACGGCCAGCCCCGCAGGAAATACACTTGCCACCAGCGCAGACAGACGATCACCAGCACCGAGTTCAGGCTGAACAGTGCCAACAGAATGGCCAGCAGGGTGTGATCCTGACGCCACTGCACCAACACCAGGGGGGCCACCGCGATCAGGGCCCAGAAATGGATGTGGTAGATGATCTGGCGACGGAATCCGAGGATCACCAGGGTGGGGTTGGTGGTTGCTTTGGTGAATGCAACGTTTGGAAACGCCAAGGGATACTCCTGACTGTCGGTTGTGACACCCTCTTCCGCGCTGAGGGCTCGCGATGAGTCTAGCACGGCCTTGGAGGGTGGACGATGTTTGAAATGGCGCTGGTTCACGGTCACAAAGGCCGGGCAACGGTCGCGTTGAGTCGTGTTGATCAGTGCGACCGGGCCGATGGTGGCGTAGCAGGAACCGTCTTTGCTTGGTTACACTCGTCGGTTAACCTGGAGGAAGTGATATGACCGCAATTCATACCCGGCCACCGGCGCTGACCGTTCGTGCCGGTCGGCGGGCCCTGGCGCGTCTCAAGGCCGAGCCGCTGACGCCAGCGGACGTGCACGTGGTTCCCGGCGCTGCCGGTGGTCCCAAGGCCCTGGGGTTGACGGGCCTGGATAAGGCAATTTTCGGCGACTGGCTGCCGCGGGCGCCCCAGGAAAGGGCATTGATCGGTTCGTCCATTGGCAGCTGGCGGTTTGCCGCGGTGGCGTCCAGCGACGACCCCAAGGCCCAGTTGGCGACGCTGGCGGAGCTTTACACCTGCCAGCGCTTCTCCAAGGGGGTCAGTGCCGCCGAGGTCAGCCGTAAGAGTGTGCAGTTCCTGGAGCAGTTGCTGGCGGGGCGAGAGGACTTCCTGCTCAACCATCCCCATTACCGCCTCAACATTGTGGTGGTGCGCAGCCGTGGGCTGCTGGAGCACGATAGCCGTGGGCGTCTGGGTCTGGGGCTGATGAACGCCATCAGCGCCAATATGGTGAGCCGCCGGCACCTGGGGCGTTTCATGGAGCGGGGCATTGTCCACGACGCCCGCCTGCCGCTGCCGATGGCCAAGCTGGTGGATTTCCCCAGTCACCAGGTGGAGCTGAATCGGGACAACCTGTTGCCGGCCCTGCTGGCGTCGGCGTCGATTCCACTTGTGATGTCCGGGGTGCGCAACATTCCCGGTGCCCCGGAGGGCGTCTACCGTGACGGCGGGCTGCTCGACTACCACCTCGACCTGCCCTACGAGCAGCCCGGCGTGGTGCTTTACCCCCACTTCACCGACCGGGTGATCCCGGGCTGGTTCGACAAGTCCCTGCCCTGGCGCCGTGGCGACGCCACCCGGCTGCAGGATGTGCTGCTGATCGCGCCTTCGCCGGAGTACCTGGCGTCGTTGCCAGACCGCAAGCTGCCGGACCGCAAGGACTTCGAGCGTTACCTTGGTGACGATGCCGGCCGTGAGAAGGCCTGGCGGGGCGCGGTGGCCGCCAGCGATCAGCTCGGCGAGGAATTCCTGGAACTGGTGGACAGCGGTCGCCTGAAGGACGTGCTGCGGCCGCTGGAAGGGCGTTAGTCTTCCCTGGCAGGGCTGTGCCGCGGTACGGCGCTGAGGCGGTATCCGGTGCAACCGTCGACCGGATGCAGTTGGGCCAGCACCCGTACCGTGACCGGGACGGGCTGGTCGTCAGCTCCCAGCAGGTCCAGATCAATGCGTTGCATCTGCCGCTCTTCCCGTGCGGCTTTCAGGGTGGCGATAAAGTTGTCCCGGTAGGATGGCGCAACCCGTTGCAGCAGTGAGTGTCCACTGAGCTCGGCCACCGCAATCCTCAGCATGTCGGTGGCGGGCTCGGAAACAAACCCGATCCGCAGGTCTTCGTCCAGCTCGCAGACAAACCCACCCACCAGCCGGACCAGGTCACGGCTGCGGTCGCCGCTTTCCGCCAGTGCCTGGTGCAGAATGTGTTTTTCCACGCCAATGTTGTCGAGGCGCTGAGTGAGCTGTTGTCGGCTCTGATCCGCCAATGCCCGCTGGCGCTGGTCCCGGCGTCGGCCTGCCAGCAGCCAGGCCACCAGTATCGCCGCGAAGGCAGAGCTGGCCAGCCCCACCAGCCAGATGGTTTGCCGGCTGCGGGCGGTGGCCTGCTGGAACAGCCCGTGGGCGGGCACGGTGGTGACCATCCACTGACGGTTACCGACCCGGACCTCGGTACGCAGTGTCTGTGCGGGCAGGGCTTCACCCGACAGCGGGTATTCGAACAACGGGGCTTTGGTGTGCTGGGTCAGGTCATGGACCTTGACTCCCAGCTGGGCGGTGAGTTGACCGCCAAGGGTGGCACCCAGCCAGCGCTCCGGGGTGATGGCGACGGCGATCACCTCGTTGCCGGAGGCGGGCACAAACAGTCGAATGGTCTGGGCCGGCGTGCCATCGAGCTCCAGGCTGGCCAGCGCGGTGGCGGTGAGGGTCTGCTCGCTCAGGGTAGTGGCCAGTTCCTGTCGCCACAGCGGCACCGAATCGGCGAGGATGCCGGCGGTGGTGCCACTGGTGCTGCGGGCCAGGGCCCAGCGTACCACCAGGTACTGGTCGCTCTCGGGAGCGGCATCGTCCGTTGCTTCGGACTGCCAGTCGCGGAAGCGTACCGGTTGCTGGGCTTCCTGACTGAGCTGGGCCTCGATAAGGTCCCGCAGGGCATCGGGGATGCGGCGAATCACCTCCACGCCCCGGACATCGGGGTACTGTTCAAGGAAGCCGGTGGCCTGGTGACGAAACTGCTGTAGCGAGTTGATCCGGGCGTCGGCCAGGCGGCGGGCGCTCTCCTGCATCAATGCCAGGCGTTGTTCCAGCACCAGGGTATAGCCCAACTGCTGGGCCGCCAGCCAGCGTTCGGTCTGGCGGCGGGTATCGTCCCGACTGCTGACATCCACTTGCCAGGTCAGTAGGGCGCCGGCAAGCACCAGCGCCAGGGGTAGCAGAGTCAGGGGGGACAGCAGGGGTTTGATGCGCGCCAGGCTCATGGTCGTCTCCGGAGAATCCTTTCTCACTGTAGACCAGGCCTCCGGGCTAGGGAAATGGCGGTGGCGCGGTTCAGGTCCGGGGCTGGCGCACCACGCCGTAAACCAGCACGAACAGGGCGAAGGCGGACACCACCACCGATGGCCCGGCAGGGCTGTCGGCAAACCAGGACAGGCTCAGGCCTCCGGATACCGCCAGCATGCCAATCACCACCGCCAGCAGCACCATCGCCTCCGGGGTCCGCGCCAGCCGTCGGGCGGTGGCGGCGGGAATGATCAGCAGCGCGGTGATCAGCAGTACGCCGACGATCTTCATCGCCACCGCAATCACCAGTGAGAACATCAGCATCAACGCCAGCCGCAGTCGTTCCACCGGAAAGCCTTCCACCCGCGCCAGTTCCTCGTGGATGGTGGCCATCAACAGGCCGCGCCAGAGCCGGTACAGCAGGATCAGAATGAGGGTGGCGCCGCCGTAGATCCAGCCCAGGTCGTTGCGGCTCATGGCCAGCAGGTCGCCGAACAGGTAGCCGCTGAGATCCACCCGCACCTGGGGCATGAAGCTGAGGGTGACCAGGCCAATGGCCAGGGCGCTGTGGGCGAGGATGCCCAGCAAGGTGTCAGTGGCGAGGGTGCGGCTGCGGGCCAGTACCACCAGCACCAGCGCCAGGGCAACGCAGGTGCCGGCAATGGCCAGGTTCAGCGGCAGCTGGAACAGGAAACCCAGGGCGATGCCCAGCAGCGCGGAATGGGCCAGGGTATCGCCGAAATAGGCCATCCGCCGCCACACCACAAAGCAGCCCAGGGGACCGGCAACCAGGGCGACGCCGAGGCCACCCAGCAGCGCCCGCCAGAAGAAATCGCCCAGAATCGCATCAATGAACGCCATGGTGACTGCAGCCCTCGGCAGGTTGGGACTCGACCACGTCTCCGTGAAGGTCGTGACGATGGTTGTGATGGTGGTGGTAGACCGCCAGGCTTTCCGCCACGGTCTGGCCGAAGGTCTCGATAAACGCCGGATCGGTGGAGATGTCGGCAGGGTAGCCACTGCAGCAGACATGCTGGTTGAGGCAGATGACCCGGTCGGTGGCGGCCATCACCAGGTGAAGGTCGTGGGAGATCATGATGACGCCGCAGTTGAGCCGGTCCCGGAGGGCGCGGATCAGGTCGTAGAGGGCGGCCTGACCGTTGATGTCGACGCCCTGGGCCGGTTCATCCAGCACCAGCAGGTCGGGGCTGCGGGCCAGGGCGCGGGCTAACAGCACCCGCTGTTTTTCACCGCCGGAGAGATGGTGGACCGAGGCCTCGAACAGGTGATCAACCCCGGTCTGGGCCAGGGCCTGGCGGCAGGTATCGGCGGACTCACCGGTGAGCATCAGAAAGCGGCGCACGCTCAGGGGCAGTGTCGGTTGCAACTGCAGATGCTGGGGCACGTAGCCGATGCGGGCCTCCGGTTTACGCCAGATGGTGCCGCTGGTGATGCGCTGGATGCCCAGTACCGATTTGATCAGGGTGGTTTTGCCAGCACCGTTGGGGCCGATGATGGTGACAATGTCCCCGCGGTTGAGGGTCAAGTTGATGTGGTCCACCACCGGCGGGCCATCGAAGCGGACACAGACGTCGCTCAGCGTTACCAGCCGCTCAGTCATCGTCGGTGTCCGCACGGCAGTTGGGGCACTGGCCGGCAATTTCGATAGTGGTGTCTTCAGGCTGGAAGCCTTCGCCGGCTGCTGCGCTGCGGACGGCGTTACTGACGTCCGGTGCGGTCAACTCCAGAGCGTTGCGGCAGTGCCGACAGATCAGGAACACACTGGTGTGGTGTTCGCCAGCGTGATTACAGCCGATGAACGCGTTCAGCGAGGCAAGACGATGCACCAGCCCGTGCTGCAGCAGAAAATCCAGCGCCCGGTAGACCGTGGGTGGCGCGGCGTTGTGGCCGTCCTCGGCCAGCGCTGCCAGCAGGTCATAGGCGCCCAGCGGTTTGTGGGATTGCCAGATCAGCTCCAGCACCCGCTCCCGGGTCGGCGTCAGCCGCGCGTTCTGCGACTGGCAGATACTGCGGGCGTCGGCCAGCGCCTGACTGACGCAGGCGGCGTGGTCGTGAGGGCGATAGGGCAAGGCGTTGCTAGACATGATGACCGCACGTTTGGGGAAAGATGAAACATTATAACATCCAGCCCTACGGTCGTCATGACAGCGTCGCCATCGTTCCCGATCAGTGGGTCCGCGCGGCTTCCAGTGCCAGCTGCTCGAGGTATTCCAGGTTGGGAATGCTGACGTGCTCGCCTTCCACGGTCACCATCATCAGGTCGGCGGGGCCGGCCTCGTCATCCACCGTCTGCACCTGATCGCTGGCCAGCCGGGTCTGGCTGGGAATGCCCTGGGTCACCACCGCCAGAAACGGCAGGCTGCCATGGTTCTTGCCAATGGTGTTGAGTACCGCAATACGGCCGCGGTTGCCGGTGGGCATCCGTGCCTCACCGCCGTTGGCGGCGTCATAGGAGATCACCGGCAGCCGCTGGCCCCGCCAGTCCAGGTCGCCCAGCAACCAGGCCGGAGAGTCGTCGCGGGCCTCAATGTGGTTGCAGTCGACAATCTCCGCCACCGAGACGTTGGGCAGCAGCAGTTGCCGCTCACTCATCGGGATCATGACGCAGGGGAGGATGTGGCTGGTGTCATTCATGGTTCGGTTCCTCAGGCGGAATCCCGTTGGTGCCGGCGCTTGAGCAGGCAGGATTCTTCAATGGTTTTGACGAGTTCACGGGCCAGTTGCGCTGGCGTCCCGGTAAAGCTGGTGCAGCCGGTTTCCGCCACCGAGTCCGGCATGGAGCTGTTGGCGCAGCTGGCGCTGTCCTGGACCCAGATGCGACCACCGTGGGCACGCAGCAGTGGCGCCGCGATGGCGCCATCGTTACCCATGCCGGAGAACAGGATAGCGTGACAGCGGGGGCCGAAGTGATCGCCGACGTTCAGCAACACCTGGTCGATTGAGGGACCATAGGGGCCGGGCCAGGGAGTGTCTTTCTCGGTCAGGGTTCCCTGATGGCTGAAGGTCCACTCATGGTCCACTGGCAGCAACACCACGTCGCCGTTGTTGACGGTCATGCCCTCCTCGGCGTGGCGGAGGCGGTAATGGGCGTGTCGCCCCAGCACCCGGGTCAGCACCTCGGTAAAGTTGCCGTCGATGTGCTGGGCGTAGACGAAGCCCACCGGCAGGCCGGCGGGCAGATGGTCGAGAAAGTCCTTGACCGCAGCAGGTCCACCCAGGGACGCGCCCAGTACCCAGACTTCCTCTGCCGGCCGGTCCTTGGCTCCGGGGGTGATCCAGTGCGGCAGTTCCAGGTTGTCGGCAGGGGCCGGGTCGGTGCTGGCGAGTTCTTCCAGGCTGTCTTCGGAATCCAGTTCCTCCAGCGACCCCAGGTGTTTCTCCAGCTTGTGCTGCAACCGCCGTTCCCAGCGGAAGTAGTCGGTGCCGCCGGGCCTGGGCGCCGGGTCGACGCCGAACAGTACCGGGGCGTCGGTGTTGCCCAGTAGGTGATCAAACAGTGCCGGATGGTCGGCCTCGTCCTCCAGGGTGATCAGCCACAGCTGCGCGTCGGGCAGTGGTGAGTACACCAGCAGGCGGCTGGGGTCGCCGCTGAAGCCGCCGGCCAGGCCGAACTTGGCCAGCGCCTCCTGCAGCCGGTGGCGCTGGAGAACGCTGTCGGAAACCACCGCCACCGTGGGACGGCCGCACCGGCTGGCCATCAGTTGTCACCGGTCAACCGTTCAATCGTGTCAAGCAACTCGGATTCCTGGAACGGTTTGCCCAGGTATTCGTTGACACCGATCGACAGGGCCCGCTCCCGGTGCTTCTGACCGGTTCGCGAGGTGATCATGCAAATCGGGGTGTCCCGGAGAGCCTCGTCGTGGCGTACAAAACTGGCCACTTCGAAACCGTCCATCCGCGGCATCTCGATATCCAGCAGGATGATATCCGGCCGGTGGTCCTGCAGTTGGGCGACCGCATCGAGGCCGTCTTTCGCGGTGACCACCTCCATGCCGTTGCGTTCCAGCAGGCGTGAGGTCACCTTGCGAACCGTGACCGAGTCGTCCACCACCATGACGACGGTTGCGCTCTCGTCGCGGCGGCCGGATTCCTGGGCGCCTTCCTGCTCGGCCAGACGCTGGCGCTCGGACAGAATGTCGGAACGGATCATCGCCGGCAGATCGAGGATCACTACCACGTTACCGTCACCGAGGATGGTTGCCCCGGATACGCCCCGGACTGAACTGAACTGCGGTCCGAGGGATTTTACAACGATCTCGCGGGAGCCCATCAGGCTGTCCACCTGCAGCGCCATTGGCTGCTCGGCGCCGCGCACCAGGATCACCGGCAGCGGCAGGGCCTGGCCCTGGAGCTTGGGCTGGTGGTCACTGTTGAGCAGGCTGCCGAGGTACTGTAGGCGGTACTGCTGGCCGGCGTATTCGTACATTGGCGCTTCCGGCTTGTAGTACTCCTCCAGCTCGTAGGTGCTGACCCGCACGATGCCTTCGATGGTATTCAGCGGGATGGCGTAGAAGTCCTCGCCGGTGGACACCATCAGGGCGCGGTTGACCGATACCGTGAACGGCAGGCGCACGGTGAAGGTGGTGCCACGGCCGACCGCCGATTCGATGTCGAGGGCGCCGCCCAGCTGCTTGATCTCACTGGCAACCACGTCCATTCCGACACCACGGCCGGAAATCTGAGTCACCTGCTGGGCGGTGGAGAAGCCCGGCTGCAGGATGAACTGCAGGATCTCACGATCGCTGAGATCCTCATCCTCCCGCATCATGCCCTGGCGCACCGCCTTGTCGCGAATCACGCTGGTGGGGATGCCCTTGCCGTCGTCGACCATCCGCAGTACCACATCACCGCCCTCACGGGTCAGTGACAGCACCACCTGACCGGTGTCGGGCTTGCCGGCGGCCTGACGGTCGGCGGGGGCTTCGATGCCGTGATCGAGGGCGTTACGCAGCATGTGCTCCAGCGGGGCAATCATCCGTTCGAGGATGTTGCGGTCCATTTCGCCCTCGGCGTTGCGAACGTCGAATTCCACTTTCTTGCCCAGCTCGCCGCTGATCTGACGCACGATCCGCCGCAGTCTTGGCACCATCGACGCGAACGGAATCATCCGCGTCTTCATCAGGCCTTCCTGCAGTTCGGTGTTGATGCGGGACTGCTGCACCAGCAGGGTTTCGGTATCGCGAATCCGGTCCGCCAGGGTTTCCCGCAGGTCCGCCAAATCCGATGAGGACTCGCTCAGGGCCCGGGACAGCTGCTGGATGGAAGAGTAGCGGTCCATCTCCAGCGGGTCGAAGTCGTCGCCGTAGTCGGGGCCATGCTCGCGCTCGGTGCGGAACAGAATCTGGGCCTCGGTCTCGATGTCCATCCGCCGTAGCTGCTCGCGCAGACGCTCGATGGTGGCGGCCATCTCGTCCAGAGTGTGGCCGAAATCACTGGTCTGCTGTTCCAGGCGGCCACGGGTAATACTGGTTTCCCCGGCCAGGTTGACCAGCTCGTCCAGCAGCGGCGCCGATACCCGGATCGACTCCTGATTGCCGCCACGGTTGGCGGCCTTGGCTTTCTTGGCCGCCGGCTGAGCCGGTTTGGGCGCCGCCGGTGCCTTGGCCTTGGCAGGCTTGGCCGGGACCTGGGTGGCTGCCGGCGCCGGCGCTGGCTGGGTTGCCGGCTTGGACGCGGGTGTTTCCGGGGTCGCGGCCTGGCTCTGCTGCTCGTAACGGTCGCGAACGTCGCCGACCTGGGCGACCAGGGCGTCGTAATCCCGGGTAATGGTCTGCCAGGTGGCCTCGTCCGGTGCTTCCCCGCCGAGCGCGATCAGCTGGGATTCCAAGCCATGGGCCTGATCCCCCAGTTTTGGCAGCTGCGACAGGCGAGCGCCGCCCTTGAGGGTGTGAAGTACCCGCTGGGCTTCCTGGTTGAAGTGGTTATTGGCCGGCTCCTTGTGCCAGTCGGCCAACAGTTGCTCGAGCTGATCGATCAGCTCGCCGGCTTCTTCCAGGAAGATCTCGATCACTTCCAGATCGGGCGCGTCGTCGTCCTGGGCGGTGGCGTCACTGGGCGCAGACACTTCGTTACCGCCGCGGACCTCACTGAACGCCTCCAGCAGGGTGGTTTCCGGGGGTGGCTGGTGGCCTTCTTCCAGGGTCGCCAGCATGCGCTTGAGGGCGAGGTTGGCACGACTGCTCAGTTGCAGCACGGTGTCCTGGTTGCCGGTACCACTGATCAGCGCTTCCAGCGTTTCTTCCCAGCCCTGGGCCAGATCGGCCACGCTGTCGACGTCCGCCAGGCGGGCACCGCCCTTGAGGGTGTGCAGTTCCTGCTGCAGCTGGGTAATGCCAGTGAGCTGTTCGGGCTCTTCGCGCCATTGCGCCAGGCACTCGTTGATGGCCTCGTGAATCTCCAGGCCTTCATCGAGGAAGATACCAATCAGGTCTTCGTCCACCGGCTCCAGATCCGTCACCGGTGACTGCTCGCGGCTGGCCGCGGCTTCGGTTGACGCGGCAGGTGCATCCTTCACCGAGGGAGCTTCAACCGGGGCACCGTCCATCACCGCACGGACCTCGGCCACCAGCTCCTGGGCTGGTGGGCAGGGCTTCTGGGTGGCTACCTGTTCCACCATCTGGGCCAGCCGATCGTGGCAGGCAAAGAGCAGGTTTACCATCGGCTCGGATGCGGCCAGGCGACCTTCCGCCACCTGCTCGAACAGGTCCTCCAGCACGTGGGTGAGGTCGCCAATGGCATCGACGCCGGCCATGCGGGCGCCACCCTTGAGGGTATGGACGTCACGCTGCAGCTCGGCGGCGATGTCCCGGTTGTCCGGGTTCTCGCTCCAGCTGTGCAGGGCACTGCCGGTGGAGTTGATCAGGTCGTAGGCTTCTTCCAGGAAGATGCCCACCAGTTCCGGGTCCAGCTCGGAGAGATTGAACTGGTCGTTGTGGGTCTCTTCCGGGATTTCCGCCGCTTCCGGTTCGGCCGCAGAGGCCGGCATTTCGGGGAGCTCCAACTCGATCTCGGTGTCCCCCACCGGTGCCGGGCTGTCGTCGCTGAGGGCATCACGCAGCGCCTGCAGCAGTTCCGGCGCAGCCGGACAGGCGCCCCGATCGGCGATGGTCTCGACAAAGGCGGCCAGTTGATCGTGGGCACGCAGGGCCAGCTCGGTGCGGGCCGGGGTCGCCGCCAGACGGCCCTCGACGATACGCTCGAACAGCGTTTCCATCTCGTGGGCGATGTCGGCAACCGGGGTAATCTCGGCCATGCGGGCGCCACCCTTGAGGGTGTGCAGCTCCCGCTGCAGTTCTTTCACCAGATCGGCCTGTTCAGGCTGCTCCTGCCACTGGTACAGCAGTTCGGCACTGGTGTTGATGATCTCGCCGGCTTCTTCGAGGAAGATCTCCGCCAGCTCCGGGTCCAGACCTTCCAGACCGCTGTCGCCGGACTCGGCGCTCTCGGTGGCTGCGGAGTCAGCGTCTGCCGCCCCTTCACCGGCACCGGGACCGGCATCAGCGCTGGCATCCGCATCGGGACTGGCTTGTGGTTCCGGCTGCTCGCCCCGCAGGTAACCCTGGATGGCGGCGATCAGTTCGTCGGCCGGTTCCGGGGACTGTTGCTGTTCAATGCCGTCCACCATGTTGGCCAGGCGGTCGTGGCACAGGAACAGCAGGTCGCCGAGGGTGTCATTGGCTGTCAGCTGGCCGTCGGCCAGGCGCTCGAACAGGGTTTCCAGCTCGTGGGCAAGATCGCCCACCGGGGCGATGTCGGCCAGCCGTGCGCCACCTTTGAGGGTGTGCAGGTCCCGTTGCAGGCCGCGCAACAGCTCGTTGTTGTCCGGCTCGGACTGCCACTGCTGCAGTGCTTCGCCGGTGCTGTCCACCAGGTCGCGGGCCTCTTCCAGGAAGATGGCTGCCAGTTCCTGGTCGTCGTCTTCGTCCAGTGCCGGCAGCTCCGGCAGCTCATCGTCCTGCTCCGGCAGGGTCAGCTCAAGGCTTTCGTCGATGGCTTCCAGGTCGCTGTCGAAGGCGTCGCTGAGTTCGTCACTGGCGGCGCTGTTCGCCAACTGCTCCTGCAGCTGCTGCAGTTGCGACATCAGCGCTTCATCCGGCACCGTCGCCAGGCCAGCGGCAACCTGATCCATCATATCGATGAGGTGGTCATGGCCGGCCTTGGTGGTGGTGAAGAAATCGGCGTCCGGTGTGACCTGGCTGAGTTTGGCGTGTTCGTAGACCGCGGCCAGGGAACCGGCCAGATCGGTGACGTCGTTGAGGCCAACCTCGCGCCCGCCCTGGGCCAGGTGTTGCAGCTCCTGGATCAGGGTGTCGAGACGGGCGTTCCGGTCCGGATGACCGGCCCAGTCATCGAGAATGTTGTCGGCATCCAGCAGGATGTCCAGCCCCTCGTTGAGGAACAGCTGCACCAGTTGTGGATCGGTCTTGGGTTTGACTTCGCTGACTTCGGTCTCACGCAGGTTGCCGACGGTGTGGGCCGCCAGTTGCGCCAGGCGCTCCAGGAAGTCGTCGGTGCCGGCCAGTTCCGCCTGCGGGTTCTCGCGGATCTGGGCCAGGCCCTGCATGATGAATTCGCAGGCGTCGGCCATCAGTGCCAGGGCTTCGCGGTCAGCCTTGAGATTGGCGGCACGGGCGTCTTTGACAAAACGTTCCAGCGGCGTAATGACCCGGGCGATGGGGTCGATGGACGCGGTGTGGGCGCTGCCCTTGAGGGTATGCAGCGCGCGGGAGACGTCGTCGGTGTAGCTGGCGGTGGCCTTGTCGCCGGCGGATTCGAGGAAGTCCTGCAGGGTTTTGAGGTGGGTTTCCGCCTCACTCTCAAAAATGTCCAGCAGCACCGGATCGGCCAGATCGTCTTCGTCCAGGCTCAGATCGCTGCCGTCCGCCGCCATGGTTTCCGCCGGCTCCTGCTCGTGCTCATCGTCGTCGGCGCCGGGCATGCTGCGGGTATCGGGGATATCACCATTGGCCAGGGCGTTGGCCCGGGACTCCAGCGGCGCGGTGTCGATCGAGGCCGGCCGGCGTAGCTCGAAATCTTTGACCAGACCGGGCACTTCCTCGGTGACGTCGGTCAGCAACCGGGCAACATTCTCGTTCATCAGGATGCTGCCATCGATGACCCGGTTGAGCATGTTCTCCACCGCCCAGGCCAGTTCGCCCACGGCGTTGGCGCCGACCATCCGGCCACTGCCCTTGAGGGTATGGAAGGCACGGCGGATTTCGGTGAGGGCGCTGCGGTCATCAAGCTGACGCAGCAGCATGGGCAGGAACTCACGGATGGTGTCGAGCACTTCCGCGGCTTCCTCGATGAAAATCTCGACAATCTCATCGTCGATCAGGTCGTCTTCTTCGGCCTCCGGTGCGCTGACGGTTGCGGCTTCCGCCTCGTCGGCGGTGTCCGGCTCGGTGACCGGGGCCTCGACTGTTTCGTTGGCGGCTTGCGGCGCTGCGGCAGGCGCCGTATCCGCGCTGATCTTGCTGGTGGTGGCAAGGGCTTCGGCGCGTTCAATCAGCCCGGCGACATCGCCGTCGGCTCGACCCTGGCGGAAGTCCTGGATCAGCTGGGGCAGGCGCTCGTTGACTTCGTCCACCAGGGTGAACAGGTCATCGCTGGCGCGGACTGTCTGGTCGATGACCCGATTGAGCAGGTTTTCCACCGACCAGGCCAGTTCCCCAAGGCTGCTGGCGCCCACCAGGCGACCACTGCCCTTGAGGGTGTGGAAGGCGCGACGGACTTCGGTCAGCGCTTCGTGATCGTCATGGTGCTGGCGCAGGCGAGGGTAATAGTTGCGGATGGTGTCGAGCACTTCCTCCGCCTCTTCCACGAAGATGGCAAGGATCTCGTCGTCCAGCAGTTCGGCGTCCGATTCCTTGGCCGTGGTGGCAGCCAGTGCTTCCGCGGGGGTTTCTTCCTCGCTATCAGCGGCTTCCGCCACCGTCGCCTCAGCCTGCCAGGTTGGCTCGGCGCCAACCGGGAAGCCCAGGCTGGCGAGGCTGTCGGAGGCGACGGAAAGAATGGAATCGCTATCGCCCATGCCTTCGGCCAGGTGCTCGAGGTAGTACTCGATGCTGGTGATGGCGTCGGCCAGGGAATCCAGTTGTTTCCAGTCCGGTACCTGTTTGCCGGTAAGCAGTACATCGGAGATGTAGCGTTCTGCGGACGCCAGCATGTCGGCCACCCGGTCCAGCGGCACCAGCCGGAGACCGCCACAGATGCTGTGCAGCAGTCCGGGAACGTGCTCGATTTCGCGCTGGTCCCATTGGGAGGCAATGAAATTGACCACAGCGGTCTTTACCTGCTCCAAGGTGTTGCGGGATTCCCGCAACAGGGCAGTGTTGGCTTCGCCCAGTTCCTGGCTGCCCAGGTTGAGGCTGCCACTGTCGGAGCTGGCTGGTGTCTCCACCGCCCGGTCGCTGTCGAGGCCGGCAAGGCTGGCTTCGACGTAGAGCAGGGCGCCGGCAATGTCCATCAGGGTGCCGTCATCGACGGTGGCGACCTGCTGGCTGAGTCTGCTGACCAGATCGATCTGGTCGTTGACCACCTGGCGGGGAATGCCCAGCCCCAGGACGGCGAGGGTGTTGGCCACCTGGCGCAGGCCGGGCAGCAGCTCACCGAGCTCGTCGTTCTGGCGGAATTCGGCGCGGACGAACAGGTCAAGCTGGTCTTTCAGCTTGGCCAGCTCTTCGTTGAGGGCGCTGACCACTGAATGAATCGCTTCCCGTCCCGGGCCGGAAACCCGGTGACGGGCTTCGGAGACGTCGTCTTCGGAGGGCAGGGCGTCGTCCAGCTTGAAGGTCTTGCGCAGTTCCCGGACAAAGGGCGTGTCCAGGCCGCGGGCGCGGGCGACGTAGTACAGCAGGTGCTTGAACATCGCTTCCGGCAGTGGCTGCTGGAGGATGTCCACGTGCTCTTCGATCAGTCGGCGCAGCTCGTTGTCCAGCTCCCGCAGGATGGACTTGGCCGCGGTGTTGACCGGGTTGTCGCCACTCTGCAGGGTTTCCACCAGGCCGCCGGCGGCGCGCCAGAGCTGCTCCCGGGGGGTGCGCTGGCACAGTTTCACCAGCCGCTGGATTACCTTCTGCAGGTAATCGAACTGGGCGCCGAGGTTCTCTTCGCGCACCACGCCGGCGAGGGCGAACTGGTACATCTGCCGCAGTTTGCGCAGATGGCCGAGCACCTTGGGGTCCTGCAACCGCTGCACCGCGCTGTCGGACACTGGCTGTTGCACCGGACTGAGGTCCGGTTTGAACAGCGAGGTGTCGGACAGCAGGGCCTCGCCGCGGGCAGCCCGCAGATCGTTCAGTAGTGGCAGCAGTACCAGCGGGAAGTCGTCCCGGCTGCTGCCCAAGTGTTCCAGGTATTGCGGTAGCTGCAGGATGGCCTGCATCAGCACTTCAACGGCGTCGTCGACGTTGGCCACGCTCTCATTGAGTACGGCGGTGGTCAGCTGTTCCATCTCTTCGGTCAACAGCGCAGCGCCGTAGAGCTCCACCATCTTCAGGGTGCCATGCACCTGATGGAGGTAGTTCAGGCAAAACCGCAGGCGTGCGGTGTCGTCGCGATTTTCGACGAATGCCTCAAGCGCCTGCTGACCCTGAATCAGCGTGTCCTGTATTTCTCCCCGAACCCAATCCAGGGCGATGCTGTCATGGTGATTGCCCATAACCACTCCGGTTATTCTTCGTCAGACTGGCGACGAATCCACGCCAGTACATTCTCCGAGGGAACCCGTTGCAGGCCAGGAGGCTGCCAATCGGTCAGCTCTCCCTGGCCGAGGACGAGTAAACCCCCGGGCGCCAGCCGCTCTGCTAGTCGTTTCACGATCTCCCGCCGCCGCCAGCGGCGGAAGTAGATCAGCAGATTCTGGCAGTAAATAATGTTCATGCCGTGCATGGGCGCGTGTTTCAGGTCCAACACGTTGAGGCGGGTGAAACACACCCGCTCCCGTATGCGTTCGACGATCTCCACGGAATTCCGCTCGGCGGGGCGGAAATACCGGGTTTTCAGCGCCTCATCCATACCCAACAGCTTGCGGGCGTTGAACAGTCCCCGCTGGGCCTTGTCGATGGCCGGTTTGCTGATGTCCGATCCGGTGATGCCAAACAATGGCGGCAATTCCAGCTGGTTCATGCTTTCGTTGAGCAGCATGGCCAGGGTGTACGGCTCTTCTCCGGTAGAGCAGCCGACACTCCAGGCTTCCAGCGGACGCTGTTTCAGCACTTCCCGCGGGCGGGTGAGGATGTAGTCCGCCACCAGCTTGAAGGCATCCGGATCACGGAAAAACCGGGTTTCCTGGACGGTCAGCCGGTCCACCAGAGTGGACCACTCGACCACGGCGTCCGGACTGGACACCACTTTCTCGTAATAGGCCTGATAGCTGCTGCAGCCGATCTCGCGCATGCGAATCCCGAGGTTGGTTTCGAGAAACGACTTGCGCTCGGGCGCCAGGGAAATGCCGGTACGGTGCTCAAGCAACGTCTGCCACTGGTCGAACTGCGCCTCGTCCATATCGGGGAGTCGGCGCATCGACCAGCTGCCGGGAGCGGTGGACAGGTCGTTGCGGGTGGCAGCCATATACCGTCATTCGCCCTGGTGCGGCAATCAGCTGACCACCGGCACGTCTTCCAGTTCTTCGGCTTCGTGCTCGGCGGACTCTTCCTCCGGCAGGGTGAAACCAGCCACCGAGGAACGCAGTTCGGATGCCATTTCCGCCAGGTTCCCGATCGATTTCGCGGTGGCGTTGGTACCGGACGACGTCTGCGAGGTGATTTCCTGGATGACGTTCATGGTGTTGGAAATGTGGGCCGCGGACGACGACTGCTGACGTGCGGCGTTGGAGATGTTCTGGATCAGCTCCGCGAGGTTCATCGATACGTTCTCGATTTCCTCGAGGGCGATACCCGCATCCTGAGCCAGGCGTGCACCACGGACCACCTCGGCGGTGGTGTGTTCCATGGAGATAACCGCCTCGTTGGTATCGGACTGGATCGTCTTAACCAGGGCTTCAATCTGCTTGGTTGCTGCGGAGGAACGTTCCGCCAGGCGCTGAACCTCGTCCGCAACCACCGCGAAGCCTCGACCGGCGTCACCGGCCATACTCGCCTGGATAGCGGCGTTCAGGGACAGGATGTTGGTCTGGTCGGCAATGTCGTTGATCAACGATACGATGTCACCGATCTCCTGGGAGGACTCACCCAGACGCTTGATCCGCTTGGAGGTTTCCTGGATCTGCTCACGGATGTTGTCCATGCCGCGGATGGTGTTCTGTACCACTTCCGCGCCTTTCTTCGCGATCGCAACCGACCGCTCCGCAACCGCGGAAGACTCGGCGGCGTTGGAGGATACCTGGTCGATGGACACCGCCATCTCGTTCACCGCCGCAGAGGCGCCGGCGATTTCCTGAGCCTGGTGCTCGGAGGCGTCAGCCAGGTGCATCGCAGTTGCCTGGGTTTCCTGGGCGGCTGAGGAGACTCGTACCGCGGTTCCCCGAATCGCCTGTACCAGGCCACGCATCTGGTCGATCGCGTAGTTGATGGAGTCGGCGATGGCACCGGTGAAGTCCTCGGTTACCGTGGCCTCAGTGGTCAGGTCACCGTCCGCGAGGTCGGCGAGTTCGTCCAGCAGTCGCAGGATCGCGTTCTGGTTCTGTTCGTTCTGTTCCTGGGTGGTGGACAGACGGTCCTGGGCTTCGCGGTAGATGGTGATACCGATCAGTACCACGATACCGATCATGCCGGCCAGGATGATGAAGGCCAGAGTCGGGCTGACCAGACGGGAGCCGGCATCGCTACGGAACTGGTCGGCCAGTACCGAGATGTCGTCCAGCAGGGTCTGGGAGTTCTGGAAAATGTCGCTGGCTGCGGTACGGACCTTGAAGAGGTCGGGAGAAGCTTCAAGGATCGCGTCTACGTTCTGGCGTACGAATTCGAACAGCTCAGATACGGCTTCCAGGCCGTAGATGGCGTCTTCATCGCTTACCATGGTGATGCCCATGGCGGGGTTACCGTCCACCTGGCCTTCCAGTACGCGACCGAACAGGCTGGCGTCGCGACCGAAGCGGTCAGCGGCGATAACGGCGTCTTCATCACCGGACAGTACGTTGTTGACCGAGCGCACGATCCGCTCTGCCAGCAGGGACTGGCGTTGGGCCAGGGCGATCTGTTCCGCCGGGGCGTCGTTGTCGAGCAGGATCTGTACGATGTCGTCGTACTCCACCTGCAGCTGCGGAATCGTTTCGTTCAGGGTCTGGGCGACCTGGTGCAGGCCGAGCACGGCATCCTGGGTGGAGAGGATGCTGTCAGCGTTGGCGCGAACCGCGTCCCATTTGGCCTGGACGCCACTGTTGGCGGCCAGCTCACTCGCCGGCAGGCCGGTTTCCGGGTTACCTTCGACGATGTAGCTCCAGAGCTGGGCAAACTCGTCACGGGAGCGGCGCAGCTGGTCGAAGGCTTCCTCGGTACCGCCGGCGGCCTCCGTGGCGTTTTTGGCGATCTCCTGGGACAGTACCCGCAGCTCCGCGGCGTGGGCGATGTATTCCTGGTCGTGCTGGCTTTCCCTGTTGATAATGAACAGGACCACGACGAGCAGGACGGTTAATGCGATCAGCGCCGCGATCAGGCCGGCAACCAGCTTGTTGCCTCCCTGTCCCATGCTGATACTTCCGGCTCTCTTTTTCATCTTCTGGCTCCCGGCCTTTTCGTTGGCAAGTTAGGTTCTGTGGTTAGCTGGATGGGTGATGGTGTTCCTGCCATTGCCATCACCACTGGGCAACATCCAGAAAGCGTTCGTCGTTAACCAGTCCGGTGGTCGAGAACACTTTCCAGGTCTCGTCGTTGCGTTCATAGCCTCCCTGAACGAAAGGCTGAACGACTTGAGGAACATTGCTCGGCTCGGCGTCGAAGCTGTCTACCGCGAAGTACTGCATGCCGGAGACGCCATCGACCACCAGGCCACTGAACACGTCGCCCTGTTCAATCACCAGTACCCGGCGTTCCCTGACGCTGCGGGCACTGCGTGGCAGATCGAAGAAATGGGCCAGATCGATCAGTGGCAGCAGGCGGCCACGGACATTGGCGGCCCCCATCATGAACGAACGAACCCCCGGTATATGGGTGTACCGGGGGACGTGAAGGATCTCGACCACTTCACCCATCGGGGCGACATAGCGTTCGCCGGCGAGGGTAAAACCGATGCCGTTCCATAGCTCTATGGCTTCCTGCTGTTCCGGCAGGCCTGCCGCCATGGAGCGGCTACGTTGGGCGATATCCGTCAGAACGGCAAAGGGGGCGGCCTGGGCGGACATGCTTACTCCATTCGAAGAATCAGGCGATCAGACTGTTGATGGTTTTGATCAGATCGTCTTCGTTCACGGGCTTGACCAGGTAACCCTTGGCACCCTGGCGGGTACCCCAAACCCGGTCGGTTTCCTGATCCTTGGTGGTAACGATAACCACCGGGATAGATGCGGTCTCCGGCGCACGGGTCAGCTGACGGGTAGCCTGGAAACCGTTAAGGCCAGGCATGACCACGTCCATCAGGACCAGGTCCGGGCTGTCGGAGCGGGCACGAGCCACGCCGTCGGCGCCGTTGTCGGCGGTCAGGACCTCGTGGTTGTGCTTCTCAAGGATGCTGGAGATCTTCTTAACCTCGGTGGGGGAATCGTCAACGATCAGAATGCGGGCCATGGTTTCCTCAAACTAGTTCTGGGTGTCAGCAGCGATCACTGTTCCGCCTGGGGAACGTACTGACGGATGGTATTGAGCAGTTCGTCTTTGCTGAACGGCTTGGTCAGGTACTGATCCGACCCGACAATGCGACCTTTGGCCTTGTCGAACAGGCCGTCCTTGCTGGAGAGCATGATCACCGGCGTTTTCTTGAAGGCAGAGTTGTTCTTGATCAGGGCGCAGGTCTGGTAACCATCCAGCCGGGGCATCATGATATCAACAAAGATGATGTCCGGTTGGGAATCGGCGATCTTGGCGAGAGCGTCAAAGCCGTCGGTAGCCGTGATGACTTCACAGCCCACCTTCTTGAGCAGTGTTTCGGCGGTTCGACGAATCGTTTTGCTGTCGTCAATCACCATGATCTTCAGATTCTCGAAGTTGTCATCCATTGTCCAACTGCCTTGCGCTCAATAACATGATTTGGATCGGGGTTTTAACACACTCTGGAAGGGTGATCTATAAGCCCCGCTTCTTTATAGAGTATCGATGGCCGGAGAAAAAGCATAAGTTTGTGACCAAATGTACCCATGACGCCCGGTTCACGCGCTGGCCCGATGCATTCACCGAGTGCATTCAGAATGCGGGTACACTACCATCTGTGCTCTCAGCATAGCACTTATTGTTGGCGCCGCTCTGCTGACCGGTTCCTGTTTTCGACAAACGATCTGAAGAGGCATTATGACAGTCCGACTCGGCATAGTAATGGACCCCATCGAGGCCATCCAATTCAAGAAAGACAGCTCCCTGGCCATGCTTTGGGCGGCCCAGCAGCGGGGCTGGCAGATCGAGTACATGGAACTGCCGGATCTATACCTGGCGGGCGGCCAGGCCCGAGCCCGGACACGGGATCTGACCGTGGCGATGGACCCGCAGGACTGGTACACGTTTGGTGACAGCCACGACCGGGCGCTGGGCGAGCTGGACGTGATCCTGATGCGTCAGGACCCGCCGGTGGATCGCGAGTTCCTGATGGCCACCTACATCCTGGAAGCGGCCGAGCAGCAGGGCGCACTGCTGGTCAATCCGCCGGCGGCCCTGCGGGACTGCAATGAGAAGCTGTTTGCCACCCAGTTCGACGATCTGACCCCGCCTCTGGTGGTCACCCGTTCCGCCGAACGGCTGCGGGCATTCTATGCCGAGCACGGTGACGTTATCATGAAGCCTGTGGATGGTATGGGCGGTCGTTCGATCTTCCGGGTGCGGGAGAACGACGCCAACCTGGGGGTCATCATTGAAACCCTCACCAACCACGGTGCCCACCAGGCGATGGCGCAGAAGTTCGTGCCGGAAATCAGCGACGGCGACAAGCGCATCCTGATGATTGAGGGAGAGCCGGTACCTTACGCGCTGGCGCGGATTCCGTCCCAGGGTGAAAACCGGGGCAATCTGGCCGCCGGTGGTCGCGGCGAAGGCCGGGAGCTGACCGCGCGGGATCGGGAGATCTGCGCCCGGGTTGCGCCGGTGATCAAAGACAAGGGGCTGATTTTTGTCGGTCTGGATGTGATTGGCGATTACCTGACCGAGATCAACGTCACCAGCCCCACCTGCATCCGTGAACTGGACGCAGCGTTTGGCATCGACATTGCCGGTCAACTGATGGATGCCATCGCCCGCCGGCTGGATGCCGGACGCCAGGCTGGCTGAACAGTCAGCACATTATATAGATGCAGGAACGCAGGAAGTACTGAGCAATGGCAGCGCAGGTCAGCGATTTCGATCGCTTCACATTTACCCTGTTCATGGCGCTGGCGTTTCACGCGGTGGTGGTGCTGGGCATCACCATTGCGCCGGAATCGCCGCGATCGTCGGCCCAGACCATGGAGATCACACTTTCCCAGTTTGACGATCAGCAAGCCCCGGAACAGGCGGATTTCCTCGCCCAGACCAGCCAGCAGGGCAGCGGCAGCGAGGACGAAGTGCGGGAGCTTACCAGCCCCCAGCCTTCCCCGATGAATCAGCAGGCGGAGCAGCCGGTCCAGCCGCAGGCGCCGGCCCGGTCCGAACCGGTCCGTCAGCAGCAGCGCCAGGTGGTGCAGACCCAGGGCGAGAGCCGGCGCCAGGTGGCTCTGGCGGAAGATGCCGAGCCGACGCCGGAGCCGGATCAGCAGCGTCGCAGCCTGATGGAGCGCAGCCTGGAGATCGCCAGCCTGGAAGCGCGTTTTGACGCCCAGCGCCAGGCCTACGCCCGCAAGCCGCGGGTGCTGCGGGTGACCGCAGCCTCGACCCTGCGTTCCGACAACGCCTGGTACGTGCAGAACTGGGTCAGCAAGGTGACCCGCATCGGCAACATCAACTACCCGTCGGAAGCTCGCAGCAACAGCCTTTATGGTTCACTGCGGATGCTGGTTTCTCTGCGCAAGGATGGCACAATCAAGGAAATCGCCATTCTCAACTCCTCCGGCAGTACCGTGCTGGACGATGCCGCGATCAATATCGTGCGGATGGCGGCGCCGTTCCCGGCCTTTACCGACAAGATGAAGGAGCAGACCGATGAGCTTGAGATTATCCGTACCTGGTCCTTCCAGCGCCGGGGGCTGACATCGGGATGAGCGAGACCACCGCGACAGAAACGTCACTGCGCGATCATTTCCTGATCGCCTCACCCTACCTGGAAGATCCCCGCTTCCACGGTACCGTCATCTATCTGTGCGAGCACTCCGACGAAGGCGCGCTGGGGCTGGTGATCAACCGTCCGCTGGAAATCCAGCTGGGAGAAATCCTGGAACAGCTGGACATGGAAGGCGGCGAGCTGGAACAGCCGGTGCTGATGGGCGGCCCGGTGCAGAACGAACGTGGCTTCGTACTGCACCGTCCGGGCAACACCGACTGGCAGGGCAGCATGCTGGTCAGCGACCAGGTCTGCCTGACCACCTCCCGCGACATACTGGCGGCCATTGGTGAGGGTGAGGGCCCCGGCGAGTTCCTGGTGGCTCTGGGTTACTCCGGCTGGGCCGAAGGCCAGCTGGAAGAAGAGCTGGCTGGCAACTCCTGGCTGACCTGTCCCGCCGACGCCAACATGATGTTCCAGACCCCCTGGCAGGACCTCTACAAGGCCGCGCTGGCCGGCATGGGCATTGACCTGAACCAGCTCAGCGAGTCCACCGGCCATGCCTGACCCCCGCAGCGAACAGGTGCTGGCGTTTGATTTTGGCACTCGCCGGATTGGTGTTGCCTTTGGCCAGCAGCTGCTGGGCACCGCTCGTCCGGTCACCATGCTGCCGGCCCGCGATGGCATTCCGGACTGGAACCTGATCACCCGGCTGCTGGACGAGTGGCGTCCCCAGCGCCTGGTGGTGGGCCTGCCACTGAACATGGACGGCAGCGAGAACGATATGTGCGCCCGGGCGCGGAAGTTCGGCAAGCGTCTGCATGGCCGCTACCATCTGCCGGTGGAAATGGTGGACGAACGACTGACCAGCTTTGAGGCCAAGGGCGAAGTGATGGCGGAGCAGGGCAGCCGGGACTTTGGCCGTCACGGCGTCGATGACCTTGCCGCCGTACTGATCCTGGAAACCTGGTTTAACCAACAGACAGACCGGGCACCGGACTGATTACCCTGTTCAGAGGCATCTTCAATTACCCAAGCGAGGCATCAATGACCGCACTGCTGAATATGGATGAGTTACTGGACCAGCTGGAGGCCGGGGTACGCAAGCACCTGCAGGACCGGCAGATCGAACGGCCGGCGCTGATCGGTATTCGCACCGGCGGGGTGTGGATTGCCGACGTGCTGCAGAAGCGCCTGGGCCTGGACGAGCCCTATGGTGAACTCGATATCTCCTTCTACAGAGACGATTTCAGCCGTCTGGGCCTGAACCCCCGGGTCAAGCCCTCGCATCTGCCGTTTGAAACCGAGGACCGGGACGTCATCCTGGTGGACGACGTCATCATGAGCGGCCGCACCATCCGTGCAGCGATGAACGAGATCTTCGATTATGGCCGGCCAGCGAGTATCATCCTCGCCACCCTGATCGACCTCGGCAACCGGGAGCTGCCCATTCACCCCGATGTGGTGGCCCAGACCCTGACCCTGAAGGAGTCCCAGCGGGTCAAGCTGCGGGGTCCGGACCCGCTGCGGATCGAAATGCGGGAGACCTGATGCCGCCTGGAGCGAAGGCAACCGGCGCCAGCCCCGCACGGGTGGCAAGACAGAACCGACACAGGCGACGACATGATCCCAAATGACCCATTCCCATCCCTGCAATTGACCGCCGCTGGCCAGCTCAAGCACTTCCTGACCCTGGACGGGCTGGATCGGGCGCTGCTCACCGACATTCTCGATACCGCCGATTCCTTTATTGAAGTGGGCGAGCGCCGGATCAAGAAGGTGCCGCTGTTGCGGGGACGCACGGTGGTCAACCTGTTCTTCGAGTCCAGCACCCGTACCCGCAGCACCTTCGAGCTGGCCGCCAAGCGGCTGTCCGCTGACGTGCTCAACCTGGACATCAGCACCTCCGCCACCTCCAAGGGCGAATCCCTCTCCGACACCCTGCTCAATCTGGAAGCCATGGCCAGCGATATGTTCGTGGTGCGCCATTCCCAGAGCGGGGCGCCTCACTTCATCGCCGAATCGGTGACCCCGGGGGTGGCCATCATCAACGCCGGCGACGGCCGCCATGCCCACCCGACCCAGGCGATGCTGGACATGCTGACGATCCGCCAGCACAAGGGCGGATTTGAGGGGCTCAAGGTGGCGATTGTGGGGGACATCCTGCATTCCCGCGTGGCCCGGTCACAGATTCGTGCGCTCAATACCCTGGGGGCCGAGGAGGTCCGGGTGATTGCGCCGGGCACCCTGCTGCCGACGGACGTCGAGGCACTGGGCTGCCGGGTCGAGTACGACATGGCCGCCGGCATGAAGGACCTGGATGTGGTGATCATGCTGCGGTTGCAGAAAGAGCGGATGGAAGGCGCGCTGCTGCCCAGTGAGCGGGAGTTTTACCGGCTCTACGGCCTGAGTCAGGACAAGCTGGCGCTGGCCAACCCGGAGTGCATCGTGATGCATCCGGGACCGATCAACCGCGGTGTGGAAATTGAGTCGGCGGTGGCCGACGGCCCGCAATCGGTGATCCTCAATCAGGTAACCAATGGCATCGCTGTGCGGATGGCAGTGATGTCGATGGCAATGAGCGGCCAGGTGGCCGAGCGGGGACAGAACCAGGCAGCAGGAGAACAGGCGTAATGACTCAGCCCCAAGGCACCCTTCGAATTATCCATGGCCGGCTGGTGGACGCCCGCGGCGACAGCGGGTCGCCGCAGACCCTGCTGGTCCGTGATGGCCGTATCGAGGCCGTGGGCGCGGACGCTGAACAGGGCCCGGCGGACCGGGTGCTGGACGCCAGCGGCTGTGTGGTCACGCCCGGTTTCTTCGATCTGCACTGCAACCTGCGGGAGCCCGGCAATGGCCAGAAAGGCAACATTGCCAGTGAAACCCTGGCCGCCGCCCATGGTGGTTTCACCACCGTCTGTGCGTCGCCGGAGACGTCACCGGTCAATGATTCCAGCGCGGTGACCCACGTCATCCTCGACGTCGCCGCCAGCCGGTCACCGATCCGGGTGCTGCCGGTGGGAGCGGTGACTCGGGGCCTGGCTGGTGACCTGCTCAGTGATATGGCGGGCCTGAAGAAGGCCGGCTGTGTGGCGCTGGGCAATGGTGCCCGGCCGGTGGCCAACGCCCGGGTGCTGCGCCGCTGCATGGCCTATGCCCGCACCTACGACATCCCGTTGATGATGACTCCGATCAACGAGGCGCTGGCGGCCGATGGCTATGCCCACGACGGCCTGGTGGCGTCCCGTCTGGGGCTGTTGGGCATTCCCGAGGTGGCGGAAACCACCGCGCTTATGGAACTTCTGCTGCTGGCCGAGGAAACCGGCGTACGACTGCACCTGGCGCAGTTGTCGTCGGCCCGCAGTGTGGCCATGGTGGCGGACGCCCAGGCCCGTGGCGTCGCGGTCACCGCGGATGTGGCCATGCATCAGCTGCTGTTCACCGAAGCGGCCCTGGCGGGCTTCGACAGCCGTTTCCACGTTCGTCCGCCGCTGCGCACCGAAGCCGATCGGCAGGCGCTGCTGGCCGGTCTGCGGGATGGTGTGATTGGCGCCATCGTGAGCCAGCACCAGCCTCACGATTCGGCTGCCAAGCAGGCCCCGTTGGGGGCCACCGAGCCTGGTTTGTCCACCATTGAGAGCGTGCTGCCCCTGGGGCTGCGGCTGGTGGCGGACGGCCAGCTGACCCTGAGCCAGCTGGTGGCAGCCCTCAGCCATGGCCCGGCTGCGGTTGTGGGTGAACAGGCCCTGCTGGCCCCGGGCCAGACGGCGGATCTGTGTGTGTTCGATCCGCGGGCACCGTGGCAGGCCAGCGATCACGCTCTGCGGTCGGCCGGCAAGCACGCCCCGGTGCGGGACCAGGTGCTGATGGGGGCGGTCCGCTACACTCTCCGCGAGGGTCAGGTGGTCTGGCAGGCGGTCGACTGACCCCTGCAATCGAGACCTTTCGCCGGCCGTCCCTGTCCAGGGGGCGGCCCTGTTGCCACCGCCCGGAATGAGGCAGGCGTTACGGGACGCCTGTCGAATACGTCACACTTTCTCTCCTTTTTGCCTCAACGCCCTTGAAGCCAGGCACCTGTGCCAACGTATTCTTTGCGGGGCCGCTCTAGGCTCGAACCGGAACAGGTCGGATGCCACCAGCGACGGTCGCCTCCCGTCCGGTGTCTCACAACAATAATCAGGAGTTATCCCGTGAAACCACGCAATGCCCTTCGCAGGGTGGTGGCGGCCTCCGCGCTGCTCGCCAGTCTAGCCCTGCCCGCCCTGGCGGAGACCACCGCCGAACCCATCGAACGCAGCTTCTGCGTGTTCGACCCCGTGGGCGCCAATGGCCCCCTGTTCGCCATCACCAAGACTTTCCAGCCGGTGGCCCTGCGCGAGGGTATCAAGCTGGAACTGCGCGCCTACACCGATGAAAAGGTGGCGGCGGAAGACTTCAAGGCCGGCCAGTGTGACGCCGTGCTGCTGACCGGCACCCGGGCGCGGGAATTTAACCGCTTTACCGGCAGCCTGGAAGCCATGGGGGCGGTGCCCGGTGAAGAGGAAATGCGACTGCTCTACAACACCCTGGCGCAGCCCAACGCCCGCCCGTTCCTTATCGAAGGCAACTACGAAGTGGCCGGGGTGTTTCCCGGTGGCGCGGTCTACCTGCACACCCGTGACCGCAGCATCGATACCGTCGAGGAACTCCAGGGCAAGAAGATTGCCACCCTCGATTTTGATGATGCCTCGCTGCGGATGGTACGCCACGTCGGTGCGTCGGTGGTGGGCGCCAACACCGCCAGCTTCGCCGGCAAGTTCAACAATGGCAGTGTCGATCTGGCCTATGCCCCGGCCGTGGCCTACACGCCACTGGAGCTCTACAAGGGCGTGAGCCCGGACGGTGGGGTGTTCAAGTATGCCCTGGCCTACATGAACTTCCAGGTCATCATCCACCGCGATCGTTTCCCGGAGGACGCGGGCCAGATGGTGCGCAATGAAGCGATCAAGCGCATCGATGAGGCCTACGAGATTATTGCCCAGGCCGAATCCGAAATTCCGCAGGACGTGTGGATGCTGCCGCCGGAGGCGGATGTGGTGGAGTACGACAAGATGCTGCGGGAAGTGCGGCTGTCGCTGCTGGCCGAAGGCGTCTACGACGAGCGGGCTATCAAGCTGATGCGGGCCATCCGCTGCCGGGTTGATGGCAGCCGGGCGGAATGTTCCTCCTGAATGGCATTGGGGCAGGGCGGGAACGGCCTGCCCCGACGGGACTCAGTTGACGGCGTCCTTGAGGGCTTTGCCCGGTTTGAAACCGACTGTGCGGGAAGCCGGAATCTGAATGGTGGCTCCGGTCTGCGGATTGCGCCCTGAACGGGCTTCCCGACTGCGGACGTTGAAGGTGCCAAAACCGATCAGGGTGACGTCATCCCCTCGGGCACTGGCGGCGGATATCTGGTCGGTAAAGGCGGTGATCACTTCACTGGCCTTCTCCTTGCTGAGTCCGGTCTGCTCCGCAATGGCGGCGGCGAGTTCAGGTTTGCGCATCAAAGGCTCCTTGTTGTTTTGCCGAGACCAGGGCGGAACCGTTCCACCCCGACAGATCAAGGTTTAGTGGAATCGCCGCCAAAGTCAATTACCGGCCCGGGCCCGGCGCTCACAGCAATGGCGCTTTGAGCGGCTGGTCTCATTAAAACATCTGATTTGCGACGATAATTCTTACCATTGTTACATCGTGTAACGAATCCTGCGGGTTCGCTGCATGGGCATGACTCCACAACGATCCACAACAACGATCCACAACAACAACGTAAAAGGTGATACAGCTATGACGGCTCTCCAGGGCTTCGTACAACGTTCCGGTCGCGGGTTTGCACGACTCCGCGGTGTGGCCGCCAGCGTCGCAGTCAGCCTGGCATTGGGTGGCTGTGGGGTGGTCAATAACATGATCTACAAGACCACTGGCGATGTCATGCAGGGCTTTGCCAAGAGCCATACCGTGCCCTACCTGCTGGAATCCCAGGATCTGGCCATGGGCTGTGCCATGAGTCAGGCCACCGCGCCGCTGCTGATGTCCTTCGGCCGGGTCACCTCCGAGCCGGACCAGCTGGCGGTGATGCTGTACCTCACCTCCGGCGCCTGCATCGAGGAGCAGGCGCGGGAGTACGAACTGCAGGGGCTGGCGCAGCTGCGGGCGATGTCGGCCGAGGGAGCGGAAGACGCCATGATCCGCCAGAAGCGCGCCTACGCGCTGGCTTCCGAGCGTTACTTCAAGGGCTGGCAGCACCACAACGCGTTCTATGGCAAGCCGGACGAGAGCGAATGCCCGGATTTTGACGAGGACCTGGACGAGTTCGTCTACTTCGCCGGCCTGCTGACCGGGTTGCAGGCGCTCAATGCCGAGATTCAGTCAACCTCCTCCATTGGCGTTCCCAAAAACGTCGGCTCCACCGTCGCCAGGGCCACCAGCTGTCTCGACAACGACAAGTGGTGGGGTGCCCCGATGGCGCTGCGGGCCACGGTCTGGGCGATGATCCCCGGTGCCCTGCCACAGGGTGAGGATGCCTTCCACCGACTGGAAATTGCTGACCGCCAGGGGGAACAGGCCGGCGTTCGCATCAGCCATGTGTTCCATGCCATGGCGGCGATGAACCGGGGCGACACCGAGCGCCTGCGGGGCATCATCCGCAGCCACGCCGAGTCCATCAAGGAAACGCCGTCCAGCGACCAGTGGCGCATGGTGGATGCCATGGCGACTCAACTGATTGTGGCGATGTCCGATCGCATGTGGATGGAGAATACCGGCCATCGCACACCGTTTGGCCAGCTCGGAACCTTCTGGGATGACCAGCCGGAAGCCACCGAAGTCATGGATCTGGATGATCTGCTGTAATTCCACGAGTCTGCCGAGTTCCACACTATGTCTGCACTAACCCTGAACCGCAGTGGCCGGGAGTGGTTTTCCTCCCTGCCGGCCTGCCTCCTGCTGCTGGCGGTCGTGCTGTTTTCGACCTCCAGTGACATTCACAACCAGATGCTTCGTCTTGGCGAGCAGTTCTGGACCGGTTACTACAAGCTGCGGGTGGACATTGCACCGCCGGAATGCAATCCCAGCCGGGACATCGATGCCGCGGTGGCGGCGGAACTGGCCAAGGAGAGCGACCTGGGGGATATGGCGGCGCTGCTGGGCAGTGTCGAGAAGGACCCGGCGGACGTCCGGCGCTCCATTGAGCGCTCGGTGGCGGACTGCCAGGCGAGTCACGCCAGTTACCAGCAGCTGCGGGATCAGCTGACACCAACGGTGAAGGCCTATCGGGCGGTGGAGCTGTTCGTCGCCGATGTCATCGCCCTGGGGCTGGAGTCCCAGCGCTATATCCTCATTGTGGTGGTGATGCTATGTGCAGTGACCGCCACCCTGACCCGGCACCACATCGCCATGCGGCCGATGGAGACCCGGCTCGACTACACCGTCTCGCTGACCCTGCAGACCATCGCCAATGCCATGCTGCTGGGTTCCAGCGTGATCTTCCGCCAGACCACACTGGCGTCCGAGGCAGCGGTGTCGGCGGAGGAAATGATGCTGCACAACCTGTGGATCACCGGCTTCGCTGCGCTGACCCTGGCCAGCCTGTACCGGCTGTTCCGGGTGCCGGCTGACCTGGCGGACGGTGGTAGCCTCAACAAGGCCCTGCTGGCGGTGCCGCTGTATACGGTGATGTGCCTGATTTCCGGGACCTATTTCGGACTGATCGGACACGCCTCGGGGATCGGTATCTACCTCGGCAAGATGATGGAACTGTCCGACATGTTCCTCAACGTCGGGCTCTACGTCTGGGTCGGGATGATGCTCAAGCAGACCCGGTTGGCGACCCTGGTGTTCAACGTATTCCGGCCCTGGCGTCTGCCGCCAGAGATGCTGGCGGTGGTGGCGGTCCTGGTGGCGGCGATACCGACGGCCTACACCGGGGCCTCGGGGATCTTCGTCATTGCTGCCGGTGCGGTGATCTACAGTGAGCTGCGGGCGGCCGGTGCCCGCCGTCAGCTGGCACTGGCGGCCACCGCCATGTCCGGGTCACTGGGGGTGGTGTTACGGCCCTGCCTGCTGGTGGTGGTGATTGCCTACCTGAACCGGGAAGTGACCACCGACGAGCTGTTCGGCTGGGGTATCTGGGTATTCGTACTGACGGCGGTGATGTTCACCGCTGTGGCGCTGGCGGTCAATCGCCAGAGCCGCTTCGAGCTGGCACCGGCCAGCGAGGCCTGGCCCGCCACCCTGGCGGCGCTGCGGTCATTGCTGCCATACGTGGCGGTGATTGTGGCGGTGGTGCTGTTCTATCGCTGGGCTCTGGACGTACGGATGGACGAGTTCTCGGCGCCGCGGCTACTGCCGGTGATCCTGCTGGCGATCCTGGTGTTTGAGCATATCAGCCTCAAGGGCCGCAGCCACCGCGATGCGGAAGGGCTGGAGGTCAACCACCAGGGCCTGGAGCGCAGTGTCCGCACCGCCACCAATGACACCACCGCGGAGATCGGTGCGCTGTTGCTGCTGCTGGGCCTGTCGGTAAGCATTGGCGGGGTGATCGAGCGCTCCCACCTGATGGAAACCTTCCCCCAGTCCTTCGACAGCGCCTGGTCGGCAATGCTGCTGATGGTGGTGATCCTGGTGGTCCTGGGGATGATCATGGACGCCTTTGGCGCAGTGATCCTGGTTTCCGCCACCGTGGCCACCATCGCCTACGGCAGCGGCATCCACCCGATCCATTTCTGGATGGTCACCCTGGTGGCGTTCGAACTGGGCTACCTCAGCCCGCCGGTGGCGCTCAACCACCTGCTCACCCGCCAGGTGGTGGGGGAAGCGGAGGTGACCGCGGCCCAGCAGGAAGGCGGCACCTTCTACCAGCGCCATGAGCGCATCATCATGCCGCTGATCGCCATGGGCCTGTCGTTGTTGCTGGTGGCCTTCGTACCCCTGCTGTTCTACTGACGGCTCAGCAGAACGCCTGCAGGCCGGTCTGTCCACGCCCAAGGATCAGGGCGTGGACATCGTGGGTGCCTTCGTAGGTGTTCACCGCCTCCAGGTTCATGGCGTGACGGATCACGTGGTATTCGTCGCAGATGCCGTTGCCGCCGTGCAGGTCCCGCGCCACCCGGGCGATGTCCAGGGCCTTGCCACAGTTGTTGCGTTTGAGCAACGACACCGCATCCGCAGACGCCTCCCCCTGATCCATCAGCCGGCCCAGTTGCAGCACCGCCTGCAGGCCAAGGGTGATCTCGGTCTGCATGTCCACCAGCTTCTTCTGCACCAGTTGATTGGCCGCCAGCGGGCGGCCGAACTGGTGCCGCTCCAGGGTGTACTGACGGGCCGCATGCCAGCAGAACTCGGCCGCCCCCAGCACGCCCCAGCAGATGCCGAAGCGGGCCTTGGTGAGGCAGCTCAGGGGACCCTTCAGGCCCTGCACCTGGAGCCGGTTCTCCTCCGGTACGAACACCTCGTCCATAAAGATGGAGCCGGTCTCCGAGGCCCGCAGCGAGAACTTGCCGTCGATGGCGGGGGTCTCCAGGCCATCGCTGCCGCGCTCAATCACGAATCCGCAGACTTCGCCGTCGAGCTTGCCCCAGACCACCAGCACATCGGCGATGGGGGCATTGGTGATCCAGGTCTTGGCGCCACTGAGCCGGTAGCCGCCTTCCACCGCCCGGGCCCGGGTTTCCATGCCGCCGGGGTCGGAGCCGTGATTGGGTTCGGTGAGACCAAAGCAGCCCACTTTTTCGCCGCTGGCCAGCAATGGCAGCAGCCGCTGTTTGAGGGCCTCCTGGCCGTAGCGCTGGATCGGATACATCACCAGCGACGACTGCACGCTCAGGGCGGAGCGATAGGCCGAATCCACCCGCTCGACCTCCCGTGCAATCAGACCGTAGCTGACGTGGCTGAGACCCGGGCCGCCGTACTCCTGCGGTACCGTGGCACCCAGCATGCCCTGTTCGCCCATCTTCAGGAACAGGTTGCGATCAAAGCGCTCGTGACGATTGGCCGCAGTGATGCCGGGCATCAGCTGCTGGTCGCAGAAAGCGCGGACACTGTCCCGAACCTGGCGTTCGGTGGTGTCGAGTTGGCGGTCGAATAGCAGCAGGTCGTCCCAGGGGGCAGCCATAATGAGGTCCTCTCGCGGTCGGTCGGATGTGGGGTGGCTGGCGTCTCGGCTTGGGTGCCGATTTGCGTGTCGACAGGGGGCCGGCCGCCAGCGGGTCTGGAGCTATCATAGCGATGCCGGCGGGGCCGGGGGAAGCGTTGGCTCAGGCCGCTGCGGTCTGGCCGCCGAGCAGGATGCGCACCGCGGTGCAGGCATCCTCGAGCTCCTCGTCGCGGGGAGGGCGTCCGCTGATGATGTCGCTGTAGAGACAGGACTCTGCCAGTCGCACGATAAAGTAAGCCAGGCTGCCAATGCCCATGGCCGGGGTCAGTTGGCCCCGATCCACCTGGTCCTGGAGGATACCGGCAAAGGCGTCCACGGTGCGGCTGTGCAGTGGCGACTGGGAGGAGGTGAGAATGCGCAGGGCGTACTCCGGGTCCTGGCCGATAAAGCGCTGCAGGGGCTGGGAGTGCAGCAGGGTGGCGTTGATGTGGCGATAAACGCCCACCACATAGTCGACGCCCTGGCCCGGGGTTCTGGCCTGGGCCTCCTGACACAGTTCGTTGTACAGGGTCCACAGCGCCTCGCCCAGCAGCTTGTCCTTGCTGCCGACCCAGCGGAACAGAGTGGCCCGGCCGATGTTGAGTTCCGACGCCAGTTCCGCCAGGTGTATGCGGCGGCCTTTGACCCAGTGGCGGCGGGCACAGCGGATGGCATCGGCAGGGGTCACCCGGGGCGGGGTTGGCTTCTCGGACACGCGAACCTCTTGTTGGACGTTGCTGGCATTGTAGCCACAACCGTCAGGCGCCGCCACGGTGGCACCTGGCGTGATGGATTTGTGAAGTCTGGCACTTACACTGTGTTCAGGGTGCCACCCCGCAAGCCAGTGAGAGACAACATGAGCCGAACGGTACTGATCATCGAAGACAATCCCGGCATTGCCCAGTTGGTGCGGATGCACGTGGAGGACCTGGGCATGACCGCGGTGCACGAACCGCGGGGAGACAGTGGGCTGGCGCGTTACCGCGCCGGTGGTGTCGACCTGGTGGTGCTGGACCTGATGCTGCCCGGGCTGGATGGCCTGTCGGTGTGCCGGGAGATCCGTCAGGACAGCGGCTATGTGCCGATCCTGATGCTGACCGCCAAGACCACCGAACTGGACCGGGTACTGGGGCTGGAAATGGGCGCCGATGACTACCTCACCAAACCGTTCAGCGTGGCGGAGCTGGCGGCCCGGATCAAGGCGCTGTTTCGGCGGGTGGATGCGCTGTCGGTAACGGCAGAGCCCGAGACCGCCAGCGACGTGATCGACAGCGACGGCCTGCACATCGACCCGACCCGCCGCAAGGTGCGCATTGCCGATGCCGAGGTGGATCTGACCGCCCGGGAGTTCGATCTGCTGTTGCACTTTGCCCGTCATCCCGGCCGGGTGTTCAGCCGGGCCCAGCTGCTGGACGCGGTCTGGGGTTACAACCACGAGGGTTACGAACACACCGTCAATACCCATATCAACCGCCTGCGCAACAAGATCGAGCGCGATCCCGCCAAACCGGACTTTATCCAGACGGTGTGGGGCGTGGGTTACCGCTTCCGGGACTGAATGATGGCCAAAACCCTATACACCCGCCTGGCCCTGGGCCTGTTCATGCTGCTGGTGACCGTCGGTGTGCTGTACAGCGTGATCAGCTGGTACTCGCTGCGGGGCTACGTCACCTCGGTCAATCAGCAGCTGCACCGTGATCTGGCAGCCAACCTGGTGCAGGACCGCAACCTGGTAGACGAGGGCCGGCTGAACCAGGCGGCGCTGAAGGAGCTGTTCGATCTCTACATGACCATCAACCCCTCCATTGAAATCTACCTGCTGGACCCCCGGGGCGAGATTCTTTCCTACTCCGCCGATCCCGCCAAGATCAAGCGCAAACGGGTATCGATGGCACCTATTCGTGCCCTGTTGGCGGACAAGGGGGCCTATCCGATTCTCGGGGATGACCCCCGCAGTCATGAGCGTCGCAAGGTGTTTTCGGTGACGCCGATTCCCTCGGCCCGTCAGCCGGAGGGCTACCTTTACGTGGTGCTGCGGGGTGAGGAATTCGATATGGCGGAAGTGATGGCCCGCAATGGTCACTTCATCGAGATGAGCGCCTGGGCGGTGGGCATCGCGTTGACGGTGGGGATGCTGGCGGGGCTGGCGGTGTTCCGGCTGCTGACCCGCCGCTTAAGCCGGCTCACCGGTCTGGTGGAGCGGTTCGAGACCGCCGACCATGGCCATCTGCCGAGTGAACGCTGGCAGCAACTGCGGCCGCAGGTTCGGGACGAGATTGATTACCTGGGGGTGGCGTTTGATCGCATGGCGGAGCGTATCGCCAGCCAGATTGACCAGCTGCAGGAGAAAGACGCCCTGCGCCGGCGCCTGGTGGCCCAGGTGTCCCACGACCTGCGTACCCCGCTGGCGTCGATGCAGGGCTATGTGGAAAGCCTGCGAATGAAGCGCCAGAGTCTCAGTGAACAGGAGCAGGAGCAGTTTCTGGACATCGCCCTGGCCGAGGGGCGACGACTGAGCCGGCAGGTGGACGAGCTGTTTGAGCTGGCGGCGCTGGAAGCGAAGGAGAAGCGGCCCCAGCCGGAACCGTTCCCGTTGCCGGAGCTGATTCACGACGTTGCCCAGAAGCACGGCGCCAGTGCCGCTGAGAAAGGCATTACCCTTGCGGTGGCCGGTATCCAGGCGATGCCGCTGGCCTACGGTGACCTGGGTATGACCGAACGGGTGCTGGACAACCTGATCGGCAACGCCATCGAATACAGCCCCGCCGACAGCCAGGTCACCCTGACCCTGGCCCAGCGGGATGGCCAGCTGGAGTTGGAGGTGCGCGACCAGGGACCGGGCATCCCCGATGCCGATCTGCCCCATGTCTTCGACGCCTTCTACCGCGGCGATTCCGGCAATGCGCCGGGGCATGCCGGGCTTGGGCTGGCGATCGCCAAACGCATCATGACCCTGCAGGACGGTGCGATCCGGGTTGCCAACCGGCCCAGCGGCGGCAGTGCCTTCACCATCACCCTGCCACCGGCGCACTGAACGGAAGCTGTGATGAATTCGTAACAAACCCCAGACGTTGCCGTGAATCTTTCCGGGCACAGTGACTCCAACCAGTAACCAGTTGGGTATGAGAGGTAACAGTATGAAACGCATTGTGCAGAGTTCCGCCCTGGCGCTTGGGCTGGCGGCCGCTGGCTGGGCCTTCAGTGCCAGTGCCCCCAACCCGCCCACCTCCGAGTACGCCCCGACCGACGAGGGGCTGGCCATTGCCACCTTCGCCGGCGGCTGCTTCTGGTGTGTGGAAGCGGGCTTTGAAAAACTGCCGGGGGTGGTGGAAGCCGTTTCCGGCTATACCGGCGGTGACGAGGCCAACCCCGATTACCAGCAGGTGTCCTCCGGCCGTACCGGCCACACCGAAGCGGTGCAGGTGTACTACGACCCCGAGGTGATCACCTATCAGGGGCTACTGCAGGGCCTGTGGCGGATGATGGACCCCACTGACGCCAACGGCCAGTTCGTGGACCGTGGCCAGCAATACCGCCCTGGCATTTTCTACCACGACGAGGCCCAGCGTCAGGCGGCGGAAGCGGCCAAGCAGGCGTTGATCGAGGCGGATCGCTACGACAGTCCGGTGGTCATCGACATTGCGCCGTTTCAGACCTTCTACGACGCCGAGGGCTACCATCAGGACTACTACAAGAAGAATCCGATCCGCTACAAGTTCTACACCTTCAATTCCGGTCGCTACCAGTTCATCGATGAAGTCTGGGGTGAGGAGCGCGAGATCGACTATGGTCAGTTCCGGCCCATGGCCGGCCCGGCCGAGGGATTCGACCCTGCCGGCTTCCAGAAACCCGGCGATGACGAACTCCGGCAACGGCTGACGCCGCTGCAGTACCGGGTCACCCAGGAAGACGCCACCGAACGGGCGTTCAACAATACCTATTGGGATGAGAAACGGGCCGGCATTTACGTCGATGTGGTGTCCGGCGAGCCGCTGTTTTCCTCGGACGACAAGTACAAGTCCGGCACCGGCTGGCCCAGCTTCACCCGCCCCATCGAGCCCGGTGTGCTGGTGGAGCGGGAGGACAGCAGTTTCTTCATGACCCGGGTGGAAATCCGCAGCCGCTATGCCGACTCCCACCTGGGACATGTCTTTGAGGACGGTCCGGCCCCGACGGGACTGCGTTACTGCATGAACTCCGCCGCCCTGCGCTTCATTCCCCGCGAACGCATGGTTGCCGAGGGTTACGGTGACTACCTGGATCGGGTGGCCGAACCGGGTGGTACCGAAATGTAAGTGGTGTCGCAGGGTGGGCCGACGTCAAACCGTGACGCGGCCTGCCCTCAGCGAATGCTTCCCTTGAGAATGGCCAGCCACCGTCCCAACCTGAGCATGTCCATCAATGCCGCCGCAACGTAGGTCAGCGCCGCGGCCTTGAGTACCTGGCGGGCGGCGTCGTGCAGCTCGGGCGGCAGGTAGTTGCCCTTGATCAGGATCGGCATAGCCTTGTTGAAGCTGGCGTCCCACTCCAGTGGCAGAATAACCAGCTGGATCAACACCGCGACCAGCATGGCGGCCACGCCGATCACCGCCGTCAGTAGCGCGGCATGGGGTACACGGAAAATGGCGACGACCAGCGGAATGGCGAACAGCAGCGTCACGGCCAGTCGCTGGATGGTGGTGGCCAGAGGCAGGTAGCGCTGCCGCAGTCGGGTAATCGCCTCCTGGCGGTGATACTGGATGGCGTGGCCCACTTCATGGGCCGCCACCGCGACGGCGGTGACGGAGCGACCGTGGAAGACCTCATCGGAGAGTCGCACAGCTCGGTTGGCCGGGTCGTAATGATCGCCCTGCGGGGTGGTTTCCACCGTCACCCCGTGGATCTCAAAGCGGTCGATCAGATGCTGAGCCAGCTCACCGCCGGTGCCGGGCATACTGGCGACGGGGGTGTCATGTTTGCGCATCACCCACCGGATCCACAGTTGCGGGCCGAGAATCAGCGACAGAACGAGTAGCAGGGCAAGTAGAAAAAGCATGTCCGTTGCTTCGTGGTGGAGGATGGCAGAGTATACCAGCCAGCGAGGACAATTCGGGGGTTCCTCGGAGACGATTCAATTCGAGGAGTGAGCGATGAACCTGCTGTTTGTCTGCACCGAGAACAAGCTTCGCAGTGCGACCGCAGAAGTCGTGTTCTCAGAGTATCGCGGTGTTAATGCGATTGGCTGTGGAACCAACAAAGATGCGCTGACTCCAATCAGCGGTGACTTGGTGGAATGGGCGGACGTCGTGTTCGTGATGGAGCCGGTTCACCGGCGCAAGATCGTGGATCGCTTTGGGGATTTGCTTCGGGGGCGGAAGCTGGTGTGTCTGGACATTCCCGATCGCTTTGAACGAATGGCACCCGAACTGATCCGGTTGTTGCGTGACAAAGTGGCCATGCACATTCGTTCCGTGACCAGCTGAGTCTTACGATCTGCTACACCAAGGTTAGGCCGAACCTACAACCACAAATCCCGGATCGGCGTCTCGGGGGTAAAGTGGTGCTGTAGCTGTGCCTGCAGCAGCTCCGCCGTGGCCAGGGCGTCGGTGAGGGCGTGGTGGGGAGCATAGTGGGGCAGGTGGTAGCGGCCGCGACTGTCGGCCAGGCGGATGGACACCGGTTGCTGGCCCAGCAGTTTTTTCCACCAGTTGGGGGTGCGATTGGGGTGCAGGTGCGCCTCGATGGCCATGGTGTCGATCACCGGGAAGGTGATGCCTTCCTGCAGCCGCCAGCGCAGGGCAACGTCCAGGAACGGCCGCTCGATCTGGCGGTAGTGCACCACCACAATCCGGCCCGCCAGCGCCTCCAGCACATCCCCCAGAATATCGTCCAGGTCCGGCGCGTTGTCGATATCGGAATGGGTGATGCCGTGGATGGTCACCGAGTCCTGTCGCAGTGGCAGCTTGGGCCGCACCACCCAATGACGGGACTGGGCACACTGGATGCGCTGGCTGGTGAACGGCACCAGACCGATGCTGACGATGGAGTGCTTGTCCGGATCGAGGCCGGTGGTCTCGAAATCCACCGCCACCATCGGCACCTCGCGGATGGGCGTCTCCGCCGCGGGCCAGTCGGCCTGGTAGAACGCCTGCAGGCGCGGGTCCCGGGCCATGCGACCGGCATTGGCCATGCGCAGCGGCCAGGGGGTGTCGGTGATTTCCTGCTGGGAGCGTTGAACCATGCCGAGACCTATTGCAGGTGCCGCCCGGCGGGGGCGTTGTAGCGGTAGCGCAGGAACTTCTGGGCACTGCTGACCACCTGGAAGGCGTCCTTGAGGTGACTGCGCTCAAAGGGCGACAGGTCTTCCGGTCGCACGTTGTTGTCGGGATCACGGCCATCCTCGATGGCCAGCGCCTGGTGGCGGATGCGGACAATGGCAATGAACTCGAGGGCGTCCCGCAGGTTCTCGGCACTGCCGTCCGGCAGCAGCTTGGTGTCGGCAATCGCCCGCAGCCGTTCAAAGGAGTTCTGGGCTTTCGAGCCACAGGCCAGGGCATGCACCCGGATCAGGTCCGAAATCGGCGCCGTGCCCCGGCGTTTAAGGTTGAATGTGTTGTTCTGCTTGCCGTCCTGTTCCATCACAAAGGTGCGGAAGAAACCCAGTGGCGGCGTCCGGTTGAGGGCGTTCTTGGCCAGGAAGGCGAGGAACCGCTGACTCTGGCTGGCTTTGCTGGCCACCAGGGTCTTCAGGGTTTCCGCCATTTCGGTGGCACCGTAGATGCCATCCAGATCGAAGAAGATGTTGCTGTTGAGCAACGCCTCGGCCTTGGGGTTGTCGATCCAGTCTGTGAAGTACTCTTTCCACACCCGCAGCGGTTGGCGCCACTTCTTGTTGGTGGCCATGATGTCGCCGGTGCAGTAGCTGTAGCCGCAGGTGGCGAGGCCGTCACTGACAAAGCGGGCCAGGGCCAGGAAGTAGTCATCGTGCTGCTCCGGGTCGAAACTGTCGTCCAGAATCATGGCGTTGTCCTGGTCGGTCACCACCAGCTGTTCGTCCCGGGCCATGGACCCCAGGGCCATGAAGCAGTAGGGCACCGGCGGTGGTCCCAGTTGTTCCTCGCCCAGCTCCAGCAGGCGTTGGGTAAAGCTGCGGCCGATGCCGGCCATGGCGCTGCCGATCATGTGGGAGTTGGCGTCTTCATTGACCATGCGCACAAAGCTGTCGCGAACGTCCTTGCTGACGCGCTTTAGCCCCTTGACGGTCTGTTGGTGGAAGATATTGCTGACCAGGAACACACTGCTCTGGGATTCGTACTTGATCACGTCCGCCAGCGAGATCACCCCGCGAGGCTCTTCCTGGTACTTGTCCATTACCGGCAGGTGGTGGACGTTGTTGTGCAGCATCAGCAGCATCGCCTCGAAGATGTAGGCGCTGGAGCGGATGGTGATGAGCCCGGTGGACATGATGTCGCTGATCGGGGTTTCCGACGGCAGCGCCTCAGTCAGCGCGCGGGTGCGGAGGTCACGGTCGGTGATGATGCCGGTCATCTTGGGCGGCGTGGCGGTTTCATCCATCAGCACCAGCGACGAGACGCCTTCCTCGGTCATGATCCGCGCCGCTTCCTGCAGACGGATGGTGGTGGAGGCGATCACCGGTTTGCGGCCGATCAGCCGGGTGACCTTGGCGGTCATCAGGTCGTTGCCTTTCTCCCGCCGGGAGATGGCAGTGCGCAGCCGGGTCTGGTCCTCGATCTCAACGAAATCGGCAAAGGTTTCGTCGGTTTCCCACAGTTTCTGGAACACCTCGGCCGGAATCAGGTAGAGCAGGGTGTCCTCGAGCGCCTGGGCGGGAAAACGCACGGTCTTGTTCATCATCAGCCCGAACTGGCCGAAGAACTCGCCCTCGCTGAGACGGTTGTACAACTCGCCGGAGCGGCGGTAGATTTCCACCGCGCCACTGCGGATGTAGAACAGATGGTTGCTGGGATCGCCAAATTGGGCGATCGGGCTGCCGGCGCGGTAGTACGCCACCTCAATGTGTGAGACAACCTCATCCACCAGGTCATCCTCCATCTCATCGAAGGGAGGGTACTGGATAAGGTGATTGCGGATTTCGATCAGTTCGGCCTGCATGGTTCCGTCCAGAGTCAGTCGCGGGTCCGGTTTGTAGGCAATATAGCAGTTGCGGTGTTCGGGTTCAGTCCGACCCGCACGGATTCAGGGAAAATACCCATGCAGGCAACCAGAACCCATGCCCTGGTGTTGGGGGGCATTCGCTCCGGCAAGAGTGCACTGGCAGAACAGCGGGCCACCGCCTCGGGCGGCCCGGTGACCTACATCGCCACCGCCACGGCTGGCGATGGTGAAATGAGTGAGCGCATCCGCCGCCATCGCCAGCGTCGCCCGGCGGACTGGGGGCTGGTGGAGTGTCCGCTGGCACTGGGGGCGGAGCTCACAGCCCAGGCCCAGGCCGGGGCACCGTGTCTGCTGATTGACTGCATGAGTCTGTGGCTCAGCAATCTGCTCCATGCCGGCGATGAGGTGTTCCAGCGTGAGCAGGCGGAGTTTGTGGACGCCGTTGCGGCCTATCCGGGCAGCCTGGTGATCGTCAGCAACGAGGTTGGCCTCGGCACCATCGGCATGGACCCGCTCACCCGGCGCTTCTGCGACGAGCTGGGCTGGCTCAACCAGGCCCTGGCGGCGTCGTGCGACCAGGTAGTACTGACCGTGGCTGGTCTGCCGATGGTGCTGAAAGGCGAGTGACCGGAACTCCTCAGAAGCGATGCTGGCCCCGGTCAATCTCCTGCTGGCGGGTCTGATCCAGACGGCTGTAGGTCTGGGTTCCTGGGAGCCAGACAAACACCGGATCGGCCACCTTGGTGAGGTCATAGCCCTGGGCTTTGAGCGGGGCCTTCTTGTGCTTGAAGGTGCCGGTCTTCTCAACGTCCTTGCTGATGCGCAGGAACACCGGCACCGCGTAGGCAGGTAACTGCTGGCGCAGGCTCTGCAGCAACTGGTCGAAATCGAAGGCGTCGAGGTTGCAGTCCAGGCGGATCGAAGCCATACCGGCGCGACCGTTGGTGCCCGGGATCTCCACCCCGTAGACCACCGATTCGCTGACGTGAGCGCAGCCGTCGGTAATCTGTTCCACCTCGGTGGTGGACACGTTCTCGCCCTTCCAGCGAAACGTATCCCCCAAGCGGTCGACAAACTGGGCGTGCTTGAAGCCGATGTCCCGCATCAGGTCGCCGGAATTGAACCACTGATCGCCCGGCTCGAACACATCCCGCAGCACGCTGCCCTGGGTTTTCTGCTGATCGGTGTAGCCGTGGAACGGGGTCTTGGCGGTGATCTGGCCGATCAGCAGGCCCGCCTCGCCCCGGGCGACGCGGATCATCCGGCCACGCTGGTCGCGCAGCGGCGCCTCCTGTTCCCGGTCGTACTTCACGATGGCGTAGGGAAACGGACACAGGCCAACCGTGTTGTTGAAATTCAGCAGGTTGGTAAACCCGATGTTGCCCTCACTGGAGGCGTAGAATTCCATCACCCGGGCCACGCCAAAGCGGGTTTTGAACGGCTGCCAGATCGAGGGCCGCAGGCCATTGCCCACCATGATGCGGACCTCGTTGCGGCGGTCCTCCGGCGATGCTGGCTGTTCCATCAGGTAGCGGCACAGCTCGCCAACGTAGCCAAAACCGGTGGCGTTGTGCCGGCGAATGTCGGCCCAGAAATTGGAGGCGCTGAAACGGCGGGCCATGACCAGCGCGGCATTCCCCGCCAGTACCGAACCCCAGCACACCGCCAGCGCGGTGGCGTGGTAGAACGGCAGGCACACATACAGGCGGTCACGGGCCGTCAGTTTGACAGCGGCGAAGCCGAACGAGCCGTAGGCCTTCATGAAGCGGCCGTGATTGAACACCACCGCCTTGGGCATGCCGGTGGTGCCCGAGGTGTAGATGTAGAAACACGGATCGTCGGCGCGGATCTCGTCAACGCTGGCGGGGGTGGTCTCGGAACACGGTGCGATCAGGTGTTCCAGATTCTGCCAGTCAATCGGCGGCTCGGCGCCGTTGCGGTACACCTCGGTGTCCGGCACGTAGTAGCAGTGCTCGCCGGGCAGCGATACCGCGTCTGCGACGTCGTTGTAGGCGCCGACCAGCTCCTCACCGACGATGGCCCGTTTGGGGGCAACCAGGTTGATGCTGTGGGCGAGCACCTTGCCACGCTGGGCGGTGTTGACCAGGGCGCTGACGGCGCCAATCTTGGCGCACCCGGCAATCACCGCGAGCAGTTCCGGGCGATTCTCCATCATCACCACCACCGCGTCGCCCTTGCGGATGCCGCTGGCGTGGAGAAAGTTGGCGATGCGGTTGGACCAGCGACTGAAGGCCTCGTAGGAAATCTCCCGCCCCTCGAACACCACCGCCGGCCCCTCGGGATTGCTGGCGCGGCAGCGCTCGAGGCACCGGCCGAGGCCAACCGCCCGGGTCTTGTCGGTGGTGTTGCCGATCCGCAGGCCTTTGACCAGGCCCGGGAGTCCGGACACCAGTTGCGGCACCTTGGCGGCGAGCTGGGGCAGGGTTATTACATCCTCGTGCTTCATCGACAGTCTCCTCGTTTGCGCTTTCGTCGGTCCCGGGCGGAGGCAGGTCTGCGCCCGCCGGGGCGTTGTTATGGGCTTGTTGTGATTGAGAAAGGGCGGGTTGTTGTTCTGGGGATCTATTCTAGGTCGCTGTTAACTTTGGAATTAATGTCGACTTGTCTTGTCGGGGTGGCAATTTGTCTCACGGTTGTGAACCAGGACGCGCGCCGGTCAGCGCCGTTGCGATTACCATGGTGTCTGGTGAAGATCGCGATAACCCCGGAGGCGTAGCTTGAAGGCAACAGAGTCGTTAACGGTTTCGTCGGTATCGGTGTTGGATCTGTATGAGTCGCTCCGTGACGAGGGTTACGTCGGTGAGAGTGACGTGGCCGACCTGCTTCAGGCCCGCTCGGCACTGCTGGATGTGGAAGGCCGCTGGCCCGCCGAGACGGTGGTGCGGCTCTGGCAACTGGCGATTGCCCGTGGCGCCAGCTGCGATGTGGGTCTGCGGGTGGGGGAGCGCCTCAACGACAATCACCGGGGCATGCTCTCCAACCTCATCATCAGCGCGAATACCCTGGGTGAGGCGGTGCGTCTGTTCCAGCGCTACCTGCCGGTGATGAGTCAGGTGGATACGGTGACGGTGCAACCGGTAGCGGCGGGCCTCAAGCTCAGCTACGGCTTCCGTGACTCACGTCTCTACAGCAGTGTGTCGGTGGCGCGCAGCATGAGTGCGGCGGTGGCCTGGGCCCGATACCTGACCGGTCAGCCGATTGAACCCGTGGCCGCTTACTTTTGCGCCGATAACGTTCGCCGGCCGGAAGAGTACCGCCGTGTGTTCGGCGATCACTGCCGCTTTGCGATGACGGAAGATGCGCTGGTGCTGGCCACTGACGACCTGCAGCGGCCGCTGCGTCAGGCCAATCACTACGTTCACACCATCATCCGCGATCGGGTGGAGGATGTGCAGAAACTGCTGGTCAGGGGCGACGGCCTGGCGGACGTGGTCCGGCAGGTGATCGCGGACGATCTGCACCGCGGTGGCGTGACCTCAGAGTACGTCGCCAGCCGGCTCAACATCAGTCGTCAGACCTTGCACCGGCGACTGAGCCGTGACGGCGTCAGCTTCCGGAGCCTGCTGGCGGACACCCGGCGAGAGCGCGCGCGGCGTTATCTGAAGCAGGGCGACGGCAAGATCGAACACCTCAGCGAGCTGCTGGGTTACAGCGAGCCGAGTGCCTTCTTCAAGGCGTTCCGGAGCTGGTTCGGCTGCTCACCCCGACAGTTCGCCCTGATCGAGGCGCAGCGGCGCTTATCCGGGCTGGAGGGCTGATCCTCACTCCGTTGACAGCGCTTCACCGGAATCGATCATGACCTGGTTGCGACCCTGCTGCTTGGCCCGGTACAGCGCCTGGTCGGCCCGCTTGAGCACGCCGTCCAGGGTGTCCTCGGCGCTGGCCTGGTAGCCGCCGATGCTGACCGTCACCGGCAGTGCCATGGCCCGTCCCTGCTGCTCGATGTTCACCCGCACCCGCTGGGCGGTGTGTTCCAGGGTGAGGGCGTCGCAGGGCGACAGAATCACCAGGAACTCGTCGCCACCCCAGCGCCCGGCAATGTCGTAGGGCCGCAGGCAGGCCCGCAGCCAATGGGCGACGTCGCAGAGAATGGCGTCGCCGGTCTGGTGACCACGTTCGTCGTTGATGGCCTTGAAGTGGTCCACATCCATCCACAGCACGCCGAAGCCGCTGCCCTGGCGGTAGGCCCGCTCGATTTCAGTGGCCAGGGCCTCGTCCAGCGCGCGGCGGTTGCCCAGGCCAGTCAGGGCGTCGATCCGGGCCAGTCGGTGTAACTCCTCGGTGCGGCTGGCGACCTGGGCCTGCAGGTCCTCGGTGGAGGCTTTCAGCGTGCTGGCCATGTCTTCGAAATGGCCGCTGAGGCGGCCGATCTCATTGTCTGGCTTGGGCAGGTTGCCAGTGCGGAAGTCGCCCTCACGCACCTGCTTGACCGCCCGTTCCAGCGCCACGATGGGGGTGAGCACCCAGCGCCGGACCAGGCCGTGGAACAACAGCAGGGATATCAGCAGCGCAGCCAGGAACACCGCCACCAGCGGCCACAGGTAACTCACCGGCAGCAGGGTGTCCAGATCCAGCAGGGTGATCTCGAACCAGCCGATGGCCGGCAGGTAGGCCATGCCCGCCAGGTGGCGGTGACCGTCTATGGTGACGAAGCTGCTGGCCACGGCGCCGCTGTCGCCGCCGCGGTTCTTCAGCATCTGCAGCATGCCCAGTACTTTCTGCTGATTCTCCGGCGCCTCGAACAGCAGATCCACGGTGTTCTTCTGGCCTTCGGGTTTGATGATGCTGGCAAAGTCGATGTAGTTGCGATCCCGATACAGCTGGATGGCGCCGTTGAAGTCGACGAACAGGGTGGTGATGCCCTTCTGGCCGATGTCGACAATGTCCTGCAGAAAGCGATCCAGCTCCAGGCCGGTGCCCACCATGCCGAGGATCTGGCCACTGTCATCGCGCACCAGCACATCAATCCACAACTTGGTGACCCCCAGTTCTTCGTCCGGGTTGACGTTGAGGTGGAAATCCCGGCCCTCCTCAATCAGCCGGAAGAACCAGGCGTCGTCCGGGTCGTTGGGGTCAAGCTGGTAGCGCAACTGCTGGCCACTGAACTCGTTGTTGGCGTTGTTAAAATAGTACTGCCGGTTCTTGCGCAGGGCGACGAAGTAGGTGTTGTCGCGGAAGTTGCTGCGGAAGCTCTCCATCTGGCGAATGGCGGCGGTCTTGAGGGCCGGGTTATCCGGCGTTGCGGCCCACTGCTGGATCGCCACCGAGTCCGCCATCTGCCGTGCCAGGCCGATTTCCCGCTCCAGCGACTGCAGCAATCGGGCGCTGTCGTAGCGTACCTGGATTTCGGCCACCTGTTGGCCCCAGCGCTCAATGATGTCCTGGGACAGCGCGCGGTAGGCCAGCCAGGAGGCGGCAGCGGCCACAACCAGCAGAGTGGTGGCCAAGGTCAGGATGCGGGCGTTGAGGCTCAAATGGTTCGTCCCCGGAAAATGCGGTTGTTTTCATCATAGTCCACGGTCTGGCCGCGAGTGGCCGACGGTTATGGCGAAAGTCGTGGCTGAGGCGATGGTTGCAATCGTGTCTGGATACGTGACGTAACGAAAGGCTAACGATTTCATTCCTGAAATAATAGTTTCATGTCGATTGATGCGGCAGAATTGGCCCTGACAGAACATGACAACTTGGTAAGGAATCCAGGCATTGAAACATAATAACGACACCAAACTGATGACACTGCTGGCGGCAGCGCTGCTCAGCGCCTGCGGTGGAGAGAGCGATTCAACGACAACGGACACGGCGCTGGATCAGCAGGTGCGGGCGCTGGCAGACAGCCAGGGCCTGACCGGTGACCCCAGTCAGGGGCGGGCCCTGCCCAGCATTGAGTCGCCCCAGGCCCAGCTGGGCATGCAGCTGTTTTTCAGCAAAGGCTTGAGCGGTACCCTGGACACCGCCTGCGTTTCCTGCCATCACCCGTTCCTCGGTGGTGGTGATGACCTGCCGCTGTCGGTGGGTGTGGAGGCAGACCTGCCGGACCTACTGGGTCCCGGGCGACTGCATTCCAGCGCCGGCCATCATTTCGACGGCGGCCCCACGGTGCCTCGTAACGCCCCCTCCACCTTCAACATTGCTTTTTACGACGATGTGCTGTTCCACGACGGCCGGGTGGAGAGTCTCGACAAGACGCCGGGCCTCAGCGGTGCCGGTGGTGGCATCCGTACCCCGGATTCGCCGTTTGGCGTGGCGGACCCGACCGCCGGCGATAATCTGGCTACGGCCCAGGCCCGTTTCCCGGTGACCTCGAAGGAGGAAATGCGGGGCTTTGAATTTGAGGCCGACGGCGATAACACCAGTGTGCGTGATCACCTGGCGTCACGGCTGCGGGGCGAGGTGGTGGCGTTGAGCGGCAACACCTGGCTGGAGGCCTTCCGTACCGGCCTGGAGCAGCCGGCGGCCAGCGCTGAGACGTTGATCACCTATGACAATGTGGCTGCGGCCCTGGCCAGCTACCAGAACTCCCAGGTGCTGGTGGACAACCCCTGGCGGGCGTTCCTGGCGGGAGATGATGACGCCATCGGTTCCGACGCCAAACAGGGTGCCCTGCTGTTCTTCACCGAGGTTGCCAATGGCGGCGCCGGCTGCAGCGGTTGCCACCAGGGCGATTTCTTCACCGATGAGCAGTTCCACGTGGTGGCAATGCCGCAGATCGGTCGCGGCAAGGGCGATGGCGCGGATGGCACGGACGACTTTGGACGCTTCCGGGAAACCGGTAATCCCGATGACCGCTACGCCTTCCGCACCCCGCACCTGCTCAACGTGGCGGACACCGGCCCCTGGGGCCACGCTGGCGGGTATGGCTCACTGGAGGCGGTGGTGCGCCATCACCTGAACCCGCGCCAGGCCATGGCCCGGTACGACGCCAGTCAGCTCGATCCCTCGATCCAGGTCAGTAACCTGCAGGCCAACACCGGGCGTGCCCTGGATCAGCTGGATGCGCTGCAGGCAGCTGGCAAGTCAAAACTGGTGACGGCGGCGCTGGATGATGACCAGGTGCAACAATTGGTGGCGTTCCTGAACGCCCTGACGGACCCCTGTGTCACCACCCCGTCGTGCATGGCCCAGTGGATCCCTGATGATGCCCTGCTGGACCCGGACAGCCTGCGGTTGCACGCCGAGTTTCAGTAACGCCGACGCTGTTGCGGTTGCGGTCTAACCGTGCCGCAACAGGCTCTGGTAGCAGCTGGTATCGGTGTGGTCGACCCGGACCTGGCTACGGCAGGCGTAGGGCACCGCCAGGCCGGCGAAGGAGCGGGCCAGGGGAATGCCCAGCACATCCGCCAGGATCATTCGGATGACCCCGCCGTGGCACACCACCAGCGCCCGCTGGCCGGCCAGTTCGGTGCGCCAGTGCTGCCAGCCCGCCAGCACCCGCTGCTGGAAAGCTTCCAGGGCTTCGGCTCCGGGCGGGGTATTGGCCACCGGGTTGTCCCAGAACCGGGATAAGCGGTCGCCATCGCGCGCCAGGATCTGCTCCGAGGTCAGCCCCTCCCAGTCACCAAAACCAATCTCCCGCAGCCGTGGTTCCACCTGCAGCGGCAGCCCGCGCTGTTGCGCGACCTCCTCGGCAAAGCGGATACAGCGCAGCATGGGTGACGCCACCACCACATCCCAGTGATCGTCCGCCGCCACCGCTGCCCGCATCTGCTGCCAGCCGGTGTCGCTGAGTGGGTCGTCCTGGCTGCCGCGGAATTTTGGTCCACCCTCGGGCTCGCCGTGACGCATCAGATCCAGCCAGGTGGTGATCGGGTCCATCGCCATGATCAGTCCTCCCGGTTGCTGACGCCGGCATCGCGGAACGTCGCCATGCTGTTGTGCAGGCTGCAGGCCGCCCGCAGCAGGTTGACCGCGACCGCGGCACCACTGCCTTCGCCGAGCCGCATGTCCAGATCCAGCAACGGCCTGGCCTCCATCGCTGCCAGTACCCGGTCGTGGCCGGGTTCGGCGGAGCGGTGGGCGAAGTGCAGCCAGGCCCGGGCACCGGGCCGTTGCCGTACCGCCACCAGGGCTGCCACCGAGACGATGAAACCATCCACCAGCACCGGAATGCGGCGGGCCGCGCAGCCCAGCAGGGCACCGGTGAGGGCGGCAATCTCCAGACCGCCGAGGGAGGTCAGCACCGCCAGTGGGTCGCGATTGTCACCATGACGCTGCAGGGCACGGCGGATCACCTCGGCCTTGTGGCTGACGCCGGCAGCGTCCAGTCCGGTACCGGGGCCGGCCAGCGCCTCCGGATCGTCACCCAGCAGCGCACAGGCCAGTACCGCGGCGGTGGTGGTGTTGCCAATGCCCATGTCGCCACCGATGAACAGCTGCGCACCGGCACTGGCGGCGCGTTCCGCTACGGCGTCACCGGCGCAGAGGGCGGCGGTAACCTGATCGTGAGTCATGGCCGGCTGTTGCGCCAGGTTGGCGGTGCCTGGCGCAATCTGCAGGTTGTTGACACCGGGCAGGTGTCCCAGGGGTTCCACCGTGCCCAGGTTGAGCACTTCCAGGGTGGCCTCGAGGTGGCGGGACAGCACGCTGATGGCGGCGCCGCCTTCGGCAAAGTTGGCGATCATCTGCCCGGTGACCGCCTGGGGAAACGCCGAGATACCTTCGTCACAGACGCCGTGATCGCCGGCAAACACCGCCATGTGCACCTGGTCGGCTCGCGGGCGGTGAGTGGCCTGCTGCGCCGCCAGGTCAACCGCCAGCTGTTCCAGCCGGCCCAGGGAACCGGGAGGCTTGGTCAGCAGCTGTTGGCGATCGAGGGCCTGTTGGCGATAGGCAGCGTCGGGAACAGGAACGGGGGAGGTCCAGCTTGCAGGCAGGGTCATGGCAGGTTTGCTTCCGGAAAGATGTAAACGATTGATGGTCGTATCCGTGCCGGGGAGTGTCAAGGCCGATCACCTCTCAGTTAAACTGGGCGACTGTTTCGCCTCCGGGAATTCCGCTGTGTTGTCGCTCACCGCCACCGCTCTTGCCTGTGTCATTGCCCTTGTTCTGGACCGTCTGTTGGGAGAGCCCCGACGCTGGCATCCGCTGGTGGGATTTGGCTGGCTGGCCGGGCGGCTCGAAGCCCGGCTCAATCGGCCTGGATCGGCGTCGGTTTGGCGGGGCCTGGTAGCGGTCCTGCTGGCGGTGGTGCCGCTGACAGCGGCGGCAACGTTGTTGTTTGTACTGTTACCGCCCAGCGGTCAGCTGGTGTGGGCCAGCGTGGTGCTGTGGCTGGCGCTGTCATTGCGGGGACTGACAGAACATGGCGAGGCGGTGGCGATTCCGCTGGCTGCGGGGGAGTTGGCGCAGGCGCGTTGCCAGGTGGGCCGCATTGTCAGTCGCCAGGCAGAGGCGCTGGATGACCGTGGGGTCGCGGCGGCGGCCACCGAATCGATGCTGGAGAACGGTGCCGATGCGGTCTTCGCCAGTCTGTTCTGGTTCCTGGTGGCGGGAGTGCCCGGGGTGGTGGCTCACCGGCTGGTCAACACCCTGGATGCCATGTGGGGCTATCGCAACAACCGCTTCCTTTACTTTGGCCGCGTCGCGGCGCGGCTGGATGATGCCATGAACTGGCTGCCGGCCCGGCTTACCGCGCTCACCTACACCCTGCTGGGCCAGTCGGCCACCGCCTGGCGCTGCTGGCGTACCCAGGCCGCCAGCTGGGACAGCCCCAATGCCGGACCGGTGATGGCCGCCGGTGCCGGCGCCCTTGCGGTTACTCTGGGCGGGCCGGCACCTTACGCCACCGGCATCAAGTCGCGGCCAGTACTGGGCACGGGTGGGCCTCCTTCGGCAGCCTCCATCACCGCCGCCATTGCCCTGGTGCGGTGGGGAACCTGGCTGTGGCTGGCTGCCCTGGTGCTGCTGGCGGCGATGGCGGAGTTCATGCAATGAGTGAGCTGCACCATGGTGGTCGCCTGAATCAGGCGGTCCGGGACTGGGGCATTCCCCGCGATCAGTGGCTGGACCTGTCCACTGGCATCAATCCGGTGGGCTGGCCGGTGCCGGCGCTGCCTGCGGCGGTGTGGCAGCGTCTGCCGGAGCCGGACGACGGTCTGGAGCGCCAGCTGCAGGACTGGTTCCAGGCGCCGTCCCGGGCCGCCCTGCTGGCCGTGCCCGGCAGCCAGTGGGCGATCGAAAGCCTGCCCCGGTTGCGGGCACCGTGCCGGGTTGGGGTGCCGGAGCCCGGTTACGCCGAACATCGTCACCACTGGGCCAGCGCGGGCCACCAGGTGGTGCCGGTGCCGCTGGCCCAACTCGATGAAGAGGACGACCGCTGGCTGGAGGCACTGGACGTGCTGGTGTGGATCAACCCCAACAACCCCGGCGGCCAGGCCTGGCCCGCCGCCGCTCTGCGGCGCTGGCATCGGCAACTGGCGGCCCGGGGCGGCTGGCTGGTGGTGGACGAAGCGTTCGCGGACGGCCAGCCGGCGCTGTCCCTGGGGCCAGCCACCGGCGTACCGGGGCTGGTGGTGCTGAAATCCCTGGGCAAGTTCTTTGGTCTGGCGGGGGTGCGGGCCGGTGCCGTGGCGGCTGATCAGGCGTTGATTGACCAACTGGCTGCTCGCCTGGGGCCCTGGGCCCTGAGTGGCCCGGCACGCTGGGTCATGGCCCGTGCGCTGGCGGACCGGCGCTGGCAGCAGGCAACCCGGCAGCGACTCGGGGCGGACAGCGAGCGTCTGGGGCGGTTGTTGCGGGAGCGGGGACTGACGGTGACTGGCCGCACCCTGCTGTTCCAGACGGTGCACTGTGCTGGTGCCGCGGAATTGGCGCAGCGACTGGCGGCGGCAGGCATTCTGGTGCGGGCGTTTCCGCCCTCCGCGGTGCTGCGGTTCGGACTGCCGGGCAAGGAAGCCGACTGGCAGCGGCTCGATGACGCCCTGGCCCAGTGGCAGGCAGAGACGCGCTAACGCGCCTCTGCCAGTGGTGACGTTTTACTCGTCGTCGATTTCAGTGAACGCCACGCCGGTAGGCAGCAAGGTGGTCTGGATGAAGGCCTGTTCGCTGTTGTCGGCGGTGGCGAGGATGCGGATGCCCGGGTTGTTGGCAGTGGCATCGGCCAGCCACAGGTTGCCTTCGGGGCTGAGTTCGATGTCGCGGTAGTCGCCACCGGCGTAGCTGGCGACAGTGGTGAACTCGATGGTGGCGGCGGACGGGTTGAAGCTCTGCAGCGTGGTGTTTTGCCAGTCGGCGTAGCTCAGCACGTAGCCCTGGGTGTCGCTGACGATCACCAGATCACTCAGCAGATCGTCGGTGTCGGCGTCAGCAATCAGCGGCTCAATGGCAAAGGTCTCCGGATCGATGCGGTCGACACCGGTCTGTTCCTTGGTGTCGTAGCTGCCGGTGTTCTTCACCAGAATACCCAGGTCTTCGTGGTACTGAATGCCGCCGGGGTTGCGACCAATCAGCGGAATGCCCTTGAGGCCATTCTCGCCCATGCCGGTGTCGATTTCAGTGTCAGTGTCGGTGTCGAACACGGCCACGTAGGCGGTGTTGGTGGGGTCGTATTCAGAGTCCAGCCGCTGCAGGGTGATAAACAGCTTGCCGTCCACCACCACGCCGGAGGCCATGTTGGGCGCGCCCTGGGTGTTGTCAGGCAGGTAGCCGGAGAGATCCAGGGTCTCGCCGGAGAAGAACTCGTCCTCGCTGGTGGCGGACGGATTCACGATCCACGCTTCGCTGGTGTTGTAGCGCAGCAGGTAGGCCTTGGTGTCGTTGACGAACACCAGGGCGTAGGGGTTGGAGGAGGCGGTGTCGCCGGCACTCAGGGTGGAGTACTGCCAGATCTCCTGGGCCGGGTTTGCCACGTCCACTTTCTGCAGGGTGTCGATGTTGAAGCGGCCAAAACGGTAGTAGTGCTGGCCGCGGGCGGTGACACCAATGTCGGAGCCGGTGGGGAAGTAGGCACCGGAAGCCACCGGGTCCGTCTCGCTCATGTCGATCAGTTCGACGGCGCCGGAGGTGAAATCAGATGCTACGGTGGAAACCACACCAACAAGGCGGGCGTCCTGGCCTGGCTTCAGCGGTGTGCTGTCGTCAGAGGAACCACAACCGGCAAGGGTCAGGGTGAGGGCAAGGCCGCCGGTGCCGAGCAGGCTGCGCAGGGAAATGGGTGTGTGCATGGATGTCTCCTTGGAATAGGTATCGTTAGAGGGTGTGTGTCAGATTGAGGAACCAGCTTCGGCCCTGGCCGGGGAAGCGGTTGAAGTCCTGGTACAGCTCGTCGGTGAGGTTACGGACTTCCAGGCGAACGTCGGTCTGCTGGCGGTTGTGCCAGGTGTGGCGCCAGCTGACGCCGGCGTTGACCAGCTGGCGGGCGTCGGCGGCCAGCAGGTTGGCGGCGTCATAGTAGAGATCGTCGTCGTACTGATAGGACAGGTCGACTTCGAAGGGGCGCAGCTGCCAGCGGCTGCTCACCAGCAGGGACTGGTGATAGACCCCCGGCAGCTGCTTGTTGTGACGATCCCGCACCGAGGCCGAGGTGTTTTCGGAATCCTGGACGGTGGCGTTGGCGGCCAGGCGCCAGTCAGGCGTCAGGTGCCAGGCGGTGTCCACCTCCACTCCCATCACGTCGGCGGACAGGTTGACGTAGCGGCCCACGCCACGGGCGTCGTAGATCGCTGCCACCGCCGGGTCCAGTTCGCGCCGGTACCCGGTCACCTCGATGTGACCCCAGCCCCGGTCGGTACGCACCGACAGTTCGGCATTGTTGGACTCTTCCGCCGCCAGGTCCGGGTTGCCCACAAACAGGCCTTCCTGGCCGTACCGCTCCTGCAGTGTGGGAACACGGACCTGCCGCGACAGATTGGCAGACACTACCCAGCTGTCGCCCAGGTAGCGGCTCAGACCGAGCTGCCAGCTGTGGTAGGCGTCGTGGCTGGAAACCCGCTTGGTGCTGCCGTCTCCCTGGCTTTCATCGGAGGTGTCGTTGACATCAAACCGCCGCAGCGACACCTGGGTGCGCCAGCGATGGTCGTCGCTCTGCCACTGGTGGCCGAGGGCGGTGGTGAGCTGGCGGCGTTCGCGCTCATCGGCGCGGTCGGTGTCCAGGCGGTCGTCCTGGTCGTAATCAAACTGGCTGATGTCGACGGTGGCACTGACGGTGTGGCTACCCAGCAGCAGGCTCGCCGTGTTCACCAGGCCCAGTCGTTGGCTGTCGGTGCGGACATCGGCGGTCCCCAGCCCAACCAGACCATCGCGATTGTCGTAGCGGTCGCTGGCATCGCTCCAGATCAGCCGGTGGCTGGTATGGAGGCGGCCATCGGCCCAGCCCTGCTGGCGGTAATGCAGTTGGGTGCGGACGGTGTGGCCGCTGAGACGGGCGTGGTTGTTGCGCCAGTTCTGGATGGTGGGCACGCCCTTGTCGTGATCACTCCACTGGATCAGGGCGTCCAGCGTACTGGTGTCGCTGATGGCCCAGCCCAGCTTGGTGCTGGCGTCGGTCTGTTCGTAGTCGGCATTGCGACGGGTGGTCTCGTGGCCGTCGTTGGGGTTGAACCAGTCGCGCTCATTGGGGTAGCGGAAGTCGTTGTCGCTGCTCTGACGATTTAGCGACACCCAGTAGTAGACATCGTCATGGCTGCCGCTGTTGAACACCCCGGCCTTGTCGGTGCCGTTGGCGCCGAGGCCCAGGTTGAGGCGGGTCTGGGTCTCGGTGTCCCGGCCCAGGGTTTCCATGATGACCACACCGCCGATGCCGGCGTGGGCAAACTGGGCGGGGGCGTTGCCGGGATAAACCTGGACCCGGCGGATGTCGTTGAGGGTCAGCTGGCTGATATCCACACCGCCGGTAACCGGGTCGTTCAGCAGCATACCGTCGACCACCACCTGCACCTGGCGGCTGGTGGAGCCCCGCAGCGACAGCGCCGAGTAACTGCCCAGACCGCCGCTCTGGCGGATCTGCACACCGGTCTGGTCCCCCAGGGCGTCGGCCAGAGTGACGGTGCGGTTGGCGAAGTGGTCCCGGTTGATGATCCGTACCGGGCCGGTGGCCTCGGTCGGATCAATGTCGGCGGCGGAATTGATTCGGGCCCCTTCCACCACGATGAACGGCAGTTCGTCGGCGAAAACGGGCAGGGCCGCTGCACTCAGCAGCAGGCCGGCAGTTAGACAACGCATATGGACAGCAGCACCCAGGGCAAGCCGGTCGATAGAACGGTGACGGCTCCGTGTGTCACCAACCAAACAGCTACCAACAGAGGCGGGTGCCGGCGTTCGCCAAGGCCACAACCCCGTGCCGCTGACCCTCCGTCAGCGGGCACTGATAGCCGGTAGCAGGCCGGTCTCCGGGCTTGCGGCTGGCCGAGGGGCCAGAGTACGATGCCTTCCCACAGAATGTCTGCAGTGGCTGGCTGATTGACCTATCGTACTCGTCTCAGGGTGTCCTGAGCCGCTCACCGTTGCGGGGGCAGCGTCGGTTTTACACCGAACTTCCCGGTTTCACTCCATGGTTGGGCCGCCGGCCCCTGTTTGGGCGGGTGGCGGCTGGAGCACCTGCTACGGATAGATTAAAAATTGGCAAAAATGATAAGGGGGCGGCTGGCTGTGAGTCAATGTTGGGCCTTTGAAAGGCATGGCAACCCGGGACGTCGGCGGGTGCATCAACGTGCGCTGCTGGTGCTGTTGATGCTGGTCTCCAGCCTGGTGCGGGCGGAGATCTGCGAGCGCGACGACCGTGGCCAGACACTGTGCCTGGCCCAGCCTGCGATGCGGATTGCCACGCTGTCGCCGGGCGCCACCGAGCTGGTGTTTGCCGCCGGTGCCGGCGACCGGGTGGTGGCGGTGGTGGAGTTCAGCGACTACCCGCCGGAGGCCAAGGCGATCACCTCGGTGGGCAACCACGGCCGCATCGACCTGGAAACCCTGGTGGCACTGAAGCCCGACCTGGTGATCGACTGGGTCAGCGGCAATACCGCCCAGAAGGACAAGCTCGACGTCCTCGATTTCCCGGTCTTTTCCATCGAACCCCAGACCTTTGAGGGGGTCTCTACCGCTCTGGAACGGTTGGGGCGGCTCGCCGGCACGGCAGCGGCCGGCCAGACTGCAGCGGATGACTTTCGCGATGGCATTGCCGATCTGGCCCGCCGCTACCGCGACCAGCCACCGGTGACGGTGTTCTATGAGGTCTGGGAAGAACCACTGATGACCGTCAGCGATCAGCAACTGATCGGCAAGGTGATCACCCTGTGCGGTGGCGACAACGTCTTTGGTGACCAGGACAGCCTGATCCCCCGCATTGATGTGGAATCGGTGCTGGCCGCCAACCCCGAAGCCATCCTGGCCGGCGGCATGGGTGAGGCCAACGACCGCTGGCTGGAGCCCTGGCGCCAGTACCCCGGACTGCTGGCGACCCAGCGGGACAACCTCTTCTTCGTGCCGCCGTCGCTGGTGCAACGGCCAACCCCCCGTCTGCTCGAAGGCAGCCGTATCTTCTGTGACCACCTGGAGCGTGCCCGTGGCCGTCGCTAGCCCTCGATTGGCCGCTGCCGGGCGGGTGTCGGGATGATCCAGCGGCGGGCCTGGTGGCCACCCTTGCTGGTGCTGGCGCTGGTCAGCCTGGCGGCGATGGTGGTGGCGGTGGGGCTGGGCAGCGTCAACGTGGCGCCGGCGGATACCCTGGCGGTGCTGGCGGGGCAGGGCAGTGAACTGCAGCGGACGCTGATCCTGGAGCTGCGACTGCCCCGGGTGATCGCCGCCTTTGGCACCGGCGGCCTGCTGGCGGTGGCCGGCGCGCTGATGCAGGTACTGCTGCGCAATCCCCTGGCCGATCCCTACATCCTTGGTCTGTCCGGCGGCGCCGCCCTGGGTGCGCTGCTGGCGATGCTGGTGAGTGCGGCGGCGGTGCTGGTGTCGGCGGCGGCCTTTGGTGGGGCTCTGCTGGCGACGTTGCTGGTGTTCGGTCTGGCCCACGGTCGTGGCAGCTGGACGCCGTCACGGCTGTTGCTGACGGGGGTGGTGGTTGCCGCCGGCTGGGGTGCGGCCATAACGCTTATCCTCGCCATCGCACCGGCCCAGAAGCTGCCGGGCATGCTCTACTGGCTGATGGGGGACGTCGCCTACGCCCGCCTGAGCTGGCCATCGGTGCTGGTGTTGGTGCTGACCTGTCTGGTGGTGTTGCCGCTCGGCCGCAGCCTCAACGTGCTGGCCCGTGGCCCGGTGCAGGCGGCCGCGCTGGGGTTGTCGGTGCGGCCGCTGGAATGGCTGGTGTACGTGCTGGCGAGCCTGCTGACCGCCACCGCAGTCACCACCGCCGGCAGCATCGGTTTTGTGGGTCTGGTGGTGCCCCACATCTTGCGGCTGGTGCTGGGCAATGACCAGCGCCTGATCCTGCCGGCCAGCGCCTTTGCCGGCGGAACCCTGCTGGTGCTGGCGGATACCGCCGCGCGCACGGTGATCGCTCCGGAACAGTTGCCGGTGGGGGTCTTTACCGCGCTGATCGGCGTGCCGATGTTCCTCTATCTGCTGCACCGGAGCCGCTGATGCAAACCCTCAACTGCCAGCAGTTGCTGATCGACATTCCCGGGCGGCCGTCCGGACGGCCGCTGGACCTGCGCATCGAGGCCGGCCAGGTATGGGGCATTCTGGGTCCCAACGGCGCCGGCAAGTCCACACTGCTGCATACCCTGGCGGGTTTGCGAAATGCCCGCTCGGGCCGGGTTTTTCTGGGTGAGCGGGCGCTGACTGACCTGCCGCGAAAACAGGTGGCCCAGCAGCTGGGCCTGGTGTTCCAGGAGCGCCAGGACGGCTTCCCGGCGACGGTGCTGGAGACCGCGCTGATCGGTCGTCACCCCTGGCTGTCGCCCTGGCAGATGGAAACCGCGGACGATCTGGCGCTGGCGGAGCGGTCATTGCAGCGCCTTGATGTCGACCACCTGGCGGATCGCCTGGTGAACACCCTGTCCGGCGGCGAACGCCAGCGGGTGGCGATTGCCACCACCCTGACCCAGTCGCCCCACACCTGGCTGGTGGACGAGCCCACCAACCACCTCGATCTGCACCATCAGGTGGCGGTGATGGAACTGCTGACGGAACAGGCGGCTGGCGGCTGCGCGGTGCTGATGTGCCTGCACGACCTCAACCTGGCCGCGCGCTGGTGCGATCATCTGCTGCTGCTGTTCCCCGACGGTGAGGCCTGCTGGGGCGAGGCCGCCAGCATGCTGGTGCCGGAGGCTCTGGAACAGCTTTACGACCAGAAACTGGCCACCGCCGAAGTGGACGGCGCCCCGGTGTATGTGCCGGTACGCTAGTCTCCCGACAAACACAGATTTTACGAACCCAGGAGAGTCCCGATGAAAGAACGCGCCTACGATCCCGAACGTCACGCCGCCCGCATGGCCGCCAAGCAGAAAATTATGCAGGAACGCATCGCCCGGGCCCAGAACGAAAAAGGCATCCTGCTGGTGCTGACCGGCGCCGGCAAGGGCAAGAGCAGCTCCGGTTTTGGCATGGTCGCCCGCGCCCTTGGCCACGGCATGAAGGTGGGCATCGTTCAGTTCATCAAAGGCTCTTTTACCACCGGCGAGCACACCTTCTTCAAGGACCTGCCCAATGTGGACTATCACGTCATGGGTGAGGGCTATACCTGGGATACCCAGGACCGGGAGCGCGATGTGCAGACCGCCGAGGCGGCCTGGGAGATCGCCAGCAAGATGCTCAAGGACCCCAGCTACGACATGGTGCTGCTGGACGAACTCAACATTGCCCTGCGCTACGACTACCTCAACCTGGATCGGGTGATGGACGATCTTCATAACCGCCCGGAGATGCAGCATGTGACCGTCACTGGCCGCTACGCCCCGGACGTATTGATCGAACTGGCGGACACCGTCACCGAAATGAAGCCCCTCAAGCACGCCTTCAAGGATCAGGGTGTGAAGGCCCAGAAGGGCGTGGAACTGTAACGCCATGACCACCCTGATGATCCAGGGCACCACCTCCGATGCCGGTAAAAGCACCGTGGTGGCCGCCCTGTGCCGGTGGTTGCAGCGCCAGGGCGTGGCGGTGGCACCGTTCAAACCCCAGAACATGGCCCTCAACAGCGCGGTTACCGTGGACGGTGGCGAGATCGGGCGCTCCACCGCGCTGCAGGCCCTGGCCTGTGGTGTGGAGCCCCACAGCGACATGAATCCGGTGCTGCTCAAGCCCCAGAGCGATTGCGGTGCCCAGGTGATCCTGCGGGGGCAGGTCTACGGCAATATGAACGCGGTGGACTATCACGCCTACAAGGCCGAGGCCCGGCAGGCAGTGTACGACGCCTGGCAGGCTCTGAGCGCACGCTACGATGTCATCATCGCCGAAGGCGCCGGTAGCCCGGCGGAGGTGAACCTGCGGGCCAACGACATCGCCAACATGGGGTTCGCCGAGATGGTGGATTGCCCGGTGCTGCTGGTGGGCGACATCGACCGTGGCGGCGTGTTTGCCCAGCTGGTGGGGACTCTGGAACTGATTTCCGAATCGGAGCGCAACCGTACCCGGGGCTTTATCATCAACCGCTTCCGCGGTGACCTGGCCCTGCTGGAACCCGGGCTGGACTGGTTGACCGAACGTACGGGCAAGCCGGTGAACGGCGTGCTGCCATACCTCCACGGCCTGGTGCTGGATGCCGAGGACTCGGTGGGCACGGCCAGTGAGCACCAGGCCGGTGCCCTGCGGGTGGTGGTCCCGGTGTTGCCACGCATCAGCAACCACAACGATTTCGACCCGTTACGGCTGCATCCCGGGGTGGAGCTGACGTTTGTCGGCCCCGACCAGACCCCGCCGCCGGCGGATGTCATCCTGCTGCCCGGCAGCAAGCATACCCGCGGCGATCTGGCCTGGTTGCGGGCCAACGGCTGGGAGGCGGTCATCGAACGTCACCTGCGGTACGGCGGCCATGTCTTTGGCATCTGTGGCGGTTTCCAGATGCTGGGACAGCAGGTTGACGACCCCGAGGGCCTGGAAGGTGAACCCGGCATCACCGCCGGGTTGGGCTGGCTGGATACCCACACCCGGATGGTGGCCGGCAAACAGCTCACCCGCGTTAGCGGTACCTTGACGGTTCCCGGCGCCGAGGCGCCGGCTGCGGTTTGCGGCTACGAAATCCACAACGGCGTTACCACCGGTGCGGACCTGACGCGCCCGCTGGTGACCCTGGCCGACAAGGTGGACGGCGCCATCAGCGCCGATGGCCGGGTGATGGGCACCTACCTCCACGGCCTGTTCGACGACCCCGCCGCCTGCGCCGCCCTGCTGGCCCACTGGGGGCTGCGGGACCAGGGCCAGGCTGTCGACTACGCCAGTCACCGGGAACGGCAGCTGGATCGGCTGGCGGACGCGGTGGAGGAGTGTCTGGATACCGACTGGTTGAAGCGGTTGTTGGGGGTGGCCTGACCGTGCCTGGGTATGCCGCACGGGGTCGGTAACACCGCATTTCGTCATCGTCTACATCTGCATGACAAGGGCAAGAACAGGGTTAATCAGAGGTTTCCTAAATGACAATGGCTGATCGGACATTGTCCGGGACTCAAGTCTACTGCCAACCGTAGTCAAGGTACTCAGGATTGACCGAGAACTCAGCCGCCCCGATGTCCAGCTCGGGGCGGGCAAAAGGAATCCGGAATTCACCCCAGTTTGCATCAAGGGCGCTGGCCGACGATTCTTGTATCCAGACGCCGGCATATAGATTGTCTCCCCGCAGGTAGCGATCATTGCCCACATCATTTCGTGTGATCGAGCCATTTTCCATTAACATCCAGGTTACTCGATTGCGCCCCCGCAGCGTTCCGGCGCAGTTTTCGGTGCCCATGGTCTTAAGTGAAAAGGAGCCGAATACAAATCCCTGGCGACTGATCCCTGAATTCCGGTGTTCATTGTCCACGCCAAAATCCAGCCGCTTCAGGTCGTGGCTATGCTCAACGTGGATGGTACCCTCCAGATTACAGTGCAGCGCTCCCCTCCTTAGATACCCTGAGACTAATACCTTGGTTTCTGCTTCCTCAACAGGGCGCACTTCGGTGAATCCGATATGCAAACGGTAATAGTCAGATCCCATATATCCCAGAAACTCCCCTTCCGGCTCAACCAGTTGGGCGAAAACCTCCGACGTCATAAAATCCGCATCGATTGCAGTGGTAAGGCGCTCCTTTTCCCAGGGGGCCATATCGAAAAAGACAGGGATGTCCTCTTCGGAATTAGCGTTACTCACTATGGAGGTAAGACCCAGAAACACGCCGACTAACACTGCGTAGACTGTCATATTTTTTGCACCCGCGAATGGTTGGAAGCTTTTTATCACAATCGATGCCCCGCTTTCGATCATGGCATTGTTCTGGGCCCTCCACCGCATTACTCTAATCGTTGGCTCGTTGAAACTAGGGAGGAAACATGTCAAAGGAGTTGAAAGCCTCATCCGTGAAAGTACAGGAGTTCCTGTCTCAGCATGGCCAGGACTTTGTGGTTCAACAGATGCCGGGCTCAACGCGTACGGCGGAAGAGGCCGCCGAGTCGATTGGTTGTACGGTTTCGCAGATAGCGAAGTCCCTGATTTTTAAACACGGCGAGACCGGTGAGCCCGTGCTGGTGGTGGCATCGGGTACCAACAGGGTGTGCACTGACAAGGTCAGGGAAGCGACGGGTATTGTGCTCAAGAAGGCCGATGCGTCGTTTGTACGAGAGAAAGTGGGCTACGCGATCGGCGGTGTTCCGCCCGTGGCGCATAATGCCTCGGTTCAAACCATCCTGGACCAGGACTTACACCAGTACAGCGAGATCTGGGCGGCGGCTGGAACACCGAACTCCGTGTTCCGACTGAACCCACGGCATTTGGGCGAGCTCACTCAGGGGCAGTGGGTAGACCTGGCACAATAGGGTTAGTCGCTCTCTGATTAACGATGCTTGTCCAGTTAATCCGAGGTTCCTTGATCCCCCAGATAGCCCTGAAGCAACGATTCCAGCGTGCCATCCGCAGCCAGTGCCTCGAACCCATGATTGAGCAGTTGCACAAGCTCTTCCGCTCCCGGGTATTGCCGGGAAATCATCATATGGAACTGATCTGCCTCCACCCCTGGAATGGGTTCTGCGGTCAGGCCCTCCCGCAGGTGATTCTGGCCAAGAGCCGAGAAGCCGGCGAGTATCTCATAGCGGGCAAGAAACGCATCGCAGCGACCGGCAAGCGTCTTGTTGACGACCTGATCAAAGGTGTTGGTGCCCTGATCCACATTTTCGTTCGCAACGCCAAAGCCCGTGTAGTTGTAGCCCCTGAGGCCACATAGCCTGTAGTTCATCAGATCAGCGGGCTCGCTGACATTCAGCCCATTCGGATAACGATTCCTGTCGAAGATATAGCTGGGCTGTACGGTGTAGTAAGGCTCCGTTAACAGGTAGGTTTGCGCCCGTTCATCACTGTACGAGGCACTCAATGCTATGTGATAGGCGCCGGTTTCGGTGAGTCCCGTGCAACGTGCCCAGGGCTGCATTTCCACCGTAAAAGACACGCCCGCGGGCGTGAGTATTCTCTCGAGTACATCCACGTCATAACCGGCGACCTCTCCGTCCAGTTCATAGGTGTAAGGTGGCCACCCTGCGCCGTCTCCACACACTCTGATCTCTTCGCCGTCCATCGCCAGCGCGTTCAGTGACAAGCCGGCGGCAAGCGCGATGAACCAACGGATAGGGCCCAGTGTCATAACAGCAACCTCCAACTCAACATGCGTTTACGGCCCACCCATTCCGAGGGCTGTCACCTTTTCTGTGTCAGTCAACCGATAGCAGTAAGGACACACTCTGCTGCAGGGAAAGTCCCGTGGCTCCTGTCAGTACCTAATCAACCGAGCGAAGTGATATCCTCTCGAACCGCTATCAAGTAAGCAAATCAAGCCTGAATGCCGAGATCCGGCCGGCAACCTTCAATTTGGAGTTTGAGCCTTACCCATGAAATTGATTGTACGTCTTTTTTTCCGCACCCTGCGCCTGGTCCTGACACCGTTCATGCTGCTCAGTGAAAAGCTCAGTACGCCTAAAAGCGTGACCCGCACCCCTGAAGAGCAGGCAGTCGTTGACCAGGCCAGCAAAGCTCTCGCGCTTTACCAGTTCAGTGCCTGTCCGTTCTGTATCAAGGTACGTAAGGAAATCGCCCGACTTGGCCTGAACATTGAAACCCGCAATGCCCAGCATGACCCCGAGCATCGTGCGGCACTGGAGGCCGGTGGCGGCCGCATCAAAGTGCCCTGCCTGAAGATTCGACAGGATGATGGCAATGAGCGTTGGCTGTATGAATCCTCCGAGATCAACGCATGGTTGCAGGAACGATTCGAGCCGAGTTAATCAGCAGTCGCTGATATTCGATCATTGGTCGAACTCCCCTCGGTTTATTGTTCGTTGCGCTCATCACTTGCCCGGGGAGTCGTTCGGACGCGCACGCGCACCCCGGCTACACGTTGACCGAATACTTCAGGTCACGGGCCTCGTCGCCGGTCATGCCGCGAAAGCCCCAGCAGTGGGCGGGTTGTTCCTTGATGGTGATTTCCACATCCACCGGTGAGATGCCGATTTCCGCCTGGATACGTTGGAACAGGGCCTTGATCAGCGCTTTCTGGGTGTCGGCGGTGCGGCCTTCCATCATGTTGATCTCGATCACCGTGTAGGCCGGTGTGCGGCCGCCGGGATAATAGAAGTCCTCGGCATCCAGGGGGATGAAGCGATGAGCCCGTTTGTCCTCAGGCATCCCCAGCACCGATTGCATGCAGTTGTGGATAACATCCGAGAGTTTGGGTTTGATCGGGTTGAGGTATTCCCGGATTCCGTAGATGACGATCACGTTGCCTCCTGGCGTTGTGTGGGTGTGCCCGTCGGGCGCCGGCGTTGAGGGCTAGCCGGCCTGGCCCTGCATCGCCCGCAGATCCTCAAGATCCACCGGGCGCGAGAGTGCGGATTTATAGCTCACCAGATCTTCCTTCATCATCAGGGGCAGCTCAAGCCCCAGCAACGTGACCGCCACACTGCGGCTCAGGTCGATGGACAGTGGTATCCAGCGCTGCCGGCGGGCATCGAAGATGCGGGGCTGGTCGGTGCTGCCCACCTCAATCTTGACGCCGCTGTGGACAAACTGCACGTAGGTCAGGTCCCAGCCTTCCTCGCAGTAGTGGCCGGCGGGTTTGGAGATGTGCGCGTCGCCATCGGCCACCACCGTCTGAAAATGCTCGCCAGGCACAAACAGGTCGATGTCGTTGAGTGCACGGCTGGCGCCATAGCCCCGGGCGGCCAGTCCACCGCAGATCTGGAAGGGGATGCCCCGGGTGTTGAGAAGGGTGACGATCCAGTACAGGGCCTGCCGATGCATGATGTGTCCTTTCTGAGGTTGCTTATCGTTCCGTCTGGCCTGCCGTGGCCCGCTCCACCACGCCGTCCCGCTCGGTCATTACCGCAATCACCTCGGCATCGCCGTCGCCTTCGGCGAGGTAGATGTGGCCAATCTCGCTGTTGAAGTAGGCGGTTTCCCGTTCTCCCAGGCTGATGTGCTCGCCATTTTCGAAATGGATGCGCACCCGGCCGGACAGCACCATGGTGAACTCCTGCCCCGGGTGACGGATGAAGTCATCGAACTCACTGAGGTCCCGGGCCATGATGCGGGCGTAAAGCGGGCTCATGGTGCGGCCGGGAAACTCGCCGGCAATGGGGTGGTACTCGTAGTTGCCGGTGCCGTAGCCGGTGGTATCGGCAATCCGGTTGACCACGGCGGTGGGCTGGTTGGTGCCGTCGGTGTCGCCGTCGTCGGGGGTGAATAGCTGGGACAGGTCGATGTGGAGGGCGCGGGCGGCGGCGGCGAGCTTGTCGTAGCTCACCGTGGCCTGGCCCAGCTCCATCTTGGACAGGGTCGACAGCGCGACCCCGCAGCGTTCTGACAGCTGCTTGAGGGTCAACTGCTGGCGTTTGCGATGGGCCCGGAGTCGGGCGCCCACCAGGGCCCGATCGATCAGCGGGTGGGCGGTCTGCGATGGGGGAGTGGTCATGGTGGCTGGTGCGGAGTCCGGTGGAGCATGAGGTGGTAGTTTATCCCGAGAGCGGCTTGACTCTAAAGTTCTCATATCTGATATTCTCTAATCAGAGAATTTATTAAAGCCACCCAGTGAGTGATAACCATGACTGAAAGCATAGTGCGATACCCCAGTGAACTGCCGTTTCCGTTCTCCCGGGCGATCCGGGTTGGCGGCTTCCTGATGCTGTCGGGCCAGGTGCCGATGACCACGGACGGCACCGTGGTGAAAGGTTCCATCCAGGAGCAGACCGAGGCCGTGATGAGCCGCATCGGTGACACCCTCCAGCATTGCGGTGCGGATTTCTCCCAGGTGGTAAAAGCCACGGTCTGGCTGTCTGACATGGCTCACTTTGCCGGCTTCAACGAGGTCTACCAGCGCTATTTCGAGGGTGCCCTGCCGGTGCGATCCACGGTCACCGCCGGGCTTGCTCTGGGGGTAGACGTGGAAGTGGAAGTCCAGGCCTGGGTCGGTGAGGCCTGATTAAGACGCGGCTCAGGGATCTCCAACAACAAGAAAAAATGGGGTGAAAACATGAAAGATGTGATCAGAATCGCCGGTGCCTTTGTCGGTGTGCTGGTGGGCGCCGGATTTGCATCCGGCCAGGAAATCCTGGTGTTCTTCGTCAACTTCGGCCTCTGGGGGCTGCTCGGAACGTTGCTCAGTGCGGCGGTGTTCGTGTTTCTGGGGATGGCGTTGGCGGGCATGGGCAGTCGGTTGCAGGCGCAGTCCCACAAGGTGGTGGTGGAGGCGATCTGTGGGCCCTATTTGGGCCGTTTGGTGGACGGGCTGATCACCTTTTTCATGTTTGCGGTCACTGTGGTGATGCTGGCTGGCGCCGGGGCGTTGCTGGAGCAGCAGTTCGAGTTCCCCGCAGCCCTGGGCAGTGCCCTGGTGACGGTGGCAGTGGTGGCGGCCGTGTGCCTGGACGTGCGACGGGTGATCACCCTGATTGGCGCGGTCACCCCGCTGTTGGTGCTGGTGTCCGTGGCTGTGGCGGCCTACGCGGTGTTCACCCGGGAGGCGGACACGGCGACGCTGGAAACGATCGCCTCAGAGCAGACCGCCGGCGCCCGTTACTGGTGGCTTGGGGCCTTGCTCTATGTGTCCTACAACATCGTTGCCGGTGTGCCGATTCTGGCGATCATGGGCGGCACCGCCCGCAACGAACGCACTGCAGCCTGGGGCGGTCTGTTGGGTGGCCTGGTGCTCGGTGGCCTGATGCTGGCTATTGCCCTGGGCTTGCTGTCGCGGCTGGACACGGTGGCCGGAGCGCCCATGCCGATGCTGATGCTGGTATCGGAAGTGTCGCCAATGTTGTCGCTGCTGGTGGCCCTGGTGATCCTGGGGATGATCCTCAACACCGCGGTGGGAACGCTGTATTCCTTCTGCGCGCGTTTTTTGCCGGCCGGTACGTCCCGTTTCCGTCTGGGTACGGTGGTGATCGGTCTGGCGGCCTATGGTTGCAGCCTGCTGGGCTTTGTCAGCCTGGTGGGTAAGGTCTACCCCATCTTTGGTTATCTGGGTTTCTTCCTGATGGCGGCCATTCTGGTGGCCTGGATACGCCAGCGGCGGTCACCGTTGCTGGCTAACCCTGACGATGTGAGAGCTACGTAATCGCTATGTCCCGTAACATTCTGGTCCTTGGCGCCGGCATGGTCGGCGTCTCGGTGGCCTGGCATCTGGTGCAGCGGGGTCATCGGGTGACCCTGCTGGATCGTTGCCAGCCAGGCCGTGAAACCTCTTTCGGCAATGCCGGCATCATCCAGCACGAGGCGGTACGCCCCTACGCGTTCCCCAGAGACCTGGCCACCCTGTTGCGGGTATTACCCAACCGCCAGGTGGATATCCGCTACCGGCCTTCTGGCCTGCTTGATGCCGCGGCGGCCCTGTTCCGCTACTGGCAGAACTCGGCGCCGGCCCGCTATGAACGGCTGGTGCCGGCCTACGCAGCGCTGATCGGTCGCGCCCTGGAGGCTCACCGCCAGATGATTGCGGCCACCAACAGCCAGCGGCTGATCCGTCGCCAGGGCTATGTGAAGGCATTTCGCACCGGTCGCGCCCTGGCGGAGGAAAGCCGTCAGGCGGAAACCATCCGGGAACGTTTCGGCGTTGCCTACCAGGCACTGGATGGTCGCGCTCTGGCGCGGCTGGAGCCGGATCTGGCGCCGGGACTGGCTGGTGCCATCCACTGGACCCAGCCCTGGACCGCAACCGATCCCGGTGGGCTGGTGGCGTCGTATGCCGATCACTTCCAGGCCAGTGGCGGTACGCTGGTGCGGGCATCGTTACAGAAACTGAGCCGTCAGGGTTCAGGCTGGCAGGCACAAACCGACACTGGAACGTTGCAGGCCGAGCAGGTGGTGATGGCGATGGGGCCCTGGAGCGCCCACTGGCTGGCGCGCCAGGGGCTGTCGGTGCCGCTGTTCGTTAAGCGGGGTTACCACATGCATTACGGTTGCCGGCCCGGGGCGTCGTTACGGCACTGGGTGATGGACGCCGAGGTCGGCTATCTGCTGGCGCCGATGCAGGCCGGCATCCGCTTGACCACCGGTGCCGAGCTGACCCGTGAGGACGCGCCACCGGACCACCGCCAACTGGTGGCCGCTGAAACCGTAGCCGGCCAGTTCTTCCCGCTGGGTGAGCGGCTCGATAACGAACCCTGGATGGGGGGACGGCCCTGCACCCCGGACATGAAACCGGTGATCGGACCGGCACCGGGGCAGCACGGCTTGTGGCTGGCATTTGGCCACGGTCACCAGGGCTTTACCCTGGGCCCGGTTACCGGCGAACTGCTGGCACAGATGATGGACGGCGATACGCCGGCGGTGGATATGAGCCCTTACCGGGCCAATCGTTTTTGATTGCGAGAGCCAATTCGGAGTTAATCGGCAGTATTCTGGTGGACAATTGGCGGTAGCTTGGCCACCAAGCCTTCGAGCTCCCGGGTGATTTCAATCAGCTCTTTGAGCAGTTGCGGGTTAACGTCCACCTGCCCCTCATACTCAGCCAGGTTGCGGGCCGCGTGACATTTGTCCAAAACACGCCACTTTGCGCTCGGAAGCTCAACGGTGTGCTGCAGACACTGGAAGACCACATAGCGGCTATCTGATCGGTAGCCATGCCAACGCAGAGCGGCCAGGGATAGGGCATGCGCTGCACTGTAGGCCAGTGCAAAGCGACTGTCTTCCGAAAGGCCCCTAATGCCAGCGTCTTGTAACTTGGTTTGTCCGGCTCTGAGCATGCCGGCGAACTCTTTGGCGTCTGGAGGCTCGGGCTTCAGTTTTCGGATTCGTACCAGGTTGTCGAGTGCGTCCATGCATCCGTCCTGTCGTTATTGTTTGAACTTCAGGTTGATTCGGGGTTGGTCCATGACCCGGGTGACGAAACTTTGCTGCTCTTCGATGCGTTTCGTCAAGTCATCGGGTGAGTACAGGGTAGGATTGATGGTGCGGCGCAGTCTTTTTTCGACAGGCTCCAGCAGCTCCATGATTGCACTGTAGCTCAGATCATGCCCAACCAGCATGAGATCCACATCACTGTCCGCGTGGGCTTCTCCCTTGGCGATTGAGCCGTAGATAAAGGCTTGCTCAAGGCTGGTTGCTATTGGCTGCAAGGCTGCGTGAATCAGGTCTGTGATTCCGAATGTCTTTTGTACAATTTGTGTCAGCTCATCGTAGATTGGATTGGCGTCGTTGGCCTGATAGTGAACCTGGTTTCCTCTTCGAGTTGTGTTCACCAGCCCTGAATCTTTCAGCTTGGCCAGTTCACGACTCACCGCGCCGCGACCGACCTGGGCCAGCCCGACCAACTCATTCAGGTAAAAGCTTTGGTCCGGTTGGCCATACAGCAGAGTCAGCAGGCGTTGCTGTGTTTTGGTGAATAGAGCGTCTCCGATACTGGTTGCTGACATTTTTGTATGTCCTTTAAGCCCTAAATTGGGGATTATAGTACCCAATTTGGGGATTGTCGGCCCCTTTTTGGGGCCGTTTGCCGGATCAAAGGCCCCTAGCCCGCCGCCATCAGCAGCAGCCACACCAGCTCAGACAGCACCACGCTGGCGCCGAGGGCATCCCCGGTATAGCCCCCGAGTTGACGCTTCAGCAGGCGCCCCCACACCAGTGCGGTGCCGGCGATGGCCAGCAGGGCCCACAGCACCAGATAGCCCTCCCAGGCACTGGCGATCAGCGCCACGGTCAGGGTGAAGAGGGTGGCGACCAGCAGCCGGTCGGCACTGAAGGTCTCGGCCACGGGCTTGCTCTTGCTGCGGTCCGGATCGGAAACGTAATCCAGATAGCGCATCAGCAGCAGTGGTGTCAGCCGGGCCAGGCAGGGAGCCAGCAGCAACGCCAGAGCGATGTGGGCGCTGCCCAGCAACAGCACCAGCTTGAGCCCCAGGGCCACCACCAGGGTGGCGGTGCCGTAGGTGCCAATGCGGCTGTCTTTCATGATCCGCAGTTTGTCCTCAACGGTGTAGCCGCCGCCAAGGCCATCGGCACAGTCCGCCAGACCGTCCTCGTGGAAACAGCCTGTGAGCCAGAGGTGGAACGCCAGCACCAGGGCAATGGCGATCACTGGACTCCAGAACTGACCCAGCAGCAGGAAAAGCCCGGCGTAGAGTGCGCCCAGCAGCAGACCCACCAGGGGGAAATAGAGGCTGCACTGGTTCATCAGTTGGGGGCTGTAGTCAATCCGCACCGGCATCGGGATGCGGGTAAGGAACCCCACGGCCAGCCAGAAGGCTTGCCATTCCCGCTGCAGGGTCGGTGAGGGTGAGGACACGGAGAACTCCCGTATGGTGGCTGTTGCCAGGCATTCTACCGGCAAATGGCCGCCGGATCAGGCTCCGCGGGCAGGCTGATCTGAACACACAGGCCAGACTGGCCATCGTCGCGGTCTGACAGCATCAACTGACCGCCGTGGCGGTCGACAATGCGTTGGGCAATGGCGAGGCCCAGGCCAGCGCCAGTACCCTGGCGCTGATCCAGGCGAACAAAGCGGCTCAATGCCCGTTGCCTCTGTTCTGGCGCAATTCCCGGTCCCTGGTCACAGAGTCTCAGTACCAGTTGGTTGTGGTCATGGCGGATGCTGGCCTGAAGTTCCGTTGCAGCCGGGCTGTACTGCACGGCGTTGGCCAGCAGGGAGCGGATCAGGGTTCCCAGCAGCACCGGATTGCCGTGGCACCAGCTTGGCTGATCTCCGCTATCCAACACCGGTGTGATGCCCCTGGCCATCGCCAATGGCGCTATGCCTGCCAGCTCGTCCGCCACCAGCTCCGCGAGGTTGACCGGTTGACGCTCCAGTGCGGCGTCGTGGTCCACCCGATTGAGCAGCAGCATCTGCTCCACCAGGTGGGACATCCGGTCGACGGAGCGAATCAGGCCGTCGTATTTTTCCGGCGCCTCGGCGCTGACTTTCTCCAGGTTCAGACGCAGGGCCGCCAGCGGTGTCCGCAGTTCGTGTGCGGCGTCGGCGGAGAACCGGCGTTCCCGGTCCAGGGCATCGTCGAGCCGTTGCAGCAGGCCATTGATCGCCTGTACCAGGGCCTGCACCTCTTTCGGAGCGGCGTGTTCGTCCAGCGGGTGCAGGCGCTCCGGGGCCATGTGCCGTAACGGTGTCGCCAGTCGTCGCAGTGGTCGCAGGCCCAGGCGGATCGCGAGCACCAGGGCAATGGCCAGCAACGGCAGCGCCACCAGCAGCGGCAGTACGTTGCTCACTGCCAGTTCCTCGCTCAGCTCCTGGCGAATGTCGTTGCGTTGTGCCGCCCGTATCCATACGCCGGTGGCGGGGTCCTGCAGGGTGAACGTGCGCCAGGCAAAGCCCTGGGACTCCGCCCAGGCGTAGCCGGGCCGGGGACTGAAACCGGTGTCGTGAAGCTGGGTGCTGAGGTACAGCTCGCCGTCGGCAGACCAGATCTGGAAGGCAATTTTTTTCTCATATTTGTGGCCGGAGCCGTCCGGCAGTATCTCCTCAAAATCGCCTTCCTGGCGAGCGCCCGGCGGCAGCGCCAGGGTGTCTTCCAGAATCTGTTGCATGGACGCCAGGGACTGGCTCTGAACCAGGTGGCGGACCAGCCCCTGGACAATCCGGGTACTCTGGGCCAGCTCGGCGTCGAACAGTTCCTCCAGTTCGTGGTTGCTCTCCACGTAGCTCCAGATGGCGGCCAGCCCGGCGATCACCAGCACGGTGGCCAAGATCAGCAGGGTCAGGGTTCGGGTCAGGGACATGGTGTGGACGCAACCTCCGTTGCTGCCTGGCTGTCCAGCAGGTAACCAACCCCCCGTACCGTGCGGATCAGCGACTTGCCTATGCGCTTGCGCAGGTGGTGGATGTGGACCTCCAGGGCATTGCTTTCGGCGCCGGCTTCCCAGCCATAGAGTTGCTCCTCAAGCCGCCGGCGGGTGGCGACCTGGTCGGGGTGGCGCATCAGGTAGTGGAGGATCTGGAACTCGCTGCGGGGGAGCGACATCCGGGTCTCGCCGATCTTGAGCAGGTAGTGGGCCGGGTCCAGGGCGAGGGCGCCCACTCGCAGTTCCAGCTCGGCCTGGCCCTGGGCGCGCCGGCTTACGGCCCGAATACGGGCTTTCAGTTCCGCCATCACAAACGGTTTGGTGAGGTAGTCGTCAGCGCCGGCATCCAGCCCCTGCAGTTTCTCCGTCAGGTCACCGCGGGCGGTGAGAATGATCATCGGCGTACCCACGTTCCGCTGCCGGCTGCGCCGCAGAATATCCAGCCCATCGACCCGCGGCAGGGTCAGGTCGAGGATCACCAGGTCAAAGTGTTCCTCGGCAATGGCTGCTTCGGCCTGTTGGCCATCGTCCAGCCAGTCGACGGCGTAATGATCCTCCCGCAGCATTTCGAGCATGGTTTGGGCCAGGAGGTGGTCGTCTTCCACCAGCAGGATGCGCATGGCGTGTTCCTCTAACAGCACAGTGACTCGAATTAACAGCACAGCTTTTCGAATTCTGGCACACAAACCTTAAGGTCGGCTTAAGGATTTGGCGGGCCCGGCTTAAGGCTGGGTTAAGCCCGCACCGCTAGCGTGGAAACCTGAAATGTTTCCAGAGGCCAGGGAGCTGCTGCGATGTCTGATCCGATGACCCTTTCCACCACCTGCTCAGTGCTGTCCGATGAGGTCCAGCCGCGTTTTCGTTGTGCCGGGCGCCTGCTGTGCGAGGTGGCGCCGGGCTCTGCCACCGAGGCCGCCGCGGTGGCGTTTATCCAGCGTCGCTTTCACCAGGCGTACGGGGCAATGCCGGCACTGCAAGTACCCCGCCTGCTGGTTCTGACCAGCCGCCAAGGTTCGTTGCTCGCCGCCGTCGGGGTCCGCCAGGCGGCAGCAGAACCATTGTTTCTGGAGGCTTATACCGGTCAGCCAATCGAGCAGCTGTTGCCGGGATCACCCCGGCCATCGCGGGAGACTGTGGCAGAGATAGCCCACCTGGCCGGCGTGGAAGCGGGCGTGTCCCGCTATCTGTTCCCGCTGTTGACGGTCTGGTTGCAGGCCCAGGGCTACCAGTGGATCGGCTTTACCGGTACCGACCAGTTGCGCAACAGCTTTGAACGCCAGGGTATCCAGACCCACTGGCTGGCACCTGCGGACCCGGCACGTCTGGCGGACGGTGGGCAGGGCTGGGGCCGTTACTACGATCATCACCCCCAGGCGATGGCCGCCGCCGTGGCAGAGGGGTACCGCAGCCTGGCCCGGCAGGGTGTGCTGCAGCGGGTACAGGCCTGGAATCTGGCTGACCGGGAGGCCCGCTATGACTGGATTGCCTGAACGGCTGGCCCGGTTGGCGGCCGAGCAGCCCGGTCGGCGGGCCCTGGAGTCCGCCACGGAGTGCCTGAGTTATCGGCAGTTGTGGACGGAGGTGACGGCCCTGGCGGCGCGTTTGCAGGCGCAGGACGGGCAACGTTTGGGGTTGGCGGGAGACAACAGCGTTAACTGGGTGTTGGCGGATTTGGCCTGCCGTCTGGCTGGCCGCGTCTGCGTGCCGATTCCCGGGTTCTTCTCCAGCGCGCAGCGGCAGCATCTGGTAGTCAGCGCCGGTCTGGACGCCATCCTCCAGGTTGCGGACACGGGCTCCGGCCAGCCGTTGCGAGCGGGCCTCTGGCTGCAGCCGGTGGCCAAGACCGGTGAGCCACAGGCGATGCCGGAGGGCACGGGCAAAGTCACCTTCACCTCCGGCAGTACCGGTCAGCCCAAGGGGGTTTGCCTGGCCCACCAGCAACTGGATGCCACGGTCGCTGCCCTAGCTCGCCGGCTGGAGGGCGTGGTGCTGTCGCGGCATCTTTGTGTGCTGCCCCTGGCCACCCTGCTGGAGAACATCGCCGGGGTCTACCTGCCGCTGTTGCTGGGCGCCACCGTGGTGTTGCGGCCCCTGGCGGAACTGGGGTTTCACGGCAGCAGCGCGCTGGATACGGCACAGCTGGTGGCCGCGCTGGCCGCGGAGCGGCCGGACTCGCTGATCCTGGTGCCGGAGTTGGCGATGGTGATCGTGCAGGCGGTGGCCGAGGGTCAGCTTGATCCCGAGTGCTTCCGCTTTCTGGCCGTCGGCGGGGGCCGCGTGGCGCCGGAGCTGATCCGTCGTGCCCGGGCCCTCAGCGTTCCGCTGTATCAGGGTTATGGGCTGTCGGAATGCGGCTCGGTGGTGGCCCTGAACGTGCCCGGTGACGACCACCTGGAACGGGTGGGGCGACCGCTGGATCACCTGTCGGTGAGCATCCGCGAGACGGGCGAGATCCTGGTGCAGGGGCAGGCCTACCTGGGCTACCTCGGCGAGCTAGCCAACCGTTGTGGGGAGGTGGCAACCGGGGATCTCGGTGCGCTGGACCAAGACGGCTTCCTGTCGGTGAGCGGCCGCCAGAAAAATCTCATCATCACCAGCTTCGGTCGCAACATCAGCCCGGAATGGCTGGAAAGCGAACTGTTGCAGACCCTGGCCGTGCGACAGGCGCTGGTGTTTGGCGACGGCGAGCCCCAGCCCTCGGCGCTGCTGGTGCCACGGCCGGAACAGACGCCGGAGGCAATCCGTGAGGCGGCGCAGCGGCTGAACGCCCGGTTGCCGGACTATGCCCGCCTGCGTTGCCTGTATCTGTTGCCCTGGTCACTCACGACCGATCAGGGCCATGTCACCGCCAATGGCCGACTGGTCAGGCAGCGCCTGCTCGCCGACCTGCCAACGCTGCTGGCCCCGGCCGCCCGGGTGTTGCTGGTGACGCCAGCGTCATCGTTTCCACCGGACGGCGACCCGTCGGCCGGACTTTCCATCCTTTCAGAGTGAGGAGTCTCACCATGGCATTTTTCGAAACCCTGCAAGCCGCCACCGCCGATGCGCGTCGGCACGTCACCGAAGCCCCGGTGCTGACCGCCATTCCCCAGGGCCGGTTCGATCTGGACAGCTACCGCTACTTCCTGACCCAGGCCTACCATCACGTCAAACACACCGCGCCGCTGATGATGGCCTGCGGTGGACGGTTGCCGGAGCGGCTGGAGTTCGTGCGCAAGGCGCTTGTGTCCTACATCGATGAGGAGTATGGCCACCACGAGTGGATACTGGCCGACCTGGCGGCCTGCGATACGGCGCCGGAGCCGGTGCGTCGGGGGCAGCCCGATCTGCCGATCCGGCTGATGGTGGCTTACCTCTATGACCTGATCCAGCGCGGCAACCCGGTTGGGCTGTTTGGCATGGTGCAGGTGCTGGAAGGCACCAGCATTGAGCTGGCCACCAGCATGGGGCAGATGATCCAGCAGCATCTGGGATTGCCCAACGAGGCCTTCAGCTACCTCTACTCCCACGGCGAGCTGGACCAGGACCATTTCGAGTTTTTCCGGACCCTGATGGATGGCATCACCGACCCGGACGACCAGGCTGCCATCATCGATACCGCGCGGATCTGCTACCGCCTGTACGGCGACATGCTGCGGGCGATTCCTCTGCCGGAGGTGAGCCATGCAGCTGCGTGATCGCACCTTCCTGTTGCTGGGAGGCACTGGTGGTATTGGTCGGGCCCTGATCGAGCCGTTGCAGGCCGCCGGTGCCCGCCTGGTGGTGGCCAGCCGCTCCCAGCCTGTATTGCCCCTGCCGGATTGCGACTGGGTTCAGCTCGATCTGGCGGCGGCGAACCTTGGCGCCGAACTGGCCCGGGTGTCGGAGCAGCATCCGCTGATTGATGGCGTCATCCATTGTGCCGGACAGAACCGGTTCTGCCGGCTGGACGCCCTGGCGATGGCGGACTGGCAACAGTTGATGGCGGTCAACCTGACCAGCGCCTTTGCCGTGTCGGCCCACTTTGTGCCGAGGTTCCGGGAGCGGGGGCAGGGGGGCATGGTGTTTGTTGGCTCGACCTTCGGCAGCATCGGCTTTCCGGGCTACAGCGCCTATTGCGCCACCAAGTTCGGCTTGCGCGGATTCACCGAGGCGTTGCGACGGGAGCTGGCGGACACCCCGATCGACGTCCTTTATGTGGCCCCCAGGGCCACCCAGACCGCGATGAATCCGGGGGCAGTGGACGCGCTCAACCAGGCCCTGGGCAATCGGGTTGATCCGCCGGAGGCGGTGGCCAGGGACATCGTGGATACCATGGCCCGGAGCCAGACTCGGCGTTTTCTGGGCTGGCCGGAGCGGTTCTTTGTGATGCTGAACGGTCTGTTGCCCCGGTTGGTGGATCAGGCCATGCGCCGGCAGCTGCCGGTGATCCAGCGGTTTCTGATGACGGAGGGTTCGAAATGAAGCGGTTGTTGGTGATCCTGGTAGTGGCGCTCTGGGCGAGCGCGGCGGTGGCGGATGAGTTCGCGGATCAGCTGCTGTCGATCCAGCATCGCTGGGCGGAGATCCAGTACCAGTTGCCGGAAAAGCAGCGGGAGGCGGCCTTTGAGCAGCTGGTGGCTGAGGTGACGAGCTGGCGCGAGGCCCACCCGCAACGGGCCGAGGCCTGGATCTGGCAGGGCATCGTGCTGAGCACCTACGCGGGTGCCAAGGGCGGACTGGGGGCTCTGTCGCTGGTGGGTGATGCCCGGGAGGCGCTGGAGCAGGCCCTGGCGCTGGACGGAACGGCCCTGGCGGGCTCTGCCCACACCTCCCTGGGCAGTCTCTACTACCAGGTGCCGGGCTGGCCATTGTCCTTTGGCGATGACGAGGAGGCCCGGAACCATCTGCAGGCGGCGTTGCGGCTGAATCCGGATGGCATCGATCCGAACTACTTTTACGGCGATTACCTGATGCAACAGGGCGAACCCGAACGGGCCCGGAGCTACCTGGAACGGGCTCTGCTGGCGCCGGCCAGACCGGACCGGCCCCAGGCGGACGCCGGCCGACGGCAGGAGATCCAGGCCCGGCTGGATGAGCTGATGGCCCGGTGAGTGAAAGCCGGGGCCGTTTCTTAATCGATAAACAGTTCCTTAGCTTTTTGTATGATCGATCTGGTGGATGACAAATATCGAGAAGCTCCGTTTCAGAGCGGTTATTTCAAAATGTTATAAATCTATAACCTTTTGATTGGCGTCCTGTCGGCGCTGATGGTTGTCTCTGATTCAGGTTGTTGCCATGTCGATCCAGCGTTTCCTGCCCTGCCTGCAATGGTTGCCCCACTATCACCGCGACACCTTCGCCAGCGACCTGGTCGCGGCGGTGGTGGTCACCGTGATGCTGATTCCCCAGTCCCTGGCCTATGCCCTGCTGGCAGGTGTGCCGGCGGAGTATGGACTCTACGCCAGTATCCTGCCGCTGGTGCTGTACGGCATCTTTGGCACCAGCGGGGCACTGTCGGTGGCGCCGGCGGCGGTGGCGTCGCTGATGACCGCGGCGGCCCTGCAGCAGCTCTTTGTGGCGGGCAGTCCGGAGTACCTGGCCGGGGCCATCGTGCTGAGTGTGCTGTCGGGCCTGTTGCTGGTGCTGATGGGGGTCTTCCGTCTCGGCTTTCTGGCCAACTTCCTCAGCCATCCGGTGATCTCCGGCTTTGTGTCTGCCTCCGGGGTCATCATCGCCACCAGCCAGGTGGGGCACCTGATCGGCGTTGAAGCTGCCGGCCACAACCTGCTGGGCATGGGGCAGCAGTTGCTGGGTCACCTGCACCAGGTGCACTGGCCGACCCTGGCCATCGGCGTGGCGTCGCTGCTGGCGCTGGTGGCGGCCAGGCGGGGACTGGTACCGGCGTTGGTGGCCCTGGGCCTTGGGCCGCGCAGTGCCGGTCTGGCTGCGAAGGCGGCCCCGGTGATGGTGGTGGCGCTGGCGACCCTGGCGACCTGGGCCGGGGATCTGGCCGGGGACGGTGTGGCGGTGGTCGGTCAGGTGCCGTCCGGGCTGCCGACCCTGGTGATGCCGTCGCTGGAGCCGGGGTTGTGGCAGCAGCTGTTCCTGGCCGCGCTGTTGATCGGCGTGGTGGGGTTTGTGGAATCCATTTCCATTGGCCAGACCATGGCGGCCAAACGCCGCCAGCGGATCGATCCGGATCAGGAGCTGGTGGCCCTGGGGGCGGCCAACCTGGGGTCCGGGTTTTCCGGTGCGATGCCGGTGGCGGCGAGCTTTTCCCGTTCCGCGGTCAATTTCGAGGCCGGAGCGGCGACGCCGGCGGCCGGGGTGTTCACCGCCATTGGCATCGTGCTGGCGGCGCTGTTCCTGACACCGTTGCTGACGGAGCTGCCGAAAGCTGCGCTGGCGGCGACGATAATCGTGTCGGTGTCCAGTCTGGTGGACCTGCCGGCGCTGGTGCGGACCTGGCGCTATTCCCGGGCGGATTTTCTCGCCATGCTTGCCACCATCCTGCTGACTCTGGGCCACAGTGTGGAGGCGGGCATCCTGGCCGGTGTCAGCCTCTCCATTGCGCTGTTCCTGTACCGCACCTCCCGGCCTCACACCGCGGTGTTGGGGCGGGTGCCGGGTACCGAGCATTTCCGCAACGTGCGCCGCTTTGAGGTGGAAACCAGCGAGCGCCTGGCGCTGCTGCGGATCGATGAGAGTCTTTACTTCGCCAATGCCCGCTTTCTGGAGGAAACGGTGCTGGAGCTGGCCGGTGAGCGCCCGGAGCTGCACGACGTGGTGATGGTGTGCCCGGCGATCAACCAGATCGACGCCTCGGCGCTGGAAAGCCTGGAGGCCATCAACGATCGTTTGGCGGACGCCAATGTGCGGCTGCACCTGTCAGAAGTGAAGGGGCCGGTGATGGACCGGCTGCGGCAGACCGACTTCCTGCAGCGACTCAGCGGCGAGGTGTTCCTCAGTACCTACCAGGCCTGGCGCAAACTGGCCGCGGCCTGATCGCAATGCCGCTCCTGGCCATCGCGGCCGTGGCACCGAATGGCGCTGAGACCGTATCATAGGGTGTTTCGAGTGGTTTCTTGCTGAACGGGATGTCGTCATGGGGATGACCCTGCAGATCTTTTCCACAACCCAACTGGTGGTCACGGCCGCGCTGTTCTGCCTGATTCTGGCTGCTGCGGTGCGTCAGGCCGACTGGGCCCGGCTGAAGACGGACCAGGCGCTGCAGCACAGTCTGTTCGGGGCCGCGGTGGCACTGGGGTTTCTGTGGCAGTTGCGGGCCGGGCTGTCGCCGGGGCTGACCATCCACATCTTCGCGATGACGGCGGTGACCCTGATGCTGGGCTGGCCACTGGCGGTGATGGCGGGGCTGATGGCGCTGGTGATCGTGGTGGTCACCGGTCGCGAGCCCTGGCAGCTGTTTGCCGCCAACGGTCTGATCACGGTGATGGTGCCGGCGCTGGTCAGTCACGGCATCATGCTGTGGGAGCGTCACAAGGACTTCCGCAACTTCTTTGCCTACATCTTCTTCTGTGGTTTTTTCGGCGCCGCCGGGGCGGTATTGGTGGCCGGCGGCACCATGGTGCTGATGCTGTGGTCGTCCGGTTCCTACAGCTGGGATGAGCTGGTGCACGAGTACCTGCGGTATTTGCCGCTGATCATGCTGCCGGAAGCCTTCGTCAACGGCACCGTGGTGTCCGGGCTGATGGTGTTCAACCCGGAACGGCTGCTGACCCTGGACGAACGCCGCTACCGCCGCTGAGGCGGGGTGGGGTAGCGCTGGCGCCAATCCCGGAGCCAGTGCAGGAAGTCGGCGGCGGGCAGCGGTTTGGCGATGCCATAGCCCTGGATCTGCTCACACCCCATCTGCCGCAGTACGTCGGCGTGGTCGAGGGTTTCCACCCCTTCGGCCAGCACCGGGCGCCGGAACTGCTTGGCCAGGAAAATCACACTCTCGACAATCGCCCGGTCGCTGGTGTCCGCCATCATGTTGCGGATGAAGCTCTGGTCGATCTTGATCAGATCGATGGGCAGGGCGCGGAAGTAGGTCAGTGACGAGTAGCCGGTGCCGAAATCGTCCAGCGCCACCTGGAAGCCCATGCCCCGGCATTCGCCGATCACGTTACCGGCCCGCTGCATGTCATCGAGGGCGGTGGATTCCAGCACTTCCAGGGTCACCATGGCAGGGTCCATCTCCGGGTGGTCCAGCAGGTGGCTGCGCAGGTAGTCGGTAAAGCCCGGGTCCATCAGGTGGTTGGCACTGATGTTGATGCTGACCTGGAGGTTGAGGCCGGCCTGTTGCCAGGCATCAAGCTGGGTCAGGGCGTTGCGGATCACCCACTGGCCCATCGGTACTTCCAGCTCGCTGCCGGTGACCACCGGCAGGAATTCCCCGGGGGACAGCAGACCATGGCGGGGGTGGCGCCAGCGGATCAGCGCTTCGGCGCCGATGACGGCGTTGTCCGCCATCTGCACCTGGGGCTGGTAATGCAGCTCCAGCTGGTCCTGGCGAATGGCCTCGCTGAGTTCTCCCAGCATCTGCAGCCGCAGTTCCCGGTGGCGGATCACGCCCGGGTCAAACCGATGGCAGCCGTCGCCGCCATTCTCTTTCACCAGGTACATGGCCTGGCCGGCGTGGCGGATCAGCCGGTCCGGCTCCGAGGTGTCTTCAGGGTAGAAGGTGACGCCGGCGCTGGCGGTGATGGACACCGTGGTGGGCCCCACCGCCACCGGGCCGCGTACCTGGGCCAGCAGCCGCTGGCAGGCCTCGAGGTCGTCTTCCAGATCCGGAAGCAGGAGCACGAACTCATCGCCACTGAGGCGGGCCAGGGTGTCTTCCTTGCGCACGGCGGCCTTGAGGCGCTTGGCGATGGTGGCAAGCACGTGGTCGCCGGCGGCATGGCCAAAGCGGTCGTTGATCTGTTTGAACTGGTCCAGGTCCAGTTGCATCACCGCCAGCGCGGTGCCGCTGCGATCCGCCTCCGCCAGCGCCCGGTACATGCGGGACGTCAGCAGGCGCTGGTTGGGCAGGCCGGTCAGGTCGTCGTAATTGGCGACCCGATCCATGGCCTCGGCGTGGTTCTTCAGCGCGGTGATGTCGGAAAACACCGCGACGTGGTACCACTCGTCGGGATGGTCCAGCTGTACCCGGTTGATGGACACCAGCTCGGTAAACAGCTCGCCGTTCTTGCGCCGGTTGGTGATCTCGCCCCGCCAGCTGTGACGGCGCTCAATGGCGCCCCACATGGCCTGGTAGAACTCCCGCGAGTGCTGGCCGGAACTCAGCACCGCCGGACTCCTGCCCATCACCTCGGCCTTGCTGTAACCGGTGATGCGGCTGAACGCCGGGTTGATGTCGATGATCCGGTTGTTCTGGTCGGTGATCATGATGGCATCGTGGCTGCGTTCAAACACGCTGGCGGCGATGCGCAGTTCGCGCTGGGATTCCTTCAGCCGGGTGATGTCGTTCTGGATTGCGATAAAACCGTCGTGGCCACAATCGTCCCGGTCCAGCGGACTGCAGTTGATGCGGAACCAGATCGGGTCGCCGTCGCGGGTGTAGTTCAGCACTTCCTCGTCAAAACCTTCGCCCCGGGCCAGGCCGTCCCGCATCCGGGCAATGGTGCCGGGATCGGTGCCGGTGCCCTGCAGCAGGTCACCGGGCTTGCGGCCGATGGCCTCCTCCTTGCTGTAGCCGGTGGAGCGGACAAAGCTGTCGTTGACCCAGCGGATGTGGCCGCCGCGATCGGTGATCAGCACCGAATTCCGGGTGTACTGGGTCAGGATGGCCAGGCGGTTGGGGCCAACGGACAGAAGGTCGGGCAGATCGTTGTCGGAGCGGTCGGTCATGCTGGGCTGAAGCCGTTGGGTTCGGTCTGAGCGGCAAAAAGGTACGGGATTCTATAGGGAATGCCATCCGTCCGAAGTCGTAAGGTGTACGTATTATGATCGAAAGTTGAGCTTAATCAATTTGATAGCACTCATTACCTTGACCGTACCAGAGGCTCCCAAGCAAAAAAGGCCCGTCGCCGGGGCGGCGCGGGCCTTTTTTCGCCTGCTGGCTTAGTTGGCGGCTGCGCGGGCCTGCTCCAGCCAGCCGTCGAAGGTGTCGCGGTGGCTGTCGATCCAGGCCCGGGTGTGGGCCTGGATGTCGCGCTGGCTGTCTTCGCCGTTGCGGATCTGCATGTTCTCGGCGCTGACGTCGTTGACCGACAGGGTCATGATCTCAAACAGCTTGGCGGCTGCCGGGTTGGCTTCGGCCCAGTCCTTGTTGGCCACAATCCGCTCGCTGTTGATTTCGAAACCGTAGTTCTTGCCGTTGGGCAGCTCGGTGTCGGCGCCGTTGGGGTTTGAGGAGAACGGCACTTCCAGCCAAACCACGTCCTTGCCCGGCACCAGGATGCCGGAGACCCAGTAGGGGGTCCAGGTGTAGTAGAAGATCGGATCGCCGTCCCGATAACGGGTGATGGTGTCGGAGATGATGGCGGCGTACTGACCCTGTTTGTGAGTGACGGTGTCACGCAGGTCGAAGGCGTCCAGTTGGTGCTCAATCACCCCCTCGCAGCCCCAGCCGGCCTGGCAGCCGGTCAGGTCGGCCTTGCCATCGCCGTCGGTGTCAAAGATGGCGGCGATTTCCGGCTTCTTGAAGTCCTCGATGTTGTCGATGTCGTGGGCTTCGGCGGTTTTCTTGTCGATCAGGTAGCCCTGGGCCGCGCCGCTGATGTAGTGGCCCTGACGGAAGAAGACGTCGTCGCCGCCGGCATTTTCGTACATGGCGTTGTGCAGCGGGTACCAGTTCACCGCCATATAGGTGGCATCACCGTTGGCGATGGAGGTGTAGCCGGCGCTGTAGTCCACTTCCTGGATCGGCTGAACGTCGTAACCCAGCTCTTTCAGGGCTTCGTTGACCAGCATGGTCTGGAAGGTTTCCTCGGCGATCGGGCTCTGGATCGCCTGGACCGTGACGCCCTTGCCGGGCATGGTGTCAGCCGAGACGTTGACGCTGATGCTGCCGGCGAGGATCGCTGCAGCCAGGGTAGCTTGCGTTTTCATCGTTCGTGCTCCTGCTCTTTGAGTGATTGGCGAGGCGGAAGTGCCGGCGTGTGGCGCCGGTCAGGCCTCTTTTTTATTTTTGATCAGTGCATGGATCAGCCCGGCCGGGCCGGACTCGTACCAGTGACGGACGCCGCGTTCGCGGGCGTCTTTGCCCAGCGCTTGGGTCATCCGGTCGAGGATGATGGCGAGGATAACGATGCCGATGCCGCCGACGGTGGCCAGCCCGATGTCGAGCCGGCCAATGCCCCGCAGCACCATCAGCCCCAGGCCCGGCACCGCAATCATCGAGGCGATCACCACCATCGACAGGGCCAGCATCAGGGTCTGGTTGACCCCGGCCATGATGGTGGGCATGGCCAGTGGCAGCTGGACCTTGAACAGCAACTGTCGCGGGCTGGCACCGAAGGAGCGCGAGGCCTCTACCAGATCCCCCGGCACCTGGCGGATGCCCAGGTTGGTCAGGCGGATCACCGGGGCCACGGCAAAGATGATGGTAACGATGACTCCGGGCACATTGCCGATGCCGAACAGCATTACGATCGGTACCAGATAGACAAACGCCGGGGTGGTCTGCATGGCGTCGAGGATCGGCCGCACCACGCCGGCAACCCGGTCGCTCTTGGCCATCCAGATGCCGGTGGGAATCCCCAGCGCCATACAGAACAGCACTGAGGTAATCACCAGCGACAGGGTGGTCATCGCCTGTTCCCAGGCGCCGATGGCCCCCATCGCGATCATCCCCACCATGGCGGCAATGCCAAGGCGCAGGCTGGAGAGCTGCCAGGCCAGCAGGCCGAACAGCAGCACCATCACCAGCGGGTGAATGCTCAGCAGGGCGGTGTCGAAGACCGTCAGCGCTAGGTCCACCGGCTGCTTGACCAGTTGGAAGAACAGCCGGAAGTTTTCCACCACCCAGTCGATGCCGGTTTCGACACCACCCTGGATGTCGAACCATTCGGTCTGGAACGGGTCGCTCCAGGTGTTCTTCGGGGCCTCCTGGAGTGCCGACTGGGACAGCCAGTCGCCGCCGGTGGGCTCCGGTTCGCTGCCGGCACTGCCCCAGGGGTCCGCCGCGCTATTGGCGTCGGTGGCGGGTTCCGTTGCCGGAGCGGTGACATCCGCCCAGGGGTTGGCGCCGGTGGAGGTGTCGTAGGGGACCGGCTCGTGGCCGGTGTCATTCTGTTGGTCTGCCATGGTCAGTCTCCCTCCCGGTCAAGGGCCTGTAGCAGGGAGGCCTTGGAAATCACCCCCAGGTACGTGCCGTTGTCGTCGGTTACCGGCAGGCCGCAGGGCGCGGCGGCCACGGTGCCAATGATGTCGTGTAGCGAGCTGTTGCCCTTCAGCGCTTCCACCTCGCTCAGGAAGGCGCTGTTGAGGCTGCCTCCGTTCTTTTCCGCTGCCAGCAGGGAATCCAGGGAGATGGTGCCCTGGTAACGCTGCTGCCGGTCGATCACATAGCCGAAGTCGCGCTCGTTCTGGCGCAGCCGTTCCAGTGCGGCCGGCACACCGGCACCCTCGCGCTCGATCACCGTCACCTGCTTGCGACGGGCGGCATCGGCCGCGGTGAACACGGTGGATTTGTCGACCCCTCGGAAGAACGACCGCACATAGTCGTCCGCCGGGTTCTTGAGAATCTCATCCGGTGTGCCCACCTGAACCACCCGGCCGCCTTCCATGATGGCGATGCGGTCACCGATGCGCATGGCTTCGTCGAGATCGTGGGAAATGAAGATCACGGTGCGGTCGGAGTCCTGTTGCAGCTTGACCAGCTCGTCCTGCATCTCGGTGCGGATCAGCGGGTCGAGGGCGGAGAAGGCCTCGTCCATCAGCATGATGTCGGGGTCGTTGGCCAGTGCCCGGGCCAGCCCCACCCGCTGCTGCATGCCGCCGGACAGCTCATCCGGGTAGCTGTTGACGTTGGCTTCCAGGCCGACCTGGGCGAGGGCGTTGCGGGCGCGTTCATGGCGCTGCTCCCGGGGCACCCCGGACAGTTCCAGGCCGAAGGCGGCGTTGTCGATGACATTGAGGTGGGGCATCAGCGCGAACGACTGGAACACCATGCTGATCTTTTCCCGCCGCAGCTGGTTCAGATCTTTTTCGGACAGCGAGGCGATGTCCTGATCGTCGATCCAGACTTCGCCGTCGGTGGGTTCGATCAGGCGATTGAGCAGACGCACCATGGTAGACTTACCGGAACCGGAAAGCCCCATGATGACGAATATTTCGCCCTCAAATATTTCGAAGGAGGCGTCCATGACGCCGATGGTCTGTTGGGTTTTTTCGAAGATTTGCTGCTTGGGGATCCCCTGGCGAACCATGGCCATGGCTTCATCCGGGCGATCTCCGAAGACTTTGTACAGGTTTTTGACTACAACCTTGGGCTTCATTGGGGATCACTGCCTTTGGGTTTTTTATTGTGTACGTAGCAAGAAGCGGACCTGGATCCCTCCCCATCCGGATAATTGCTTATAACTCTAATAGTAGCATGACGTGATCCGTCGTAATTTTCTATAGATGGACAATAGATCTCTAGTTCGGCGGTAGATCTCTGGATAGGCGATCAATCATGGCTTCCTGCCGGCAGATCATGACTTTTTACCCATAGGAAAGTCCGGAGGTTGTTGGCAAGCTGTGCTGGCGCATCAGCGCGATGGCCAGTTGCGTTGCATCTCCACGAACAGGAACGAGGCGCTCCAGGTGATCAGGATCAGGCCGGTCAGCGCTTCGATGCCGGTGAGGTAGCGGATGTGGCCGAACGGCTCGATGTCGCCGAAGCCGAGGGTGGTGAAGGTGGTGAAGGAAAAGTAGGCGCAGTCCATCAGGGTACCGCTGAAGTTGCCGGTCAGGTGACCCCAGGTATCGGCGTGGTGCATCAGGTAGTAGGCGCCAGCGAAGATCCACACCTCGACGGCGTGGGCCACCAGGGTACCGAGCACCGCCAGGGAAATGCGCTCGCGGTGAAAATGTTCACCAAATCGGGGCAGCAGGCGGCCCATTTCGTGCAGGAACTCGTAGTGCACTGCAACTACGATGACGACAATCAAGCTGTTGATCAATATGACCTGGAGCACGGCACTGGATTCTTTCTGGCAACAAAATACGTTCAGTCTAACATCCATCTGTCGGGTCGCCCGATCACTCGGCTGCAAATAACGACGTGCTGTTTTCCAAAGCTGAAGGGGCCGGCCGTGGCTCCACTGGATTTCAAGGAGTCCCCATGCGACGACGTCTGATCGCCCTCGCCATCCTGGCCCTGGGTATTGCCGGCTTTCTGCTGCTCAAGTACACCCGGCCGGAACCGGTCGAGGTCAAGGCCGAGGAGCGCAGCTGGCGGGTTGAAACCCAGACCGTGCGTCCCGCCCGTCATCAGCCGGAGCTGTCGCTCTACGGTCAACTGACCGCTCCCCGGCAGGTTACCCTGTCAGCGCCGGTGGCGGCGGTGGTGGCGGAACGCCCGGTGCAGGAGGGTGAAGCAGTCCGGCGCGGGCAGGTACTGCTGCGGCTGGCGGATGCCGACCTGCAGCCGCTGCTGGCGGACGCCGAGGCCGATGTCGCCGACAGCCGGGCGCAACTGACCTCGGAGCGGGTGCGTCACCGGGCCGATCAGGCCGCGCTGGAGAGTGAGCAGGACATCGTCGCCAACGCCGAACGTCAGTTGTCCCGCATTGCCACCCTGGTGGAGCGCAATCTGGCGTCCCGGGATCAGCTGGAGGCCGCCACCGATGCGCTGGCCCGAGCCCGGTTGGCGCTGGTGGCGCGTCAGCAGGCACTGGACGACCATCCCAGCCGGCTGCAGCGGTTGCAGGCGCAACTGCAACGGGCGAACGCCCGCCTCAGTTCGGTACAGCGGGATCTGCGGCGCAGTGAGGTGGTGGCGCCGTTCGACGGGCGGGTCACCAACCTGCAGGTGGCACCGGGGGATCAGGTCAACCGCTACCAGGCACTGCTGACGGTGTACCCCGACGAGGGCCTGGAGTTGCGGGCCCGCGTTCCCCAGGGCTATCGCCAGGAGCTGGCAGCGGCACTGGCCGAAGACACTCCGTTGCAGGCGAAGGCGGTGGAGGGCGATGCCCGCTTCCGTCTGGTGCGCTTTGCCGGCCAGAGCGACCCCACCGGCACCGAGGCCATCTTCCGGCTGCAGGGCCGCGCCGATGGTCTGCGTCCCGGTGCCATGGTGCCGGTGATTCTGCAGCGTCCCGCCGTGATCGACGCCGTGGCAGTCCCCTTCAGTGCGCTCTATGGCAACGACAGTGTCTACGTGGTCAATGACCAGGGGCGCATGCAGCGAATCGCCGTGACCCGCCTGGGTGAGCTGCGCCAGGGCCGGTCACGCCCCTGGACCCTGATTGCCTCACCCGAGCTGGCGGCGGGCCAGCAACTGGTGGTGACCCACCTGCCAAACGCCGTCAACGGCCTGCGGGTGGACGTGGTCAAGGGGGCGGATAGCTGATGGCCAATCGACGGGGTGTCATCGGTTTCTTTGTTCACCACCGGGTCGCCGCCAACCTGGTGATGCTGGTGATGCTGCTCGGCGGTGTGCTGGCGATGAGCCGGATGAACATCCAGTTCTTCCCCACCTTTGCCCTCGACATCGTCAGTGTGCGGGTGCCCTGGAGCGGGGCGTCCGCCGAGGACGTGGAGCAGGGCATCACCGATCCCCTGGAGCAGCGGCTGCGCAATCTGGAGGGGCTGAAGAAAATGACCTCCACCTCGGCCCAGGGCATCAGCAACATCTCCCTGGAATTCCATGAGGGCACCGATCCGATCCAGGCACTGGACGATGTCCGTCAGCGGGTGGACGAGTTCACCAACCTGCCGGTGGATGCCGAGGAGCCCCAGGTGGCCCGGATCGAGCGGTATGACCCGGTCGCGCGGCTGCTGGTGTTCGGCGATCTCACCGACGACGAGCGGCGGGCGCTGGCCTACCGTTTTGAGAACGAACTGCTGGACGCCGGCATCGACCGGGTGGACCTCAAAGGCCTGCCGGAGCTGCAAGTCAGCATCGAGATCCCGGCGGCCGAGCTGGACGGCCTGGGTCTGTCGCTGGACCAGATTGCCGACCGGGTGCGCTCGGTGTCGCGGGACCTGCCGGCGGGACTGCTGGGCCAGCAGGACGCCACCCGCGAACTGCGTTCGGTGGAACAGCGGCGAACCCCGGACGCCTTTGCAGCCGTGCCGCTGGTCAGCAGTGACCGGGTGCGCATTACCCTGGGGGACGTCGCCATTATCCGCCAGGAACCGCGGACCGGCCAGGTGATGCTGAGCCGCGATGGCCAGCCCGCGGTGGAGCTGTTGCTCAGCCGCTCGGAGGATGGCGACTCGCTGAAAGCGGCTGAGGTCCTGGCGCGCTGGCTGGAACGGACTGGTCCGACGCTGCCGCCGACGGTACAACTGGAGGTGTACGACGAGTCCTGGCAACTGATCGACGACCGCATTTCGCTGCTGATCAACAATGGTCTGGGCGGCCTGGTGCTGGTGATCCTGCTGTTGTACCTGTTCCTGCCGGGGCGGGTGGCCTGGTGGGTGGCCGTCGGTATCCCCACCGCGTTTCTGGCGTCGATGATCGTGCTGTGGCTGATCGGTGGCTCCATCAACATGATTTCGCTGTTTGCGCTGATCATGGCGCTGGGGGTGATTGTGGATGACGCCATCGTGGTGGGGGAGGATGCCGATGCCCACGCCCGCATGGGGGAGGGCTCTATGCATGCCTCCGAAGGCGCCGCCCGGCGCATGGTATGGCCGGTGCTGGCGTCGTCGCTGACCACGGTGGCGGCGTTCATGCCGTTGCTGGTGGTGGGGGGCATCATAGGCAACATCCTGCAGGACATCCCGCTGGTGATGATCTGTGTGCTGGCGGCGTCGCTGGTGGAGTGTTTCATTGTGCTGCCCGCGCATCTGCGCCACGCCTTTGTGCCGGCCGATCAGACCCCGAGGCGGCGACCGTCACCGGTGGCACGGCTGCGGGGCCGCTTTGAGCAGGGCTTCGAGCGTTTCCGCGAAGGGCCGTTCCGGCGGTTTTCCCGGTTCACCCTGCATTACCGTGGCGCCACCCTGTGCGGCGCGCTGGCGCTGGGGCTGTTCACCGTCGGGCTGCTGGTAGGCGGGCGGCTGCCGTTCAACTTTTTCCCGTCGCCGGAGCCGTCGATCTTCTATGCCAACGCCAGCTTCGTTACCGGCACCAGTCGGGCGACGGTGGACCGCTTCCTCGCCGAGATGGAGGCGACTCTCAACGACACCGAACAGGCCCTGGGCGGCAATCTGATCCTGCACGCCGTTACCAGCCACGGTCAGACCCTGGCGGCGGAGGGCGGCAGTCGTCAGGGCGATGAGGTTGGCGGGATTATGGTGGAGCTGGTGCCCTCGGACCAGCGCAGCGTCCGCAACCCCGAGTTCATTCGCGCCTGGCAGTCACGGCTGACGCTGCCGGCGGGGCTGGAGAGCCTCAACCTGGAGGCCCGCAATGCCGGCCCACCGGGCAAGGATCTGGCGGTGCGACTCACCGGTGACAACGCCGGTGAGCTGAAACAGGCGGCGGAAGCGTTGAACGAGGCCATTCGCGGTCTGCCCGGAGTACTGGACAGCGGCGACGACATGCCCTGGGGGCGGGAGCAGCTGATCTACGCGGTCAATCCTTTCGGTGACGCCCTGGGACTGACCACCGAAAGCCTGGGGCGGCAGTTGCGGGCGGCCTTCGATGGCCGCATTGCCCAGGTCTACCAGGACGGTCGCGACGAGATTGAGGTGCGGGTGCAGCTGCCACGGGACCAGCGTGAACAACTGGCGACGCTGTCGCGGCTGACGGTGCGGGTGCCGGATGGACGATTCGTGCCCCTCGACCAGGTCATGACACTGGATCATCGTCAGGGCTTCCAGGCCCTGCGCCACGCCGATGGTCAGTTGGCGGTGGAGGTGGGTGCCTCGCTGGACACCCGCATCAGCACCGCCGACCAGGCCAAGGAAAGTCTGGAGGAAACGGTGTTGCCGGAGCTGGCCAGCCGCTACAACCTGCGTTACAGCTTTGAGGGACGGCTGGCGGACCAGCGCGAGACGCTTGCGGACATGCGCACCGGCCTGGTGATCGGTCTGGGGCTGATGTATGTGGTGCTGGTGTGGGTGTTTGCGTCCTGGAGCCTGCCGCTGATCGTGATGGCGATCATCCCGTTTGCGTTGGTGGGGGCGCTGCTGGGCCACTGGATTATGGGGCTTCAGCTCACCATTTTGTCGCTGTTCGGGTTGTTTGGGCTGTCGGGCATCGTGGTCAACAACGCCATCATCCTGGTGACCTTCTACAACCAGCAACGGGCAAAGGGACTGACCATCCTGGATGCGCTCAACGAGGCGGTGGTGCAGCGGGTACGGGCGGTGGTGCTGACCTCGCTGACCACCATTGGCGGCCTGTTGCCGCTGCTGTTTGAAACGTCACTGCAGGCCCAGTTCCTGATTCCCATGGCGACCTCCATCGCCTTCGGCCTGGGGCTGTCGACCCTGCTGGTGCTGGTGGTGATCCCAGCGCTGCTGTCCTACCTGGAGCAGTTCCGGGTGTGGCGTCAGCAGCGCCGGGGAAGGCCGGCGGCCGTGGCGGAGTAACACCGCCACGGCGGGGGATCATTCCATTGAGGTGGCGCCGATGCGGTGAATGCTGACGTCGGCGCCGTTGAACTCTTCTTCCTCGCTCAGGCGCAGTCCGGAGATCGCCTGTATGGCGCCGTAGACGATCAGGCCACCGGCCAGAGCGATGGCGACACCGGCGAGAGAGCCGACGATCTGTGCCATCAGGCTGACCCCGCCAAGGCCGCCGAGGGCCTGCTGGCCGAAGATGCCGGCGGCGATGCCACCCCAGACCCCGCAGATGCCGTGCAGCGGCCAAACCCCCAGCACGTCGTCCAGGCGCTCGATCTTGGCCTGGGCCCACTCAAACAGGTAAACGAACAGGGCACCGGCAATGCCACCGGTGACCAGGGCGCCCACCGGATGCATCAGGTCCGAGCCGGCGCAGACCGCCACCAGGCCGGCCAGCGGGCCGTTGTGGATAAAGCCCGGGTCCTTGCGGCCCAGCAGCATCGACACCAGCACGCCACCCACCATGGCCATCAGGCTGTTGACCGCCACCAGGCCGCTGATGCCGTCCAGGGTCTGGGCGGACATGACGTTGAAGCCGAACCAGCCAACGGTGAGAATCCAGGCCCCCAGCGCCAGGAAGGGAATGTTGGACGGTGCGAACGCCACCACCCGGCCATTGCGGTAGCGACCGTTACGGGCGCCCAGCAACAGGACGGCGGCGAGGGCGATCCAGCCACCGACGCCGTGCACCACCACCGAGCCGGCAAAGTCGTGGAAGCCTGCACCAAACTGGGCCTCCAGCCAGGCCTGGAAGCCGTAGTTGCCGTTCCAGATCAGACCCTCGAAGAACGGGTAGACCAGGCCCACGATCAGCCCGGAGGCGATCAGCATGGGGTAGAAGCGGGCGCGTTCGGCAATACCGCCGGAGACAATGGCAGGAATGGCGGCGGCAAAGGTCATCAGGAAGAAAAACTTCACCAGATCATAGCCGTTGCCTGCGGTCAGCTCGCTGGCGCTGGCCATGAAGTGGTTGCCGTAGGCGACGTAGTAGCCGATAAAAAAGTAGACCACGGCGGAGATGCCGAAGTCGGTCATGATCTTGACCAGGGCATTGACCTGGTTCTTGTGACGGACGGTGCCGACCTCAAGGAAGGCAAAGCCGGCATGCATGGCCAGCACCATAATGGCGCCGATGAGAATGAACAGGGTGTTGGCACTGGCGGTCAGCGTGTGCACTGCGCTGGTGATATCCACGTGTGATCGCTCCTGAAGTTATAGGTTGCCCGTTTGACAGGCATTTTTTGGAATCAACGTGGAGAGTTGCCAGCAATTAGTGTTCCAGTTTGGCGCATTTAGCGGCAGAAGCGGTGGTTAACGCCAAACAATGGGGCAAGCTGGAATATTCGAGTGTGGAGACTCGCGTAATCTGCACCGGACTGGTGCGGTCCGGTGCGAAATGTCACGCCAGGGCTCTCTCTTGGTGCGAGCTTGGCGGGCTGGTGCGAGCCCGGTGGGTGCGAACCCGTACGCAGGGTTACCAGGTAAAGTCGTTGTTGTCCGCGGGCTCGGTGTCCTGATTGGGTTCTGCCGCCGGTTCAGGTGACGTTTGGGCCGGCTCAGGCGCCGGGGCTGGCATGGTTGTCTGGGGCGCCGGTTGGGGCCGGGGCTGCTCACTGTCGGTCGGCGAGATCGATTCCATGTCGGGTATCAGCAGGCCGGTGTCGCCGCTTTCGATCAGTTCCCGCAGACGGGCTTCCTCCTCCCGCATCGGCCCGGACAGGTCGATGATGATCTCCACCCGCCGGTTCAGCGCCCGGTTCTCCGGGCTGTCGTTGGCGGCCCGCGGCTGGGTGGCGGCGAGGCCCTTAACCACCAGCCGCTCCTGTTCCACCGCGCCGCTTTCCAGCAGCACATTGGCGACGGTGGCGGCTCGCACCGCCGACAGGTCCCAGTTGCTTTGGAATCGGGCACTGTTGATGGGCACGTTATCGGTGTGGCCTTCGATGGTGAGCTTGCCGGGAATGTCGGCGAACACCTCCGCCATGTCCAGCAGCAGGCCCTCGAATTCCCAGGTCAGCTCCGCTGAGCCTGACGGGAACGAGCCCCGCTCCTCAATGCGGATGATGATGCGATGCTGGTCCTGATCCTCTGCCAGTTGCACGCGGCCGTCACGGATGGCGTCGTCCAGTACCTCGGCAACCTGGGCGGTGGTCTCCGACATCTGCTGTTCGATCTGATCGTCGATCTGCTGCTGGATCTGGCTACGCAGGGTTGCCAGCTGCGGGTCCTGCTCCGAGGTGGTCTGTTTGACTTCGTTCACCAAAGTCGGTTCCGGGGGAGCCGGGGAGAAGGTGTCGAACACCGGACTGGTTCCCATAGGAACCTCCAGGGCCGGCACATCCCGCTGTACGCCGAAGGCTTTGGCCAGTTCACCGGCGATCTGCTTGAACTTCTGGGCGTCGATCTCGGAGAACGACAGCAGCAGCACGAAGAAGCACATCAGCAGCGACATCAAGTCGGCGAAGGTAACCACCCACGCCGGGATGCCCGGTTTTTCCTCTTCCGGTAGTTCGTCCATGGTTCCTACCCGGCAGCCTGCTCAGCGCCGTTGCCATTGCGGTCGCGTTTGTTGGGGGGCAGGTAGCTGGTCAGCAGCTGTTCAATGATGCGGGGGTTCTTGCCTTCCTGAATCGCCACCAGGGCGTCGATGTACAGCGACTGCATGCGGGCCTCTTCAGTCATCCGCAGGGTCAGCTTGTCAGCGATCGGGCCGGCGATCATGGTGGCGATCATGGCACCGTAGAGGGTGGTGAGCAGCGCCACCGCCATCGCCGGGCCGATGGATTTTGGGTCTTCCATGTTGGAGAGCATCTGCACCAGACCGACCAGGGTACCAATCATGCCCATGGCGGGAGCGACATCTCCCAGAGCGGTGAACACCTTGGCACCGGAGCGATTGTGATCCAGCGTCATCAGCCGTTCCTTGGACAGCAGCTCCTTGATGGTGTCGGCGGTCTGGCCGTCCACCAGCATCTGGATGCCCTGTTGCAGGAACGGCGAGCTGACCTCTCGGCCTTCCAGCCCCAGAACCCCTTCCTTGCGGGCCACCTGGGCGATCTCGATGATTTCGTCGATGCTTTCTTCGGTATCGGGCAGTTTGAACTTGAAGGCCCGGGCCGCCACCTTGAAGGCACCGAGGAACTGGCCAAAGCTGAACTTTGCCAGCACCACCAGCAGGCTGCCGCCTACCACGATCAGCAGTGACGCGCCATTGATGAACACGCCCGGGGAAACCCCGAGAATGATGGCAGAGGCGATAAGCAGGATGGCCCCGACCAGGCCAATAAGGGTGGCGAAATCCACGACAACTCCAAGGTTGGAAACACAGGGACAGAGCAAGGATAGTGCGCCGCCGGCCAGGCCGCAACGACCGGGCGTCGCCTTTTGGTGGAAGTGTGGCCTGGCGAGCGTCGTTTCAGCTGAGCCCGCGAACCACGGCGGCAGCGCCGGCAATGGCGGCAATCCCCAGGATTACCGGGCGTAGCGCGGTAAAGGGAATGCGGTGTACCAGCACCCCGGACAACAGGTAGCCGGCAAACACTCCCGGCACGGTAACGGCAAACAGCATCAGCTCCCGGGCCTGGATATACCCGGACAACACCAGGGCGACGATGCTGGCGGACGAAGCGAACAGGAAGAACGCCGACAGGTTGGCCCGCACCAGCGGCCCGGACTCGTTCTGGTAGATCAGCGCGATGGGCGGGCCGCCGACGGCAGTGATGGTGCCCATGTAGCCCGACGCCGCACCAGCCAGCACGCTGCTACGGGGCGACAGCGGTGGTCGCAGACCGGCGACACTGAGCCCGACGGCGGTGAGGATCAGTAGACCAAAGGCCAGCTCGAAGCCATCCGCCGACAGCACCACCAGGGTGCCCGCTGCCAGCAGGGTGCCCACCACATCGCCGCCGATGGCGAAGCGGACTTCGCGGAAACTGAGATTGGCGCGGTTGCGTAGCAGCAACAGCACCGTCAGCACCATGGCATTGAGGGTCAGCGGGCCGGGCACAAACAGCGGGCTGATCAGGAACAGCAACGGCGCCGACAGGGTGCCGATGCCATAGCCGGCGACGCCCTGCAGGCAGGCGCCGGCTGCCACCGCCAGGTTGGCCAGTACGATCTGCAGCAGGGTGACGTCGGTCATTGCGGCTGCTCGTCGCGCAGCTCACGCCAGGCGGCGTAGCGGTGAAGGTCGGTTTCCACCAGTTTGAGGCAGGCCGCCACCACGGTGGCGTCGTCCAGCAGGCCGAAGCCGAGGATCAGGTCCGGCACCAGATCCAGCGGGTTAAGCACGTAGAGCAGGGCGCCGGCGACCGCGGCGATGGTTTTCCAGGGCACCGCACGATAGTCCCCCCGCACGTAGTCCCGTACCATGGCAAACATCAGTCGGATGTCGGTGCCGAAGCGGGCCAGCTTGCCGCTCTGCTTGAGCTTTTTCTCAATGGCCTGTTGCCGGGTCAGCAAGTGGTCGAGGTCGGCGGCGCCAACTTGGGCGGCTTCCTGGTCCAGCTGCTGGCGGGCTTTCCTGGGATTGATGGGGTCGATGGGCGACACGGCGGACTCCAGAGTGTCAGGTGGCATTGATCGCCAACGGTTGCCGGCAGAGTATTGCATTGGAGGAATGATGTCACTGCACCGAAAGGCGAACCAGACGACCTACGACAACGCCCTGCAGGTGGAGGCCGAAGGTCTGGAACGGTTGCGTCAGGCCCTGGCCGGGGTGCCGGATGCCCGGGTGCGGATTCCGGTGGTGCACCGGGTGGATCAGCACTCGCTACTACTTGACCGTATCGACGCCGGCCCCGGATCGGCGACGAAGATGGCGGAACTGGGCCGGGACCTGGCCGGGATGCACCGGCTGCGCCAGCCCTACTATGGTCTGGATCACGACAACTACATTGGCCTGGCGCCCCAGCGCAACGACCCGGACCGGGAGTGGGGGCGGTTCTTTCTCGATCGTCGCCTCGGCGACCAGTTGGCCCGTATTACCGAGGCGGCGGTGAAGGCGGAGTTTGAGGCGGTGATCCGCCGCCAGCGTGACCGACTGCGGGCGTTCCTCAACGACCACTGCCCACAACCCAGCCTGCTGCACGGCGATCTCTGGTCTGGCAATGTGCTGTGTGACGCCACCGCGGCCTGGCTGATCGATCCGGCGGTCTACTATGGCGACCGTGAGGCGGACCTGGCGATGACCGAGTTCTTCGGCGGCTTTCCGGCCAGCTTCTACCACGCCTATGATCAGGCCTGGGCCCGGACCGGCGCCTACCCGGTGAAACGGGATATCTACAACCTCTACCATGCCCTCAACCACTACAACCTGTTTGGCGCCGGCTACCTGGGCAGCTGCCGGCGCGCGCTGGCGGTGATCGAAGGGCTGTAACGATCGCCTCAAGCCAGGCTGGACACCACCTGGTGGTCGACGCTCACGCCCTTGTCGACAAAGATCCGTTTGGCCAGACCGGCGCCGCGCCAGCCCTGGATGCTCAGGGTGGTGACCAGACCGCCAATCATCGCCCCCACCACACCACAGGTGAGAATGTCCTGACCGGTGAGGTAGAGCCCGTCAATGGCGGTCTTGGGGCGCAGCCAGCTCTGGTCGAAGCGTTCCGGGGTATGGTCCAGACCGTAGATTTCCCCGCGGCCGTAACGGCAGAACCAGGCGGTGGAGAGTGGCGTCGAGGTCTCGACATAATCCACCCGGCCCTGGAGCTGCGGTAGCTTGTCGTACAGCACCTGCATCAGCCGTTCGGTGATGGCGTGCTTGCGGGCCTCATAGTCTTCGCCGCGTTTGCCCCAGACTGTGCCTTCCCAGGCCTCGAACTGCTCGTAGGTACAGGGGGCCACGATTTCGATGGCGGCGGTGCCAGGGCAGCGGTTCTGGTAGTCCGGGTCCTTGGCGGACGGGAAGGAAATGTACACCACCGGAAACTCGCTGTCGGGATCGGCAAGGAAGCGTGCCACATTGGCGTCGTGGTGGGCGCTGGGGTAGACCCAGAAGTTGGTTTTCGGCAGCTCCAGTTCCTCAGCGGTGCCGCGTACGCCAATGTAGAGGCCGATGTGGGGCATCGAGGGCTCAATGTGACGGCGCTTGCGCGGATAGCCGCAGCGGCGGGCGGCCTCGGCCGGCAGCAGGGATTCGAAGGTGTTGATGACACCGGCATTGCTGATCACGATGGGGGCGTGAATTTCTTCACCATCGCTCATCCGCACGCCGGTGGTCTTGCCTTTGGAGACCATAATCCCGGCCACGTCGGCGTAGGTGAACACCTCGCCACCGCTCTGCTGGATCACCGGAATGATGGTCTTGGCCATCTCCGAGGCGCCGCCCACCGGGTAGTAGCCACCGTGGATGTAGTGCTTGGCGATCAGCGCGTGAATCATGAAGCTGGACTGTTTTGGGGGTACCCCGCAGTCCCCCCACTGACCTGCCAAAGCGCCGATCAGCTCCTCGTTGCTGGTCAGCTCGGACAGCACCTCGTAGGTGGTGCGGTTGAAACAGTCCGGCAGCACCTTGCTGAGGCCCTTGCCCAGCAGGGGTGCCACCACGCCCGGCGACAGTTTCGACAGGGTGTACCACTGCATACCTCCGGCGACCTTGCCCAGCAGGCGAATGTACTGATCAATGGCCTGTTCCTCGCCGGGGAATGCCTCGACCAGTGAGTCCCGGAAACCATCGCGGCCACTGCGCAGGCTCACCACCTTGTCACCCAGGAAGAAACGGTCGTAGCAGTCGTCCATCGGCGCCCAGCGCAGCTGATGGTCGGTGATGTAATCAAACAGCTTGCGGCCCAGGGTGTGGGGCGAGCCCATGTCACCGATGTAGTGCACCCCCACGTCCCATTCGTAGCCGTTGCGGGCATAGCTGTGGGTATAGCCGCCGGCGGTGTAGTGCTGCTCCAGCACCAGCACCTTCTTGCCCGCCTTGGACAGGCAGGCGGCGGTGGTCAGCCCGCCAATGCCGGAGCCGATGACGATGGCGTCGTAGGGCCCGTCGAGGCGATTGGCGCGATAACGCCGGCCGATGCGGATGGTGCTGGGTTTGAGTTTGGGGGTGGTCTTTACACTGTCCATGATGGCTCCTGTTGTTGTTATTGGTGCTCTGAGTTGCCTCACCAGCGGGCTTTGTCCCACATGTGGGGGTTGGCCCAGTGATCCGGATTGTTCCAGCGTCGGCGCGGGTTGTAGTGGTCGAGATTGTAGCTGTACAGGGTGAGTTCCCGGTCTCCGTCATTGACCAGCCCCTGGCGCTGGAAACCCAGGGCGATGAACTCACGGAAGGGCCAATCGTCACCGGCCGCGACCACGATGCGATGGGTGCCGTAGTTACGCAGTTGGCCTAACAGCAGCTCACCGGTTGTCTGGGGATGGTGCTCCAGGGTGTCGCAGACCAGGGCCAGGTCGGCGGTGCCAGGGAGTGGGAAGCCGTCGTTGGGGTGGGCGCTGTCGAGGCGGTAGTGGTGGCAGTCATCGTGCTGACGCTGCCAGGCGTCCGCCAGGTTGGCGGCGGTGGTGCCGCAGCTGACCAGGGCGTCGGGGTGGCAGTCCTCGATGATGGTGGCAAAGGCCTGCTGGATACTGGTCACGTTGCTCTCCGGGTGAAGGGTTGCTGCCGCGAGTACGGGTTTTGGACATGGTAACGCGACGTGGCGATATTACATACCGGAGTAGATCACGATTTCCATCTGTAACGCTATCGGCGTGCTGCGACGCTATTGGCCCGGGCTGTCGTGGTTTTCACGCTGGCTGCGATAGCGCCGTTCCGGTCGGCCGACGCTGCCGTAGCTCACCTCCGCCTGCAATTCACCGCTGCTGACCAGGTACTCCAGGTAGCGGCGGGCGGTGGTGCGAGAGGCGCCCATCTGTTGGCCGACGGCCTCAGCGCTCCAGTCGTCACCGCCGGCCACCACGTCGCGAATCTTGTCCAGGGTGAGGGCGTCGATGCCTTTGGGCAGGCGTGGTGTGGGCCTGCTGTCACCCTCCTGGCCGGCCCGGGGCAGCAACTGGTCCACCTCTTTCTGCGCCACCCGGCTCAGCCCTTCCAGTCGTTGCCGGTGCTGATGGTAGTTGGCAATGGCTTCTTCCAGCCGCTCAAATACCAGGGGCTTGAGGATGTAGTCGAACACCCCGCCCCGCAGGGCGCTGCGCAGGGTGTCCACTTCCTTGGCGGCGGTGATCAGAATCACGTCGCTGGCGCTGTCCGCCGCCCGAAGCTGGCGCAACAGATCCAGCCCGCTACCGTCGGGAAAGTGCACGTCCAGCAGGATCAGGTCCGGCGCCAGCACCTCGATCTGGTCGTGGGCATCGGCCAGGGAGTGGGCAATGCCACACAGCTCCACCTGGTCGATGCGGTCCAGGAACCGGCGCTGGATTTCGGCAATCTGGGCATCGTCCTCAACAATCAGCAGACGGTAGGGCATCAGGGCGGGGTCTCCGGGGGCGGCGACTGGGTGGATGACTGCTTGTGCAGATACAGTGTAAACCGGCTGCCGCCGGACTGCCGGTTTTCCACGGTGATGGTGCCGCCCCAGCGGTTGACGAACTGGCGCACCAGGAACAGGCCAATGCCATGGCCTTCGCTGGGCTTGCTGGAGACCCCGCGCTCGAAGATGCGTTGCTGCTGGTCGTCGGGGATGCCGGGCCCCTGATCGTCCACCTCGAAGATGAGATCATGGCCCAGATCGGTCATGGTCAGGCTGACGGTCCCACCGGCGCCGTGGTGCTGGCGGGTGGCCTCCAGGGCATTGTCGATCAGGTTGCCCAGCACGCTCACCAGCTGGTCCCGGGGCAGGGTGTCGGGCACGTCGGCCATCTGGCTGTCCGGATCGATTTCCAGTCGCAGCCCCATTTCCCGGGCGCGGTTGTATTTGCCCAGCAGGCAGCCGGCGATCACCGGGTCGGGCACCGCCTCCAGCAGCAGCTGGATCAGCGCCTGATGGTCGCTGACCTCGCTGCCAATCAGCGCCAGGGCTTCATCGCGGGCGTCGATCTGGATCAGCCCGGCGATGGTGTGCAGCTTGTTGGAGTACTCGTGGGTCTGGCTACGCAGGGTGTCGGCGTACTGGCGGATACGGGTGAGCTGCTGGCTGATCTGGTCCAGCTCGTCGCGCCGGCGGAAGCTGGACACCACCCCGATGATGTCATCGCCCTGGCGTACCGGCAGGCGGTTGACCACCATCTGCTGGCCCTGGAACCACACCTCCTCGTCAAAATCCGGCTCGCCGCTGGTCAGCACCGACATCAGGTTGTTCTCCGGCAGCACCCGGTTGATGGGCTGGCCGGTCAGCGGAAGCTCCGGGTCCAGCCCCAGGGTGTCGATGGCGGTCCGGTTAAAGGTGGTGATGTGGCCGTGACGGTCGATGGCGATGATGCCCTCACGAACCGACTGCAGGGTGGCTTCCCGCTCCTCGAACAGGCGGGCGATCTCTTCCGGCTCCAGGCCGAAGATGGCGCGCTTGAAGCGGCTGGCGATGATCACTGCGGCGATCACGCTGGCCACCAGCATCAGCCCCATCACCCCGTACAGCACCCACTGGTAGCGCTGGATGGTCGCCAGCACCTGGTCCAGGGCGTAGCCCACCGAGACGATGCCAACGATCTCGCCGTTTGCCGGGTCTACAATCGGCGCCTTGCCCCGCATCGAGAAGCCCAGGCTGCCCCGGGCCAGGGCAACGTAGCCTTCGCCGTCCACCAGTGCCTGTTGGCCATAGTCGCCGTCGTCGTCGCCCATGGAATGACCAAGGCGGTCCGGGTCGGGGTGGGCCAGGCGAATGGCGTTGTGGTCACCGATGACAATAAACAGGGCTTCGTTGGTGGCCGCCACCCGGCGACTGAGGCGGTTAAGCAGGGCCTGGTCACGGCTGCGAACGCCGGAAATGACCGCTGGCATGGCGGCGACGGTCTTGGCCACCATCAGCGCGCGCTGGCCGATCTGATCGTGCAGCGAATCGCTCAGGTAGTGGCCGGCAAAGCCGCCAATCAGCAGCGTTTGCAGCGCGCCCACCAGGCCCAGCGCGAGAATCATCCGGGTTTTCAGTTTGAGCTTGCGGAACACGGTATGGCTGGTCGGTTTTTGGTTTGTTGTGGTTATCCCTTCAGGTTACTCCAGGCATCAGGGAATTGCCCGTGAACAATATGACCAAAACGCCCGCAACGTTCTTTAAAGGCATTACGCCCACAAGCTTTCCGCCGTGGCTGATCACTATTTAACCTCGTGACTGACCCTGTCCCCCGGGCCGCATCGCTCGGCCCAGCCTCCGGGATGGCGATAAAAACAATTGTGAGGTGACAACGATGCTGATTAAACGAACCCTGTCCTTCGTGGCGGCCGCCGCCGTCAGTCTCCAGGCCCTGGCCTGGGAACCTTCCGGAAAAGTCGAATGCATTGCCCCGTCCGATCCTGGCGGTGGCTGGGACTTTACCTGCCGTAGCGCCGGCCAGGTGCTGCAGGAACTCGAACTGGTGCCCGGCTCGGTGCAAACCATCAACATGGCCGGCGCTGGCGGCGGCGTGGCCTACGCCCACACCGTGAGCAAGCGGCGCAGTGACGACAAACTGCTGGTGGCCGCCTCCAACGCCACCACCACCCGCCTGGCTCAGGGCCAGTTCCCGGGGATGGATGCTGACATGGTGACCTGGGTGGGCACCGTGGGGGCCGATTACGGGGTCATCGCGGTCAGCAAGGATTCGCCCTACCAGAGCCTGAACGACCTGCTGGCGGATATGAAGGCCAACCCGCGGTCGGTGAAGTTCTCCGGTGCCAGTGCCCGCGGCGGCTGGGATCACCTCAAGGTGCTGATCGCTGCCAAGGCCGACGGTGTGAGCAATCTGCCCCACATTCCCTACCTGTCCTACAACAACGGCGGTGAGGCCCTGACCCAGGTGGTTGGTGGCCAGGTGGACGCCTTCACCGGCGACATCTCGGAAGTGACCGGCTTCCTGGAGTCCGGCGACATCCGCGTGCTGGCGGTGCTGGCAGAAGAGCGCCTGCCGGGCCGTTTCAGTGACATCCCCACCGCCCGCGAGCAGGGCGTCGACGCCCTGGGTGCCAACTGGCGCGGCTTCTATATGCCAAAGGATGCCTCCGATGAGGCCAAGGCCTACTGGCGCAATGCCGTTGCCACTCTGTACGACAGCGAACAGTGGCAGGCGGTGATGGCGAAGAACGGCCTGATTCCGTTCCAGCCGGAGGGCGATTTTCGCGCCTTCATCGCGCGTCAGGTGGCTGACGTGGAGGCCCTGTCCCGTGAAATCGGTCTGCTGAAATGACCGCCCGCGGTGACCGAGTCCTCGGCCTGGTCCTGCTGGTGCTCGCCGTGGCCTATGGCTGGGCGGCACAGCAGTGGCCGGAGCCTTTCGGAGGCGCCGAGGCCGTGGGACCGGAGACGTTTCCCACGCTGTTGGCCATCGTGCTGGCACTGTCGAGCCTGTACCTGATGGTGAAGCCGGACCCGGACCAGGGCTGGCCCCTGGGCCGCACCGCCGGTGAGCTGGTGCTGGCGCTGGTGATTCTGGTGGTGTACGCCGCGCTGATTGAACCGCTGGGCTTTGTCGCCGCCACCACCCTGGCGGTGGGCTCGCTGAGCTGGCGCATGGGCGCCAAGCCGTCGACGGCGTTTCTGTCGGGTCTGGCCAGCGCCGTGGTGGTGTTCGTGGTGTTCAACTACGGTCTGTCCCTGAGCCTGCCCGCCGGGCCGCTGGGAGGTGAATGATGGAAACCCTGCAGTTTCTGATGGACGGCTTTGCCGTCGCGTTGACGCCCTACAACCTGATGTTTGCACTGTTTGGTGCCTTCATTGGCACCCTGATCGGCGCGCTGCCGGGACTGGGGCCGGCCAATGGCGTGGCGATCCTGATTCCGCTGGCGTTCACCCTCGGGCTGCCGCCGGAAACCGCGATGATCCTGCTGACGTCGGTGTACGCCGGGGCCATGTACGGTGGTCGGATCTCCTCGATCCTGCTGAACATCCCCGGCGATGAGCCGGCGATGATGACCTGCCTCGATGGCTACCCGATGGCGCAGAAGGGTCGGGCTGCCGACGCCCTGGCAATCTCTGCCATCGCCTCGTTTGCCGGCGGCCTGATCGGCACCATCGGATTGATCCTGCTGGCACCGGTACTGGCCCGGTTCGCGCTGACCTTCGGGCCGGCGGAGTACTTCGCGCTGTTCCTGCTGGCATTTGCCACCCTCGGTGGCATCACCGGCAAGAACCCGATGAAGACCGTGGTGGCCGCGACCCTCGGGGTGATGATCTCCACCGTTGGTATCGACATCGCCACCGGCACCCAGCGCTACACCTTCGGGGTGCTGGAGCTGTACGAGGGCATCGACTTCATCCTCGCCATTGTCGGCCTGTTTGCGATCTCGGAGCTGCTGTTCTTCATCGAGTCCCGCGCCGGGGCCGGTCGCAAGCTGATCCAGGTGGGCAAGCTCAGCCTGAGCCTGAAGGAAGTGATTGCCACCATCCCCACGCTGTTCCGTGGCGGTATCCTCGGTTTCATCTCCGGGGTGTTGCCTGGGGCGGGGGCTTCTCTGGGCAGTTTCATCAGCTACACCCTGGAGAAGCAGTACCTGGGCAAGAAAGCGCACTTTGGTGACGGCGACAGCCGCGGTGTGGCGGCGCCGGAAGCCGGCAACAACGGCGCTTCCTCCGGCGCCCTGGTGCCAATGCTGACCCTCGGCGTGCCCGGCAGTGGCACCACCGCGGTGCTGCTGGCGATGCTGATCTCCCTCAACATCACCCCGGGTCCACTGATGTTCACCCAGAACGCCGACATCGTCTGGGGCGTGATCGCGGCGCTGCTGATCGGTAACGTGCTGCTGCTGGTGCTGAACATCCCGCTGGTAGGCTTCTTCGTGAAGCTGCTGTCGGTGCCGCCGATGTACCTGCTGCCCGTTGTCACCATGGTGGCGTTTGTGGGCATCTACTCCATCAGCCACAGCACCTTCGACCTGTACTTCATGATCGCCTTCGGGGTGGCCGGGTATGTTCTTCGTAAACTGGACATCCCGCTGGTGCCGATCATCCTCGGCATGTTGCTGGGACCGGAAATGGAGAAGAACCTGGGCCACGCTCTGGTGCTCTCCGACGGCGACTGGAGCACGCTCTGGGGCTCGCCGCTGGCCATCGGTCTGTGGGCCTTCGCCGCCCTGGGGCTGGCGCTGCCCTACATCGTCGGCCCGCTGCTGCGCCGGCGCATGAAAGTGGCCATCACCGAGGGCCCGGAAAGCGACTGATCGCCACACGAGCGATCGTCCAGCCAACAACAGACTCTCCTTTGGGGCACACGGCGACCGGCCGGTGCCCCTTTTTTCTATGGTTCCTGAGCCGCGGTGCTCACGTTGAAGCGCTTTTCTGTTCACCTCCGGTCAAAAGTTCACAAGGCGTCAAATTCGCTGGATTCGGCCTTGATACATTGCCCCGTCGTTTGAGTTGTAACTTTGGGTGATGAGATGAAAGGACTGATTGGGATCGCAGCGGTGCTGGCGTTAACGGCCTGTGGCGGTGGAAGCGATACACAACCGGCGCAGCTGGTGGTAGAAACCGAAGGTCGCTGGTTTAACGGAGAACTGGTGTTGGCGGATGACGCCGGTAATGGACTGACCATGTCGGGGCCTGGCGACTACGACGTTGACATTCTTGATACGGGAACCCTAAGGGTTGAGCAAAACCCACCGGGGCTGATTTGCGGCATCGGCAACACCAATGGCCAACCCACGGTGACCTGTGTTGCGGTGTTCGACCATCGCTCGCAGTGCAATACCGGCACGGACTCGGATAAAGATGGGGTAACCGATTGCCAAGAGATGCTGGACGATGACACGGACCCCTGGGATCAGTTCGACCACAAGGGCATCAAACCCGGGCTAACGGTTTACCATTTCGGCGAGTGGCAGGGCAGTTCCCTGCTGATCAAAGATGGCCTCGGACGAGAGCTTGCCATTAGCCAGAAAGGTCATCACCAGTTGGGAGACCTGGACCTCAACTCGCTCTACGTCAAGGCGAATCCCCGAAATGCCTTCTGCGAATTGAAAGCGGTCGACGATTTTGTAGCTGTCAATTGCCATGACACTACCCTGTCGGCGGATGCCTGTGTGTTCAGTACGGACTCAGATGGCGATGGCATCAGCGACTGCCAGGAAAAGTTTGAGGATGGCACCGATCCATGGGACTCACTGGATCACAGCGGCAACCTGCCCGAACTGACGGTGCATCAGGTTGGTGAGTGGGAAGAGGGGTCCCTGGTGATCCGCGATGGCTTTGGCGGGCATCTTACTATCAACCAGGGTGGTCACTATCAGTTGGGAGAGCTGGACCGAAGTTCTCTGTATGTCAAAACCAATCCCCGGCAAACCTTCTGTGAGCTGAGAGCTGAGGACTCCCGCATTTTGGTCAGTTGCCATGACAAGACCATTGCTGCTGAAGCCTGTGTGTTCAGTACGGATTCGGATGGTGACGGTGTCACAGACTGTACTGAGTACTTCAGTGATGGCACCGATGCCTGGGACGCGGAGGATCACTCGGATGTACAAAGTTTCTTGACCATTCTGCAGCAGGGCACCTGGGGCCACGGCAGTCTATCGCTTCAGGACGCCCTGGGCGAAACAAGACACTACAATCAGGATGGCATCTACCCTTTGCGCGGGATCGACCTGGAAACCGCCGAAATCGTGGCGGCACCCTATGGCCTTTTCTGTACCTTAACGACCGCACCCAGGGAACTTACCGTTCACTGTGGTGACACCATTGTGGGTGAGTGCAGCCACCAGGTGGACTCGGATGCCGATGGGCTCAGCGACTGCGACGAATTTGAGAAAGGCACCAACCCTTGGCTGGCCGATACCGACGGTGATGGCAAGAATGACCTGATCGAGGTCAACCTCTATAGCCAGTCCAGTGGCATTCGCAACAATCCGCTGATTGCCAACACCCCCGAGTTGGGCGTGCAGATCGTCACCAAACCGAAAGCCACGATTCACTACTCGCAGGGGCAGAGTGTCAGCACCGGTGAGTCGACGTCGCAGGAAACCGCGTTCTCAGCCAGCCAGACCCGCACCACCGGCAGTGAGCGCTCGATCGAATATGCCAACTCGGAAACCCTGGCGCATGCCCATTCCATCGATGTTGGGCTATCCTTCAAGGCCAGCATTATTCCTTCGACAGAAGTCACCATCAGCAACTCCTTTAGCCGTGAACTCAATCACACCACCACGGAGGGAGCTGCGTTTTCCTACAGCGCGGCACAAAGCACGGAAAACTCGGCCTCTTACCAGCAGGCGGTTGATCGTTCGCAGCAGTCCAATGTGGATATGACGTCGGCTGAGCTCCAGGTGGGATTGCGTCTGAAGAATCTCAGCTTTACCGATTACAGTGTGGCTGACCTGGTACTGTCCGCCTACTGGATTGATCCGGCCAACCCCCACCGTCTGGAAACCATCGGTAATCTGACGTTCGACAACGCCGCTGATAAAGGCATCACCATGATCGGCAACTCGACCAGCGAACTGCTGATCTTCAGCATCACAGATTTGCCGCTGGACAAGGCGTTACGGATCATGCGGCGGTCGGAGCAGATCATGGTTCGTCCGGCCAGCTACGCTCTGCGGGTCGCCGATGGCTCCAATGCGTTGCTGGGGGATGAGGACGTCGCCGAGCGGACCGCGCGGGTGGAAATGGATTTCGGTGCTGGCGGGTTCGGTACCATCAACAAGCGGGTGGCCGTTAACCGTGGTGTTACCGACTTCACCTCTGCCTATGACATTCTCCACCAGGTATTTGGCATGCCCTTTGAGCAGGGGCGTCGCTCTTGGGCCAACAGTAACGGTTTGAACGCACCGACCGTTGAGAGTGCTCATGGACTGGTTGCGCTCAATGGTCTGGACATGAACAGTGATCTTGGGAGCTACTGGCAAGTCTCCCACGAACGGCTCACGGGTAATGGCTACGGGCAACGGGAAGTCATCAACTACAACCTGTTGGAGAGCGGTTACGATCTCCGGGATATTGAGGTCCACACAGGCGATGTGCTGGTGTTCAGCTACGTCACGGATACCGACCGGGATGGATTGACCAACCAGGTGGAAGCCAATATTGGCACCAGCTCTACTGACATAGATAGCGATGGAGATGGCATCAGCGATGGTCTGGAAGTGACCGGCTGGTACTACAGCACTGAACCGGATGGCCATTGCTACGGCAAGGCCGAGGTGCCGGACTATCGGATATTCAGTGATCCATTACTGGCCGATTCCGACGACGATGGGATCAACGACGGTGATGAGGTTCTCGACTGCACCGCCCCGTCCTTCAAAACGAACGTCGATGTTAGCGCTTCCGCTGATTACCTGAGTGAAGGCGATACCCTGATGCTGCAAGCGGACTCTACCCAGTTTCCACCCTCGGCGAGCTATACCTGGCAGTTGATCGAAGGGCCGCGAAATTCCGGTGGTGGTTTTGATCAGGTGGTCGAGGTCGCTACCGGTGCGAGAGTTCAGTTTGCGGTCAATGGTGTCGGCAAACAGCGTTGGCAGCTGTCGGTGGTTTCCGATGGCGAAGAGCGCCTGGCCGAAGTCGAGGTCCTGGTGGTGAAAGACATCGCCAAGGCAGTGTTTGTCGATACCGCCGCCGATCCGGGGGTAAAGACGGGAAGTTATGAAGCCCCCTATCCCAGCTTGGCCGAAGCGCTGGTAGGGGCGTCGGGGCCAAACGCGCGAACGGACATCTATATGGTGGGCAGCCAGCAACACGACCACCGCGGGGCAACGATTGACCTGAGTGAGGCGGTCAGTTTCTACGGCGGCTTCGATCAGGACTGGTACTACACCGGGGGTAAAACGGAACTTCAGCTACACAGCCCCGGATTACGCTATGCCGATGTCGATCCCTACGCCACCATTACTGTAAAAGGGATGAAACTCACCCAGGTGGATGCCGATCAAGCGGTCGCTTTGCAGGTTGATGGTGCCGGTGCCGGCCAGTTGAACATTGTCGACAGTGATATCAGCGCGGGTAATGCTACCGGTCAGGCCAAACTGTCAGCAGGCGTCGACAAACGTCAGGGGCTGAGCTCGTATGGCTTGCACCTGCTGGCGCCGGTGAAGGTTGCCATTACCAATAGCCGGATTGTGGCTGGTTCGGGAGCAACCGGTCTGGATGGTCAGGCTGGTCAGCACGGCATGGATCTCGGTGGCTATCTGGCCGGGTTCACCAAGAACAAGGGCCGAGGGGTGTGTAACAATCCTGTTCATCCTGATGGTTGGCGTCATGCTCCGGATGATATCCGGCACACTGACAAGATCTGGTGGGGGTGTGGACCGGATGCCGTGTGGGATTGGGGAAAAAGCGCTCGCCCGGCCAATGGCGGAGCAAGCGGTGAAAGTGCGCGCGCCAGCAATGACATTTTTAGTCATTACTACGTTCCGGCCAGTGGCGAGGATGGTGGACTCGGTGAGCCAGGCTCTGGTGGCTCAGCCGCGTGGGATTCTGGCCCCAGTTTTGGTGGCGTCGGTGGCGGCGGTGGCCAGGGCGGTACCGGGGGTTCTGGTGGCGGTGGCTCGTTTGCGATCTGGGCCAATAACCAGCAGGCCGGTGGAAGCGTCGTCATCGATATCCGGTCCGGGTCCAGAATTGTCGCCGGTGGTGGTGGCGATGGTGGTGCCGGAAAAATCGGCGGCAAAGGAGGCAAAGCTGCTGATGGTTGGGACGGTGGTGGTAAAGGAGCCAAAGGCGGGCATGGTGGCCACGGTGGTGGCGGTGTCGGTGGCACGGTTGCTGCGATAGCGTTGTCGGGCTCTGCCAGTGTTTCGGTTCATGATGCCCTGATTGAGACGAGTGCACCTGGCAAGGGTGGTTTTCATGCAGTGCCGCTGGTGACTGGAGGGGACAGGGGGAATGCCTTTTCCTACTACTACATTGATGCGGGTAATGGTTACAACCGGGTCAGCGAGTCAAGCAGCGTCCGTCACAACATAAATGGTGAGCCTTCAAAAAAGGAGAATGTGCAGTAGCACCATTCCTACAATGACGAGTTAACCCTTAAGGGCTTAGGTCCCCAAAGTGTTTGGGGACCTGGGGTCGAAGTCTGGCCCCAGCTTGCTGTAATCCCGGGGAGACATACCGACCTGTTCCCGAAAGGCGCGGCTGAATTGGCTCAGCCCCCGGAACCCGCAGGCCAAGGCAATGTCGGTCAAGCTTGCAAGTTCTCGAGTCTGGAGTCTATGACGCTGCTGCAGACAACGTTTGGCATAATCAATCCGGCGTCGCTTTATCTCCCGCCGCACGGTCGTCTGGTGCTGACGAAACAGACGATGAACGTAGGATGATGACACCCGCAGTGCCTTGGCCATCTTATCGACGGAGAAATCCGGGTCCGTGAAATTCTCATCAATACACTCGAGGTAGATCTGCCAGCGTTTCCCGGCCAGCGGGCGGCTTTCAATGGGCTGCTTGGTCAGACATGCGTTGAGCAGTTCCGCCACGGATAGCAGGTAATGTTCCCTTTCCGCCTCCGGAATATTGGTGATGGTTAATGGCAGTAATTGCAGATAGCAACGCAACGCCGAACCAACCGATTGGTGACCATTGATGATCTGGAGGTGCAGGTCTTTTCTGTTACGCAACGCCGGTGCGAGTTTGCTTCTAGGGATATGGCAGTTGATGGCTTTCCCTTGATTCATCAGGGCAAATGCAAATTCCTGCTGCATATCCAGCAACAACAAATCACCGGGACGTAACTGACGGCGTTGAAAGTTATGCTCAACGATTGCCCGGGAGCCGCTCAGACAGATCAGGACCAGATGCTGATAGTTGTCTGCCAGGTGTCGTTGACTACGCTGCACAATGTTGGGCTGAAACTGACTAGCACTGAGTAGAATGCCGTGTTTCCGGTCCTGGTAATAGCGGATGTTGGCATCAAAGTCACACGGGGTGGCAGCGTAATCATTGGCCGCTATGATGTCGCAATTGTAGGGCACAAACTGGGTTGCCCGCTGTTTCCAGAGCGACCAGCGTCTTGCCGCAGGCCATGTCTGACTGGAAAGTTCCGTATTTTTCACGAGCAGCGGTTCAGGTTTCTTGTTTGTCATAATTTATCCGTGAAACCGATGAATCAAATTCTTGGGCAGATGGCTCTGCCCTCCAGAGAACACTCCCCTTGTTTACCCCCAATCATACCCAGGGTTGTGGGGGTTACCAGCGATTGGCCATCATCAGTTGCCCTCGAAGGTCATCACGCTGGTGCCAGCCAACCCGCTTAACTCGATGCTGGAAAGTAGCATGTTTCAGATGGTCGTCTTCGCCATGATGGTGAGGGTGGCCCTGGCCATGCACCGCCGCCCCAGGCCAACCGGTGAGGATGTGCTGATTCGCAACGACGGGTCCGACTAGCGCAGGATGGGGGCTGGCCACCAACGAGCATCAACGGTACACCATCACTCACGGGTGTGGGCGTACAAGCCGCCAATCAGAACGAGCAATGGAAGGTTCTTGGTCAACGGTCCGAACGGGTGGGTCCAGAAACCGGGGTCGATGACGGTGAGCAGCAGGGTGTAGGTGGCGATGACCATCAGTTGAACCAGATAGCACGGTTTCAGCTTGCGCCCCGACAGCAGCCACAGGCCGATCGCCGCGTCCACCAGGCTGCCCGAATAGAGACACACGTCGGCGAAGGTGCCGGTGATACCGCCGCTGGCCAGTACCTGGTAGCCAATGTCCCTGGCCAGGAAGGCTGAGGTGACGGCGGTGAACAGCCACAGAAAGCTGAGGCTTAGGCGGGCGGCGAGGTGGAATCCGTCGGTCATCTAAACCACCGGCAACGGCTTGAACACCATCAGCCAGAACAGCACCACAATGGCGGCAAAGGCGGGGATGCCCAGCGCGGTCCAGTAGCGCATCAGGCGGTGGAACCCGGGAGCCGGCACGCCGGTGGTGAGGGCCTGTTCCGCCAAGGACCTGAGCCGGTACTGGATGGCAATTACCGGCAGCCAGCACAGCCCGATGAAGCCAAACAGCGACCCCACCAGCAGGAACCAGGCCGAGGTGAAGGCGTAGCCTAGCCGGTCCATCAGCAGCACACCAGTGACTGCCTGGGTCACCACCGCCGGTGCGGTAAACAGCCAGTCGGCCAGCACTACATGGCGAGTGGTCACCGCCAGGGCGGCAACGTTGCCTGATCGGTTGGCCATGAACATGAAGAAGGCGATGCCGGTCCCGGTGCCGGCCACCACCACCGCGCTGAGAATATGTACCAGTTTCAGCAGCAGGTAGTTATCCATCGGTCACCTCTGTTCGGTGGTGGATGGCCAGTGAGCGGATTTCCTGGTCAAACTCCGCCAGCGAATACAGGCCCAGGCAGGGCGTGGCGCCGCGGGTGGTGAGTGATCCGGCGATAAGTTTCCTGGCAAGAATGATGGTGGAGATGGTCGGAATGTACGGGCCTTCGCCGTTCTCGGCACAGAGTAGCCAGTTGATGTGCCTGGCCTGGCCGCTGTGGTCCCGCCCCGACAGGTTGATCTGCATGCCGCCAGTGTCGGTCCCGCGACGGATGAACCACTCGCTGGCGCGAACAATGGGCCGGGTGTAGGCCGACCAGTCCCTGACCAGGCCCACCTTCGCCAGCCAGGCCATCATCACCATGCCCAGGTGCAGCACGGGCAGCTCCAGCCCGGCCTGGAAGTGAACGGTTTTGACCGGACGATAGCGCTCGGGGAACAGTTCCAGATCGGGGATGTTGATATTGGCAAGCCAGCGTCGGCCGATGGTGGGGCCGAAATCCTGCTTCCGGGGCGCCATCCAGCCATACTGGTTGCGCCATTCACCGTCATCGAACACCGGAAACGGATGACCGGTGTAGGAAAGAATGCCGTGGACGGTCGCTTCACCCCGCTCAGCCTGGTTTCCGGGGGCAATGGCAAAATCGATGCGCTCAAGCTCCGAGAACTGGTCGGTGAAGTGATCGATTACCGCGGACGACAGCCCCGGCACCGAGCTGGCGCCGGCAACCACCAGCACATCACGGGCGCGGGCCTGGTCGTCCAGACTGTCGATGTCACACACGAAGCGGCGATCGTCCGCCAGGTCGATGTAGTGGCTGCCGATGGCAATGCAGGCCTGTGGCACCCGGTAGTCCTGTCCCTGGAACGGCCCGCCGGTGTGGATAACCAGGTCAGGCGCAAACGCTCGCAGGTCATCCACGAAAGACGCCCGATTGATGTCGAGCACCGCCGGCTCCAGGGTGGCCGGCGAGCCCCGGGCGGCCAGTTGCCGACACAACGCTTCTGCCTTGTCGGCATTACGGCCGGCAATCAGCAGGACGATGCCTGCTGTTCCCGACAGGTTCTCGGCAATGCGTTTGCCGAAGTTTCCATAGCCCCCGAGGATCAATACCCTGCGTAACGTCATATCTTTTTACACACTCTCGTATGTTTTCCAATGCCCAATACGGTAGCTTCCTATACCCGGCCGTTTGATCGAAAGCATTAGGGCACGCGGATAATTTCAGCTCAGGAGGCTCTGATTAATGTGTGTTTTTCGCAACACACATAATGACATCCATTTTACTATTTTCAGCTTGCATGCAAAATGGGATTGACGTGGCATACTCTTTGAACCCGGCTGCCGTCATTGCGGATTCAATCTGCTGTTTTGAAAAACCGGCCCCTTCGTCACTTTCATCTTTTAACCAGTCCCACTGGAGCAGGTGACCATCAACTTTAAGCAGTTGTTTCAGAAGTTTTAGCGTCGCGGGATAGTCCGTTACAAAGGCCAGTGAAGACGAAGCCACGATCAAGTCGAAATCTTGTTTCAGAAGGTCATTACTGTGAATTAGGTTTTGATTCAGCTCGGATGCAATAGTTGAAACATTGCTCAACCCTTTGTTTTTGAGGGCAGAAGCCATGTTGGGTGATGGATCAAGTGCAACTATTGACTTTGCTGACGAAGATAGCCGTTCTGAAAGTAACCCGGTGCCACAACCAAAGTCTAGGATGCGATATGAATCCGGGTTAACTTCTTGTCTCAGGGAGTTGTAGGCATTATCTGCATATTCAATGACAGCGGGATTGCTATCCCAATCAGCTGCGTAATTATCCCAGTTTTCGCTCATACCAAAAATACCTGCCCAAGCTCAATTTGCTGAGAAAACCCAGCGTGTGCACTCTATGCTGTTTTCTGTGATGTCCTTTTTCGTGACAAGCTCAAATCCAGCATCTTTTAGGAGATCTATTATTTTCTTTTCGTAGTCGCTTCTGGCTGGTAGGCCGCCGTCCTTTACGAGAACCAGTTGTCCTCTCGCTTTTAGGATTCGTCGAACTTCAGTTAACCCCTGTTCTTGATCCTTCCAGTGATCAAATGAGTCGAAAGCAAAGACGATATCAGCCAGACTATCTTCAACCGGAAGGTGCTCGGCCGAGCCCTCGCGAAACGTAATACGATGACTGGCTGGATGGTTCCCTGTTTGCTGTCTCGCAATCTCGATCATGCGAGGGACTGGATCGATACCGATCAACACTCCATCTGTTACGTAGTTGGACGCATGCCTTAAGGCACAGCCCGTGCCGCAGCCTATGTCAACTATGGTGGAGTCTGTAGCGAGATCTATGTTTTCAACTCCGAGCCGGTTTGTGGCGTACTCCCCATAGTTTTTTGCGTACCACTCGGCGGTTTCCGTATCCCACTGATTCATCTCTTGCGGCTCCATTTGGTATCTCAACAATGCCTCCCCGTTGTTGGCTCCATACTAACGATCCACGCTGGATTGTTGCAGGGACACTTCTTCAGTTTCCCATTTTTGCCCGGGAGATGGCCGCTGCAACGGTGGCTCGGGCCTGTGGGCTGTTCTTCCAGCAGGTGGTGCCCAGCATCGAGGCGACCCGTTCGGCGATCTCGCCGGCCTCACAGGTGGCCAGATCCGCCAGGGTGTCGATGCCGATCTCCTCAAACCGCTTCACCACGGTAGGGCCAACGCCTTTCACCGCCAGCAGCAGGTCTCTTTCTGAATCCGAAAACGCCATGGGTTTACTCCGAGTAATTGGGCGGAACGTAGCAATAATGCCCGGTGATGTGGTGGGAAAACAGCGGCTTCCCGGATCAATGTGGATCAAAGAACGTCCAGATGTTGTGCTTGCGGGCGTACCAGAGCATCAATGGAATTTCGATCACCAGGTAGGTCAGCAAACTGAACCAGAACCAGTTGACGGACCAGAACAGCAGGCTGAACTCCGTGCCGCTACCCCAGAACTTCGAGCCAGCCACCGCCACTGCGACGCCGCTGGCGATGAGATCGTTCACGGCGATCCGGTGGGTGTTGGCACCACAGAACCTTGGATAGACAAAGAAGTACGCGATGACAATGATGATCGCGTTGATGGTGAGTATGACGAATTCGGGTGTGTTCATACATTCGGCGTTGAGTGATGGTTGCTGCCGGATCTTATCAGTATTAACTGGCATCCTGCATAATCAGAGGCTCCTTATGGAATCGAGAACCCAGGCCCTGGTTGACCAGAGTGGACATAACGTTTCACATGGTCCTTCGCTGACTGCAAGGAAGATACATGCGGACTCCCGGAATCTCCTATTGTGATTGTGTGCTTCGACTGATCTTGTCGAATGGCAAGGCATACGAAAGAACGGTGGACGAGCTGAAGATTCTCTACGGCATTATCTCCGGTTCTGAGGTTCTCTCGAATGACTCTGTTTCTTTCCTTTTTCTGTTTGATTCGGAGGCCTGGCTTGTGCCGAAGTACACCAACGGTCTTCGCAGTGTGAGCACTGGGGCCCTGGCCAGGTTGCTGGTTGATAACAGCTGCGTGGTCTCCGTTGACTACCTACCCAGGCGTTGGAGGCGAGGTTTTGGGCCGTTTAAGGGAGTTGAGCCCAAATTTGGTGTTTACGAGGCGGCGGATGCTGTTTTCATTGAACACAATGCCCATGTACATCACGCACTGAACGCTTTGGACTATGTGTAGTTGTCGGTTCGGTCCAGCATCTTCATCAACAAGCCGGTGACACCAGAAACAGGCCAATGCTCTCGTAATCATGCACGCCGACGCCGTTGATTCCTTTTATCCTCAGTATCGTGTGGTTGCTATTCAGGGCTTCAGGGCCAGTGCGCCTGCGTTCCTGGCGCGCTCGAAGATCTGTTCCAGCAGCGTTGAAAACTCGGGATCGGCGGCGGTGGTGCGAAGCTGCTCCAGTGCATCGGCCGCCTGTTGCGGATCATCGCCGAGCTGCTCACTGATGGTGGCCAGTTGCTGGTAGTTGGCCACTCGCGCTGCCAGTCGCCGGGCGTCAAGATCCATCGCAATCCGGTAGGCCCGGTCGAGGTAATCCTGCAATCGGGAGGCGTCAACGCCGCTTTCTTCGCCATGCAAAAGCAAGGATCGGGCGGCCAGCAGCAATACCTGGGCGTGCTCATAGGGCTGTTGCAACCGGGCGATGACGGCCAGCGCCTGCTCCAGATAGCCGTGTTGTTCCTTCGGTGACAGTTCCGGGTGTTGCGCCAGGGTCACCAGGTTCAGGAACAGCGCGGGCTGATAGCCTTTGATGGTAAGGCGGCGTACCTGTGTCTGCAGTTCAGAGACCTCGGCGGGCAGGGCGGTTTCACCCAGCGGAAGCGCCGGAAAGCTGCCAATAAAGTGATTCGGTACTGGTTTGTCCGCCATCGCAACGCCCCCAGCGCCTATGCCCGATTGCAGGTCGGCAATGTGAGCCGACAGCCGATCCGCGAGCTGTGCCAGTGGGGTGTCGTGACTGGCGGAAGCTTTCGACGTCTTTACTGTTTGCAGCAGTCGGGCAGCCTGCGGCAGGTTGCCCCGTCGGTACTCGATCAGCGCGCGCCAGTAGCTTACAAAGTCTCGCAGTGTGGGTTCCGAATCCTGCTGCAGGGCTTGCTCGAAACGTGCATCCGCTTCGGCCCACTGGCCCAGATAAAGCTGGCAGACGCCCAGGTAGGCGACCGACCAGGCATGGCTGGCATCGATCTGGGCGGAGGCGCCAAAGTAGTAACGCGCCAGTATCGCCCCCTCGTTATTCAGCGCCTGCACTCCGCGTGCGTATTCATGCATGGCGCTGGGGATGTAATCGTAGCTGGGCAGGTCCGGTGTGCCGCCGTTGGGTTGGAGCTGGCGGTACAGTTCGCTGACTACGCTGGTCATCGACACCGCCAGATCCTGCCGCTCAATCCGGCCGGCAACCGGGTCGTTCTGTTGTGGTATCAGCTGGTACTCCAGGGCCTGCTGATCGTTCGCGAACCGCACTGTGCCCTGGATGGCCACATCAACCGACGTGTCTGCCAGTAACTGGCGTATTTGGGTCGGGCTGGCCTGGAGGTCACCGCTGTCGGTGAGCAATTGGCTGCTGATCTGGGCTGGTGTGATTACCTCCAGACCATCAATCAGCATCAGGTCACTGGCCATCATGTCCGCCAGGCCCAGCTCCACCCAGTTCATGGATGAGGTCCCGGTCTGGTTCTGGAACGGCAGCACCAGCACCGTCATGCCCTCGGCGGATGCGTCCTCCGGCGTTGGCTCGAACAGAACCACAATCAGTGCCACCAGCAGCAGGACAATGGCCGCGCCGGCCAGCAGTCCCGGCGGTATGTGGAGGCTGAGAGTGCGAAGGTTAAGCGTACGAAGGTTAAGAGTACGGAGGTTAAGAGTGTGGGGGGACGCCGCTTCCACCTCGGTCACCGGGCAGATCCACTGGAATCCCTGGTTGGGCACCGTGCGAATGTAGCTGGGAGACGCGGCGGCGTCGCCGAGCACCTTGCGCAGTTCGAGAATGCTTTGTGACAGCGAGTGTTCCCGATACTGGCCATGCTCCCAAAGGGTGCCCAGCAGCTCCTCTTTGCTGACGATGCGTTCCCGGTGGGTCAGCAGGTAGGACAGCAACTGGATGAGCTTATGGCGCAGAGCCACCGGCTCATTGCAGTCTTTCTGCCACAGGCGGCCGGCCTGGGGGTCAAACCGGAACCCCTCGAATTCGATCATGCTGGCTTCAATTCCTTCATTCGAATTACCGGCCGCTTCCAATGGGAGGCGAAGTAACTTATTGAATAATAATATTTTTGAGATGATTTTAAGGGCATTTTATACGAATTTTATTGTCTCAGGGAGGTGCGGATTGCCACGCTTCGGTCCGTTTTCAAATCCAACCGAAGAGGTCTGAATGATGAACGGATTACTGAAGAAAAGTCTTTCCTGTCTGGCGCTTGGCTGCACATTCGCTACCGTCCCTGTGGCCCAGGCGGCCGATGCACCGGCGATGGTTCTGGTGCATGGCGCCCATTTTACGGCAACCGCCTGGGAACGGGTTCAGGCACAGCTGGGCGATCGCATCGACAGCCATGCCATCGACCTGCCGGGGCGTAACGATCACTTCCTGCCGGAAAAAGTGTCACTGGAGCTGTCGGCGGCATCCCTGTGCTCCTTCATGTCGACCATCCCGGGCGACAAGGTTGTGGTTGCGCACAGCCAGGGTGGCGCGGTGGTGAATGCGTCACTGAGCCTGTGCCCGGACGAGAACATCAGCAAGCTGGTGTATGTCACGGCGGTGGCGCCCCTGGATGGTGAGGGCGTGTTCAGCAAACTGAGCGAGGCCGATGAAACCTATTACTTCGCGGGCGTGAGTTTCAACGAGCAGGCCATGCGGATGGATATCAGCAATCCCGACAGCTTCGCCAACAGCTTTGCCCAGGATGCCAATGCCGAACAGCAGCGATGGCTGAAACAGCAGGCCGTTGCCGAGCCGGCGCTGATCGGGGAGGGCACCATTGACCTGAACCGGGAGCGGTTTGAGGCGCTGGAAAAGTACTATGTGTTTGCCAAGCGCGACCAGATCATCTCACTGGAGTCCCAGCAACGGACCGCCGGCGATCTTGACCTCGCCGCCTCGTTCGAGATCGACAGCGGTCATCTGCCAATGCTCACCCACAGCAAGACCCTGGCAGACCTGCTGGTTCGGATCAGCGAGCGCTGACTTCTCAGGGACTCGATAGGGCTCGACAGGGCCGAAACATCGCTGGCAGTGAGAGCCTGCTCTCGCTGTTCAGCGATTCATTGTCGGGCTTTCAACCTGGCTGCGATGGACGGAGCCAGCACTGTTACTGCAAGCACCAGAGGCCAGAGATTGCCGTCTTTGAAGGTGTAGGGCATCAGCAGTTCTGCCCGGGATTTACCCTGCCACAGCCCGAATGAGAACTCGAACATCAGGGTCAGCACCAGCCAGCCCAGGCCAACCGCCAGGCGTTGCCAGGTTTGGCGCAGCCGCAGCCAGGGCAGCGATGCATACGCGACAGCAAGGATCAGCGCCGAGAGCAATACGCCGCTCAGGATCAGCGCACCGGGGGCACCAAGCCAGGGTAGCAGTACCGTCTCCCGCAATACGCCATTGGCCATCGCCAGGACCAGAATGCCAAGCCAGATGGCCAGTCCCTTGAGGATAACGGTTAGGGGCATTCGGTGTGTCTCCAGGCTTTTGGATCACCAGGCAATGTCGATCGGGGTGCCGACCTCGACCAGCGCCATGAACTCGTCCATCTCGGTGTTCGTCAACGCAATGCAGCCGTTGGTCCAGTTGAAGCGCTGGGTGATCGGTGCCAGCCAGCCCAGCCAGTTGCGCTGGCCGTGAACCATGATAAATCCGCCGGGCGAGACGCCGAGTTGCCCGGCATTGGCAACGTCGGCAGCGTTCGGGTAGCTGAAGTGCATCGCCCGATAGAACGCCGAGTCTTCTTTTCTGTAATCGAGGGTGTAGCGGCCTTCCGGCGTTCTTTCATCGCCTTCCTGGACTTTGTGTCCCTGCGGATTGGCGCCGAACGCAACGTGGTATTCCCTGACCACGACATCCCCTTCCAGGAGATACATTCGATTCTCCGACTTATCTACCCGGACCAGATCCACCGCGGCAAAAGCGGGTGTCGTCAGCCAGGCAATGAGCAACCAGGCGAGCGTTTTCATGGCTCCTTAAGGCTCCTGTGTTTCAAGCGCCAAGTAATGGCAGATGCTTCAGGCGTTGGTATTTCAGCGCCAGTTCGATGCAGTGGCGTAACGGTCTGTCGTCAGTATCCGACTGCAGCGGGATGAGTAGTGCCCGGTTGCCCTCGTACTCGAAGCCGCCCGGGTAGATTTCCCGGAAAGTCTCGACAAGCCTGGTCTGGCAGTGGAAGAACAGCTTGACGACGTCTGGCGATTTGGGCTTCCAATCGATCCGAATGGTACTGCCACCCTTCACACGGAAACTGGCCTCGCCCCACTTGACGGTTTCTTCGACCGCGCCGAGAGAGTGCGCTTCTGCCTCGGCAAGGATAAGACCTCGCACCCTCGCCAGCTGCTGCTGTGCGTCTGGCGGGTAGCTGGCAAACCTGGCCAGTATTTCAGGCGTCATCTTACCTCCGACGTTCTGGCTGTATCAGTTGGTCACGGAGTAGTCAGCCCGATAACAACCGTTCCAGCGATAAGAATCACCGTGCCCCCGGCCAAAAACAGTAAGAAGCGAAACAACTGCCGTCTCCCCAGCCGCTCTTTGCAGCGCCGGCACATTCTGGTGCTGCTGGGTGGAACGCCCGACTCCTGCAAATAGACGGCATTCTCGTGGGTAAGCGCGACACCGCAACTGGGGCAGATGCCGAGTTTGTCCGCCCTGTGTTCCCGCCAGAACTTGTAGCCGAGCAGTGCCACCACGGGCGAAAACAGAACCAGTAGTAACAGTTCAGTGTTCATGCGGCTCCACAGTTGATCATGAGTCGAACGCCCTTTCCTGACAAGAGTGTCTTGGCGGTCGTGAGATGGTGAATACGGTACCGGACCAGCGTTCCGATACCAACCCGATGCAGCGGCTCCCAAACTCCTCCAACCGTCCAGTTATTCCCGCCGCCACTAAACCAGCGGCCACCGGGATCGGTATACTCCTCCAAGGAGTCGGTCAGAGGCTCCTTAAACGCCCATCGCCATTGGAGATCGCCATGACCCAACGTACGCCACGGATTGAGGACGTGATTCCTGACGTCCGCGACGGCCTGACCCGGCTCGACCGCACGGTGCTGTTTGTGCTCAATGAGGCGCGGCGGGAGCGGCAGGATGGCTGGGTGCCCACGGCAATGTTGTACGGGCGGGTGCTGGAGTACGTCAACATCAGCGAAGCGGAACTCCAGGCCAGCCTGCAACGGCTGGGGGTGAGTTCATGACCCCGGACCAGAATGACCTGTGGTTCCTGCCCCTCGGCGGCACCGGCGAGATCGGTATGAACCTGAACCTCTACGGCCACGACGGCCAGTGGCTGATGGTGGACTGTGGTGTCACCTTTCCCCGGCCGGGGCGGGTGATTGCCGATGGCAGCGTCCACCGGGCCGGTGAGCCGCCGGTGCAGATGGCGGACCCGGCGTTTATCGCCGACCGTCGGGAGCAACTGGCGGGGCTGGTGATCACCCACGCCCATGAGGATCACATCGGCGCGGTGCCGTACCTGTGGCCGCTGCTGCAGTGCCCGGTGTACGCCGGCCGCTTTACCGCCGAGATCCTGCGGCGCAAGCTGGCGGAGTTTGATCTGCTGCACCGGGTGCCGATCATCGAAGTGGCGATGGGGGAACGGCGCCGCATTGGCCCCTTTGAGGTGGAATGGCTGGCGCTGACCCACTCCATTCCCGACCCCAGTGCGCTGATGATCCGCTGCCCGGCGGGCAACATTTTCCACAGTGGCGACTGGAAGCTGGACGATGATCCGGTGGTGGGCCATGGCTACTCGCCGAAGACCTTCCAGGCCCTGGCGGAGGAGGGTGTGGACGCCATGGTCTGCGATTCCACCAACGCCACCGTCAGTGGCCACTCCACCTCGGAGCGGGCGTTGCAGGAAGGCTTGCAGGCCGCGGTGGCCGAGGCCGAGGGCCGGGTGGTGGTGACCTGTTTCGGCAGCAACATTGCCCGTCTCCACACCCTCGCCGGGGTGGCCCGGCAGACCGGTCGTTACATGGGGCTGTTGGGGCGCTCACTGATCAACATGAGCGGGGCGGCACGGGCGACGGGGGTGTGGGCCGACGGCGACCGACTTATCAATTCCGCCCACCTGGGCTACCTGCCCCGCCATGAGGTGCTGGCGGTGGCCACCGGCAGCCAGGCCGAACCCCGCACCGCGCTGACCCGGCTGGCGGCGGGCAATCATCCCGATCTGGAACTGGAGGCGGGCGACCGGGTGATCTTCAGCGCCCGAGCCATTCCCGGCAACGAGGAAGCGATTGCGGCGCTGATTGCCAAGCTCGCCGGCCAGGGGGTCAGTGTGGTCACCGCCGAGGCTGCCAACCTGCCGATTCACGCCTCGGGCCACCCTGCCAGCGAGGAGCTGGAAGCAATGTACCGCTGGGTCCGCCCGACCCTGGCGATCCCGGTCCATGGTGAGGCTGAGCATCTGGCCGCCCACGCCCGGCTGGCGCGGGACACCGGCATTGCCAAGAGCCTGATCGGTCGTAATGGCGACCTGTTCATGGTGCGCCCGGTGCCTGGCATTCGCCGCCAGCTGGTGGCGACGGGACGCCTGGGGTTTCAGCGCGGCGAGCTGGTTCCGGTGGTCTGATGGCCGGCGGCCGGATGGTCGCTGGCCGCTGAGGCTCGCAGACCGATCAGCCACCACAGGCTGGCCATGGCCAGGGTGGCCAGCACCACACAGGTGCCGGCGGGCAGGTCCAGGGTGGCGGACAGTGCCAGTCCCAGGGCGTGACCGGCAAGACAGGTCACCACCGCACCGCCGCTGCGACCATGGCGGGCGCAGGCCACCAGCGGGGTGGCGATCAGGCTGACAAACACCACGTAGATGCCCGCCAGGGTCACCGCCACCGCCACCGCAACGGCGAACAGTGGCAGAAACAGCCGCTGTTGCCAGCTGTGGTTGAGACCGTGCTGCCACAGTTGCACCAGCAGCGCCATCAATGCCAGTGCCGGCAGTTGCCCGGTGGTGGTCCACAGCAGGTCACCGTCCAGGGTCTGGGCCAGGCGTTGGGCACCGTGGGGGTCCTGGCTGACCACCAGGGTGGCGAGGCTGGCGCCGAGCACATAGAGTAGGCCGATCAGTGCTTCCCGGTGCCGTGGCTGGTTGCGGACCAGGGTGTGCACCAGGGCCACGCACACCAGCGCGGCGGCCAGCGCCGTCAGCGGCAGGCCCGCCAGGGTCAGGCTGGCGGTTCCCCCAATCAATGCGCCCAGCGCCGCCCACTGGGCGATGGCCAGGTCGGCGAACACCACCCCCCGTTGCAGCACGGTGATGCCCAGAGGCACCAGCGCCAGGGTGATCAGCAAACTGGCTGTCAACGGTGCCAACAGCCAGCTCCACGCCATCATCTCAGCGCTCACCGGCGGTTGCCTCCATCGCCTCGACCAGTCCCTCGACAATGTGGCCAATCAGTGCTGCCAGGGTGTCGGTACCGGCCTCGTCGGTCACCGTGCCGGGCACCACCAGCACGGGCAGTTGCTGGCGGTCTGCCAGCCAGTCCGCCGGCCGCCTGTCCTGATGGCGGGCCACCAGGATTGCCAGGGCGCTCTCCAGTGCCGGATCGTTGGCCAGCTGATGCAGGTGGGCGGTGCTGGGGGGCAGGCCGGGTTTGGGTTCCAGATCCAGCGCGGCATCAACGCCCAGCCAGCGCAGCAGGTAGTGGAAGCTGCCGTGCTGCACCACCACCGCTTGGCCGGCGAGCGCGGCGGCCTGTTGGCGCCAGCCTTCCCGCGCCAGATTCCAGTTCACCCGCCACCGCAGCAGCCGTTGCTGGATGACTTTGGCCTCGCCGGGGAAACGCTGCTGCAGACGCTGCGCCAGGTGACCGGCAATCACCGGCACCGCGTCCGGGTCCAGGTGGATGTGGGGGTTGCCCTCGGGGTGGACGTCACCAAGGCTGCGGTCGACGTGCTGGTGGGGCTGGTGCAGCGGCACCGTTTCCGCCGCCAGCAGCAGCCCGGGGCCGCCGGGACGAATGTCCGGATTGGCGGCCTTGCGCAGCAGCGAGGGCAGCCAGCCGGCTTCCAGCGAGGCGCCGCTGCATACCGCCAGGTCGGCGTCCCTCAGGGCGGCGATCAGACTGGGGCGGGCTTCGATGTAATGCGGGTCCTGCCAGGCGGTGGTGGCGACGGTGAGGTCGGCCTCCGGCAGCAGGGCACGGGTCAGTACTGCCCACTCCGGCTCGCAGGCGAACACCGCAGGTCTGGCCTGGCCCAGCGCCGGGGCGATGGTCAGTACCAGCAGGGCCGGTGTCAGCCATCGCCGCAGCGAGCGCCAGGTCATGCTGCATCGGCAATCAGTAATCATGGGCACCGTGGGCTCCAAAACTCATGACGTACTGCACGGTGACGGTATTGTCGTCGGCTTCGAAGCCGTCCGTGCTCTGGTGGGTGTACTGCAGGCGCAGGGTGGAGAAGTGGGAGTGGGACCAGGCCAGCATCACTTCGGTTTCTTCCAGGGACTGGTCGTGGAAGTGATCACCATGGGCCTCCTTGAGATCCACTTCGCCGTAGCGCACGCCGGTGCTCCACTGCGGGGCGAACTGGTAGACCGCCGAGGCATACCAGCCTTCCTGGGTGTCGTCAGAGCTGGCGTAGCGGTTGAGGTCATCGGCGTAGAGGTACTCCCCGCTCAGCGTCAGCTGACTCTGGCGGGTGTTGCCCTGGGGCGCCCACTTCCACACCAGATCGGTGATGTAGAGGTTTTTGCCGGTGTAGCTGGCGCCGTGGCTGTGGCCGGCGTGGTCATGGCCGTGATCGTGGTCATGATCGTGCTCCGCGTCACCATCGCTGGCGACGTCGGTGAGGCGGTTGCGCAACCAGGCAAAGCCGGCCTGCCAGCTCTGGGACGCGGACAGGTCACCGCCAAGCTTGGTGCTGAGGGTGTAGACGCCGATGTCCTCGTCGCCGTCGGTGTCGCCCAGGCGGTCACCGGCCAGGGCCTCGGCGCCGACGCGCCAGTAGAAGGGGGTCGGCAGCAGCAGGTTGACGCGTACGCCGTCGTCAAAATAGTGGCTGCCCAGCAGCGCGCGGTAGGCGGCGGGACGCTCGACAAAGTCATCGGCGTGCAGGTGCTGACCGTTGAGGTAGCCGACCTGGGACAGGAACCGCCCGGCCCGCAGGTTGAGGTGCCAGGGCAGGCCGGTGGTCTGGATGTAGGCTTCTTCCAGGCCCAGCTCGGTGTCACCGGCGTGGTCTTCCAGCACCGCGGTCAGACGGCCTTCGAAGCGGTCGTCGATGGGCGATGACAGGGTCAGTTCGGTATGGCCCAGGCCAAAGCCTTCCTCACGGTGGGACAGTGCCTGCTCGCCACTGCGGTAGTAGCCGTCGAGGGTGACGCCGATGTCGGGGTTGAGTTCATTGGCCAGCAGGGCCGGGGAAGCAAAAGCGGACGAAAAAAGGGCCAGCGCGCTGGCGCCGGCGAAGTGACGCAAATCGGTCATGGTGGTGATGGCTCCGGTTGCCGCCGCCCCTGCGCGCTGGGGTGCAGGGAGCGCAGGGGTGGACGGTGGTATCAGTGGTTGTGGTCGTCGTGGCCGTGGTCGTCCTCGGCGAAGCCGAGCCAGGTAACGGCGGTGGCGGTGTAATCCAGGCTTTGGGTTGCCAGCAGTTCGCCGTCGTGACTGTCGATGGTCTTCAGGCTGCGCTCACCCGGCACCAGCACGTACAGGTGCTCTGCCGACGCGGTGATGCTGGGGGCGGCATCGTCTTCGCCGAAGGGCCCGGCGACGGTCACTTCGGCGACCTGTTGCCAGTCACCTTCGGCATCAAACAGCCGCAGGACGCCGTCGCTGCCAAGCACATAGAAGTGATGGCCATGGGGATCGAAGTCTCCGACCAGGGGGCGGACGCCCTGTGGCAGGCTCAGCGCCTGATAGGCCGAGGCGGCGTCGCCGGCCTCCGGGTCGACCACAAAGTACTGTTGGCTGGCGTAGGCGTAGGCCACCATCTGTTCCAGCGCCGGGTGGCTTCGAAGCGTGCCGATGCGGGCATCGTCTGCCAGCGCAGCGGGGTTGGCGAGCTTGCGGGCAGGCTGGCCATCCTGTGCCAGGTCGATCACCAGCAGGCCATCGGTGCAGCCGAACGCCAGGGCGTGATGGTTGGCCGCCGCGCCATGCAGGCCCGGACAGGTGAGGTCGTAGCGGGTTTCCAAGGTGAAGGCATCGCCGTCGAAGTGATAACGCTCCACCTCGGCCGGCAACGTGGTGTCGGTGATGGCGGCGTCGCGATAGGTCACAAACAGCTTGTCGTCCAGCAGCTTGGCAACGCCGTGCATGTTGTTCTCCAGATCCAGGCTGGCGACCACCTGACCGCCACCAATGCCACTGTCAGACAGCACGGAGACGCTTGAACTGGCGGCGTCGGAGCCGTCAAAGAACACCGCCGCGTGGTCGTCGTGGACAGTGTAGTGGGTGGGGCGGGTCGCGTTGAGGGTCAGCCCCACCCACTGCGGGCTTTCGGCGTAGTCGTGCATGTGGTCGCCGTGGTCCTCGGTGTAAAGACCGCCGTCGAGGAACGAAACCTTGTTGTCCTCGCGCTGGATGACCACCGCGTAGCGCTTGTCGGGGCTGCTGTAGAGCCGTGGCGTGCTGCCGTCGAGCGCAAAGCGATCAAGCTCGTCGCCGGAATCCAGATCCAGCACCCGCAGGTCGCCGGAGTCGGCATCGAACAGCGCCAGACGACCGGCAGAACTCAGGTCGGTGTGGTCGTGATCGTGGTCGTGGTCGCTGTGATCATTGTCCGAGTCGCTGCCGCCGCAACCGGCCAGCAGGGAACTGAGGGCCAGTGCCAGCAGGCTGTGGCGGGCGAGGGAAGACGTCAGTGGCATGTTATCTCCTTAATGTTATAACGTAACTTTCAGGGAACGTTTATGAGCAACGTTCATGAGTGGCTTGCAGAAGCCACTTTCAACGCTGCGTTCCGGGTGTTCACGGTCTGGGCTGTCATGTTCCGGAGGGGTGGCCGCGCCTTGCAGAATCGAGGCTGCTGGGCCATCCGCCCGGGTTTGGAAATGTCGGTGGCGTTCTTCTTCGCCATGAATGTTATGTTATAACGTTTTAATTGTGAAGCCCGTCTCCTTACCAGGGAGCGGACGCCCTAAGACGATAACGCGATGAGAGGAACCCCATGAGCCAATCCCCTGCCACTGCGCAACCTGTAGCGGATACCGACGCACGGCTGCCGGTAACGGTGCTGTCCGGATTTCTTGGTGCCGGCAAGACCACGGTGCTGAACCACATCCTTAACAACCGCGAGGGCCGCCGGGTGGCGGTGATCGTCAACGACATGAGCGAGGTGAACATCGACGCCAGCCAGGTGCAGCGGGAGGTCACCCTCAACCGCGCCGAGGAAAAACTGGTGGAGATGAGCAATGGCTGCATCTGCTGCACCCTGCGGGAAGACCTGCTGGTGGAAGTGCGCCGGCTGGCGGCCGAGGGCCGGTTTGATTACCTGGTGATTGAGTCCACCGGTATCTCCGAGCCATTGCCGGTGGCGGAGACCTTCACCTTTGAGGATGAGACCGGTGTCAGCCTGTCCCAGGTGGCACGGCTGGATACCCTGGTGACGGTGGTGGATGCGGTGAACTTCCTGACCGATTTCGATCGGGCCCAGTCTCTGCAGGAAACTGGAGAGCACCTGGGAGAGGAGGACGAACGCAGCGTCGCGGACCTGCTGGTGGATCAGGTGGAGTTCTGCGATGTGATCCTGGTGAGCAAGACCGACCAGGTTGAAGCGGCAGAGCTGGATCGCCTGCGGGCAGTGCTGCGGTCGCTGAACCGGGACGCGGAACTGATTCCCATCCAGCACGGAGCGGTGGCGCTGGATCGGGTACTGGATACCGGCCGTTTCAGCTTCGAACGCGCCGCCGAGGCGCCGGGCTGGCTGCAGGAGTTGCGGGGTGAGCACACCCCGGAAACCGAGGAATACGGCATCGGCTCGGTCACCTACCGCGCCCGGCGGCCGTTCCATCCCGCCAAGTTTTTCGATTTCCTGCACCAGGACTGGCCCCGGGGCCGGCTGATCCGCTCCAAGGGCTATTTCTGGCTGGCGTCCCGGCCGGAGGTGGCGGGGCACTGGAGCCAGGCTGGCGGTATGGCGCGCTACGGCCGCGCCGGGCTGTTCTGGCAGGGGGTGCCGGAGCAGTACTGGCCTGCGGATGCCGAGTCCCGCCAGGCCATTTTGTCCGGCTGGGAGGAGCCGTTCGGCGACCGGCGCCAGGAACTGGTGTTCATCGGCCAGAACCTGGACACCGAGTGGTTGCGACAGCGCCTGGATGACTGTCTGCTGGACGATGACCAACTCGCCGCGGGCGAGGCGTTCTGGCGCACCCTCAACGACCCGTTCCCGAGCTGGGATGGTGAGTGATTGTCCCTGCCCAGGTGATTAGCCGAGGGGAATGGTTAGCTTTGCTCATTGATTAAACGGCGCCGGCGGGCAGAATAACGGCCACAACTAAAATTTGGGTCACGCCTGCCGGCGTTCCCGATCAGGAGAGAAACTATGGCGATTTGGGCAACCACCCCGAACCTGGAGATGCTGGCGGCATCCAGTGAAAACACCGCGGTCAGCACTCTGGGTATCGAGTACCTGGAAATCGGCGACAACTTCGTTCGTGGCCGCATGCCGGTGGACCATCGCACCCACCAGCCCTTTGGCATCCTTCACGGCGGTGCTTCGGTGCTGCTGGCGGAAACCCTGGGTAGCATGGCTGCCAACTGCTGCATCCGTGAGTCGGGCAAGGTGGCGGTGGGTCTGGATATCAACGCCAACCACATCCGCTCGGTGGCTTCCGGCTGGGTTTATGGCACTGCCCGCCCGGTCCATATCGGCAGCAGCACCCAGGTGTGGGAAATCATCATCGAAGATGAGAACGAGAAGACCGTTTGTGTCTCCCGCCTCACCATGGCGGTGGTGGCGCGGCGTTGATGGCAACGCCCGCCAGCGCCGACTGCTCCTGCGGTTCCGGGGCCGCTTACGGTGACTGCTGCCAACCCCTGCATCAGGGCCAGCCGGCGGCCTCGCCGGAGGCGCTGATGCGTTCCCGCTATTGTGGCTTTGTGCTCGGATTGAGTGACTACCTGCAACGCAGCTGGCATCCGGACACCCGCCCGGCCCAGCTGGATCTGGCGGATTCCCCCGACTGGTGCGGCCTGCAGGTACTGTCCGCCGACAGCCAGGGCGATGTCGGTCGGGTGCATTTCCGGGCCCTGTACCGGCTCCCTGGCGGCTTCGGTTATCTGGAGGAGGCGTCGGACTTCCGGCGCCAGCAGGGCCACTGGTTCTACCTCAGCGGCACGCCCCACGAGGGGGTGCTGAAACCGGGCCGCAATGATCCCTGCCCCTGTGGCAGCGGCCGCAAGTTCAAGGCCTGCTGCCGATAACGTTCACCGCTAGGCGCGACCGGGTTGGCCCTGAAAGACTGCCGGGACGGCCCGGTTGTGAGGCTTTCTGGTTTGCAAATGTGAATGGGTGCTATTAGATTTCGCGTCTCTGATACCGCTGAGGTGACCCATGCCCTATTCACGAGATCCGTTTGTTCCAGGCCTGCCAAGGACGCGACTTGGCCTGATGTCGATTGCCCTGGTGCCTGCCGTGTTGATGACAACCGGCGCCCAGGCTGCCGAGGGGGACGCTGCGACCCAACTGCAGGCCCTGGAAGTGGTCAGTACCGCGCTCAAGGTGGACGTACCGCTGGTGGAGACACCGCGTCCGGCGGCGGTCGTGAGCGAGGAGGAGTTGGCAGAACGCAACGTACAGTCACTGGATGAAAGCTTCCGCTACCGGGCCGGGGTGCTGTCCGGCCTGTACGGCGCTGACAACGATACTGACTGGTTCCGAATCCGCGGCTTCGACAACTCCACCTACCAGGATGGCCTGCGCATCTACCGCGAAGGGTTCTATCAGTGGCTGCCGGAGCCATTTGGTCTGGAACGGGTGGAACTGCTCAAGGGGCCGGCCTCCATTCTCTACGGCGAGGCGCCTCCCGGTGGGGTGATCAATGCCATCAGCAAGCGGCCGACCGACGAACCCCAGGGGCTGTTGCAGCTGCAGGCGGGCAATCGCGAGCATCGCCAGCTGGGCGTGGATCAGTCTGGCGAGCTCAGTGACCAGGCCCGTTACCGCATCGTGGGAATGTACAAGTACCGCGAAGGCGATCTGGATCGTACCGAGAACGAACGCTTCTACGTCGCGCCCAGTCTGCAGTTCGATCTCGGCGAAGCCACCACGCTGACGCTGCTGTCGAGTTTCCAGAAAGACGACGCGGTGCCCACCAACGGTTTCAAGCTGCCCTACGGCACCCTCCAGAACACGCCCTATGGCAAGGTGGACCCGTCCACCAACCTGAGTGAGCCGGACTACGACCAGAACAACCGCACCCAGGCGTCCATCGGCTATGAGCTGGAGCATCGCTTCAACGACACCTGGACCGGCATCCAGAGCCTGCGTTACCAGCGTCTGGACGTGGACCTGCAAAGCACCTACGCGCTGATGGTGAACCCGGAAAACGATCGTGAAGCGGTGCGGGGACTCGTCTACCGTGACGGCCGCACCCGCAGCTGGACCGTGGACTCACGCCTGGTGGGCCGGTTCTACAGCGAGCGGACCGAGAACACCCTGTTGCTGGGCATTGACTACCAGAACCTTGGTACCAACGGCCAAGAGGCCGATCCGTTCCCGTTTGGGGCGCCGCTGGACATGTTTGATCCGGTCTACGGCAACTTCACCCCGGTGGCGGATGCCGATCTGCTGACCCGCGACATCGACAAGCAGCAGACCGGTCTCTACCTGCAGAACCAGCTGCGCCTGGATGACCGCTGGGTGGTGCTCGCCGGTGCCCGTTACGACCACGCCGAAACCGACAACCTCAATGCCAGCAGTGGCGCGATGCAGCGCTCTGATGACGAGGCGGTATCGCTGTCCGGTGGTCTGATGTACCTGGCAGACAATGGCCTGTCGCCGTACCTGAGCTACACCGAGTCGTTCCAGCCGCTGACCCGCACTGACGACGATGGCCGTCTCTACGATCCCCGCGAAGGCAAGCAATTAGAGGTGGGCCTCAAGTACGCTCCCCGTGGCTTTGACGGATACCTGACGGCGGCGGCGTTCGATCTGGAGGAGGAAAACTCCCTGGTGACGGCCCCCGGCGGTTTCCAGGTTCAGGAAGGCGAGCGTCGTTCCCGAGGTTTTGAGCTGGAAGGGGTGGGGTACCTGACCGATCAGCTGCAGGCGACGCTGGCGTATGCCTACACCGACACCGAGCGCAAGAACAAGGCTTCCGGTGACGAGAGTCGGGCCGCACTGATTCCCCGCCACCTGGCGTCCGCCTGGCTGGACTACCAGTTCCAGGGCCCGCTTGACGGTCTCAAACTGGGCGGTGGGGTGCGTTACGTCGGTGAGAGTGTCGATGGCGACACCGAGGTCCCGTCCTACACCCTGATGGACCTGATGGCCAGCTACGCGATTACCCCGCAATGGCTGGCCCAGCTCAACGTCAACAACGTGGCGGACAAGGAGTACGTTGCCAGTTGCGACTACTGGTGTTACTACGGTGAGTCCCGCAGCATCATCGGCAGCCTGAGCTACCGCTGGTAAGCTTGCGGCAGCAACCGATGAGCTGAGGGAGTGACGACGTGCTGCAGCCGATGACCGCATTCCACCGGGATCAGGAAGGCCACTGGGTGGCTGAGCTGGCCTGCGGCCACAATCAGCACGTCCGTCACGATCCTCCCTGGATCAACCGGCCCTGGGTGACCACCGGGGCCGGACGCCAGGCCCGTCTGGGCCAGTGTCTCGACTGCCTGAAATGCGATCGCCACGAACCTGCTGACCGGTCCGCCTGAGGCCCGTGCCCGCCCGCCACCAAGCATCTCCGCTGTGGCAAAAATTGCGACAGGTCAATAACCTGCGATTCTCCTGCCAATGCTTTGGTATCAATTTGTTCCCCGTTTTCAGGGCCATTTCCGGACAGATCGAGACAAAAAACCGTTTTGTTTCAGTTGCCTGCTAACGTTTCGCTGAGGGTCGCCCGTGTGGCGTCTGGCGCGAGCGTATTTTTCCGTTACAAACAATAACATCCGTCAAGGATGGGCCATGCATAATGTCGATAAAACAAAAGACTAGGGGCGCGGCTGATGCGCTCCCGGATTCCCGCGTGGAGAGACATTGATGCACTATCTGAACAGACTGCGTATTCGTTCACGTTTGCTGCTGGCGGTTATCGTGCCGGTGCTGATCACCGCCATGGCCGTGGCCTGGATCTCCGTCAGTCAGGTCCGTAGCAACGGTGAGGCGGAACTGGCCCGGCTCGAGCAGAACCTGCTGGATGCCCGCAAGGAAGGCCTGCGGGGCCTGATTACCTCGGCCCGGGAGCTGATCGAAGAGGTCAAGAACCGTCCCGGTCTCAGCACCGAGGAGGCCAAGCTGGAGGCCCGTGCCCGCCTCCGTTCGATGACCTACGAAAACGGCAACTACGTCTACGCCTACCGCATCAGCGACCAGTACAACCTGGCCTTCCGTCCCGATCCATCGAAAGAGGGGCCGAGCGACAATCCCAAGGTTCGTGAAATGGCCCAGACCCTGATCGCCAGTGCCCGTAACGGTGACGGCTTCTACAGCTACGACTGGCCCAACCCCACCAGTGGCGAGATCGAGCCCAAGGTGTCCTACACCATCCTGATTGATGACTGGGGCTGGATGGTGGGCACCGGTGTCTACGTCACCAACATTGACCGGGTGGTGGCTGCTGCCGCCGAGAAAGTGGATGAACAGGTGGCCGCGGCGCTGACCAACGTGGTCATCGCCACCCTGGCGGTGGTGGTGATTTCGCTGTTGCTGGGGGCCTTTGTCGGACGCAGCGTGACCACGCCGCTGAACCGGGTGATCGAGATCATGCGGGAAATTGCCGAGGGCGATGGCGATCTGCGTCAGCGCCTGCCGGATGAGGGAGACGATGAGCTGGCCGAGCTGGGCCGACGTTTCAACGCCTTCGTGGTGAAAATCCAGAACACCGTGCAGCAGGTGGGTGCTACCACCGATCAGCTGGCCTCCGCCGCCGAGGAGCTTAGCCGGGTGGCCCAGGAAACCCGTCAGTCGGTGCAGGAGCAGGGCTCGGAAACCGACCAGATCGCCTCTGCCATCAACCAGATGGCCGCCACCATCCAACAGATATCCGGCAATGCCAACGAGGTGGAGAGTTCAGCCTCCGACGCCGACCGGCTGGCCCGCGAGGGTGGTGAAACCATCACCAACGCCCAGGGCTCGGTCAACGAGCTGTCACGGGAGATCGAGCTCAGTGCCGGCAACATTGATGCCCTGGCGAAGAAATCCGACGACATCCAGCAGGTGCTGGACGTGATCCACGCGGTCACCGAACAGACTAACCTGCTGGCCCTGAACGCGGCCATCGAGGCGGCCCGGGCCGGCGAACACGGCCGCGGGTTCTCGGTGGTGGCTGATGAGGTTCGGCAACTGGCCAAACGCAGTGCCGAATCGGCGGACCAGATCCGTGAGATGATCGATGGTTTTGTCACCGAGTCCCGGGCGGCGGTGGAACGCATGCGCCAGTCTGAAAAACGCTCCGGTGAGACCGTGGAGCGGATTGATCATGCCGCCACAGCCCTGCGTACCATCGAGAACTCGGTCGGCCATATTCACGATCAGGTAACCCAGATCGCCGCCGCTTCGGAAGAACAGAGCCAGGTGGCCGAGGAGATCAACCAGAACGTGATCCGCATTGTCGATGCCGCCCAGCGCAGCGACACCGGCGTTACCCAGACCTCCGACGCCAGCCACGAACTGGCGCGTCTGGGCGAAAGCCTGCGGGAGCTGGTGGGCCAGTTCAAGGTCTGAGTTTCAACGCTTTCGGGCGTTTACCCCTGCCTTTGCCAGCGGCCCGTCCGGGCCGTTGGCCCTCGTTATCCAGAACGTCAATTAATGGCCTGATTTCAGGCTGTTGACTATGGTTAGTCGTAGGAATCAACAACGACAATACCTACGGTTCTGGAGTTCCCCCATTGATGAACGTGCTTACCCGACTTCGTATTCGCTACCGTCTGCTGCTTGGCGTCCTGATACCGGTGCTGGTCACCGCCTTGGTGATTGCCTGGATCTCGGTGGGGCAGATTCGCCACAACGGTGAGATGGAACTGGAACGTCTGGAGAAGACTCTGCTCGAGGCCCGCAAGGAAAGCGTCAAGGATGTGGTTGATACCGCCCGCTCCGTGGTGGAGGAGGTCATGGCCATGCCCGGACTGACCGAGGCGGAAGCCAAGCTGGAGGCCCGCAAACGACTTCGCGCCATCAGTTTCCGCAACGGCAATTATGTGTTTGCCTATCGTGTCGACGATCTCAACAATCTGGCTTACCGCCCTGACCCGTCGCGGGAAGGGCCCACCACCAACCCGGATGTGCGCAAACTGATCGAAGCCATCATCCAGGCGGCGCGACAGGGTGGTTACCATGGCTACGAATGGCCCAATCCGGCCAGTGGCGAAGTGGAGCCCAAGGTGTCCTATGCGGTGATTCTGCCGCAATGGAACTGGATGATGGGCACCGGGATCTATGTCACCGATGTTGCCGATGTGGTGGCCAAGGCCGCCGAAGAGGTTGAGGCGGATGTCGCCTCGACCCTGGTGACTGTGCTGATTGCGGCCCTGGTTGTGGTGGTGCTGGCGTTGCTGATTGGCCTGCTGGTGAGCCGCACGGTGACGGTGCCGCTGAACCGGGTCAGCGCCATCATGCACGAGATTTCCGAGGGCGAGGGAGACCTGCGTCAGCGCCTGCCGGACGAGGGCAGCGATGAGCTGGCGGAACTGGGGCGGGGGTTCAATGCCTTCGCTGGCCGTATCCAGGACACTGTGCGTCAGGTTGGCGCTACCACCGAGCAGCTGGCGTCTGCAGCTGAACAGCTCAGCCGGGTTGCGGCCCAGACCCGGCAATCGGTCCAGGAGCAGGGCTCGGAAACCGACCAGATCGCCTCGGCAATCAATGAGATGGCGGCCACCATCCAGCAGGTGTCTGGCAATGCCAGCACCGTGGAGAGTTCCGCCTCCGACGCTGACCGGCTGGCCCGGGAGGGCGGTGAGACCATTGCCCAGGCCCAGGGTTCGGTTAATGAGCTGTCAAAGGACATCGAGCTCAGTGCCGCCAACATCGACGCCCTGGCGAAGAAATCCGACGACATCCAGCAGGTGCTGGACGTGATCCAGGCGGTCACCGAGCAGACCAATCTGCTGGCGCTGAACGCGGCCATTGAGGCCGCCAGGGCCGGCGAGCACGGTCGCGGTTTCTCGGTGGTGGCGGACGAAGTACGGCAACTGGCCCAGCGCAGCGCCGAATCGGCGGATCAGATCCGGGAGATGATCGAGGGCTTTGTCAGTGAATCCCGCACCGCAGTCGAGCGGATGAAGCTGTCCCAGGCGCGCACCGGTGAGACCGTGGAGCGGATCGATCACGCCACCATGGCGCTGCGGACCATTGAGTCCTCGGTGGGCAGCATCCACGACCAGGTGACCCAGATTGCCGCCGCCGCCGAGGAGCAGAGCCAGGTGGCAGAGGAAATCAACCAGAACGTCACCCGCATTGTCGACGCCGCCCAGCGTAGCGATTCGGGGGTTAGTCAGACTGCTCAGGCCAGCGAACAACTGGCCAGCCTGGGGGAATCCTTGAAAGCACTGGTTGGCGAGTTCAAGACCTGAATCGACAAGGAGAAAATTGGCCAGCGCTCGGGCTGGCCGCCTATTGTACAGAGGCGTATAGGCGCCGGATGCCCGTAGCGGCAAAGGAGGACGTGTGAGTCGGATGTTATGGGTCGCGAGAGTCGGTGTGGTGATCGTGACCCTGATTGGGGTTCTGGTGCTTGATCACTTCTATAACGCGTCTTACGTCAGTCATCACCGGTTGGATGTTGCACGTCAGGTATCGCTACTCCGAGCAAGGCTTGAAGGCGTCATTAATGAAAACATCCAGACCGTTAGGGGGTTGCAGGCGGTTGTGGCTACAGAGCCTGATTTGGATCAACAACGCTTTGCCGAGGTAGCCAGCATTGTCATGACGCAGCGAATGGAGCTGCGTAATGTGGGAGGCGCACCCGATATGGTTATCCGCCTGATGTACCCACTGGAGAGCAATGAAGCTGCAATTGGTTTGGATTATCGGACGAATGTTGCACAGTGGCCAGATATCCGGCATGCAGCGGAATCAGGGCGCCTGGTGTTAGCAGGCCCGATCGAGTTGGTTCAGGGCGGCTATGGGTTTATTGGGCGAATTCCTGTTTTCACGACAGGCCCTGGGCCGGCCTCTGACCGGTTCTGGGGAGTGATCTCCGCAGTGATCGATCGCGATCGGCTCTACCAGGCGGTCGGCTTCCATAAGTTCAATGACCTGGATTTTTCGATCCGCCGTCTGACGCCAAGCGGTGAGGAAGGGGCAATTTTCTACGGAGACGAGACGGTATTTGAGCAGCGTCCGATTCAACAGCGTGTGTCTGTCCCGGGAGGACAGTGGCAACTGGCGGCGATACCAACAGGAGGCTGGCCCGCACAAGCTGATAATGTTGCAGCGTTTCGAACATTGCTGGTTGTTGCTGCGGCGGTGATTTTGTTGCCTGGCTTATGGCTGACGGTGTCATTGGCGCGGGAGCGCGCCAGCCAGCACCGGTTGCAGGCTCTGTTTGAGTTGGCCCCGCTGGGCATTGCCTTGATTGACGCTGAGGATGGCCGCTTTCTGGGTATCAATCAGGCGTTGTACTCCATGACTGGCCACGCCGAAGGTACTCTGGGGTCTTTGGGTATTGCCTCGTTGCTGGGGACGGAACAGCCCTGGCAGGGCTTGGCCCATCGACAGCGGTTTGGCCCCGAGGAAGTGCAGTGCCGCTGTCAGGACGGTGCTGGCATCTCGGTACTGCTGGCCGGAGCCAGGGTGCAGGAGGCTGATGACCATGGTCTGGTGTGGCTGGTGTTCCAGGACATTACTGAACAGAAACGGGTGGCGAGGATGAAGTCCGAGTTTGTTTCAACCATCAGCCATGAACTGCGTACGCCACTGACCTCCATCTCTGGCGCCCTCAAGCTGATGTCGGCTGGCAAGGCCGGTGATCTGCCGGAGTCAGCCCGGCCTCTGGTAACCATGGCAATTCGTAACAGCGAGAGACTGACCCGGCTGATCAACGACCTGCTGGACATGGACAAGCTGGTGGCGGGCAAGATGAGCTTTGAGATTGAAGTGCAGTCAGTGTCGGATCTGCTGGCGACGGCGTTGGATAATGTAGCCACTTATGCCCGCGAGCAGGAGGTACGGTTGACCAGCCGCCTTCACGGCGAAGTATGGGTGAGGGCGGATGAGCATCGCTTTCAGCAGGTGATGGATAATTTATTATCCAATGCCATCAAGTTTTCACCGCCCGGGGAGAGTGTGCGGGTGGCTGTAGATGTGCGCAATGAGGCCGTTACCATTTCGGTGTCGGATCGGGGACCGGGGATTCCGCAGTCGTTTCAGGGCCGGCTGTTTGAGAAGTTCAGTCAGGCAGACAGCTCCGATCGACGTGCGAAGGGAGGCACCGGCCTAGGGTTGGCCATTGCTCGCGGACTGCTGGAAGGCATGGATGGCAGCATTCATTTTGACACCAGCCCCCAGGGCACCAATTTCCACATTACCCTGCCACGAGCCGAGGCTCCTGTGATTGTGGATCAGGTATGATATTCCGCCGTTGAAGCGGCTCTCTCCAGCAACTGCCGTTGCTTGCGACTCCTGCGGGCACGGGCGGTGACCGTCGTCACCAGATAATCTGCTGCTACAGGTTTGGGCATGAATTCATCGCCTCCAAGCCCAACAGTCATCATTTTACGCCAGGGGTCGGTCTCTGCTGACATGAAGAGTATGGGCAGCGGATCGTTGACATCGTCTTCGCGGATGAGTGCAGCAAGCTCCGTGCCGCTGACATCGGGCATAAGCAGATCCAGAATCAGCACTTCTGGCTTGAACTCGGATAGCTGAACCAGCGTTTCCATTGGGCGATTGACAGTAAGTACTTTCATTCCCGCCCGGCTGAGCACGAGACCGTAGGCTGCCAGTGTACTGGGGTCGTCATCCACCAGCATGACCCGATAGGGAGACGGCGGTACCCGCAGTGTCAGCTCATCGGCAAGGCGTACCAGGTGACTGGGAATCAATGGCTTGGCCAGATACCGAGTGGCTCCGGCTCGTAGTGCCGCCAGTCTTGCCTGGATGTCTGTCATGGCTGATATGAAAACTACCGGTGGCAGGTTCTGGTACTGTTCCTTCAGGTTACTGATGATGTCTGCACCGGCGAACTGTGCGCCGTCAAAGCGCATGTCCATGAAAATAATGGCCGGTTCCGGTAGTCGGTCGAACAGATCCGCATAAACCATCACAGAGTTGAACACTTCCACCGTGTAGCCGTTTTTTTTCAGACTGTGCTGAATAAGCTCTACCTGCATGGGGTCGTCGTCGACAACGTGGGCAACTATGCCTCTTTGTCGTGCCCTATTGACACTTTGTTTGGTGCTGGAAACCGGGGTGTCCGAAAACATGCCCTGTTCAAACTGTTGTTGCAGCAGGTCGTCGGCCATTGTGATGAGTTGGGTGATTTTCTCCTGGGAGGGTCTGCCTGAGTTGCGAAAACTGTCATTGACCAACTCTGCCATGTCTCTGGCTATCAGGCTTACCCGAGAAACGCCGAACGTACCGGCAGCGCCGATCAGCTTGTGTAATCGTTGATGAAGAGTTTCCAGATTGGCCAGTACATCGGACATCTGCTGCTCCTGAACGCTGGTCGCAAGCTGGGCAATGATAACGCGGATTCCGTCGACCCTACTGGGTAGTTCCCGTAAAAAGCCCGACCGGAGATTATCCAATTGAGTTTGTATTGCGTTCAGTTCTGATGGGCCGGGTTTGTGACAATCATCCATGTTGCAGGCTCACAGAGGCACGTGGCTCGAGTTTATCAGTGGTTCTCTAAGCATAGACGAGAGGGGGGCAACTTGGCAGTCTTGTAACGTATCCGGCAAGCCCTTTTGGAACCCCTCCAGGATGGTTATCATGGCCGGTTCACCCGATGGACAATAAAAATCAACGAGGAAGCTATGAAACGACTCCTGCTGCTGGCCATCACCTGGCTGGCCCTGGCTGCCGCGCCGGCGGTTGCCGAACGCACCTACACTCTCAAGCTGGCGGAAACCTGGGGCCCCAATTACCCGATTCTGGGGGAGACTACCCGCAATATGGCGGCGATGGCGGAGACCATGTCCAACGGCCGCCTGCGCATCCGCATCGACTCCTCCAACAAGCACAAGGCGCCGTTTGGCATCTTTGACATGGTCAAGGCCGGCCAGTACGACATGGGCCACACCGCGTCCTACTACTACAAGGGCAAGATCCCCAACGCCATGTATTTCACCACCGTACCGTTCGGCATGATCGCGCCGGAGATGTACGCCTGGTTTTACTTCGGCGATGGCATGGCGCTGATGGAGAAGGTCTACGCACCCCACGGCCTGCTGTCGTTCCCCGGTGGCAACACCGGCAACCAGATGGGTGGCTGGTTCCGTGAGGAAATTACCTCCCTCGATGATCTCAAGGGCCTGAAAATGCGCACCCCGGGCTTTGCCGGCGAAGTGATGTCGGAGCTTGGCGTGGCGGTCACCAACATTCCGCCGGGTGAGCTGTACACTGCCCTGGAGCGGGGCACCATCGACGCCCTGGAGTGGGTAGGGCCGGCGCTGGACTTCAGTATGGGCTTTCACCAGATCGCGGATTACTACTATTCCGGCTGGCAGGAGCCGGGGGCCGAGGTGCAGTTTCTGATCAACCAGCGCAGCTGGGAGCGGCTGCCGGAAGATCTGCAGGAAATTCTCCGGGTCGCCATGCGCACCGCCGCCTATGACATGTACATCCAGAGCACCCACCAAAGTGGCGAAGCCTGGGCACAGATGAAGGAAGCCTACCCGGACGTTGCGCACCGCACCTTCCCGCCGGAGGTGATCGCGGCCCTGCGTGAGGCCACCGACCGGCTGTTGACGGAAGCGGCAGAGGCCGACCCGCTGGCCCGGGAGATCATCGATTCCCAGCACGACTATCTGCAGCAGGTGCGGCGTTGGACCAACATCTCCGACCGGGCCTATCTCAACACCGTGGCGCCGGTGGAATAATAGTCAATCGGAACGGCGGTCAGATTCCAGTTTTGGCCGCTGTTCCAGACAAGCTTCCAGGCTGGTGACGAGGACATCCAGTGAGGTCTGGGACTTGGTGAAGGTTGCTTCAACCTGATCCAGCTGATTGGGATCAAGCGACTTGCCGGAAAGTATCACGATATGAGCCTCAGGCTGGTGCAGGCTCATGTCCGGCAGCAATTGCCAGCCGCTGCCATCTGGTAAACCAATATCTAGGATAATCAACTGGAAGTTCAGGTTCTGGACGTGTTCACGGGCTTCTTCCAGGTTGGCAGCCCAGATCAGCTCGAAACGGTGGGCGGTTGCGGTTCGAATGACGCTGTGCAGATCCTGGTCATCCTCGACATGCAGTACCAGCGGACGCTCAGGTGGCTCTTCCGTTGAACTGTCCACGCTTGCCTGGCCTGATATGGCCTGAACGGGTGTGGCTACTGTCGACTGGGGGGCGCTGGACAGGGGTAAAACCACTCTGAATGTGGACCCCCGGCCCTCTTCGGAGTGAAAGCTGACCTGCCCTCCCATTCGCTCTACCAGTTCCCTGGTGATGGCCAGACCCAGACCTGTGCCGCCTTTGCTTCGTGTGTCGGAGGCATCGGCCTGGGCGAATCGCTGGAACACCCGGCTGTGGAACTGACTGGGAATGCCGCAGCCGTGGTCCTCAACTTCTACGGTGACATTACCTGTTGCAGGATTGACGTTGGCTCGTACTTCAACGGCTGCGTCTTCCGATGAGAACTTGATGGCATTGGACAGCAGGTTTGCCATGACCTGCAGCAGCCGTTCCCGATCAACATTGACGGTGATATCTGTAGCGCAAGGTTCAAGATCAATGGAAACCCGCCGCTCCTGGCCGTACGGTCGATTTTGTTCAACCGCTTCGGAGAGTAGTTGATCAAGGGGATGAGGGGTGATCTGGAACTCCATCTTGCCAGAGGCAATTTTTTGCAGGTCCAGCAGATCATTTACCAGATGGATCAGACGGGTGGCGTTCTTATCTGCAATCGTGAGCATGGGTTTGAGGGCAGGGGGAATCTTGCCGACGGTTTCGTTCAGCAAGAGTGACAGTGATCCTGAAATGGATGTTAACGGGGTGCGGAGTTCGTGGCTGACCGTAGAAATGAACTCATCCTTTAACTTATCCATGCGTTTACGTTCGCTGATGTCGAGTGCAACACCGACGTATCCTGTTGTTTTGCCTTCGCCATCTATGATGGCTGTTACGATCAGTGAAACCGGAAACCTGCGCCCATCGCGGTGGATGTATGTCCAGTCATGGATGTCTGCATGACCATCTGCTGTCCGGGCGGTAAACACATCGAATCCGGCAACCGGACGACCGAGCTGGTCGCTCAACTCCTGCCCTCGCTGCTGCATTTCCTGGGGATCGTGGATCAACGTGGGTGTGCAGCGGCCAACCATCTGGCTGGCGCTGTAACCAAGCATCTGCTCCGCTCCCCGGTTGAAAATGGTGATAATGCCGTCGGTATCAGTGGCAATAATTGATACTTCGGTGGCGGCGTTGAGAACACTGTCAAGCAGGATGCTGGTGTTGGTGATTTCCCGGGTTTGGTCATCAACCCGTTGGGCGAGAGCATCACGGGTCTCGCTCAGAGACTGGAAGGCTTCACCAAGCGCGCCGGACACATCATTCAAGGTGCTTGCGAGATTGTTGTACTCCCGAAAAAGGCTGCCAGGCAATTGGGGCCGCTGCCCTGTTGTAATTCGATGGGTGAGATCCTGACTGTGTTTTGTCAGTTTCACCAGAGGTCTGGTCAGCAGGGCGCTCAGGAACCAGGCTGCGACCGTGCCGCACATGACAATCGCAAACAGGCAAACCAGCAGCCGTAACTGGTTAGTGCGAATGCGTTCCACCAGGGGGGCTGCCGGCAGTTCAAGTATGACCTCGGCAATGCCCGGAGTGTCGTGAACAGGATGTCGGACATTGTAAGCGCCTGCCTGCCAGCGTTGCAGTGCATGCCTTGCATCGTCTGGCAGCCACAGTGACAGGCCATCCTCCCGGGGCATTGTGGTTCCGCCATTCAGCCCCAGACTCTTGACACTACCCTGACGGGCAAGAGGCTCTCCCTGCTGGTCAAGAATGGCAAGCCCCAGGTCGGGGCTGGTTTGTGATTGTCTCAGGTATTGGTCCAGAGGAATGCGGTTTTGACGGGCATTGCGTTGCAGTCGCTCCGCAAGCAGGTCGGCCTGCTGGTTGAGGCGCTGGGAAACGAACGATTCCTGAACGTCCTGATCGCGGTGTCCTTCAATAGCTATCGGTGTCGTGCCGGCAATCGCTATGCCGAGCACCAGGGTGACAAAAACCGTATCTGTGACTGCCAGTTTCGGTGTGTTCGACGGTGATGCTCTGTTTCCGCTAATGGCTTGAACAGCAATGAAAATAAGGGTTGCCAGTATGGCGTTCAGTACTCCGTTCAGGGACTGTTTCAACACGATCAAACCAGTCGTCGTGGCTTCGTTGCCCAACTGGTAATAGTAGCAAAACGCGATAAAGGGAATTCCAAAGACCAGCCAGTACAGCATGCTGGCGATGATTAGGTTCTGGCGCCAATGACGATGCAGAAAGCCAACCACCAGCACTTCCAGAATGCCATTAATCAGCACATATGGGTGACTCCAGAGAAAACCGGTGACGGCTCCGGCTGTGATGGCTGCGAGTACTGCCGTTGGCATGCCAGCCATCATCAGTGCCAGCATGGCAGCCGTCGAGCCGAAAATCAGATAGACATCGAACAGGATTGGTACGTGCAGAAGGTTGCCCAATGGCGCTACCAGTACCAACAGCACGCTTGGCCACAGTGAGCCTGGGGGGGCGCCAAATCGGGCGGCAATGCCATTCATATCGGTTCCTGCTGCAGTAACGAAAAGGTTCATCGTAGACTGCCTTTGCATTGCAGGCATGGCAAGTCTTGGGCAGCGCAGGCAGGTCTCTCTGCAAGCGTAGCAAATAAAAGCGAGAACAAACGGTTTGTTACGTGAGCAAGGAGGATTTCTGCCTGGGTCGTACTGACACTGACATTAATTTTTGGAAAAATAGGCGCCCGATTTCCGGACTCAATTGCAGTTCCTCACTCAATTGCGGCTCTTAAGGGTTCCGTGCCGATGCAACAGACTTTGCTTTCCCTCCGGAATGTCAGCAAGCAATTTGATGGCAAAACGGTACTCGATGCGCTCGACCTGGATATCCGGGACGGCGAATTTCTCACCCTGCTGGGGCCTTCCGGCTGCGGCAAGACCACCCTGCTGCGACTGCTGGGCGGTTTCGAGCATCCCGACAGCGGCACGTTGACGCTTTCCGGGCAGGACATCACCGACCTGCCGCCGGAACAGCGGCCCCTCAATACGGTGTTCCAGCAATATGCGCTGTTTCCCCACATGACGGTGTTCGACAACGTCGCCTATGGTCTGAAAATGGAGAAACGGCCCCGGGACGAAATCCGTCAGCGGGTTACCGAGGCGCTGGCGCTGGTGCAGCTGGAGGATTTTGCCGGTCGCAAGCCCCATCAACTGTCCGGGGGCCAGCAACAGCGGGTGGCGATTGCCCGGGCGGTGGTCAAGCGCCCCAAACTGTTGCTGCTGGACGAGCCGCTCTCCGCGCTGGACTACAAGTTGCGCCGGACCATGCAGATCGAACTCAAGCGGTTACAGCGGGAGCTGGGCATCACCTTCGTGTTCGTTACCCACGACCAGGAAGAGGCGCTGTCGATGTCGGATCGTGTCGTGGTGCTCAAGGACGGTCGCGTCCAGCATCTGGGCACGCCGCGGGAGATCTACGAGCGGCCGGCGAATCTGTTCACCGCCCGCTTCGTGGGGGAGACCAACTTCTTTCCGGGACGGCTGACCGAGGTCACCGACACCAGCATCACCGTGGCTATCTTCGGGCTGTCCCGTACCCTGCGCCGGCCCACCTTCCCGGTAACGGTCGGGCAGGAGGTGCATGTGCTGCTGCGGCCGGAGGACATCCGGGTGCTGGAGCCCAGTGACGATCATGGCTTCGTTGGCCATGTTATCGAACGCAACTACAAGGGCAGCACCCTGGACTCGCTGATCCGTCTGGAGAACGGTCTGGAGATTCTCGCCAGCGAGTTTTTCGATGAGGACGATCCCACCTTCGACTACCGCCTCGGGGAGCCGGTGCGGGTCAGCTGGGTGGATGGCTGGGAATGGCTGTTGCCGGAAGAACGGGACGAAGCCGAGGTACTGAACGACGACATCAACGCCGAGGCACCGGCCAGTGATGCATAACAGCCATCGCCAACCGTTCCGGACCGCGGTGCTGGTCCTGGTCTGGGGCTGGCTGCTGGTGCTGGTGCTGGCCCCCAACCTGCTGGTGGTGGGCACCAGTGTCCTGACCCGCGATCCCCTCAGTTTCCTGTCGCTGCCGCTGACGCTGGAGAATTACGCCCGGCTGATCGATCCGCTGTACCTGGAGGTATTTCTACACTCCCTGTACATGGCGGCGGTGACCACCGTCTGCTGCCTGGTGATCGGCTATCCCTTCGCCTGGGCATTGTCACGGCTGTCCAAACGCCAGCAGACGCTGCTGATCTTCCTGCTGATCGTGCCGTTCTGGACCAACTCCCTGGTGCGCACCTACGCCCTCAAGCTGCTGCTGGCCACCAACGGACTGATCAACAACGGCCTGCTGGCGATAGGCCTGATCGATGAGCCGCTGACCCTGCTGTACACCGAACTGGCGGTGATCATCGGCCTGGTGTACCTGCTGCTGCCGTTCATGATCCTGCCGCTGTACAGCGTGTTCGAAGATCTGCGGGACGAGCTGCTGCTGGCATCCCACGATCTGGGCGCCGGTCGCTGGCCCACATTTATTCACGTGGTGGTGCCGCTGACCCTGCCGGGGGTGCTGGCCGGGGTGTTGCTGGTACTGCTGCCGGCGATGGGGCTGTTCTTCGTGGCGGACATTCTCGGTGGCTCCCGTAACCTGCTGGTGGGCAATGTCATCAAGAGCCAGTTCCTCGACGCCCGGGACTGGCCCTTCGGCGCCGCGGCCAGCGTGTTGCTGACTGCCGCCATGGCGTTGCTGCTGTTTGCCCACCGCCTCAGCCGTCGCCGTCTCGGCGAGGAGGCTGAGGTATGAGCCGGTGGCTGCCCAAGGTGTACCTGGCGCTGGTGTATGGCCTGCTGTACCTGCCGATCCTGGTGCTGGTGGTGTTCTCCTTCAACCGTTCCCGCACCGGTTACAGCTGGGACGGCCTGAGCCTGCACTGGTACCAGTCACTGTTCAACAACCACGCCATGGTGCAGGCGATGTGGAACTCGCTGTGGCTGGCACTGGCGGCGGCGACGGTGTCCACCCTGATTGGCGCGCTGACGGCGCTGGCGCTGCACCGTTACCGCTTTCGCGGCAAGCGGGTGCTCAACGGCATGCTGTTCGTGGTGATGATGTCGCCGGAAATCGTGCTGGCGATCTCGCTGCTGGCGCTGTTCCTGCTGGTGGGCCTGCAGCTGGGGTTCGTCTCGCTGTTGCTGGCACACGTCACTTTTTGCCTGCCGTTTGTGGTGATCACCGTGATGGCCCGGCTTAGCGGGTTTGATGAGCGCCTGCCGGAGGCGGCCCGGGATCTGGGCGCCAGCGAGTTCACCATGACCCGCACGGTGTTGATCCCGGTGATTGCGCCGGCGCTGCTGGCGGGCTGGCTGCTGGGGTTCACCCTATCCCTGGACGATGTGGTGGTGAGCACCTTTGTCAGTGGTCCGAGCTATGAAATCCTGCCCCTGCGCATCTATTCCATGGTGCGGGTGGGGCTGAAACCGGAAGTGAACGCCCTGGGCACACTGCTGCTGGTGTGCTCGCTGATGATGTTGATGTTGTCCCAATGGATCCTCACTAGGAGCAAACGATGAAGAAACTGGCACTGGCCGGCCTGCTGGCCGTGACGCTGAGCGGCTGTGGTTCCGACGACCAGCAAGTGCTCAACCTGTACAACTGGTCCGAGTACATGCCCCAGGAAGTGCTGGACCGGTTCCAGGAGGAGACGGGCATCCGGGTGGTCTATACCACCTACGACAGCAACGAGGCGATGTACGCCCGCATCAAACTGCTGGACGACAGCGGTCAGTACGACCTGGCGGTACCGTCCACCTACTACGTCAACAAGATGCGTAACGAGGGCCTGCTGACCCCGATCGACCACAGCAAGCTGAGCAACTATGGCCAGCTGGACCCGGAGCTGACCAACCTCAACATTGATCCGGACAACGCCTACAGCATTCCCTACCTCTGGGGCACCACCGGCCTGGCCTACGACGCCAGCGATGTGGGCGAGGCGCCGGTCACCGCCTGGGCCGACCTGTGGAAAGACGACTACAGCGGCCGGGTGATGCTGACCAACGACATGCGGGAAGTGTTCCACATTGGTCTGCGGGTGCTGGGCTACTCCGGTAACAGCACCAACCCGCAGGAGATCGAAGCGGCCTACAACAAGCTGACCGAGCTGATGCCAGCGGTGCGCACTTTCAACTCCGACGCGCCGCGGATGCCCTATCTGGAAGGGGAGACCGACATTGGCATGATCTGGAACGGCGAAGCGGTGATGGGCAAGGCCGATATGCCGTCGCTGGAGTATGTGTACCCGCAGGAGGGGGTGATCGTGTGGCTGGACAGCTTCGTGATCCCCAAGAACGCCAAGAACGTCGATGCGGCCCACCAGTTCATTGATTTCGTCATGCGTCCGGACATTTCCGCGCTGATCAGTGAAGACATCGGCTACGCCACCCCGAACCTGGCCGCCCGAGAGCAGCTGGACCCGGCCGTGGCCAACGATCGCGCCAGCTACCCGACCGCGGTGGATCTGGAGCAGTCGGAATTCCAGGAAGATGTGGGCGACGAGGCGTTGCAGGTCTACACCAAGTACTGGGAGCTGCTGAAAGCGGGACGTTGATCCCCGTTAGCCCTATCGACTGGTAGTGCTATTGCATTTTATAAGGAAGTGAGTATCATTCTCATTTCGTCGGGCTGGCGGCGACACATCCGAGTGGGGGTGTGATGCCGATGGGTGTGATCGTCGCCAGCTGTCGATCCCGGGTCAGCATGACCGGTCACGGTCCGGCTGATGGCTTCGGGGCCTGTCAGGGACTGACCGGTACAGACTCAGGATTGACCGTCGTGATCTCCAGGGCGGTCGTTTTTCCGGCCTGCCACTCGTGTTTCTCCCCCGCCCGCCACCTGTGTTTTCGCCGCTGTTTTCTGCCAGCGTCAACAACGACTTCTTTTTCAGGGCTTCACAAAACTGTCATATTTGGTCTATAACGTCCTGATATCCATGGGGCGGCTCCGCGCCCGAATCGACTCTGGAAACAAGGATTCAGTATGGCCAGCACGTATCGGACAGCTCGCAAGACCGCCTGGGCCGCCGCCCTGGCGATGGGATTCATCTCCTCGACCGCGATGGCGGAGGAACTCCGACTGATCACCTGGGGTGGCTACGCCCCTGACGATGTGGTGGCCCAGTTCGAGGAAGAGACCGGCATCGATGTGCAGGTCACCCTCTCCAACAACGAAGACATGATCTCCAAGTTGCGGGCCACCGGCGGTGCCGGCTTCGACCTGGCACAGCCGAGTCAGGACCGCATCCTCGGCGTTCAGCGCCAGTTCAACCTCTACCAGCCCATCGACCTGGCCCGTATCGACAGCGACCGTATCCAGCCGTCGATGCTCAAGGCCACCGGTGAAGCCACCGGCATGAACGGCAAGGTCTACGGCGTGCCGGCGGTGTGGGGCACCAGCGGCCTGATCGTCCATGACGACGTCGCAGACACCGTGACCGATTATACCGACCTGTGTGACAGTGCCGTCGCCGGCGATGTGAGCTACCGCCTCAAGCGTCCGACCCTGATCGGCTTTGCCTTCGCCATGGGTAAGGACCCGTTCGCGGCCTACAACGACCGCGACGCCTATCAGTCCATTCTCGATGATGTCCAGCAGGCACTGATCGACTGCAAGGCCAACGTCAAAACCTACTGGACCGGCGGCGACCAGCTGCTGTCACTGCTGCGCACCGGCGAAGTAAAAGCGGCCATGGCCTGGGATGCCGGTGGCTGGAAACTCAACGCCGAGAACCCGGCGATTCGCTTTGTGGCGCCGGCGTCCGGTGCCCTGGGCTGGATTGATACCTTCGCGCTGCCGCGCCGGGCCGAGAACCTGGATGCCGCCTACCAGTGGATCAACTTCGTGATGCAGCCGGAAATTGCCGCCAAGATCACCAACCAGTCCGGCAATTTCACCGCCTCCGTGGGTGCCGATGAGCACGTTCGTGCCGAGCTGCGGGATGCCTACCGCACCAGCTTTGACGACGACGCCCTCAACAACATCAAGTGGTACCCACCGGTACCGCCGGGTCTCGAGGCGATGGAAGGTCAGGTGCTGGACCGCGTCCAGGCGGCCAACTGATCCATGGCTGATGCAAACGCGGCCACGGAGACGGCCGATCTGGTGTGTGACCGCCTGGTGCGCCGCTTTGGCGACACCCGGGCGGTGGACGAGATCTCCCTGTCGGTTCCGGCAGGCAGCTTTTTCTCCATCCTGGGGCCGTCCGGTTGTGGCAAGACCACGCTGTTGCGGCTGCTGGCAGGGTTTGACCGTCCCGACGACGGCGACATCCTGATCCGCGGCGAGCGCATGAACGAGGTGGCCCCCAACCGCCGGCCGGTCAATATGGTGTTCCAGCACCTGGCGCTGTTCCCCACCATGTCGGTGGCGGACAACATCGCCTATGGTCTGAAACGGCAGAAGGTGGCGGCCCCGGAGCGCCGCCGCCGTATTGCCGAGGTGCTCGAGCAGGTTGGCCTGCCGGGCATGGAGGACCGCAATCCGCAGCAGCTTAGTGGCGGCCAGCGGCAACGGGTGGCGCTGGCGCGCTGCCTGGTGCTGCGGCCGACGCTGCTGCTGTTGGACGAACCCCTGGGAGCGCTGGACCTGAAGCTGCGGGAGCAGATGAAGGTGGAGCTCAAACACCTGCAGAAGGCGTTTGGCACCACCTTTGTGTACATCACCCACGATCAGTCCGAAGCCATGGTGATGTCGGATCAGGTGGCGGTGATGCGCCAGGGCCGGTTCGATCAGGTGGCGTCGCCGGAAACCCTCTATCGCCACCCCGAGACCCCGTTTGTGGCCGGCTTCGTCGGTGACAACAACTGCCTTGCCGGCACCGTGGTGGCCCAGGACGATGGCCAGGTCACTCTGGATCTGGCCGATGGCAGCCGGGTGCGGGGCATGGCCGCATCTCCCGACCTGCAGCCGGGCCAGCCGGCGCAACTGTTTGTGCGTCCGGAGTCCCTGAGCCTAGTGGCGACAACCGCCGCAGGCGAAGCTGCGTTGCCGGCCCAGGTGGTCACCACGTTGTTTGATGGTGCCAACAGCCGGGTGGAACTGACCGCCGCCGGCCAGGTGCTGTTTGCGCGCCTGCCCCAGGACGGCTCCGCCCCCAGTCTGGATGCCGGCCAGACCCTGGCCCTGCAGTGGCAGCCATCGCTGGCGCGGGTGTTCGCCGGAGCCCCGGCATGACTCCGGGTGCCGGTCGATTGTCGCTGGCGTTGTTGCTGACGCCGTTCCTGCTGTGGATCGTCTTGCTGGTACTGTTGCCCCACGCCGAGATGCTGCGGGTGTCGTTCCAGGTGCGGGAAAGCTGGGACACCCTCGACTGGGGCCTGACCCAGTACCGCAACTTCTTTGAAGAGGCCTACTACTGGCGCACCTTTCTGCGCACCGGGTTGATGTCGCTGTTCACCACCGCGCTGACGCTGCTGGTGGCCTTCCCCATCGCCTGGTACATCGCCCGGCTGGCCCGGGGCCGCAGCCGGGGTGTGCTGTTTCTCGCCTGTCTGGTGCCATTCTGGGCCAGTGAGCTGGTGCGCACCTATGGCTGGATGATCCTGCTGCGGGAAAGTGGCGTGTTCAGCGCCCTGCTGCAGGGGGTGGGACTGGCGGACGGTCCGGTGGAAATGCTCTACAACGACGCCGCGGTCATCATCGGCCTGGTCTACAACGGCCTGCTGTTCATGGTGGTGCCGCTGGTAACCACCCTCGATGGCCTGGATGAAAACCTGGTGGAGGCCGGCTACGACCTCGGTGGCGGGCATCTCACCGTGCTGCGGGAAGTGGTGGTGCCCTGGGCTATGCCCGGTATAGTCTCCGGCAGCATCGTGGTGTTCATGCTGACCCTGGGCAGCTACCTGACGCCGATCCTGATGGGCGGCAAGGACAGTGCCTGGTTCACCCAGCAGATCTTCACTCAGTTCATCACCCGCTTCAACTGGGAGCAGGGCGCCGCGCTCGGGGTGCTGCTGCTGGTGCTGTCATCGCTGATGGTGTGGCTGGGGCTGAAGCTGACCGGCCAGTCGCTGCGCAAGGTCATGGGGTGATGGCATGATTCCCTCGGTACCCCGCTCACGTCTGTTCGATGGCCTCTACCTGGCCTATCTGGTGGCGTTCTTCATCTACCTGGCCCTGCCGCTGCTGGTGACCGCGGTGTTCGCGTTCAACGATGCGCCGTTCCCGTCGCTGCCCTGGCAGGGCTTTACCCTGGACTGGTATCTCGCCGACGGCGAGCAGGGCCGCACTGGCCTGTTCCACGACGACGGCCTGCTGTCGGCGCTGTGGGTCAGCGTCCAGGTGGCGTTCTGGGTCACTCTGGTGAGTGTCGCCCTGGGCTGCTTCAACGCGGTGCTGTTCGAGCGTCTGCAGTTCCGCGGCAAGGAGTTGCTGTACATCGTGATGCTGCTGCCACTGGTGATTCCGGGGGTGATCCTCGGGGTCTCCATCCTGGTGTTCTACAGTGGCATGGCCAATTCCGTGTCGATGCAGTGGCAGATCGAGCTGGACCTGTTTCGTCCCGGGTTGCCACTGGTGGTGATGGGGCAGGTGGCGTTCATCACCACCCTGTCGACCCTGGTGATCGCGGCGCGCCTGCGCAAGTTTGATCGCCAGCTGGAAGAGGCCGCCCTTAACCTCGGGGCCACGCCCATCGTGGCTTGGTTCACCGTGACCCTGCCCTGGCTGCTGCCCGCCATTGGCGGCGCGGCGGCCATGGCGTTCCTGATGTCGTTCGAGAACTTCAACACCACGGTGATGCTCACCGGCAGCGATACCCCGCTGACGGTGGCACTGTTCAACCGCCTGCGGGAAGGTTCCACCCCGGTGCTGAACGCGGTGGCGCTGCTGTTGATGGTGGCCTCCGCCGTGCTGGCGCTGCTGGCTATGGGACGGTCACGCCCGGGACACTAGGGCTGACCCGCGCCCCCAGGCGCCAGCTCAGCACCACCACCAGCGCCAGTCCGGCGGCCAGTGCCAGCAGCAGGCCGCTGTAGCCGCCGGCGTCCAGTACCAGCCCCGCCAGCATCGGCACCACGATGCGAGACAACGAGAACACACTCGACTGCAGGCCATAGTCCAGCGCGGTCCAGCCCGGGCGGGTGTGGTGCATCATCAGCCCGAACATCACGCCGGCTGCGGCACCCATGGCCAGTGCCACCAGCAAGGCGGCACCCTGCAGCAACACTGGGTGCGCCAGCCGGGTTGCGATCAGCAGGGCCAGGGTCGCCAGCAGTCCGGTCGCCGCCAGCAGCGGCAGCGCCCAGGCGGTGCCGATCCGGGCCACCAGCCGCGCGGCGGCGAGACTGGCCAGTGCCGCCAGGGCGCCGCCGGCGATCCCCACCACCGCGGCAATGCGGTCTGCGGCCAGGCCGTGATCCAGCAGCAGGGGCTTGAGGTAGACCCAGGCGGCCCCGATGAACGGAAAGTACAGCGCCACCAGCAGACACCAGGCTCGCCGCACCGGCGACTGAAAATACCCCCGCCAGCTTGCCCAGGTGGTGGCAGCCACCAACTGGCGGGTGGCGCTGCTGTGGTCAGCGGTCGGGGCCAGCCACAGCAGTCCCATTGCGCCCAGCGCCAGGCCGCCGGTCAGCAGCAGGAACGGCCAGGCCCACCCCAGTTGGTTGTGGACTAGCAGCATCACGCCGCCCCCCAGGATTGCCCCCAGCGACGTCGCCGCCGAACGGATGGCGCCGGCGCGCCAGCGTTCATCTGGCGGCAGCCGGCGAATGGCAAGGGCGTTGATGGGAATGTCCGCCCAGGTGCCCAGCAGACTGGTGATCAGCGCAGTGGTGAACAGCAGACCCCAACTGCTGCGGTCGATGGCCAATGCCGCCAGCGCCAGCAGCCCGAGACCGTAGCCGAGGATCAACACCAGGCTCCAGCGGCGGTAGCGGTCGCGCCCCGCCCCGAAACGGTCAATCGGGGTGGCGAGCAGGAACTTGATCACCGCCGGCAGGCCGGCGAGCTGGAACAGCCCGATTTCGGTGCCGCTCCAGCCTTCGGCGCGCATCACCAGCGGCAGGCCGATGTAGAGGTAAATCACCGGTGCGGTGAGCACCAGGTTGAGCCAGCCCACCAACAGCTGGAATCGCCAGTGACCGCCGCTCATGCCGGTCGTGTCCCGCTGTGCAGCCATAACGGCGCCATCGGGAAGCGGTGGCTGAGTGTCGAGCGGCGGTCTTTTAGCCCCAGTTGCCGCAGCGCTGCTTCGATGGCGCCCGGTTCCGGCAAATAGCGGCCCCGCAGCAGCATCGGACTGTAGAACGGCAGTACCGCCGCCGCCGCTTCGGCACTGGCGGGGCGTTCGGCGTGGGCGCAGATCAGTCGCCCGCCGGGCGCCAGGGCTTCCACCAGTCGGGCCAGCATCGCCAGGGGATCGGGCAGGAAGTGCAGCACCGAGGAACACCAGATCAGGTCGTAGGGGCCTTGCAGGTCATCCTCGTCGGCCTGTCCGCCCACCGCGGCCAGCCGCCCGGTCAGCTCTGCCTGGCGAATGTTGCCGGCAGCCACCGCCGCACTGGCAGGCAGATCGAACACCACGCCGGTCAGGCTCGGGTAGTGCTGTGCCAGGGCGATGGCCACCAGCCCGGGGCCGCCGCCGAGGTCCAGCAGCCGGGTTGCCGGTGCCAGCGGTGGCAGGGTGGTCAGGTGCTCCAGCACTGCCGGCACCGTCACCGCCCGCTGTTCGGCGGCAATCTGCTGTTGTGCCGCCCGGGCCCAGGCGGCCTGGGCATCCACCGGCCCCTGTGCCGGGGAGGCCGTGGCTTGCGGTTCCGCTTCGCCGCGCAGTCGCGCTTCCAGGTCCTGACGACTCTGGGCCAGGGCCTGGTGGCGGAACTGCCAGGCCTGGCTGCAATCGTCCGGGCTGTCGGGGCTGAAATAGCGGGCTGCCAGGGCGCTGCTCTGGTAGCGGTGGCCGTCGGGGCCGGGCCAGCGCTGTAGCAGGCCCAGGCCCCAGAGCTGGTCGAGCACCACCCGGGTGGGCTGTGACTGCCAGCCCAGCGCGGCGGCGAGGTCGTCGGCGGTATGCGGCTGCTGCAGTCGGTGGGGCAACTGATGGGCCAGTGCCAGATCGAGAGTGGCACCCTGGACGGCGGCGCCGGCGAGCTGCCAGTAAGGCTGCAGGGGATGGTTGTGGGACGTCGGCATGGGGAAGTCCTTGCGTAGTTGTTGAAAGATTATTGAGAGATTGTTGAAAAGTGGTTGGCATGGCGTTGTGGTCGTGGCGCCGGAGCCGGCGCATCAGGGTTGCCAGGTCAGCGCCAGACGCCAGCTGCGGGGTGGGCTGTACACCGTCACGAAGCCGTTCTGATAGCCCACGGCGTCGTAGTGCTGGTCGCTGAAGTTGTCCACCTGCAGGTCCAGTGACCAGTCGCCGAAACGGTAGCCGGCGCTCAGGTCGAGGCGACCGTAACCGCTGCGGCGATACTGGTTGGCGGCGTCCAGGTAGGTCTTGCTGCTGGCCAGCCACTGCAGCTGACCGTGCCAGCCCGTGGGGTGATCAAAGCCCAGACCCAGATGGCCATTGAGATCGGGGGCAAAGGGGTTGCGATGGCCGTCGTAACGGGCTTCGCCATCACGGAAGCGATCGAAGCGCAGGTGATTCCAGGCCAGCCCGCCCTGCAATGACCAGTGGTGGCTGAGGCGGTATTCCAGATCCAGCTCCAGGCCCTGGCCGCTGCCGGAGGCGGCGTTGGTGAGGTACATCCGGCCCGGTACAGGCATCTGCATGACCTGCATGTCGTCCACCGTCATGTGGTAGACGGCGAGGGCGTAGCGACCGCGCTGCTGGTGAAAGCGGCCCTTGGCGCCAAGCTCATAGGACCAGACCTGTTCCGGCTCGAACGCCGCCGGCCCCACTCCGGGCGAGATGGTATTGAAACCGCCGGCGCGCACCCCGTGGCTAACGCTGCTGTAGAGCTGGTGATCCGGTCGCCGGCGGTATTGCAGCGACAGTTTGGGGCTGAGGTGAAGCCACTGGTCCTGCTGGCGCTGGCCAGTGGCGAAGTGGACGCGGGCCTGCTGCTGTTCCAGCCTCGCTCCGGCCGCCAGGGCCCAGCGCTCCGCAATGGCTTGCTGCCAGTGACCGAACAGCGCCAGGGTGCGCTGGCTCTGGTCGGCCTGTTGGCGTTGGCTTGCCATGGGGGTGACCGCGAGGTTGTCGAGCGCGTTGTCCTGCCAGTCGCCGTAGAGGCCCGCGAGCCAGTCTGCGGTGCCGCTCTGGCCCTGCAGCCGCAGCTCCTGGGACCACAGTCGCAAGTGGTGGTCGCGACCGATCAGCATCCGCTCTGGGGGCTGGAAGTCGGTATCCTGGCGGACCTTGTCGCGGTAGTCGTTATAGGCGCTGATGCTGCGTAACTGCAGCCCGGGCGCCAATTCCTGATGCAGGTCCAGAGCCCAGGTTTCGCCGTGGGAGCGGTTCCAGCCGGGACTGTCGGAGGCAACGGCACGAGCGCTGGCCTGCCCCGGGCCCCAGAGGGCGGCGCCGTCATCATAGCGCTGGCGACTGTGGCGCAGCACCAGATCGGTGGTGTCTGTTGGCAGCCAGCGCAGCGATACATTGAGGTTGTGACGCTGGCGATCGTCCGCCTCGTCGCCCCGCAGGGTGTTGTCGATGAAGCCGTCCTGGCGTTGCCATTCGCCACTGATGCCGGCAAACAGGGTGTTGTCCACCAGCGGCCGGGCCAGCACCACACGGGCCTGTTGCTGATGGCGATCACCTGCGGCCAGGCTCAGGCGGCTGCGGGGCTGGTTGGTCAGGGGCCGGCTGTGGAGGGCAATCACCCCGGCCTCGGCGTTACGGCCGTAGAGGGTGGACTGGGGCCCCCGCAGCACTTCGATCCGTTCCAGGTCCAGCAGGCGGTTGTCGAACCCCTGGGCGGTCAGGGTGGGGACGCCGTCCACCAGTAGCAGGGTGGAGGTGGCAAAGCTGTTGAAGTTGGCGGTGAGCCCGCGCAGTACCGGTGAATGCACTCCGGACTGGCCGAAGGGCTGGAAAGCCAGGCCGGGCACCCGCGCCTCCAGCTGTTCAATAGTGTTGACGCCCTGCTGGCGGAGGACGTCCGCGTCGATGGACAGCACATTACCGGCAACGTCGTCGAGGTCGCGGGCGACTTTGTCGGCGGTAACGGTCACCGGTGGCAGGGCCAGCGGGGTGTTGCTGGCGAAGGTGCCAGGGCTGATGATCAGGGCCAGCAGGCCGAGGGTTATGGTGCGATGGCGATACCGTGGCGGGCTCATGATCGTCTCCCTTCAAAGTTGAATGCGCGGTTGAATGCGCGTTGGACCAAAGCTGAATGAGCGTTGGGAATCTGGAGGCGTCATTGTATGATCAGGATGAGATTCATTATCATTTGATTCGTATGCCAAACGGAGCAAGACGTATGCAATCCGGAAATCGGAGCCTGGCAGATGGTGAAGGTGGCGGTGGCGGTGGAAGTGGAGGTGGAGAGCAGTGAGCTATCGGATCGACAGCGGTGAGGCCATTGCGACGACTCGTCCCGGGGCCTGGCAACGGCGCTGCCTGCCGTCACGGGTCGGTGCCTGTGTGGTGGATCGGCTGGCGCTGGCGGACGGTGTGGCGCTGGTGTGCTCCGATTACCGGCCCCGGGAGGATCTGGTGGAGGTAAGTGAGCTGGCGTTGGCGGACCCGGTGGTCACCCTCACCGTCGGTCTGGAAGGTCGTTCCGGATATCGTGGCGACCAGGCCGACCTCGGTTTTGTGGCCGGCCAGACCACCGTGACCCGGTTCCAGCAGGCCCGCGGCGAGCGCCGTTACCGGGCCGGTGAGCGGGTACGGCAACTGCGGCTGATGGTGGCTGCCCCGGCGCTGGCCCGTTACCGGCTGGACGATTTGCTGGGTGGGCCGGGCAGGGCGGCGGTGCAGCAGCTGGAACAGGCGGCGACGCCGGTGCCGATGCAGCCGTTGGTGGCGCAGCTCGAAGCGCTGTACCGGCAGTCACCGGAACAGCGACTGGAGCTGGAGATTGCCGCCCTGAGTCTGCTGTCGGCGCAGGTTCAGCGGCTTGTGCCGCCAGCGTCTGTGGCGCGGTCGCCACGGGATCGTGAGGCGATTCGCCAGGTGCGGGCGTTGATGGTGGCTCAGCCGGAGCGGCCGTGGACGCTGGCGATGCTGAGCCAGGCGGTGGGGATCAATGAGGCCAAGCTGAAGGCGGGGGTGCGCGCCGAGTATGACACCACCCCGTTCCGGTTGCTCACCACCATTCGCATGCAACGGGCGCGGGAGCTGTTGCAGCAAGGCCATCCGGTGGCGACGGCGGCCTACCGCAGTGGCTACAGCCATCCCGCCAATTTCAGTCTGGCGTTCAAGCGCTTCTTCGGCGAGTCCCCGAAGGTGGTCGCGCAGCACCCTGACGACTGGCAGGTGAGTCACCGCTGAGGGCGTCTTCGATGTGAGCCGGCAGCAGCGCGCTATGGGTGATCCTGGGTCAGGTTCAGGATCAGGTGACCAGGCCGTTCCTCGATACCAAGCCGAATACCGCTTAATTGCTCGATCAGTGCCCGATTGGTGCGGGCATGTTCCGACAGCGGGGAGCAGGATAGCTCCCCACCACCGGCCACCAGCAGGGGCAGCATGGCCTGATCGGTGAGGTATTCGCACAGTGCCGCCTGGCTGGTGAGAAACCGCTGGACCCGGCGGGCGAGCCGGGCGGCCAGGGTTTCCGCCCTTAACCGGTGCTGACCCAGGGCGGTAAAACAGGCGTTCAGGCCGTCGAACGACAGGGTGTGACTGAGCTGGTTGCCGGGGCAGTCGGCGTCGGCGTGACGAATCGCATAGCGGCTGTCCGGCAGCGGGCAATGCTCACGGTAGCTGTCGATTTCCCGGGTGCCGATGGTGTGGCGGACGTTGCTGAGATGCGCAACCACCTCACTGTCACTGATGGCGGGCCGGCGATCGATGACGATGGGGGACAGGGTGCTGGGCTGGATATGGGCGACCCATTGGCCGCCGCCGGCGGGCATGTAGCCCCAGCGTTCCACCTCAATCTCGATGCTGGCCCCGAACCGCCTCAGCAGCGGCAGGAATGCCGCTTCCAGAAACGTCAGCGACGGTGCCATCGGGTTGTGTGTGCCCCCGGAAAAGCGCACCGTGGAGGGTTCGGCGGCCTGCAGCAGTGGCAGCACAATGGTCTGGAAGACCAGCGTGGTGCTGCCCGCGCTGCCGACATCAAAATGGTAGTCGCCGCCACGCACCGGGCCTGGCACGAAGCTGAGCCGGTCGGAGCCCAGCTCGGCCCCCTCGACGGTGGCGCCGGAGATGGCCTGCGCGGCGCGCACGCAGGCCAGGTGCTGACGCATCAGCCCGGGCTTGGGACGCTTGCCCCGGATGTGTCGGATCGACAGCGGGTGGCCGTGGAGCAGGGCGAGGGTCAGGCTGCTACGCAGGATCTGGCCGCCCCCTTCGCCCTGGCGACCATCAACGTCCTTGTGGTTGTTATGCATAGGGCCTCCAGTGTCCCGTCTGGCTAATGCCTTAGCCTACTGAGCTTTTGAAAAGCCGAAGAGCTAGGCGTGCTGGTGAAGGTTTGGTGGTTCCAAATCGAGACAGCAGAACGACGCTGTTCGGCTTTTCAGAAGCTCCCGAAGGGCTTGCCTCTGAGGACTCTGAGCCTGTGTTGCCAGTACTTGATGTGGAACCACCACACCTGCGCACTGGCGCCTTGGTCAAAGTCCTCAGAGGCAAGCAGTAGGCTAAGGCATTAGCCAGACGGGACACTAACCTTTCACGCAGACGACTTGCTTGAGTGTGTAGACAATCTCGACCAGGTCGCTCTGTGCCGCCATCACCGAGTCGATGTCCTTGTAGGCGGACGGCGTCTCATCCACCACACCTGCATCCTTGCGGCATTCCACATCCCGGGTTGCCTCACTGTGTTGCGCCACCGACACCCGCTTGCGGGCCTCGGTGCGGGACATGACCCGGCCGGCGCCGTGGCTGCAGGTGCAGAAGCTCTCCTGATTGCCCAGACCACGAACAATAAATGAGCGGGCGCCCATGCTGCCGGGGATGATCCCCAGTTCGTCCTTGCGGGCCGACACCGCGCCCTTGCGGGTCAGCAGCACATTCCGGCCGTAGTGGTGTTCACGGCTGACGTAGTTGTGGTGGCAGTTCACCGCTTCTTCTTCACCGATCACCGGGCGTCCCAGTGTGGCTGCCAGGGCATTCAGGGTGTACTGCATCATGATCTGGCGGTTCAGCCGGGCATAGTCCTGGGCCCAGCCGACGGCCTCGACGTAGTCGTTGAAGCTTTCCGCGCCCTCCACCAGATACGCCAGGTCCTTGTCTGGCAGCTGGATGAACATGCGCTCCATGTCCTTCTTGGCCAGTTCAATAAAGTGACTGCCGATCCGGTTGCCAACCCCCCGGGAGCCCGAGTGCAGCATGACCCAGACAGCCTGGTGTTCGTCCAGGCACACTTCGATGAAATGATTACCGGTGCCCAGTGTGCCCAGGTGGTGGGCGTTGTTGGTGTTCTTCAGCACCCGGTGTTTGTCGGTCAGTACTTGGAAGCGCTCCGCCAGTTGGGTCTGCCACAGCCTGGCGACCGCTTCCGGCAGCTCGCCCCAGGCCCCCTTGTCCCGCTTGCCCCGGGACAGGGAGCGGCCATGGGGCACGGCCTGCTCAATGGCACAACGCAGTGGCGCCAGGTTGTCCGGCAGGTCCCGCGCCTGCAGGTCGGTCTTTACCGCCATCATGCCGCAGCCGATGTCGACGCCAACGGCGGCGGGAATCACCGCGCCCAGGGTCGGGATCACCGAACCGATGGTGGCACCCTTGCCAAGATGGACATCGGGCATGGCGGCAACCCACTGGTGGATAAACGGCAGTGAGGCGATGTTCCGCAACTGCTGGCGGGCCTTGTCCTCAAAGGGCACGCCACGGGTCCAGCTCTTGATTGGTACGCCGCGCTCGACGGTGGTTACTTCGTAGTTCATGTCCAGCATCCTTGTTGTGATGGAATTGCTCCGGTGAGTATCAAATTGGATGCCAGGTCTTTCGATTTTATATAACTGATTGATTTTAGGTTGTTTGTTTCTTTTGCTTGCCGGTTGGAGGTGAAGTGAAAGTGATCCTTGAATGTTGTTTTAGATCATTTTCGATCAACCAGATCCTCGAACGACAGCGCGTACTTGGCCAGTATCTGGCGCAACCGGTGCGAGTCGTTGTTGGAGCGCTTGCGGGTGCGGGAGCGGTCGAACAGGGTGCGGCCGGCCTCGGACAGCGACCGGCTCTGCCGGCACACGGCAATGATCTTGAGCAGTTGCCATTGATCCAACTGATCAATCTCTTCCAGTGTGGCGGCTGACAGGTAATCGCTGAGCTCTATGTTCGGGGCCTGGTTTGTTGCCGGCCGGGGCCATTGCCGGTTCAGGCGGTCGATCTCGTCGATTACGTGTTGCTCGTTGATGCGGCCGCCGTCCGCCAGCGTGGTCATGCGTTGCACCGCTGCATTGAGATCGCGGAAGTTACCGCGCCAGCTCGCTGCGGGGCTGAGGGCGAAGGCCAGGAAGCGGGTGCGGGCGGCCTTGTTGAAGCTGACCTTGTGGCCCATCTGGATTTCGGCTTTCTGCAGTTCGTAGTCGAGGTTGGGCTCAATGTCCTCGCGACGGTCCTTCAGTCCGGGCAGCTGATAGCTCCACAGGTTGATGCGCGCCAGCAGGTCTTCCCGGAAGGTGCCCTGGGCAACCTGGGCGTGGAGGTCGCGGTTGGTGCCGGCGATCAGTTGGAAATCGCTTTCGCAGGGGCTGTCGGAGCCGACCGGGTAGTAGCGTTTCTCCTCAATGGCATGCAACAGCATGGCCTGTTCATCCAGCCCCAGTTCGCCCACCTCATCAAGAAACAGCAGGCCCTTGTCCGCTTTCGCCAGCAGCCCCCGGCGGGCCTGCTGGGCGCCGGTGAAAGCGCCGCGGGTGTGGCCGAACAGTGCCGACATGGCACCGTCGCCGCGAATGGTGGCGCAGTTGACGGCCACGAAGTCGCCGCGAATCAGTGACCGTTTCTGCTTCAGCTCGAAAATTCTCCGCGCCAGCTGGGACTTGCCGGCGCCGGTCGGCCCGGTGATCAGCAGTGGCGCGGTGGAGCGGATGGCGACCTTCTCAATTTGTTGAATCATGGCGTTGAAGGTCGGGTTGCGGGTGGCGATTCCGGATTTGAGGAACGCCGTGCCCTCCAGATGCTGGTTGCGGAACCTTGAGCTGATGACGTCGTACTTGGACAGGTCAAGATCGATGGTCTGGCAGCGGCCGGCAGCCCGTTGCTCGCCTCGGGCCGGCGATGTCTGCAGGATCTCGGCGGGGATGTAGTTGGCTTCGCATAGTAGGAACCAGCAGATCTGGGCCACGTGGGAGCCGGTGGTGATGTGCAGCAGGTAGCGTTCCTCGTCCGGCCGGAAGGGGTAACTCTCGGCGAAGTCCAGCAGGGTGCTGTAGACGTGCTCAAAATCCCAGGCATCGGTGAAGTTCAGCTCGGTCAGGCGGACCTCGGTGTCCGGCGAGACGGTCGCGATGTCGGCGCCGACGTTGTTGGCCAGTCGGGTGTCGCGCTGGTCGTGGATCAGCTCCATGCGATCCACCAGCAGGTCTTCCTGCATGAAGATGCCGACCGTCGGTCGCCAGGTTTCCCAGCGTTTGACGCCCTTTCCACGCTTGTCCATCACGGAGCCCAGCAGGCCAATAACCACTGTTTTCATATGATCGAATTCGATTGAGTTGAATTTATTTGGATCATTGTTGCTGATGCGGTTGAGCTTGGCAACCATGGGTTGAATTGGTTTGAGTAATATTTTTTTAGCTAAAACAATTGGATAAAAGTTTTGTCTGACTTCAGGTGAAGTCTGGCACGGCGATTGAAATAGCCAGGGGGAATGCCAACAGAGGCTCCCTGGGGTCCTGGCTCTGGTCCAGGCCGGTATCGGTTTCGCTGAAACTGGATATTCCGCCCCACCGTGCATTCAGCCAGCTTGTTAGCTCAGTGGTAGAGCAGTCAGTGACAACTGACAGGCGCAGGTTCGACTCCTGTGCAAGCTTCCGGAAAGCCGCAAGGCCGGGGTTCAACTCCCCTCTCTAAATGACATGGCAGGAGCAAACGCTCCGCAACCGGCGTGAATACCGGGAACCGTATCCCGGCCAGTAACGCCAACACTGACGGGCCTGCGTGTCAGGCTGCGAATCTGGTCAGGTCAATGGTGGTCAGGGAATGCCATGCCGACACCGGGGCCGTCCGCATCCGCCATCTGGAGCCGCTGTAACAGGGGTTCAGGTGCTGGTTCGGGCGCGAACGGCGAGGCCCATCGTGCCGCCACGATTCAATCCTGGCACCCCCCGTCAGCCCAATAAATGATGGAAGTGCGTAAGCACGATCGAAGGAGAATTGATATGTGGAAGATCATCAATCAGGTTCAGGTCGCCAATGATGAGCGGGTACTGGTATTCAGGGATCGTCAGTTCCAGCGGGTGCTGGCGCCCGGCTGCCACCGTATCGTCAGTCTGTCCAACCGATTCTCGTTCGATGTGCTGACGATTGGCAAGGACGGTATCCGCCATCCGCAGTTGGATGTACTGCTCAAGGAAGACGCTTTTCTCCAGGAAGTTGAGGTTCGTCGCATGGCCGAGGATGAGGTGGGCGTGGTCTATGTGGATGGCGAGCTGGTCCAGGTGCTAGAGCCCGGGGAACGGCTGGTGACCTGGAAAGACCTCCTGAAAGTGCAGATCCGGAGCTTTCCGCTGGCTGCGCTGGCGCCGGTGCCTGAGCCGATGCTGTCGCAGCTGGTGCGTGCCGGACTGGATCGTTGCGGTCGGGGTTCACGCCTGGTTCATACCCTGGTTCCAGATGGTCACCTCGGGCTGCTGTTCGACAATGGCCGGCTGGTGCAGACGCTGAAGGCGGGCCGCTACGGCTACTGGGCCTTCAGTCGGGACATCAAGATTCAGCTGTACGATCTGCGGCTGCAGATGCTGGAGGTTGCCGGTCAGGAAATCCTGACCAAGGATCGCGTCAGCCTGCGTATCAACCTCAATGCGGTCTACCAGTTGGCGGACGTGGAACAGGCGGCTGGCCGTCTGACCAACGTCGCGGACTACATCTACAAGCGCCTGCAACTGTCGCTGCGGGAAGTGGTGGGTACTCGCACCCTGGATGAGCTGCTGGCGAACAAGAGCCTGGTGTCTGAGGTGATCTTCGCGGATTGCCACGATGCCCTGGCCGGGTATGGCATTGCCCTGGAGCGGGTGGGCGTGAAGGACATCATTCTGCCCGGGGAGATGAAAGAGATCCTCAATCAGGTGGTGCAGGCCCAGAAAGCGGCCGAGGCGAACCTGATCCAGCGTCGGGAGGAAACCGCCGCCACCCGGTCGCTGAGCAACACCGCCAAGATGATGGACAACAACCCAACGCTGTTGCGGCTGAAAGAGTTGGAAACCCTGGAAAAGGTGGCTGACCGTATCGACCGGATCAGCGTCTACGGTGGCCTGGACTCGGTCATGAACGACCTGGTCCGGCTGACGGACAAGCCGGAGCAAGCCCCGACGGGCGCCCGGCGGTGAGGGAGCGCAGACATGAAAGATCGAATACTGGAAGCGCTGGACCGATACATCAACCAGAACCTCTGGGCGCTGGCTGAGCGTGTACCTGAGGCGGTGGAGAAGCCGCCGGTGGCGCCGTTCAATGACCTGTTGCGGGTATCGGTTGGCGGTTGAAGCGAGGATGCCGGCAATGGGTGGAAATCCACCCATTGCCGGTTCGGGGCGAGTGGAATCTTACCCATGTCAGGCCGGGGGATTGGCCGGGGAGGAGCCTGCCTGGTGCCGGGTCCGACCCGTGTTGATGATTCTGTTGTTGCGGTAACTACTTACCCGGGCGCGTTTTTTTGTCTCGCTGGGGGCTGGCTGAGGACGTTCTTTTGTAGCGATTTCGAAGACTTGGCCCCGGAGTTGCTTTGGCTGCTGGGACAACGCCCGGTTCGCCGGGACACGCTTACAACAAACAGACGCTTGCCAACCTGGAGTTCAACATGAACAACAAACTCAGCCTGATGATCGCTGCCGCCAGCCTGTCCATCACCCTGACCACCAGCGCCGTTGCCGCCGACCGCTCCGACTGGCCGGAAAGCTTCACCGTCGGCACCGCCAGTCAGGGCGGTACCTACTTTGCCTATGGCTCTGGCTGGGCCAACTACATTGCCGAGAACCTGGGCATCTCCGGCGGTGCCGAAATCACCGGCGGCCCGGTTCAGAACATGGCGCTGGTTCACACCGGTGACCTGTCCTTCGGTCTGACCACCATGGGGCCGGCCCGTGAATCCCTGGAAGGCAAGAGTCCACTGGCACCGGGCATGCAGATGGACAACGTCTGCGCGATGTTCCCGATGTACCAGACCCCGTTCTCCGTAACCGTGCTGGCGGATTCCGGCATTACCAGCATCGCGGACATCCCGGACGGCGCCCGCATCGGCTTCGGTCCGGCCGGTTCCACCTCCGACACCTACTTCCCGAAAATGATGGAAACCCTGGGGGTGAACTTCGAGCGCCGCAACGGCAGCTGGTCTGACCTCGGTGGTCAGCTGCAGGATGGCCTGATCGACGTGGTGGCATTCGCCGCCGGTATCCCGATTCCCGCGGTGAGCCAGCTGGAAGTCCAGTCTGAGATCAACATCATCGAGTTCAACCAGGACGAGCTGGCGCAGATCACCGAGTCCTACCCGGTAGCGCCGTTCACCATCCCGGCCAGCACCTACAAGACTCTGGAAGCCGACTCCCAGGCGGTGTCCATGTGGAACTTCGCCATGGCCAACTGTGACATGCCCGAAGACATGGTGTACGAAATGACCCGTCTGACCATGGAGAACAACGACAAGATGGTCTCCATCCACAAGGCGGCCCGCACCACCATCCCGGAGAACTACGTCAAGAACAACGTACTGCCCTGGCACCCGGGCGCGGCGCGCTGGTTCAACGAAAACGGTTTCACCATCGAAGCCAGCCAGATCAAGTAACGGACCCGGTTTCGCGCCGATACCGAAAAGTCACCGGGGCCGAACGCTGGCCCCGGTAGGATTTCTCTGACCCGGGCCGGTCCTTTCCGACCGGCTCTTCCCCGGGATGCACACGCCATGACTTCTGAAAACCAACACTCCCAGAACACCCCATTGCCAGACGATGATCACATGCTGGCCCATGGGGTGGACGAAGAGCCGGTAGAGGCCAATCGTCGCCTGTACGGCTCCTGGCTGCTGTGGGCGGTGACCGCCCTGGCCATTGGCTATTCGGCCTTTCACCTGTTTACCCTGAACGTCACCCCCCTGGAGACCTGGTCGTTCCGCATCGTGCACGTCTGCGGCGCGCTGATCCTGGGGTATCTGCTGTTTTCCGGTGCCGCCTTCAGTGACGACGAGCGCCGTGGCGAGCTGCGCTGGACCAGCTGGGCCGCCATTGTGCTGCTGGCGCCGGCGGGATACAGCCTGTTCCAGACCCTGAACATGTACCAGATGGTACTGGAGGGCGCCATGCGCCTGCCGCCGGAGCTGGAAACCTGGCACTTTGGCTGGCCGCTGCTGGCGGCCACCGGCCTGGGCATCGTGCTGAGCTGGGTTCACCGTCGCCAGCGTTCCGCCTTCAGCCTGCCGGATCTGGTGCTGGTGCTGTGTTCCATCGCCACCGCCAGCTACCTGTTGGTGGTGTACAACACGCCCATGCGGATGAGTACCGGCACCTCCTTTGCGCCGGTGGGAATCTCCTTCGCCGCCATTGCCGGTACCGCGCTGATCATGGAAATGACCCGTCGGGTGGCCGGTCTGGCGCTGGTGATCATCGCCGGTGTGTTCCTCGGTTATGTGTTTGCCGGTCCTTACCTGCCCGGTTTCCTGGGTTACCCGGGGCTGTCGATCCAGCGTTTCTTCAGCCAGGTGTACACCGACGCCGGGGTGCTTGGACCCACTACGGCGGTGTCGTCCACCTACATCATCCTGTTCATCATCTTTGCCGCCTTCCTGCAGGCGTCCAAGGTGGGGGACTACTTCGTCAACTTCGCCTTTGCCGCTGCCGGCCGTTCTCGCGGTGGTCCCGCCAAGGTGTCGATTTTCGCCTCCGGCCTGATGGGTATGATCAACGGCACCAGTGCCGGTAACGTGGTGTCCACCGGTTCCCTGACCATTCCGCTGATGAAGCGGGTGGGCTACAGCAAGCAGACCGCGGGTGCGGTGGAAGCGGCCGCGTCCACCGGGGGCCAGATCATGCCGCCGATCATGGGGGCAGGGGCCTTCATCATGGCGGAGATCACCGGTATCCCGTACACCGAGATTGCCATTGCCGCGATCATCCCGGCGATTCTGTACTTTGCCTCGGTTTACTTCATGGTGGACTTCGAAGCCGCCCGCACCGGCATGCGTGGTATGCGCGACGACGAGCTGCCGTCGCTGAAGCGGCTGGCCAGGCAGGCTTACCTGTTCGTACCGATCCTGATCCTGATCGTGGCACTGTTCATGGGCTACTCGGTGATCCGCGCCGGTACCCTGGCAACGGTATCGGCGGTGGTGGTGAGCTGGTTGTCACCCCACAAGATGGGATTGCGCTCGATTCTCAATGCGTTGCAGTTGTCGGGCATCATGTCGATCCAGATCATCGTGGTGTGTGCCTGCGCCGGGGTGATCGTGGGTGTGATCTCGCTGACCGGCGTCGGTGCCCGCTTCTCCTCGCTGTTGCTGGGTGTGGCGGAAACCAGCCAACTGCTGGCGCTGATCTTTGCCATGTTCATCTCCATCCTGCTGGGAATGGGGATGCCCACCACGGCGGCCTATGCCGTGGCGGCCTCGGTGGTGGCACCAGGCCTGGTACAGCTGGGAATTGAACCGCTGACCGCGCACTTCTTCGTGTTCTACTTCGCGGTGGTGTCGGCCATTACCCCGCCGGTGGCGCTGGCCTCCTACGCGGCGGCCGGTATCTCCGGTGCCAATGCCATGGAAACCTCGGTGGCCTCCTTCCGGATTGGTCTGGCGGCGTTCATCGTACCGTTCATGTTCTTCTACAACGGCGCCCTGTTGATGGAAGCCGGCTGGTTCGAGATCGCCCGGGCCCTGGTGACCGCCACCTTTGGTGTTTACCTGCTGTCGGGTTCGGTGCAGGGCTGGTTCGCCCGCCAGGCGGCGGGGGCTCTCACCCGCATCCTGCTGCTGGCGGCGGCGCTGCTGATGATCGAAGGCGGGCTGATGACCGACCTGGCCGGGGTGGTGGCTGTGGTTGTGGCCTACCTGACCCAGAAGAAACTGGGGCCTGCCAAGCAGGTCACCCAGGCCTGAGCCAGGTCGGGGAGGGCAATTCCGGTAACCCCGGAGTTGTCCCGCCCCGCCCATGCTCTAAACTGACACCTCCGTGGCGGTTGCCGTTGCGGAGGTGTTGTCGTTTTGAGGCGAACCCATGACCCGGAAACTCTGGCCCCTGGCCCTGCTGTCTGTTGTTGCCCTGCTGAGCTGGAAGATCGGTGGCTGGTATGGCTATCACAGCCTGGAACAGGAAAGCCTGAAAGAATCCTTCCGCTACAGCCAGCTGGTGGCCAATGAACTGCGGCGCTACCGGCCGATTCCGGAACTGGCGGCGGAGCACCCGCTGATGCAGCATGCCCTGGAGCAGTCCGGCAACCCGGCGCTGGTGCTGCAGGCCAACGAGGAACTCAAACGCATGGCGGAGATCGCCGGCGCTTCCGACGTCTACCTGCTGGACCTGTCCGGGCGCACCATCGCCCACAACAACTACGGCACCGCCAACAGTTTCATCGGTCGCCGCTTCGACTACCGGCCCTACTTCAGCGATGCCGTGGCGGAGCGGGACACGGCGATCTACTTCGCCCTTGGCATCACCTCCAACGTGCGCGGGCTCTACTTTTCCCACCCCATCCGCTCGCCCCGTGGCGACATCCTCGGGGTGCTGGTGGTGAAGATGCTGGTGGACGACCTGGAATCCCAGTGGCAGCGTCCCGCCAGCTTTGCCGATGCTGAAATGGTGGTGCTGGATGGTGACGGTGTCAGCTTCCTCACCAGTAGGCCGGAGTGGCTGTTCCGCAATTTTGGCAGTGCGCCGGTGCAGCATAAGATCCGGGTTCAGGAGCGCTACCCGCGGATGGCGTTACTGCCGGTGCGGCTGGTGGACCAGGGCCGGCCCTGGGGGGTCTCCGAGCGATCACGGTTGATGGGCTTTCCCGCCGGTGACCGCGAATTGCTGAGTGTGGAAACGCCCTTGCCGCAGCTGGACTGGACCCTGCGGGTAATGCTGGGCACCGGTCCGGTGTGGTGGACCCGGCTGCAGTTTCTGCTGACCGGTGTGGTGCTGTACTTTGGCGTGTTCCTGGCCTGGCTGTACCTGCGCGAGCGCTCCCGCCGCGAAGCCGAGCTGGCGGAACGGGGGGTGCAGCTGGAACGGCGGGTGGCGGAGCGTACCGCCGACCTGGAAAACTCCAACCGCCGGCTGCAGGATGAGGTGAGCCAGCGCCAGCGCGCCGAAGACGAACTGAGGGAAACCCAGCAGGAACTGATCCAGGCCGCCAAACTGGCGGTGCTGGGGCAGATGTCGGCGGGCCTAAACCATGAGATGAACCAGCCGCTGACCGCGATCCAGAGTTATGCCCGCAACAGCCGGCGTTTCCTGGAGCGGGGCGACACCGAGATTGTGGCCGGCAACCTGGCGGAGATTGAGGGGTTGTGCCAGAAAATGGCGGAGCTGACCCGTCAGTTCAAGGTGTTTGCCCGCAAGTCTGAAGGTCCTCCGGCCGCTGTGGACCTGCGCCTGCCGATCGATGCCGCACTGAAGATCATCTCCGCCCAGGACGCCAGCACCGGTATCGATTTCGACTGGCCACGACCGTCATGGCCGGTCATGTGTCATGGTGATTTGATTCGGGTCGAGCAGGTGGTGGTGAACCTGTTGGCCAATGCCGTACAGGCGGTGGAATCCACCACCGCCCCGCGGATTGAGATCCGCATTGTTGATGGCGACGACCGCTGGTTGTGCCTGGTTCGGGACAACGGTCCCGGCCTGCCCGGCGACAGCGACCAGATGTTCGAACCTTTCTTTACCACCAAGTCCATGAGTCAGGGCCTGGGCCTGGGGCTGTCGATCTCCCGCCAGATCGTGGAAGCCCTGGGCGGCAGGCTGACCGGCCGCAATCGCGGCGACGGCGAGGGCGCTGAATTCATGGTGGAACTGATCAAGCGGGAGACCGTGGAATGACCGAGCCAGCCGTACTGTTTGTCGATGACGACGCCGATATCCGCCGGGTGATGGCCCAGACCCTGGCGCTGGAAGATCTGCCGGCGGAATGCCTGGCGGATGGCGCCAGCGCCCTGGCGCGGATCAACCCCGAATTCGAGGGGGTGGTGCTGTGCGATTACAACATGCCGGAGCTGGACGGGCTGGCGGTGCTGGACCGGGTCCGCGCCATCGACGATGCCATTCCGGTGATCATTCTCACCGGCCAGGGCGATATCAGCACCGCGGTGTCGGCGATGCAGAAGGGGGCCTACGACTTCATCGAGAAGCCGTTCGATCACGATGAACTGATGGAACTGCTGCGCCATGCCCTGGAAAAACGCCAGCTGGCGTTGGAGAACCGGCGCCTCAAGGCCCAGGTCCGCCACCTGGCCAAGCCCGGGCCGCGGTTGCTGGGGGAATCGAAGGCGATGCAGCGGGTGATCGCGACCATCGATCCGCTGCTGGGGACCTCCGCCAACATCCTGCTGCGGGGTGAAACCGGCGCCGGCAAGGATGCCATTGCCCGCTACATTCATGAAAACAGCCCCCGCCGGCAGCAGAACTACGTCGCCATCAACTGCGGTGCGGTGCCGGAGAACCTGATCGAGAGCGAACTGTTCGGCCACGAAGCCGGCGCCTTTACCGGCGCCGACAAGCGCCGTATCGGCAAGTTTGAACACGCCGACGGCGGCACCCTGTTCCTGGACGAGGTCGAGAGCATGCCGCTGGCCCTGCAGGTGAAGATTCTGCGGGTGCTGGAAGAGCGGCGGCTGGAACGCCTGGGCAGCAACAGCTCGGTGGCGGTGGATGTGCGGGTGGTGGCGGCCACCAAGGCGGACCTGAAACAGCTCAGCGAGGCCGGTGAATTCCGGGCCGATCTTTACTACCGGCTGCATGTGGTGCAGGTGGATATCCCGCCACTGCGGGAGCGCAAGGAAGACATCCCGCTGCTGTTTCATCACTTTGCCCTCATTGCCGCCGCCCGCTACGACCGCGAAACAGTGCCGCTGGACGCCACTCAGGCGGCCCAGCTGATGCAATACGACTGGCCCGGCAATGTCCGCGAGTTGCGCAACCTGGCGGAGCGTTACGTGCTGCTGGGGGCGCTGGCCTTCGAGGATTCCGGGGTGGCGATGCCGGCCGCGGACGCCGGTCGCCAGAATCTGGCGGAGATGGTGGACGCGTTTGAGCGCACCGCCATCATCAGCGCGCTCAATGCCAATCGCGGCAGCCTCAAGGACACCATGGAGCAGCTGGGGGTGGCCCGGAAAACCCTGTATGACAAAATGAAGAAACACGGCCTCGATAAGAGCGATTTCCGCGAATAGTGCCAGGTGCCCCGGAGCGGCGTTGTAGGTCCGGAATCCGCCGCGCGGGGCTTTTGTTCACTGCCGGAGCCGGCCTGAAAAGGTGATCTGGAGCAAGTTCCGGCGGATCTCCTCACAAATGTTAATGATTATTGTTTGAATAATGCGCCAGCTTGGCCCATATTTTTGTCTCAGCGGTCAATCACCCGGGAGGCAGGGTCATGAGCAAGTCAATCATCCTGATGGCAGGGAACAGCCAGTCACTGTGCAGCGCCTGGCAACAGCTGCAAACCGAAGGCTACGTTCGCCAGGGGCGGCGGCGCAGTCACCACCGTCGCAAGAAATCGGACCCGGGCAAAGCCTCGCCGGACCAGTAGAACCATGCGTTAACCAGAGGCTCGCCAGTCCCGTACAGTGGTTGTAGGTTAAATGTTGTGGCAGGGCGGCAGGCGGTTGAAAAAGTTTCATTGAGCTGACCTATACTCAGGATACCCTGACGTTCATTGGTACGTATTCCTATGCTCGATGTGCTCCGCACACTGATCCTGCTCGCCTGCCTGCTCCCCGTTTCCATTGCTCAAGCCCAACCCGGTGGGGTCGATCTCGATCAGGGATGGCAGTACCGCTGGGGGGATTCGCCGCGCACTGACCAGGGGCAGCCGCTCTGGGCCCTGGGCGATGATGGTGCCGCCACCGACCCTGCGGATCGCTGGCAGGCGATCGGCTTTCCCTCCAACCCGCCCGGGCGGGCGGGCCGCACCAACGCCTGGTTTCGTGTCACCCTGCCGGCTACCCCGATGAGTGATCCGGTGCTCTACATCTACAGTGTGGATCTGATTGTCGAGGTCTACGCCGGGGGGGAGCGCATCTACCAGTACGGCACCTTCGATGAAGAGGGCCAGGGTCGCTTTGAGGGCTGGCCCTGGCACATGGTGCCACTGGCCCGGGAACACCTGGGCCAGCCGCTGTATTTCCGGGTGTTTTCCAATTACAGCGACATTGGCCTGTGGGGCGAGGTGAAGCTGTTTGAGCGCTCGGAGCTGTCGCTGTACATCCTCGACCGTTCCCTTGATGCCCTGGTGGTGGGGGGCTTCTCGCTGCTGATTGCACTGTTGGCGCTGGTGTTTGCCCTGGTGCAGACCGAGAAGCGCAGCTTTGCCAGTATTGCGCTGTTCTCGCTGGCGGTGAGTGTGATGCTGCTGGCGGAAAGCCAGGCTGGCCAGTTGCTGTGGAACCGGCCGCTGGTGTGGGACTACCTGGCGGCGGGCGCCTATTACCTGATTCCGGTGGCGATCGCGTTGCTGCTGTCGCAATGGCTGGAGGACACCCGGATGCGGGTGATCCGCTGGATCTGGCGCGGCCACCTGGCCTACGCAGTGCTGGCGCTGTCGGCATCGTTGCTGGGTTGGGTCAACCTGTCGAGCACCTTTCCGGTGTTTGATGCGCTGTATCTGGCCAGCAGCCTGGTGTTGTTTACCACCGTGCTGCCGCGCTTCCGCCACGTCAACGGCGAACAGCGCACCATCTTGGTCTGTTACGCACTGCTGACCGGGTTACTGCTGGTGGATATGGCGGTGGCCCATGGCTTTCTGCCCTGGGGCCGGGTGCCGGTCAGTTGGGGGGCGCTGGTGTTTGCCATCGCCATCGTGATGATCAGTCTGTGGCACTACACCCGCATCCAGACCGCCCTGCGCAATCTCAATCGCGATCTGGAACACAAGGTCAGCGAACGCACCGCTTCCCTGGAGAGCCTGGCGCGGCGGGAGCAGATCCGGGCCAATCAGTTGATGCTGGAGAACGAACGCACCCGCCGGCTCAACGACCTGATTGCCGAACTGCAGGACTGCTGCAGCCTGAAGGAGGGCCTGGGATTGTTCTCCTCCCGCCTGCCGACTCTGTGTCAGCCCCTGCATGGCCGTTTCTACGGCCGCCTGGACCAGGACTGTACCTTTGAGCTGCTTTGCCGTTGGGGCGATACCCAGGCTGGCCTGGACCAGGCCTTTCCCAGCCTGCTGCCGCCGGCTACCCGGATGCTGTTGTCTCCGAACGAGCAGCAGGCCTCGGTGGCAGCAGTGGACGCTGGCAGCAACGGCGCGCCGACCCTGCCCTGGTGCCTGCACCTGCGGTTGCAGAAGACCGAGCGGGGCTCGTTTGTGGCTGGTGCGTTGATGCTGGATGCGCCGGACGTGACCCGCAGTGACCCCCATTTTCACCCCATCAAGCTGTTTCTGGCGCTGGAACACGCGCTGCAGAACCTGGCCCTGACGTTGTCGACCGTAGGGCTGCGGGAGGAGCTGGAAGCCTATTCCTACGAGGACGCGCTCACCGGGCTGAAGAACCGCCGCTTCTTCGACGGCATCCTGCGTCATGAGATCGCCATGGCCCGCCGCCATGAACTGCCGCTGTCGGTGCTGGTGATTGACATCGATTTCTTCAAGCGCTTCAACGACCGCTACGGTCACCAGGCCGGGGATGCCGCCCTGCAGACCGTTGCCACGGCGCTGATGGAGGAGACCCGGGACAGCGACGTGATTTGCCGCATCGGTGGCGAGGAGTTTGTGGTGATCCTGCCCGGGGCGGCGGAGTTCCCGGCGCTGGACCGGGCAGAACTGCTGCGACGGTCGGTGTCCGAGCGCGTGATCGAGGTGGAGGGACAGACCCTGCGGGGGCTGACGGTTTCGATCGGGGTGGCGTCCTGGCCCGGCACCACCGACTCGCCGGAGCAGTTGGTGCGGGTGGCCGACGAGGCCCTGTACAAGGCCAAACAGCAGGGCCGCAACTGCGTGGCGGCTTAGTGTCTGGTCCGGACGGGATACTCGCGCCATAAAAAAACCACCGGCGTTTGCCGGTGGTTTCAGACTGCTGACAAACCCCGGTTTTCCGGGGTTTGTTGCATTTGGTCGTTCTGTTTTCAGCCGGCGGTCGCTTGAGTCAGCCTTCCTCGTCGATACTTCCTATCAACCCGTTTTTGAGTCCATGCCAGGATTGATGCCTGT
>NZ_JAKZAK010000008.1 GCF_023156385.1 Marinobacter xestospongiae
TCGAGACAGACCATCTCGAGTTCGTGTTGTTGTGGGGAGGGCTCTTTGAGCATGGGGCAGCCTCTGGAAAGTCGCTGACCCCAATTACAACAAACCCCCGCTGCCATGGCGAGGGTTTGTCAGCAGTCTGAGGCGGGTGACGACAGTCCCCGCCTTTTTCTTTGCGTTACTTCCCCTCCTGTTTCAGACCTTTTTTGGCTCGGCCGCGCAAGGTTTTGCAATATCTGACATTTGCCTGCCCTTGACCTGATCTATATCAGGTTGAAAATTGACGCATATCTATAAAGTTTTTCGTCATAACGCCGTCTATGTTTAGTAGGTCGCCCAAAAAATCGATGAGAGGCGAGCGCTTACAATAATCACCACGCCGCCCGGAACTGGCGGACAGGCTAATGGGTCACCATGAAAAAACACTATTCCATCCGTTTTCTCCTGCTTGCCGCCCTGGCGGTGGCGTTCTCCCTGGTGCTGGTCTTCACGGTGCTGTACAGCGCCCAGGCTCAGCGTGCCCACCTGGAGGATTACACCCATCGCTACGTGGACGGCCTGGCCAAGTCCTACTTTGATGCCCTCAACACCATGATGGTGACCGGCACCATTGGTAATCGGGCAATGTTGCGGGAGAAGGCCATGGCCTCGGAGGACGTGCTGGACGTGCGGGTGATCCGCAGCGATCAGCTCAATGCCATGTACGGGGCCGGTACCAAGGCGGAGCAGCAGCGCGGAGAACTGGGTGAACGGGCCCTGGCCGGAGAGCGGGTGGAAGAGTACTCCAGCAACGATCAGGGCCGGATCTACACCCTGATCGAACCGGTGATCGCCCGGGAGAATTACCAGGGTGTGAACTGCCTGGGCTGTCACCAGGCCCAGGACGGCGATGTGCTGGGGGCGATCCGGGTGGACTACTCGCTGGCCGAAAGTGATGCCCGACTGAACCAGCAACTGCTCACCAGTGGCAGCATTCAGGTGTTGATTTTCGTGGGCGCCTTCGCCCTGACCACGCTGGTGCTGGGGCGTTTGGTGTTCTCCCGGTTGCGTCGGTTGCGGGACCGGATGGACGAGATTTCCTCCAACTCCGATCTCACCATCGAACTGGACGTTACCCGCAACGATGAGATTGGCCTGGTGTCACAGTCCTTCAACCGCATGATGACCCGCATTCGTGACAGCATGCACACGGTATTGGACAACGCCCGTCAGGTGGAAGAAGCGGCTCGCAGTATCGCGGAGAAATCCGACACCACCGAGCGGGAGGTGCTGGCGCAGAAAGACAACACCGACCAGGTTGCCAGTGCCACCACCGAGATGGCGGCGTCTGCGGTACAGGTGCGGGAAAATGCCATCAACACCGCCCGCAAGTCGTCGGACACCGCCGAATCCGCCAACACTGGCGAGCGTCTGGCCCGTACCGCGGTGGAAGGCATACAGGCTCTGAACGGCGAAGTGCAGGCCGGCGCCCAGCGTATTGAGGAGCTGGATGAGCGCACCAGCCGCATGAACGACATGCTGGAAGTGATATCCACCATTGCCGACCAGACCAACCTGCTGGCCCTCAACGCCGCTATTGAGGCCGCCCGGGCCGGTGAACAGGGCCGTGGCTTCTCGGTGGTGGCGGAAGAGGTGCGGGCCCTGGCATCGCGGACCCAGGACTCCACCGGCGACATTCGCGCCACCATCGACAGCCTCAAGGGCGAAGTGGTCGACTGCGTTGCCACCATGCGTCACGCCTCGGAAATGGCGGGGCATCAGGTCGATGCGATTCTGAAGGTGGAAGCGGAGCTGCAGAGCATTGCTGCGGCGGTGCGGGAGATCACCGATCTCAACCAGGAGATGGAGAGTGCCGCCAATGAGCAAAGTGAGGTGTCGGAGTCCATCAACCACAACGTGATCGAGATCAGCCGTTCTGCCGAGCAGACCTCGTACGACGCCCAGCAAACTGCGCAGATTGCCGGAAACCTGCTGTCCATGGCGGAGACCCTGCGTCAGACCATCGCCCAGTTCCGGCTCAGCCAATCCACCGAGCAGTCGGATTGACCTTAACAGACACGCACAAAGGCCCAAATTCACCAGCCTTTGTGCGTTTGTTAGCCTTCTTACATATGGTAACAATAATTACCATGCCTACCTTGTTGGTTTGATTGATTATATGTGCCCTCAAGGAGCCTAGGCTCCTTAAACTGAGACTATTCGGTCCCACAACAAATCCAAGAAATGGTACCGGTCTCCAACAGGCTCTCTGGACGATGTCAGGGGTGCAGGAGCGCCCACCGCGTCAGGAAGGTTCTAGCGGCACAAGACCGGTACAGGCTAATAAGGAGAATTCAGCCTATGAACCGGACACGCCTGTTGTTCCTGGGAGCTGTGCTGTTGCTCAGCAGCTTCCAGTTGATGGCGGACAGTATCAAGCTAGGCCTCAACTACCCCCAGACCGGCCGCTATAAAGATCAGGGATTGCAGCAGCGGTTGGGCGCTTTCCTGGCGGTTGAGGAGATCAACAACACCGGCGGCATCATGGGCCGTCCTGTCGAACTGATTATTCGCAACACCACCGGTGACCCCGAGCGGGGCGCAGCCAATACCGCCGAATTGATTGACGACGAAGGCGTCGACATGGTGTTTGGTGGCTCCTCCAGCGCGGTGACCATCGCATCCGGTAAGGTGGCCCGTGACCGCGGTCGAATCTACTTCGGTGCCCAGACCTCCTCCAACGCCACCACCGGAAGCGAAGGGCATACTCACATGTTCCGGGAGTATCCCAACGCCTGGATGACCGCCAGCGCTCTTGGCAAGTACCTGAAGGCCAACTTCGCCAGCGACGAGTACTTCTACCTCACCGCAGACTACATCTGGGGCTGGTCCACCGAAGAGTCCGTGCGCCGGTTCACGAATACGGAGAACGTTCAGGATCATGGCCGCGCACTGACCCCTTTCCCCGATGCCTTCATCAGTGACTTCAGCGCGGCACTTGAGCAGGCGGCAGCCAGTGATGCCACGGTGTTGGTGCTGGTGCTGTTTGGCGACGACATGGTTCGGGCACTGCGCCTGGTTCATGAAATGGGACTGAAGGAGCGGATGCAGATTGTGGTCCCCAACATCACCCTGGGGATGGCAAAGAAAGTGGGAGCCACCATCATGGAAGGCGTCATTGCCACCACGCCGTGGGAGTGGATGATTCCTTACCAGTTCGACTTTGCCCGCGGCCAGGCCTTCGTCGAGTCCTTCAGCAATCAGTTCGACCTGCGTCCGTCGTCAACCGCAGCGACCGCCTACAGCATTGTCTATCAGTACAAGGATGCGGTGGAACGTGCCGGTACCACCCGCACCGACGCCCTGATCCGGGAGTTGGAGGGGCACAGCTACAGCCTGCTCAAGGATACCCAGCAGTGGCGTGACTTTGATCACCAGAACCTGCAGACCGTTTACGTGGTGCGCAGCAAACCCCGGGAACAGGTGGTGGTTGATGACATGCGCAGCGACTTCTTCGAAGTGGTGGACTCGATCGGCGGGCTGGAAGCGGCGCAGACACTGGAACAGTGGCAGCAGGAGCGCCGCGCCGCCAACAAGCCGCTGACCCTGCAATAGGCCCGGCGGCTCATGGCTCAACTGCGGTAAAAAACCGGTGACTGCCCCGATTGGGGCAGTCCGGCGGTCTCACTCGAAAGTACGTGGCCGCAGGTTGTCGGGTTTCAGGAAGGGTTTGTGGCCGGTGTTGTCATGGTCTCCCAGTAACTGGCCATTCACCTCGGTGCCATAGTTGGTGTGTTGGTGGAAGTTGTAGAACTGCTCCCGGGTTTCACGGACATCGCCGGTATAGCGTGGGTCCTGTGGGCGTTCCTGGGAGTTGATGTAGTTGGCCACCTGCCAGGCGTCGTCGTCTGACAGTGAGCCGGGCTTGCCCAGTGGCATGTTGTTCTTGATGAACGACGCCGCAGTGAAGATGCGGGTCATCCCCGCGCCCCAGTTGTAGGAATCGTCTCCCCACAGTGGTGGAAACACCACCTGGCCATCCTTGTGCTGGCCCTGGCCATCGTCGCCATGACACACCGCGCACTGTTGTTCATACACCTCACGGCCACGCCCATAGTCCAGTTCCGGACGTTCCCGACCCAGATGGCTGAACCCCCGGCCGGCAATGTTGCGTTCGTACACCGGTGCGGAGCGGGCAAGCCATTGGTGATAGGCCACCATGGCCAGCATGTCGTCGCTGCCATAGGCTGGCGGTTGGCCGTTCATGGAATAGGCGAAGCAGCCAGCGATGCGTTCCTCCACCGAGTTGACGTGCCGATTCTTGCCACGGAAGTCCGGCAGGGTGGTGACCGCCGGCCAGACCGGTCCGGACCAGTTCATTCGGCCCTCGCCCATGTGGCAGGACTTGCAGGTCATGTCGTTGAAGACGTACTCGCCGCGGAACTGCTGGGTGTTGAGGAACATGTCCCGGCCCTTGAGGATCACCTCCCGCAGCTCCGGATGCAGACTCTCATCGGCCATCAGGTCTTCGACGGTGGGAGCCTGGTGGACGTACTTGCCTTCCTCGTAGGTGGGCAGGTTGACCGGAACCTCGGTCTGTGCGGCCAGTGGCGTTGTCAAACTCAGCACCATGGCGGTGACAGCGGTGGTGTAGCGCAGACTGTTCATGGTTTGATCTCCCCGTCGTCGCTGGCGTTGAGGCGACCTAGGTACGCCGCCACCGCTTCGATCTGCTGATCGCTCAGTCGGGTAGCGACGGCCGCCATCAACTGGTTGGGGTCGTTATGGCGCTGACCGCTCTGCCAGGCTTTCAGTTGCTGACTGAGATAGTTGGGGCTCTGCCCCGCCAGCGCCGGGAAGCTGGCGCCGACGCCGCGATTGCCGGGGCCATGGCAGGTGGCGCAGGGGGGAATGTAGCTGTCCCAGTCACCGTTGTTGGCAAGCGTCTCACCCAGTGCCAGCAGCTCGTCACTGACGGTACCGGTGACGGTAACCGAGCGACTGGGCAGGCCGGCGTAGTAGGCTGCGAGGTCGCGGATCTGTGCTTCGCTGAAGCTGTCCACATTGGGTTGCATGATCGGGCTGACGCGGGCACCGGAACGGTAGTCCAGCATCTGTTTGGTCAGGTAGTCGGCGTCCAGACCCGCCAGGCGGGGGAAACCGCCGGCGTCGTTGCCCTCGCCATTGGCACCGTGGCAGGCCAGGCAGGGGGCGCCGCTGCCGTCGCCCTGGCTGGCCCATTGCTGGCCCCTGGCTGCATCTCCCTGGGCCAGGGCCGGGCTGCAAGCCAGCGCCGACAGGGCACCTGCCAACAGCAGGTGTGTCGAATATCGCATGGTGGTCCTCTCTATCCGTTTTCTGTTTTTGTAACTTGCAGGAATAACTATATTCCTTGTTGTGATGGTTGCAATGGACGCTTGAGGTCCTCAATCACTTTCCAGTGAGGCGGCCTTTGGTACGGGTAAAACCGGGCCGGGGAGCGGTGCAGAGGATAGGTGCGGGGAGAGCAGCGGGGGCGCGGTGCCCCCGATGCGTCAGGCGGGGATCGCGCGGTTGCGAAGGGTGGTTGACGGAGTCTCGCCGAACAGCTGCTTGTAGTCGGCGGCGAACTGGCTCAGGTGATAGAAGCCCTGGCTGGCAGCGGCGTCGGAGACGGTGGTGGTATCCGGGGCGGTTAACCGCCGCTTTACCCGGTTCAGCCGGGTGACCCGCAGGAACTGCACCGGGCTGATGCCGAGAATGCTCTCAAAACTGTATTGCAGGGTACGACGGCTGACGCAGGCGACCTTGCACAGTTCGGTAACCGTCAGTGGCCCTTCGTCATGGCTGTCCATATAGGCCTTGATGGTGTCCACCACGGTACGGCGATGACGATAGCTGGGCGCCACCGACGGTGTTGGCGTGTCCTGGGCCAGAACCTCCAGCAGCGCGGTCAGCAGCAGATCCCGGTGGATACGGCCACTGAATTGACTGGTGTCGGCGCAGGACAGGCGACGAATCAGATAGCTCAGCTGCTGCCGGGTGTTGTGGGGCAGGGTCAGCCGGGGCTGGTGCTCGAGGATGGCCGGCGATAGCGCGATGCCCTGGGCTTCGGCCACGGCCTGGAGCGCCTGCCTCGGTACCACCAGCCCGAGGATTTCCTGTTCGGGCGGTGTTACCAGCTCAAACAGGGTGTCTCCTGGGCGGCAGAACAGATCGTTCCGGCCCAGAGCCTGGCCATTGATGCGGCATTCCGCGTGTTGGCTGGGGATACCGATCCACAGACTGTCGGACCAGACCTGGCATTGCTGGCGCAGTGCCTGGCTGGTGCTTTCCCGATACACCTGGAGGTCGCCCAGGTGCAGTTCGTCAATCCGGCCGTGAAAGTGGCCGGGGCTGATCTGGTCGTATTCCTGATGCCATCGACTGAGGTACCTGGCCTGTCTGTGGGCATCCTGGCTTAACATTGTGCACCGCCTTGGTGCGCACTGGTTGTTGTTGTCGTGCACCGCTGGCTCCCTGTGGTTGGAGATCTCTACCAGCTTGGATGCGGATGGTGTTTTTCGCCACTCTTTGCCTGGACCCTCGCTGACAACCGCGTCGTCTGGCCCCGTGCCTGAATCTGCGGCTGGAGCGGCGCCCAGCCACGAGTCCATTGATGAAGCCATGCGGCCGGCCATTGCCCTCGGGTTTGCCAAAATTCGATAACTCCTGCGTGCTGTCGTCATTACAGTGAAGTGACTGAGCAAGATCCATTCCCGCTGCGGCGGGCGCGATGTCACAGGAGTTCCGATGAGCAGTCGCTATGTCTACACGCTGGGGCCCCGAACCTGGCGTTTTCGCAACCTGGCGGAGTTGATGGCCAAGGCGACGCCGGCGCGGTCCGGAGATCGCCTGGCCGGTGTGATTGCCGATTCCGCCGAAGAGCGCGTGGTCGCTCAGATGTGTCTGGCGGAGGTACCGCTGAAGCGGTTCCTGTCTGAAGCGCTGATTCCCTATGAGGACGATGAAGTCACCCGACTGATCCTCGATCGCCACGACCCCCTGGCGTTCCAGGCCGTCGAACACCTGACCGTGGGTGACTTCCGCAACTGGCTGTTGAGTGACCTGGCCTCCAGCGAGGCGCTGACCGGTCTGCGACCGGGGTTGACCCCGGAGATGGTGGCGGCCGTCAGCAAACTGATGCGCAACCAGGACCTGATCCTGGTCGCCCGCAAGTGCCGGGTTGAAACCGCCTTCCGTAACACCATCGGTCGCCCCGGCCACCTCTCGACCCGGCTCCAGCCCAACCATCCCACCGACGATGAAACCGGCATCGCCGCCAGCATTCTCGACGGTCTGCTGTATGGCAACGGCGATGCGGTCATCGGCATCAACCCGGCCACCGACAACGTGGCTCAGGCGATCAAGCTGATGCGGCTGATGGACGAGGTGATCCAGCAATACGACATCCCCACCCAGTCCTGCGTACTGACCCACGTCACCAACACCCTGGAAGCGGTGGAGCAGGGCGCACCGGTGGATCTGGTGTTTCAATCCATTGGCGGTACCCAGGCCACTAACGAAAGTTTCGGCTTCAGCCTGGCCACCCTGAGAGAGGCCCAGGACGCGGCCCTGTCCCTGGGGCGGGGGACCGTCGGCGAGAACGTGATGTATTTCGAAACCGGGCAGGGCAGTTCGCTGTCCGCCAATGCCCACCATGGCCTGGATCAGCAGACCTGCGAGACCCGGGCCTACGCGGTGGCGCGGGAGTTCAGCCCACTGCTGGTGAACACCGTGGTGGGCTTCATCGGGCCGGAGTACCTGTTTGATGGCAAGGAGATCATCCGGGCCGGGCTGGAGGACCACTTCTGCGCCAAGCTGCTGGGCGTACCCATGGGCTGCGACATCTGTTACACCAACCACGCCGAGGCGGACCAGAACGATATGGACAACCTGCTGACGCTGCTGGGCGTGGCCGGGTGTACCTTCATCATGGGCATTCCGGGCTCGGACGACATCATGCTCAATTACCAGACCACCTCTTTCCACGATGCCCTCTACGCCCGCCGGGCCCTGGATCTGCGTCCGGCGCCGGAGTTTGAACACTGGCTCGAGCGCATGGGGATCTTCGACGATGTCCGGCGCCATGAGCCCAGTGCGGCGATCCCACCGATGTTCGGCCGCCGCCTCGCGGCGCTGGACGGGGAGGTGCGCCGTGGCTGATCAACATCCCTCCCCGGTGGTCACCAATCCCTGGCATCACCTGCGCCGTTACACCGACGCCCGCATCGGCCTGGGCCGCGCCGGGATCAGCCTGCCAACCCAGCAACTGCTGGAGTTCCAGCTGGCCCACGCACGGGCCCGGGACGCCGTCCACCTGCCGCTGGACATTGACCGCCTGACCGGCGACCTGGCGTCGCTGCCCGGACTGACCGAACCCGGCGAACCGGTGCTGCTGCACAGCCAGGCTGTGGACCGATTCCAGTACCTGCAGCGGCCGGATCTGGGGCGGCGTCTGGATGACGCATCGCGGGAGCGGCTGGCGGACCGGGCCAGCGCCAACGGAGCCGACCTGGCGCTGGTGGTGGTGGATGGCCTGTCCTCGTCCGCGATCCAGGCCAATGTGGCGCCATTTCTGGCCTGCTTTCTCGATGTTCTGGGCCAGACCGAACCGGACTGGCGTCTGGCGCCGCTGACGGTGGTGCAGCAGGGACGGGTTGCCATTGGCGACGACATCGGCCAGTTGCTGTCGGCGCGGGCGGTGGTGGTGCTGATCGGCGAACGCCCCGGCCTGAGCTCCCCGGACAGCGTCGGGATCTACCTGACCTGGAATCCGAAACCCGGGCTGACGGACGCCAGCCGCAATTGCATCTCCAATGTGCGGCCGGCGGGGCTCAGCTTCGACCAGGCCAGCGAACGACTGATCTACCTGCTGCGGGAGGCCCATCGTCTGGGCCTGTCCGGCGTCGGCCTCAAGGATCGTACCGGCGAGGTTGTGATCGACTCTTCCACCAACAACAAGAACTTCCTGACCAACGACGGCCAATCATAACGACTTGTGGAGTGACTGCATGACAAACACGGTTGATAACGACTACCTGGCCAAGCGCCAGCTCAAGAAAGGCACCGCCGGCTGGATACTGCTGGCTGGTCTGGGGGTGTCCTATGTGATTTCCGGCGACTTTGCCGGCTGGAACTTCGGGATTGGCGAGGCCGGCTGGGGCGGTTTTGCCGTTGCCATGGCGTTGATGGCAACGATGTATTTTGCCCTGGTGTTGGCGCTGGCTGAGATGTCGGCGGCGATTCCGGCCGCTGGCGGGGGCTACAGCTTTGCCCGTCACGCCATGGGACCGGCCGGGGGTTACCTCACCGGACTGGCGGTGCTCATCGAGTATGCTCTGGCGCCTGCCGCCATCGTGATCTTCATTGGCGCAGCGGTGGAAGAATTGCTTGGCATCAACGGCCCCTGGGTCTACGCCCTGTTCTACGCCATCTTTGTCGGCATTCACCTGGCGGGCGTGGGCGAGGCGCTCAAGGTCATGATGGTGATCAGCGGGCTGGCGGTGTTTGCCATCCTGGCCACCGCGGTGGCGTTGGTGGGGGATTTCGACTCCGCCAACCTGTTCGACATTGCGCCATCGGCCGCGGCCGGTGCCAGTGAAATCCTGCCATTCGGCTGGTACGGGGTCTGGGCGGCGCTGCCCTTCGCCATGTGGTTGTTCCTGGCGGTGGAAGGTGTGCCACTGGCGGCGGAGGAAGCCAAGGACCCGGCGCGGGATATGCCCCGGGGCATCATCGGCGCCATGGTGTTCCTGCTGGGCACCGCACTGCTGGTGGTGATCCTGCTGGCCGGTGCGGCCGGTGCTGAAATGATTGGTGCCAGTGGGGTGCCCCTGGTGGATGCCCTCAAGGCCACGGGTAGCGGCTCTCTGGCCACGGTGATCAATGTGCTGGGGCTGGCCGGTCTGATCGCGTCGTTCTTCTCCATCATCTATGGTTACAGCCGACTGGTGTTCGCGCTGTCCCGGGCGGGCTACCTGCCACGCTTCCTGTCCCTGACCAGTGAGCGCAAGGCTCCGGTGTGGGCGTTGGTGGTGCCGGGGATCTTCGGGTTCCTGGTGTCGCTGAGCGGTGAGGGGGATCTGATCCTGGGTATGGCGGTGGTGGGGGCGACCCTGTCCTACGCGCTGATGGCGCTCAGCCACATCCTGCTGCGGTTGCGGCAGCCGGACCTGGCGCGGCCGTACCGGACACCGGGTGGAGTCTTCACCTCCGGTCTGGCCCTGGTGCTGTCGCTGGTGGCGATGACCGGGGTCTACGCCTTTGACCCCCGGGCCTTCAACTACACCCTGGTGCTGTTTGTGGTTGGCGCGCTGTACTACGCCCTTTACGGTCGTCACCAGCGGGTGGCCGGCACTGCCGAAGAGGAGCTGGCGCTGGTGCTCGATGCTGAGCACAGCCTCGATGACGACAGCCTTGCCGATGCGCGAACCGCAGGCGCCTAGCGCCGACCGCGCTTAACGTCTGACGGTTCTGCCAAGCCGCCCCACGGGGCGGCTTTGTCGTTTGTCACCGGCTACCGTTGGGCGACGGGTTGCTGCTCCCGAAGCAGTGCCAGACAGTCCTCGGCACCCACCCGCACCGCTTCATCAGCGGCGGTGCTGCCGGCATTGTTGGTGATGCCGGTGTTGGCTCCCTGTTCGAGCAGGGCGGCGACCAGTTTGGGGCGGGTGTTGCGGACGGCGAGGATAAGCGCAGTATTGCCATCGACATTGCGACTGTCGGGATCGGCGCCCGCGGCCACCAGGTTTCTGATCAGGTCCGGATCTTTCTGATGTTCGCGGTACCATTCCAGAGTCACCCTGGCAATCAGATGGAGGCTGGTATCACCGGTTGCGGTGACCTTCGCGTTGGGGTCCGCGCCGTGATCCAGCAATATGGCGGCGGGTTCATGGCGGCCATTGAGAACCGCGTAGAGCAGCGGGGTCCAGCCAGCCCTGGTGGGAATGTTGGGGTCGGCACTGGCTGCCAGCAGGGTCCGGGTCGCACCGGCATGGTGGGTGGCCAGAAAGAGCGGGGTTTTGCCTTCATGGTCCTGGGCATCGATATCGAGGCCCGCGTCGATCAACGGTTGTATGAGGTCGGCGTGGTGGGTGAAGGCAGCAATGTGGAGCGCGGTTCGGCCACTGCTCTCGTCGGGGGCCAGATTGACCCCGGCCGCCAGCAGTTTCTGGACGGATTCGCGTTTGCCGTGAGACGTTGCCCGTCCCAGCAGCGAGCCGACGTCAATCATGGTCGCGTTGGGGTTGGCATCCGCTTCAAGCAGCTGATCGCGTACCTCTGGAAAGTCATTCATCACCGCCATGAACAGGGGGGACAAGCCGTTGTCCGCCGGCAGGTTGGGATCGGCCCCGGCCTCGATCAGCAATCGTGTGATGCGTGCTGGTGCCGACCTGTCGTCAGGTTCCTTGTTGGTGACGGCTTGCTGGAGAACGCTGCGGCCAAGGTCGTCCCGCTGGTTGGCATCGGCGCCCACGGCCAGCAGTTTCTCCACTGAGGTCACCTGGCCGTAGTAGGCGGCAAGGCCCAGTGGTGCCCAGCCATTATTGTCGTCAACGCCGGGATCGGCCCCGGCGGCCAGCAGGACGTCGCGCATATTCGCCCGCTCATTGATGATCGCCAGGGCCAGTGGCGTGAAGCCATCGCTGTTGCGCGGGTTCAGGTTGGCACCTGCCTGAATCAGTTGTTGCGCCAACAGACGGTCGTACTTCCGATTGCCGTGCTCCAGGGTGTTGGTGGTGTAGTGCAACGGTGTCCAGCCGTTCTCGAATGTGGTCTCGAGGTTTGCCCCGGCCTCAATCAGGGCGATGGCGGCAGCCTCCCGGCCCCAGAACACCGCCTCATGGAGGGGCGTCCAGTTATCGTGCGTGCCGATGTCCGGATTGGCCCCCGCGGCGAGTAACTGCTCTCTCACGTGTGGCCGGTCATTGGCAATCGACCAGTACAGCGGGGTGGTGCCTTTGTGGTTGCGGATGTCCAGGCTAGCGCCTGCAGCAATCAGCCGTCGGGCCAGTTCGGGGTCATTTTCAAGGCCGCTCAGGCAGCTGGTATCGGCGGTCAGGTGAAGTGCCGTTGCGCCGTCATCGGTCTGCAGATCCGGAGTGCTGCCGGCGGCCAGTAGTGCCTGTGTCGTGGCCAGGTCACCCCTGTCGACTGCCGTCATTAGCGGTGTCCAGAGCCGGTCAGTTGCGATGTCGGGATTGGCGCCGGCCGCTAGTAGCTGGTCCCGCAGGTGTGGCCGGTCAAGCCGGATGGCATTGTGCAACGGAGTTCTGCCCTGGTCATCGCGGATGTCGGGGTTGGCGCCGGCGGCCAAAAGCGCGTCGACAACCCGGGGGCGATCGTTGAGCACCGCGAGCTGCAGGGCGGTGACGCCGGAAGGGGCATTGGCATCGAGCTTGGCGCCGGCCTGAACCAGCAGCTGGATCAGCGCCAGGTCGGAAGCGCGCTGACCGCTCAATTCCGGGCTCGCTGTCAGGTGCAGGGGGGTAAGCCCTTTGGCGCTTGCGTCGTTGACGCCGGCACCACCTGCAATCAGCAACCGGGCATTGGCGAGGCTGCCGAAACGAATCGCCTGCATCAGCGGAGTCAACTTGTCATCGCCGAAGCGGGTCTGCGGACTGGCACCATGATCCAGCAGCACCTGAAGGTGGTCCTGGAAGCCATAGCCGGCGGCCAGGCTGCTGAGCAGGGTGTGGCCCTGCTCATCGATGGGAACGTCGATGTAGAAGCGCTGCTGCGCCAGGTACTGGTCCAGTTCACCGGCCTTCAGCTGTCGCTGGCTGATCTGGCGGAGCAGGGCGATTGCGGTGGTTGAACTCTCCGCCAGCAGGCGCTCTGCCAGTGCCCGGGCATCGCTTCCCGGCGGTGACTGCAGACCCCGAACCAGCGGGGTACGGCCGTTGTCTGTGACCTGGTAGGGGGTGGTTTCCAGGGCTGCAACCAGGTCGGGCACGGGCTCGATTGTTGGCGTGGCAGCGGGGGTTGGCGGTTGCTGGGCGCAACCGACCAGAGTCGCCAGGGTGACGGCGAGGGTCAGGGGCCGGTAGGCAATCACTGTGAAAATCCTTTTCCAGTGTGGGTGGTTTGATCGCTGGCATGCTACCGCAAGTTGCAGCCAGGGCCCAGAGGGGCGTCCGGCCGGCCCATGGCCTCAATCTATGAGTTATCTATGAGCTATTTATGAGGTCAGGGAGGTCATGGGCCGGCGTCTGGATCAGACCAGTCGCTTCTGGACGTAGTGCCCGGGGGCGTCCTCAACGACCTCCAGTTCCCCGTCACCGGGCAGCCGCGGTGCCACGTCCTCGCCCTGGAAGCGGCTGACCCAGGATTGCCAGTGGGGCCACCAGGAGCCCTGGTGATGCTCGCTGCCTTCGAACCAGTCCTCGGCGGTTTCGGCCTCGTCGCCGTTTTCATCGTTGTTGACGTTGTTGATGTTGTTGACATAGTAACCGTACTTGCCCGGTTCCGGCGGGTTGATGATGCCGGCAATGTGGCCGGACTGTCCCAGTACGAAGTGTTTCTCGCCGCTGAACAGGCGGTAACCGGCGTAAGTGGATTTCCACAGGGCGATGTGGTCCTGCTGGGCGGACACGAACATCGACGGGGTGTCGACGCTGGCCAGGTCGATGGGAGTGCCGGCGATGGTGAGGGCATTGGGCTCACGCAGGCGGTTGTTGATGTACATTTCCCGCAGGTAGTACTTGTACATGGTGGCCGGCAGGTTGGTGGAGTCCGAGTTCCAGTACAGCAGATCAAACGGCAGCGGTGGCTCACCCTTGAGGTAGTTGTTGACGAAGTAGGACCAGATCAGGTTGTTCTCCTTCAGCGAGGAGAAGCTCAGGGCAATGAAGCGGCCGTCGTAGTAGCCGATCTTGTCGATGTAATTCTCCAGGGCCTGAACCACCCGCTGGTTGAGGTAGACCCCGATCTCGCCCGGATCACTGAAATCCAGCAGGGTGGCGAAGAACGTGGAGGATTTCACCCGGTCGTCACCGGCTTTCTTCAGATGGGCGAGCGTCGTGGCCAGCAGGGTGCCGCCAACGCAGTAGCCGATGGTGTTGAGCTGACGCTCACCGGTGGCTTTCTCCACCGCGTTCATGGCTTCCAGCACGCCTTCCTGAACATAGTCCTCAAAACTGGTGTCGCGGTAGGACTCGTCCGGGTTCACCCAGGAAATCATGAACACCGTGTGGCCCTGGGCCACCAGCCAGCGCACCAGCGAGTTCTTCTGCGCCAGGTCCATGATGTAGTACTTGTTGATGAACGGCGGCACCACCAGCAACGGCGTCTTGTGAACGGTGTCGGTACTTGGCTGGTACTGGATCAACTGGAACAGGCGGTTCTGGTACACCACTTTGCCCGGCGTGGTGGCTATGTTCTCGCCTACCTTGAATGCCTTCTCGTCGGTCATTGAAACGTTGAGCAACTGACGGCTGCGGATGATGTCGCGGTAAAAGTTCTCCAGCCCCTGTACCACACTCAGGCCCCAGGTCTGACGGCATTTGCGTACCGCTTCCGGGTTGGTGATGAAGAAGTTGGTGGGGGCGAGGGCGTTGACGAACTGGCGCACCAGGAAGGTGAGCTGACGGCGGTTGGCGTCGCTGAGGCCATCGAGATCGTCCGTCAGCTTGTCGAGGTACTCGGCGTTGATCAGATAGCTCTGGGCGATGGCGTAATAGAAGGGGTTGCGTTGCCAGGCCTCGTCATCGAACCGGTGGTCGCTGCGCTGGGGCGCAACCACCGGGTCTGTGGGCTGGCGCAGTGCGGTCAGCGCCACGTTCTGGGTGAGCTGCCAGTATTTCATCGCCAGATCGGCGTTGTCCTGCATGAGTTTTGACGGATCGATGATGGCCTCGCGAAAGGCGGCGGAGAGGCTGCTGCTGACATCCTGAACAAAGGAGCTGTCCGGGGTGGAGAGTTTGGCCGGGTTGAGGGTACGGGCGACCGTATCCTGGGACAGTTTCAGCAGGGCGGAGGCATGACGAACGTAGTCTTTCGCGAACTTGGTCAGGGATTCCATCGGGGACCTCTGGGGCAGGAGCATAGAAATGCCACCGGGGAAGCCCGGTGGCGGTTGGCCGTATTGCGGACCGACTAGCTGGCAGGCGTTGCCGTTTTCTTCTGGGCAGTCTTGGCGGGCGCCTCTGGCTTGGCCTCGGCAGTGTCTTCGGCATTGCTGGCGACGGACTCCTGGAACAGCTGGCTGGCTTCGTTGCGGAAGTCCTCGGCCACTTTGCTGAGTTGCTGGAAGTCCTCGGACACCCGGTTGACCAGCTGGTTGAAGCGCTCGGGCTGGCTCTCAATGAAGCCTTTGACGCCATCGGCGTCACGAATCGAGGCCGCAGCCCGGGTCTGCTCCTCAATCAGCCCCAGGTAGCCCTTCAGGCTTGCCATCTGGGCTTCAACAACGCCTTCGCAGGTGTCCATCATCAGCTTGTTGACGCGGGTCATCGGTTCGGAGGAAAACTTGAATGAGTCAGTGAACATCGCTTGCTACCTTTTCGGTTGGGTTCGTCGTGCATGCGCCTGTACACAGCAACAGGCTCGGTCGTTACCGGCGGTGTCTGCTCAGTGCATGAACATGCCGCCGTTGATGGAAAGATCGGCCCCGGTGATGAAAGACGATTGCTCGTCCGCCAGGAACGTCACCAGCCGGGCAATTTCCTCCGGTTGACCGAAGCGGCCAACGGGGATCTGGGCTTTGATCTGCTCGCGGATCTTCTCGTCGATAGCCCGCACCATGTCGGTTTCCACATAGCCGGGAGATACCGTGTTCACGGTAATGCCCCTGCGCGCAGTTTCCTGGGCCAGTGCCTTGGTGAATCCGTGGATGCCCGCTTTGGCCGCGGAATAGTTGACCTGGCCAAACTGCCCCTTCTGGGCGTTGACGGAGGAGATATTGATGATGCGGCCATAGCCCTGGGCCAGCAGGGTGTCGAGGAAACAGCGGGTGACGTGGAAGACGCCGTCCAGGTTGGTGTGGATGACATCGTGCCAGCTCTCCAGTGGCATTTTCTTCATCACTGCATCCCGGGTGATACCGGCGTTGTTCACCAGCACATCCAGGCGACCGTAGCGTTCCAGCAGTTCGCTGGCCGCGTGCTCGCAACTGTCGGCGTCGGCGATGTCCGTCTTCACCAGGTCGATCTCCAGACCGTCATCCGCCATGCGTGCCTGCCAGTCCCGGGCGTCCGGTTCCCGTTCCTCGTTGCGGTAGGTCGTCACCACCTGATAACCATCGGTCGCCAGCGCCCGGCAGATGGCCTCGCCAATGCCCCGGGTGCCGCCGGTGACCAATGCAATGCGTGAGTTGTTGCGGGTCGTCATTGCTTACCTCCCTGTGTGTACAAGAATTGAACTAGAAACTGGCTGGTTGTTTTTTGTCCTGGATCAAAGCAGCCCCATTGAGGCGGCCTCGTTTTCCAGGCTTTGCCGAAATTCCGGTGCCGCCAGGTTAATCAGTGCCCGGGCCCGCTGGGGAATCGACAGCCCCTTTAAATTGACGCAGCCGTGTTCGGTCACCACGAAATGCACGTCGTTGCGTGGATCGGTCACAGTGCCCCCGCGCAAACGCGGCACCACCCGACTGAGCCGGCCGGACTGGGCGGTTGAACGCAGAGCGACAAAGGAGCGGCCGTTGCGGGCGGAGTAGGCACCGCGAACAAAGTCCAGCTGGCCACCGGCACCAGAGAAGGGGCGATCGCCGAGCTGTTCGGAATTGATCTGGCCAGTGAGGTCAATCTCCAGCGCGGAGTTGATGGAGACCATGTTGTCGTTGAGGCGGATGATGTCCGGGTTGTTCACCCAGGACGCTGGATAACCGACGATGGCGGGGTTGTCGTCGAGGAAGTCGTAGAGCGCCCGGTCCCCCAGGGCAAAGGTGAACACATGTTTGTGTTGCATCCAGGTCTTACGACGACCGTTCATGACGCCGGACTGGATCAACGGCATCATCGCCGGTGAGAACAGTTCGCTGTGCAGGCCCAGATCGCGGTGATTGGCCAGCTTGGCGAGCACCGCGTTGGGAACACCACCAACCCCGATCTGGAGGGTGTCGCCATCTTCAATACGCTCGACGATCCGGTCGGCGATGCGCAGGTCCACGTCGGTCGGCGGGTTTGGGGTGGCCTCCACCAGCGGATGGTCGTGCTCCACAATATGGTCGATCTCGGAGATGTGGACCGAGCATTCTCCGAACGTCCGTGGCATCTGGCGATTCACCTCCACCACCACCTTGCGGGCCTTGCGGATGACCGACGCGCCGTAATCCGCGTTGGTGCCAAGGCTGAAGTAACCATGGCGGTCCATTGGCGACACCGTCACGAAGAAGCAGTCCGGTTCGATGTGCTCGGTCAGTAGCCGCCCAACCTGATGCAGCATGGCGGGAACGAATTCCACCCAGTTGGGGGAGGCGGACTGGGCCATGGCGTCCCGGTCTGCCGGGCTCAGGAACAGCGGTCTTGGGGTGAGCCGGTCAGCGAGCTCCGGTATCAGCAGGCTGCGGCGTAAGGCGTCGGTCCCGTGCAGGTAATAGAGCGCGAGGGGGCCGATCAGCCGATCCTTGAGGGCATCGGCGGCAGCCGCCATCAGGGCGGGCGGTTGGGCCGCGCTCATGCCCAGAATCAGGTTGCGACAGTCTGCAATCTGCAGCACGGCGTCGGCTGGCGTCAGCAGCCTTTGGTGATAGAGCGCCTTTAACTCCGGGTTCCAAGCATCCATTTGCCACCGGCTCCTTAAGGGTCCAAGTCTGGCCTAATCTGCCTGAGGGTTATGACCGTATGGTGACCAATATATGACCAGTGGCGCTTTGGGCATCAGCCATTGGTCGAGTACTGACCGCCGATTGCCGCCGCCCTCACGAACCCTGATACCAGACCTCAGATCTTACGATTGGACCGTTTCAGCACGGTTTGCCATTGTCGTTATCCAATGACTCAGGCGGGAGATCGGCGCATCTCCCGGGTGTATTGATAGCCGGTATGGTCCGGTTTGGGAGAGTGCGATGGTGGGGGTGTTAACGAAGTACTGGCCGGGGCAGCATGGCCAGGTGTTGCTGATAATCCTGGCGGCGGTGGTCCTGTGGGGCCTGGGCCATCAGTACCTGGCCTGGGATGTGGCCGTGGTGGCAGGCCTGACGGTGTTCTGCATCGGCAGCTGGGCCACCGGTGCGATACCCGACTATTGGGCCGCGTTGGTGTTCATGCTGCTGGCGGTGCTGACCCAGGTGGCGCCAACGGAGGCGGTGTTTGCCGGTTTCCGCTCGTCCACGTTCTGGCTGCTGTTCAGTGGCATGGTGATCGGTGCCGCGCTGAACTACACCGGCCTGGGCAAACGCCTGGCGTCGCTGCTCGCCCGCTGTATGGGGCAGAGCTATGGATCGGTGCTGGCGGCGACGCTGGGGTTCGGCATCGCGCTGTGCTTCGTGATGCCGTCGTCGATGGGACGGATGGTGCTGTTGATGCCGCTGGTGCTGGCGCTGGCGGACCACCTGGGGTACGAGCCAGGTAGCAATGGCCATACCGGGATGTCGCTGGCGGCGCTGGTGGCGGTGTTCTTTCCCGGCTTTACGATCCTGCCGGCCAATGTCCCCAACATGATTCTTTCCGGCATGTCGGAAACTCTCTACGGCGCCGAACTTGCCTACCTGGACTATCTGGTGCTGCATCTGCCGGTGTTGGGCCTGCTGAAAGCCCTGGCGGCTCTGTTGCTGATCCTGTGGTGGTTTCCGGCCGATCCTCCGCGGCAGCGGGCCGACTCGTTGGTGACGGAGCCCCTGAGCCGGCAGGGTCGGCACATGGCTGTGGTGATGGTGGTTTGCCTGGCGCTGTGGATGAGCGATGGCTGGCACCATATTGCGCCTGGCTGGATCGGCTTGGGAGTGGCGCTTTATTGCCTGTTTCCCGGCGTTGGGCTGGTCGGTAAGGACACCCTGAACCAGAAAGTGCAGTATGGCGCGCTGTTCTTCGTGGCGGCGATCATCGGGCTGGGCGCGGTGATGGCAGAAGTAGGTGTCGGGCAACTGGTGATGGATGCCATCGCCGACCATGTGCCACTGAACAGCGACCAGCCGGTGGCCAATGTGGCGCTGCTGGCCCTGGTGTCCTCGCTGGTTGGCATGGTCACCAACCTGCCGGGAATTCCACTGATACTGACGCCGATCAGCCAGGAGCTGGCCAACACCAGCGGGCTGGCGCTGGCGACCGTACTGATGACCCAGGTGTTGGCCTTCTCCAGTGTGCTGCTGCCTTATCAGGCGCCACCATTGCTGGCCGCGGTGCAGATGGGGTATGTATCTCTGGCGGTGCTGAGCCGGTTGTGTCTGGCGCTGTTTGCGATCACCGTGGTGATTCTGCTGCCGCTGGATCTGGTTTGGTGGTATCTATTGGGCAGGCTCTGAACGGCGAGGCATGACACTTGGAAATACATCAATTGCGAACCCTGGTGGTGGTGGCCAGGGAGGGAAGCATCACCCGGGCGTCGGAGCAGCTGTATCTCAGCCAGCCGGCCGTCAGTGCTCACATCAAGGCGATTGAGGACAGCCTCGGCGTGCCCATCTTCGCCCGGACACCCCGCGGTATGGAAATCACCCCGGCCGGCGAGCGTCTGTTGCAGCGGGCCCACGAAGTGATGGCGGCCCACCAGACGTTGATGTCCGAGGCCAGCCGGATTCGGGGCCAGTTGATCGGGCAGCTGCGCCTCGGGGCCAGTGGTGACACCAACACCAGTCGGGTTGGCGAGCTTGTAAAAAGCGTGACGGAGCACTTTCCGGAGCTCGACGTTTCCCTGAGGTACTCCACCCAGGTTCAGCAGGACATTCGCCATGGCCTGTTGGATGCGGGCTTCTACAATGAGACCGGCAACCGGGAGCCCGGGTTCTCCGCCCTGGAGGTGGAAGACTTTTCCATCTATCTGGTGGCATCGTCGGGGCTGCTTGAGAAGCCGGAGGTGCTGGACTGGAAAGCACTGGAAGCCTTCACCTGGGTGCTGCCGAATGCCAGAACCTGCTGCGGCCGAACAGCCGAGGCGTTGTTTGAAGCGCACGGCATCCGGCCCAGAAAGATCATCAGTGTGGATCGTGAACGCCACACCCGAGCCCTGATCGCCAGCGGAGTGGGGATTGGCCTGCTCCACGGCGAGTCCACCCGGCTGGGTCAGCAGGCCGGCGAACTGGATGTGCTTTGTCCCGCCACCGAGTCCGCAAAGGTCCTGTTCACCTGGCTGGCCAGTCGTGATCAGGACCCGTTGGTCGCAGCCGTGGTGAGTCTGCTACGGTCGCAGTTATTGGCGTAGGCTCATCAGTGTCCGGTTCGGTCGGCCAGACGGAGCACTGGTGCTAGTCGGCACCGGTAGTTGCTCGCCGTAGGGTTCTGGCCGGGGTCTCACCAAAGCGGGCGCGGTAGGCGCGGGAAAAATTACTGACGTGGTTGTAGCCGACCATGCCCGCAACGTCTTTCACGGCCAGCTCGCCACTTGCCAGCCAACGGTTGGCGGCCACCATCCTCTCGTTGCGAACATACTCGGCACAGCTTTGCTGGAATTTCTGGCGAAAGAGTTGATCCAGGCGGTTTTCGGACATGCCGGCCTGGTCTGCCAGGCTGGCAATGGATAGCGGGCTGTCCAGATGTGTCTCGATGTGCGTGATGACATCCGCCAGGGCCTGGGCTTCCCAGACGATGATGCGGTCGTCTGTACTCACCTCGTCGCAGAAAAGCTCAATGATCTCCGCCAGAAAAAGATTGGCAATGCCCTCCAGTTTTAACAGTCGGGCGCTGCCCCGTGCATGCTGGTCGAAGAGGTTGCCCCCCAGTTGTCGCAGGCGCTTGCTGGGTGAGAACGATTGGCCGAGCTGAAAATCACCAAAGTCTTTGTCACCGAACAGGGCGAGCCGTTCCGGCAGCTCGCCGCCAAACCGGGCCTTCAGGGGCGCCTGTGTCGATGCCACGCCGACATGGCGGATGAGCTGACCCTTGAAAAGGTTAAAAAGGCTGCCGGAAGGGTCCACACGCATCAGCAGGGCGGAATCGGGTGTCAGGGTAAAGGTCTTGCCGTTGGGGTAGGACAGCTCCGAGTGTCCCTGCAGGTGCATGGCCGACCCCAGCCAGGGTTCGCTGAAGCTGTTCTGGACCTGCACCGAGCAATCCTCCAGGGCCTCGTATTCCATGCGGTAGAGCACCAGGCCACTGGCAAACTCCAGACGCTCCATGCGACCGCGAATTCCGGGCAGATCAATCGCCTGCCCCCCATTCATGTCCGCCCGAACCGTGGGCGTGTCGTTACCGTTCTTGGAATTGTTTTTCATGGTGCAATGTTACCTGAATTACTCGGCTTGATCGGGTGTTGGTGAACAGGATCAGACCCTGAAGAAGGAGATAAGTGCCATGTGGGTTTTGATACAGGAGCTATCCGGCTTGTTGCCCGGCTAGAGGCGAACCTGGACAGGCCGTGAGGCTCTTGGTTTAGCGGTAGCTGAAGTGCGGCTCACCCAAGTTCTGGCATGGCTTATAAGGGGAGGGGCTCTGGGTATCCTTGGAAGATCAGATAACCAAAACGTATAAACAGCTGAGATCCAATAAAACACCGGGAGGCGTCAATATGCGAGGCTTGTTGACTGGGGTAACTGCCGTTCTGGCTCTCACGCTGTCTGAATGACAGCACTCTGTCACCGGGTGGCGCAATCAGGCAAGAGAGGGCGGGGCAGGGTTTTGCATATGTTTTGCTTTTATTTTGCTTGGCCCAAAAACGAAAAAAGGCAGCCACCCGTAAGTGACTGCCTTTCTTGAGGTATTTGGTCGGGACGGCAGGATTTGAACCTGCGACCACCTGCACCCCATACAGGTGCGCTACCAGGCTGCGCTACGCCCCGAGACGCTTCCAGACTCTGAGCAGAAAGCCGGGCTTTCTGTGAGCTGGTGCCAGGAAGTTTTTGACAACTCCCAATGGCTTAGCGGGAGCGAATACTACACTAGCCTTTTTGAAAAAGAAACAGGTTTTGTGGCAATTGATGCTGCAAACGGCCGATTCCCGGCCTGGTGGTTATCCTGTCGCCAGAAAGACCTGCCAAAAATCGGGGTTAATCATTAGTGGTGTAATCAGTCTGCCATGGGGGAGCGCCTACTCTGGTTCTCACTGGAGTCCTTTTCCTGTTCATTTGCGGTTTTTGTTTGCTCGATTTTTGATCGTTTGGCCCCCGTTGAGCAAGGGTTTTAGCGCTTCGGGCTCAGCTCAGGAAATTGAACTACGCTTAGAGCTAAGGGATAGCGCGTATGGAGTCTTTTGATATTTTGACGTCAAAAGAATAAAATCCGCCGCGTTACAACTTTGTAAATCATGGACTCGCCGGAGTCCCTGAATTACTCCTGGATCTCCTCTGCCGCGCAGGGCGTCTGCCATCGGGTTTGAGCGGGAGGCTCCGCACCCGGACCAGTCGGCGTTTTGCTGGCTGGTTGAGACGCTTCAGGAGTTGTTTATGGGCTCCCAAGTCGACACAAACACGAAATAGGAGACTCCATTCGTGGGAGACGTAGTCAAAGACGAGTACCAAACCGACTACGTGGTAGGTCAGGACAACATCAATCCTTTGGGTCTTGACCTCCACGCACCGGTTTTCCCGATCGCAGCCGTTCTGGTTGTGCTGTTCGTGGTGGGCACCCTGATCTTCCCGGCCGAATCCAAGGAACTGCTGGATGGCGCCAAGTGGGGGGCCATCAATACCTTCGACTGGTTCTTTCTGATCAGTGCGAACATCTTTGTTGTGGTCTGTCTGGCCCTGATCTTCATGCCGGTGGGTAAGATCCGCCTGGGCGGTCAGGATGCCAAGCCGGAATTCTCGACCATGTCGTGGTTTGCCATGCTGTTTGCCGCAGGTATGGGCATTGGTTTGATGTTCTGGGCTGTTGCCGAGCCGGTGGCCTATTACACCGACTGGTACGGCACGCCGCTGGGCGCTGAGGCCAACAGCGAAGAGGGTGCGCGGATGGCCATGGGTGCCACCATGTACCACTGGGGTCTGCATCCCTGGGCGATCTACGCGATCGTGGCGTTGTCACTGGCGTTCTTTGCCTTCAACAAGGGCATGCCACTGACGATCCGCTCCGCGTTCTTCCCGCTGCTGCGTGATCGCGTCTGGGGCTGGCCAGGTCACCTGATTGATATCCTGGCTGTGCTGGCCACCATTTTCGGCCTGGCCACGTCTTTGGGCTTCGGTGCTCAACAGGCGGCCTCCGGTATGGATTACCTGTTCGGTATCTCCAGCGGTATCGGCGTGCAGATGACCATCATTACCGGGGTAACACTGGTGGCGCTGCTGTCTGTTCTGCGTGGCCTGGACGGTGGTGTGAAGGTGCTCAGTAACATCAACATGGGCCTGGCAGCCTTGTTGCTGTTCTTCATCATCTTCGCCGGTCCGACCATGACCATCATCGAGACGCTGTGGGTGACGTCGTCCACGTATGTGGCGAACATCATGCCGCTGAGTAATCCGTTCGGTCGTGAAGATGAGACCTGGTTCCATGGCTGGACCGTATTCTACTGGGCCTGGTGGATTTCCTGGTCACCGTTCGTTGGCATGTTCATCGCCCGGGTGTCCAAGGGTCGTACCGTTCGCGAATTCGTGACCGCGGTGCTGATCATCCCGACGGTGATTACTGTGTTCTGGATGAGTGCCTTCGGTGGCAGCGCCCTGGATCAGATCCAGAACGGTATCGGTTCGCTGGCAGCCAACGGCCTGACGGAAGTGCCGCTGGCCATGTTCCAGATGCTGGAGAACCTGCCGCTGACCGCGATCACCTCCTTCATCGGCATTGTGCTGGTATTGGTGTTCTTCGTGACCTCATCTGACTCCGGTTCGCTGGTCATCGACAGCATCACCGCTGGCGGCAAGACCGATGCACCGACGGCCCAGCGCGTGTTCTGGGTCATCATGGAAGGTGCCATTGCAGCGGCTCTGATCTTCGGCGGCGGTGCAGATGCCCTCGGGGCTATTCAGGCAACCGCCATCACCGCAGGCCTGCCATTTACGCTGATCCTCCTGGCGATGACCTGGGGGCTGCTGAAAGGCCTGACGCACGAGCGCAAGCTGCTGGCCTCGCAAGGCAAGCTGTAAGCGCCCCGAGCTAAAAAAACCCGGGCATTGTCCGGGTTTTTTTATGCCCAAAGAACGGCGCCGGTGAGATGGCGGGGGGCGCTGTTGCCCTGCAGGTGGTGCCCGATGCTCCAGTTGCCCTGGAGAGCGTGCTGAGGGCAGCTATGGCCGGTGGCTTCCAGTTGGCCATGGCAGTGGCCGGGCTGGCGTGTGTGACGGCCATGGTTTTGGTGATCTGGTCGCCGGCCAGGGCCGCTGCCGACCCGGCTAAGGTGTTGTCCTGAGACCGGTCTGCCTGCAGGCTCTGCGGTCTCACGCCTGTTGGACAGGCTGGGCGAAAGTCTCCATGGCAAAGGCGACCCGGCCTTCGGGTGTAAAGTGCGGTCGCTTCAGGCGCTCCACGGCTTTCAGGCGGGTCAGCAGGCCGCGACCGTTGGCCATCTGGATGGCGAGGCCCGGGCGGGCATTGAGTTCCAGCAATAGCGGCCCTTTCTGGGCATCCACCACCAAGTCGACCCCCATGTAGCCAAGGTTGGTGGCCTCGTAACAGCGGGACGCCATCAACAGCATCTGTTGCCAGTCTTCGATGGCGATGTTGGCGAGATTGAGGCCGGTGTCCGGGTGCAGGTGGATGGCCTTGTTGAACTGCACCGCATTGAGGCTGTGGCCGGTGCCGATATCCAGGCCGACGCCGACCGCGCCCTGGTGGAGGTTGGCTTTGCCATCGGAATCCCGGGTGGCTAAGCGCAGCATCGCCATCACCGGGTAGCCCTGGAACACCACGATGCGGATGTCCGGCACGCCCTGAAAGGAGTAGTCCGCCAGACTGGCGGACGGCTGCACCAGGTCTTCGACAATCGCCACATCCGGGGTGCCCCCAAGAGAGTAGAGCCCGGCGAGGATGTTGGACAGGTGCCGCTCCAGCGTGGCCAGGGTGACCTTGGCGCCGGAGGCCTTGACGTACTGATCGCCGTCGCGCCGGGTGATCACGGTAATACCCTTGCCGCCGGACCCCTTGGCTGGCTTGATGGCAAAGCCGTCCAGCTCATCCACCAGTTCCCGGAAATGGGAGATCTCATGTTGCTGGCGTACGACCTGCAGCAGCTGGGGGGTGCTCACGTCGTACTCGGCGGCAATCAGCTTGGTCTTGAGCTTGTTGTCCACCAGCGGGTAGGAGGCGCGGTCGTTGTAGCGCCCAATGTAGTCCACGTTGCGCCGGTTCATGCTGAGCATGCCGGCGCGTTGCAGGCGAAACGGTGAGATCCAGCTCATGGCTCATAGGCCTTCATGGGATGGAAGCGCCTGAGTTCGCTGAGTTTGTAGCCGGTGTACTGTCCCAGCAGCAGGATCAGGCCCAATACCACCAGGTGCAGTTCCGGGAAATTGAAGGTGAGATGGCTTGCCAGCGGTGCGCTCATGGCCAGGTAGGCCACAACCGCAACGAACAGCGAGCCGAAGCCCTGGATCAGAACTTCCCGTGCGCCTTCTTCCTCCCAGAGGATGGACATCCGCTCGATGGTCCAGGCCAGGATGATCATCGGGAAGAAGGTCACCGTCATGCCGGTGTTGAAGCCCATCTGGTAGCCCACGATGCTGAGCCCGGTGGTGATGAAGATCACCAGGATGATCAGCGCCGATATGCGCGATACCAGCAGCAGGTTGAGGGCGGACAGATAGCCCCGCATCAGCAGGCCGAGGCACACCACCGCTATGAACGCGATCAGCCCCGGCACCAGAGAGGTCTGCACAAAGGCGACGGCGATCAGGACCGGCATGAAGGTGCCCGAGGTGCGGATGCCGATGACAATCCGCATAAACGCGACCACCAGGGCGCCAATGGGTAGCAACAGCAACATCCGAAACATGCTCTGTTCTTCGATGGGCAGCTGGTAGAGGCTGAGGAAGCCGAGACCGTTGTCGTTTGCCTCGACCCTGGCCAGTTGTAGGGCCGGCACGGTCTGGCGCAGCATCGAGAAGGTGACCTGGGAGTCGCTGCCGCCCATCACGTCCAGCAGAGAGACCGCTGTCTGGCGCCACAGCACTACATGTTCAGGCAGGCCCTGGGCGCCGGTGTGGGGGTTGAATGTCAGCCAGCGTTCGCCATTGTAGATCTGCAGGAACGGCTTGAGGGTCTGGCGCCGGCGGGCATCCTCCAGTTGCAGACCGTCGGCGATGCGGGCGGGAATGCCGGCGTGATTGAGCATGCGCTCTAGCAGGCTGACGTAATTGGTACCAGAGGTGAGCAGGGTGGTGTTCTGCTCCGGCGTCTCTGGCTGCATCAGCTTGATCAGCTCGCGTGTGAGACTCTCCGGGTTGGACGACTTGCTGCGGGCCTGTTGCAGGACTTCCCGGACCGCCGTGGCCTGGGGCTCTTCCCAGAACACCGGCTTGGCCACCGGTGCCGGCCCGCTGGGGGTGTCATCGCCAACGGTGTCGGGAATCAGTTGGGCCTTGAAGTAGAGCGTTTGAGGCCCTTCGGCGAAGCGTTTGGACCATTCGGCCCGGCGATTGCCGTCATGCTCAACGATGGAGAAGCCGTAGCCGGGAGACGCGGCCTGCTCCGACAGCAGCAGGAAACCGGGGGGCTGGTCCGGAATGTTCAGGCTCGCCAGCACGGGTTCCTGCTGGGCCTGGAAATCAACTCGGGCTTCCACCAGCCAAACCGGACGCTGTTCGCCGGGAAGCCACGGAATGCCCAACTCCACATGACGCAAAACCGCCAGAGCAAGTCCGGCGGTGATCAGTACAAACAGGGCGAAGTAAAAGGGCGCGCGGGAGGTCAAGACGGGTCATCCTCGCCATTGGTCAGGGACGTCGGCAGTTCGGTGGCGAATTCCTTGCCAACGTCGATCAGCATGACGTCGCGAAGGATGTTACGGCCGATCAGCACGGTGTGGCTCATGTGTTCACGGTTGGACAGGGTGAACTCCGCCTTTTGGCGATGATTGCCGATGGCAAACTGCAGCTCCACCACCGGGCGGCGTTCGTAATCCTCCTCATTGGACTGGATGATTCGAACGTTCCGGGCGATCTCCCGCTCGAGCGTGTACAGCTCGCCGTCCTGCTCCGGGTTGGGAATGTCGAAGCGTACCCAGTTCTGGCCATCGCGTTCGAAACGCTGGATATTGCGGGCGTCCAGGGATGACGTTTCGGCACCACTGTCGATGCGAGCGGTGAAGGTGAACTGGGGATCGATCAACAGAAATTTCTCACGCTCACCCACCACCAGCTTGCCGGCCAGTCGGTTGGCATAACCCTCTCGCTCGGCGGTTACCGCAGACTGGTCCGGATGGCAGGCGGCAGGCTTGGGCGGCGGCGGACACACCGGTGGTTTGACCCGTTCGTCGATGGCGGCAAGCACGGTGTCGGTCGCCAGGCGGTTCTGGCGAAGCAGGGTGTCGTGTTGCTGGGCGGAAGACATCAGCAGCGTCTGCAAACCGATCTTTTGCGTTTGCAGGGTGGTGTCCAGGTCCCGGATATCGTTGTTGGACACCAGGTAATAGCGATCGTTGGCGCAACCTGCCAGTGTCATGGCGGCCAGCAGACAGGCCACCGATGCCTTGCCCGGAAAAATGCGAGCGTCCATTCAAAACCTCTGAATTTGCAGCTGGCCGATGTGTCTGGGCTCGATCCCGCTGTCGTCATGCATGCGTGGGCCGGATAGCCATTTTTCGGGGCTCCGGTCGTTTGCCGCGGAGTATACCTCAGCTACGGAGCCTGTTGTTTTACGGATGGTTAAGGTGAAAGCCGCATCGATTTGGGTCACCGTTGCCGGCGCAAATCAGGGCGTCAGCGATCGTCGTCTCGGTCGTTGCGGACCAGAAAGTGGTCGTCGCCCAGAATGTCGCCAGACCGGAGATAATCCTGGATCACCGGCGAGCAGTTGAGGTAGAACAGCAACAACTCCCGTTGCACGTCCTGATCCTGGATTCGGGCCGCGTAACGTATCAGCTGACGAATGGCGTCATCGCCCTGTGGTTCCTGGTCCAGGTTATAGCGGTCCTTCAGCAGCCTGGTGAGCCGGTCGAGGTGGAACTCGCCGGTGTGCGTCAGGTGTGGCAGTAACCGTACCTTGGTTGCCTTGTCAGAATGCTTGGCCGACAGGGCTGGGTGTCCCAGTGTCTTGCGCCAGAGTTCTTTGAGCATCCCCGATCCCGTTGTCCTGATGTGTCGACGTCTCGTCAATCCATGACGAAAAGCCTATTTCAATGTCTAGCCCATACTGTAGGCAGCGTCCAACCCGGCGCGGATCAAGTCAACCGCTTTCCCGTTCAAGTCGTTGAATCTGCGACCTGTGCCCTGAGGTAGTCAGACGAAGCGCACAGTTCCCGGGAAATGTCCCCTGCTAGAAAGGGATACGTTAGACTGTCGCGATAGGATCTTCCTCGCCGGAGTCCCCTTGGTTTGTTTTCTGTTCAGTGAAGAGGTTTGTGCAAGTGTCTGAAATGTTGCAGTCGTTCCTGGCATCCCCGGGCTGGGTCTGGTCCACTCTGGCGATCCTGGCGGGGCTGTCATTGCTATTGGCCGTCACCGCGCTGCGACAGAAAAAAGCATTGGCAGCGCTGAGCCGGGAGCATGACCAATACCGGCAGCAGGTCACCGAGCTTGAGCATGCCCTGGCGCTGGAACGCCAGCGTGAGGAACAGCTGGAAGTCCGTTGTGACGCCCTGGCTGACGACTGTGAGCAGCAACGTCAGACACTCGATCAGGCCCGCCGCCAGGCGATGGCCCTGGAGAACCGCCTGGCGGCGGCGGATGCCGAAAGCCGGGCTGCCGGCGATCGCCTGGCGCAGCTGCAGCACGAGCGTGAGGAGCAGGCCCGGCGGCTGGAGCAGACCGGCCGCGATCTCCAGGACGCACGGGTGCAGTTGCGTGAGAACGAGGTGGTCATTGAGCGCGAGCGACGTGCGGCCCAGGAAAAGCTGGAACTGCTGGAGCGAAACCGGGATGCCCTCAAGCAGGAGTTCGAGAACCTGGCCAACCGCATCTTCGAGCAGAAGAACGAGCGTTTCAGTGAGCAGACCCGCAGTAACCTCGATACCCTGCTGAACCCCTTCCGGGACCAGCTACAGGATTTCCGCAAGCGGGTGGAAGACGTTTACACCACCGAAACCAAGGATCGCCAGGCGTTGCGCAGCGAGATCAAGTCGCTGCAGGAGCTGAACCGCCAGATTACCGAGGAAGCGGCCAACCTGACCCGGGCCCTCAAGGGCGACAAGAAAATTCAGGGCAACTGGGGGGAGCTGATACTGGAGCGGGTGCTGGAGCGTTCCGGTCTGCGCAAGGGCATAGAGTACGAGACCCAGGGCAGCTACCGGGATGAGCATGGCAACCTGTTGCGTCCGGACGTCATCGTACATTTGCCGGACAGCCGCAACCTGGTGGTGGATTCCAAGGTCTCGCTGGTGGCCTATCAGCAATGGATCAGTGAGGACGAGGATGAGCCCCGGGCCGCCGCACTCAAAGCCCACTGTGAGGCGGTGCGGAACCACATTCGCGGCCTCAGTGAGAAGGATTACAGCCAGCTCAACGGCTTGCATTCCCCCGACTTTGTGCTGCTGTTCATGCCTATTGAACCGGCGTTTGTGGCGGCCTTCCAGGAGGACGAAAACCTCTTTGCCGAGGCCTTTGAGCGCAAGATTATTGTGGTGACCCCGACCACCCTGTTGGCGACCCTGCGTACCATTGAGAACATCTGGCGCTATGAGCGGCAAAGCCAGAACGCGCGGCGGATTGCGGACCGCGCCAGCTCGGTTTACGACAAGCTGCGGGTGTTTGTGGAATCGATGGAAAAGCTTGGCTCCCAGCTGCAGACGGTTCAGGGCACCTTTGATGGCGCCATGAACACGCTGACCCGGGGGCGCGGTAATCTGGTGTCCCAGGCCACCCGTTTTGTCGATCTTGGGGTTCGTGTTAAAAAAGAGTTACCGAAATCCATTCTTGACCAGGCGGAACTGGCCACGGACGAGGAGGATGGCACAGGGACGGAGCTGGCTGGACAGCCTGCCGTTGACGACGGCGACGGGGCAGTGACCTCGGCGGCGATCAGTGAGAAGTGATTTCAGGAATTCAGTGAGGAACGCGGTATGGCAGCAATTCAATCAATCGCACGGGTTTTCTTCCGTCCGGCCCGGGTGGTGATGGCGGTAGCCGCCATGACAGCGGCGTCCGGCGTCCAGGCGCTGGCACCAGAGCATGAAGTGCGGCGGCTGATGCTGGCCACTGAGGCTGCGGTGGCGGACGAACGTTGGGGCGACGCTGGCGAGTATCTCAATCGCCTGCAGGTGCTTCAGGCCAACAAGCCGCCGGCTTACATGTTCTATCGCGGCCAGGTGATGCTGGAAGGTGGCCATTTCAACGAGGCCCGCTCCGCGCTGGAGCAGTATGTGTCGTCCGCCGGGAATGACGGTGCCTACTACGACAAGGCCCTGGAGATGATCACCCGTATCGAACGCCAGCAGCGCAGCAATGGTAACGGTGTCAACGGCCAGCCTGCGGATGGCGAGCCGGTGGCAGTGATTGAGCCGGCCTCTGAAGAAACGGTGGACTCCCTGCGCAAGCTGTATCTTGCCGATTCGGACACCGGCGCCCTGGCGATGCACCTGAACAGTCTGCTGGCGCTGAATGGCTGGCGGGACGATCACCGCATCGTGCGTGCGGACCGGCCGGCGGATATCGAGTACCGGGTATCGGTGGGTGATGGCCAGATCCGCATCCAGGAGTCCCGGCTGGCCGATGCGGGAGATCGCCGTCAGGTGTCCACCGAGGTGCTGTCAGTCTATGGTGTCAGCCCGCTGGTACGCTGGGACTGCGAGCCGCTGAACAAGGCCTGCTGGATCTATGATCCAAGGGACGGCGCGCGGCTGATGCAACTGGGCACCGATCGGGATCACGCCCGCAATGCCGCCCAGACTCTGGGGCGGCTGATCAGGACGATGCAGAATCCGGCTTGAGGCTGGCGTCCCGTTCACCTTCCCGATAGGCACCGGGGGTGACCCCGGTCCATTTCTTGAACGCCCGGTGGAAGGTCGACGGTTCGGTGAACCCGACCCGATGGGCGATGTCGTTGATGGGCAGGTCTTCCCGGCTCAGCAGATAGATCGCCAGATCCCGCCGTAGCAGATCCTTGATCTCCTGAAACGAGGTATTTTCCTGCTTGAGCCGTCGCCGCAGGGTCTGCGGGCTGGTGTGCAGCTCTGCAGCAATCCACTCGAAGTCCGGTAACGGTTGCGACAGATCGCGGCCAATCAGCGCCCGGATCTGGCCGGTGTAGGTGTTGCTCTCATCCGGTCGCGACAGCAGGTCCGCCGGGGAGGTCTTGAGGAACTGGTGCATCTCGGGCCGGTCGCGGATCACCGGTGCCGCCAGAAAGCGCGCGTCAAAGCTGAGGCTGATGTCGGCTGCCTCGAACGCCAGCGGGCAATGAAAGATGTGCCGGTACTCGTCGCCATGGGGCGGTCGCGAGTAGTCAAAGGTTGCGCCGGTCAGTTCCACTGGCTGGCCGATCAGCCAGCTCCCCAGCCGATGCCAGATGACCAGCAGGCTTTCCCGCAGGAAACAGGTTGGATCGTCAATATCCCCCTCAATCACCGCCACCAGCCGTGCCTGGTCTCCGGTCTGTTCCAGCCGCATACAGATGGTGGGGTCAAACAGCCTGGAGAACTGGTACGCCCGTTCGAATACCTCACCCAGGGTCGCGCTGTCGATCACCAGTGCGCACATGGTGGCGAAGGTGCCGGGCCGACAGCGCCGTGAGCCCATGCCCATGAACTCGTCGGCCATCTCTCCCCAGATAACCTGCATCAGCCGGCTGTACTGCTGGCTGTTGACCCGGGCTTTCTCAATGCGGAGCAGCTCCGGGGCAATGCCTGCCCGGCGCAGCATGGCGTCGGTATCGTAGCCCTGCCTCCGGGCTCCACTCAGGGCGGCCTCAACAAAATGTCGGGAGACGGTCAACTCAGTCATGATGGGGTTCCCTGCGGGTCCGGCCGGGCGTCGGCCGATGTCCGTAACGCGTTGGTTGGTCGGCGATCATCTTAAGTGGGCAGGCGATCATTGCAAGTGTTGTGGCAACGCCCATGCTCATCATGCTGGTAGAAATGGCCAATTGGAATGATGCAAGCGGCGGTTGGCCTGAGCGGGAAATCCCGGCAGCATCACCAACAGACAGGACAACAACAAGGAGATGCCATGACCGGTCCACTGAATCATCTGAAAGTACTGGATTTCAGTACCCTGCTGCCAGGGCCCTACGCCACCATGATGCTTGCCGATATGGGGGCCGATGTACTTCGGGTGGAAGCTCCGGACCGGCTCGATCTGACCCGGGTGATGCCTCCCCATGATGGGGGTGTCAGCACCGCTCACACCTACCTTAACCGGGGCAAGCGTTCGGTGGGGCTGAACCTGAAAGCGCCGGGCAGCGTGGAGCGCATCAGGGCCCTGGTGGCGGATTACGACATTGTGGTGGAGCAGTTCCGGCCGGGGGTGATGGACCGGTTGGGACTCGGCTATGAGGCACTGAAAGCGGTCAACCCGAAGCTGATCTACTGCGCCATTACCGGCTATGGCCAGACCGGTCCCTACCGTGATCGCGCCGGCCACGACATCAACTACCTCGCCCTCGCCGGCGTCAGCAGCCACAGTGGGCGTCAGGACGCCGGACCGCCGCCGCTGGGTATCCAGGTTGCCGATGTGGCCGGCGGTTCCCACCACGCCGTGATGGGGATTCTGGCGGCAGTGGTGCACCGTCAGCAGACCGGCGAAGGCCAGTTCATCGACATCAGCATGACCGACGCGGCCTTTGCCCTTAACGCCATGGCCGGGGCGGCCAGCCTCGCTGGCGGTGCCGAACAGCGGCCAGAGGGCGGTCTGCTCAACGGTGGCAGCTTCTACGATTACTATCGCACCGGCGATGACCGCTGGATCTCGGTGGGCAGTCTGGAGCCCCAGTTCTGCGCCCGTCTGTGCGAGGTGATTGGCCAGCCCGAGCTGAAGAGCCTGGGGCTGAGCCAGAACCCGACACATCAACAGCAGCTCAAATCCGCACTGCGGGAGGCGTTTTCCGGTCGGTCTCTGGCTGAGTGGGAGCAGATCTTTGCGGACCAGGACGCCTGCGTGGAGCCGGTCCTGACCATCTCGGAGGCGGCTGAGCATCCGCAGCTTCAGGCCCGGGGTATGGTGATCGATGTGGCCCGGCCGGACGGTGGTGTCCAACGGCAGTTGGGGCATCCGATCAAGTTCAGCGCAACGCCTTGTCAGAGCCGTTATATCGGACGCACCCTGGGGGCGGACAACCCGTCGGTGTGGCCGTCGGAGGGTGATGATTCAGGGGCTGGCTGATCAAGATGTAGTCAGACGTGACAATGGGTTTCGACTCTGTGGTGGCTTTTGGTACATTGCAATGACACGGCCCTGGTTTCCCGAATAGGAGAACCGGGGCCGTGTCCACAATAACGATAAGGAAACCATCATGAAGTACAAATATAAAACCGCCCAGGACGGTCGCCAGCGTCCCACGGTCCGCCTGTTGGCTGCGGCCATTGGCACGGTCATGCTGGCAGGTTGTTTTGATGGCGACAGCGACTCTTCCGGAGACAACAACACGGTCGACAAGGGCCCGCTGCTTCCGTCCAACGGCCAGTACCAGGCTGATATTCGTCGAACCACCAATGGGGTACCACACATCCGCGCCAATGACCTGGCGTCCGCCGCTTTTGGACATGGCTATGTCCAGGCGCAGGATAACGTCTGTTTGCTGGCTGAGGCGGTCGTCAAGGCTCGCAGTGAGCGTGCCAAGTACTTCGGCCCCGGCCCGGACAACATCAATATCATCAATGATTTCAGCTTCAAGGCCCAGAAGATCCTCAGTGGCGCTGAAGCGGAGTACCCAACGCTGAGCGATGAGAGCAAGGCGATGGTGGAGGGCTTTACCGCCGGCTACAACAAGTACGTCAGCGATACCGATCCTTCCGACCTGCCGGCCGAGTGTCGTGACCAGCCCTGGGTGAAAGAGATCGCGCCAACCGACCTGCTCGCCCATTACCGCATCGTTGGCCAGTACGCCAGTGGTGCGCTGTTCTCCACCGGCGCCGTGTTCCTCGCGATTCCCGGTGAAGATCCGGCTGCAGCACAGCCGACCCCGGTCATGGCCGCCAAGAGCGATACGGCGTTGCCGGATGTCTCTGCCAGCGCCCGGGCTCTGGCGTCATCCCGCGACAATTACCAGGAAACCGGTCTCGCCAGTAACGCCTGGGGTGTCGGTGGCGATCTGACCGAGCAGGGGCGCGGCGCGCTGCTGGCCAACCCGCATTTCCCTTACACCGGCCATCGCCGGCTGTATCAGGTGCAGATGACGGTGCCTGACTACCTGCACATCAACGGTGCCGGACTGCTCGGTACGGCGCTACCGCTGATCAACTTCAACGATCGCCTGGCCTGGTCCCACACGGTGTCCACCAGCCGTCGTTTCACCATGTACGAGCTGACGCTCAAGCCGGGTGACAACCTCACCTACATCAAGGACGGTGAAGAGAAACCGATCACCTCCGAGACCTTCCAGATTGAAGTCAACACCGGTGGTCCCAACCCGGTGACGGTTGAGCGTACCTTCTACTTCTCCGAGTACGGCCCGATGCTGTCTGCCAACGCGGTCACCAGTGGCGGCCTGCCGAAGTGGGGGGAAGCCGGCACCGCGTACACCTACCGCGATGCCAACGAGAACACCAGTGGCCTGCTGGATACCTGGCTGGGCATGAGCCGTGCCAATAACCTCAACGAGTTTCAGGATGTGTTCCGCAACTGTGGCACCACGTTGTGGGTGAACTCGACCTACGCCGATGCTGATGGTAACGCGTTCTACATCGATAGCAGCTCGGCACCGCATCTCTCTGAAGAGGCGTTGGGCGTCATCGAGTTCAAGCGTGGGCTGAGTCCTGAGTACAATCAACTGTTCGATGCTGGCCTGACCCTGCTGGATGGCAGCACCTCAAGGGATGACTGGGTCGAGGGCGAATGCGCCGGCCTGACCCCGTATGAGAAGAAGCCCAAGCTGGTCCGCAGTGACTGGGTCCAGAACTCCAACAGCAGTTACTGGTCCACCAACCCGGCTGCCTTCCTGACGGGCTATTCGCCGCTGTATGGCGCCGAGGAAGCGGAGATCAACCCGCGTACTCGTCTGGGCATCAAAATGCTGCAGAACCCTGCTGATTCGGGCTTCCCGGACGCGCCGGCGCCCGCCGGGCAGGACGGCAAGTTCAGTGCTCAGGAGCTGATCAGTGTGATCTGGAACAACCGGGCCTGGTATGCCGAGGCATTCCTGCCGGAACTGCGGGAACGGTGCACCATGATCGGTGCCACGCCGGTCAACGGTGTTGACCTAACGCCCTGGTGCGGACCGTTGCAGACCTGGGATGGTCTGTATGACCTGGACAGCGTCGGTGCCCATATCTTCCGGGTATTCATTGGTAACTATCGCAATCAGTTTGACGCCGATCTGACCGTGGCCTTCGATCCGGCCAACCCGGTTTACACGCCGGCAGGCCCTTCTGCTGCCGGTAAAGGCACGGCCAACGACGCGATGTTGCAGGCACTGGCCACTGGGGTGCAGGCACTTGAGGCTCAGGGGATAGCGCCCGACGCCCAACTGGGTGCGGTGCAGTACTATCGTCCTTCCGGTGATGTGCCTCCGGGTGGCACACCGGTGTTCCAGTCCCAGCCGATTCCCTGGCATGGTGGCGACGGTAATGTGGACGGTGCCTTCAACGCCATTGGCGTGGTCACCGACAACGTGGCGGAAGACACCATCTTCCCACGCATTGCCCCGTCGACCATTGCCAATACCGCAGGTCTGTCAGACGGCACCGGCGGCGTGGATGGCTGGCTGATTGCCCGTGGCACCAGTTGGCACTTTGGTCTGGAATTCACCGATAATGGCCCGCAGGCCTACGGTCTGGTGAGCTACTCCCAGTCGTCTGATCGTATGTCGGAGTTCTTCACTGATCAGGCTGAGCGGTATTCCAACAAGGATTTCCGCAAGCTGTATCTGGATGAATCCGAGATCGAGGCCAATGTGATCAGCCGCATGGAGGTCAGCGGCACCCGCTGATAACTATTGTCGGCCCTTGCCGGGGCCGGCTTCCCAATAACCCCGTTGTGGTCATGGCGACCCCTCGGGGTTTTTTGTGTCTGGAGATCGAGGCTGAGGTTTCCTGCTGTGGAGGAGACTGCTGAGGAGGTTGCTGGCCACTGAGCAAGGCGCGAAGATTGTGCCTGTGCCTGTGCCTGTGCCTGTGCCAGGGAGGGGAGGGGAGGGGAGGGGAGGGGAGGGGAGGGGAGGGGAGGGGGATTTTCTTCAGGTACAAAAAAGCCCCCGCGTGGCGGGGGCTTGATTGGTCAACCTTTGGATTGGCCCCGGTTAGGGCGTAAAGGTCGCATCGGCACCGAGCACCATGGTGGCGAAGGCCGAAGCCGGCTCACCGGAAACCGGTGTGGCGTGGCTCAGCGGATCACCGCCTTCACTGGCCGGGAAGTTCGCCTGCGTCATGGCGTTGTACATGACGTCTGCGACGCCGTCCACGTACATCATGCTCAGCGGGCGGCTACCTGCCAGAGGCGCGTTGAAGCTGTTCACGGTCACCGATACCGGCAGTCCGCTCTGAGAGCCTGGCACGGTCGCTGACAGCGACGGAATGCCCCAGACAGCTTCATCAGCAGCGTTCGGAATCACTGTGTCACCCTCAACCTCAAACTGGGTGTAGGCCGGGGTGGAGGCTGCCAGGTTGTCGACAAAGTTGATCGGGTCCGCGGTGTCGATGGTGGCCTGGAACACGTTCAGGAAGGCTTCCAGGCTGGCATCGCCCTGGGCCAGGCCGTTTTGGCCCAGGCCCGCGAGGATGCGCGGTGCGAAGGAGCGGGAGTTCTCCAGCAGGCGAACCACACCGCCGCCAGGCGTCAGCATGGTGACGGCGTCGATGTTGTTGTAGCTGGATGGTACCGGACCGCCGCTGGTGACAACTGCCGGCAGTTGATCGGTGTTAACCGCTGACACGAACGGCGCACCCGTGATGGTACCCAGGGAGTGGCCGACGAAGTTGAAGCGGGCATTGCTCAGGTCAGCACCACCCAGTGGTCCCAGATCCAGGTCAGCCAGGCTCACTCGCAGGTTCATCTGATCGACGGCGCTCTGGCGCATGTTGTCCCGGGTGTTGGTGAAATTCAGCAGGTTGATGAACATGCTGCCGGAATCACCGGTACCGGCGTCATAGTCGATGGCAGCCAGTGAGCCGGGTTGTGGGGCAAAGAAGCCGAAGTGGCGTTCGTTGCCGGTCATCGGTGCCAGGCCCGGAACGGTGCTGCCGGCGTTGGCGACGGTGTTCTCTAGCGACAGGGCGCTACCCAGAGCCGTCTGGGCGTCAGCACCGGCGTTGCCGGCCAGCACGGATTGCAGCGCGGCGTTGATCTGGGCCTGATCGGTCGGATCGGTGATGCCCAGAGCCGGAGCGGGCGCTCCGCCAGCTTCCAGCTGTGCCTGGATCTGCATCAGGACGCCAACCTTGAAGGTACCGGCGATCAGGGCGGCGCGGGTTTCGGCGTCGTTGCTGATGGCCGGATTGGCGGCAGCGGCCTTGGTCAGCAGCTTGCCGGCCAGCGCATCCTGCTCTTCGGCGGTGAAGGCAGCAACACCGTGTACCGGTTGATCAATGGCAACCACGGTGTAGCCAAGAGTCGCCATGGCGGTGCCGAAGCTCAGGGCCGCACTACGGTCGGTGGTGATGCCGTGTTGGTACATCACCACGCCCTTGGTGGCGTTGCTCTGCGGGTAAATGATCAGCACCGGAACGTCAACGTCAGCCGTTTTCTTGGGGAATGGGAAGACGTAGTTGACGGATGTGGTGCGGGTCGGATCGGCGTGCGGGATCTGCAGACCGATATCCTTGAACTGGTCGTTCAGGCCGGCGGCAATGACGTTGTCGGCCTTCCAGGAGTCCGCCAGGATGTCCTGGCCGGAGGTGCCCAAGTAGTAGGGCAGGGAAACTGTGCCCTGAACCGCCAGCACGTCAGGTGCGGTGCCACCACCGGCTTCCACCTGTGCCTTGAAGGAGCTGTAAACGGAACCGGCAACGGCCGACACCATGGCGACCGGTTGCGGGGTGCCCAGATTGAAGTCGCTGGCGTCGCGGTTGTCCGGCGTCGGTGTTGGCAGGATGCCGGCAATCTGGGAGGCGATGCCCGGCGCGATACAATTGATCGCGTTCTCGCCACTCAGGCCCTGACAGCCCTGGGGTGGAGGCACGTCAAAGGCCGGTGCCAGAGCGGCCTTGATGCCATCGCTCGGGAACGCGTTCAGTGCACCGTTGACGGCGGCGGAAACCTGGTCGAAGCCCTGGGCGCCACCAGCAACTGCAGCCTTGGCGGCAGATACCTTGACGAAGGTCAGCAGCTGGTCGGCAAACCAGGCACCCGGCTCGGCAATGTACTGCAGCACTTTTTCGTCGTTGGAAGTGGTGAAGCTGTAACTGATGGCAATGTCGTCAGCGGTCAGCGGGATTTGGGCTGCGGCAAAGAAACCTTGCGCCGTTGCTTCCCACAGGCCATTGATCAGCGCCTTGACCGGTGCCAGTGCCGGGTTGCCCAGAGCGCCGTCAGGGTCGGTCAGGCTGGTGTAGCTCGGCGAGGAGACGATCGGGTCGCCGTTGATGTCGGTAACGCCCTTGGTCACCACCGCAACGTAACGTTTGCGTGGGTTCAGCGGTTTCAGCGGCAGGATGCGGATTGCGGACGTACCGCTCAGGGTTTCCACATCGGCGCGGGCAGTCGCCAGCCCGGCCACGGTAGGTGGCTCCTGATTACTCAGACCCTGGACCGGGTCGCCACTGGCATAGGCCAGCTCAACCAGGAACACGGTCTGGCCGTAAACGACGGTGCTGGGGTCCAGCTGACCGTTGAACTGAATCACGGCCGGGGCGACGGTGGAAGCGCCGGACAGCTCGTTCAGCGCGGTGGTGACCGGCGGCGTGGTGTCGCCAACGCCAAAGGTTCCATCCCCCTGCTCGGAATCAAAGAGGAGGTCGTTCGGCACCGGCAGTTCACTGGTCAGCGGATTGAAAATTGGCCAGGTCTTACCTGCAAAGTCGGGGTTCTCAATTGGGTAGTCCGGATTGGCGTTCTTTCCGGTTGTTCCGTCGCTGAAACAGCCGGTCAACCCAACGGAAGATGCCACGGCAAGACTGAGTAAGGTTTTCTTGAACATGGGTGGAACCTTTTCCTGTTGTTGTGTCGTTATAGGTGGCGACTGGCGGGGCCGGCTGTGTTGCTCATCCGGTAAGCCCGTTGCCAGTGGCCTTGTTTGTCTGAAGTACTAATCAGCAAGTTACGCCACTTTATAATTTATCAGCCTGACTATATCGAAACTGGGTGGATACTGTTGATCGCTCTAAAGTGTGATTCTGTCCTTTCCGGGGGAGGGCTCCCTGTCACTCTGGCGACTGCCCTGGGGCAACTTCAAAGAAAGTAGTTGCTTGTCAGGTATTTGTCGAGCCGGAGGTGGGGTGACCGGTCGGCTCAACTGAATCGGCTGAAGTCCGGCTGGCGCTTCTCCATAAAGGCCCGGAACGCCTCGGCGGCTTCTGGCGAACGCAGCCGTTCGCTGAACAGATTGCCTTCGGTTTTAAGGGTGTTTTCAACGGCCTGGCGTTGTGGCCGATTCAACAGTGCCTTGGTGGCGCGGATGGCTTCCGGAGCCTTGCTGGCCAGCGCCTGGCAGGTGGCGATGGCCCGGACTTCGGTGTCTTGCGCCGAACAGATGCCATTGATCAGTCCCAACTGATCGGCCCGCTCGGCGTTGAACGCATCTCCCAGCATCAGCAGTTCGGATGCTCGCACCCGGCCCAGCCAGGCAGGTAACAGCAGACTGGACGCGCCCTCCGGGCACAGCCCCAGGTTGACGAACGGCATCTGGAAACGGGCATTGTCGCCCGCGTAGACAAAATCGCAATGCAGCAGCATGGTGGTGCCAATCCCGACGGCCGGTCCGTTAACCGCCGCCACGATGGGCTTGGACGCATTGGCGAGCAACATCAGGAAGCGTCCCACCGGGGTTTGTTCAAACTCCCCGGGCATACCGGCAGCAAACTCCGCCAGATCATTACCCGCGGTGAAGCAGTCGGACTGACCGGTGAACAGCAGGCAGCGCAGTGCCGGCTCGTCTTCCAGTCTTTGCAGGGCATCGCCGAGGGCGCTGTACATGGTGTGGGTGAGGGCGTTGCGGCGCTCAGGGCGATTGATGCGTACGACCAGAACCTGGCCCTGTTGCTCAGTAAGAATGGTATCGGTCACCGTGGTCTCCGGTTGTTGTAATTAGCTTGATTGTTGTTTTTCGGTGCTTGCACCTACAGATCCAGATTCAGATCCGTGGAAGGTGGCACGGTCTGATTTAACCGTAATTGCCAGAGCGGTGCAAAGTAGATAGCTGGCTAACAGTGGTTCGCCGATGGTCGACGGGTGGGTTGCTGTATAAACGCCGGGGCGGCTGGTAAACTTGACGTCCGTTTTTCCGACAACTGGCTCCGGACCACCGCTGGGCTGGTCCCAGTTGCCTCTCGCCATAACCAGAATGTTCAACCTGATGAGACGCCTATGACGACCGTAATCCGCCAGGACGACCTGATCGAGAGTGTAGCGGACGCGCTACAGTACATTTCCTATTACCATCCCAAAGACTTCATCCAGGCTGTGCACGAGGCCTACCAGAAAGAAGAGTCCCAGGCGGCAAAAGATGCCATGGCGCAGATTCTGATCAACTCGCGCATGTGTGCCATGGGCCACCGGCCGATCTGTCAGGACACCGGTATCGTGACGGTTTTTGTCAATGTTGGTATGGATGTGCAGTGGGAATGTGACATGCCGCTGGACGATGTGATCAACGAAGGCGTCCGCCGGGCCTACACCCATCCGGATAACGTGCTGCGGGCGTCCGTGCTGGCAGATCCTGACGGCGCTCGCGCCAACACCAAGGACAACACCCCCGCCATCATCCACTACAAGCTGGTGCCGGGTGACAAGGTGGAGGTTCATGTTGCCGCCAAGGGCGGTGGTTCCGAGGCCAAGTCCAAGTTCGCAATGCTGAACCCGTCCGACTCGGTAGTGGACTGGGTGCTGAAAATGGTACCGCAGATGGGCGCCGGCTGGTGTCCGCCGGGTATGCTGGGTATTGGTATCGGCGGCACCGCCGAGAAGGCGATGGAGCTGGCCAAGGAAGCCCTGCTGGACCCGATCGACATTCACGACCTGAAGGAACGTGGGGCGTCCAACCGCTCCGAAGAGCTGCGTCTGGAGCTGTTTGAAAAGGTCAACGATCTGGGCATCGGCGCCCAGGGCCTTGGTGGTCTGACCACCGTTCTGGACGTGAAGGTGAAGGACTATCCCACCCACGCCGCCAACAAGCCGGTGGCGATCATCCCGAACTGCGCGGCCACCCGCCACGCTCACTTCGTACTGGATGGCACCGGTCCGTCGCTGCAGACGCCCCCGAGCCTGGAAGACTGGCCGGAAATCACCTGGGAAGTGGGGGACAACGTCCGCCGCGTCAACCTGGACACGGTCACACCGGAAGACGTCAAAGAATGGCAGCCGGGTGAAACCGTACTGCTGTCCGGCAAGATGCTCACCGGCCGCGACGCTGCCCACAAGAAGATGGTGGACATGATTGCCAACGGTGAAGAACTGCCGGTGGACCTGAAAGGACGCTTCATCTACTACGTCGGCCCGGTCGACCCGGTGCGTGAAGAAGTCGTTGGCCCAGCCGGCCCGACCACCGCGACACGGATGGACAAGTTCACCCACACCATGCTCGAGAAGACCGGCCTGACTGGCATGATCGGCAAGGCCGAGCGCGGCCAGGTAGCCATCGACGCTATCAAGGAATTCGGCGCGGTTTACCTGATGGCCGTGGGCGGCTCCGCGTATCTGGTGTCCAAAGCGATCAAGAACGCCGAAGTGGTTGCCTTCCCTGAGCTGGGCATGGAAGCGATCTACGAGTTCGAAGTGGAAGACATGCCGGTAACGGTCGCGGTGGATTCCAAGGGAACCTCCGTGCACCAGACTGGTCCTGTCGAGTGGCAAGAGAAGATTATCGCTGCCAAGGCGGTTTGATCTTTAGTTGTCGAATGCCCTGCCTCCTCTTGGGGAGGCAGGGAGAATACGGGGGGGTGGGAAGTATGTTTCTTTCGCCCCCTTTCTCCTTTCCCTTTATCTAGTTATCTAGCGTCCTCCCGCTCCCAGCCGTGAGTGCTCACTGTTCTCCACCAGAACCCCTGCACCAATCCGATTGATCTGTGACCAGAGTTCTTCATCGATAGATAGGCCCTGATGGATGCTTTTCCGTTTATTGCGGGCAACCTGCTCTGGCGAGATAGTGAAAACTTCCCGGTTGCCATCAGATTCCTGTAGCGACGATGTCAGATCCACACGGGAACTGCAGATAATGGTCAGGGCTTGGTGATCTTCGGGGGTTGTATCCAGGCTTGTCTTGGCCTCGCTGTAGCTGGGATAACGCTGTCCGGCCCTGATGGCGGCGGTGTGTTCCATCACGGTATGGCTGCCATTGCGCCAGTATGCGGCCACGCTGATGCCGCGTCGACCACAGTCTGTCAGGGCCTTGAGAATGAAGCGGCGATTGTGGCAATTGTGCACAGTGATCGTTGCAATACCGCTCTCCAGGGCTTTGGCATGGGCCAGGTCAACAGACGCGGCGATGCAGTTGAGCGCGCTGCGGTCGTGACTGTCGATGATGGCGGATGTGCTATCCTCGTAGACCACGCTGCTCAATGGTTTGTCCCGATCATGGCCGATATAGGGCAGGGCCATCTCAAACTCCTGAAGCCCGTTGAGTCCGTGTTTCTCTAGCCAGAGCACCATGTTGGCGGCATCCTCGTAGTTGCCGACGAAGTATCCCGTGGCTTCAAGGCAACGCCGTAATCCGGCTTTCAGCTCATTCATTGAAATATGCATGGAGTCTCTCCTTACTGCCTGGGCGCCAACGGCATGAACCAGTCGTCGTCAAACATCTTGCCAATGTCTTCGAGCAGCGGTGCGCCCTGGAACATGGTGTTGCGGACCCAGAGCCGGGACCGTGGATCAAATTTGCTGACACCGAAAAAGGCGAGCTTGCAGCGCAGCAAGTGAATGGGGAGCATATCCCGATCAAGCAGGTTGGCCTGAATGTCGCCGTAAGTGCACTTGTTCATGGTCTGAATGCGGCGGACGATACCTCGCATTTTGGGACGGGCAACCATGAAGCGCGCTGTGGTGTGGTCCGGATAATCCGCCATATACTCACAAAGCTGTACGTAGCACTTCTGCACAGCACAACCCACGCCAAGCGCCATCTGCTTTTTGCGTGCATTGACGTCAGCGATACTGCCAAGGCGTGGCTCCATCTTTTCTTCAGACCGGTACCAGCAAGTTTCACGTGCGCCTTCAGCACCGAAGTCTATGTTCAGGGCCCAGGCATAGCGGGTTTCGATGATCGATTTGAGTCGGTGTAGCGGCATCAGGGGGTCGAGGTCGAGGAACTCATCGGTGCAGTGGTACTCTTCCAGGTCGTCCACCAACTCCGGATACAGTTCCAGCAAAATGGATACCAGCAGTTCCTGGCTTTGAACCGAGCAGTTGCGTTCACTCCAAAGCAGCAGGTCATCCCATGTTGTCAGGCTTTCTGATACATACGCAGCCAGACCCGCCAGGTCGGCCAGTATCTGGCGGTTGTTGTCTGTTTGCCAACCATCCTCTGTCTTGGTTTCCTGTGTGTGCCGAATACAGCGGTCGATCAGGTCATCAAGGTTGCACCGAACCCGCTGATTGATCTGCCCGAGTGCACGAACTCGAGCCAGCGCCAGCTCCCTCATCTCGATCCACCGATTAATCAACTGGGGATGGTTGACCAGGTAGGGGGCCATGCCCAGTCCCGTTGAGTTGCCTATACCGAAGTAGCGTTTGATGTCAGGCGCCATCTTGACGAAAGTGTCGGGAGCGCGATGGTAAGCAATGTGCTCGGCCTGCATGAGACTGAAGTTACGAAGCATCAGGCAAACAAACATCTCCGCGGCAAACGGGCGTGCGAAATCGCCATAGGTGCTGGACACCTTGTCCCAGTCAGCCATACCAAGCTTGCCGCTACCGTAGACTGCGGTGGTACGGTACAGATAACCCACCCGGGTAATCTGGGTGATATCGGGCTGATGGCCGTTCGCCAACTGGTCGACGACATAGTCGAAATTGCGGGTGCTGCGGTTTGCCCGTGACAGAACGAAGACCCGGGCATCGACGCGGCCTGCCTCCTGTTTGGGAACGTTCAGTCGAAGCTTCTCCAGGTATACGTCGTCTACGTCGCCTTCCACCAGGGCCATGGTGAGGTCCCATTTGGTGGCAATGACCCGGTCATTGCGGTCTTCGTCCGTTAACTGGTTGGAAAAGACGACAAAGTTGTAATGCCCCTGAGGTGCCTTGATCCGGTATATCACGCTGCCGTAGCCCTGCGAATCCAGCTCTATTCGTGAGGGCTCAATCTGCCAGCGCTCCCGCATGATGCAGCGCATCAGCGTCCGCATGAAGCTCAGGCGACTCTGGTGCATGGCGCCCAGTCTCTCCAGGTTCATGACCTGGTGTGGTGGGCGTAGGGGGAGGGCGTGGTCTCCCCTCAGTGAACTCTCGATAGCGGCAGGTGTTGTCATTGTTTTGACCCTAGTAAGTCGACAGATCGTTTATCGAGTTAATGGTGGGTCAAAATATCACCAATGCTCAAATCAAAAGCTGCTATCAGTTGATAAGCTAAGCTTATTGTTGCTGATGAAGCTATGACTTTTTCTTAGGGTCGGTTAACTCCCGATCACTTCTGGGGTTCTGGAAGGGCGCGCTGGGGACTACACCTGCGGCGTCGCAGTCCCGCAGTCAAGGGCGACGGCCATTGGCGTCGAACCGCGCCTTGTCTCGGCAGCCCTCAGATCGCGCAGAGTCGATTCGGCGTTAATCGGAGCCTCTCTGGTTGTCCGGTTTGCCAGGGCAGGGGTGCTGGCTGTTATCAAGAATAAAGTTGATTAATGCTTCGGCGGCTGGCGGCAGTGAGCGATTGCTCATTCGGACAATACCGATCTGTCGTGTCACTGAGGGCTTGGTCAGTGGAATAAACGACAGGGTCTGGCTCTCTCTGGGAAACGCAAACCAGGGGAGGGTGGTAACGCCCAAGCCCTGTTCCAGCATGGCTACCAGGGAAATCATGTTGGAGATGTAGAATTGTCGTGCGCTCAGCAGGGGCTCAGCTTCAGTGCCCTCCAGCAATCGGGAGGTTCCATTGCCTATCAGCCTGTGTTCGCGGAGGGATTCCCAGTTCAGTTCCGCGCAATCCGCGAGCGGGTGGTCACTGCGGCATACAACGCCCACCTGGTCCTCCCACACGGGTATAAACGACTTGTCACTGTGCTCATTGGCCTGCCAGAGACTGGCGATGCCGAAGTCGACCTGTCGGTTTTCAACCATCTGCAGCACGGCGGAGGCATTGTCATCGTAGAAGCTGATGTGCAGATCTGGTGCATTCTCGATAAACCGGGACAGGATTTCCGGCAGCATCCGGCTGGCAATGGATGGCACCGACGCCAGTCGTAAATGCCCGGTTCGGTGCTCAGCCAGGAGCATCATGTCCTGGGCGATGCGGTCGTGGTGTGCTATCAGCTCTTTCGCCTGTGGCAAAAAGTACTGACCGTAGGGTGTCAGTTCGGCATTGCTGGATTTGGCGTTGCGCTTTTCGAATAGGGGTTCGCCAAGCTTGTGTTCCAGGTCCTTGATCGATAGCGAGATTGCAGGCTGGGTTCGATGGGCCTTCTCGGCGGCGGCATGAAAACCCTTGAGTTCGGCCACCCAAACGAAATGGCGCAACTGGGCAATTTTCAGTTCTGGAGACATGGTGGTCCTCCGACGTTTTTGGGGGCAATGACTCTTTGATAAGTATGGCTTACCGTAGGATATTATTTATTAATTTTTATTATTATCGTGCCACTCCTAAGATGACTTCATCAACTTGGTGGAGGTCATTATGTCTGATTCAGTTTTCCGTAATTACATCGCAGGTGAATGGGTTGATGGCGCCAGTACCGTAGCCAATATCAGCCCGGCGGATATCAGTGATGTGATTGGCTATTATGCCCAGGCCGATGCCACCCAGACCGAGGCGGCCATTGCAGCGGCGATTCAGGGCCAGCAGGAGTGGCAGCGCAGCGGATTGGAACAACGCTATTCGGTGCTGATGGCCATAGGTGATGAGCTGATATCCCGTAAGGACGAACTGGGTCGTCTGCTTTCCCGTGAGGAAGGTAAAACCCTGGCTGAGGGGGTGGGGGAAATCTATCGCTCTGGTCAGTTTTTCCACTATTACGCCGCCGAAGTACTGCGTCAGATGGGTGAAACCGCGGATTCGGTTCGGATTGGCGTAGAGGTGGAAACTCGCCGTGAGCCGGTCGGCGTCGTAGGTATCATCACGCCCTGGAATTTTCCGGCAGCCACTGGAGCCTGGAAGATTGCTCCTGCCCTGGCTTTTGGGAATGCCGTGATCTGGAAACCAGCCAATCAGGTACCGGCTACGGCCTGGGCGCTCACCGAAATCATTGCCCGACAGAACTTACCGGCCGGCACATTCAATCTGGTGATGGGGCCCGGGGCCCAGGTTGGGGATGTGCTGATCCACTCCCGCGACATCAATGCGCTTACTTTCACCGGGTCTCTTGAGACCGGTCGCAAGGTCGCGGCGGCGACAGCCACCAATCTGGTCAAGTGTCAGCTTGAAATGGGCAGTAAGAACGCCCTGGTGGTATTGGATGACGCCGATCTGGACAACGCGGTCGAGTGCGCGGTTAACGGTGCCTTCGGTGGCACTGGCCAGAAGTGCACGGCGTCTTCGCGGCTGATTGTGACAGAGGGTATTCATGACCGGTTTGTCGAGGCCGTTGTTGAGCGGATGAAGCAACTTGTGGTTGGTCACCCTCTGAAAGACGGTGTGCATATTGGCGCAGTCGCAGACGCCCGCCAGCTGTCGCAGAACCAGGAGTACCTGGCACTGGCAAGGCAGGAAGGGGGCACGCTGGCTTATGGCGGCGAGGTGCTGTCAGAAGAGTCCGATGGTTATTACATGCAGCCGGCACTGTTTGTTGATACCAGCAATGACATGCGAATCAACCGAGAAGAGGCTTTTGCCCCGATCGCCTGTGTGATCAAGGTGAAAGACTACGAGGAGGCATTGGCAACATTGAACGATACCAACTTCGGCCTCACCGGCGGACTCTGCACCACGTCCCTGAAATACGCCAACGATTTCAAGCGCCGCGCAAAAACCGGTTGTGTGATGATCAACCTGCCCACCGCAGGCACGGATTATCATGTGCCATTTGGTGGCCGAAAGGATTCCAGCTTCGGTCCGCGGGAGCAGGGCAGCTACGCCAGGGAGTTCTACACCGTGGTCAAGACCACTTATATCCGTGCGTAACCGGGGTGCTGCCATGAACCAGGAACTGCACAAAGACCTGATCGTGATCGATGGACTCCAGTACTCCAACTGGAACCGCGAGATCTTCGAGCAACTGCGTCAGGGTGGCGTCACGATGGTTCACGTCACCATCGTCTACCACGAGCAGATACGCGAGACCCTACTGAGGATTGCTGAGTGGAATCGACTCTTTGAGACCAACGCGGACCTGATCATGCCGGTAAAGTCGGCAGCGGATATCCGCCTGGCCAAAGCGTTGGGCAAGGTGGGCATTCTATTCGGTGCCCAGAACTGTTCTCCGATTGAAGACGACATCGGCATGGTAGAGGTTATGAGGGAACTCAACCTGATGATCATGCAGCTTACCTACAACAACCAGAGTCTGCTGGCATGCGGTTGTTATGAAACGGAGGACAGTGGCGTTACCCGCTTTGGCAAGCAGGTAATTCGGGAAATGAATCGGGTGGGAATGGTTGTGGATATGAGTCACAGCGGTGAGCGCAGTACCCTCGATGCCATTGCGCTGTCCGAGCGGCCGATTGTGATTTCCCACGCCAACCCCAGCAGCTTCCACGCTGCCAAGCGGAACAAGTCTGACCATGTCCTGAAAGCCTTGGCCGAGTCTGGTGGTCTTTTGGGGTTCAGTCTGTATCCATTCCACCTCAAAAACGGCTCTGACTGCACTCTTGAGACCTTCTGCGACATGGTTGCCAGCACGGCGGATCTGATGGGGGTGGACCGGATTGGAATTGGTACCGACCTGTGTCAGGACCAGCCGCTGTCGGTGCTCGAATGGATGCGTAACGGGCGCTGGTCGAAAGAAAAAGATTACGGGGAAGGCTCCAAGTCCAATGCTGACTGGCCCCGCCCGCTGCGGTGGTTCCGCGATAGCAGGGATTTCCCGAATCTCACCGCTGGCCTGCAAGTCCGCGGCTTCAGTGACGAAGACGTTGCCAAAATCATGGGACTGAACTGGCTGACCTTTCTGGACGAAGCTCTGCAACCCCAGGGCTGAGACTCTCCCGGAACTGGTTCTCTGAGGATCCGGTGCCCGCGGGTTTCCGCGGGTACGGGACCGATCTCCAATACATCACAAGTACATAAGCCCAACTGGAGACTACCATGAATACAACAACCCAAGCCTCCGCGGATTGTCGGGAGCATGTCGTGCCAGATAAGTCTTTGCTCAGTGGAGTGGATCTACCCGTTTTTCTGATCAGCGGCGGCGTCTTGATACTTTTTGCGGTGCTGGCGCTGTATGACATTGATCTGGTCTCGAGCTCGGTCAATACGGCGTTCGCCACCTCTACCAAGCTCTTTGGTGCTTACTGGCAGATCCTGTTACTGCTTACCTTCATCATCGGAATCGTGTTGGCCGTCGGACGGACCGGATCGGTTGTTCTCGGTGGTACCCGTGAAACCGACATTTCCACCTTCAAGTGGATCTCCATCATCATGTGTACTCTGCTGGCCGGGGGCGGTGTGTTTTGGGCGGCGGCAGAGCCGATGGCCCATTTCACTTCCCCTCCTCCGCTGTTTGCGGCTGATGGCGCCGAAGCTGGAACCATGCAAGCGGCCTATAGCGCACTGGCCCAGAGTTTCATGCACTGGGGGTTTTTGGCGTGGGCGATTCTTGGCAGCCTCACTGGCATCGTTTTCATGTACCTGCACTATGAACGTAACCTGCCGCTGAAGCCCAGGACCCTGCTGTATCCGGTTTTGGGAGATCGGGTTATGACCGGACCGCTGGGGGTGATCGTGGATTCCTGCTGTGTGTTGGCGGTGGTGGCCGGGACCGTCGGGCCCATCGGATTTCTGGGCCTTCAGGTCAGCTTTGGCCTGGAGAAGCTGTTTGGTATTCCGGATACCTATGCCACTCAGTTGGCCATTCTGGTCGGCCTGATTGGTATTTATACGTTGTCGGCTGTCAGTGGCGTGACCCGGGGGATCCAGCTGTTAAGTCGGGCGAACGTGGTATTGGCCGTCTTGTTGATGGCCTTCATCCTGCTGTTTGGACCCACCGCCTTTATCGTAGATGGGTTCCTGCATTCATTTGGGCTTTACCTCAATGAGTTTATCCCAATGGCCACCTTCCGCGCTGATACCGGCTGGCTGGACTGGTGGACGGTGTTTTTCTGGGGATGGTTCCTGGGCTACGGTCCGCTGATGGCGATGTTTGTAGCTCGTATTTCCCGTGGTCGCACGATTCGTGAAATGGTGATGCTGATTTCGGTGGTCGCGCCGGTTATTACCTGCTTCTGGTTCACCATTGTGGGTGGCGCAGGTATCTCGTTTGAGCTGGCGACCCCGGGTGTCATCTCGGAACCGTTTACCGGCTTCAACCTCCCGGCGGCCCTGATGGCGATTACCGAACAGCTTCCCATGGGCTTTGTGATCACCTTGCTGTTCCTTATTCTGACCACCATATTTGTGGCGACCACCGGTGACTCCATGACCTACGCGGTTTCCATGGTGATGACTGGCCACGACCACCCACAGAGCAGTGTGCGAGTGTTCTGGGGCATCATGATGGGCGTTACCGCGGCAATTCTGATCTACATCGGTTCTGGAGGCATTTCCGCCCTGCAGTCCTTCATCGTGGTGACCGCGGTGCCGGTCTCACTGGTGTTGCTGCCGTCACTCTGGACCGCGCCACAGATTGCCGCCCGTATGGCCCGGGAACAGGGCCTCTAGTTAACCGTCGATGCCTCTCTGGGTGCTGTTGCCAACCGGGCAGCACCTTTTATCCAGAGCAAACCTAGTCTTCAACTGTCTTTCAGGGAGCTGTCATGAAAACTGCAGTCAAAACCGATTTGTTTGCCTCCAAGGCACCACTGGAATGGGCCGTTGTGTCCAACGGAACACTCTATACGGCGCAGATACCAATCGATCAGCAGGGCAACGTCGTTACCGGAGGCATCGAGAGTCAGGCCCGGCAAACCATGGAAAACCTCCGGCACACGATTGCCGCAGCAGGCCTGACCATGGCGGATGTCACCCAGGTGCTGATTTACGTCACAGACCGGTCGCAGCTGCCGGTGTTTAACCGGGTTTACGGAGAGTACTTTGATGCGCCGTACCCAAATCGTGCGGCCATGATTGTTGCTGGTCTGGCCCGGGAAGAGATGCTTTGTGAGATTGTGGCTTACGCTTCGGCGGCGTAAGCCCGGTGTCTGGCGTCCGTACAACCCGCAGCCAGGATCGGTTGTTGATTGAACAGTCGGTCAATATCATGCCCTCGTGAAATCACGGCGAGGCCATCTGTTTTGAAGAAAGTCATACTGATTGTGGTGTGTGTGATGTTTGCCATTGCGGCCATCGCGAGCATCTCCGCAACCTCCTATATCTCCCATCAGGAAATCGACCAGATCATCCTGAAGAAGTCCCGGGCTCAGGCTGAGCAGTTGGCCGAGCATGCGCGCTATATACTGGAGAATTCGTCCCAGCCAGAGGCGGATCTGCAGACCTTTGTGCAGTCATTGAAGCGTCGGGATGACATCAGCTACGCGGTGGTGATTGACCGCAACATCACCGCCATCGCCCACAGTGATACCGCCAAGCTGGGCAAGACCTACGACGACAGCTACACCATTGCCGGCGCCGGCGAGGGGCAGGCCCAGCACTCGAAATGGTACGCCGACATCCAGGACGTCTGGGTTTACGACATCATGATGCCGATTCATGTCGATGGTGCGCTGTTTGGCTCCTTCGACGTCGGTATTCCGATTACCGAGGTCAGTGACGCGGCAAAGGGCATCGCCATGGCGCAACTGGCGGCCATTGTGGCGATCTTCGCGCTGTGTGCTGGCGTGCTGCTGTGGGTGCTGGGACGCCTATTCAAGCCGTTGACGGCGTTGCAGCGGGCGCTTGCTGACATCTCGCGGGGGGATGGCGATCTTACTGTCCGGCTGCCGGTGAAGGGCACCGATGAGATTGCGGAGATCTCCGCCGCCTTCAACACCTTTGTGGGCAAGATTGACGACATCGTGGCGCAGGTTGTGCAGACCGGCCGCGGCCTGGCGGATGCGGCCACCGAACTCCAGCAGCAATCGCAGGAGGCCCTTGCCCGTGGTCAGGCGCAGAGCGATCAGACCCTACAGGTGGTCACCTCAATGAACGAGATGAGCGCCACCATCAATGAGATCTCCCGCAATGCCGCAGGCGCGGCTGAGGCGGCGGAAGGTGCCAATAGCGAGACCCAGGCAGGTCACCGAACGCTGCAGGGTGCGGCTTCAACCATTGAGCGACTGTCCGGCGAAATGACCGCGATGTCTTCAGTGATCGCGGTACTGGCGGACCGGACCCAGTCCATTGGCTCGATTCTGGATGTCATCCGCGGTATCTCCGATCAGACCAACCTGCTGGCCCTGAACGCGGCGATTGAAGCTGCGCGTGCTGGCGACGCGGGTCGGGGATTTGCGGTGGTGGCTGACGAGGTTCGTGAGCTGGCCAAGAAATCGGCGCAGTCCACCGATGAAATCCAGACCATGATCGACCAACTGAGGCAGGAAGCCCGGGATGCGGTGGTGGCCATGGAGAGCAGTCAGTCGCTGACGGACGAGGGAACCGCATCCACCCGGCAGGCCCTGCAGGTGCTGGAAACGATTGCGACGCGGGTGGTGTCCATCGTGGACATGAACACTCAGGTTGCTACGGCGACCGAGGAGCAGTCGAGTGTGGCGAATGAGGTCAACCAGAATATGGAGACCGTCAATCAGGCCATTCAGGAAGGGCTGGACGCCAGCCACCGACTGGAACTGTCCAGCCAGCAACTGACTACCCTGGCCCAGACCCTGGACCATCATGTCGGTGCATTCAAGGTATCTGCGAGCTGACCGGACCGGGCACTGGCTCAGGATGAGCAACTGATGTTCAGGTGCTTGCCCCAATCCGGGGGCAGCGCCGCGTAGGCTTCGTTTTCCGGTTGTTCATCATAGGGCCGCTTAAGCACGTCGAGTAGCTGCTGCATGGGCTCATAGTCACCATTCTGGGCCTCCTGGATCACCAGTTGGGCCAGGTAGTTGCGCAGGATGTACTTGGGGTTCACCGCGCACATGGCGGCTTCCCGCTCGGCGTCCGAGCGAGTCTCTTTTTTCAGGCGTGTCTGGTAACGGGCCAGCCACTGGTCGGCAGCCTTGCGGTCGACAAACAGGTCCCGCACTGGAGCCTCGCCACGGGACGGCAGGGTGGACAGGCCTCGGAAGAAGCGCGTGTGGTCCACCTGATGCGACTGCAGCAGATTGAAGGTGTCCATGATCACTTCAATGTCGTTCTCTTCCGGTTGCGCCAGCCCGAGCTTGTCGCGAAGGTTTGCCAGGAAGCTGTCGTTGTAGCTGGTTTCGTACTGGCGCAGGGCTCGTCTCAGATCGTCCTCATCCATCACCGGGGCCAACGCCCGGGCGAGGTACTGGCAATTGACGAAACCGATCTGCGGCTGGCGGTTGTAGGCGTAGCGGCCGCCCTGGTCGGAGTGGTTGCAGATGTGGCCGGCGTCGAACTCGTCCAGGAACGCGTAGGGGCCGTAATCGAAGGTATCCCCGATAATCGACATGTTGTCGCTGTTCATCACGCCGTGACAGAACCCCAGCGCCTGCCAGCGCGCGACCAGGCGGGCGGTGCGTGTTACCACTTCTTCCAGCCACAGCCGATACCGAGCCTCCTCAGGTTGGTGCAGCAAGTGGTGGAAATGCAGCGCAATGGTGTGGTCCAGCAGTGACCGCACCGCCTCTTCGCCTTGGTGGTAGGCGGCGTATTCGAAATGCCCAAAACGCAGGTGGCTCTGGGCTACCCGCATCAGGGTGGCGGCGGTTTCAATGGATTCCCGCTGTACCGGGTCACGGGCGCTGACCATGAACAGGGCGCGGGTGGTGGGAACGCCCAACCCCGCCATGGCTTCACTGCACAGGTACTCCCGGATGGTGGAGCGCAAAACCGCGCGACCGTCGCCAAACCGAGAGTAGGGCGTCATCCCGGCCCCCTTGAGGTGCCAGTCCCAGCGCTGGCCGTCCGGGCCCCTTGTCTCCCAGAGCAGCAAACCCCGGCCATCCCCCAGGTCCGGGTTGTACATGCCGAACTGGTGGCCGGTGTACTTCATCGCCACCGGGTCCATTCCTTCCAGCAGTTCCGTACCTGCACCAATGCCGGTCCAGTCCTCCGGATTGCCGGTGTGAATCCCCATCTGTTCCGCCAGTTCATGGTTGAAGCACACCATGCGGGCGTCCGTCAGCGGCGTGGGCTGAACCCGTGTGTAGAACGAGGGGGGCAGTTCCTGATAGCGATGTTCGATCTGAAAAGCATCCGGGGCCATGGCGATGGCGTGTCTCCGCTGTTGGCTGGGAATGGAGGGGACGAGGCGTCCAGCCCGTCAGTGTCTCAGACCGTTCCCTGGCAAACAAATTCCCGCCACGCCTGCCAGCGTCATCGGTGGTACGAATTCTGCACAACCGAGCTTAGGAGGTGATGGCGGAGGCGGAGGCCTGCTGCCATGACTCACAACGGGGCGGTCCCTTGCACAGACTTGGACGGCTGCACCAAAGGAGGGCGAAAGCCGATGACGCACACCCGACTTCTGTTGTTCAGTGACCTGGATGGCACCCTGCTGGATCACCACAGCTACGACTGGTCACCGGCCAGGCCGGCGCTGGCTCGGTTACGGGCCTCCGGGGTGCCGTTGATCCTGAGCACCAGCAAGACCGCAGCGGAAGTGTCGGCGTTACGGAGCCAACTGGCTGCGGACACGCCCTGCATTGTTGAGAACGGTGCCATGGTGCTGATCCCGGCCGACAGCGTGGGGCCCGGCCCGGAGCGGGCGCATTGCTTTGCTGACGATCACCCCGGGCTGCTGACGGTGTTGGCCGAACTGCGATCGCTGGGGTACCGCTTCCGCAGCTTCTCGGACATGTCGAATGACGAACTGTCTGGGCTGACCGGGTTGTCGCCGCAAGCCGCTGCCATGGCACGCCAGCGCGAGGGCACAGAACCGTTGCTGTGGCTGGGCTCAGACGAGGAGCGGGAGCGGTTTCGCCAGGCGCTACGGAAGCGGGGCTTACGACTGTTGGCGGGCGGGCGTTTTGACCACGTCATGGGCGACTTCGACAAGGCGGACGGTGTCCGCTACCTGGTTGAGCACTATCGCCGGGCCTGGCCCGAGGTGCATTGGGTAACGGTCGCGCTGGGGGATGGCCCCAATGACCAGGCCATGCTGGCGGCGGTGGATGTGCCGGTAATCATTCAGGGCGTGCGGTCAGATCAACTGCAGCTGCCGTCGGATCGCCACGTCATGCGTTCACTCAAGAAGGGGCCTGCGGGCTGGAACGAGTGTGTCCTGAACATTCTGATGGAATACGGCGTGTGAAGTGATTGCCTGCACGCTGCAAAACCACAAGCACCCCGACGGAGGTACGCCATGGGCGACTTTTATCAGAACGGTATCGTAACCACGCTCCACAACCTGTGTCGGCGACCGGTGGAGGAGCTGGAGGCGGAGTTGATGACCTTCAGCCAGTCCCGGCCCATGGCGCTGGTGCTGCCTTGCCTGTACTCGGAACTGGAAGGTCCGGCGTTGAAGCACATCGTAACAGAACTGGCGAAGGTGCCGTTCCTTGACCAGATCGTGATCGGGCTGGACCGGGCCAATGAGGAGCAGTATCGCCACGCCATGGCCTATTTTTCCGAGCTGCCCCAGCACGTTCGGGTGTTGTGGAACGACGGCCCGAGACTGCGGCAGGTGGACCTGCTGTTGCGGGAACAGGGGCTGGCCCCCACCGAGATGGGGAAAGGGCGCAACGTCTGGTACTGCTTCGGCTATGTGCTGGCCTGCAACCGGGCCAGATCGGTGGCGCTGCACGACTGCGACATCCTGACCTATTCCCGGGACCTGGTGGCACGACTGATCTACCCGGTCGCCAACCCAAACTTCAACTACATGTTCTGTAAGGGCTACTACGCCCGGGTGGCGGACGGCAAGATGAACGGCCGGGTCAGCCGCCTGCTGGTCACGCCGCTGATCCGCGCGCTGAAGAAAGTGTGCGGTCCCAGCGATTTTCTCGATTACCTGGACAGCTATCGCTACCCGTTGGCAGGGGAGTTTTCATTACGGACCGATGTGATCAATGACCTGCGCATCCCCAGTGACTGGGGGCTGGAAGTGGGTGTGCTGTCGGAGATGAAACGCAACTACTCCACCAACCGCTTGTGTCAGGTGGACATTGCCGATGTCTACGACCACAAACACCAGGAGCTGTCGGAACATGACTCCAGCCGGGGCCTGTCCAAGATGAGCACCGACATCAGCAAGGCGGTGTTCCGTAAGCTGGCCACCAATGGCGAGATCTTCTCCCAGGAGAAGTTTCGCACCATCAAGGCAACCTACTATCGCATCGCCCTGGATTTTATTGAGACCTATCAGAACGACGCCGTCATCAATGGTCTGAGCCTGGACCGTCACAAGGAAGAAAAGGCGGTGGAGCTGTTTGCCCGCAACATCATGAAAGCCGGTGCCTACTTCCTGGAAAATCCGATGGATACGCCGTTCATCCCGAGCTGGAGCCGGGTCAAGAGCGCCTTGCCCGACATCATGGAAGCACTGCACGACGCGGTGGAAGTCGATAACCGGGAGTACCGGCCCGGGATTGTCGAACCGTCGTGATAACCGTCAAAGGGGAGGGGCGCTGATGGCGCAGGATCTTCGTAACCGACTGATGGGAATGCTGGAGCTGATCTATCCGGACCTGGACAGTGGGTTCCTCGCGGATCGGCTGATCGCTACCATGGGGCTGGCGCCGGACAGTCCGGCGCCAGCGGCCCACCAGAACAACTGGACCGAAGCCGACGTGCTGCTGATCACCTACGCGGACACCGTTCAGGCCGAGGATGAAAAGCCATTGGCAACGTTGCGCCGGTTCCTGCGGGAGCAGTTGGCCGATTCCGTGTCGGCGGTTCACATACTGCCGTTCTTTCCCTACAGTTCGGATGACGGCTTCGCGGTGATGGATTACCTGGCGGTCAACGAATCTCACGGCGACTGGTGTGACATCGAGGCCATTGGTCGTGAGTTTCGGTTGATGGCGGACCTGGTGATCAATCACATGTCGGCCCGCAGCCGCTGGTTTGAGAATTTCCGCCGGCGGCTGGACCCGGGCCGGGATTACTTTGTCGAGGCCGATCCGGCCGCAGATGTCAGTCAGGTGGTGCGCCCCCGCACCTCGCCGCTGTTGAACCCGGTGCAGACGGACGACGGCGAGCGCCATGTCTGGTGCACTTTCAGCGAGGATCAGGTGGATCTGAACTTCCGCAACCCGGAGGTGCTGCTGGCGTTTGTTGGCATCATCCGCCACTACCTCGAGCGGGGCGTTCTGTGGTTCCGGCTGGATGCGGTGGCGTTTCTGTGGAAGGAGGTGGGCACCCGTTGTATCCACCTCCAGCAGACCCACGAACTGATCAAGGTGCTGAGGCTGCTGATTGAGCACCACACGCCGACGGCGGTGGTGATCACTGAAACCAACGTGCCCAACCGGGAGAACCTGACCTACTTCGGCAACGCCAACGAAGCCCATGTCATCTACAACTTCTCGTTGCCGCCATTGCTGATCCACACTCTGGTGACCGGCAACTGCCGCCACCTGAAAACCTGGCTGATGAGCATGCCCCCGGCCCAGCTGGGCACCACCTACCTCAATTTCATTGCCTCCCACGACGGCATCGGCATGAGACCCACTGACGGCCTGCTGAGCGACACCGAAAAGCAGCAACTGATCGCCACCATGGAGCGCTTCGGGGGCAAGGTGTCCTACCGCCAGGTGGCCGATGGCAGCCAGCAGGCCTACGAGATCAACATTGCGCTGTACGATGCCATGAAGGGCACCGTGGCGGGTGAGGGGGGCGATGCCTGGCAGTTGCAGCGATTCCTCTGTGCCCACGTCATTATGCTGGCGCTGGAGGGCATTCCGGCGTTGTACATTCACAGCCTGGTGGGCACCGGGAACGACTATGCGCGGATGGAGCACACTGGTCGGCTGCGTTCCATCAACCGGGCGCAGTGGCCACTGGATCGGTTGCAGGAGGCTCTGGCGAATCCGCTCAGTCACCACAGCCAGGTGTTTGGCGAGCTGAAGCGGTTGATTGAAGTACGGCGTCGGCAGCCAGCGTTTCACCCCAATGCCACCCAGTTCACCCTGCATCTGGGGTTGCAGGTGTTTGGCTTCTGGCGCCAGAGTCTGCGGCGGGACCAGTCCATCTTCTGCATCTACAACGTCACCGACAGTGTGCGCCAGGTGGCACTCAGCGACATCAACCTGATCGGTACCGACCGCTGGCTGGACCTGATCTCGGGCCAGCGCATCGACGATCTGGGGGGCGAGATCACCCTCAAACCCTACCAGGCGGTCTGGCTGTCCAACCGGGAGTGATACCATAGCGCGTTATGCGCGATGATCCTCACTCTCACGACCCCGAGTCATACGGCTCCAACTCTCACAGCTCTTGTCCTGACGGCCCAGAACGACCGCGGGCGCTGATCCTGTCGGCCTACGATGTGGGCAGCCACCGTCGCTGGCGGCAGCAGTTGGTGGCCTGCCAGCCCGCCTACGACTGGCAGGTGCTAACCCTGCCGCCACGTTTCTTCCGCTGGCGTATCCGGGGCAATGCCCTGAGCTGGCTGCGGGAGCCAGCCCTGTCGCGACCCTGGGATCTGTTGGTGGTCACCTCAATGGTGGACCTGGCGACTCTCAAAGGACTCCAGCCTCAGCTGGCAAGGGTGCCGACCCTGCTGTACATGCACGAGAACCAGTTTGCCTACCCGGAGTCCGCCGGCCAGCACCAGAGCATCGACCCGCAGCTGGTCAACCTATACAGCGCCATCGCCGCCGATCGGGTGGCCTTCAACAGTGAGTGGAACCGGCAGAGCTTCCTCACTGCTGTCGACGCCCTGCTGCGTAAGCTGCCGGATGCGGTGCCGGCCGGCGTGGTGGACTCGATCCGGGCCAAATCCCTGGTCTTGCCGGTGCCGCTGGAGGACCGGCTGTTCGTGTCCCGCCAGCAGCCCCATAACCGTGATGAGCCCCATCTGCTGTGGAATCATCGTTGGGAGTACGACAAAGGCCCGGGGCGCCTGCTCGCTCTTTTACAACGGCTGGAGGCGCAGGGGCAGCGATTCCGGCTGAGTGTGGTTGGGGAGCGTTTCCGCAGTCAGCCGCCGGAGTTCGAGGCCATTCGCAGCCGCTTCGGGCATCGGCTGGAGCACTGGGGGTTCCTGGAGGATCGGGACGGTTACGACGCCCTACTCGCCCGTGCCGATGTGGTGGTGTCGACGGCGTTGCACGATTTCCAGGGCCTGGCAATGCTGGAGGCGATGGCTTCCGGGTGCCTGGCACTGGCGCCGGACCGGCTGGCCTATCCGGAGTACGTGCCGGAACACCAGCGTTACCCCAGCCACCCGACCGATGAGGGCGCCGAGGCGCGGGCGGCAGCTCATTGTCTCGCGGCCTTGTTGGGCTCCAATGCCTCGCTGGTGCAGCCCCGGCAATGGAGCCTGTCTCATCTGGGGCCCCGTTACCGGGAACTGTTGGCGGAGCTGGTGGCGCAGCAGGCCAGCGAATGAACCAGACATCCCGGGATAGCCACAATTGCGCATTCAGCGCCCCCGGGCCCGGTGTACACTGGCGGAAGAAACCAAGGAGTTCGTCATGCAATACCTGCACACCATGGTCCGGGTCCACGACCTGGACAAATCCCTGCACTTTTATTGTGACCTGCTGGGACTGACCGAGATCAGCCGCAAAGACAGTGACCGCGGCCGGTTTACCCTGGTGTTCCTGGCCGCCCCGGACGACGAAGCCCGGGCCCGGGAAGAGAAAGCGCCAACGCTGGAGCTGACCTACAACTGGGACCCGGAGGAGTACACCGGAGGCCGTAACTTCGGTCATCTGGCGTTCCGGGTGGACGATATCTATGCCCTGTGTGAGCACCTTCAGCGCCATGGCGTCATCATCAACCGCCCGCCCCGGGATGGCCACATGGCGTTTGTCCGCTCACCGGACGGCATTTCCATTGAACTGTTACAGAAAGGGGAGCCGCTGCCGGCGGCTGAACCCTGGGCCAGTATGGAGAACACCGGCAGCTGGTAGCCTGCGTCGCCGGCGCCTGCATGGCCAAGCCTGGCCGGATTGCGTAGAATCCGGCCATCATTCCTTACTCTCATTGCCTGGAAACCAGTATGTTAGCAGTCATTCTCTCCGGCGGGTCTGGCACCCGCCTCTGGCCCCTGTCCCGGGAAGCATACCCCAAGCAGTTCCTGCCGGTTGTCACTGACGAGACGCTGTTGGCCGAGACCATTCAGCGGGGTCTGCAGCTGGACGAAAACGCCCGCGTTATGGCGATTACCAATGAAGACCACCGTTTCGTGGTGGCTGCCCAGCTTCACGCCCAGGCCAGCCAGCGTACCGAGGGAATCATCCTGGAGCCGGTAGGGCGTAACACCGCACCGGCCATCGCCCTGGCGGCACTGGCGGCGGGCGCGGAGTCTGATGAGCTGCTGCTGGTGATGCCGTCTGACCAGGTGCTGAAAGACATGAAGGCGTTCCGTGAAGCGGTCGACAAGGGTGCCGAAGCGGCGCGTGCCGGCAAGCTGGTGACCTTCGGCATTGTGCCGTCCTCACCCCATACCGGCTATGGCTACATCAAGGCCGGCAAGGACCAGGGCGGCTACGCCGACGTAGCGGCGTTCGTGGAGAAGCCCAACGAAGCGAGGGCGCAGGAATACCTGGACGAAGGCGGCTACCTCTGGAACAGCGGCATGTTCCTGTTCCGGGCCGACCGCTACCTGGAGGAGCTGGCGGAACACCAGCCGGCGATGCTGGCGGCTTGCCGTCAGGCCTGGGACGGCAAAGAGGGCGATATGGACTTCATCCGGGTTGCGCGGGAAGCGTTCGAGGCCTGTCCTGACGATTCCATCGATTACGCGGTGATGGAAAAAACCCGAGACGCGGTGGTGGTGCCGCTGGATGCCGGCTGGTCAGACGTGGGCTCCTGGTCAGCGCTGTGGGAAATCCAGCCACAGGATGAACACGGCAACGTCTGCCGTGGCGACGTGATCACTGAGGACGTTTCCGGCTCTTACATCCATTCCGAAAGCCGACTGATTGCGGCCCTTGGGGTGGACGACCACGTCATCGTGGAAACCGATGACGTGGTGCTGGTGGCGGATCGCTCCCGGGTCCAGGAAGTGAAAAAGCTGGTGGCCAAGGTCAAGGCCAGTGGCCGCCTGGAACACCGTTTCCACAAGAAAGTACACCGCCCATGGGGCACCTACGAAGGCGTTGCTCAGGGCGATCGTTTTCAGGTCAAGCGCATTACCGTTAACCCGGGGGCGTCGTTGTCCCTGCAGAAGCACCACCACCGCGCCGAGCATTGGGTAGTGGTCAAAGGCACCGCCAATGTCCACCGTGGTGAGGAGACCCTGCTGCTGACGGAAGACCAGTCCACGTACATTCCCCTGGGCGTGACCCATCGGCTCACCAACCCGGGTGTGATCCCCCTGGAGTTGATTGAAGTGCAGACCGGCAGCTACCTTGGGGAAGACGACATTGTCCGGTTCGAGGATACCTATAACCGGGTGTAACCGTGTCAGGACGATGCGGCTCGACAATCTTAGCGGTCGTTCCATTTTCCGGAACGGCCCAACGCAAAAAGGAGTTTGCGATGGAAGACTGGCAAGGATGCCTCACTCCCGTCTGCCAGCAGGCGCTTCAGGTCGCCCTGCGGCAGGTTCGCGGCCGTCATGGCTGCGCCATTACCGTGGAGGATTTCCTCCTGGCTTTGCTGGAAAGCGCCCCTGCACTGGTACGCTTTCTGCGGGCCCGCGGCGTTGACCAGGACGAACTGGTTCGCACCATCCAGTGTGAACAGCCCACCGTAACCTCACTGGCCGGCAACAGTCAGCTATCCACCCAATTGCAGTACTGGCTGGCTCTCACCCGGGAGCAGAGTCCCCGGCCCTGGCTGGACTGGCCCCAATTGCTGGAAACCCTCGCCGTGTCGGCCGAACGCTTGCAGGACAAAGCCTATGTGGCGGTGTTGGAGCAGGTTTCCCGGTGGCCGGATGGCTCCTCGGATACGGACTCTGCCGATAACTCCCCGGGTCACCCCTGTGGCGCCAAGGTATTGATCACCGATCCGGACTGGCTTGCCCTGGCAGAGGATGTTCGGGTTGCCCTGATGATGTCGGACCGGGCCCTGGTGTGGGTCAGCGGCCCAGCTGGCATTGGTAAGAGTGCCTGGCTGGCCGGGCTGGCTCCGATTCCCGGTCGGCGTCTGGAGTGGCTGCAGTGGCAGGATGATGACAGCTCGACATGGCAGAGTGTGCCTGCGGAGACACCGGTGGCGACAGCCGACTATGCCCGCTCCTCTGTATTGGTGCTGGATCAGCTCTCCCCGGGGGATCTGTGCGAACTGCTTGGCAGTAAGGGGTCGGAACTGGCTCGCCGGCTGAGGGCGCACGCCGGGCCGATACTGCTGGTCGGTCGCTGCAAGCTGGAGGCGTCGGGCGCCATTCGGGCTCTGGAATGCCAGCTTGGGCGCACACTGCAGCGCTTGCGGTTTCCGCTGCCCGGGCGAGGCCAGTTGACGGCGGTGCTGCATGCCCATCAGCCCTGCCTGGAGAAACGCTGGCAGGTCCGCATTGAGTCTGATGCCCTGGCTCGTGTGGTGGCCGCCTGGCCCGATCCGGTTGATACACCGGGCAAGGCGCTGGCCATTCTGGAGCGAGCAGTGGTGCGCAAAGCTCTGCGGTTCCACCAGGGGCAAGGGGACGAAGCCATACGGCTGGCGGGCGAAGTCCAGCTGTTGCGTCAGCGGTTGTTGATCGGCCTGGCCCGGCAACAGCCGGTGGCCGAGCTGGAACGGGTTCTGCACCAGCTTTGTCTGCAGCAGACGGCGGCGGAAGTGAGCTGGCAGGAAGAGCTTCACGTCGGTGCGTTTAATGACCTCCGGCCGCAGGACGTTGAGCAGGAGCTGATGCGCCTGCAGTGGCTCGACCAAGCGGAATGCCTGGTCCCGGGTTGCAGCGTTGCCCGCCAGGCGTCACTATGCAGCCAGAACAATGGGCTGCCCGGTTCACCAGAGTGGGCAGCGCAGAGCACAACTTAGGGAGACGGTGGGTGCAAGACCTTGAAATCTACATACGCGACCTGGAGCCAGGGCAACTCAGCCACTGGTTGCAGGCTCACTTTGATGAGCTTGAGCTGGATGACGCCAGTCTTGACCGGCCCATGTTGAGAGGGCAGGGCAAGGTCAACGCGCAGCCGGTGAGCATCAGCCTGTACCCTGGTGCGATGGGGCGACGTTACGCCTGTCTGGTGCTGGAAGGCAATGAGCTGCCGTGGGCAAGCGATCTGGATTGCGCCCGCAGCGCCTGGGAGGCTCTCCAGGTTGAAGTTCGTTGCAGCCCCGGCGGCTGGCAGGAAGGTGATCCGGTAGCGGATGAGAAATGGTGGCGGCTGGATCAGCGTGGTGAGCAGCTGGTGGCCTGGAACTGAGGGGATTGACGGTCAGTGGCCGCTGGGAGGCGACCACTGACCGACGGCCTTACTCTTCGAGGATAGAGACGTTGTCGGCCTGCAGGCCTTTATCCGCTTCCACCACATCGAAACGTACTGCCTGGCCCTGACGCAGGACGCGACGGCCACGCCCGCGAATGGCGCGGAAGTGCACAAACACTTCGTCACCGCTTTCACGCACGATAAAGCCGAAGCCTTTCTTGACGTTGAACCACTTCACGGTACCTTCTTCATCACCTTCCGGTCCCTCGTTGTCGTCATCATCATCGTCAGACGCCTGCGTGCGGGACTGAGGCGCGCTGCGACGCGCGGCCTGGGGCTGCTGACGGCTCTGGCGCTGAGGCTGCTTCTGGGAGAAGGTGATGGCAAGGAAACCGGCCAGGGCGAACAGTACCAGAGTCAGCACATAGGCGCCGATTCCCTGGGCACTACCCAGTACAAAGGTGGGTTTGCCGGCCAGTTCTGAGCTGCCGGTTTGGGACAGGATCTGGAACAGTTCCGGGGTAAAGGTCACCAGGGCGAACGCGAGAACGAACGGGGCCGGGATGGCGATCAGGATGGCCAGGAGGATCGCTTTGGCTGGACTACGCATTGGGGGATGTTTCTCCGTTATTCAAAATTTCAAACTCTAACCAACAAGGCCGGGAATCGCGTACACTTGGATAACCGACCGGTGAACAACAGCCGCTACCAGAAACCGGTGCCGGCTGACAAAAGCGCGATCATAACAGATATCAGCGGGTACTGGCCAAGCGGACGCTACATCGGAGAAGCCACAACAGAGGAGTCTCACTGCCATGACTGAGAAGTCCCTGGAAACCCGACTGGAAGAGCTGGAAACCCGGCTGGCCTTTCAGGACGACGTCATCAACACCCTCAACGAGCAAGTAGCCCGGCAGGAGCTGGAGCTGCGGGAATTGTGGGACGCCAAACGCCACCTCCACAAGCAGATCAAGGAGATGGCGCCTTCCAACATCAAGCCGGAAGAGGAAGAGACGCCCCCTCCCCATTACTGAGCCTGAGTGGTTGCTGATGGTGCCAGTGGCCTATCAGGCCAGCAGCTGCACCAGGATCTGTTCGTAGATATCGGACAGGGTGTCGAGATCCTCGGCCTTCACGCATTCATCCACTTTGTGGATGGTGGCGTTGATTGGTCCGAGTTCCACCACCTGGGCGCCGGTCGGGGCGATGAAGCGGCCATCGGAGGTGCCTCCGGAGGTCGACAGTTCCGTCTCGCGCCCGGTGACCTGGCGAATGGCGTCCTGGGTCGCACTGACCAGGGCGCCGCGATCCGTGAGGAAGGGGCGGCCACTGAGGTTCCATTCCAGGTCGTAGTTGAGCTTGTGATCGTCGAGTATCTCGGACACCCGCTCAGCCAGGGATTCGGCCGTGTTCTCGGTGCAGTAGCGGAAGTTGAAGTGCACCAGCAGTTCACCTGGAATGATGTTGCTCCCGGTTCCCGACTCGATCTTGGTGATCTGGAAGGTGGTGGGCGGGAAGAATTCGTTACCACTGTCCCAGTGCTGGGTGCTGAGCGCGGTCAGTGCCGGCGCGGCGGTATGCACCGGGTTCTCTGCCAGGTGCGGGTACGCCACGTGGCCCTGGACCCCGTGTACGGTGAGGTAGCCATGCAGTGAGCCGCGACGGCCGTTTTTGATCACGTCGCCGACCAGCTCGGTGCTGGAGGGCTCGCCAATCAGACACCAGTCGATCTTCTCGTTCCTTGCCTCCAGCGTTTCCACCACTTTAACGGTGCCGCCCTTGGCGGGGCCTTCCTCGTCGCTGGTAATCAGCAGTGCGATTGAACCGCGATGCTCAGGGTAGCGAGCCACGAAGCGCTCACAGGCAGTGACAAACGCCGCCAGGCTGCCCTTCATGTCTGCCGCGCCGCGGCCGTGCAGAAAGCCGTCGCGAAGGGTGGCGTCGAACGGCGGCAGCGCCCAGTTCTTCTCCGGGCCGGTGGGAACCACGTCGGTGTGGCCGGCAAAGGCCAGTACCGGGCCGTCCTGGCCCTTTCGAGCCCACAGGTTGTCGGTATCGCCAAAGCGCAGGGATTCTCCCTGGAACCCCAGGGCCGCGAGACGGGACATCATCAGTTCCTGGCAGCCGGCATCGTCTGGTGTGACGGAGCGGCGGCGAATCAGTTCCATGGCGAGTTCGATGGTGGGCGAGTTACTCATTGGGTGGCCTGTCTGTTTCGAGGTAGGGCGAGCCCGGTCCGCAGTCAGGGCAGGGACCGGGCGTGATCAGGGCGTAGCCCTCAGTTGTTGGCGTGAAGCTCTTCGTTGAGTTCGATCGCGGTCTTGTTGGTCTTGCACTCAACCGCGCCGGTCTGGCTGTTACGACGGAACAGAAGGTCCGGCTTGCCGGCGAGGTCGCGGGCTTTGACGACTTCCACCAGGTTGTTGTGGTCGTCCAGCAGCGCCACTTTGGAGCCGGATGTGATGTACAGGCCTGCTTCCACTGTGCAGCGATCACCCAGCGGGATGCCAATGCCGGCGTTGGCGCCGATCAGGCAGTTCTCGCCCACGGAGATGATGATGTTGCCGCCGCCGGACAGGGTGCCCATGGTGGAGCAGCCGCCGCCGAGATCGGAACCCTTGCCGATCAGCACGCCTGCGGAGATCCGGCCTTCGATCATGCTGGTGCCTTCGGTACCGGCGTTGAAGTTGATGAAGCCTTCATGCATGACCGTGGTGCCTTCACCGACGTAGGCGCCCAGACGTACGCGGGCGGTGTCAGCGATACGGACCCCGGCGGGAACCACGTAGTCGGTCATCTGCGGGAACTTGTCGACGGATTTCACTTCCAGCACGCGGCCTTCAAGGCGCGCCTGGAGTTGGCGATCCGGCAGTTCTTTCAGGTCGATCGCGCCTTCGTTGGTCCACGCCAGGTTGGGCAGCAGTCCAAAGATGCCATCCAGCTTGAGGCCGTGGGGCTTGGCCTGGCGGTGGGAGATCAGGTGCAGCTTGAGGTACACCTCCGGTGTGCTGCTGGCGGTGTCGTCGCTTTCCAGTACCGTGACCACAACCGGGCGCTGGCTGTCTGCGGCCTTGCGGGCGAGGTTGGCCTGGGCTGCGTCGCCAGCGTCGGCCAGAGCCTGGGCGAGGGCGTTGAGCTGGTCGGCATTGGCGACGAGCGCCTGATTGCCGCTGGTGTAGCCAAGGGCTGAGCGGGCGGCGTCAACCAGCGCGTCGGCCGGGTTGAGTACCGGTTGCTGGTAGAACACTTCCAGCCACTCGTTGCTGGTGTTCTGGGTACCGATGCCGATTCCGAATGCGAAACTCATGGCGCTGAATTCTCCTTCAATCTGGGATTTTGTGTTCGGGTCGCGCTGATGTCCTGTGGCCGTGTCGACGGCCCGGGCTCAGGGCGTGAAAGTGTTGGCCCAGTCATCGGCCTTGAAGCCGACGTAGACCTTGCCGTCCTGCTCAACCACCGGGCGCTTGATGATCGATGGGTTGTCGAGCATGACGGTGTGGGCGGATTGGGCGTCGATGTTATCACGAACCTCTTCCGGCAGCTTGCGCCAGGTGGTTCCGCGCCGGTTCAGCAGCAGCTCCCAGCCTACGGCCTGCTCCCAGCGGCTGAGCAGTTCCGGGTTTAGACCGTCTTTCTTGAAGTCGTGAAACTGATGGTCGATGCCCGCCTCATCCAACCACTTGCGGGCTTTCTTGACGGTGTCGCAGTTCTTGATGCCGTAGAGTTTCATGAGTCCTGACTCGTTGCTTGCAAGGGTTGGTTCGAGAGTTGGGCTGGTGCCTGGCCGACTACCGCCATTAGCGTTGGCGCAGATAGGTCGCTATGCGTTCGGCTGCCGTCACGCATTCGTCCAGCGGTGCGACCAGTGCCATACGCACCCGGTGTTCGCCCGGGTTGTAGCCGTCAATGGTGCGTGACAGATAGCGGCCGGGCAGAACGTGTACGTTCTGGGTTTGTGCCAGTTCGAGGGCGAAGGTTTCGTCGTCCACCGGCGTCCTGGGCCAGAGATAGAAGCCTGCGTCCGGGAAATCGACCTCCATCACCTGCTTCAGGATTGGCACCACTGCCTCAAATTTGGCCCGATAAGCGGCCCGGTTTGCCTGCACATGGGCTTCGTCCTGCCACGCCGCCACACTGGCGAGCTGGTGCTGAACCGGCATCGCGCAGCCATGGTAGGTGCGATAGCGCAGGTATTCCCTGAGGATGCGGGCGTCACCGGCGACAAAGCCGGAGCGCAGTCCGGGCAGGTTGCTGCGTTTGGACAGGCTGTGGAACACCACGCAGCGGGCGAAGTCGTCCCGGCCCAGGGCGGCGCAGGTCTGCAGCAGGCCCTCCGGCGGCTGGGCTTCGTCAGGGTAGAGCTCCGAGTAGCACTCGTCGGAGGCGATGATGAAGTCGTGGCGGTCCGCAAGCTCAATCACCCGTGCCAGGGTGCTGCGGGGAATAACGGCGCCACTGGGGTTGCCAGGAGAGCACAGGAACAGAATCTGGCAGTCGTCCCAGACGCTGGCCGGTACCTGATCGAAATCCGGGATAAAGCCGTTGCTCTCGTCGCAGGCGAGGTAGTGGGGGCTGGCGCCGGCCAGCAGTGCCGCGCCCTCGTAGATCTGGTAGAACGGATTGGGGCTCACCACTCTGGCGCCGGGGCGGCTGCGGTCCACCACCGACTGCACCAGGGAGAAGATGCCTTCCCGGGTGCCGTTGACCGGCACCACGTGTGCATCCGCCGTTAGTGTGCCAGCGGTCAGTTGAAAGCGGCGGGTGGCCCACGCCGCGATGGCTTCGCGCAGTTCGTCCAGGCCGCGGGTTGTCGGGTAGTTGGCCAGTCGGTCCAGGTTGTCCGCGATCACCCGTTTGACGAATTCGGGGGCCGGATGCTTGGGCTCACCGATGCCCAGGGCGATGGCCGGGAGGTGGTCGGGCAGCTCGATGCCGGCCTTGAGCTTGCTCAGTTTTTCAAAGGGGTAGGGGTGCAGTCGGGACAGGTTGGGGTTCATTGAGTCTGGTCCAGCATGTTGCAGAGGTCTTCCTGAAGGCGGTGACACACGTTCGGGTCCTGGATCGGCTGGCCGTGTTCGTCGGTGACGAAGAACACGTCTTCCACCCGCTCACCGAGGGTGGCGATTTTGGCGGTGGCCAGGCGTACCCGGTGTTCCAGCAGGACCTGGCCGATTCGGGCCAGCAGGCCGGGGCGGTCGGGGGTGACGACTTCCATCACCGTGCGCTGATTGTAGGTGTCGTTTGAGAACGTCACCTCCGTCGGGAAGGCGAAGTGCTTGAGTTGTCTCGGGGTGCGCCGGTGAATGATGTCCGGGTAGTCCTCCGGATCATCCAGTTCCTCGATCAGGCGCTTGCGTACCCGCTCCTTGCGGGCCGGGTCGATCCCCAGTGGTTGGCCCTTGTCATCCAGCACGACGTAGGAGCTGATGGAGTAGGGGCTGTTGGTGCAGGTGGTGATGCGGGCGTCGGCGATATTGAGGTTGAGTTGCTCCAGCACCGCCGTTGTGGCCGCGAACAGCGCAACCCGGTCTTTCATGTAGATGGTGATCTGGGAGTAGCCTTCACTGGGGCCGCCGCGGGTGTCACGGATCAGCACCAGGGGGTCCGGGTGGTCGCCATGGCGGATGATGGCGGCCGTCTGCCAGGCAATGTCCACGGTGGAGTCCTGGAGGAAGTAGTCCTGGTCCAGGTTGTCCCAGATACTGTCGATCTGCTCGTCACTGAAGCCCTGGGACAGCAGCATTTCCCGGGCTTCCGTGCGGGTGGCCCGGACCCACTCCTGGCGGTCCACCGGGTTGTCGTTGCCGCGGCTCAGAACCCGTTTCGCCTCAATGTACAATTGCCTCAGCAGGGAGGCGCGCCAGGTGTTCCAGAGCGAGGGGTTGGTGGCGCTGATATCGCAGACGGTGAGCACGTACAGGTAATCAAGGTGCACCTCACTGGGCACGGACCGGGCGAAGCCCTGGATAATGTCGGGGTCGGAGATGTCCTTGCGCTGAGCCGTCATCGACATCAGCAGGTGGTTCTCCACCAGCCAGGCGATGAGCTGGGTATCGCGCTCGCTGAGGTGGTGGCGCTGACAGAATGCTTCGGCGTCGATCGCCCCCAGTTCGGAATGATCCCCGCCCCGGCCCTTGGCGACGTCGTGATAGAGCCCGGCAATGTACAGGGTTTCCAGTTTCGGCAGTCGATGGATCAGGCGCGATGCCAGCGGGAACTCGGTGCGGGCGTCCGGGCCGGTCAGGCGCACCATGTTGCGGATCACCCGCAGGGTATGGGCGTCCACTGTGTAGATGTGGAACAGGTCGTGCTGCATCTGGCCGATGATCTGGCCAAATTCCGGCAGGTAGCGCCCCAGCACATTGTACTTTTTCATGTACGACAGGGTCTGATCCAGCGCATGGGGCGTTTTCAGCAGTTCCATGAACAGGGTCGTTACCGCCAGGTCGCCGCGGAAGGCATCGTCAATAAGGTGCCGGTGGGCCCGCAGGGAACGAATGGTGGTGGCGCGGATGCCCTTGATCTCCGGATGCTGCGCCATCAACACGAAGATCTCCATAATGGCGTAGGGCGCGTAGGCAAAGACCTGGTTGTTGATCGCTTCAATGTAACGGTTACGGACCTGGAAGCGTTTGTTCAGCGGCTGGATGGTTTCCTGGCCCTCGCTGGCGAGGATGGCCTCATCGTAGTACTGCAGGATGACGTCGGCCAGCTCGGCCAGCGCCAGCACGGTGCGGTAGTAAGCCTGCATCATCGCTTCCACGCCCAGGCGACGGCCTTCGTCACGGTAACCCAGCAGGTGAGCCAGAGCTCGCTGGTGATCAAACAGCAGTCGGTTCTCGTTGCGATCGGCGATCAGTTGCAGGCCATAACGCAGTCGCCAGAGGAAGGTCTCGCCCTCGAGCAGAATCCGGTGTTCTTCTTCGGTCAGAATGCTGAAACGAGTCAGATCGGCGATGCTCTGCAGGCCGAAATGCCGCTTGGTGATCCAGCCAATGGTCTGGATGTCTCGTAGCGCCCCGGGGGAGCCTTTGACGTTGGGCTCGAGGTTGTACTCGGTGTCGCCGTATTTGGTGTGGCGGGCCTGTTGCTCCTCCCGCTTGGCGATGAAGTACTCCCGGTCGGTCATGATGTCATCGGAGTAGATGGCATCGCTCAGGGTTGAGCGCAGTTCGTCCGGGCCGGCTACCGTCCGGGTTTCCAGCAGGTTGGTGAGAATGGTGACGTCGTCGCGGGCGGCGTGCTTGCTTTCTTCCAGGCTGCGGACGCTGTGGCCGATGTCCAGTCGCAGGTCCCAGAGCAGCGTGATGAAGGCGCCGAGATCTTCCTGCCAGTCGTCCTCAACGCCGTTGCGGCTGAGAATCAGCAGATCGATGTCGGAATGGGGGTGAAGCTCGCCGCGACCGTAGCCGCCCACAGCCACCAGGGCAATGTCCGGAGAGCTGGCGAAAGGGTAGCGTGACCAGATGAGCTGGAGAACCCGGTCGATGGTGTTGGCGCGGGACTGCACCAGCTCCCGCACCCCGGCACCCTGGCGAAAGGCCTCAGCATCCGCGTTGTAGCGGGATTGCAGCAGTTCGCGGGCTGCCAGGACCGGGGACAGGTCCTCGCGGACTCGGGTTTCCAGCTCGGCCGTGTCCACCTAGAACGACTCTTCGGTTCGCTTGGTGAGCACGTCACAGCCGTCGGCGGTCACCAGCAGGGTGTGTTCCCACTGGGCGGACAGTTTGTGGTCCTTGGTGACCACGGTCCAGCCGTCTGGCAGCAGCTTGGTCTGGTACTTGCCCTGGTTGATCATCGGCTCGATGGTGAAGGTCATGCCTTCCTGGAGTTCGAACCCGGTGCCTGGCTTGCCGTAATGCATGACCTGGGGCTCTTCATGGAACACCTTGCCAATGCCGTGACCGCAGTAGTCTCGAACCACCGAATAACGATGCTTCTCGGCGTGACGCTGGATTACGTGGCCGATGTCCCCCAGGCGGGCGCCTGGCTTGACCAGTTCAATACCTTTATAGAGGCATTCCTGGGTAATCTGGATCAGTCGCTCGGTGCCGGGCTTGGGCTTGCCCACAATGAACATCTTGCTGGTATCACCGTGGTACTCATCCTTAATGACGGTAACATCGATGTTCATGATGTCGCCGTCCTTGAGGATTTTCTTCTCCGACGGAATGCCGTGGCAGATCACGTGGTTGACCGACGTGCAGATCGACTTCGGAAACCCCTTGTAGTTCAGCGGAGCCGGAATCGCCTTCTGTACATTGACGATGTAATCGTGACAGATGCGGTCCAGTTCCTCGGTGGAAACGCCAGGCTTGATGTACTCGCCAATCATCTCCAGCACTTCGGCCGCCAGACGGCCGGCGACACGCATCTTCTCGATTTCTTCCGGGGTCTTGATCGTTACCTGCATTGGGCTTCCTGTTGATTTGGATCAAACAGGCATTTTAAGGGTGCGCTGTTCCGGGTACAAGGCGGTGGCTGCCTTCGCCGGCGCCTTAAAAGGTACGAAAGCAATGGCGCCGGGGTTTGCTTTTGTGGTATAAACGCGCCCGCCGGACATCAATCCGGTAAATTCGCACACGCGTCGACACGTTGTCCCAGGGTGCCCCCTTAACAGGTGGGGTTGGGGCAATCGGACGTGTGGAGGACTAACCCGAAGCTAAAAGGTATATATCATGGCTCAGGTAAATATGCGTGACCTGCTGAAAGCAGGTGCTCACTTTGGTCACCAGACCCGTTACTGGAACCCGAAAATGGGTAAGTACATCTTTGGTGCCCGTAACAAGATTCATATCATCAACCTGGAGCAGACTGTTCCTGCCATGAACGACGCGCTGAAGTTCGTTCAGCAGCTGGCAGAGAGCAAGAACAAGGTCCTGTTCGTTGGCACCAAGCGTGCTGCCGCCAAGATCGTTAAGGAAGAAGCCGAGCGCGCTGGCCAGCCGTTCGTAAACCACCGCTGGTTGGGTGGTATGCTGACCAACTACAAGACCATTCGTCAGTCCATCCGTCGCTACCGTGATCTGGAAGCCCAGAGCAAAGACGGTACTTTCGACAAGCTGACCAAGAAAGAAGCCCTCGAGCGTACCCGCGAGATGGACAAGCTGGAGCGCAGCATCGGCGGTATCAAGGACATGGGTGGCCTGCCGGACGCTCTGTTCGTGATCGACGTTGACCACGAGCGCATCGCGATCAAGGAAGCCAACAAGCTGGGCATCCCGGTCATCGGCGTTGTTGATACCAACAGCGATCCTGACGGCGTTGACTATGTCATCCCGGGCAATGACGACGCGATCCGTGCGATCCAGATCTACGTTAAGGCGGTTGCCGATACCTGTGTTGAAGGTACTCAGGCTGGCGCCGGCGCTGATGAGTTTGTAGAAGTCAGCGAAGACGCCGAAGGCGCAGCTCCGGCTGCCGAGTAAGACGCCTGGCGTCATGTGCTGATCATCTTTCGGCGCTTGAATGTGGGGGCTGAGGAGAGAAACCTCCGGTCCCCCTTTCTTCAGGTGCGAAAGGTACGGGCAAGACCCGACTCCACCCGAGTGGGAGGATCAGCGTTCTGAACAGTCGAGGCTGTTCAGGTTTTCCTGAATATCTGTACCGGCCCCATAAGGGACGGGACTCCAGATTCCTGACATTGAGAGGATTGAACATGGCTGCAATTACCGCTGCAATGGTCAAAGAACTGCGTGAGCGTACCGGTCTTGGCATGATGGAGTGCAAGAAGGCACTGGTAGAAGCTGACGGCAGTGTAGAAACTGCTATCGAAGAGCTGCGTAAGTCTTCCGGTCTGAAGGCCGCCAAGAAAGCTGGTCGTACCGCTGCTGAAGGCGTTGCCCTGATCAAGGTATCCGACGACAACACCGTCGCATACGTCCTGGAAGTCAACTCTGAGACTGACTTCGTTGCCCGTGATGACAACTTCATGGCTTTCGCCAATGACGTTCTGGCCGTTGCGTTCGACAAAGGCGAGACTGACGTTGCCAAGCTGATGGAAGGCGAACTGGAAGAGAAGCGCCAGGGCCTGGTTCAGAAGATCGGCGAGAACATCACTGTTCGTCGTCTGCTGAAGGTTGAAGGTCCGGTTGTTGGTGGCTACGTCCACAGCAACAACAAGATCGCTTCCGTTGTTGCCATTTCTGCTGGTGACTCCGAAGTGGCTCGCGACGTTGCCATGCACGCCGCTGCGGTTAACCCGCGCGTTGGCAAGCCAGAAGACATGCCTGCTGAAGAGCTGGAAAAAGAGAAGGAAATCATCAAGGCCCAGCCGGATATGGAAGGCAAGCCTGATGAAATCGTTGAGAAGATGATGGGCGGCCGGATCAAGAAGTTCCTGAAAGAGAGCAGCCTGGTCGAGCAGCCGTTCGTCAAGAACCCGGACCAGACCGTTGGTGAGCTGATCAAGGCTGCCGGTGGTGAGCTGGTTGGCTTCATTCGCCTGGAAGTTGGCGAAGGCATCGAGAAGGAAGAAGTGGACTTTGCTGCCGAGGTTGCTGCTGCAGCCGGTACCGGCAAGGCCTGATCCTGCTCCCAGGGCCCGGAATCAACGATTGTCGGGCCCGACAAAGACTGCCACGTTGGCTGGGGAAACCCGGCCCTCGTGGCGGGCTTGTATCTGAGATACCCCTTTTTTACCGCCGGATCGGCTGGAGAGGTATGTCAGATGCGAGTCCGGACAGTGATCGCGCCAGTCGACAGGCGTGGTCCTCCCGCAGCGTCGTCATCCTGCCAGCCAATGTATAGAGGGGATCATCATGCCTAAGTCTTCGAACAGCCAGCCACGGTACAAGCGAGTTCTGCTGAAACTCAGTGGTGAGGCGCTCATGGGTGAGCACGATTTCGGCATTGATCCGAAGGTGCTGGACCGAATGGCCCTGGAGATCGGCGCGTTGATCGGTATCGGGGTCCAGGTTGGCCTGGTGATCGGTGGTGGTAACCTGTTCCGCGGTGCCGCCCTGAACGCGGCGGGCATGGACCGGGTAACCGGTGACCACATGGGGATGCTGGCAACCGTCATGAACGCCCTGGCGATGCGGGATGCCCTGGAGCGCTCCAACATCCGTACACGGGTAATGTCGGCCATTCCGATGAGCGGCATTGTTGAGCATTACGACCGCCGCCGTGCGGTTCGCGATCTCAAGGATGGCGATGTCGTGATCTTCTGCGCCGGTACCGGCAACCCCTTCTTCACCACCGATTCCTCCGCCTGCCTGCGTGGCATCGAAATCGAAGCCGACGCGGTACTCAAGGCCACCAAGGTGGATGGCATCTACTCCGCCGATCCGGTCAAGGATCCATCAGCGGAGAAATACGACTATCTGACCTATGATCAGGTGTTGGACATGAAGCTGGAAGTCATGGACCTGACTGCAATCTGTCTGGCCCGTGATCACGGCATGCCGTTGCGGATCTTCGACATGAACCAGCCGGGCGTGTTGACCCGGATTGTCACCGGCGAGCCCGAAGGCACACTGGTCGACTGAGTCGGCGACAGACAACGTTTTTTTACCAGACACAGAATTGAGGATGCTGCAGTGATCAACGAAATCAAATCCGATGCCGAAACGCGCATGAAGAAGAGCCTGGAAGCTCTGGGTTCAGCATTCAACAAGATCCGTACCGGTCGCGCCCATCCGGCGATCCTGGATAGCGTTATGGTGAGCTATTACGGTCAGGACACCCCGCTGAAGCAGGTGGCCGCGGTCAACGTCGAAGACAATCGTACTCTGGTGGTGGCGCCCTGGGAGAAGAACCTGACGCCGACCATCGAGAAGGCCATCATGATGTCTGATCTGGGCCTGAACCCGTCCACCAACGGTGACGTGATTCGGGTACCGATGCCGATGCTGACCGAGGAAACCCGTCGCGAGATGGTCAAGCAGGCCAAGGCAGATGCCGAGCACGCCCGTGTCTCCATCCGCAACGCCCGCCGGGACGCCAACAATGACATCAAGGACCTGGTGAAGGAGAAAGAGATCTCCGAAGACGACCAGCGTCGCGGTGAGGAAGAGGTCCAGAAGCTGACCGACCGCTACGTAGCTGAGGTCGAGAAGATGCTCAAATCCAAGGAAGAGGACCTGATGGCGGTCTAGACCGTCACGGTTCGGCGTTCACCAACCACCGGCAGAGAGCCTTCCCAGGCGCTGCCGGTCAGGGGTTAGCATGACGGAAAAGGTATCCGCAGATATTCCGGTTTCGGCGGCGACGCGGCCCCGGCACGTGGCGATCATCATGGATGGCAACAACCGCTGGGCCAAGGCGCAGCGCCTGAAAGGGGTTGCCGGTCACAAGGCCGGGGTCAAGGCCGTCAAGTCGGTGGTGGAAACCTGTGCCCGGGAAGGGGTGGAAGTACTCACCCTGTTTGCGTTCTCAAGCGAGAACTGGCGTCGTCCCGAGGATGAGGTATCGGCATTGATGCGGTTGTTCCTGTTCGCGCTGGAACGGGAAGTCAAGAAACTGCACCGCAACAATATCCGGCTGCGGATCATTGGCGATCGCAGTGCCTTCAGCGCCGTGCTCCAGGAGCATATGGCCCGTGCCGAAGAGTTGACCCGTCACAATACCCGCATGACGCTGGTGATTGCCGCCAACTACGGTGGCCACTGGGATATCACCCAGGCCACCCGCCAGGTGGCGGCAGACGTGGCGGCAGGGCGCCTGGCGCCGTCCGATATCACCGATGACCTGATTCAGCAGCACCTCTCCATCGGCGACCTGCCCATGCCGGATCTGATGATCCGCACGGCCGGTGAGCAGCGGATCAGCAACTTCCTGCTCTGGCACCTGGCCTATACCGAATTCTACTTCTCAGAGGTGTACTGGCCGGATTTCCACGAAGCGGAGATGCGCGAGGCGTTGGAAGCCTACTCCCGTCGTCAGCGCCGGTTTGGCCAGACTGACGATCAGATTTCCGCCGCGTGCTCGCCCGACAATAACGACGAATAAGCGACCCGACTCGTGTTAAAGACCCGTATTATCACCGCCCTGATCCTGGCTCCCATTGCGATCGGGGGCATTTTCTTTCTACCGCCACTGGGCTTCGCCCTGTTTACCGGTCTGATCATCGCCATTGGTGCCTGGGAGTGGGCCAATATGGCAGGACTGACGTCCCAGGCCGCCCGTTTTGGCTATGCCGCAGTCGTTGCCGCCGTGTTGTACCTGTTGTACCAGCCCCTGGCCTGGGTGAACTGGGTGGCGCTGGTGTGGTGGGGAATCTGTCTGCTGTTGGTGCGCAGCTACCCCAAGGGCACGGATCGGTGGTCACCGGTGCCGGTGCGGGCGCTGATGGGCGTGCTGGTTCTGGTACCGGCCTGGGTTGGTTTGAACCAGTTGCGCAATGGCGACGTCGAGTTTGGCCGTCTGGACAACAACCTGCTGGTTATTCTCTACGTCTTCTGCATTGTCTGGGTCGCGGACATCGGTGCCTATTTTGCCGGGCGCGCCTTTGGCAAGGCCAAGCTGGCGCCCCGGGTCAGCCCCGGTAAATCCTGGGCTGGGGTGTGGGGTGGCCTGGCTGCCGTCGCGGTGTTGGCAACACTGTGCAGTATGGCTGTCGAAGCGACCCTGGTGGAGGGCTCGCTGCTGGTCATCGCCAGTTTGCTGACCGGGGCGATTTCGGTCCTGGGTGACCTGCTGGAGAGCATGCTCAAACGCCATCGTGGCATCAAGGACAGCAGCCAGCTGCTGCCGGGGCATGGCGGCATCATGGACCGGATCGACAGTCTCACCGCCGCAATTCCGGTGTTTGCACTGTTGGTTGGGCTGTTGGGCTGGCTGCGGGCCGGAGTGGCATGATGCGCTCGGTGACGGTCCTGGGCGCTACCGGCTCCATTGGTCAGAGTACACTGGATGTCATCCGTCGCCACCCACAGCGGTTCCGGGTCGAGGCGCTGACGGCCAGCACCCGGGTCGATGAGATGACCCGCCTGTGTCAGGAATTCCAGCCGTCGGTCGCCGTGATGGCGGACGCCGCCGCTGCGGCCGAGCTGCAGTCCCGTTTGTCCGGTACCGACATCGAGGTGCTGACAGGTGAATCGGGGTTGTGTGCGGTCGCTGGTGACGCAGGCTGTGATACCGTTATGGCGGCCATTGTGGGGGCGGCCGGTCTGGCGCCCACCCTGGCAGCTGTGAAGGCCGGCAAGCGGGTTCTGCTGGCCAACAAGGAAGCACTGGTGATGTCCGGTCAGTTGTTCATGGACGCAGTGGCCCACTCTGGCGCCGAGCTGCTGCCGATCGACAGCGAGCACAATGCCATCTTCCAATGCTTGCCCGCAGGGCAGAGTCGGCAGTTGGATGCCGCCGGTGTCCGCCGAATTCTGCTGACCGCCTCCGGCGGCCCTTTCCGTACCTTCAGCGTCGAGCAACTCCAGGATGTTACTCCGGAGCAGGCCTGTGCCCATCCCAACTGGTCCATGGGGCAGAAAATCTCGGTGGATTCCGCCTCGCTGATGAACAAGGGGCTGGAGCTTATCGAAGCCTGCTGGCTGTTCAACACTGATCCCGGTAAGGTGGAGGTGCACGTCCATCCTGAAAGCATCATTCACTCCATGGTGGACTACGAGGATGGCTCCGTGCTGGCGCAGTTGGGTAGCCCCGACATGCGCACGCCTATCGCCAACGGCCTGGCATGGCCGGAGCGGATTGAAGCCGGAGTGCCGCCTCTGGACCTGTTTGCCATTGGTCGTTTCAACTTTGAGCGCCCGGACCCGGACCGTTTTCCCTGTCTGCGACTCGCCGCCGAGGCGTTCTATGCCGGAGCGACGGCGCCAGCCATCCTGAACGCCGCCAACGAAGTGGCTGTTGATGCCTTTCTGAAGCGTAAGATTCGTTTCGTGGATATCCCGGCTATCATTGAGCGGACCCTGGCGCGGGTGGCGATTGAACCGGCAAGCAATTTTGAGGCAATCTTTGCCAAGGATGACGAAGCTCGAGCGGTGGCCCTTGAGCAGATCCGTTGAACTCTCAATCATTGAGAATGACTGGCAAATGACATTATGATGCAGCTATTGCAGACCATACTGGCATTGGTGCTGACCCTGGGAATCCTGGTCACCATCCACGAGTATGGCCATTTCTTGGTGGCCCGGCGCTGCGGGGTCAAGGTGTTGCGGTTTTCCGTTGGCTTCGGCAATCCGGTCTACTCCTGGTACGATCGCCACGGTACCGAGTTTGCGATCGCGCTGATTCCCCTGGGTGGCTACGTCAAGATGCTCGACGAGCGCGAAGGGCCCGTGCCGGAAGAACTCCGGGATCAGGCGTTTACCTCCAAATCGCCGGGTCAGCGTATTGCGATTGCCTCGGCTGGTCCTATCGCCAACTTCCTGTTCGCCATTGCTGCTTACTGGCTCCTCGGCGTGGTCGGATTCAATGCCCTGGCCCCGATTGTGGGGGAAGTGGAGCAGGATTCGGTCGCTGGACGACTTGGCCTGGAAAGTGGGATGGAAGTGACTGAGGTTGATGGCCGCCGGGTATCGTCCTGGCAGGACATCAACATGCGCCTGCTGGAGCGTGCAGGGGAGCATGGGTCAGTCTCGATGACGGTCATCGACGACGGCCTGTCCCGTCAGCTTCAGGCCTCCCTCAATGGCTGGCAGTTGGATGACGAAGCACCATTGCCTTTGAGTCAGTTTGGCGTATCGCCCTGGCGACCGGCGGTGCCGGCGGTGATTGATCAGGTGCTCGAAGACGGTCGTGCCGCCTTGGCTGGGCTGCGACCCGGTGATGAAGTAACGGCGGTGGACGGTGAGCCCGTGGCCGGCTGGTACGAACTGGTGAAGGTGATTCGGGGCGCGCCAGAGCAGACCCTGGAGCTGTCAGTGCTGCGCGATGGGCAACTGATGCTGGTGGCCATTACGCCAGCGGAGCAGGTGCAGGATTCCGGAGAGACCATCGGTTACGTTGGTGCAGGTGTGCAGCCGGTCGATTGGCCTGAGAGCATGCTCCGGGAGGTCGGTTACAATCCGCTGGCGGCGATTCCGTATGCGATTGAGCGCACCTGGGCCGATACCCGGCTGACGCTGGTGGCGATCAAGAAAATGGTTACCGGGCTGCTGTCTCCCAAAAATCTCAGTGGTCCGATTACCATTGCCCGGGTGGCGGAGCAGAGCGTCAGTTCCGGATTTGAGGATTTTATTCGTTTCCTGGCCTACCTGAGTGTCAGTCTCGGCGTGCTTAACCTGCTGCCGATTCCGGTACTCGATGGCGGCCATATCGTTTTCTATACCATTGAAGCCATTCGCCGTAAGCCGGTCTCGGAACAGGTTCAGGCGCTAGGATTACGAATTGGTATGGTAATGATTCTTTCATTGATGGTGTTTGCACTTTACAACGACCTGATGCGGTTGTGAGAATTGCCACCTTCTTACGCGCACCAACAGGCGAAGTTATTGAATGAGACGGTCTTTTTTCGGCGCAGTATTCGGCCTGGCAGTTACTTCCTTGGGTGGCCAGTCAGCCTTTGCTGACGAGTTCATCATTTCCGATATCGAAGTCGAGGGGCTGCAGCGGGTTTCCGCGGGCAGTGTGTTCTCGGCGTTCCCGATCGGTATCGGGGAGTCACTCTCCGACCGGGCACTGGCGGATGGCATCAAGACCCTGTTCAAGACCGGTCTGTTTACCGACATAGCCGCCAGCCGCGACGGCAACGTGCTGATCCTCTCGGTACAGGAGCGGCCTTCGATCAGCTCTATCGATATCGAAGGCAACAAGAATATCGAGACCGAAATGCTGATGGACGCGCTGTCCAGTGCCGGTCTGCAGGAAGGTCAGGTCTTCCGGCGCGCGACCCTGGAGCGGCTGGAGCTTGAGATCCTGCGCTCCTACGTGGCGCAGGGGCGTTACAACGCCCGGGTCAAGGCCACCGGCGAGACCCTTCCGCGCAATCGGGTGGCCATTCGCCTGGAGATCAATGAAGGCGATGTGGCGGCGATCCAGCACATCAATCTGATCGGCAACAAGAGCTTCGACGACGAGCAACTGCTGGATCTGTTTGAACTGCAGACCAGTGGCGTCTGGGCGTCGCTGACCAGTGCCGACAAGTACGCCCGCGAGCGCCTCAGCGGTGATCTGGAAACCCTGCGTTCGTTCTACCTCGACCGTGGCTACATAGATTTCACGGTGGAATCCTCCCAGGTGTCGATCTCGCCGGACAAGAAAGAGGTGTTCATTGCCATTGCCATCAATGAAGGCCCCCAATACACCATCCGCGATATCCAGCTCCGGGGCGATCTGATTCTCGACGAAGAGACGCTCAAGAAACTGTTCGTTATCGAAGAGGGGGATGTGTTCTCCCGCGCCTCGATGACCACCACGTCGGATCTCATCACCCGGCGCCTGGGCACCGAGGGCTACGCCTTTGCCAACGTCAACGCCATTCCGGAGACGCACGACGACAACACCACGTCGGTGACCTTCTTCGTGGAGCCTGGCAACCGCGCTTACGTACGTCGTATCAATTTCCGCGGCAACGTCGCCACCCGGGACGATGTGCTGCGTCAGGAAATGACCCAGATGGAAGGTGGGGTGGCGTCAACCGACCGGATCGAGTTCTCCAAGACCCGGCTTGAACGTCTTGGTTTCTTCAAGACTGTGGACGTTGAGACGGTGCCCGTGCCGGGTACTGACGATCAGGTGGACGTCAATTATTCGGTGGAAGAGCAAACCACCGGGAGCCTGTCTGCTTCAGTGGGTTATTCCCAGACTTCCGGTGCCATCCTTGGTGCCAATATCTCGGAGAACAACTTCTTCGGCAGCGGTAAGCGGGTGTCCATCGGCGCCAACGTCAGCGATTCGATCAAGAGCGCCAACTTCTCCTACCTGGACCCTTACTTCACCGTGGATGGGGTCAGCCGTGGGTTTAGCCTGTTTGCCCGGGAAACCGACTTCGAAGACCAGGACATTTCCTCCTACCTGCTGGATGAGTATGGCGGCAAGCTGACTTTCGGCTACCCCACCGACAACATCACCCGGCTGAATTTCGGCCTGGGCTATACCCTGTCGAAGGTCCAGACCGGGAGGTTCACGTCGCTGGAAGTGGAGGATTTCATCGCCGAGGAAGGTGACCACTTCAACAACTACTACCTGTTCGGTTCCTGGCGGCGCAGCACTCTCAACCGGGGAATTCTGCCCACCGATGGCTACAGTCATACCCTGTCTGCGGACGTGGCGGTGCCGGGCAGCGACCTGACGTACTACAAGCTGCGCTACAAGGGCGACTTCTACCAGCCTCTTAACGACGCCCAGAGCTGGGTGCTGAGGGTGCGGTCCGAGGTTGGTTATGGGGATGGCTACGGCGATCGTACCGTGATGCCGTTCTACGAGCATTACTACGCGGGTGGTTACGGCTCCGTTCGCGGTTTCGAGGCAAACTCACTGGGGCCGCTGGCGACCAATAGTGAGAACGACGACTCTGATCCTGATCCCTTCGGTGGTAATCTCCTCACCGAGGGCAGCATTGAGCTGGTATTCCCGACGCCGTTTGCCGGCGATACCCGATCCATGCGGACGCTGTTTTTCATCGATGGCGGTCAGGTGTTTGATGCCGATCGCGGTTATGATCCGCGATTTGATGAAGTCCGGTTCTCGGCCGGCATCGGTTTCCAGTGGATCACGGCGGTGGGTCCGCTGGCGTTCAGTCTGGCCAAGCCATTAAACGACAAGGACGGGGATGACACCCAGGTGTTCCAGTTCTCGTTGGGCCAGAACTTCTAACCCAGCCAACTCGTGACCGGCTGGATCGATTCAACCATGAGGAGAGTGGACATGTTCAGAAAACCCGCAGTGGCTGCGCTACTGGCTCTGTTGATCGCCATGCCGGCCGCGGCCGATACCCGCATTGGCGTGGTGGACCTGCGCCAGGCGCTGTTTTCTTCCAACGATGCCCAGGCTTTCAGTGACAAACTGCAACAGGATTTTGCGGATGAGGAAGCCAATGTGCGCTCGGTTCAGGAAGAGGCCCGCCAGCTCAAGGAGCGTCTTGAGAAAGATGGCGCGATGATGAACGAGTCCGAGCGGAATTCCCTGGCCTCCGACTTCCAGGACAAGGTCCAGGAGTTCAATTTCCTCAAGCAGCGTCTGGACAACACCGTTGCCGGCCGTAAGCAGGCGTTTCTGGAGCAGGCTCGTCCGGAGGTGGACGCCGCAGTCAAGGAACTGCTGGAAGAGAACGATCTCGACCTGATTCTGCCGAGCGAAGCGGTGGTCTACGTGAAGCCGGAGATGAATCTGACCCAGCAACTGCTCGAGAAGCTGAATCAATAACGTTTAGGCCGGTCTGGCAGTTCTCCGGGTCGGCAGACGGGACACTGGATGCTGGCACGGGAGCTGACATGACACAGAAAACCTACACCCTCGGTGAAATCGCCGCGGCACTGGGCGCTGAACTGCAGGGCGACCCCGATGTCCGCGTGGAAGGGCTGGCGACGCTTCAGGCTGCCGGCCCCGGCCAGCTGTCCTTTCTGGCCAACCCCGCCTACGCCCGTTTTCTGGCCGACACCCGGGCGTCCGCTGTGATTGTGGCGCCGGCGATGGCTGAGAAAAGTGCGACCAATGTCCTGTTACTGGACAACCCCTATCTTGGGTATGCTCGCCTCAGCCATTGGTTTGATCCGGCCCCGGTAGCGCCGCCCGGAGTCCATCCCACGGCGGTTGTGGACCCCACGGCCGTCATCCCCGACACTGCCTCCGTTGGCCCCCAAACCGTCATTGAGGCGGATGTGGAGCTTGGCGATGGCGTGGTGATTGGGGCGGGCTCAGTGATTGGCGCCCGCTGTCGTATTGGCGCTGGTTCGGTGCTGCGCCCGCGGGTGACTCTGGCCCACGATGTGGTAATGGGTGCCCGTTGCCACATCCTCAGTGGTGCCGTGCTGGGGTCGGATGGCTTCGGCTTCGCCAACGAGCGGGGTGTCTGGCACCGGATTGCGCAGATCGGGCGCGTGGTTCTGGGTGACGACGTCGAAGTCGGCGCCAACACCACCATCGATCGTGGCGCGCTGGACGATACTGTCATCGGAAATGGGGTAAAACTGGATAACCTGATCCAGATCGCCCATAACGTTTCTATTGGCGACCACACCGCCATGGCGGCAAAGGTGGGTGTGGCCGGCAGTACCCGTATCGGGCGGCACTGTGTGTTCGGCGGTGCTTCCGGCGTTGCCGGCCATCTCGAGATCGGCGACCAGGTCCAGCTCACCGGCATGACGCTGGTGACCGGCAACCTTTCCGAGCCCGGAGTCTATTCTTCGGGGACCGGTGCGGAATCAAACCGGCAATGGCGAAAAAACGCGGTTCGCTTCCGACAGCTTGATGCGATGGCCAGAAAGCTGAAGGAACTGGAAAAGAAAATTGAGGGCTGAGGCCAATCCTGATGATGCACATTAAAGAGATCATGGAGTTCCTTCCACATCGCTATCCGTTCCTGCTGGTGGATCGCGTGCTTGAAGTTGAGAAGGGCAAATCGATCGTTGGTTACAAGAACGTCTCCATCAACGAGCCGTTCTTTACCGGGCACTTTCCCAACAACCCCATCATGCCCGGTGTTCTGATCGTCGAGGCGATGGCGCAACTGTCGGGAATTCTTGGTTTTGTGACCGTTGACAAAAAGCCATCTGACGGCGTGGTACACTACCTCGCTGGCTCCAGCAAGGTCCGCTTCAAGCGGCCGGTGGTGCCAGGGGATCAGTTGCGGATGGAGTCGCAGTTTATATCCGGTAAACATGGAATCTGGAAATTTGACTGCCGTGCGCTGGTTGATGGTGAAGTCGCCTGTGTCGCGGAGGTCATGACCGCTGAGAGAGACGTTTGATGGCGACAAATGATTGGTCGGGAGTACATCCTCAGGCGATTGTAGACCCTTCCGCGAAACTGGCTGACGGTGTCACCGTCGGCCCCTGGAGTTACATCGGCCCCGATGTGGAAATTGGTGAAGGTACCGAGGTGCTTTCGCACGTGGTTATCAAGGGGCCAACGAAGATCGGGCGTAACAACCGCATCTTCCAGTTCTCCAGTATTGGCGAGGAGTGTCAGGACAAGAAGTACGCCGGCGAGCCCACCACTCTGACCATCGGTGACAACAACGTTATTCGTGAGAACTGCACCATCCACCGCGGTACGGTCCAGGATCAGGGGCGTACCGAGATCGGCAGCGACAACCTGCTGATGGCGTATGTGCATGTGGCTCACGACTGTGTGGTCGGCAGCCATACCATCCTCGCCAACTGTGCCACCCTGGCCGGCCACGTCCGGGTTGGTGACTGGGCGATTCTCGGTGGCGGCACTATGGTTCACCAGTTCTGTCGCATTGGCCCCCACAGCATGAGTGCCGGCGGCAGTATCGTGCTCAAGGACATTCCCGCGTACGTCATGGCCAGTGGCCAGTCCGCCCAGCCCCATGGCCTGAATGCCGAGGGACTCAAGCGCCGTGGTTTCGACAAGGACGTGCTGACGGTCCTGAAGCGGGCGTACAAGGTGATCTACCGTCAGGGACTGACCACCGAACAGGCCCTGGAAGAACTGGAAAGCCAGTACAGCGATGTCGATGCTGTACACCCTCTGATTGAATCCCTGCGTGGTGCTCAGCGCGGCATCATCCGGTAGTGTCCTCCTCCATGCTCCCCCTGGCCCCGTGCGTTGATGGCAAGCGCCCGCTGACGTTTGGTATTGTTGCCGGCGAAGCCTCCGGCGACATTCTTGGGGCCGGGCTGATTCGGGCCCTGCGCGCCCGCTACCCCCAGGCCCGTTTTGTCGGCATTGGTGGCGATGAAATGGTGGCCGAAGGCTTCCATTCACTGCTGCCGATGGAGCGCCTGTCCGTTATGGGGCTGGTGGAAGTGCTGGGACGATTGCGGGAGCTGCTCAGCATTCGTGACCGGCTGCTGGACTATTTCCTCACCACGCCACCGGATGTGGTGATTGGCATCGACTCCCCGGATTTTACCCTGCGTATTGAGCGTCGCTGTCGCGACGCCGGCATTCCCACGGTTCACTATGTCAGCCCGTCGGTCTGGGCCTGGCGCCAGAAGCGGATCTTCAAGATCGCCAAGGCGGTGGACCTGATGCTGACCCTGTTCCCGTTTGAGGCGCGCTTTTACGAGGAGCACCAGGTGCCGGTGGCCTTTGTTGGCCATCCACTGGCTGACCGGATTCCGCTGGAAACCGATACCCGGGGCGCCCGGGTGGCTTTGGGGCTGGACCCGGCGTTGCCGGTGCTGGCAATTCTGCCCGGCAGCCGCGGCGGTGAAGTGGAGCGCCTGGGCAACCTGTTCCTGTCGGCTGCGCATTGGCTGCAGCAGCAGCGGCGGGATATTCAACTGGTGATTCCCTGCGTCAATCGCGACCGCGAGCAGCAGGTGACGGCATTGGTGGCGGCGCTGGACGTGCAGTTGCCGGTCACCATTGTGCGCGGCCGTTCCCGGGAGGTGATGGCGGCGGCGGATGTGGTGCTGCTGGCATCGGGCACAGCGACCCTGGAAGCCATGCTGCTGAAAAAGCCGATGGTGGTGGGCTATCGCCTCAGCAACCTGAGCTACGCTCTGGTCTCGCGGTTGGTGAAGGTGCCTTATGTGGCTCTGCCCAATCTGCTGGCGCGGGAGCCCTTGGTGCCGGAGCTGTTGCAGGACGACGCCACACCGGAGGCCCTCGGTGCTGCCGTGCTGGAGCGGCTGGAAAACGACACCGAACGGGAGCGTTTGACGACTGCGTTCACCGACCTGCATCACCAGCTCCGCCGCTCCGCCGATGAACGGGCGGCATCGGCAATCGTGGAGCTTTTGGAGAATCGACGCTGATGGCCAGAACCGAACTGCCGCCGTTTGTTTGTAGCTACGCCGGAGATCGTCTCGCCGGTGTTGACGAAGTCGGGCGCGGACCGCTGGCAGGGCCGGTGGTGACCGCCGCCGTGATTCTCGATCCGACCCGCCCGGTGCCTGGCCTGGCAGACTCGAAGAAGCTCACCGAGAAACGGCGTGAACGGCTGTTCGAGCAGATCCAGGAGCAGGCGCTGGCCTGGAGTGTGGGCCGCTGCGAAGTGGAGGAGATCGATCGCCTCAATATCTACCAGGCGACGATGCTGGCCATGGAGCGTGCCGTGGCGGGGCTGCCAATGGCTCCGGAATATGTACTGGTGGATGGCAATCGGTGTCCGCGCTGGTCCTGGCCGTCAGAGCCGGTCGTCAAAGGCGATGGCCGGGTAGCGTGCATCAGCGCTGCCTCAATCATTGCCAAGGTGGTCCGGGACCGGGAAATGGTGGCTCTGGATGCCCAGTACCCGGGCTATGGGCTGGCCGGCCACAAGGGTTATCCGACCGCAGCTCACCTGCAGGCCCTGGAGGATCTGGGGCTAACACCGATCCATCGACGCTCGTTCCGTCCTGTGCAATCGGCGCTGGAACGGGTGGGTGAGAACCGGACCGGCACCCAGCAGGACCCCGCCAAAAGCGAGTCGCTGGACTACCCAACCGATTTATTTCCAGAAAGCGTTTGACAGCCCCCAGTGTAATCCTTAATATACGCGCCACGTTGATCGGGACAGCCGGTTAACAACCAGTTTGATGCGGGGTGGAGCAGTCTGGTAGCTCGTCGGGCTCATAACCCGAAGGTCGTTGGTTCGAATCCAGCCCCCGCTACCAATACAGAAAAAAGCCGGTCGATGACCGGCTTTTTTCGTTTTAGCCAAAGGGCTTTTGAGTCAGTGTTCTTATTTGTGCTGCGCCCTTTAAGATCGCTGATGATTCCGCGTTACCCTATTTGAAAGGCAGACCAGTCAAACTGGCCTGCCTTTTTTGTTTGCGCGAGAAAAACGTGAGATGCCTTGCCGGTGCTTCTGATTGCATGGCCAGGGAGCCTCTCGGTGAAACGTTGTTGAAAGGCTTTCCGTTCCTCCCAAGCAATGTCACCGTTAGGCTGGCGAGGGCCGTCGCAAGTCAAATCGGTAGTAAGCTGTTAGCGTATTTGGGTGACGTGTCAGCGTGTAACGTTGGAGCGCTACTGCAAATCTTGAGATGCTCTTGTTAATAGCCGATTGGCCTCCAATACAGATCGGCGCAATTCACTGTGAGGGAACGGATATGTCTGACAGGGACGCGTTAACACTGAAAATCCACACCACCCTGGTGGAAAAGATCAACTTCGCCTGCCACCAGAGCGCGTTTGCCGTGCTGCGGGAATTGCAGGTCGAGAATCTGGATGAAGCGCAGGATCTGTCGGACCTGACGGTGACGTTGGCGGCATCCCCGGCGTTTGTGAAAACCAAGACCTGGACTGTGGATCGGCTCGCGGCAGGTGGTCTGCTGGCCATGAAGGATCGGGATCTGGAGCTGGATGGCGGGTTCCTGCATGGGCTGACGGAATCCATGCGAGGCACGGTAACGATTCGGGTCAGCCAGGCGGAGCAGTGCCTGGCCGAGGTGGCGATTCCGGTGGAGTTGCTCGCCTGCAACGAGTGGGGCGGTGCGGCCTACATTCCGGAACTGCTGGCCGCCTTCTGCACCCCGAATGATCCGGCGGTGGACCGCTTGCTGGGGCAGGCCAGCCAGCTTCTGCGCTCGGCGGGCAAATCGGGCAGTATCAACGGCTACGATTCCGGCAGTCGTGAGCAGGTGTGGTTGATGGCGTCGGCCATTTATTCCGCCATCGTGAAAATGCAGGTGGGCTATGCGCTGCCGCCAGCCAGTTTCGAGAACAATGGCCAGAAGATTCGTCTGCCCAGCCAGATCGAGAGCTCGAAGGTGGCTACCTGCCTGGACACCACCCTGCTGTTTGCGGCGGCACTGGAGCAGGCCCAACTGAACCCGCTGGTGATTTTGACCCGCGGCCACGCCCTGGTGGGGCTGTGGCTGGACAAGGAGGACCTTGCCAGCGTGGTGGTCGATGACGCAGAAACCCTGCGCCAGCGCATTCCGCTGAAAGAGCTGATCCTGATCGAGACCACCTGCCTGACCAATCACCCTGCGCCGCCGTTCTCCCAGGCAGTAAAGGAGGGCAACAAGCAGGTGGCGCTGGACAAGGATGGCGAGTTTGTCGCCGCCATCGACATCCGCCGGGCGCGGGCACATCGCATCAACCCCATCAGCCTGACAACCGGGATCGCCGGGGGTGCCGGGGTTGCCGAAACCGGCGATGCGACAGAGGGTATCGAACCCGGGCTGGAAGAGGCGCCAGTGGATCTGCCGTCGGCAACCGTGCATGTGGAAGCGGATCTGCCGGACGATACGCCGGGCGGTCGCCTGGAGCGCTGGCAGCGCAAGTTGCTGGATTTGTCCGCGCGCAACCCGCTGTTGAATCAAAAGCCCAGCAAAAGCAATCTGACGCTGGTGTGCGCTGACCCGGGGGCATTGGAAGACGTGCTGGCCACTGGGGCTCGGATATCCATTGCACCATTCCCTCAGTTAAAGACCCAGGATCAGGACCAGGAGATCCATCGCCAGCGTACCGGCGAAGAGCTGAAAGAAGTCTATGCCCGTGATGCGCTGGCCAAGAAACAGGTATTGGTGGAGCTGACTCAGGAGGAGCTGGACAAAAGGGCCGTGGAAATCTACCGCAAGGCCCAGACGTCGCTGAAGGAAGGGGGCTCCAATACCCTGTTTCTGGCGGTGGGCTTTCTGCTGTGGAAGCCCAGGGACAAGGGCGATCGCCGCTACCGTGCGCCGCTGATCCTGTTGCCGGTTTCCCTGGAGCGCAAGTCGGTGCGCAGTGGCGTGAAGATGGTGGCCAATGACGATGAGCCCCGCTTCAACACCACCTTGCTGGAGTTGCTGAAGAAAGACTTCGGTATCGAGATCCATGGCCTCAGTGGCGCCTTGCCGGAAGACGAAAGCGGTGTGGACGTGGCCGGGATCTGGCACCGGGTGCGCCATGCCATCAAGGAGGTTCCGGGCTTTGAAGTCATCGAAGAAACGGTCCTGGGCCACTTCTCCTTTGCCAAGTACCTGATGTGGAAGGATCTGGTGGACCGCTCCGAGGCGCTGAAACAAAGCCCGGTGGTGCGTCATCTGCTGGATACGCCTCGAGAGGCTTATGAGAGCGACATTCGTTTTGTCGATCCCAAAGAGATTGACCGGGAATACACCCCGGCGGATCTGCTGACGCCGCTACCGGCGGATTCTTCCCAGATGGCGGCCATTGCCACGGCGGATCGGGGCAAGGACTTCGTCATCATCGGCCCGCCTGGCACCGGCAAGAGCCAGACCATCGGCAACCTGATCGCGCACATGCTGGGCAAGGGCAAGAAAGTCCTGTTTGTGTCCGAGAAGACCGCCGCACTGGAGGTGGTGCATCGGCGCCTCAGGGACATTGGTCTGGGCCAGTTCTGCCTTGAGCTGCACTCCAACAAAGTTAAGAAAGCCGATGTGCTGGATCAGCTGCGAAGTTCCTGGAACAGCGCCTCTGGGGCTGTGGTGGGTGACTGGAAGGCGGAGGCCGAACGGCTGAAGGCGGTGCGGGATCGACTGAACCGGTTGGTGAATGCGTTGCATCAACCCCACCGAAATGGTCTTACGCCGCACTATGCCATGGGCGTGAAGGTTCGTGATGCCGATCTGGCCGCCAGGGTGAAGCTGAGTTGGCCGAACGCGGCCTATCACGATGAGGCTCAACTGCAGAAACTGCGTGAAGTGGCCGCATTGCTGGCGGTGCAGGCCGGGGCGGTCGGTGATCTGGTCGACCACCCGCTGGCGCTGGTCAGCAATTTTGACTGGCGCCCCCAGTGGGAAGACGAGGTGGTGGCAGCCGCCCGCAGCCTGAAAGCCAGCGGGGCAAGGCTCACGGAGGCACAGGCATCGCTGGAGCAGGCGTTGGGCATCAGCCCGGGCGTGGTGAACCTGCCCAGGCTGGCGGCCATGGCGGAGTGCGGCCAGGTATTGCTGGACGCTTACCGTCAGCATGCGTCTTTTGCGCTGGAGCCGGATGGCGCGGACCGGCTGGAGGCCTTGGAAGAGGCCGTCGTTCAACTGAAAACCTACATCGAGACCCAGGCGAAGCTGAGCTGCCCCTATGAGGCCCTGGCCTGGCAAACCCTGGATGCCGCGGTGCTGGAACCGGCCTGGACAGAGGCCAATGACACCTGGTGGCCCAGGAGTTGGTTTGCAAAGCGCAAAGTGGTCAAGCAAATGCGTGAGGGCGGTGCGCAGGGCGATCCGGACCCGACCAATGATATCCCGCTGTTGAAACAGCTGCGGGAGACCGGTGGCCAGATCGACCGTCTGGATGGCGTGCTGAAAGGCCTGCGGGAGTGGGACGCCTATCACTCAGACCCGGAGGCCATCGCCGCCCTGAAGACGCTGGGCTCTCGGGCGCGCGTTGCGGTGGGCAAGCTGGCGGACGACGCGCAATCTCTGGTGGCGTTGCGCGGCACAATTCGCACGCTGCTCTATGATGCCAACGACCTGCTGGCACCGGATGCGCAAGTGGGGCGGACCATCAATGACTTCAGAGCGGCGTTCGAGACCTTCACGGCCCATAAGGAAACGTTTGAAGCACTGATCGGTGGTTCTCTGAATGGCCGATTGCCGGAAGGGCGGCCAGCCCTTGAGTCGATTGCCGCACAATGCCAGGCGATCGTGGATCACCATGTCGCCTTGCGCGATTGGTGCGCCTGGGTGCGGCGCCGCACTGAGGCGCTGGATCTCCAGCTTGGCCCGCTGGTGGACGCCATTGAGAACGGAACGGTACCCGCTGACCAGGTAGAAGCGGTTTTCGAGGCGGCGTACTGCCGTTGGTGGTCGTCGGCGGTGATCGGTGAGGATGAGGTACTGCGCACCTTCTCCTCACCGGAACATGAAGCCGCCATTGAAAATTTCCGGGAGCTGGATACCAGGTTCAGTGATCTGACGGCGCAGTACATTGCCGCCAACCTGGCTGGTGAAATCCCGGATCAGGAAACCACCCGGAAGAAGTCGTCCTGGGGTGTGTTGGCCCACGAACTCCAGAAGAAAATGCGCCACAAGCCGGTTCGGGAACTGATGGAAACCATCCCGGACGTGATTACCACGCTGGCGCCGTGCCTGATGATGTCGCCGTTGTCGATTGCCCAGTTCCTCTCCGCCGGGCAGGCGCAGTTCGATGTGGTGATTTTTGATGAAGCCTCCCAGATCACCGTGTGGGATGCCGTGGGCTCGCTGGCCCGTGGCAAACAGGTGATTGTGGCCGGTGACCCGAAGCAGATGCCGCCCACCAATTTCTTCGGTCGCTCCGATGACGACCCGGATGGCGACATCGATGGAGAAGGGGATCTGGAGAGTATCCTCGATGAACTGATCGGGGCCAGTATCCCTCAGCGGGTGCTGAACCTGCATTACCGGTCCCGCCGGGAAAGCCTGATCGCCTTCTCCAACAGCCGCTATTACGACAGCTCCCTGATCACGTTCCCGGCGCCGGTGCATCCCGACAAGGGGGTGTCGCTGGTGAAACCGGAAGGCTTCTATGCACGCGGCAAGGCGCGCCATAACCAGGGCGAGGCCAAGGCCATCGTGGCGGAGATTGAGCGCCGTCTGACCTCTGATAACCCGGCGGTTCGCAGCCAGTCCATTGGCGTGGTCACGTTCAATACCGAACAGCAGAGCCTGATCGAGGATCTACTGGACAGGGCGCGAGCGGAGGATCCTGGCATCGAGTGGGCGTTCTCCGAGGATGAGCTGGAGCCGGTGTTCGTCAAGAACCTGGAAACCGTGCAGGGGGATGAGCGTGACGTGATCCTGTTCAGCATCACCTATGGTCCCGATGAAACCGGCCACGTCACCATGAATTTTGGCCCGCTCAACCGCTCGGGTGGGGAGCGCCGGCTGAACGTGGCCATGACCCGCGCCCGTTCAGAAATGGTGGTGTTCTCCACCCTGCCGCCGGAACGCATTGATCTGGCCCGCACCCAGGCTCGCGCCGTGGCAGACCTCAAACACTTCCTGGAATACGCCGAACGTGGCGCCTCTGCGCTGGGGGCTGCTGTCTATGGCTCCATGGGCGATTTCGAATCCCCCTTTGAGGTCGCGGTGGCGAGAGGCCTGCAGGACCGGGGCTGGACGGTACATCCCCAGATCGGCGTCTCCGCCTACCGCATCGACATGGGCATAGTGCACCCGGACAAACCCGGCATCTATCTGGCCGGCATCGAGTGTGATGGCGCCATGTACCACAGCTCCGCCTATGCCCGTGAGCGGGACAAGATTCGCCAGGGCGTCCTGGAGGGCCTGGGCTGGACGCTGTTCAGGGTGTGGTCCACGGACTGGTGGAGCAACAGGGATAAGGCAATGGCGGCGTTGGATGCGGCGTTGTCTGAACGTTTGGCGCTTTGCCGCGCTGAAGGTTCGGCAGCCACGGCGGGGCAGGAAGAGGTTGAGTCGTGAGCGTGGCTTGTGCGGCCTGATATGGCCTTCAAGAGTGGGCCTTCGATCAGGCGCTCCACCCCAGAACCGCCTGATGAACAAGCTCCACTGGCAGGAACTCCTGTTCCAGCCGGCCTCTTTCTGAATGTAGCAGCTGCTGGTAAAGCGCCGCCTCCTGGCAGTTCAGTCTGGAAGGGGCTTCCGCCGAAGCCGGTTGGGGTTCTTCCACGGCGCTTTGCTGCCGATACCGTTCGAAGGTTGTCTGATCCATCAACAGCGGGGTGAGGTTTGGCAGGTAGTCACGCGCGCGGCTCAGCATGGTCAGACCCCAGGTATCCAGGTCGCCCCAGTAGGCAATGGATTTCTGGCTCAGCCATGGTGCCTGCAGCCAGGAAAGATTCAGGCCGGAGCCGAGCACGGCGATGGTGTCTGGTACCGCCGGGAGCTGGTGCAGACAGCGTTCGTTTTCCACCAACAGCAGACGCTGACCGGGCAGTGAGGTCGTTTGTAGCTCGTGGGCCCGCACGCGCATCTGGGCGAAGGGCAGCAGCGTGCCGCTGAGGTCGGCTACCAGCAACCAGTGATGGCCTTCGTCCTCCGCACCCAGAAAGGCCTCGAGTCCAGTATCACTGGCTTGGCCGTCGAACAGGATGTCCAGCATCTGAGTAATCAATTGGCGGTTGCGTTCAAAGAACTTACTGTCGATGCCGGCCAGAGCAAGGGCTCGGAGCGGTTTCCCCCTTGCGCAGCCGGGCTGTAGCTGCAACGCCACCTTGCCACAGAGGATGACGTCAGACGCCGGTTTATCCATGACCAGGCTACGGCGGCGTACGATCAATGAGTGAAATCGCGGGTCCAGCGCCGAGGCCAGATGGGCGAGCGTGTCGTACTCCCTTCTAACCTCATGATTGCCGGCGGCCTGCACCCACTGGCTGGGCGATTGCAGTACCCAGAACGCAGGCACATCGATGGCTTCGCTGGTGCTCTGGAAGCGGACAGGCTGCCACTCCACCTGTCCCACGGCGACTGCGCGCCAGTGTTGCAGATGCTGGCGAACCTGGCTGACCCGATCCCGTACCTCGGCAGCGCTGGGTTTACCGATGGCAATCCTCAGTGGCCAGGTTTCGGGGGAAAGTAGACGCCGCTCCCTCAGATCGGCTGATTGCCACTGCCGGGCGAGGCGGGCCGCGATGTCATCCGGAGATTTCATGAGCTTTCCGGGTCACTTTATCCGCGTGTGCCTTGAGTTCCTCCCAACTGAGCGAGGTCAGGGTGGCCTGCAGGTTCTTACGATGTACCAGAATGGCCGAGCGGGTGTGGGCTCGTAGCAGCCGCATTTCCTTGTTTGGGGTCACGAACAGAGGGTGCAGACCGAACTCGTTCAGGGCCGAGATGATGCGCCCCGCCACAGCATGGGAGCTCTTGGAGAAGGCCTCGTCAAGCACAATGGTGCCGAACAGGGGCTGAGTGGCACCGTCTGGACACAGGGCATAGCTCAGGGATGCCGTGAGAATATAGCTGGCGATGATCTCCTTCTCGCCACCACTGCCGCCCTGGGAACCGGTGCGGGTCTCGATCACGGCGCTGGAGTCCCGATCCAGCACCGACACTTCAAACTGCAGCCGGTAACGGGGGTCCAGCAGGGCGCGGGCACCAACGGTGCGTTTGTTGTCCGCCGCATCCCGCAGCAAGGCCACCATGTTTTGCAAGGCCTTGAAATGACTCTCCCCCTGGTCGTCCTTGAGGGCATCGGCTCTGAGTTGACGCTGGGCCCGCTCGAGTGTTCTCAGGGATTCGTGGGTTACCCGGCGGGGTTCCAGGCGCAGGTATCGGCCAGGTTGAAAATCGACCCGGCGCAGGGTGGCGTTAAGGTCGGCAATCCGCTCCTCGATGATGGCCACCTGGTTCTGGATATGAGCCAGCAGTTGGGTAACCCCCTGATCGGAGGATTGGTTAAGATAGCCGAGGAAGCGCTCCAGCTTCTGGGGCAGGGCCTCTTCTTCCAGTACCCGCAGCCGTTCCAGGTACTCCGGGATGTCCCGAATGTCGCTGCCAGTCTCCGCCAGAGCGCCGGTGTCGATGGTTTGAGCTTTTTCCATCAGTTGGGTCAGGCTAAGCTCGTACCCCTGGACCTGTTTGCCCAGCTTGCCGATGGTGTTATCCAGCTGTTCCCGCTGATGTCGTTCCAGGGCGTCCAGGCGATCGTACTGATCGGCTGAAGGTTTTTTGAAATGCTGGTCTGCCAGAGTCTGTTGTTCGTCGCTGAGGCCATCGCCAAGGCGCTCCAGCAGGTCATGGCACCGTTGGGTTGCCTGGCGGCGTTTGTCCTCCAGGACGGCCAGGTCAGCCTGCTGTTTGCCCAGCTTCTTACGATGCCCCTCCAGTTGCTGATTGACGGCCTCGAATTCCCTCCGGGTGACTTCCACGTCTGAATCCGGTGCGGTCAGAGCGTCCAGCCGCTCCTGGAGTGACGCCAGTTCCTGCTGCGCGGTGGGGAGGTCGATGGTGCTGAACTCGATGTCGGCAAGCAGTTTGTAGAGGGTGATCTGATCGCGGGTCACCGTCAGCTTGGCACGGGCTTGGTTGAGCTGTGCTTCAACTGCCTCTGCTTCCTGGCGGGCGTCCGCCAGTTCGCTGTTGAGGGCGACCAGCCGGTCACGGTTGTTGAACCCGGTCATCCAGCCTTTATCGAGGCGCTGGTTGTCCCGTTTTTCAAAGTGCCCGCTTTTGCCGGACATCAGGCCCTGTCGGGTCATGCCGTGGGGGGTCTGGCGCAGCACTTCCGGTGAATCGACACAGTGCCGGTCGATGCTCGCCAGCAGCTGTTTCAGTGCTTCCCGGTGAGGGTGGTCCTTGAAGTTGAGCTTCCGGGTGAAGCCGTTCTCCATGAACTCCGCCGCGCCCTTGGGGATCTGGGCTTCCAGCAGCCGTACGTGCAGCTTGTTGTTGCGGCTATTGATCCAGTCAAGGGCAGATTGCATCGCCGCCGGCGGCACCAGCAACCGCAACCGATGACCGCCGATAGCCCTTTCGATGGCGCCCCGCCAGTCTTGTTCTTCGGCTTTGACTTCCACCAGTTCGGCGACGAAGGGCAGGCTGGCTTCCGCCAGGTTCAGGGCGTCGGCGAGCTCGGTCCGGAATTCCTGATAGCGACCGTCAATGTTGGAGTCGGGGCGGGCCTTGATGCGGTCGATTTCTGCGGTCAGTTCGGTCAGCGTTTCGCTGAGCCTGCCGTGGTGGATGCGCAGGTCCAGCAGGGACTGGTCCTGGTTCTCCTCCGCGACGGCAAGCTCTTTGAGACGTACCTCACCCTGTCGGTGGTTGGCGGCGAGGGTTTCCGGGGAAAGGGTGTCGTCCAGTTCGAGTTTCCGGGTGAGGGCCTGGTAATCCCGGGCGTGGCGCTGCCGTTCTTCCGCCCAGCGCTCTTGCTGGGCGATTTGTTCTTTCAACTGCTCAATACTGGCGCCGCCGGCCTTGAGGTAGATGTCCTTCAGGGTGTCCGCTTTGCTGGTCAGCTCCCTTTCGGTGGCAGCCAGTGTCTCGATGGTATGCCGGCCATCGTCAAGTTGTGTGTCCAGTTCCCGCGCGCGGTCGCTCCAGAGGTCATAGCCGGTTTGAGCAAACCATATTGGAAGAGTGTCTTTCAGGGTCAGTTGCTGGCCCAGCGCTTGACGGGTGTTCTGGTGTTTTTGGTAGGTATCGGCAATGGGCAACAGCGATTGATGCTGTCTGCGGGCGGTTTCCAGTTCGCTGTGAATCGCCGCCAGGTCGTCGAACTCGCTGGCGACTTCCGCGGCCCGGTCGAACGCGGATTGATCATCCAGCACCAGCTCTCGAAAGATCTCGTCGATGCTGTTGAGTTGTTTCAGGCCGGCGGCGCGATTGAGCAGAGTGAAGGCATTCTCACCTACTTCAAAGAAACGTCGTACCTGAGCCAGGTAGGCTTTCTTGCTGTCGTTGGTCTGCAGTCCCGGGTGTTGCTTGGCATGCTGTTTGAGCTCCCTCGCGCCACCTTCGTGGTGCAGTGCCAGCCAATCGTCCAGGCCTTGGTCGTCGCGTTCCGAAAACAGCCACAGGCGTTTGAGGTCACTTGCGGCCGAACTGCTGCCCTCAATCCAGAACAGGGCGGCAATGCGGATAGCCTTATCACCATTTGAGAAGCGGGCGCTGACGGCGGTGACCGTTTTGCCAGGGCGGGCGATGTGGCTGTTGTCGCCGCTGTTGTTGCCGGCCCCGGATACGCCGCGGATGTAGGAGATCAGGTCCCGGTCACTTTCGTGGCCGCCGGTGGAGGCCAGGTTGTAGCGGGGTTGATGGGTTAACAGGGTCATCAGCGCATCCACCAGCGTGGTCTTGCCGCTGCCAGTTGGACCGATGATGGCAGTGCCTTTGGGATCAATCTCCGCACAGTGACGGCCACCAAAAGGCCCCCAGTTATAAAGATCCAGGTGGGTAAGAATGTAGGCTGACGGCGGCAGCGATTCGGTTGCGAAGAGGTCGTTCTGGGACTGGCTCATACGTCATCTCCGTCCATGGTGTCAGTCTGGCCTGCGACCTTCCGGAAATGGTGCAGCAGGTTCTGCAGGTTTTCCGGATTGGCCAGGTGAGCAATGATGGGGCGGATGGTTATCTGATCGTTGGTATCAATATCCGAGACAATACCGTGGTTTCTCAGGGCATCCAGCAGGCTGCGTAGCCGTTTCTGGTCCCGGGCATCACTGCCGGTATCACCCAGATACAGTTGAAGTTGTGGTAATAATTCCTCCAGCTCCAGGGTGGCGTCACCCGCGCCCAGTCCGGCCTCCTGTTCGTGCGCTATAAAGTGCTGTCGGAGAATGGCGACCAGCAGGGACTGTTCCATGGTCAGGCGCTGGCGGCGTACCAGGGGGTGGGACCATTCGTCGGCATTGTCTTCGCCGTCCCGAAACAACTGCTCGGAGACCACCAGAAAAGCCAGACCGCGAACATCATCCACCTTTAGGCGCAGGTCGAAGGGTTCCAGAGTCCGATTGATGGCGGACGTCTGGGTAATGGCAATTTGGTACAGATTGGGCTTGCGATCAGCCTCTAAAAGTCCGTATTTCAGCAGCTCCTGGGCGGTGGCCTTGAGATGTTTGGCGGTGTATTGCTCGGTCTCGGCGGAACCGGTTTCGGCTGTCGGGTGCAGGGCGGGTGCGGTTTCCGTGGGTGCGCTGTCACCGCTTTCCGGTTCATCGGCTGGACGGGTCAGGCGGTCAAAGTAGTCGGGCATGAGGGGTTACAGCTCCCAGTCTATGGATTCTGCGTCGTTGCGGGTCAGGGTCAGGTGCGGCAGACGAAAGCGCAGTGTCTGACCGTTGCTGTCGGTGATGTCCACGGTTTCCTGCTGGTCGGAAATCGTCACCTCTGCCTCTCTGGCCATGGCCAGCCAAAGGGCAATGGACTCAAGGTCATGGGTGGGCGGCAGGTGGCTGGCGATATCGCCAATGCTCATCGGGCGGTCGGTGACGGTTAACAGCTCCACGGTGTCTTGATAGAGCGCTTCTCGGTCGAGACCGTCAAAGGCCCGCCAGAATTCCTCGTCCACATCCTCAAGATTGGCGTTCTGCTCGGACAGTTCCAGGTCCTGACTCTGCTCTTCGGTGGCGGACTTGAACCTGAGGCGTTCCATCACGGGCAGGCCGGAAACTGCAACAGCGACCGGAGGCAGGGGCGTCTCGCTCTTGCGGACCTTGTGGCTGGACCAGTCGACGCTCAGCGCGGTGTTGAGTAATCCATTGAGCAGCTCGCCTACCCGGTGGTTTTCTGCGGCCAAGCCTGTTTTCAGAAACCCCTTCACGTCCTTCTCGCTGCGGGCGCGGGCCTTGATGATGGCAGCGGATTCCTGAATGAGGCGGATCACCAGCCAGCGAAGTTCGTCTTGCTGTTGCCGGGAGAGTGCATGCTGTGTGGCGGGGTGACGCAGAATGGTGCGCAGCCGGTGTTTCATGTTCTCCAGCTCGATGGAGCGGCTGAGCTGTTCATTGAAGTTGTGGAAGACCTTGCCCTCGGCGGTCTCCAGCAGGGTGTCGTGGCCATCCAGCAGCCGGTCGACAATGTCGCCCCGGTGATGCTGATCGCTGACGATGGATTGGCGCAGTTGCCGGTCAGCCTCCCGATACGAGTCTTCCACCCGCCGGAAATCCGCCCGCAGGCTGGTGGCCAGATTGTAGACCTCGCGGATGCCTTCGGCAGCCTCTGCGCCTTTGAGCACCTCAAAGTGGCCGGCCTCGACCGCTTTGAGTTCCGCCTCCAGATCCCGGATCTTGCGCCGGATATGGTCTGCGCGGCTCTGTGCATCGGGGTTCAGCCGGGTTTCCAGGCTCTCGATTTCCCGTTGCACGGTTGCCAAGCGGGAGGCAGTCGAGGTCATGATCTTTTCGTCGAGGCCTTCCACGAAGGTCAGAGCCTTTTGCAGGGCGTCGGTGGCCATGAGCCGGCCATCGCGCTCCACAATCAGCCCCTTGCGAATCCAGGATCGAAGTTCTTTTCTGGCATCACCGGCCGGGTCCCCGGACGTGAGATCCAGGTCGTCGCTGTTCGCATGTTCCTGGAGGATATCCGCCAGCATCTGCTGGGCATCCTCCAGCAGAATCTCTTCCCGGTTCTGTTCCAGCAAGGTCTGCAGGCAGCTTAGCACCAAGGGGCCACGGTTGGCGGAAAGCAACTTCCAGGCGGGGTGTTGATGGCGAGCAACCAGGTAGGTGCGGGTTTTCAGGTGGGTTTGTCGGTCCATAGGGCTATGGGGCGTTCATTCCCTCAGTCAGCTCGATGCCTCTTTTCAGAGGTGATCTTGAATTCATCAGTGTGTTGCTATCGACACTGGCCGTGGCTGCAAAGAGGCAGTACTCCCTCGAGTTGCTCGACGTGCCCCCCGCAGCCCACTCGCAATGATATTGCATTGGAAAGCTGCTGTCTGCCGCCCCCGTCAGGACCCGGCACCCCTACACCGGTATCACCTCAATCGGCCGCCTCATCCAGCCTTTCCCGATTGTACCGTTGTGTTCCACCGACGTTGTCCTGTGCCTGAGGCGGCGTAAACCCGGCCAGCCCCTCGGCTTCCAGCAGTTCCGCAAAGCGGATGGTGGTGAGGTCTTGCCCGGGGGCGGCGATAACCTGGACTCCAAAGGGCAAGCCGGCTGCCGTCCGGCCAATGGGCACTGAGGTGGCTGGCAGACCCAGCAGCGAGGCCAGGGCGATCCAGCAGAACTGGTCCATGTAGGAGCGCTGCTGGCCGTTAACGGTGATTTGCCGTCTCACCACGGGATCACTTTGATCATGGGGAATGGCTGCGGTCGGGGTAATGGGTGTCAGCAGCACATCCACGTCCTGGAACAGGGATTCGATCTGGCTGCGCATCTGTTCCCGGTGTTCGTGGTGTATCAGCCATTGGTGCACCGGCTGGTTTACGCCACGGCCATACTGCCCGATCCCGGTGGTCATCGGTCCCAGATGGCGGAGTATTTTCTCCAGGCGACTGATCCACAGCATCTGCCGGCGTTGGGCTGGTTTCAGGGATGGACTCAGCAGGCTGCCCAGCAGGTTGAAGTAGAGTGGCAGGAGCTTGTCGAGGGACAGCAGAGGGTGATCGGCGGTGCCGATGTGGCAGGCCAGTCCTTTCAGCCGGTCGGCCAGGGTGTTGTAGCCGCCACTCAGTTCCTGACTGATGGGACAGTGGGGATCGTCAAACCACAGGCCGATCCGGCATTGGCTGAGGCTGGTAAGCGAGGCGGGCTCCATGTTCAACTGCCAGCTTCTGGCCTGATCCGGTCGTGGGCCGGCCAGGCCAGTCAGCAGTAATTCCAGGTCACGGGCACTGCGGGCCATCGGGCCTGCCACCGCCAAGTCCGGTTCAGACTGGGTGCCAGGGGGACCGGGGATATGGCCGCGCATTGAAATCAGATGACGGGAGGCCTTATGTCCGAAGACGCCACAAAAATGTGCCGGGGTTCGGATGGACCCTGCCAGGTCACTGCCCACCTCAAGAGGCGTCATCCCTGCCGCAAGGGCGGCGGCAGCCCCGCCGGATGAGCCTCCGGCGGTATGGCTGATGCCATAGGGATTGTTTGTGGTACCGAAGAGCCGGTTGTAGCTCTGCAAATCACTGGCGTAGAGTGGCACGTTGGTCTTGCCCAGAATGACGGCACCGCCTTCCAGCAGTCTGGCGATGGCGTTTGCTGCCAGGGTAGGGCGATGATGCTGCAATACCGGGGCGCCCGCGGTGCAGGCAAAACCGGGAACCTCCCAGGTATCCTTGATGGTCAGTGGCAATCCGTCCAGGGGGCCAAGGGGAGCACCTTGCTGCCGGCGCTGGTCTGAGGCCCGGGCGGCGGCCAGGGCCTGCTCCCGGTTCTGGGTGACAACGGCATTGATGACCGGGTTCTGGGTTTCGATTCGGGCCAGCAGGGCTTCGGTCAGGGCGACGCTGGTCACCTCACCCTGAGTCAGTTGTCGACTGAGTTCATGAGCGGGCAGGTAGTGCAAGGGTGCATTGTCCACGGTGGATGTCCTTATTCGTTGTTGTTGTCAATCGACAGCTGCTCTGCCGTTATTGTTGCGCTATGACTCTTTGGCGGCAGCCATTTCGGCGTTGGGCTGCTTGAGGTCCGAACGCCAGTGCTTGACCTGTACCTGGGTCTTGATGGCTTCAATAATCTCATTGATCAGCGAGATAAGCGCCTCGTTACGGACTTCCGGCGCTTCATGGTCGCCTGGTTGCGGCAGCACCACCTCAACGATGTCCTCAATAAAAGCGTGATTGGCCGACGAAGCTAGGTCTTCGAGGATCTGGTGGATTACGTTGGCGACGATGTCGCCTACCGCATCTTCCAGGGTTTCCTGGATGGTTGGGCCTACCATGGGGAGCAGGCGTAGCCGGGACAGTTCCAGGTTCTGCTTGAGAGCGTGATCCACCCGGTTCTCCAGGTAGACCCGCAGTTCTCCACGTTTGGGCATATAGCCTTCGCTGGCGGCACGGGAGACCCGGTCTGATAGCCACTCGGTCAGCATCGCCTTGCGTGGCACCAGAATGTCGTTCTGGATGCGCTCAAACAGCGGTGAGCCCAGGGTGATTTCGCTCTGCACGCCAGAGAGAACCTTGATAACGATGCGGTCCGACAGTTCCTCCAGAAAGGCTTCGTAGTAAAACGCGCAGAACTGGTACAGCCGCCACTGGGTGACATCGATAATGCGGTACTGATGCAGCCGGTAAATGATGGAGATGATTCGCAACACCCGCAGGAAGCGGAAGCTGCCCACCGGTATACAGCCCACCAGGTCGTACCAGTGAATGAACGGGTAGAAGTACCAGCGATCGTAGATCTTGGCTTTGATGGCGTAGCCCCAACGCACAAAAAACTCGGTCAGGAAGATCGCGACGAAGATCAGGTCGTAGAACAGGAAATTGGCGTGCACAGGCTTGTAAAGATCGTTGAACGCCGGCACCTGCTGGGCAAGGAACTGTTCAACGGCCGCAAAGCTGTAAATGGAGTCGAAGATGATCAGGGTCAGGTTGAGGATCAGAAGACCCAGCATCAGAAAGTCGATGATGAACCAGATCAGCTGATGGCTGGTCTTCAGGTTTTCCCGGTTGATCTTGAGCATAGAGCCGTTCGGTTGCCTCCGAGACTGCGGATTCGGGTTATGGAGAGTGATGGCGTGTGCTGGACCGTGGTGGCAAGCATCGGTCAGTGGCAAACAGGAGAGCAGGGCCGTGACCCTGCACACCGGCTCATCAGAATACCCTATTTGAGTTCCCTGGACGACTTGCCCAGCAGTCTTCTGGCAATGATAAGAAGCTGAATCTGTTGAGTTCCTTCAAAGATATCGAGAATCTTTGAGTCCCGCGCCCACTTCTCCAGCAGTTCGCTTTCGGCAAATCCCAGGTGGCTGCACAGTTCCACGCATCTGAGGGTGATTTCGTTACCGACTCGCCCAGCCTTGGCCTTGGCCATGGAGGCTTCGCAGGAATTGGGTTGACCATTGTCCGCCATCCAGGCCGCTCTCAGGGTCAGCAGCCAGGCGGCATCCAGTTCGGCTTCCAGGCGTTGCAGCTCACGCACAGCGGCATTCTGGGTCCAGCCCTGGAGGCGATAGTCCAGATCCAGGCCGGTGCCTGCCAGCAGTTCCCGGGTTCGCTCCAGCGCGGCACGACCAACGCCAACCGCCATTGCCGCCACCACGGGACGGGTGTTGTCAAAGGTCTGCATGGCGCCAGCGAACCCTTTTTCCGCTTCAATGTCCGGATTACCGAGCAGGTTTTCCCGGGGGATGCGGCAGTTGTCGAATCGCAGGGTGGCGGTATCGGAAGCGCGGATACCGAGCTTTTTCTCCAGCCGTTCCACGGTCATTCCGGGGGTGCCTTTCTCCACCACGAACGACTTGATGGCCGCGCGGCCCTGGCTTGGGTCCAGGCTGGCCCACACCACCACCGCGTTGGCGCGGTCCCCGGCAGTAACGTAGATCTTCTCGCCGTTGATGACGTAGTGGTCGCCATCGATGGTTGCGGTGGTGCGGATGGCGGCGCTGTCTGAGCCGGCACCGGGTTCGGTGATCGCCATGGCCGCCCAGGTATCGCCGAAACGGGCCAGTTGTTCGTCGTTGGCAACGGCCGCAATGGCGGCGTTACCCAGACCCTGACGCGGGATCGACAGCGCCAGCCCGACGTCGCCCCAGCACAACTCGGTCAGGCCGAGCACGGTGTTCATGTTGGTGCCATTGCGATTGCCGGTGTCACCTTTGGGGCCGGACTGGGCAAGCTTGCCGGCGCCAGCGGTGGCTTCGCCGGAGCCGGCGTTCATGCCATCCATGATGGTGGCGAACATGTCCAGTTCCCGGGGGTAGCTGTGCTCGGCCCGGTCATACTTGCGGGAGATTGGCCGGAACACCTCCCGGGCAACCTGCCGGGCCTGGTGGATGATGGGGCTGAACTTGCGGGGAATATCCAGATACATGATGCCGTCTCCTCAGGCGTGGGTGCCGCCGTAGTACACCGCGATGGACCGGAGGTCCCGATACCAGCGCTCGACCGGGTGTTCCCGGGTAAAACCGTGACCGCCGAGCAACTGCACGCCCTGGGTGCCAATCTCCACGGCTTTGTCGTTGCAGAATTGGCGGGCCAGACAGGCCTCCCGGTGCCAGCTCTGGCCGGTTTCCGCGCGGCTGGCTGCGCGCCAGGCCAGCAGTCGCATGCTGTCGGTTTCAATCGCCAGGTTGCTGATCGCAAAGGCGACGGCCTGGCGGTGGCTGATGGGTTCGCCAAAGGCTTTGCGTTCGTTGCAGTAGGGGATGATGTAATCCAGTACCGCCTGGGCGGTGCCAACCGCCAGGCCGCATCGCAGCAGGCTGCCATAGTCCAGAAAGGCGTTGTAATCGAAGTCGTCATCCCCCAACAGGGCGTCGGCCTCCAGCTGACAATCGCGGAAGGTCAGCCGGGTAAGCTGCGCCGCCCGCAGCCCCATGGCAGGCTCGCCCTGACGTTGCAGTCCGGGGGTGGTGCCGGGGACCAGAAACAGCCTGGGCTGGTGCTCCAGGGTCGCGGCGACCAGGATCAGGTCGCTGACATCACCCAATACGACGCCGCATTTCTCGCCGTCGAGGCAGTAACCGTTCCGGGTCCTGCGAGCCCGGGTTGTCAGCCGGTGGGGATCGAACATGGGGGTGGGTTCATCCACCGCGATGGTGGCAACCGCTGGCTCGGATTCGCAGAAGGCCGGCAGGAATCGTGATTGCTGCTCGCCGGTTCCCCAGTGGGTCAGTGCCTGGGCCACGCTGAACGGCGCCAGCAGGGCCATGGCCAGCGCCATGTCGCCCCAGGCCAGTTGTTCGGCGATCAGCACGCTGGTCACCGGTGATTGATGTTCGGCAACGCCGCCGAGGCTCTCGGGGATGGCGTAGAGGGGCAAGCCGAGTTCAGCGATGCTCTGGTGCAGATCGGCCGGCAGGGCGCCGGCTTCATCGGCTTCGGCGGCTGCCGGTCTGAGGGTGTCCCGGGCCAGACGCGCCAGCGTGTCGACGATCATCTGCTGGTCGTCATCCAGTCCCAGATCAAACAGCTCCGGGGTCGCTCGTTTGGACAATCGCTGGGTGGGTAGCCACTGTTTGGCGCGCCGGAACTGGCGGTTGGTCAGGTGCAGGGTCTGGAATCCGGCCCGCGTGCCGTGGAACGCGGCCTGCTCGACCGCGGGACGCAACCGCAGGCGGTCGAGCCAGTCGCTGCCAGCCAGCCGGGTCATGGCCGCCAGGGCCAGGCCGATGGGATCTCGGGTCATGGGTGGCTCCCCTTTTGTCTGCTGTTTTGTATTGTTGGTTGTTATTGGCTGTGTCTGATCATCTGGCCCGGGCGGTGCAAGACCATTGGCAGGGTTGGCAATGAGCTCAGGCAAATGGGTCAATCCCGGCGCAGGCGGTAAGTGCCTTCACCAGGCGGCGTGTTGATGGGCGTGGATTAACTTGACTGCCAGAGGGTAAAATCCCAGGCTTGGGGCCTGCTCCCTGCGCGGGGGCAATCTGAGGCTCCTTAAAGGATTGTTTGGAGGAAGTGACAGCGTGTCCCAATCGGTTTCAATGCAGCCTTACCCACCTGCCGAAGAGTGGTTAAACCAGGTTACTCATGGTCTGGCCGCGCTGCTGAGCGTGGTGGGCATGATCGTACTGCTGGTGATGGCGGCGCCGATGGACGATACCTGGAAGCTGGTCAGCTTCAGTGTCTACGGCGCCAGCATGACGCTGCTGTTCCTGGCCTCCACGCTGTATCACTCGGCCCGCCGGCCGGCGCGCCGCCAGCTCTTCAAGATGCTTGACCATTGCGCCATTTTCCTGCTGATTGCCGGCACCTACACCCCGTTTCTGCTGGTCAACATGCGTGAGGGCAGCGGCTGGACCCTGTTTGCGGTGATCTGGGGCCTGGCGCTTGGCGGCATAGCCCTGAAGCTGGCATTCGGCCACCGATTCAAGCCGTTACAGATCGCCATCTACCTGCTGATGGGCTGGTTGGTAGTGGTTGCCTCAAAGGAGCTGGCGGCCAGCGTCAATACGCTGGGGTTGTGGCTTGTGGTCGCGGGCGGCATTACCTACACCCTGGGCGTGGTGTTCTACCTGTTCAAACGCATTCCCTTCAACCATGCCATCTGGCACCTGTTTGTGATTGCCGGCAGTACCTGCCATTTCTTTGCCATTTATCACGGGGTTCTGAACGGCCCCTCGGTGTGATGGATCAACTCGGCATGTTCTCCCGGCAGCCAGGCGCAGCCCAGCGAAGCCTCCGGCGCTTTGCCGTCCGGTGTCTGGCCGGGTTGGCCGGGGCGTTGCTGGCTGCAATCGCCTCGGCCCAGCAGGTGCTGGTGGAGGTTCAGGGCGATTACGACAACCTCCAGGACAATGCGGAAGCCTTCATTGGCGATGTGGAGGGGCGCAGTGAGCAGCGGCTGCGACGCTACATCCCTACCGCAGTCGGGCAGGTTGAACAGGCGCTGAAAGCTCTGGGCTACTACCAGCCCACCATCGAATCCCAGATGCTTGAAGATACCGAGCTGCCCACCGTGCTGTTGACGGTGATCCCCGGCGAGCCGGTTCGGGTGCGCACCGTCAACGTCACCATCCGCGGACCGGCCCGGGACGATCCCTTCTTCCTGCCGGTATTGCCGGAAAAACCGGCAGTGGGTGATGTGCTCAATCATGGCCATTACGATGCTCTGCGCCAGACTATCCGCAACCGTTCGCTGATCCTTGGCTATTTCGATGGTGAATTCACCAAGCGGACCCTGCTGGTGGACCCGGAAAACCATACCGCCGATATTGAGCTGGAATTCGTCAGCGGCGAGCGTTTCCGCCTCGGTGAGGTGACCTTTGATGGTGGCGACGAGTTTGATCGCTCATTGCTGGACCGGTTTGTGAAGATCGAGTCGGGCGAGTACTACCATGCCGACAAGATTGCCGAACTCAGCGGCGATCTCTCCAACAGCGGCTACTTCGCTGAGGTCCTGGTGGACGCACCTCAGGAAGGCGCGGTGGACCGGGTCATCCCGGTGAGTGTCCAGGTGCGGGCCCGGGACCCGCGCTCGGTATCGGCGGGTGTTGGCTATTCCACCGACGTTGGTCCCCGCCTCCGGGGGACCTGGCGGGAGCACTGGATCAACGAGCAGGGCCACCGTCGTGGTGCCGAAACCGAGTTGGCCAAACCCCGCCAGAGCATCAGTGGCTGGTACGAAATTCCCCTGGACCCGCCGATGACGGATCTGTGGCGCTTTTCCAGCGGTTACCTGCGTGAGGACATCGAAGACGTCGAGTCCGAGCGGCTGACGTTTGGGCAGCAGTGGCAGCATGAGAAAGATAATGGCTGGCTGCAGATCCTGTCGCTGCGCTGGGAGGGCGAACGCTACAGCATCGGTGGTGAGGAAACCAACCGCAGTTACCTGTTGTTGCCCGGCATTGGCTACTCCAAGCTCCGGGCCGACTCCCCCCTTGACCCGTCCCGGGGATACCGGGTGCAGTTTGACCTCACCGGCGCCCACCGGGAAGTGTTTTCCACCGCTGACGTGTTACATCTGAATGTTCTGGTCAAGGGGCTGATTACCTTTGCCGACAAGCACCGGTTACTCACCCGTTTCCAGTTTGGTGGTGTGGCTACTAACGACTTTGATGAAGTGCCGCCATCGTTGCGTTTCTTCGCTGGTGGTGACCAGAGCGTCCGAGGCTATGGCTACGAGACCCTGTCTCCGGAGGACCGCGAAGGCGTGTCGGTCGGTGGTCGTTACCTGATGGCCGGCAGTGTTGAATACCAGTACACCATTGCCGATCGCTGGCGGCTGGCGGCGTTTTTTGACCGCGGCAATGCCATTGATGATCTGTTTGACCCCCTGGCCACGGGTGTGGGTGCCGGCATTCGCTGGATCAGCCCGGTCGGCCCGTTGCGGCTGGATATTGCCAAGGGGCTGGACCCGGAGTTTGGCGGTGACTGGCGCCTGCACTTCTCCATGGGGCCCGAGCTATGACCGCCACCGTACGTCACCCGTTGCGCTGGCTGCTGCTGACGTTGCTGGCCCTGCTGGCGGTGGTGGTGTTGGCCATCGCCGGTGTCTTCGCCATGCTGCGTTCCGACACCGGCACCCAGTGGGTGCTGGAGCAGATCCCCGGGCTTACCGTCACCGCTGGTCAGGGCTCGCTGCTCGGGCGCTGGCAGGCGGAATCGCTGCACTGGCAGGGGTACGGGGTCATCGCAGAGGTTGCCTCGCCGCTGGTGGACTGGTCGCCGACCTGTCTGTTTGGCATGGAGTTGTGTCTGGAGGCGCTCTACGCCGAACGGGTGGACGTCACACTGCAGCCGTCCGACGCTGAGCCTGCCAGCGGGCCGATACGGCTGCCGGAGCTGAACCTGCCGCTGTCACTGACGATCAGTGAAATTCGACTGGGCCCGGTGACGGTTAACGGCAACCGGGTGGCCCAGTTGGCGGTGGTGCAGGCCACCGGTTCCGGGGCCGATTGGCAACTGCAGCGTTTGCGTTACCAATTGGATGATATCGACGTCGATGCCCGTGGCCGCCTGACAACCCGGGGGGACTGGCCGTTGCACCTGGAGGTGGCTACCAGCCTGCCACCGCCAGTTGGCGACCAGTGGCGGATTCAGCTGGAGCTGGCCGGCAGCGTTGCGGATCTGCGCTTCCGGGGCCAGAGTGAGGGCTACCTCAATGCCGACATCGAGGGTCGCACCCGGCCGCTGCAGCCCGCCTTGCCGGCCCGAGTGGCGGTGACTTCCAGTCGCTTCCTGGCCCACGACAGCCTGCCGCTTACCCTGGCGCTCAATGACTGGCGACTGGCGCTGGATGGCAGTCTCGAATCGGGGTTTGCCACCGAACTGAAGGCCCGCCTGGAAGGCACCGAGGGCCCCGTGCAGCTGGCCCTGAGCGGGCAAGTCGGTACCACCGGCGCGGAGTCGGTAGAGCTGTTACTGACCACCGCCAAGACTGCTGAGCGGCCCGCCGGTCGCGTCAGTGTCAATGGCGAGGTGGACTGGTCCGGGGAGCTGGATGCCCGGGGCGAGCTGACGCTGGACCGGTTCCCCTGGCATTCGTTGTTGCCGGATGTGACGCCACCGCCGGTGACCCTGCAATCTCTGGTGGCTGGCGGCCATTACCGGGCAGGGAACTACCAGGCAGAGGCGGAAGCTCAGGTTACGGGTCCCCAGGGACCGGCGACCGTGGAGACCCAGTTCACCGGCGACCTGTCGGCGGTGTCACTGGACCGGGTGTTGGTGACGACTGAGGCCGGTCGGGCAGAAGGCAGCGCGGACGTCGGCTTTGCCGGCCCCCTGACGTGGCAGGCATCGCTGGAGCTGGCTGGCTTCAATCCCGGCTACTGGCTGCCGGTGCTGGAGGCAAGCCTGGATGGCGCCGTCAGCAGCCAGGGTCGCGTGGTCTCCGGGCACCCCCCGCAAGTGGCCGCCCAGTGGCAGGTGGCTGGGCAGTGGCAGGGCCAGCCAGCCGAAGCCCGGGGCCAGCTGGATGCAGCGAACGATCGCTGGCAGGCTGCCGGGCTTGAGCTGTCGGTTGGCCCCAATCAGGTATCCGGGGAAGGCGTCTGGGCCCGGCAACTGGAGGCGATGCTGACGTTGACCATCCCCCAGCCGGACATGTTGCTGCCCGGGCTCAGTGGGCAACTTAGTGCGGAACTGAAAGCCTCCGGGTCACCGGACCGTATCGATGGCCAGTTACATCTGGATGGCCAGAGCCTGGGCTGGCAGGACAGCGTTTCGCTGGAAAGCCTGGCGGTTAAGGCGGATCTCACGGACAGCCAGCGGCTGTCGGCGACAGTGACCGGTTCCGGGCTGGAGGCGGCGGGTCAGACTCTGGCGTCATTGGAACTGGCCCTGAACGGGGGGATCGAGCAGCATCAACTGACGCTGACCACCGTTCGTGACGAGCTGGAAACCTACTGGCAGTTTGAAGGCGGCTGGCAGGACGGCTGGCAGGGGCAACTGGCCGACGGCCGCATCGACCTGCCACAGCAGGCCCAGCAGTGGCGTCTTGAAGCGCCGGCGGATCTGGTCTACCGGCAGGCGGGGCCAGCGCTGACACTGGGCCGGCATTGCTGGCGCTGGCAACAGAGTGAGGTCTGCGCCGGCGATCAGCAGCTGATGCCTGAGCTGGCCATCGAATACCGCCTGACGGATTTTCCAACGCTGGCGTTGTCACCGTTCTTCCCGAATACGCTGAAGTGGGACAGTCGCCTGGATGGCCGGTTGGCGTTCCGGTTGCCCGAGGCCGGCCCTCAGGGTGAAGTGGTGCTGGCCGCCGATGCCGGCGAGGTGGAAGTGCTGGTGACCGACGCCTGGCATACCCTGGATTACGACACCCTGGACGTGCGCCTGGAGCTGATGCCGGAGGCCGCCAGTCTGGATCTGACGCTGGCGGGGCCGGACATCGGGCGACTGGTGACACAGGTAAGCCTGGACCCGAGTTCCCCCCGTTATCCAATGACCGGAACATTTGATCTGGCGGATCTGGATATCGCCTTCCTGGGCCCAATGCTGGATCTGGAAGCCGTGACCGGGATGGTCAGTGGTTCCGGCAAGGTGGGGGGCGAGCTGCTGTCGCCCCGGCTGGAAGGCGAGCTGTCCCTGGTGCAGGGCAGTCTGGTGGATCAGCGTCTGCCTACGCCGGTGCAGGATCTGGTGCTGGTGGTACGACTGGACGGCCAGCGTGCCGATCTTGAGGGGCGCTGGGCGGCGAATGATCGCAGCGAGGCCCGTATCGACGGCACCATGAACTGGCAGGGATCGCCGGAGATGACACTGTCCCTGGCGGGGCAGCGACTGCCATTCAACTATGAGCCATACGCCAGCGTGGAGCTAGCGCCGAACCTCTCGATTCGCTACGCCGAGGGCGGGCTGACCATCGGCGGCGAGCTGAACGTACCGCGCGGCCAGATCGAGATACGCCAACTGCCTGAGCAGGCCGTGACGGTATCAGACGATGAGGAGCTGGTAGGCGTTACCCGCGAGGAGCCGGCACTGCGCTCCCTCAATATGAATGTCACCGTCTCGGTGGGGCAGGATGAGGTGTCGTTTGACGGTTTCGGGGTCACCGGCAACCTGCAGGGCGGCCTGCGTCTGGGCAATGACCTGGACACCCGGGGCTCCCTGCAGTTGCGGGACGGCCACTTCGAGGCCTACGGCCAGGAGCTGGAACTCAGGCGTGCGCGGCTGGTATTCGTGGGGCCTATCGCCGAGCCTTACCTGGATATTGAGGCCATCCGCCGGGTGGATCAGGTGGTGGCCGGGCTGCGACTGTCCGGGCCGGTGTCTGAGCCGTCGACGGAGGTGTTCTCCGAGCCCTCGATGTCCCAGGCCAATGCCCTGTCTTACGTGATTCTCGGGCGGCCGTTACGCTCCGAGGGTGATCAGGGCCAGGTGAGCCAGGCCGCGATTTCGCTGGGGCTGACCCAGGCCAGCAAGGTGACCCAGAAGATTGGTGAGGAAATCGGTATTGAACAGCTGATCCTGGAAACCGAAGGCTCCGGGGACCAGGCTTCGGTGGTTGCCAGCGGCTACCTGACAGAAGACCTCAGTCTGCGCTACGGGGTGGGTATCTTTGAGCCGATATCCACCATCGCTCTGCGGTATGATCTGGGAAGGTACTTCTACCTGGAGGCCGCCAGCGGACTCGCCGCGTCGCTGGACATCTTCTACACACGTGATTTTTAGGTGAAGCATGCTGCTGCATCAGGACCAGATTCGACTTACCCGCCGCGAGTGCCAGGTATTGCAGAAGCTAACTGGCGCGGACCCCAGTGGCATCACCAATCGCCAGCAGCTGCAGCGGTGGACCGAGACCCATCTCACCAGTCTGCCAGACGATGATCCCGCTGTGGCGGCCATCAAGGCGATCCTGCGTCAGCACCTGCCAGTCTGACGCCCCCGGTATCAGGCCAAGGCTTCCTGGCCTTCCAGTCGCGCCAGCTTTCGCAGTTTGGCGGCATGCACCAGGCTGCTGAAAATATGGCGATGGCCAGGGTGGTAGAGCAGGTATTCCGGGTGCCACTGAACCCCCAGTACCCAGTGGCCCTCGGTATGCTCTATGCCCTGCACGAACCAGTCGTTGTCCACTGCCACCACCCGCAGGTGTCGCCCCAGCACCTTGATCGCCTGACTGTGAATGCGGTTGGCGCCAATCGACGGTGCCGGCATGATTCGCCCCAGCAGGCTGTTGTTCACCAGTCGCACGGTCTGTAGCGGTAAAAGTAACGGGTGGTGCCGGGTATGGACCCGCAGCGGGGTGACGTCCTGACACAGCGAGCCGCCCCGAAACACGTTCAGCAGCTGTGCCCCCCGGCAGATCCCCAGAACCGGCAGATCCAGCCGTTCGGCCTGCGCCAGCAGGGACCAGTCGGTCTCGTCCCGGCGTCGGTCATAGCCGGCTGAGACTTCCGGTTCCTGGCCATAGCGTCCCGGGTGAACGTGGGTGCCGCCGCTGAGTACCAGCCCGTCCAGCAGGCTGACATCGACCCGGGCGCCGGGCCGAATGTAGAGCGTCCCGGCGCCGGCCAGGCGCAGGGCCAGAGCGATCAGCCGATGGGGCATCCGTTTGCGTCTCGGTCCACTGATACCGATGGTTACCCCGGGGTGCTCGCGCTCCGGCTTGTCAGACATAGCCGTTGACCTGCAGCCACTGGTGACAGGTTTCTGTCCAGCTGTGGGTCAGGTTATGGAGGCTCAGGCGGTGGCTTTCGCGGAGGGCCTGCATCAGCTCCTGCAGGTGCTGTGGCCGGTTGGCGATGCGCTCAAGAACCACCCAGTCATTCCACACCGATGAGAAGTGCCAGCCCGGGTTGTCGATGTCGCAGTCCGGCAGGCGGTAATGCAGGGTGGGGCGGGACTTGATGCGATGGTCCTGGACATAATCCGCCAGCAGTTCCGGGTTGAGATGGGCAAACAGCGGCAACAGGTCCAGCGCACGGTTACGGGTGGGATTATCACGCAGGTAGTCCTGCATCAGCTCGTCGAGATTGGGGTGATAGTCAGGCTCCACCAGGCGTTCCACAAACAGGTGATCCCAGGGTTCGATGTAGCTGGTGATCTTGCGGCTGATATCGAGCTGATGGCGTTCCTTAAGCCAGTCGTACAGCACGGCAAAGGCTTGCAGGTAACGCAGCAGGGTGGGGGCCGACAGGTCCGGCAACTCTGGGTTCAGTTGCAGGGCGAAGGCGTAGTAGATGGCTTCCCGGCTGCCAAGAGCGCCCGCCTCCCGCAAGGCATTGCACAGGTCTTCGATCTGCTCAAGATCCTGGAACGCGATGGGCGGTGTGACAATCTCCAGGGGCACCAGCTTCTCGGCTGCGGCGTCAATCAGATTCATTGCATGACCACCGAGTTCCCGCAGGGATTCCGGCAGTTGCTCGTCCTGGAGATCCAGGTCCTTGATCGGATCGGAATCCAGCTCGATGGTGAAGTCGCCGTGATCGGTGCGGATACGGGTGACGTAGCGGGACGTGATCTCGGCCTCGCCATTGAGCATCTCCGCCACCAGATCCACCAGGGCGTGGTAGCTGAGGCCGGATATCTCTATCTCAATACCCACCCGTCGGGGCTGTTGTCCGGTGGTGTGGCACACCTCCGGCAACTGACAGGCGCTGACTTGCTTGACTGTGGTGTCTTCCATGGGGTGAACAACCTCCGGTATCGGGAAAGAGTCTCCTGACAGTATCGACAGAACCGATCCGATGGCAAACGGGCTTTGGGGCCAGTCAGCCTCACAGTGAAATGCGGCTTGGGGTTTACACTGGATAAAACACTGTATATATTTTGGCTTACTGTATAAAAAAACAGGAAGACACCATGAAGCTTACGGCAAGGCAAAGCCAGGTGCTGGATATCATCCGGCGCTATCTCGACGATACCGGCTATCCACCCACCCGGGCCGAGATTGCGGCGGAGTTGGGTTTCCGTTCAGCCAACGCGGCGGAGGATCACCTGAGGGCGCTGGCACGCAAGGGCGCCATTGAGATGGTTCCCGGTGCCAGCCGGGGAATTCGTCTGCCGGAAGCTGAGCCTGATCTGGGGCTGCCAGTGATTGGCCAGGTGGCGGCGGGTAGCCCCATTCTGGCACAGGAGCACATTGAAGATCACTGTACGCTCAAGCCGGAGTTTTTCTCGCCGAGCGCGGATTACCTGTTGCGGGTACGCGGGATGAGCATGAAGGACATCGGCATTCTCGATGGTGATCTGTTGGCTGTGCATCGCACTCAGGACGTTCACAACGGCCAGGTGGTGGTCGCCCGTGTTGGCGAGGAAGTGACAGTCAAGCGCTTCCGCAAGCAGGGCTCCACGGTATGGCTGATTGCCGAGAATGAGGAGTTCGCCCCCATTGAAGTCGATCTCCGTGAGCAGGAAGTCTTTATCGAGGGGCTCGGCGTCGGCGTGATCCGCCGCTCCGACCTTCACTAGTTATTGCGTAGACCAGGCCATGCCCGGCGAGCGGGCAGGGGGAGAATGAAATGGAACAGCTCAGTTTCGACCGCAACCTGACCGTACCCGGAGCCCTGGCCGGTGGCATGAATGCCGGGCGGCGTATTGGTTCGCTGGCGCTGCGGCCCGCGCACCCGAAAGCGTCTGAACCTTCGGAGGCTGGCCCCCGGTTCTCTTCCCCCGCCCAGGCAGATGCCGAGACCGGTAATGTCACCGAGATCATTTTGCCGGCGGGGCAGGGAGACAGTGTCCAGTTGCTTCTGCCAATGCTGACCCAACTCAATCAGGAGCGGCGCTGGTTGGCCCTGATTGATCCACCGGCAGCCCTGGTCGGCAAATGGCAGACCATGCACGGGATTGTGGCGACAGAGCTGCTGGTGTTGCGTTCAACTCCGGAGCATTCCGCCCAGGAGTTGGCAGAGCGGGCGCTGAGTGCCGGTACCTGCCATGCCGTGGTTATGTGGACCTCAAAACTCGCAAGGCCTGCCTTCCGGGCACTTCAGGCCGCCTCGGCCATTGGCAACAGCCACGGTGTGGTGCTGCGCCAGCGTTGAGTCGAGATGCTACGGGGCGTTCGGCCTGGATCAGGTGATCTGATGTGGTCAGGCTTGATTTGGCAGGAAGCGGGGCGGCCTTTACCAGGTAGGCGTTGAGCTGGGAAGGAAAGGCCGCCCGGGGTGTCGCGTCAGTGCAGGGTGTAAGACGGCTGGGTTTCGAAAGTGTCGTTATCGTCCTCTTCCCAGTCGATATCGTGAGTCATGTTACCAACGGCTTCAATGCCAGCCGCAATCATCGCTTTGGCAACGGCCATATCGCGATCTTCCATCATTTCCCGGGCTTCTTCGGAAAACGAGATCTTAACCAGGGGCGCGCTGTCGTCGTCGATGCGGCGCAGGGCGTAATCGCCGTTGGTGAGTTGTACAATTTCAAAATAAGAAGGTGACATCAGCTCTGCCTTTGTCGATCGGGTTTCGGTGGTGTACAGAGGTGGCTCTGGTGATTACCACTCGTTGTGTCGTTCGGCGACGGTATCCGCAAACGCTTTCATGGCGGTGGCCATGCTGTTCAGGGTTGCGGTTGACCTGTCGGGGCCGGCTTCGGCCGATACGGCAATAATGTTGTCTGCCGAGACTGTCTTGCGTTTGGCGGCAGGTCGGGACAGGGAGTGAGCCAGTTGATCCAGGCCTGACCACCAACTGTTGGCGTCCTGCTGAAGCTGTTCCAGCATGGCGATTTCGGGCCGGTCCTCGCCAATCAGTGCGGCCAGTTGATCCGGGTCTCCGGGGTTGGCGTCCTTGTGCTGGTAGAAATCAGCGACCATGATCAGTAGCAGGGCACGCGCCCGCAGCATGAGCTCGATGCTGCCCTGAGCGGTGGCCTCACGGACTGGCTGGCTTGATCCGTCGGTTGCGGAGTCAAGCAGAGTCCTGGCCAGAAACAGCTTCTGGGAAACGAGAGAATGCCACTGGGACGCCATCAAGAACCTTTTCAATGCCTGGCCGGGGCCAGCGTTGGATGCACAGCCCTTGAGCATACCATTTCCGGCAACGGATTTCTCCCACTGTCGTCGCTTCAATGCCGATTGCCGTGATCCGGAGTGAATCACAGGCTCCTTAAGGCAAGTTGCTGATAAGTCTGAAAATCAATAGCCGATCAGGCCTGCGTCTGACAAGATTCTACAAAAAAGCCCTTGTAACAAATTAAGCATTCAGGCAAAAAGCACATCAAATTGTAATATTGGTCATTTGCGGGCGAGTCAGCCCACAAGTGCCCGGGGTGGTTCTGCCGCTCCGATAAACCGGCCCGTCTGGACTGTTTGCTGTAGCCGCGGGGCCGTCCACACAACCGTGAAAGGTAAGTTAGAGCGGAGGTTAGTGAATGCGTAACCTGATACTTGTCGCGTGTACTTCGGCGGCAATGGTCTGTGGAGGACTGGCGCAGGCTCGCGTTAGTGAAGTTGAGGCAGCAAAACTGGGCAAGGAGCTGACACCGGTTGGCGCTGAGCGGGCAGGCAATGCCGAAGGCACCATCCCGGCCTGGACCGGTGGTCTGACCGAGCCACCCAAAGGCTGGCAGCCAGGGGAGCGTGAGATCGACCCGTTCCCGGGAGATCGCCCGCTGTTTACCATCACCAAGGACAACTACGAGCAGTACCGTGATCATCTGACCGATGGCCACATTGCGATGATGGAAACCTACGGCGATGACTATTTCCTGCCGGTGTACCAGACCCGTCGCACCGCTGCGTTTCCCGAGCACGTCTATGAAAAGTTCAAGCAGAATGCGCTGACTGCCGAGTTGCTTGATAACGGCAACGGTGTTCGCAACACCATCATGACCAGTCCGTTCCCGATTCCCCAGAACGGTCTCGAGGTGATGTGGAACCACACCTTGCGGTATCGCGGCGAGCAGTTGCTGTTCCGTGCGGCCCATGCCACGCCGACCGTCGGCGGAGAGTTTACGCCAATCCTCAAGGAGTACAGCTACTATTTTGCTTACGCCGAGCCAGGGGCTGAGCTGCAGGACATCGACAACAAGATCTTCTACCTGAAGACCGAGACCATTTCGCCGCCAAAGTTGGCCGGTACCCTGACCCTGGTCCATGAAACCCTGGACCAGGTCCGTTCACCGCGACTGGCGTGGCGTTATGAGTCCGGTTCCCGCCGGCTGCGCCGCTCCCCGAACCTGGCGTATGAAACCGACTTGCCGGATTCGTCCTCCTTGCGGTCTGTCGACCAGAAAGATCTCTATAACGGCGCGCCCAACCAGTATGACTGGGAGCTCAAGGGCAAACGCGAGATTTACGTACCCTACAACGCCTACGAGCTGCATTCGGACGAGCACAATGCGGAGGACGTCATCCGCGCCGGCCACATCAATCAGGAGCTCACCCGTTACGAGTTGCACCGGGTATGGGTGGTTGAGGCCAAGCTGCGGACTGGTATCAGCCACATCTACCACCGTCGGGTCTACTATGTGGACGAGGACAGCTGGCAGATTCTCGCCACTGAAGAGTACGACGAGGACGACAACCTGTGGCGTGTCTCCGAAGCCCACAACATCAGTTACTACAGTGAGCCGGTGTTCTGGACCACCCTGGAGATGACCTACGATCTCAAAGCCCGTCGCTACTATGTCGACGGTCTGGACTACGACCAGGCACCGTACGATTTTGATCCCGGGTTCCGCAGTCGCGAATTCACCGCATCCGCAGCCCGTCGGGCGGCCCGCCGCTAGGCAATCTCCTGCTGCTCAGGTAACTCCTGATTAGGGAGGCCGGCGCCTGTTTTCAGGCTTGCCGGCTCCCGACCCTCCCTCTTGTCATGGCACTGGCCCAGTGCTGGCCAACAGCAATCTGAGACGCTCTGTCCGGTGGCGCCGTGTTTGGATGCTTTCTGCAATGCCGCACAGGACCCCTCTGCAATACCCTGAACGGGATTCCTGCGGTTCGGGAACCACGGGCCCCTGCGCCGTGATATGCTCTGATGGTTGGCTGGAAAAGCCGTAACAGCAGTCACTAAAGGACACAGAGACTATGGCAAATTCGCTGGAACAACTGGATACCCTGATGGATGCCATCCGCCATGCGCTGACTCAACAGGACTGGGAGGCCATTGCGAAACTGGATGCCGAGGTACGCCCGGTGGTCGATCAGGTCATGGCGAGTCATCATGATGGTGACCTGGCGATGGAAGTGGTTCATGAGCGCCTGGAGCAGCTTCAGGCGTTGTGTGACGACGCCAGGGCCGGCGCTGAGACCGCCCGGGCTGAGGCCAAGGCCGGGCTGGATGAGATGCGCCAGACCCGGAACGCAACCCGTGCCTATCAGGACATCTCCGGTCGCTGAGGTGGTGGGTCAGGGTGATACAGGGATTCCGTCGCCAATGGGCGTCATAAAATTGACTCAGCCCGGTTAACCGTCTTAAATACGGCACAACGATGACGGACTTTCACTGCTGGTGCTCACCCTGACCCAGCCCGAGTGACGCTACTGCGAGAGAACCTACTGAATGTCAAAGAACAACAACGTCCTGGTGTTGTGCGATGATGCTTCCCGATGCCGAGATATAGCCACGATCCTGGAATTTATTGGTGAAGAACAGGTCGTGTCCGGCGAGTCAGCTCAGCAACTGCTGGCGGAGGCTGATCGCGAACAGTTGGATACGCTCTCGGTGGCGATCATCAATGGTGAAGAGGACTCTGCCGAGAATGCGGTCAAGGCTGTTTGCGGTGTTGACGATGGGCTGCCCATCCTGCTGATCGGCAATCCGGAGTTCAACGGGCTTAGCGAGCAGGAACAGAGCCGCATCATCGCCCGTCTGGACTGGCCACTGAACTACACCAAGTTCGTTGACTCTCTCTACCGCGCCCAGGTCTTCCGCGACCAGTTCGCCCGTTCCCGCGAGCGTGGCCAGCAGCGCAGCGTGCAACTGTTTCGCAGCCTGGTGGGCACCAGCCGCAGTGTGCAGCAGGTGCGTCAGCTTATGGAGCAGGTGGCGGACAAAGACGTCAGCGTGTTGATCACCGGCGAGTCCGGCACCGGCAAGGAAGTGGTTGCCCGTAACCTGCACTATCATTCACCGCGCCGGGATCGGCCGTTCGTGCCCGTCAACTGTGGTGCCATTCCCGCCGAACTGCTTGAGAGTGAACTGTTTGGGCACGAAAAAGGCGCTTTCACCGGCGCCATCACCGCCAGGATAGGGCGCTTTGAAATGGCCGAGGGCGGTACGCTGTTCCTCGATGAGATCGGTGACATGCCGCTGAACATGCAGGTGAAAATCCTGCGGGTTCTGCAGGAACGCACCTTCGAGAAGGTGGGCAGCAACCGCACCCAGTCCGCTGATGTGCGGGTGATTGCTGCGACCCACAAAAATCTGGAAGACATGATCGAAGGGGGCGAGTTCCGGGAAGACCTCTACTACCGCCTCAATGTCTTTCCCATCGAGATGCCGCCCCTGCGTGAGCGGGTGGAAGACATCCCGCTGCTGATTAACGAGCTGATCGCCCGCATGGAGAAGGAGAAGCGCGGCTCTCTGCGGATGAACTCTGCGGTGATTATGAGCCTGTGTCGCCACGACTGGCCCGGTAATGTGCGGGAGTTGGCCAACCTGGTGGAGCGTCTTGCGATCATGCACCCCTACGGTGTGATTGGCGTGCAGGAGCTGCCGAAGAAGTTCCGTTACGTCGACGATATCGATGAGAACCGGCCGGTCGAGGATTCCGGCATGCCGTCCGGGGTGCCCGGCCTGGTTGGGCTGGACGCGCCGGCGCTACTGCCGGTCAATGGCATTGATCTCAAGGATTACCTGGCGAACCTGGAGAAACAGCTGATCCAGCAGGCGTTGGATGAAGCCGGCGGTGTAGTTGCCCGTGCTGCCGAGAAGCTGAGAATCCGCCGCACCACGCTGGTGGAGAAAGTGCGCAAGCACGGTCTGCGGCAGAACGAATCCGAAGAGGCGTAGGGCATAGGGGTATTGGGCCGTAGAAGAGTGTCAACGGATTGTCGTTGGCCCCAGAAGATATTCCCCGTGACCGGAAAGGCGGCGACAAAAAATCGCCGCCTTTTCTTTTTGGTTTTCATTACTCATTGAAATCATAGAGAAAAGTGAAGTTGGCATGAAGCTGGCTTAAGTCCCTGCAAACGAATCAAGTGGTCCATCCAGGGCAGGGAGTCGTCAGGGGGAATCATGAGCCAGCCACAACTTTCCATGCCAGCGTCAGAGCAGGACAGCGCCACCAACGCCGCTGCCGATGCCAACGACAAGGTAACCGCGCTGTTTCCCCAGCAGGTGGACGATCAGGCCGTTGGCACCGCCCTGGACCTGTTCAACCAGATGTCCCGCCAGATTACGGACTCCTACCGCACCCTCGAATCCCGGGTCAATCAACTGTCTGGCGAACTCACCGCCGAATCCCTGCAACGCCAGCGCGAGCTGGAAGAAAAAGAGCAGCTGGCGGACCGCCTGTCCACCCTGCTGTCGGCGCTGCCGGCCGGGGTGGTGGTGCTCGACAGCCAGGGCGTGGTCACCCAGTCCAACCCAGCGGCTGTGGGCCTGCTGGGTGAACCGCTGGAAGGTGAGCGGTGGGTGAGCATCATTCAGCGTTGCTTTGCACCGCGCCGGGACGATGGTCACGAGGTGTCCTTGAAGGACGGTCGCCGGGTCAGTATCGAGATCCGGACCATGGAGAACCAGCCGGGTCAGTTGATCCTGCTGACCGATCTTACCGAAACCCGTCAGTTACAGACCCAGCTTGCCCATGCCCAGCGACTCTCGGCAATGGGCAAGATGGTGGCGTCACTGGCGCACCAGATTCGTACCCCGTTGTCGGCGGCCATTCTGTATGGCGGCCACCTCAGTGAGCAGGATCTCGACCCGGAACTGCGCCAGCGTTGCGCCAGTCGCCTGATGTCGCGGCTGACCCACCTGGAACAGCAGGTTCGGGACATGCTCATTTTCGCCCGGGGTGAAACCCGGCTGGCGGAGGAACTGCCGGCAGAAGCGCTGGTGTCCGGCCTGGGGTCGGCGCTTGAAGCCATCAATCTGGGTGGCGGTGCGCAGGTAACGCTGACCTCAGACATTACTGGGCTGTCGCTGCTGTGTAACCGCGACGCCCTGGTCGGAGCCTGCACCAACCTGGTCAACAACAGCATTGAGGCCGGTGCGACGCGGGTGGACGTGCGGCTGACGCGCACCGGTCAGGGTCTGGAGATTCGGGTCCAGGACAATGGTCCCGGCTTTGCGGCCAACGAGGCCGGACAAATGATGGAAGCTTTCTACACCACCAAGTCCCACGGTACGGGGCTGGGCCTGGCGGTTGTCCAGGCGGTTGTCCAGGCGGTGGTCAAGGCGCATCAGGGCGAATTCTCCCTGGAAGCGCCCACCGTGGGAGGAGCCTGTGCCGTCATTCGGCTGCCGGTGTGCAGTCGTGCTCCTCATCAGCAAGATCACAGCAGTCAGTAAGCGGAGGCGATTATGGCCCGGTCTCAGATACTTCTCGTCGAAGACGATCACGACCTGCGCGAAGCGCTGGTGACCACCCTGGAACTCGCCAAATTCCGGGTGCGTGAGGCGGATTGCGCCGAGCAGGCGCTGGAGCGGTTGGCTGAGGATACCGTCGACATGGTCATCAGTGACGTCAACATGCCGGGCATGTCCGGTCATGAGTTGCTGGCGGAAGTCCAGCGCCGATACCCCGGCCTGCCAATGATGCTGATGACCGCGTATGGCCAGATCGATCAGGCGGTGTCGGCGATGCAGTCCGGCGCCACCGATTACCTGGTGAAACCGTTCGAGTCCCAGGTGCTGGTGGAGGCGGTCAGCCGTATTGTCGGTAGCGCGCCTTCCGGCAAGCGCGATCAGCCGGTGGCCGAAGATCCGGTCAGCAAGCGCCTGTTCCAGCTTGCCAGCAAGGTGGCTGCCAGCGAGTCGACCGTGATGATCTCCGGCGAGAGTGGTACCGGCAAGGAAGTCCTGGCCCGCTACATTCACCAGCAGTCGCCCCGTGCCGATCAGCCGTTTGTCGCCATCAACTGTGCGGCCATTCCTGAGAACATGCTGGAGGCGATCCTGTTCGGGCATGAGAAAGGGGCGTTCACCGGCGCTCATGCCGCCTCACCGGGCAAGTTTGAACAGGCCAACGGCGGCACCCTGCTGCTGGATGAGATTTCGGAAATGGAGCTCGGTCTGCAGTCCAAGCTGTTGCGGGTTCTGCAGGAGCGAGAAGTCGAGCGGGTGGGTGGTCGCAAGACCATTGCCCTGGATGTACGGGTACTGGCGACCACCAACCGGGACCTGGCGGACTACGTTCGCGAAGGCAAGTTCCGAGAGGATCTGTACTACCGCCTGACGGTCTTCCCAATGCAGTGGCAGCCGCTGCGGGAGCGGCCGCTGGATATCATGCCGCTGGCCCAGGCGCTGCTCAATAAACACTGTCGCAAGATGAAACTGACCGGTATCCGGTTCAGCAACGGTGCCCGTGATGCGCTGTTGGACCATCCCTGGCCGGGCAATGTTCGTGAGCTGGACAATGCCATCCAGCGGGCCCTGGTACTGCATCAGGGCAATCTGATCGAAGCCGGAGACCTGTGTCTGGAATTTGGCATTACCGGTCAGGTGGCCCCGGCGCCGCAACCGGAAGCGATCGTGCCGCGGACCACGGTGGTGGCGGAGCCGCCCCGGCAGCCAGCCGCGCTTGACGCTGAGGCGGAGCCAGAGCCGGAAGCCCGGGAGGTGTTCCAGGAACCGGCTTCCCTGGGGGACGACCTGCGCCAGAAAGAATTCCGGATCATCATCGACACCCTGCGTCGCGAGCGCGGTCGCCGTAACCGGGCCGCGGAACAGCTGGGTATCAGCCCCCGCACCCTGCGTTACAAGCTGGCCCAGATGCGGGATTGCGGCATCGATCTGGAGGCCGAGCTGGCCACAGCCTGAATCCATACTCCTTCGTCGGCGCCTACGGGCGCCGTTTTTTATTGCCGCCGGGCGCTGAGCAGGTCCGTCAGTACCCGCGAGACCACCCGGTAGGGCACCGACATATGGTCCTCACCCGGCTCGATCCGCACGCTGCTGCGCAGGCCATGGCCTGACAGGGGCCCCAGCCGCAGGGCCAGCGCCTGGGCATCCTGGATCTCCTGGGCGGAGTCCCCCTCCGCCATCACCAGCGCCAGACTGGTGTGGGTCACAGAAACGTTGCCCTGTTCCACCTGTTGCCGAAACCGTTGCTCCGGTGCCAGCAGGTAACGGTCACGCCACCACAGACTAGGGCTGACCGCCACCACGTGGTCGAACAGCGCCGGCCGCTGGAACAGGGCGTAGACCGCAAACATCCCGCCGAAGGAGTGGCCGAACAGACTCTGCTGATGCGGGTCCACCGGATAGCGCTCCGCCACCGCGGGCATCAGCTGTTGTTCGATAAAGTCGAGCAACTCATCCTGGCCACCCTGGGGAGGCTCGTTCTGACCGGCCGGCGCCGGGGGCGAGAAGTCGTAGGAGCGCCGCAGGAAATTCAGGGCCTGCTCATCCGGATAACCGATGCCCACCACAATGGCTTGCTGAAGTGCCGCCTGGGTCTGCTTGGCGGCGTGAAAGGCGGGAAAGTAGGCATTGCCGTCCAGCACATAGACCACCGGATAGCCACCGGTATAGGGCACCTCGCCCTGAGGTTTGCTGACCATGATGTGGTAGGGGCGGCCCTGGGCGTTGGTGAGATGCCAGGACTCGGTGCCGGCCAGCGTGACGGCGGTTTCGGGGGCCGCGCTGTCCGCCCCGGAGGCCCCGGCCGGTTCTGTTGATGGGGTATCCGCGCCGGCAATCGACGCAGAAAGGATCAGGGCCGGGAGACCCAGTCGGGTAAGCCGTTGGCTCATGTCAGTGTCCTCTGGTGCAAAGGGTGTTTGGTCCGGCACAACCGAAAGCACCCGGCAAACGGGTCGCCGGGTGGCTGTCGAAAGGTGCTTGTCGAAGGGCGCCGGGCTTACCAGCGGTAGCTGACGCTGCCGATCACGGTGCGGCCTTCGCCGCGATAGCAGTAGCCGCTGGAGCAGGTGATGTATTGCCTGTCGAGCAGGTTCTTGGCGTTCAGCCCAAGGCGGATGCCCTTTAACGCCCCCGGCAGTGTGTAGTGCAGTCCCAGGTCCACCAGGGTGTAGCTGGCGTTCTTGCTGGTATTGGCCGCATCGTTATAGGCACTGCCGGTCCAGCGGGCGCCGCCGGACAGCGCCAGGCCGCTGAGCACCCCCTTGGCGACGTCGTAGTTGAGCCACAGCGACGCCAACTGCTCCGGCTTGTTGACCGGCGCCTTGCCTTCATTGCCATCGTTGCTGTGGGTGACCTCAAGGTCATTGAAGCTGTAGCTGGCGGTCAGCCGCAGACCGCTGGCCAGCTCGGATACTGCCTCCAGTTCCACACCACGGGCCCGCTGCTCACCGGTCTGGATGCGGTTTGCCGGGTTGGCGGGGTCGGCGGTCAGGACATTGGACTGGGTAAGCTGGTAGACCGAGGCGGTGTACAGGCTGTTGCCATCGCCCGGCTGGAACTTGAGGCCCAGCTCGTACTGCTCTCCCTCGGTTGGCTCGTAATCCCGGCCACTGGCGTCGCTGCCACTCTGGGGCACGAAGGATTGGGCAAAGCTGGCGTAGGGGGCCAGCCCGGAGTCGAGGCGATAGAGCAGGCCAAGCTGGCCGCTGGTGCGGTCATCATGGCGGGAACTGGCGGTGCCGGCCAAGTGGTTGCGCTGGTCACTGTTGACCCAGTCCTGCCGCAGGCCCAGCGAAAGCCGCCAGCGGTCCCAGGCGAGCTGGTCCTGCAGGTACAGGCCGCTGTTGTGGCTGCGGCCGCTGAGGTCGGAAATGACGCTGTCCGGATGCGGCACCGGCTGGCGGTAGTCCGGCGACAACCGGTCAATGGCGGGGGCCTGGCCGCTGGCGTACTCCACCTCGAAGTCAATGTAGCTGTAGTCCAGCCCCAGTAGCAGGGTATGGTCGATCGGGCCGGTCGCCAGCTTGCCCACCAGGCGGGTGTCCACCGCCACCGATGCCATCTCCTCATAGATGCCGTAGCTGGTTCGCTCCAGAGTGCGGCCATCGTCGGACGAACCGGCGACGCTCAGGTATTGATTGGTGGTATCAACCTGGCCGGCCCGCAGGTTCTGCTGGAATGACCACAGGCGGTTGAAGCCGTGTTCGAACTCATAGCCCAGGGCGTACTGGCGCTGGTCCAGTTTGTCGAAGTCCTCGTCACCGGCCCAGAACCGGGTGAGGCGGGTGCCGTCCTGGTAGGGGCGTGGAGAGCCGCTGGTCAGGCGCTCCTGGTACTGGCTGAGCAGGGTCAGATGGGTCCGCTGCCCCAGTTGCCAGCGCAGCGACGGAGCCAGGAAAACGGTGTCGTTATCGACCTGTTCGATCTCGGTCTCGGCATCGCGGACCACGCCCACCAGCCGGTATTGCAGGTCGCCACCCTGGTCCAGGGTGCCGTTGCTGTCGAACTGTCCCTGCCAGTGGTTATGGCTGCCACCCTGCAGTTCCAGCTCGTGCCGGTCTTCGCCGGTCGGGCGTTTGCTGATCCGGTTGACCATGCCGCCCGGGTTGATCTGACCGTACAGAACCGAAGCCGGCCCCTTCAGTACATCGATGCGTTCGAGGTTGTAGGGCTCGGTACCGTAGTAGGACAGCCAGCCGGTGTTGGGTTGGCGCAGGCCGTCGAGAAAGTCGGCGGTGGTGGTGGCGGCGAAGCCGCGAATCTGGATCTGGTCGAAGCGCGGATCAAGGCCGGATTCCCCCACCCGAACACCAGCGGTGTAGGCAACCGCATCCTGAACGTTGGTGGCTTTACGGTCAGCGATCAGGTCGGCACTGATCACGCTAACACTTTGGGCGGTTTCCAGTAGCGGGGTGTCGGTTTTGCTGGCGGAGCGGCTGGCATTGGCGGTGTAGCCGCCAACCGGGCCGACGCCGCTGAGGGTGTCAGCTTCGATGGTGATGGGATTGAGCTGGTAGCCGGTGTCATCGCCGGCGGGCAGGATCACATAGCCGGTATCGGTACGTCGGGCGATCAGGCCGGTGCCTGCCAGCAGCCGCTGCAGGACATCGGCGACGGTGTAGCGACCCTGCAGGCCGGAGCTTTGGCGGTCACTGACCAGGGTCGGGTTGAAGGTCAAGGTGATACCGGCCTGCTGGGCGAAGCGGCTGAGCACGTCATCCAACTGCCCCGCCGTCAGGGTGATCGCGCTGCTGGCGGTATCGGCGCTGGCGGCAAGGGCGACCATCGGAGTGAGCGCCAGGGTGGCGGTCAGGCACAGCGCCGTCCCCAGACGCCGACAAGGTGTCAGGTGGTGAGCGTGAGGGGATAGGGTGCTTGGTGGCAGTGAGCGTGTTGGCATAACGGGTCCCGCTATCAGTGGATTGGATACCCTGTAACCGAACCGGAAAGGAAATCCCGACAGTTTTTTTCGTTGGATTCCGAAATCCCAATCTCAACTCTTAAATCTCAACGCCTGGATCTCAACTCTTGGACTTCAACCTCGGGCAGTAAGGTTCGTCCACCAGCGAGTGCGGGACCGAATCTCGATGGGCAGTACCAGCGGCAGGTCTGCCAGCAGGGCATCGGGATCGTCCAGCTGAAACACGCCGGACAATCTCAGGTTTGCCACCTGCTGGTCGACGCCCAGGTAGCCATGGCGATAGCGGGCCAATTCGGCGGCGAACTCCGCCAGCCGGATATCGTCCACCACCAGCATGCCGCGAGTCCAGGCGGCAGGTTCCAGGGCGCCGTTACCGGTCCGGCTGACGCCGTGTTGATCCAGGCGCCAGGATTCGCCGGCACCGGCCTCTTGCCCCCGTCCACTCATACCCAGCAGCTGCAGTCGCCCCTGCTCAACCACCACCTGGGCGTAGTGTTCGTGTTGCCGCACTACAAAGCGGCTACCCCGGGTCTGGCAGTGGCCGAAGTCGCAGCTCAGCCGTAAGGGGCGTGGGTCGGATGTGGCGCCCAGAGTGTCCACCATCACTTCCCCCTGGTGCAGGGTCAGCTGGCGCCAGTCGGTGTCGAAGGCCACATCCAGTGCGGAATTGGTGTTGAGCATGACACGGGAGCCGTCGGCCAACTCAAGGGTCCGCCGTTCCCCGGTTCCGGTAGTGAAGTCTGAGCGCCATGGCGAATGCTGATGGACGGTGTAACCGGCAGGGCCTGCCAGCATCAGGGTCGCCGCCAGCAGCTTCAGGGTGCGGCGACGTTGCAGATCAGTGCCGGCGCGTTGCAGCACTGGCAGCGCGAGTTCGGGCTGCCCCAGGGCGTCCAGGCTGGCGCTCAGCTCCTGCTGCAGGGTGCCTAATTGCTGCCAGGCCAGGGCGTTCTCCGGTGCCCGTCGACACCAGGCCAGGATCTGGCGACGCACCAGTTGGCTGTCGTTCGCGGTCTCAAGCCTCAGTTGCCAGTGGATGGCGGCTCTTACAACCGAGTCTGACAGGGGCGTATTAGCCGCAGGGGCAGGAGTGTCACCGATCATCGAATCGCAGCCGGTAGCAGTGCAGCATGGCGGTGGCGACATGCCGTTCAACGGTGCGGCTGGACACACCCAGCTGTTCCGCGATGGCGCCATGAGTGAGGCCGCCAAGCCGGTACAGCAGAAAGGCGGTGCGGACTCTTGGCTTCAGGCCCTCCAGCATGGCGGCGATGTGTTCCAGGGTCTGCAGGGTTTCGTGATGCTGTTCTGCCGAAGGCTGGTGGGCTTCCGGCAGTTGCGCCAGTGCTTCCAGGTAAGCTCGCTCCAGGGCGCTGCGACGCCAGTGATCAATAACCAGGCCGCGGGCTATGGTGCGCAGCAGCGCACGGGGCGCCTGGTTGGCGACCGGTTCGGCCCGTACCAGAATGCGGACAAAGGTGTCCTGCGCCAGGTCGGCAGCCTGCTGCGGGCAGTCGAGTTTGCCCCGAAGCCACTGGCACAGCCAGCCGTGATGGTTGTGGTACAGGGTATCGAGGGGAACGTGGGTATCCAGTGTGGTCGCTGACATGATTGTGGCTGGTACGTGGTGGCGTCGGGTCCGGCTTGTGGTGATGGCATTTGCGGTGCTGGGAACCGCTGCCCAGCGGTTTGGGCTCTGCGGGTTGGGGAATACATTATTCGAGAATGGTTCTCATTACAATGGTGTCATTTGGGTGACAACTTTTCAGCGCCCTGGTCGAGGTGTTGTGGTTCGCCTTTGAGGCGCCAAAAAGTCGGCGATCCCGAGGGGAGGGGCTCTAAGGTATATCTATAAAGACATGTAAAATAAGGATAAATGTTTGATGGCCCGTGATTTGCATTTTAGGCCGGTAACTGACGTTATCGATGTCGACTGCCCATTACACCGGCGATATAGCCATGGGGTGGTCGATCAGAGGGGGAGCTATGGTACAACGCGCCGACATCAACAATGTGCTTTCTGAAATCCGCAATTTGCGGTCGCAGATGATGCAGAATCAGCGTGTTGAGCAGGACAACGCCATCCGTGGCGCGGTTGACCGGCCTCAGAAGGTGCAGGAAACCCAGGAAACACCGGGGTTTTCCGACATGCTAAGCCAGGCCGTCAACCACGTTAACGATCTCCAGAAGACCTCCAGTGATTTGCGCACGTCTTACGACATGGGAGATCCCAATGTCGATATCAGCCGGGTAATGATTGCGTCCCAGAAAGCGTCTGTCTCCTTCGAAGCAATGACCCAGGTCCGCAACCGGGTGGTCAAGGCCTATGAAGACATCATGAACATGCCGGTGTAATTGCGGAGTTAAGCCATGTCCAGCGTACCTGCGGAAACCGCCCCCACCAACCCGCCCGCGGATGAGGAAGCCACCGGGCTGGAGTCCAGAAGCGACCTGATGTTCGGCTTCAGCCGGCTGGCCCTGCTGCGTCAGATTGGCCTGATGGTGGGGCTGGCCGCCAGTGTTGCCCTCGGGGTCGCGGTGGTGCTGTGGGCTCAGGAACCCAACTACCAGCCGGTGGTGGGCGATCTGTCCAGCTACAACCCGGACGATGTAACTTCCATTCTTGAGCAGAACGGCATCAACTACCGCATGGAGCCGCGCACCGGTGCCCTGCTGGTGTCCTCTGAAGACGTCTATAACGCCCGGCTGAAGCTGGCCGCCGCCGGAGTGACCGACGAGAAAACCCTGGGCTATGAACTGCTCGATCAGGAGCGCGGCCTCGGCACCTCCCAGTTCATGGAGAACATCAGCTATCGCCGTGGTCTCGAGGGCGAGCTGGCCCGCACTATCGGCAGCATGCGCAACGTCCGCAGCGCCCGGGTTCACCTGGCCATTCCCAAGCGCTCCGTGTTCGTGCGCGATGCCCGTACCCCCACCGCTTCGGTGTTCCTGGATGTCTTTGCCGGGCGTCGTCTGGAGCATGAGCAGATCTCCGCCATCGTCAACCTGGTGGCGGGCAGCATTCCGGAAATGGACAAGGACAATGTTACCGTCGTGGACCAGAACGGCAATTTGTTGACGGACCGCGAAGAGCAGGGCAATCGTCAGCAGATGCAGGACCAGTATGAGTACCAGTCCCGTATGGAAGAGCGGCTGACCCGTCGTGTGGCCTCGATTGTCGACCCCATCATCGGCGATGGTCGCTTCCGTGCCGAGGTCACCGCGGACCTGGATTTTTCCTCCGTGGAGCAGGCAGAAGAGCTGTTCAACCCGGACCAGCAGGCGGTGCGTAGCGAGCGTCAGTTGTCTGAGCAGCGTACCAGCGATTTCATGGGCGGTGTGCCGGGGGCACTGTCAAACCAGCCACCGGGTGAAGCCACCGTGCCGGAGCAGGTGCAGGGCGAAGGCGATGAAGATGCGCCAGCGACTCCGGTCAATATCCGCGAGGAGGCGACCCGCAACTATGAGATGGATCGCACCGTCAGCTACATTCGTCAGCAGCAGGGGCGCCTCCAGCGCCTGACGGTGGCGGTGGCTGTCGATGACATGAAAGTGATCGATCCCGATACCGGCGAAGTCAGCTACCAGCCCTGGCCGGAACAGGAGCTGCAGCGTCTGACCATGCTGATTCGCGATGCGGTGGGCTACTCTGCCGCCCGTGGGGACAGTGTCACGGTGATGAACACGGCCTTTGCGCCGGAAGAAGCGGTCGTCTACGAGGCGCCGGGATTCTGGGAGCAGCCCTGGTTCTGGGACCTGATGAAGCAGGTGCTGGCGGGCTTTGTGATCCTGGTGCTGGTGTTGGGCCTGCTGCGCCCGACCCTAAAGAACCTCTCCGGTGGCGGCCGCAGCGAGCGTGGCGAGCTGGAGGGCGGCGAAGGCTACGACGAACTCGAGGGGCTGGGCAGTGACGGTTCGTTGCGGGATGCCCTCAGTTCCTCCGAGGATGAACTGCTTTTGCCCGGCGCAACGGACAGCTATGATAGACAATTGAATGCTCTCAAGGGCCTGATCACCGAAGACCCCGCTCGGGTGGCCCAGGTTATGCGCCAATGGGTGAATGTCGATGACTGATGAAAACAACCCACAGGGGGATGCGCCGGCCAAGCCGATGCGCAAAATCCCGCGTCTGGAGCAGGCCGCTATCCTGTTGATGACCCTGGGGGAAGCTGACGCTGCGGAAATTCTCAAGCACATGGGCCCGAAGGAGGTTCAGCGCGTGGGTATGGCCATGGCGCAGATGAAAGACGTCAGCAAGGATGAAGTCACCTTTGTGCTGAACCAGTTCGTGGATGCGGTGGGCGGCCAGACTGGCCTCGGTGTCGGCAATGACGACTACATCCGCGCCATGCTCACCCAGGCCCTGGGTGACGACAAGGCGGCCAGCCTGATCGACCGTATTCTGGTAGGTGGTAACACCACCGGTCTTGATACTCTCAAGTGGATGGAGCCGCGAGCGGTGGGGGACATCATCCGCTACGAGCACCCACAGATCCAGGCCATCGTCATTTCCTATCTTGATCCGGACCAGTCCGCCGAAATTCTGTCGACCCTGGATGAAAAGGTGCGCCTGGATGTGATGATGCGCGTGGCCTCGCTGGAGAGCGTCCAGCCCCAGGCCCTGCAGGAACTCAACGACATCCTCGAGAAACAGTTCTCCGGTGGTTCCTCGACCCAGACCAGCCGCATTGGCGGCGTCAAACGTGCGGCGGATATCATGAACTTCATGGATCGCAGTGTCGAAGGCGGCCTGATGGATTCCATCAAGGACATGGACCCGGACCTGGCGTCCACCATCGAGGACCTGATGTTCGTGTTCGACAACCTCAAAGACATCGACGACCGGGGCATACAGGCATTGTTGCGGGAAGTGTCCTCCGATGTGCTGGTTGTGGCCCTGAAGGGGGCCGACGAAGGGGTCAAAGAGAAGATCTTCAAGAACATGTCCAAGCGGGCGGCAGAGTTGCTGCAGGATGACCTGGAAGCCAAGGGACCGGTGCGGGTCAGTGAAGTGGAGACCGCCCAGAAGGACATCATCACCATTGCCCGTCGCATGGCCGAAGCCGGTGAGATCACCCTCGGCGGCTCCGGCGAAGAAATGATGTAATGAGCCAGGATCGTCGCAAGCGCATCCCCTCCGGAACTCTCACCGCCTATGAGCGCTGGGAGTTGCCGTTGCTGGATGAAAATGGCAATGAGGTGGTCGAGGAGGAGATCGAGGAAGTCAAACCTTTGACGGCGGCCGATCTCGAGGCGATTCGCAAGGAAGCCTGGGACGACGGTCACCAGGAAGGCCGCGCGGCCGGTATTGAAGCGGGCCATGCTGAAGGTCGTGAGCAGGGCTTCCGCGAAGGGCATGAGGCCGGGCTTGCCGAGGGTCGCGCCAGCGGCCATGAAGAGGCGCTCAGTCAGACCCGCGGTGAGGTGGAGGCCAAACTGGCGAACCTGGAGTCGCTGCTGGGGGAGCTGCTGCTGCCTATCCAGCGTCACGAAGATGAGCTTGAAACGGCCCTGGTTAACGTCACCACTGTGCTGGCCCGGGCGGTGGTGTTCCGGGAACTGAGCATCGACTCCTCCCACATTGCCATCGTGGTACGTCAGGCCCTGGCAGCGCTGCCGTCCACCCGGGACAACGTCCGGCTGTCGGTCAATCCCGCCGATGCGGAATGGGTCCACCAGGTCGCCGACGACTACGAAGCCGATACGTCCATTATCGAAGATCCCACCATCCTTGCCGGCGGCTGTAAGGTGGAAACCCGTCACAGCCTGGTGGATTTCACCGTTGAGAAGCGCTTCCAGAAAGCTGTCCAGAGCATGTTGAACCAGCAGCTGGCCAGTGAAGAGCCGGGCGACAGCGCGGAACTGAGTGACATGATGGGTGACCTGTCGGATTACCACGGTGATGTGCTTGCCGATCCCGGTCAGCAGGAGGCTCCCGATGACGACCAGTCTGGCTGAGCGCCTCGAACGCCTGAAAGATTATCTCCCCCCTAAACTTGAACCGGAGTTGTCCGGTCGTCTGACCCGTATGGTTGGTCTGACCCTGGAGTGTGTCGGCTGCCCGATGGTGGTGGGCGACCGCTGCCTGATCCAGGGACAGGGTCTGGGGAATGTCGAGGCCGAAGTGGTGGGTTTCGAGGATGACCGGGTTTACCTGATGCCGCTTACCGCGATTGAGGGGCTGCGCCCGGGGGCCCGGGTGGTGCCGCTGTCGGCTGCCAGTCGGGTACCGGTAGGACCTGAGTTGTTGGGGCGCGTCGTCAACGGCACCGGCGATCCGCTGGACGACAAGGGGCCGCTGAAAACCCAGCAGCAGGTGTCGCTGGCTGGCGAAATCATCAACCCGCTGAACCGGGCACCGGTGCGCCAGTCCATGGATGTCGGCATTCGCGCCATCAACGCTCTGCTGACGGTGGGTCAGGGGCAGCGTTTGGGGCTGTTTGCCGGCAGCGGTGTGGGTAAGAGTATGCTGCTGGGGATGATGACCCGGTTTACCGATGCCGACATTACCGTGGTGGGGCTGATTGGCGAGCGGGGTCGTGAGGTCAAGGAGTTCATTGAGGACATCCTGGGCGAAGAGGGCCTGGCACGCTCTGTTGTCGTCGCGGCACCGGCGGACGACTCACCGCTGATGCGTTTGCGGGCAGCCATGCTCACCACCCGCATTGCCGAATACTACCGCGACCAGGGCAAGCGGGTACTGCTGCTGATGGACTCGCTGACCCGCTACGCCCAGGCCCAGCGGGAGATTGCTCTGGCGGTGGGGGAACCGCCGGCGACCAAGGGCTATCCGCCCTCGGTATTTGCCAAGCTGCCGCAACTGGTGGAGCGCACCGGCAATGGCCGTCCGGGGGGCGGGTCGATCACCGCTTTCTACACCGTGTTGACCGAAGGCGATGACCAGCAGGACCCGATTGCCGACGCCGCCCGGGCCATTCTCGATGGTCACATCGTGCTGTCGCGTCGCCTGGCGGAAGAGGGGCACTATCCAGCCATTGACGTAGAAGCGTCGGTGAGCCGGGTCATGCCGCAGGTGACCGAACAGGAACACTTCGCCCAGGCCCAGCGATTCAAGCAGGTCTATTCCCGCTATCAGCAGGCCCGTGACCTGATCAGCGTTGGAGCCTATGTCCAGGGTTCCGACCCTGAAACCGACGTTGCCATTGCCCACATCGACAGCATGCGCCAGTTCCTGCGCCAGGGGCTACGGGAAAGTGCGCCTCTGGCGGCCGCGATTGAACAATTACAGAGTGTGGTTCCGAAAGCCAGGGGCCAGGCCCGCCAGGAGACTAGCTGATGCTGCGCTCGCAACGGCTTGCCGTGGTGCTGGAGCTGGAGCAGCGGCGGGAGCAGCAGGCGTTGGAAAAGCTGGCTGCGGCCCGGGACCAGTGGCAGCAGCACCAGAACCAGCTGGACGAGTTGCGGCAATACCAGGCGGGCTACCAGCAGCAGATCCGCAATGACCAGCAGGGCACGGTCTCTGTAGCCCGCCTGCAGGGTTGGCAGGCCTTCGTTACTCAGCTTGACCAGGTTATTGGCCAGCAGGAGATCAAGGTCCAGAAGGCCAAGGAGCAAATGGAGCAATGCCGGCAGGACTGGCAACAGGCCTATGAGCGCCGCCGGGGCATGGCGCGCTTTATCGACAGTTGTCGGGAACAGGAACAGCGGGCGCAGGATGCCCGGGACCAGAAGGCCATGGACGAAGCCGCCGGCCGTGCCTTCGGTCGCCGTCGCTGATTGCACTGCCAGGAATATCCCGCCACTGCCAACAAACTGAAATGACTGATGCATTTTGTGGTTGCTGGGCTATCCTTGGGGCAGGGACGCTGTCATGTCCGTCAGAGGTTCCCGCTCAGTCACCGCATTCACCAAGCCAGGAAGGGAGGACCCGGGATGCCGATCCAGACACGTCGAAGTGACGATGGCCGTACCCTGACGATCAAGATCGAGGGGCGCTTCGATTTCAGTACCCACCAGAGCTTCCGTGATGCCTACGAACATAGTGATCAGGGAGTGGTTAACTATGTGGTCGATATGTCAGATACCACCTACCTGGACAGCTCGGCACTGGGAATGCTGCTGTTGCTGCGGGATTTCGCCGGCGGTGATTCCGCCCAGATCTGCATCGAGAACTGCAATGGCGATGTCCGTCGCATCCTGTCCATCTCCAACTTCGAACAGCTGTTCGCCATTCGGTAGCCCATCGCGCCAGCCCGTGGCGGGAGACTGGTATGGATGAACCCCTGACCGAACAGGCCCCGCTGACCATTCTGATCGCGGACGACAGTGACACCGACCGGTTGATCCTGGGCAAGCTGATCTCGCGCCAGGGCCATCAGGTGGTTGGGGCGGTCGATGGTCAGGACGCCATCGAAAAGTTTGAGCAACACCAGCCCCACATGGTTCTGCTCGATGTCATGATGCCACGTCTGGATGGCATGGCGGCGGCTCGGGAAATCAAGCGCCTGGCCGGCGAGCGGCTGGTGCCTATCATATTCCTGACCTCCATTTCTGACGCCAAGACCCTGGCCAGTTGCCTGGAATCCGGTGGTGACGATTTCATGTCGAAGCCCTACAACCGGGTCATCCTCGAGGCCAAGGTCAAGGCCTTCAACCGCATGCGGCTGATGCACCGCACCCTCAGCGAGCAGCGCGACCTGATCAGCGAGCGGAACCGACAACTGTTGTCGGAACAGCAGGTCGCCAAGCGGGTGTTCGACAACGTTGCCCACTCTGGCTGCCTGGACTCGCCCAATCTGAGGTACCACGCCTCGCCGCTGTCGTTGTTTAATGGCGATGTGCTGTTTGCCTGCCCGCGACCAGCCGGAGGCATGCACATTCTGATCGGTGACTTTACCGGTCACGGGTTACCGGCGGCCATTGGCGCGATGCCAGTGGCGGAAATCTTCTATGGCATGACCAGCAAGGGATTTGGCTGCGGTGATGTGCTGCGGGAGATCAATCAGAAACTCAAGCGTATCCTGCCAACCGGGATGTTCTGTTGCGCGGTGTTTATCCAGGCCGATTTTCACCTCAATCAACTGCGGGTCTGGAATGGCGGGCTTCCCGACGCCTACCTTCAGCGCCACAGCGGTGAGCGGTTGGTGTTGCCGTCTTCCCATCTGCCATTGGGAGTGCTGAGCACCGAACGGTTTGCCGCCGATGTGGATGTCATTCGCACTGAACCTGGTGATGCCCTGTTTGTGGCGACGGACGGGCTGATTGAGGCGGAGGCACCGAACGGCCAGATGTTCGGTGAGGAACGTCTGGTGACGGCGTTGGACGACCACCGTGGCAGCGAAGCCATCTTCCAGTCGGTGCTGAACGCGGCGCGGGTCTTTGCCGGTGATCGCGAACTGCAGGACGACTTCACCGTGTTCTGCCTGGAAATGGTGGATGAAGAGGCGCTGGATCAATTGCCCGACAGACTGTTACCGTCGGCGCTGACCGGGCCATCGGACTGGCAGTGTGACTATGAGCTCAACGACACCACCCTGGGCAAGTTCAACCCGCTGCCCCTGCTGTTGCACATCTGCATGGAAGTGCCGGGACTGCGCCGTCGGGCCGGGGAGGTCTATACCCTGTTGTCCGAGCTTTACACCAACGGCCTGGAGCATGGCATCCTGAAACTGCCGTCGGCGTGGAAAAATTCCCCCGAGGGGTTTGGTCAGTACTATGCTGAGAGGGAAAGGCGCATGGCCGCAATTGAGGGGCATCACCTGAGGTTTTCCCTGAGCCACCGTCCGAGTGCCGATGGCGGATGCCTGACGATACGCTGTCGGGACAGCGGCGAGGGTTTCGATTATCAGCATCTGATGGCAAAGCGGCCAGACGATCACCAGTATGCGGGGCGGGGTATCATGCTGCTGCGGCAGTTGAGCACGTCGTTGCGCTTTCTGGGCAAAGGCAACGAAGTGGAAGTGGTCTACGACTGGCAGTACGGCTGAGGTCGCCTGCCCGGCATTCAGGATTGGAAACGAACAGGGTTGAGATAACAATGCGTGCGGCATTAAAAGGAGGGAGTGGTTATGGTCGATAAACCGCACCTGGACGAAGAGGCGCTGGCTGAACTCAGGGACGTCATGGAGGATGAGTTCGATGTGCTGATCGAAACCTACCTCAGTGACTCCGCCGACCGCATTAACACGCTGCACCGGGCGCTGGTCGCTGAGGACAACGAGATGTTCACCAAGTCCATCCACAGCTTCAAGGGCAGTTCCATCAACATTGGTGCGCCGCTGCTGGGCGAGCTGTGTCTGCGGGCCGAGTGCGCCGGTCGCAATGGGCATCTGGACGAGGCGGGGCAGGTGCTGGACCGTATCGAGAGTGAATTCCGGACGGTCAGCGACCTGTTTCAGAGGCTCCTGAACGCCTGACCAATCTCACAGTGGCATCATCCTTGCTGACAACCTCTCAGAGAGTTGTGTCCAACAGAAACCGGCAAGAGGTTGCCATGGCAGCAATGGTCTTCCCCCAGACTCCGGCCCCCGAAGCGGCGGGCCCAACCAAGGAACGCAGGTCGCCCCGGGAATCCGATGGTTCCGACGACAGCGGCTTCGAGGCCGTGTCCCGCAAGGAGCGGGAACGGCTCGACCGGGAGTCGACCAAGGTCGAGCGCCGCAAGGAAGAGGCGGCGAATGCCGACGCGAAACAACAGGCCAAAGCGCCAGACCGCCCGACGGACAAGACCGGGGCGGATTCCACCAAGACTGACGCTGGCGCCGTTGCCGAGGCGGAGACCGCCGCGGACGCTGAGGCGGTGTCCGACCTGGAGAGCGATGCCAGCGTACCGTTCACCTTTGCCGACCTGCAGAAGCTGGTACAAAACCCGCAAGGCGCGGCCGTGGATGGGGATGTCGATACACCGACGGTGCCCAGGCTGACGCCGGCCAGCGGCCAGGGCCTGCCCGGAATGACGGGTGTGCCAGGGCTGCCTGGCGCCTCCGCAATGAATGGGTTGCCCGGCATGAACGGCGCTGGTGAGTCCGGCGGCAAGCCTTTGCCGGGGCAAACGGCGTCCCAGATGATGGCTGACCTGATGGCCGCCAACAATGGCGGTGATGGAGCCAAGACGCTGGATCCTGCGCTGTCGTTTTCCGCGGCCCGCGCTTCGGCGTCGGCGGAACTGGCCAATCAGACCGGTCAGTCGCTGACCTCTCTGGCGGGCCAGAAGGGGGCCGAGCAGGGGCTGGCGCTCAAGGGCTACGCCACCAGTATCGATGTGCCGGTGGGGCATGCGGAGTGGGGTGATAAACTGGTGGGCAAACTCACCTGGCTGACCGCCCGCAACCTGTCAGTGGCGGAGATTCATGTCACGCCGCCGGATATGGGGCCCCTGGATGTAAGGGTTCAGGTTCAGCAGGACCAGGCCACGGTAACGGTGCACTCCGCCAATCCGGTGGTTCGTGACCAGCTGGAACTCAATTCGCATCGCCTGCGGGACATGTTGGGAGAGCAGGGCATCGACCTGGACCAGTTTGAGGTGATGGATTCGCCTGATCGGCAACCTGGTCACCCGGACAGCGAAGAAGGTGAGTCCGCGGCTGGCGGTTCCGGCGGGGCGCTGGCCTCCGAGGACGGCGGTGATGCTGACGATGACCTGCTGCCCGGCAGTGCCGGAGCGGTCGACCTTAGCTGGCGTGGTGAACTTGATCTGTACGCCTGACCCCGTAATTTGAGTGGCGCCGGAGCGGCGCCCGTCTGCCTATCCCTGCCGTCGGCAAATCTCTTTGCCCATCCCTGATCCGGGCGCTAAACTGCTGTTTCAAAAGCGGGTTGGCCAGCGTCCGGACGCTTAATCCAGACCCAGGCCGCCAAGTGGCAATCTGGCCCGCTGCTTGCTTCAATCAGTGGGGCGCCCCATCTGGTGGTTGTTCCGACGATTTTTTGACTGACTCCGCGAGCGCGGATTCTCATGGGAAGACAGTGATCTATGGCCGATGACAACGCGCCTGATGGTGCCCCCAAGAAAGGCAAACTCAAGACAATTCTGCTGCTGGTGGTGGTGGTCATCCTGGCAGTCGGTCTGTCTGTCGCAGGCACCCTGTGGTTCCTGCAGGACAAGTCCGACGACGGTGACGATGCCAGCAACAATGGCGAACCTGCACAGCCGGCGTTCCAGCCCAGCCAGTATGCCGAGATCGAGAAAGCTCTGGTCACCACCGTGCAGGCTGAGGGGCGACAGCGTTACGCTCAGGTCTATGTGGCGTTTGAGGCGGACAATGCCGCCGCCCTCGCGGCGACCGAGTTGCACATGCCGCTGTTGCGTGCCCAGTTGATCAACGTGCTGGCAGCCAGCGACTTCATGACTCTGCAGAGCGCTGAAGGTCGCCAGCAACTGTCGCAGACGATGCTGGACGCCGTTAACGGTGTGCTGGAGCAGGAAGGTGAGCCCCCGCTGAAACGGGTGCTGCTGAGAAACTTCGTATTGCAGTGACGGGCGGGAATTAGCATGCAGGACTTACTGTCACAGGACGAAATTGATGCGCTGCTCCACGGGGTGGACGACGGCGACATTGATACCTACGACGAGACCGACGACACCGGCGTCAAATCCTACGACCTTGCCAGCCAGGACCGCATCGTCCGTGGCCGGATGCCCACCCTTGAAATGATCAATGAGCGGTTTGCCCGCTACACCCGGATCAGTCTGTTCAACCTGCTTCGCCGCAATGCGGATGTCTCCACCGGCGGTATCCAGATCATGAAGTTCGGTGAGTACATCCACACCCTCTACGTACCGACCAGTCTCAACCTGGTGAAGGTGCGGCCACTGCGGGGCACCGGTCTGTTCATCCTTGATGCCAAGCTGGTGTTCAAACTGGTGGACAACTTCTTCGGTGGGGAAGGCCGCCACGCCAAGATTGAAGGTCGTGAGTTCACGCCCACCGAAACCCGGATCGTCCAGATGGTCCTGGAGCAGGTTTTCCACGACATGCGGGAAGCCTGGCAGGCGGTGCTCAAGGTGGAGTTTGATTACATCAACTCGGAAGTGAACCCGGCGATGGCCAACATCGTCAGCCCCAGCGAGGTGGTGGTGATCAGCACCTTCCACATTGAGCTGGATGGCGGTGGCGGCGAGCTGCACATGGCGCTGCCCTACTCAATGATCGAGCCTATCCGTGACGTGCTCGATGCCGGGGTCCAGAGTGACATCGACGATGTCGATGAGCGCTGGGTTCACGCCCTGCAGGAGGATATCAAGGACGTCGAGGTGCCGGTGAATGCGATGGTATGCCGCCGTCGCATTTCGCTACGGGAGGTTGCGCGTTTCCAGGCCGGGGACATTATCCCGGTAGAGCTGCCGGAGAGCCTGACCGTGACCGCCAATGGCATTCCGGTCTATCAGGCCAGTCTGGGTACCCGGGACGGTAAGCTGGCATTGAGAGTGAACAAGCGGGCCAAGCGGCCTGAAGTGAAGAAACAATTGAAGGTGGGACGAAATGGCTGACGACGACAAGAAAGACGAGCAGGAGATGAGCGAAGACGAGAAGCTCGCTGCTGAGTGGGAAGCCGCGATGGAGGAGTCCGGTGACGAGCCCGCCGCAGAAGACGCCGGTGGTGGTGAGGCCGGAGGCGATGAGGCCGAGCGTGCCGACGAGTGGGCGGCCGCTATGGCGGAAGCCGGTGACACGCCGGATGAGCCAGAGGACGACGTTCGCACCGCACCGATGGAAGAGTTTGGCGCCGACAGTGCTCTGGCCGCCGGCGGCGAGTCGCCGGACCTCGATGTCATCCTCGACATTCCGGTGACCATTTCCATGGAAGTGGGCAACACCCAGATCCCGATCCGCAATCTGCTGCAGCTGAATCAGGGCTCGGTGATCGAGCTGGACCGGCTGGCAGGGGAGCCGCTGGACGTGCTGGTGAACGGCACCCTGATTGCCCATGGCGAGGTGGTCATGGTGAACGAGAAGTTCGGTATCCGCCTGACCGACGTGATCAGCCCCGGTGAACGCATCAAACGGCTGCAGAAGTGATATGCCCATGATCCGATCCTGTCTTCATGGCCTGGTTGCGCTGGCGGTCATGGCGCCGGCACCGTTGCTGGCGGCGGCTGAAACCGAGTCCACCCGCCAGGGCGGGCCAGACACCGTCGGCAGTCTGGCCAGTCTGAGTCTGGGACTGATTGCCGTTATCGCGCTGATCTTTGGTTGTGCCTGGCTGGTCAAGCGGATGAGCGGTCTGTCCGGAATGAACAGCCAGGCGATGAAAGTGGTGTCGGTGATGAACCTGGGCACCCGCGAGCGGATCGCGCTGCTGGACGTCGGTGGCACTCAGATCCTGGTGGGCATCACGCCGTCCACCATTCGCACCCTGCATGTGTTTGATGAGCCGGTACTGACGCCGGATACCGCGCCTCCGGGGGATTTCGCCCGCCGCCTCCAGGGACTGCTGAACCGCCAGAACAATCCCCCCGGCAGTGGCCACGGAGACAGCCATCGCGGAGACAGCCAATGAATCGCTGGCTGGTCTGGTTGGGCGGTCTGGCGCTGATGCTGGCGGGTTCGTCGGTCCTGGCGGACCTGCCCGGTATTCCGGCGGTCACCATGACGCCCGGAGAAGGGGAAGGGGCCCAGGAATACTCGGTCACCCTGCAGATCCTGGCGCTGATGACCGCGCTGACGTTCCTGCCGGCGATGGTGATGATGATGACGTCATTCACCCGCATCATCGTGGTATTCGCGATTCTGCGTCAGGCGCTGGGGCTGCAGGCAACGCCCTCCAACCAGATTCTGCTGGGGCTGACGCTGTTCCTGACCATCTTCATCATGAAGCCGGTGCTGGAAGAGGCCAACCGGGTGGGGCTGCAACCCTATCTGGCGGAGGAGGTCACCTCGCTGGAGGCGGTGGCGTTGGCCAGTGAACCGTTCCGCGATTTTATGCTGGGGCAGACCCGGGAAGATGACCTGGCGCTGTTCATGCGCATTTCCGACACCCAGTACGATACCCCGGAGGATGTGTCCTTTTGGGTGCTGATGCCGGCGTTTGTCACCAGTGAGCTGAAGACCGCCTTCCAGATCGGCTTTATCCTGTTCATACCGTTCCTGATCATTGACATGGTGGTGGCCAGCGTGCTGATGGCTATGGGTATGATGATGCTGTCCCCGATCATCATTTCGCTGCCGTTCAAGATCATGTTGTTCGTGCTGGTGGACGGCTGGGCGCTGGTGATGGGCACCCTGGCGGCCAGCTATGGTATCTAGTGAGCCACAGCCCGTGATCAACGGGAGGAGAGACCCGCGATGACTCCGGAAACCGTAATCGACATCATGCGGGAAGCGCTGTGGATGATCGTTCTGCTGTCGGCGGTGATCATCGGTCCTGGTCTGGTGATCGGCCTGGTGGTCAGTACCTTTCAGGCCGCCACCCAGATTAACGAGCAGACCCTGAGCTTCCTGCCCCGCCTGATCATCACCTTGCTGGTGCTGATCTTTGCCGGTCCGTGGATGCTGACCCAGTTGATGGATCATGCCGAAGGCCTGATCTCCAGCGTTCCCTACCTGATTGGCTAGCCTGTGATCCCACTGGAGTTCACCGCGGACCAGATTGGCCAATGGGTGGGCCAGCACCTGTGGCCGTTGTTCCGGATCGCCAGTTTTATGATGGTGATCCCGTTCATCGGTACCCAGCTGGTACCGGCCCGGGTGCGCCTGGGGCTGGCGCTGCTGATGACCATCCTGGTGGTGCCGATGATCGGCGAGGTGCCGCAAGTGGAAGCGCTCAGTGGTGATGCGGTGGTGATTACTCTGCAGCAGATTCTCATCGGTGTCGGCATGGGGTTCGCGCTGACGGCGCTGTTTCAGCTGTTCGTGGTCGCCGGCCAGATGATCGCCATGCAGATGGGGCTGGGGTTTGCGTCGATGAACGATCCCGCCAACGGGGTCACGGTACCGGTATTGTCCCAGTTGTACACCATCACCATCACGCTGCTGTATCTGGCGATGAACGGCCACCTGGTGGCGTTTGAGGTGTTTCTGGAGAGCTTCCGCACCCTGCCGATCGGTCTTGAGGGCATCGGGCAGGGGGGCTTGTGGATGCTGACTCACCGTATCAGCTGGATGTTCGTGTCGGCGATGCTGCTGGCGTTGCCGGCGGTGACCGCGGTGCTGATCGTCAACATCTCGTTTGGGGTGATGACCCGGGCGGCGCCGCAGATGAACATCTTCGCACTGGGTTTCCCGATCGGGCTGATCTTTGGCCTGTTTGCGATCTGGGTGCTGCAAAGCAACTTCCTGCCCCATTTCCACCAGTACACCGAGGAAACCTTCGAATTCATGCGCCAGTTGCAGGGGGTGCCCTGAGGTAGCGAGCGATGGCGGAAGACAGCGACGACAGTAGTCAGGAAAAGACCGAAGACGCCACCCCCCGACGATTGGAAAAAGCCCGGGAAGAGGGCCAGACCGCGCGATCCCGCGAACTGGCCACCATGGCTGTGCTGATTGTGGGGGCCGGTGGCCTGCTGGTGTTCGGCGCGAGCATGGGTAAGGCCTTCGCCAACATCATGCGCAACAGTTTCGACATTGAGCGCGACACCATCTTCGATACCAGCCAGATGAGCATCCAGCTGCTGGCTGCGGCGGAGGAGGCGACACTGGCGGTGGCGCCCCTGCTGGTGTTGTTGCTGGTGGCTGCCATTGCCGGTTCCATTGGCATTGGCGGGCTGCTGTTCAGTGGCAAGGCGATCATGCCGAAACTGAACCGCATGGACCCGATCAAGGGGCTCAAGCGGATGTTCTCCATGCGCTCGCTGATTGAGCTGGTTAAAGGGATTGCCAAGGTGGGGCTGGTGATGGTGGTCGCCATCCTGATCCTGGACCTGCGCACCGATGACCTGCTCAGTATCGCCGAGGAGCCGCCAGTGCCCGCCATGAGCCACGTGGTGTGGACCCTGGGCTGGAGCTTTTTCCTGCTGTCCTGTGCCACCATCCTGATCGCGGTGATTGACGTACCGTTCCAGATCTACGATCACCAGAAAAAGCTGCGGATGACCAAGCAGGAGGTCAAGGACGAGTTCAAGGACACCGAGGGCAAACCAGAGGTGAAGGGGCGGATACGCCAGTTGCAGCGGGAAATGGCGCAACGGCGGATGATGCAGGATGTCCCCGATGCCGACGTGGTCATCACCAACCCCAGTCACTACGCGGTAGCTCTGAAGTACGATCAGGCCACCATGGCGGCTCCGATCGTGGTGGCCAAGGGCGCGGATGACGTCGCCTTCAAGATCATGGAAATTGCTCGGGAGCACCGTGTGGACGTGTTGCGGACGCCACCTCTGACCCGGGCGGTCTATCACAACACCGAAGTGGGCGGCGAGATTCCGGACGGACTGTACATGGCCATCGCCCAGGTGCTTGCCTACCTGTTCCAGCTACGCCAGTTCCGTCGAGGTCAGGGCGCCAAGCCCGGCATGCCAGACTTCCCGATCCCGCGGGATCTGCGGCGCGACTCTTAGGGGGCAAACAGCTAGGGCGTCAAACAGCAGTGCCCTGGAGTGTGTCCCGGGATGGCCCCGTCCGGGCTTCAATGACCCGCACCATGGGGTTGTCCCGACTCCGGGGGATCGCCAGGGTGTGATAGAAGTCCCTGGGGTTGTGGACGTTCGTCGCCGCAAACCCCAGGTTCTCAAAATGGCTGGCGGCGTGGCCGTCGTCCCGGAAATGGAAGCTGACCTGGCTCTGGGTCATTCCTCCGAGTACCTTGCTGAGTAGATCGATGCTGCCACGCAGCAGTGGCTGGGGTGGCAGCAGATAGCTGTCCGTGAGGTAGACCGAGCCGGGGCGTCGGGCGAGTGCGGTGGCAAGCCGTTGCCAGAAATCGCTGATTACCGGCAGTGAGAAGTAGTTGGTCAGACCTTCGGTCACCACAGTCACCGGGCCGCCGGCGTCGAAACAGCGGTCGATCACCGTTTCCAGGGCCTGCTCGCCGGATGGGGCCAGAATGTCGATGGGGGTAACCTGGTGATGGTGGCCAAGATGGCCGCTGGCTGCCAGCTTGGCGGACTTGCGCCGGGCCATGTCAGTCAGGTCGGCTTCCACCATGTGTAGGTTAGGGAAGCGTTGCCGCAGGCGAATGCCTCGCGGGGAAAGACCGCAGGCAATCTCCAGCACCTGGCAAGCGCCGTGCTGGCGGATGGTCTGTTCGATCAGATGATCAATGATCAGGTGGCGTTGCAGCAGAAAGGTTCGCAGGTTGCCGCCAGCAATCTGGCGGCTGACGGCTTCAAACGGGCTCATCAGCTGATAGAGCCATTTGCCCTGAACGGTGGTGAGGCTATCGTCGGAGAGCCCATTCCGGTGCCAGACGGCACCGGTGTAGAGGGCTGTGAAGCTGATACCGGAACTGTCAGTCGGCTTGGTGCTCATAGATGGCTTTTCCCCAGGCTTCCCTGTCGCCGGGCAGAACCAGGTTGAGCGCAATGGCGACGACCGCACACAGGGCAATGCCTTCCATGTGGCCGAGTACCATGCCGCCGATGCCGAACACCAATGTGACGCCGACAATCACCAGGTTGCGTGCTTCCGACAGATCCACCTGGTGGCGGATCAGGGAGTTCAGGCCTACCACGGCAATCGAGCCGAACAGCAGGCACAGGATGCCGCCCATCACCGGGACCGGGATGGTCTGCAGGGCTGCCCCGAATTTGCCGACAAAGGCCAGCACGATGGCAGTGACAGCAGCCCACAGCATCACCCGCGGATTGAAATTGCGGGTCAGCATGACCGCACCAGTCACCTCGGAATAGGTGGTGTTGGGCGGTCCGCCGAGCAGGGCAGCGGAACTGGTAGCGAGCCCGTCACCCAGCAGGGTGCGGTGCAGGCCGGGTTTCTTCAGGTAGTTCTTGCCAGTGACGTTGCTGATCGCCAGCACGTCACCGATGTGTTCGATTGCCGGCGCAATCGCTACCGGAATCATGAACAGGATCGCCGACCAGCCAAACTCCGGAGCCACGAAGTTGGGCATCGCCAGCCAGGGCGCTTCCAGAATCGGGGTGTAGTCGACAATGCCGGTGATGGCCGAGAGCACGTAACCGGTTACCACACCAAACATGATCGGAATCAGCCGGAACAGGCCCTTGGCCCAGACGGAGGCCACAATGGTGACGATCAGCGAGGCCATGGCAATCAGAATGGCGGTGTCGTAGGGCACCAGCTGGGCACTGCCGTCACCGGCGCGACCGGAGGCCATGTGCACGGCCACTGGCGCCAGGCTGAGGCCGATCACCATGATCACCGGGCCAATCACCACCGGCGGCAGCAGGCGGTTGATGAACCCGGTACCGCGGAGTTTGACCAGCCCGCTGAGGAGAATGTAGAGGATACCCGCAGCCACCAGGCCGCCCAGGGTTTCCTCCAGACCAAACTTGGTTTTGGCAGCCAGGATCGGTGCGATAAAGGCGAAGGACGAGGCCAGAAAGATGGGGATCTGCCCGCCCGTCACCAAATGGAAGATCAGGGTGCCCATGCCCGCGGTGAACAGCGCGACATTCGGGTCCATACCGGTGATCAGTGGCATCAGCACCAGGGCGCCGAATGCCACCAGCAGCATCTGCGAGCCGGCCAGGACCTGCCGCAGGATTCCGGTGGTTGAAGGGGACTGCATGTTCAGATGTCCTTTTGCTTGGTGCCGAAAATCTTGTCGCCGGCATCACCCAGGCCAGGCAGAATATACCCTTTTTCATTCAGGCACTGGTCAATGGAGGCCGTATAGATGGACACATCGGGATGGGCCTCCAGCACCTTTTCCACACCTTCCGGTGCCGCGACCAGAACCAGCGCGCGGATCTCGGTGCTGCCGGCCTTCTTCAGCAGGTCGATGGTACCGATCATGGAACCACCGGTCGCCAGCATCGGATCAATGATGATGGCCATGCGCTGGTCCAGCTCGCCCACCAGTTTCTCCAGGTAGGTGCTGGCTTCCAGGGTTTCCTCGTTGCGGACCTGGCCCACCACACTGACCCGAGCGCCGGGAATCAGACTCAGCACGCCATCCATCATGCCCAGACCGGCACGCAGGATCGGGACGATGGTGACTTTCTTGCCGGTGATCTGCTCCACCTTCACCGGACCTGCCCAGCCTTCGATGGTGGCCTCGTCGAGCGAGAAATCCTGGGTCGCCTCGTAGGTCAGCAGGGCGGACACCTCCTGCGCCAACTCACGAAAATTCTTGGTGCTGATATCGGCCCGGCGCATCAGGCCGAGTTTGTGGCGGATAAGGGGGTGTTTCACCTCGTGAATGGGCATGGCTCACCTACTGTGTTCTGGATTGCGGAAATTGGGGAAATATCGGCGCAAGGATAACGTATATCGCTGGGGGCGTCAGGCGTTGCCGCGCAATTGCGGGTAAGGAGTGGTACAGATATTGCGACAACGACAGGGAACGGCGCTTGGGCGTCAAATTTTCGACCGGATTTCGTTGCAGCGACGGCTGCGATGACAGTAAGGGGAGTATTACCGGGCATGGACCGAGCGCTAGTCCTGAACAACGTCAAATCCCTGACGCGGGGGAACCTGGGCATCCCTCTCATGCTGATAGCGCTGCTGGGCATGATGATTCTGCCCATGCCCACCTTCCTGTTGGATGTCCTGTTCACCTTCAACATCACCCTGTCCATCGTCATCCTGCTGGTGTGTGTGTACGCCTTGCGGCCAATGGAGTTTGCGGCTTTCCCCACGGTCTTGCTGGTGGCCACACTGCTGCGACTGGCCCTCAACGTGGCTTCCACCCGGATCGTACTGCTCAATGGTCATGCCGGTGGTGACGCCGCCGGTAAGGTCATCGAGTCCTTCGGCGCGGTGCTGATTGGCGGCAACTACGCGGTTGGTCTGGTGGTGTTTGCGATTCTGATGATCATCAACTTCATGGTGGTCACCAAGGGTGCCGGCCGGGTGTCTGAAGTCAGTGCCCGCTTCACCCTCGATGCCATGCCAGGCAAGCAGATGGCGATCGATGCCGATCTCAACGCCGGCCTGATCAACCAGGACGAGGCCAAGCATCGTCGCGAAGAGATTGCCCAGGAGGCCGACTTCTATGGCTCCATGGACGGTGCCAGCAAGTTCGTGAAGGGCGATGCCATTGCCGGGCTGCTGATCCTGCTGATCAACATCGTCGGCGGCGTGGTCATCGGTATGCTCCAGCACGGGCTGGATTTCACCACCGCGATGCAGAACTACGCCCTGCTCACCATTGGTGACGGACTGGTGGCGCAGATTCCGTCGTTGCTGCTGTCGACCTCCGCCGCGATCATGGTCACCCGGGTCACTACCTCCCAGGATATGGGCAGCCAGATCATCCAGCAGATGTTCAATGGGCCCAAGGCGCTGTCGATCGCTGCCGGCATCCTGATTCTGCTGGGCCTGATTCCCGGCATGCCTCACCTGGCGTTCCTGGGGCTGGGTGGCATTGCCGCCGCTGCGGCCTACTTCATCTGGCAGCGGGACCGACAGACCGTTGAGGAAGGCGGTGCCTTCCCGGCACGCGGTGGTGGCATGCCGGCACCGCGTCCGGGTGGTGATGCTCCCGGTGGTGCCGGTCCGGACCAGTCGTTGCCGGCGCCCACCGAAACCCGGGAACTGGGCTGGGAGGACGTTTCCACCGTCGATGTGGTGGGGCTGGAAGTGGGTTACCGGCTGATTCCGCTGGTGGACAAGAGTCAGGGTGGGCAACTGCTGACGCGGATAAAGGGCGTGCGCAAGAAACTGTCCCAGGACCTGGGATTCCTGATGCCGTCGGTGCACATCCGTGACAATCTGGACCTGATGCCCAACGTCTATCGCATCACCCTGATGGGGGTCACCATCGCCGAAGCGGAGATTCATCCGGACCGGGAACTGGCGATCGACCCCGGCCAGGTGTTCGGCAAGGTTGAGGGCATCGAAGGCAAAGACCCGGCCTTTGGGCTGAACGCCTGCTGGATCGAGGAAAGCAAGAAGGATCAGGCCCAGACCCTGGGGTATACCGTGGTGGATGCCAGCACGGTGGTGGCGACCCACCTCAATCAGGTTCTGCAGAAGCATGCCCACGAACTGCTGGGGCATGAAGAAGCGCAGAAGTGGCTGGATCAGCTGGAGAAGCTGTCACCGAAGCTGGCCGAAGAGCTGGTGCCGACCACGGTCTCCATCAGCATTCTGCTGAAGGTATTGCAGAGCCTGCTGAAAGAAGAGGTGCCGATCCGCGACATGCGCTCCATTGCCGAAGCCATCGTCAACCTCCATCCCCGCAGCCAGGACCCGAAAGTGCTGACCACAGCGGCGCGCCAGGCGCTGCGGCGGATGATCGTACAAAGCATCTGTGGCAACGAATCCGAGATTCCGGTGATCACCCTCGATCCGGAGTTGGAACAGATGTTGCTAAAGTCTCTGCAGCAGAGTCAACAAGCCGGCGGTGGCGAAGACATCGGGCTGGTGCTGGAACCGAACATGGTCGAGAAGCTCCAGCGCTCGCTGCAGGAGAGTGTGCAGCGCCAGGAGATGCTCGGGAAGCCCGCCATCCTGCTGGTATCAGGGCCTTTGCGGCCGGTGTTGGCGAAATTTGCCAGTTATGGCGTAGAGCGACTGCACGTGTTGTCCTATCAGGAAGTGCCGGATAACAAGCAGATAACGATTGTGGCGTCCGTCGGGCAGTGACAGAAAGTCGGCGTCAAATAGGTGACAGGGGTGGCCTGATCACCACGGAGGATGAATCATGAAGGTTAAACGGTTCTTTGCACCCACCATGGCCGAGGCGCTGAAGCTTGTCAGTGCCGATATGGGCCCGGACGCGGTGATCCTCTCCAACCGGAAGGTTGATGGCGGCGTGGAGATCGTGACCGCGTTGGACTACGACGAGAATGTGGCGCGCCAGCGTTTGGGGGAGTCGGCCGAAGAGGCCACCAACAGTGCCCGGCTGGCGGAATTGCAGGCAGATCAGCAGCGCAGGCTGGAAGAGGAGCTCAACCGCAGCAAGGCCCGGATCACCGAAGTCCGTGGCCACCAGTCTGAGTCCGTCCCGGCGTCGGCAGAGTCCGAGCCGGAAGGGTTTGTCGTCCGGGGACGGACGGATCTCGACTGGAATCTGCCGGAGCCTCAGCCGCAAACACGGCAGGTTCAGTCTCCGTCACAGCAGGTCCAGCACGATGAGCTGGCGGCGATGAAGGCGGAGATCCAGTCGTTACGGGACCTGGTGCAGGCACAGGGCGAGCAGCGCGCCAGCAGGTCGGAACCGGCTCCCGTGCAGCCCCAGCCGCAGCCGGCCCAGCACCGTCTGATGGAGCGGCTGCAGGACTTCGGTCTCAGCCATGATCTGGCAACAGCGCTGTCCCGCAGCCACGGCCGTGGTCGCCTGGAAGATGGCTGGAAGCAGGCGCTCAAGACCCTGGCCGCAGGCATCAAGACATCACGGGCAGAGTGGCTGGAGCAGGGCGGCATCTTCGCGCTGGTCGGCCCGACCGGTGCCGGCAAGACCACCACCATTGGCAAACTGGCGGCCCAGTATGTGCTGCGTCACGGCGCCGACTCGCTGGCGCTGGTGACCACTGACCGCTTCCGGGTTGCCGCCCATGAACAGCTGTTCGTGTTCGGGCGCATCCTCAACGTGCCGGTTCGGGTAGTGGATGACCGGCATTCCCTCGACGATATTCTGGCGGAGCTGTCAGACCGTCACCTGGTGCTGATCGATACCGCCGGCCTGAACCAGGGCGACAAGGGCTATCAGCAGCAACTGGCGGAGTTGGCGGGCAGCGATTATCCGATTCGCCCACACCTGGTGGTGTCCGCCACCAGTCAGCCCCGTATTATGAAATCCGTCTGGCATTGCTATAAGATGGCGGATCTTGCCGGTTGCGTAATTACCAAGCTGGACGAAGCGCTGACGCTGGGGGAATCCCTGGGGTTTGCCATGGAGACGGGGCTGCCGGTGGCCTATTATACCGATGGCCAGAAGATACCGGACGACCTGCACCACGCCGAACCGGCGACCCTGGTCCGCCAGGGTGTGGAACGGCTCAAGCAGGTACAGCGGGATGCGGTGGTGGCCGAGGGCGCCTGAGCTGTTACCGGCGTCGACCGTAGTCAGTATTCAAGTAAACCAGTCATCGGCATCCGCGGGTGCCGGACACTGATGGGCAAGAGACAAGACACAATATGAGCAAATCACATCCGGTTCAGGTGATCGCGGTTACAGGTGGCAAGGGCGGCGTCGGCAAGAGCAATGTCTCGGTGAACCTTGGCATCGCGTTGGCCCAGAAGGGGCGCCGGGTGGTTTTGCTGGATGCCGATCTGGGGCTTGCCAACATCGACGTTTTGCTGGGTATTACCGCCAACAACAATCTGTCCGACGTGTTGAATGGTGAGTGCGATCTCCGCGATGTCTTGGTAGATGGCCCAGGCGGCATCAAGATCGTGCCGGCATCCTCCGGTACCCAGAAGATGACCCAACTGTCACCGCTGGAGCATGCCGGCCTGATCAATGCGTTCAGTGAGCTGGGGGACCAGATCGACGTGCTCATCGTCGACACCGCAGCCGGCATTTCCGAGTCGGTGGTGAGCTTCCTGAGGGCCTCCCAAGAGCTGCTGCTGGTAGTCTGTGACGAGCCTACGTCGATCACCGATGCCTACGCCCTGATCAAACTGATGAACCGCGATTACGGCATCAACCGCTTCCGCATCCTGGCCAACCAGGTTCGCAATGAGCAGGAAGGGCGACACCTGTTCGGAAAACTCGCCCGGGTAACCGAACGTTTCCTCGATGTCGCGCTACAATACACGGGAATAGTGCCCTACGACGAAGCCGTTAAAAAAGCCGTGCAGAGACAGCGGGCCGTGCTTGATGCCTATCCCCGAGCCAAGGCCTCCCTGGCCATCAAGGCGCTGGCCGAGCAGGTGGACAATTGGCCACTGCCGTCCTCTCCCCGCGGGCACCTGGAGTTTTTTGTCGAACGGCTCGTTGAGGTCTGATTTATCCACCGTCACTGGTAAGCTGGTTACATGACATTGGCGAAGAACCTGGGATTATACCATCGCACCGGCGCCGGGCAGGCCCATCAACTGGTTGAGCGACATGCCCCGTTGGTCAAGAAGATCGCGCTTCACCTGCTGGCCCGGTTGCCAGATTCCGTGCAACTGGATGACCTGATGCAGGCGGGCATGATCGGCCTGCTGGAAGCTGCCCAGAAGTACCAGTCCACCAAGGGCGCATCGTTTGAAACCTACGCCGGCATCCGGATTCGTGGCGCCATCGTTGATGAAATACGCAAGGGCGACTGGGTGCCACGTTCGGTTCATCGCAACGCCCGACGTGTCGCCGAAGCCATCAAGGCGGTGGAGTCCCGCGAAGGCCGGGAAGCGCAGGACGTGGAAGTGGCAGCCGAGCTCGATATGAGTCTGGCCGACTACCACGCCTGCCTCAACGACGCCAGCAGCGGGCGACTTTTCAGTCTCGATGAACTCAATGAATCCGGTGAGGTGCCGATAGAGGAGTCAGACGGTTCTGACAATCCGCTGCAGGGCATCACCTCGGATGCCTTCCGCCACAGCCTGGCGGGTGCCATCGAAGAGCTGCCGGAGCGAGAAAAGCTGGTGCTGAGTCTTTACTACCAGGAAGAGCTGAACCTGAAGGAAATTGGTGCGGTCCTGGGCGTAAGCGAAAGCCGGGTCAGCCAGATTCACAGTCAGGCGGCGATGCGGCTGCGGGCCCGTCTGTCGGACTGGCAGAAAGCTGACGCGGGACACTAGATCCCTTGCCAGTGGCCATCTGCGGCGGGATTGATACTGATCATGGCCGGTGCCGAATAACCCGACAATCTGTGTAGAATTTGGTAACAGATGCTTTACAAGTCGGTGAAAGACAACACAATACAGGGTGTAATCCCGACAGCCTGCTAGAATTTAGTCGGGAGGCCGAAATCCTGAGGGGTCACGGCTGCCGGCCCCACGAATTCCGGGTGTTATTAACTGGAGGTCCCATTGGACAAAAACATGAAAATCCTCATCGTGGACGACTTCTCCACGATGCGACGGATCATCAAGAACCTGCTGCGTGATCTCGGGTTCACCAATACGGACGAGGCCGATGACGGCAACACCGCGTTGCCGATGCTCAAGAGTGGCAAGTACGACTTCTTGGTGACCGACTGGAACATGCCCGGCATGACCGGCATCGAGCTGCTCAAGGAAGTGCGTGCTGACGATAACCTCAAAACCCTGCCAGTGCTGATGGTTACCGCCGAAGCCAAGCGTGACCAGATCGTCGCGGCGGCCCAGGCCGGCGTGAATGGGTATGTGGTGAAGCCATTCACCGCAGCGGTGCTCAAGGAAAAGATCGAAAAAATCTTTGAACGAATTCAGTGACGGGTCGGACGCGCTCCTATGAGCAATAACAACGATGACGAGAAGGGCCTCGACCCGGAAGTAATCGAAAAGCTTCGGACTCAGGCCGCAGAGCTGGTGGAACAGGTCAATGCCGGCGATTACGCCCGCGCCATGGGCCTGATCAACGAGCTGAATGAAGTTCGCGACCAGAGCCTTTATCGGGAAGTCGGACGACTGACCCGCAGCCTTCACGAAGCCATTCGCAACTTCCAGATCGATCCCCGCAATGCCGAACAGCAGGAAGCCCTGTCCAAGATGACAGACGCTTCCGACCGGCTGGAATACGTGGTGCAGATGACCTCCAAGGCCGCCAACCGCACCATGGACCTGGTCGAAGACACCATGCCCAAGGCGATGGCGCTGAAAGAACAGGCGGCCTCGTTGCGAGACGACTGGCAGCGCCTGCGGCGTCGCGAGATGGAACCAGCCGAGTTCCGCGAACTGTATGGTCGGATCGATAACTTCTTCGTCAGTCTGACCGACGAAGCCGACAGCATCTACGGCAGTCTGTCCGAGATTCTGCTGGCACAGGACTTCCAGGATCTCACCGGTCAGGTAATCCAGAAAGTGACCGGCCTGGTGAAAGAGGTGGAAGACCACCTGCTGAGTCTGGTGGTGATGGCCAGTCATGTGGACCAGATCACCGGTACTGTCCATGACCTTTCCGAGGCGGAGCCGGCAGAGCCGGATGAGAAAGCCGCGGATCAGGGACATGGTCCCCAAATCAACGCTGCAGACCGCTCGGATGTGGTGTCGGGGCAGGACGATGTTGATGACCTGCTGTCCAGTCTCGGTTTCTAAGTGAGGGTAATGCATGGCATTCGATGCAGATGAAGAGATCCTTCAGGATTTTCTGGTAGAGGCCGGGGAAATCCTCGAAAACCTGTCTGAGCAGTTGGTCGATCTGGAGCAGAATCCGGATGACGGCGATCTGCTCAATGCCATCTTCCGTGGCTTCCATACCGTCAAGGGCGGCGCCGGGTTCCTCCAGCTGGATGCCCTTGTCAGTTGCTGCCACTCTGCCGAGAACGTGTTTGATACTCTCCGCAACCACAAGCGCCGGGTGGATTCGGAGCTGATGGATGTGGTGCTGCAGGCACTGGATAACGTCAACTCGATGTTTGATCAGGTCCGCAGCCGGGAAGAGCCAACGCCGGCGCCGGATGACCTGATCGCCGCGTTGGATCAACTGGCGCTACCGGCGGACCAAGCGCCGCCGGCGGCAGCAGAACCAGAGCCGGAGCAACCCGCCACCGAAGCTGAACCGGAAGCGCCAGAAACTGGCAACCAGGGGCAGGGCGGTGACATTACCGACCAGGAATTCGAGCAGTTGCTGGATGCGCTGGATGGTGAAGACGGTGCTGACGCCGCCAGCGGTGCAGACGACAGCCTAGGTGGCGCTGCCAGTGAGTCCGGCGGTGACGACGAGATAACCGACGACGAGTTTGAGGCGTTGCTGGATCAGCTGCACGGCAAGGGCCAGTTCAGTGGTCCGCCACCGGAGTCTGAACAGGAGGCCCCGCAGGAGGATGCGGCGTCCCCGGATTCGGGCAAGGGTGGCGACGATCTGATTACCGACGACGAGTTTGAACAGCTGCTCGACGACCTGCATGGCAAGGGCGGTGCGCCTACGCCCAAGGCGGACGCCAAGTCTGATGCCAATCCGACCGCTGACAAACCGGCTGAAAGTGCCAAGCCTGAGCCCAAGCCACAACCAAAGCCAGAGCCGAAACCGGCCCCCAAACCGGCGGCAGCGGCCAAGCCCGAGCCAGCCAAAAAGCCCGGTGGCGATGGCAACAGCCATCCGGCACCGGTGGCGGAGACGACGGTTCGGGTCGACACCAAACGGCTTGACGACATCATGAACATGGTCGGTGAGCTTGTTCTGGTGCGTAACCGCCTGCAGCGCCTTGGGGCGACGAGTGAAGACGAGAACATGCACAAGGCGGTCTCCAACCTGGATGTGGTGACCACCGATCTGCAGGCTGCGGTCATGCAAACCCGGATGCAGCCGATCAAGAAAGTGTTTGGCCGCTTCCCGCGGGTGGTGCGGGATCTGGCCCGCAGCCTGAAAAAAGAAATCAATCTGGTGATGCATGGCGAGGAGACGGACCTCGACAAGAACCTGGTTGAAGCCCTGTCTGACCCGCTGGTTCACCTGGTGCGTAACTCGGTGGATCACGGTATCGAGGCGCCGGATGTCCGGGAAGCCGCGGGCAAGCCCCGGGTTGGCCGCGTCACGCTGTCCGCCGAGCAGGAGGGCGACCACATCCTGCTGTCGATCGAGGACGACGGTGCCGGCATGGACCCGGAGAGACTGCGTGCCAAGGCGGTAGAGAAGGGGCTGTTCGATCAGGATGCCGCTGACCGTCTCACCGACAACGAGTGTTTTAACCTGATCTTTGCCGCCGGCTTCTCCACCAAGGAGCAGATCTCGGACGTGTCCGGCCGGGGTGTGGGCATGGACGTGGTCAAGACCAAGATCGGCCAGCTCAACGGCCAGATCAATATCGAGTCCAAGATGGGCAAGGGCTCGCGGATCATCATCAAGGTGCCGCTGACCCTGGCCATTATGCCAACGCTGATGATCATGCTGGGCGACCAGTCCTTTGCGCTGCCGCTGGTCAATGTGGTGGAAATCTTCCATCTCGACCTCAGCAAGAAGAACATCGTCGACGGCAAGGAATGCATCGTGGTGCGCGACAAGGTGTTCCCGCTGTTCCACGTCAAGCGCTGGCTGGTACACGGCGCGGCGGGCGAGCCGGACCCCACCAACGGCCATGTGGTGATTGTCGCCATGGGCACCAAGAAAGTCGGGTTTGTGGTGGATCAGCTGATCGGCCAGGAAGAAGTGGTGATCAAGCCCCTGGGCCGGGCATTGCAGGGTACTCCGGGCATGGCCGGGGCGACGATTACCGGTGACGGTCGCATCGCCCTGATTATTGATGTGCCCAGCCTGCTGCAGCATTACGGCTAAGGTGGCTCGAATGATGACTCTTAACGGGAGATGTAGATGACGGTTTCTGTTCTGGTCGTTGATGACTCAGGGTTTTTCCGTAAGCGACTGACTGAAATCCTCAATGCTTCCGGTAACATCAAAGTGGTGGGCGTGGCGACCAACGGTCGTGAGGGCGTGGAGCTGGCAGAACGCCTGAAGCCGGACGTCATCACCATGGATTACGAGATGCCGGTGCTGGATGGCATTTCGGCGGTGAAAGAGATCATGAAGCGCCGGCCGACGCCGGTGCTGATGTTTTCCTCACTGACCTACGAAGGTGCCCGGGTGACCCTGGATGCACTGGAAGCCGGGGCGGTGGATTTTCTGCCCAAGAACTTCGAGGAAATTGCCCGCGATACCAGCCAGCTCCAGAAGATCCTCAAGGATCGCATTCTGGATGTTGCCCGCAGCCGGCCCGGTGCCCGCACGGCCCCCGCACCGGAGCCTGCCCGTCGGCCTGCGCCGGCCTCACCTGCGGCCCGCCCGTCGGCCTCCGCTTCCCGACCTGCGCCTGCCACTCCATCACGGAGCCAGCCGGAACCGGCGGCACCCCGGGCCAGCGGCAAGCGCACTCCCAGCAAGCACTACAACGTGGTGGGCATCGGCACCTCAACCGGTGGCCCGATTGCCCTGCAAAAGGTATTGATGGCGTTGCCGGCGAGTTTCCCGGCGCCGCTGGTGCTGGTTCAGCACATGCCGGCCAGTTTTACCCCGGCCTTTGCCGATCGCCTCAACAAGCTGTGCCAGATTGAAGTCCGCCAGGCCGAAGACGGCGACATGCTGCGCCCCGGTGTGGCACTGCTGGCGCCGGGCGGCAAACAGATGATGATTGAGAACCGGGGTGGGCAGGGCCGGGTGCGAATCCTGCCCGGTGACGATCGCCTGAACTACAAACCCTGTGTGGATGTGACCTTTGGTTCCCTGGCACGCAGCTTCCCCGGCAAGACCCTGGGGGTCATCCTCACCGGGATGGGCGCGGATGGCAAGGAGGGCTGTCGGTTGATGAAACAGAGCGGCTCGGTCATCTGGTCACAGGATGAAAAGTCGTCAGTGATCTACGGCATGCCCATGGCGGTCGCCAAGGCGGGCCTGTCGGATGAGATCCTTTCACTGGAGGAAGTTGGGCCCCGCCTGGTTGAAGGTGTGAGCTGATGGATGTCTTGAGTCTGCTGGGTGTCATCCTGGCGTTTGCCGCTATTCTTGGCGGTAACGTATTGGAAGGCGGGGCGCTAAGCTCTTTGTTCAATGGTCCCGCCGCACTGATCGTGATCGGCGGTACCCTGGCGGCCACCATCCTGCAGACCTCCTGGCCGGTGTTGAAGCGGTCCTTCTCCCAGGTGCGCTGGGTGTTTATGCCGCCTTACATCGGCCTGGAAGACGGCATCGGCAAAGTCATCGACTGGAGCGTCAAGGCCCGCAAACAGGGGCTGCTGGGCCTGGAAGGGCTGGCGGAGCGCGAGCCGGAGCGGTTTGCCCGCAAAGGCCTGCAATTGCTGGTGGACGGCGCGGAAACCGATTCCATCCGCAGTATTATGGAAGTGGACCTGGAGTCCCGGGAACAGCGGGACCTGGACTCCGCCAAGGTGTTCGAAGCCATGGGGGGATACTCGCCCACCATCGGTATCATCGGCGCGGTGATGGGGCTGATCCAGGTCATGACCAACCTCGAGGACCCTTCCACTCTGGGCCGGGGGATCGCCACCGCCTTTGTGGCGACAATTTACGGCGTGGCGCTGGCCAATCTGCTGTTCTTTCCTGTTGCCAATAAACTGCGGGCCATCGCCCGGGAGCGCTCCCGCTACGAGGACATGATGATCGACGGCATCGTGGCGATTGCCGAAGGCGAGAACCCGCGTTCCATTGAGCTGCGACTGCGCGGCTTCCTGCCCTGAATTCCTGACACCCTGATAGTCCGACGGCAAGGTGGCTGAAGCATGAGACGACTGCGAAAAGCCGATGACGAACCCCATAACCGGGAACGTTGGCTGGTGTCCTACGCCGATTTCATCACCCTGCTGTTTGGTTTCTTCGTGGTGATGTACTCGGTGTCCTCGGTGAACGAGGGCAAGTACAAAGTGCTCTCGGATACCCTGACCGGGGTGTTCAACGCCCCCCAGCGGTCCCTCAATCCGGTGGAAGTGGGGCCGGAGTCGAACCCCGCAATCCCGGCAGACAGCCAGGCCGTCATTCCGCCGCCGGTGACGGAAGCGCCGGATACACCGGAGCGGGTCCCCGAAGATCGCAGCGACCGCTTGCGGGAAATGTCGGCGCGGTTGGCGCTGGAATTCGATGAACTGATTGATCAGGGCGTGGTCACCATGGAAACCAGCGACCAGTGGCTGGAGCTCAGCCTCCGCAACAGTCTGCTGTTCAGCAGCGGCGATGCCGAACCCCATTACGACGCCTTTGACCTGGTGGAGAAAATAGCCGACGTGCTCCGGGATACCGACAATGCGATCCGGGTTGAGGGGTTCACGGACAATCTGCCGATCCGTACCGGCACCTTTCCCTCCAACTGGGAGCTATCCGCGGCCCGGGCATCGGCTGTGGTCCGCATGCTGACGATGGAAGGTGTGGACCCGCGGCGACTGGCAGCGGTGGGTTACGGCGAATTTCAGCCGGTGGCCCGGAACGATACCGAGACGGGCCGCAAGCGGAACCGGCGCGTGGTGCTGCTGATCTCCCGCGACGCCAGCATCCGTGGCGCCATGAGGTAGCCGCCCGCTGTGGCGGCAGCCAGCTTCCTGGCAATTCTCCTGAAACCTGCTTTGCTGCTGATGATGGCCGGTGTCACAACGTGTCTTCAGGGTTGGCACGTTTCCTGTATTTATCCTTTAACAACAGTCGGAACAGGCAAGTTTTTGCCGCTGGGATTAAGTATGCCAGCTAACTGCCGATAGCTATTGAGAGTAACGGGAGAACGCATTGTGCGAATTTGGGCCGTAGCCAATCAGAAAGGCGGTGTAGGCAAAACCACGTCGGTGGTGACCCTCGGAGGGCTGCTGGCAGAGCGCGGCAAGCGGGTACTGGTGGCCGATCTCGATCCCCATGGCTCGCTCACCAGTTGGTTTGGGTATGATCCAGACACCATTGCCCACAGCGTCTTCGACCTGTTCCAGCACGAGGGCAAGGTGCCCGATGGCCTGCCGGCGCAGTTGATCACCGATACTGGCTGTCCCGGTATGTCCCTGCTGCCTGCCAGCACCGCTCTGGCAACGCTGGAACGGCGGATGGTCGGCGTAGAGGGCATGGGGTTGATCATCTCCCGCGCCCTGGCTCAGCTGTGGGATGATTTCGACTATGTGCTGCTTGATAACACGCCGTCCCTCGGGGTACTGATGGTAAACGCCCTGGCGGCGACCCAGCATCTGGTGATCCCGGTACAGACCGAGTTCCTGGCTATCAAGGGTCTGGAGCGGATGCTGCATACCCTGCAGATGGTGATGCGGTCCCAGAAGAACCAGTTGGCCTATACCATCGTTCCAACCCTGTTTGATCGCCGTACCCAGGCCTCGGTCAAGAGTCTGAACATGTTGCGCAAGACCTATCCGGACACCCTGTGGCGCTTTGCCATTCCGGTGGACACCAAGTTCCGGGATGCCAGCCAGTCCGGTCAGGTGCCGTCAGCCCTGGATGCTGAAACCCATGGCGTGAGGGCCTATCGGAGGTTGCTGGACGATTTGCTGGAACAGACAGGCGGCGCCGGGGAGCGTTAGAATGCAGTACGCAGTACCGACCGTGCCGGCCGCTGCCGGGGCAGGGGGGGCATAACCATGACGTCATCCCGCAAGACCGGCCTCGCCGATCCCGCCAGCGCCATTGCTGACTATCTGGATGATCTGCTCCTGACTGCCACCGATGCTGCCCGTCGGGAGGACGAAGCGTCCGCGCCGGAACCTGAGCCTGAACGCAAGCCCGAGCCCAAACCGGCGCCTCTGGCCCAACCTGGCAGGCCGGAGCCGCCGTCGCGCCCCCGTCAAAGTGCGCCGACGCGACCGGTGGAGTCCCAGCTCAAGTTTGATCGACCGCAGCCCGCACCCCGGCCTGTTGCCGAGCGTCCATTGCCCAAACCGGTGGCGATGCTGGCGACGGTCGCGCCCCAGACAAAGACCGGTACCGAAGCGCCTGCGCCAGCCCAACAGAAGCCCACTCCTGCGCCCCAGGCACGCAGCGAAGCGAAGCCGGTGACGGCACCGCCATCAGCGCCTGCACCTGCTGTCAAAACTTCGACGCCGAAACCAGCGCCGCCGGAGGCGAAAGCCAAATCACCGGCGCCGACCGAAGATACCCCGACACCGATGCCCAAGCAGGCAACGCCTGCCGAACCGGGTGGTGGTGAACCTGCTGGACGACCTGGCTGGTCAGAGTCGCCTTTCGAGTGCCTGATATTCCGGGTGGCCGGTCTGCAACTGGCGGTGCCACTGATTCTGCTTGGTGCCATTCACCGGCTGGAGCAGGGGGTCAAACCGATTCCTGGTCGGCCACCTTGGTACATGGGCATGTTGCCGGGCAAGGACCACAACCTGAAAGTGGTGGACTCCGCACAGTGGATCATGGCCGGCCGGGTGCCGCCGGATGCCCGTGACAACTACCGTTTCGTGATCCGCCTGGACAACAGCGACTGGGCGCTGGCCTGTGACGATGTGGCCCAGTCTTTTACCCTGAATCCGGATGAGGTGCGCTGGCGCACCTCACGCAGCAAGCGGCCGTGGCTGGCGGGTACCGTGAAAAAACAGATGTGTGCGCTGATCGATGTGGGCGCCATGGCCGAGCTGTTGGCACGGGCGGAACGGGAACATCAGCTCAAGCTCGACTAAAGTGATAGGGAACGGGAGAATACCGTTACCGATTGATACCGTGGCGTACTGGCACGGTTTGTGCCCTTAACTATAGTATGGGCACTGATGATGGTTTTTTGACGATCAGGTTGCCCGCAGGGGTGGCCTTCCAGGAGACGTAACACTATGGCATCCCAAAGCGGACAACAGAATCAGTCCCAGGACGATCAGGTACTCCAGTATGTGACGTTCCGGCTGGATGATGAGACCTACGGTATCGATGTAATGCAGATCCAGGAAGTCCTGCGCTACACCGAGATTGCGCCGGTACCGGGAGCCCCGGACTACGTGCTGGGCATCATCAACCTGCGCGGCAACGTGGTCACAGTGATCGACACCCGGCGCCGGTTCGGCCTGGCCGACGCGGAAGTGACCGACGCCACCCGGATAGTGGTGATGGAGTCTGCCAACCAGGTGATGGGCATTCTGGTGGATTCAGTGGCGGAAGTGGTGTACCTGAAAGCCAGCGAAATTGAGACGGCACCAAACGTGGGTAACGAGGAAAGCGCCAAGTTTATCCAGGGTGTCTGCAACAAGAACGGCGAACTCATCATCCTGGTGGAGTTCGACAAGATGCTGTCCGACAGCGAGTGGGCTGAAATCGCATCACTCTGAGGCAGGGTTTCCCGAACCCGCCCGGGGTTGTCCGATGAAGCCCGCCACGATCGGCAAGGTGGAGGACAACCCGCTATGAACGTTGATTGGATGACTTACGCGCCCTGGCTGGCCACTGCGGTGGTGGCAATTGCTCTGGTGGCGCATGCCGTCGTAACCCAGCGCCAGCTTCGCGCCCTGCAGACACAGCTCAAGCAGCGTTGCGACACCCTGGGGCGGGAGCTGCATGCCACCGGCAGCGGCAGCATGGGCGTAGGCCAGCGGGTGGTGGAATGTGAGCGTCGCCTGCATGAGCTGCGCAGCACCCTTGATGAAATGCGTCAGAATGACCCGCTGCGGGTTTCTTATGACGAAGCCTCCCGCCTGGTTGAACTCGGTGCCGATATCGACGATCTTATGAATACCTGCGGAATCTCCCGACCCGAAGCGGAGCTGGTGTCGGCGCTGAACAAGAAACGCGCCGCCTGATGGACCGGGGCCAGTTGTTGTCAGGGTAGATTTCGCACGCTGTCCTCACTGACCCGAGTCCATACTGATGTCACTAAGCCCTACCAAGGTGGAGGCCCTGGCCTCCATTCCGCGAACCGAATTTGTTGCCTCCCCGGATCTGGCCGCCTCGATCTCCGGCCATTCCATCCCCCCGGAGCCGCTGGTTCGTCATCTCCTGAAAATTCTGCCGCCGTTCTCCCGGGAGCAGGTGGTCATGCACATCGGCGGCGGTGCCGGTTACCTGGCGGCGGTGCTGTCCCGACTGGTGGCACAGGTGGTGTACGTAGAGCGGCAGGCGGCGATTGCCAACGCCGCCACTCGACGCTTTGAGAAGCTGAGCCTCGACAACATTGCAGTACGGATCGACGACGCCCGGCCGGGTTTTGATCCGGGGCAGACCTTCGACGTGATTCTTGCCACCACCTTTCTGGAGGACTGGGACTTCCTGATCCCCTGTCTGGCCGAGGGCGGTGTGCTGTACGCCCTGGAAGGTCGGGAGGGGCCGGTGCCCGGGTTGGTTATGCTGCGGCGGAACCGGGAGCGGTTGGTGCGTCAGCGCACTCTGGGCTGGCTGGACTTTGCCCGTACCACCGAGCAGATCCTGATGGATATGGGCGTTATCGACCGCAAGGCGCTGAAAATGGCCAAGGCCCAGGCCGCCAGCGGCAATCGTCGCCTGCTGGATGTGCTCCATGGCCAGCTCCATCTGGAAGATCGGGAACTCTACGCCAACCTGGCCCGTCAACGGGGGATACCCTTCGTTGAGGCCGATCTGGTGATGAACCAGCTCGATCACCGGCTGTTTGGCCGCTTTTCCCGAACCTTTCTCGATCTGTCCCGGTTGATTCCGCTGTGGACCGACGCTGACGGCCTGGTGGTGGCCACCGATGACCCGGATGCCCGCAAGGAACAGTTGGAGCGCATGAGTGGCGACCAGGCCGTGCGGGTGGTGTTGGTAACGCCAACAGACTATCGCCGGCTCTGGACCACGCTCGACCTGTCGGAGAAGGGCAGTCGGTTTGCCTCCGAGCATGCCGGTTCAGGCGGTCGTAGCGAGTCTCACGATGCGGTACTCGGTGACAGTCAGGAAGCTGGCCATATCAGCCCCTATCTGGTGTCGATCTACGAATCCATCCTGCTGGAAGCTGCCAGCGAGAAAGCCAGTGACATCCACATCGAGCAGTACGGTGACCAGGTTCGGTTGCGTCTACGGGTGGATGGTGAATTGCACGACCTTAACCAGTACCAACTCTCTGACCGTGAGCTCAAGGGGCTGATTAACGTCATCAAGCTGCGGGCGGAGCTGAACATAGCCGAGCACCGGTTGCCACAGGGTGGACGTTCGCGCCTGCGACTGGCGGATCAGGAATACGATCTGCGGGTCCAGACCCAGCCGTCGCTGCACGGCGAGCATGTGGTGATCCGCCTGCTGCCCCAGACCGGCCGAGCCATGACCATTGCCGAACTGGGCATGTCGGCGCGTATCGGCGCCCACTATGAGCGGCTGCTGGCGAACCCGTCCGGCCTGGTGCTGGTGGTGGGGCCGACCGGCTCCGGCAAGTCGACCACCCTTTACGCCGGCCTGCAGACCCTGGCGGACGATGGTCGTCGGAAGGTGATCACCGTGGAAGACCCGATTGAATACTCCATTGACCGGGTCCAGCAGACCCGGGTGCGCAGTGAGATCGGTTTCGGGTTCTCCGATGCCATGCGGTCGTTCGTGCGCCAGGACCCGGATGTCATCATGGTGGGAGAAATCCGCGACCAGGAAACCGCCCTGGAGGCCATTCGCGCCTCCCAGACCGGTCACGTGGTGCTTTCCACACTGCACTGCAACGACGCGGTGGATGCCCTGCAGCGGCTTTACGATCTGGGCATTCACCCCAACTCCATTGCCGGTGAGCTGATGGCGGTAATTGCCCAGCGGCTGGCGAAACGGATCTGCGAGCAGTGTCGCCAGCCCGCGGACGCCGATCCTGCCATCCTGGCGGAGCTTTTCCCCACCGGCACCCCGGACAACTTCCACTGCTTTGAGGGCAAAGGCTGTGCCGCCTGCAACGGGCGGGGCACCCGTGGTCGGGTGGCGGTCATCGAATACCTGGAGGTAGACGCGGATATCCGCAACGCCATTTCCGGCCAGCCCCCCATCGGCGAGATGCGCTGGCGGGCGCTGGACGGCGGACTGGTGACCATGCGCGACAGCGCCCTGGATCACGTGATTGAAGGCCGGATTCCGTTGTCGGAACTGCCGCGAATCCTGCCGCGCGAACGCATGGCACCGGAAGTCCGTGGCGGACGGAGGCAAACACAATGAGTACCGAGCAGTCTATCCAGCGGCCACCGGCAGAGCAGACCTACCGCCATGAACTGGAGCGCCTGAAAGCCCAGGATACCGGCCAGTGTCCACCGGGCTGGTTGTTGTCGCCCGCCATGGTGGAGCGTTTTATCCTCGGCGATGAAGGGCTGCGGGTCAGCCGCAAGTTTGTGTCTGACCCCGGCCGGGTACGCCGGATTCTGGTGTCATTGTGTACCCACCGTGGCTGCCTGCTGGTGGGAGAGCCCGGTACCGCCAAGTCCTGGCTCTCGGAACTGATTACCGCTGCGGTCTCCGGCCAGTCGACCCTGACCCTGCAGGGTGGTGCCGTTAACCGGGTTGACCAGTTGCTGTACCGCTGGAACGACACCATCCTGGCGGAACGCGGTCCCTGCCGGGAGGCGCTGGTACCCAGCCCGCTGTTGCGGGGTATGGAGCGGGGGCAGTTGGTCCGTTTCGAGGAGCTGGCCCGGTGTCCGCAACCGCTGCAGGACGCTTTGTTATCAATTCTGTCTGACCGGGTTGCCATTGTGCCGGAGCTGCCGGGGGCGGACGGCGTTATCCAGGCCCGAGGAGGGTTCAACGTGATTGCCACATCGAACTCGGTGGATGAGGGCCTCTTCCGCATGAGCGCGGCGCTGAAACGCCGGCTGGACTTTGAGGAGATCCGGCCCATTGCCCGGGTGGAGGATGAGATTGAAGTGGTGCAGCGGGAACTGGCTTCCCATAACCGCCGCGCCGGCATTGAGCCAAGCCTGGACCCGGGGGTGATTGAGGCGCTGGTGACCCTGTTCCATGAGGTCCGCAACGGCCAGACCCTGGATGGGCGCAGTACTGACCGCCTGGCTGGCGCCGCGTTGTCGACGGCGGAAGCGGTTTCGGTGGCCCACGCCACCTGTCTGCATGCCTGTTACTTCGGCGACGGCCAGATGACGCCGGAAACCCTGATGCACCACCTGGTGGGATCGGCGTTGAAAGACCAGCCGGACGATCGTCGCCGTCTGCGACACTACTTTGATACCGAGGTGGCTACCCGCAAAGGCAAGGTCTGGGGCGCCCTATATCGCTATCGTGACCTGTTGAGTTAGTCCTGGGCTCCTTGCCCCGATTCGGCGTTTCTGGAGCCTGTCGACGCGGCGCCACCGGCGTCTTCCGGGGTTTTGCCCTGCAGGTTGAACGCGAAGGCCAGGATCTCGGCGATGACCCGGTACAGGGTTTCGGGGATTTCCTCGTCCAGCTCGAGCCGGCCGAGAATACCGGCCAGCTCCGGGTTCTCGTACAGCGGGACGCCGTGTTCACGGGCGATACGGATGATTTCCTCCGCCAGTTCGTGGGTGCCGGTGGCACTGACCGTTGGCGCCTTGCTGCCGTCGTACCTGAGGGCAACGGCGGTTTGAGGCGTGGTTGTCTGGTTCATGCGCGGATATCCACCAGTCGATGTTCCAGCTGGGTTCTGGCGCCTTGCGGCTTGCCCTTGCGGCAATCCAGGTCCAGCACGTCGAGGCCCAGGTCGCGGAAGCCCTGGCGCAGTTGCGGCAGCTGGTCTTCCACCCGGGTCAGAGTCTGACTGCGTTCCGCCCACACCCGGGCGGAGACCTGTTCCTGCTGCAGCGCCACTTCAAAGTACAGTGGCCCCATCTCATCCAGATCCATGGCAAGGGAAAAACGCCATTGTGCGATGTGGCGTTTGCCTTCGCGGTTCTGGTCTTCGCGATCCCGCGCCTCGTGCTCAATGCGCAACTGGGCCAGCCGTGGCTGCTGTTCGGTATTGAGCCACGGCAGTTCCAGCAACCAGGTCGCGGTTGGCGCCGCGGCGGCCCCATCGGCGGTGGTGCGGGTGGTCAGTACCTGGCTATGGAGTTGGTTGACGGTCACCCGGTTCAGCATGCCGGCCAACAGGCGCAGCATCTGGCCTACCGGCATAGGCTCCTGGCGGCCGGTTGCCGGTGGTGCCGGCAGCGGCTGGGGGAACTGCAGCGGAGATTGCACCAGTTCCGGGCTGGCCAGCGGCGTCAGACGACGGAACTGGCCAGCGTCGCTGCCCTGTTCTGCCAGCAGGGTGCTGACCACCCGTACCAGAGCCAGCTTGAGATCGGGGACCTCCTGGCTGCCACCGCGAGCCAGCCTCGCTTCAGCAAACAATCCGCTCTCGGCCAGCCATTGCCGCACCTGGGGCGCGAGGGTCTCCTTGCCGCCGGCCTGGCTCAGACTCTGCTGGCTGGGAAGTCGCGCGATGACCTGCTCAATGGCCTGGCGGACGGGGACAGGCAAGAGCGGTTGCTGGGCGCCGGGCAAACCGGACTGGCTGCCAGGGCCTGATGACGGCGGCGGTTGCAGCAGCCGCACCAGCTGGGCCAGCCCGCTATCCAGTCGTTGCTGCCAGGGCAGCCGTTGCGCCAGTGCCTGGGCAATGCGTGCTTCCGCCGGCGGTGCCAGTTTACCCAGCAGTTGCAGTTCGTTGCCCGCGCGCATCACCTTGACCAGATCGCCCACGGCCAGTTGGGTCTCGCCAATGGCGGCATTGACGGTCAGCGGCTTGCCGCGGATGTCCAGCAACAGTTGCTGGCTGGCACCCTGTTGCTGGTTAAGGATGCGGGTGACCTTCGCCAGGATTTCGGCGCGATTGGCCAGTTGCAGCCGGTCCAGCTGGGCACGGGCGCTGTCTGCGGATGTCGCCGGGGCGGTGTCGCCCGCCGGTGCCGTTGTCGCGGGCTTGCCGGCTGGGGGCTCAGGGCTGGGCGGAGTTGGGCTGGTAGGTAGTTTCATCGTGACCAATTGACTTCAGACAAAAGCAATCTCGCCCGCGGTTCGCTATAATGCGCGCGGCTGGCGTACCACCGGGAATGGACCCGAACGGCCGGCTCCGATGTTGATTCCGGTTCTCCCAAGGATGGCAGTAACCGGCACCGTTCCCGACCTGAGGCCCTGATGTCTTCGCCGATGCTACAGGCTGTCGATCTACAATGTGAACGCGATGACCGAATCCTGTTTCGGGGCCTGGATTTCTCCATAGTGCCCGGGACCGTGACCCGTGTCGAGGGCCCGAACGGCGCGGGCAAGACCACGCTGCTGCGTATTCTGGCTGGGCTGAACGACCATTTCAGTGGCGAACTCCTGTGGCTCGGCGAGCGCTGGCAGTCCCAGCGGGAGGCGTTCCTGCGGAACCTGCTCTACCTTGGCCACCGGCCCGGCATCAAGCCGTTGCTGACCCCCCTGGAAAACCTTCGTGCACTGACCGCGGTTCGCCGACCGGTCAGCGATCAGGCGATGAAACAGGCTCTGGATGGTACTGGATTGCAGGGTTACTACGATGTGCCCTGCCGCAATCTGTCGGCAGGCCAGCAGCGCCGGGTGGCGCTGGCGCGCCTGCTGATCGCCGATGAACCGTTGTGGCTGCTGGACGAACCGTTCACCGCACTGGACCGCCACGGGGTGGCCGGGCTTGAGCAGTTGTTGCTGGATCATGCCGCCAGTGGCGGTGCGGCGGTGGTGACCACTCACCACGAACTGGATCTGCCCGGGATGGCACGGATTACTCTGGGTGCCAGCCCCGCCGGGGAGGCGCCGTCATGACTGCCCGACAGCCCGGTGTGGCACTGGTTACTGCCCAGGTGGGTACCGCCAGTGCAATGTGGACGGTGGTGCGCCGGGACCTGAAATCCAGTTTCCGCCAGCGTCAGGATCTGCTCAACCCACTGCTGTTTTTCTTCATGGTGGTGACCCTGTTCCCCCTTGGTGTTAGCCCGGAAGTGTCATTCCTGCAGCGTTCCGGCAGCGGTATCCTGTGGGTGGCGGCGCTGCTGGCCACCCTGCTGTCGCTCGATCACCTGTTCCGTCACGATTTTGACGATGGCACCTTGGAGCAGATGGTGCTTCAGCCCCAGCCGCTGTTTCTGCTGGTGTTGGCGAAGACTCTGGCACACTGGCTGGTTACCGGATTGCCGCTGATTCTGCTGGCTCCGGTGCTGGGCATAATGTTGCATCTTGAAGGGAACTCTATTGCGGTTTTGTGTCTAACGCTGCTGATTGGCACACCGGTGCTGAGCCTGATAGGAGCCATCGGTGCGGCGTTGACGCTGGGATTACGGGCCGGGGGGGTGTTGTTGTCCCTGCTCATCATCCCGCTGTACATTCCGGTGCTGATTTTCGGCACCGGTACCGTCGCGGCGGCGGCGGATGGTACGCCAGTCGGTGGCTACCTGGCGCTGATGGCGGCGTTTCTGGTGCTGGCGATCACACTGGCACCGTTTGCTGCCGCGGCGGCACTGAGAATCAGTCTGTCCAACAGCTGACAAAGCTGGAGCCGACGACCAGGCTCCCAATAAAAGATGAGATGGTAAGTACCTGATGTGGCAATTCTTTCATAAACTTGGCTCGCCCAAGTGGTTCTATGGCATCGCCAATCGATTCATGCCATGGCTGTTCTGGCTGGGCCTGGCCCTGCTGCTGGGCGGCCTGGTCTGGGGCCTGGCCTTCGCCCCCAAGGATTACCTCCAGGGCAACAGTTACCGCATCATCTTTATCCACGTTCCCAGTGCCTTCCTGGCCCAGTCGGTGTACGTCATGATGGCGGTCGCCGGGGTGGTGACCCTGGTCTGGCGGATGAAGCTGGCGGATCTGTTCGTCAAGGCGGCGGCCCCGGTGGGGGCGGTACTGACCTTCCTGGCACTGTTTACCGGTGCGGTCTGGGGCAAGCCGACCTGGGGTACCTGGTGGATCTGGGATGCCCGTCTTACCTCCATGCTGATCCTGCTGTTCCTGTACCTGGGGGTGGTGTTCCTGGGGAGCGCCATCTCCGATGAGAAATCCTCCGCGCGGGCGGTTGCCGTATTGGTACTGGTGGGTGTGGTGAACATCCCCATCATCAAGTACTCGGTGGAGTGGTGGAACACGCTGCATCAGCCGGCGACCTTCAAGTTGACCGAGAAGCCCAGCATGCCGGCAGAAATGTGGGTCCCGCTGCTGTTGTCGGTGCTGGGCCTCTACCTGCTGTTCGGCTGGCTTGCCTGCCTGCGCATGCAAACCGAAATCCTTATCCGCGAGCGCCGCACTCGCTGGGTCAAAGACTTTGTCAGTACGGGAGGGCACTGATTCCATGGCATTTGATTCCCTGCAGGCGTTCTGGCTCATGGACGGGCACGGTCCCTATGTGTGGACCTGTTATGGCGTTTTTCTGGCAGGCCTGGTGGGCCTCGCGCTCTGGTCCAGACACCGTCGCAAGGTGGTGATCCGGGAACAGCAGCGTCAACTGGCGCGGGATCGCCAGGATCAGGGCGAGTCCACACCGGCCGCAGCGGCCACCTTTAGCCGTATTCATCCATCCTGAGCTTTGGCAGTTAGGTCCCCATGCATCCAGTTAGAAAGAAACGACTGACCATTATCCTTTTCCTGTTGGCCGGCCTCAGTGTTGCCGTCGGCCTGACCACCTACGCCCTGCGACAGAACATCAACGTGTTCTACGACCCCAGCGAGATTGCCGCCGGGGATGCACCGGTGGACGCCCGTATCCGTGCCGGCGGCATGGTGGAAGCGGGCTCGGTGGTGCGTAGTTCCGAAGACCTGACGGTCCGCTTCCGGGTCACCGACTACGCCGAAGCCGTCACGGTCCAGTACACCGGTATCCTGCCGGACCTGTTTGCCGAAGGGCAGGGTGTGGTGGCCATCGGCCGGCTGCAGGCCGACGGCACCTTCGTGGCGGAACAGGTACTCGCCAAGCACGACGAGAATTACATGCCGCCGGAAGTCAGCGATTCGCTGAAGAAGGCCGGCCATCCGGGGAGCGATACAGGCGCATCCGCCGAACAAACCGGTTACTGATAGCCCGCTGCGGCATCGACAAGCATTCCTAAACCTTTGAGGGGAGTACCATGTATCCCGAACTTGGACAGATCGCGCTGATTCTGGCACTGCTGTTGTCGGTGTTGCTGTCGGTGGTGCCACTGGCCGGCGCCATCACCGACCGGTCCCGGCTGATGGCGTTTGCGCGGCCGTTGGCCAGCGGTATCTTCGTGTTTATCGGGTTGGCGTTCGCCATCCTGACCCATGCGTTCCTGGTGGACGACTTTTCTGTGGCCTACGTGGCCAACAACAGCAACAGCCTGCTGCCCTGGTACTACAAGTTCAGTGCGGTCTGGGGTGGCCATGAGGGGTCCCTGCTGCTGTGGATTCTGATGCTGGCGGGCTGGACCCTGGCGGTGTCGGTGTTCAGTCGCCGCCTGCCGGAAGAGATCATCGCCCAGGTACTGTCGGTACTCGGCATGGTGACGGTGGGTTTCCTGCTGTTCATTCTGATGACCTCCAACCCGTTTGATCGCCTGTTGCCCAACGTACCGGCCGATGGCGCGGACCTGAACCCGCTGCTGCAGGACTTCGGTCTGATCGTGCACCCGCCGATGCTCTACATGGGGTATGTCGGGTTCTCGGTGGCCTTTGCGTTTGCCATCGCGGCGCTGATCAATGGCCGTCTGGACGCGGCCTGGGCACGCTGGTCCCGTCCCTGGACCACGGTTGCCTGGTCGTTCCTGTCGGTGGGCATTGCCCTGGGCAGCTGGTGGGCCTATTACGAGCTTGGCTGGGGTGGTTGGTGGTTCTGGGACCCGGTGGAGAACGCGTCCCTGTTGCCGTGGCTGGCCGGTACCGCACTGATGCATTCACTGGCGGTGACCGAGAAGCGGGGCGTGTTCAAATCCTGGACGGTCCTGCTGGCGATTGTCACCTTTGCGCTCAGTCTGCTGGGTACCTTCCTGGTCCGTTCCGGGGTTCTGACGTCGGTCCATGCCTTTGCTTCCGATCCTACTCGTGGTGCGTTCCTGCTGGGGCTGCTGGCGGTGACCATCTTATCCAGCCTGACCCTGTACGCGTTCCGGGCGCCAGTGGTGCACTCCCGGGCGCGCTACGGCTCGCTGTCGCGGGAAATCTTCCTGCTGCTTAACAATATCCTGCTGATGGCGGCGATGCTGCTGGTGCTGGTCGGCACCCTGTACCCATTGGTGCTGGATTACCTGGGCGGCGGCCGGCTGTCCATCGGCGAGCCCTTCTATAACCTGACCTTCAGCCCGATTGCCATCGCGGTGGCGCTGCTGCTGGGCGCCGGTATTTTCTCCCGCTGGAAGCGGACCGATGGCGGCTGGCTTGGCCGCAAGCTGTTGTGGCCGGCGGCTATCAGCCTGGTGGTCGCGTGTCTGACCATGCTGGTGTTTGGTGGTTTCACCCCCTGGGCCTTTGCCGGACTCTTTGGTGCGGCCTGGGTAACCGTGGCGACAGCGGCGGATCTGTGGGACAAATCGTCCTCCCGCAAGGGCCGCTGGCACGGTCTCAAGCGCCAGTCCCGCAGCTATTACGGCATGATCCTGGGGCACCTGGGGCTGGCGATTACCATGGCGGGGGCCACGGTGGTGTCCAACTACGGTATCGAACGGGATGTGCGGATGTCCCCCGGTGATACGGCGGAGATCGGTGATATCCGTTTCACCTTCACCGAAATCGGTGAGCGCCAGGGCAGCAACTTTGTGGCCCAGTACGCCCGCTTTGATCTGAGCCGTGACGGCGATGCCATTTCCACCCTGTATCCGGAGAAACGCCAGTATCGGGTCCAGCGCAATGTCATGACCGAGGCTGGCATTGATGCCGGTCTGACCCGCGACCTGTTTGTGGCGCTGGGCGAGAAGGTAGGTGACAACGCCTGGGCTGTGCGACTGCAGTACAAGCCGCTGATCCGCTGGTTGTGGCTGGGATCACTGTTCATGGCGGCAGGCGGTTTCCTGGCCATCGCCGACAAACGCTACCGGATTCGCAAGCGTGCCGAACAGTCGGCGACGGAGAACGGTAAGGCGAGCGGCGAGGAGAACCCGGCGGTGGCAGGAGCAGCAGGATGAGACGGGCACTGTTGTTCATTCCGGTGGTGCTGACGGTGATCCTTGGCATCGTGCTGTTCCAGCGTATCGGCAAGGACCCCACCCAATTGGAGTCTGCCCAGATTGGCAAACCCGTGCCGGCTTTCGAACTGGCGGATCTACTGGACCCGTCCGTCAGCCATGGCCCCGAAGCTCTCCGGGGCAAGGGACCGTTCCTGCTCAACGTCTGGGGGACCTGGTGTCCCTCCTGTCGCGATGAGCACCCGGATCTGATCCGGCTGGCGGAGCAGCAGGGCGTTCGCATCGTCGGCCTCAACTACAAGGACGAGCGGCCGTTGGCGCTGCAGTGGCTGGAGCGCCTGGGCAATCCCTACGCTCTGAGTCTGTTTGATCCGGACGGCAAGCTCGGCTTTGATCTGGGGGTCTACGGCGCACCGGAGACCTTTGTTATCGACGGTGACGGTATCATCCGCTACCGCCACGTTGGCGTCGTTAACCAGAAAGTCTGGAGCGAGACCCTGCAGCCGTTGATGCAGCAACTGGGAGGACAAGGCTGATGCGCGCCCACCAGGTTTCACCCCATCGTTTGACCCTGTTGCTGATGGCCTTCCTGCTGCTGCCTGTGAGCGGCTGGGCAACCACCGACACCTACCCGTTCAGTGATCCCCAGGACGCTGACCGGTTTCGCACCCTGATCAGCGAATTGCGCTGCCCCAAATGCCAGAACCAGAACATCGCCGATTCCAACGCGCCGATTGCCAAGGACATGCGGGACGAGGTCTATCGCATGCTGCAGCAGGGCGCCAGCAATGAGGAGGTGACCGAATCGCTGGTCGGCCGGTTTGGTGAATTCGTTCGCTACAAGCCGGAGCTGGACCGTCGGACCGCGTTGCTATGGGCGACACCGGTGATCGCGGTGCTAGGCGGGTTGCTGGTGGTCATTGGCATTGTCATTCGCTCACGACGCCGGCCTGAAAGAACCGCAGCACTGAGTGACGAGGAGCGGCGTCAGGCCGAAGCCCTGCTGAAAGATTCCGGTAACGATCGCTGATTGCCCAGACAGATTCACTGAACTTTGTAATGGTCACCCTATGACAACCACTTTTTGGCTGACGGCCGCGGTGCTGATTGCCCTGGCCCTGGCGTTTGTACTGTTTCCCCTGTTTTTCCATAAGTCCACCCGCCAGAGCGTTGGCGACCAGAGAAGCCAGAACCTGCAGGCCTACCGATCCCGCCTGGAGGAGCTCGAAGCCGAGTACGCTGCCGGCGGCCTGGAGCAGGACGATTACCAGCAGCTCAAGGACGAACTGGAGGGCAGCCTGCTGGACGACGTCAGCACGGCGCCGACCCATTCTGCAGCACAGCGGGATCGGTGGACGTCAGCGGTGGCGGTGGTGCTCGGCAGCATTGTGGTGGTGCCGGTTGCGGTGATCCTGCTGTACCAGGAGTGGGGGGCGATGGATCAGGTCGAGCAGTACCGCACCATGACCGCCATGGCTGCCGAGGAAGGTGATCGGGTTGCTCAGATGAACCGCCTTACCGACGAGTTGCGGCAGAAACTCGAAGCCAGCCCGGACAACCCCGACGGCTGGGCCATGTTGGGACGCTCCTACATGCGCGTGGAACGTTACCCCGATGCGGCCTGGGCCTTCGAGCGCCTGGCCCAGCAGGTGCCGGACCGGGCAGCTCAGGCCGTGGCCTGGGGACTGTCGGCCCAGGCCCTGTTTTTTGACAGCAAGGGCCAGCTGACCGACGCGGTTGAGCGGGCGATTGAGCAGGCACGATCCCGCGACCCGGATGAGGTCAATGCCCTTGGGCTGCTGGGCATCCATGCCTACAGCCAGGAACAGTATCAGCAGGCCATCGACTACTGGGAACGCATCGTCACCGTGGCGCCGGACCACCCGCAGCTGGCCTCGATTCGCCAGGGTATCGATGAGGCCTACCGTCAGTTGGGCCAGGACAATCCCGCCACGGCTCAGTCTTCCGGGCCCGGGGTGACGGTCCGTGTGGCACTGGCGGATCAGCTTGCCAACGACGTGCCGGCGGACACCACGCTGTTTGTGTTTGCCCGCAAGACCGGCGCGGACAACGCCATGCCGGTGGCCATTGCACGGCTGACGGCGGCGGATCTGCCGCTGGAGCTGAGACTGGATGACCGTCACGCCATGGGGCCGATGACGCGGATTTCTGAAGTGGACGAAGTTCAGGTGACGGCGCGCCTGTCGCCTTCCGGCAACGCCGTGCCACAGCCGGGTGACTGGCAGGGGGAGGCGGAATCGGTGATCGCGGTGACCGCGGACGCGTCGGAACCGGCCACGATCGTAATTGATCACCAGTTGGCGGAATGATTGGCCGCCACTGATGCACCACAAAAAAGCCAGCCAGCCTCGAGGGGCTGGCTTTTTTGTGGTGCCGTCCGCGTCTGTCGATGTGGTCAGGATCGTCCGGCCAGGCTGGCGGGGTAGAGCGGTGGCAGGCTGTCTGTCGGCTTCGCGGGCCTGGCGGCCTCACTGCGAATTGCCTTCAGGCGGGCGATGAGGGCATCCCCTGACCAGCTGTGCTGCTCACTGTCCGGTTCATGCTGGCGGCCAAAGTGGAGACTCTGCAGGTGCCGCAGTTGCTGCGACAGCTCAGGGTCGCCAAGAAATGCCAGCAACTCCGTCAGGGTGCGGAAATAGTTCGGTCTGAAGCGGCGATTGGCCCAGTGGAGCAGCAGTTGGGGGGTGTTGGCCTGGCCGTTGGCGGCGGCGGACAGCAGGATGTCAAAGCTGGCGGACTCATTCTGGTCCGGTCGGGCTGCCTCCTCCGATGGTGTTGCACGTGCTTTGCCCCGGCGACGCAGCAGTACGGCGGTGGTCACCGCCCAGCCCAAGGCCAGCACCACGGCAACGTAGCGCCAGAAGTTGCCTCCGTCGCCCGGCGCCGGCGACCCGGACACCTGACTGCCGGCGCTGTCCGTCATCTCGTCGCCGGTGTCACCGCGACCGGGAGAGTCCGGAGTGGTCTGGGCAGCGAGGGCGGCATTGCCGTTAATGGTGAGGGTGCGGGCGGGAATAATCGCCATCTGTTCGGTGTCGGTGCGGGTATCCCACCAGGGGATGCGGATCTCCGGCAGGGTGACGGTGCCGGGCGTCACGCCTACCAGCGCTTCGGTCTGGGTCAGACGGCCATACAGGCCGCTGGGACGGGTTTCGGTCTGGCGTTCCGGTTGTTCGGGGTAGCTGCGCAGGGCATCCGGCATCTGGCTGTCGAACGGCGGCAGCGCCTCTGAGGTCAGGCCCTGGGCAGACAGGCTCAGGGTGCGGGTCAGGTTCTGTCCCTGTTCAAGAGTGAGGTCCTTGGGCAGACCGGACTCCTCCAGGGTCAGGTCCCGGGCCGGCAACCAGGTGTCGCCGCTGAATGAGGCCGGCGGAGCCTCCACCGGAATATCGAACAGCTCGGCCCGGTCCCGCAGGTAGCGCAGTTTGCCCTGGGGATCACGGCTCTGGCCTTCAAAGCGGATGGGATCAATGGTGAGTTCACCGGGCTGCTGCGGGAAGATGGCGTACCGTCGCTCCACCACTCGATAGGGCTGACCGTCCCGGGTCCGGTTGTACTCGCGCTGCTGCCCCAGCGGTTCGATCATGGCGGTGGCGTGCTCCGGTTCCGAGAGCTCACCTCTTAACAGATTGCCACTGAAATACAGCTGGATCGTCAACACCAGCTGTTCCTGCACGTACACCCGATCCTTGTCAGTGGACAGTTCGATGAAGACATCCCTTGAGCCTGGTTTGACGGTTAGCGGAATAGGCTCCGAGGTTTGGTCTCGGAAGCGAATTGGGGGAATCTCCAGCTCACCGGTGCGCTTCGGTGCAATCTGAACGCTCCAAGTAATGTGGTTCACTACAGAACTGTTAGTGGATCGAATCTGGTGTCGATGGCTGGGCGTGCCCAAGATTTCGAAATCTGATTCGAGAGGGGAGAGATCGGGCATCGGGATGTCAGAAACATCGAAATTGATGAGATCACTCAATGTGAGATCCAACTCAATGCTGGATTTGATGGTTAAAGTGATGATGTCGTTATCAGATAGCTCCGTCTGATCCGCTTCTACCGTCAGAGAGTCCGCAGCCTGAACCTGGGACAGCGGCGTAATCAGGGCAATCAGAAACAGTAGCGTGGTGGTTAGCCGGCTTACCATGGTGTGTCGCTCTTGTCCGGTTGGGTGTCTCGTTGTTGGTATTGCTGCAGGAACTTGCGGCGCAGCAGTCCGCCAGGGTCATCCGGGACCCGTCTCAGCCACTGCTCCTGGCCCTGGCTCAGGGGAGATTGCTGCAGTTGGGCCGGGGCGGTGGAGGTGCCCTCTGGAGTACCTTCCTGCTCCTGGCCCTGTTGCCCGGACTGGTTCTCGGTTCCGCTGTTTTCCCCGTCAGCGTCGGTGTCGTCCGGTTCCGCATCGCCGGCCTCGCTGTCCTGCCGGGACTGTTGATTTCCCTCTTCATTGCCGCTCGGCTGACCATCACCCTGCTGGTCCGATGGTGACTGACCGCCCTGGGATGATTCGTTGTCAGACGGGTCCTGGGGCGGTTGCTCGCCGGACTGTGAGTTGCCGTCGGGGGACTGTTGTCCGGACTCGCCGTTTTGTTGCTCCTGCTGCTTCTGCTGCTCCAGCAACTGCTCGACCAGATTCCGGTTGAAGCGGGCGTCTTCGTGGTCCGGGTCCGCTTCAAGCACGTCGTCGTAGGCGGCCAGGGCCTCTTCCAGCTGTTGGTTTCTGGCCAGGGCATTACCGAGATTGTAGCGCGACTGCAGATCCTGCTGATCCTTCAGCGTGTTGATGGCATCGGCATAGTTTTCGGCACGGTACTGGGCGGCGGCCTGCCAGCCCGGGTCTTTGAACTTCTCTGCTGCTGCCGCGGCGTCTTCGGCGATCAGCGCTTCTGCGCGCTGCTCGGGCCGTTGCCACAGATCGGCCCAGTCCAGCGCCAGCGCAGGCCGGGGCAGGCCCGGCAGAACCAGCGCCACCGCCAGCACCAGTACGCCCCGCCGCATTCCCAGCGCCACCAGCGGCACAATCAGCCACAACAGCCAGTAGCCGTCGTCCTGCCAGCGTTCGATGCTGAGGTCCCGTTCACTGTTCTGCCAGCGATCGCTGTCCTCACTGCGCAGTTGGAGCTGGCGGATATCCTGGTCGTCCAGAGTCAGGGTGTGGCTATCGCCGCCGGTGGCTGCAGCCAGTTCTGCCAGCGCCTGGGGATTGGCCGTGGGCATGACGATCTTGCCGTTGTCGCGGATAAAGCCATGGCGGGCCAGGGGGATCGGACCGCCTTCGGAGGTGCCGACCACCAGCGTGCTGAGAGTGTAAGGGGACCCTTCCAGCCGTTCGATAATGGCGCTGCGGTACTGGCTGGCGACGTCATCGGTCATCAGCAGAATACGCCCCCGGCCCAGAGCGCCGTTGTCCAGCAGCGGCAGGGCCTTGGCCACCCCCAGGTCGGCGCGGTTACCGGCTGCCGGCATGATCAGCGGATCGATTGACGACAGCATGCCTTCGATGGTGCGGCGGTCGTCAGTCAATGGTGCGACCACATGGGCGTCGGCGGCGTAAACCACCAGCGCGGTCAAGCTGCCATCACGACTGGCAAGCAGGTCGCGGATCTTGCGCTTGGCCTGGGTCAGCCGGTCCGGCTTGACGTCGGTCGCGAGCATCGACAGTGACAGATCCAGTACGATGACCAGGCTGTCGTCCTGGCGCTGCAGTGGTGTCGGGGCCTCGCGCCAGGCAGGGCCGGCCAGGGATACCGCCGTCAGTACCAGCACCAGCGCCAGCGGCCACAACCGAAGGCGGCTCTGGCCGGGGTCATCACCGCTGAGCAGCGGCGCCAGCAGGTGTGTCGGGATGATGCGATTCCAGCCGCTGTCCCGGGAGACCATGGCCCGCTGCAACCACGGCAGCAACGGGATCGCCAGCAACAACAGCAGCCATAGCGGACGCAGCAGGTGGAAGTCAGTCATGGCTCACCTCCGTGGTTCGGGCGGGCAAGGCGCTGGCCAGCCGCATCAACAGCCAAAGCAGTGCAGCCAGACCGGCAGGCCAGACATAGAGATCGGTGGTGGGGCGGTAGTGCTGGCCCTCCAGTTCGATCTCTTCCAGTTGGTTGATGCTTTCGTAGATCATTTCCAGTTCCGGCAGGCTGCGGGCGCGGAAGTAACGACCTCCGGTTTCCGAGGCGATGCGCTGGAGCAGCTCTTCGTCCAGGTCCCTTGACGGGTTGACCCGCCGTGAGCCCAGCAGCCCGCGCTGGATCATCGATTCCGCGCCAATGCCGATGGTGTACACCCGCACGCCGGCGCTTTTGGCAATGTCCGTGGCGGTGTCCGGGGAAACTTCACCGGCGGTGTTGGCGCCGTCGGTCAGCAGGATCACCACCCGCTGCTCCTCGGGCCGGTCCCGCAGCCGTTTGATCGCCAGACCCATGGCATCGCCGATCGCGGTGGCACGTCCGGCCATACCAATCCCGGACTCGTCCAGCAGGATGCGAATGGTGTCGTGGTCAAAGGACAGGGGGGCCTGGACGTAGGGCTCGGTGCCGAACAGCAACAACCCCAGCCGGTCACCCTCACGTTTGCTGATGAAGTCGTGCAGCACCCGTTTGACCGCCTGCAGCCGGTTGATGGCGCGACCATTGGCGACCATGTCCTGTTCATCCATGCTGGGGGAAATGTCCACCGCCAGCAGCAGGTCACGGCCGGTCACCGGCAGTTGCACCATTTCACCGACATACTGGGGCCGCGCCAGCGCGGTCACCAGCAAGACCCAGATCAGTGCCATCATGAGCTTCTGCCAGAGTGACAGGCCGTCGCCGCTGCGGGTTACCCCGGGCAGGTCGCTGAGCCAGTGGCCGACCGGCAGCACCGGCGCCTCCACGCTTTGCTGTTGTCGACGCTTGCGGAGCAACCACAGGGGCAACGGCAGCAGTAGCAATAACCAGGGATAGGCCAGCTCTAGCATGACTGCCTCCGCAACCAGGTACGGGCGAGACTCAGGGCCGCGTCTCCGTCGCAATCCGGACGTGGCTGCCAGACCGCCTCAGACATCGCCTTCAGCACGTTGAGGTGGTCGCTGCTCAGCTCTCCGGTTTCCAGCAGGAAAGCCTGCCAGGCTTCGCCACTGAGGGCGTCAGGCCGGCGCTCCGGATAGCGATGACGGGCGCAGCGTTTGAGCAGGCTGTTGAGTTCCCGGTACCAATGGTTGTCCCGGGTAGATTGGTCCGCCAGTTGGGCAAGCTCCTGACGGGCCGATCCCAGCCAGCGGTTGCGCTGGCGGCGATGGATCAGCCAGGCCACCAGCAACGCCACGGCGATGATGGCAATCAGTGCCAGCAGCCACCAGCCGGGTGCCGGCGGCCAGAAACCGCCGGGTTCCGGCAGGTGAATGTCGCGCAGTTGGCTCAGTGGGTCGGGTTCCATGACAGCTCTTGTCGGGTGTAGCTCATTGTTGGAGTCTCGGTGGCATCAGCCGATGCGGCCCCGGGGGCCCAGCAGTGACTGCAGAAAGCGCACCGGCTCGGCGTCAGTGGCCAGCGTCTGACACTCCACCCCGGAACGCTGAAAGCACTGCGTCAGGGCCGTTTCGTGTTTCGCCACGCGGGCCGCAAAGGCTTCCTGAAAGCGCCGGTCACTGGCGTTGAACCAGATTGGGCCGTCTGGACCTGTGACCGCAAACCGTCCCTTTTCCGGCAATCGGTGTTCCAGCGGATCGGTCACCCGGATGGCAGTGACGCTGTTGTGTCGGGCCACATTGGCCAGCAGGCCGGCGGTGTCATCGCTGAGATCGAGAAAGTCGCTGATCACGAAGATCCGCGCGCCGGTGTGGCTGACCCGCAGGGTTTCCTGCAGGGCGGTATCCAGGTGGACCCGCGCCCGCTCGGGTCGGCTGTCGCCGGTGAGGCGGGTGTCGGGACGATGCTGGTAGTGGGCCAGGTAATCCAGCAGCCGCAGCACCGATTTTTTCCGGCGGGCCGGCCGCTGCACCACGATGTCCTGCTCGTTGAACACGATGCCACCGACCTGGTCGCCGGCGGCCAGGGCCAACCATGCCAGGAGGGCAGTTACCTGGGCACTGCGTACCTGTTTGTAGGCGCCGGTACTGCTGAAGAAATGGCTGCGATTGAGGTCGCACACCATCAGCACCGGCCGTTCCCGTTCCTCTTCATAGAGTTTGGTGTGCGGGGTCTGGCGGCGTGCGGTGACGCGCCAGTCGATGCTACGAATGTCATCACCGGGCTGATAGGGGCGGACTTCCGCAAAGGCCATGCCCCGTCCGCGGCGGGGAGAGGCCTGCATGCCGGCCTGGACCCGGCGAACCTGGCGGGCCGAGGGCAGGCGCAGCGCGCGGGCGTCGGCCTGCAGCCGGATCAGCGCGGGCAGGTCGATGAAAGTGGCGGTTTCACTGGCGATCATCGCTGGGCAGCCCTGGGATTACGCGGGGACCGGAACACAGTCGATCAGACGCTGGATGACGCCGTCCGGGGTCATGCCTTCGGCCTCGGCCTCAAAGGTCAGCAGCAACCGGTGTCTGAGGACATCGAAGGCGATGTCGCGGATGTCATCGGGGGTCACGTAATCACGACCGTCGAGCCAGGCCAGCGCCCGGGCACAGCGGTCCAGCGCGATGGTGCCCCGGGGGCTGGCGCCAAACGAGGTCCACCGTGCCAGCTCCGGGTCGAGGCTGGCCGGGTCGCGGCTGGCCAGCACCAGGGCCAGCAAATAGTCCTCCACCGCATCGGCCATGTAGACCTCCGCCACGGCCTGGCGAGCCTCGAACACCTGCTGCGCGCTGAGGCGGAACGACACTTCCTGCTCGGGCTTGCCGAAGCCGTCCCGTACCAGCCTCAGGATAGCGCGTTCGGCATCCGCACGGGGGTAATCAATCAGCACATGCATCAGGAAGCGGTCGAGCTGGGCTTCCGGCAGCGGGTAGGTACCTTCCTGTTCAATGGGGTTCTGGGTGGCCATCACCAGGAACAGCTGATCCAGCGGGAAGGTCTGCATGCCAACACTGACCTGGCGCTCGCCCATGGCCTCGAGCAGGGCGGACTGGACCTTGGCCGGTGCCCGGTTGATTTCGTCGGCCAGCACCAGGTTGTGGAAGATGGGGCCGCGCTGGAACTCGAACTGGCCGGTTTCCGGGCGATAGATCTCGCTGCCGGTGACGTCCGAAGGCAGCAGGTCAGGGGTGAACTGGATACGGTGGAAGTCGCCTTCCAGGTGGTCGGCCAGAGCCTTGATGGCGGTGGTCTTGGCCAGACCCGGAGCGCCCTCCACCAGCAGGTGACCATCGGCCAGCAGGGCGATGAGCAATCGCTCCACCAGCTTCTCCTGACCAATAATCCTTTTGGCTAACTGAGACCTGAGCTCTCCAAACGTATGCTGTAGCGACATCGGCAGAAACTGCTCCTGAGTGTGGGCCTGTGAACCCTGCTGGGGCCTTGCGGGGCGCGGGTTGTCGGGCATTTTGCGAGCGTTGCCGCAAGCGTGCCCAACGAGCCCTGGATGCCTTGGAATCATCCCGCCAAACCGCCTCAGGGCCCTCAGAAGGGGGGTGGCTTTCCGGGTGTAAGTGTAATTCCTGACCCGGTAAAACTGTCCCAGTCTTTGTGGCTGGTCGTCAAAAATCAAGGGTTTGACTATGCTTGTGTGACGGCCCCGATGGTTCCGCTCCGAACCTGTTGTGATGGCAGGGCGCAAGGGGCCTGTAAGGACAGCGAAATCGTCCGATGACCCGCGAGTATTACGATTCTTTCACACTAACTGAGGTCGATCATGAACGCGCTGACAGTGGCCAGCAAGGATCAGTTTTTCGAGCAACTGGCTGAGGCATTCAATCAGAAGATAGAGAAGAAGGAAGCCAAGAAGATCTACGACTTCGCCGTCCAGTACCTGGCTCATATGCCGCTGGATGAGCTGGTCAGCCGGCGCTTTTCCGATACCTATGGATCGGTGATTGCGGCCTGGCAGTTCTTCCAGAAGCGCAAGGCCGACGAATCCCTGGTGTCGGTGTTCAATGCCGACCTTGAAAGCGATGGCTGGCAGTCCACGCACACCAATATTTTTGTCCTGCATCCCAACATCCCGTTCCTGATCGATTCCATCCGCATCGCCATCAATCAGCGGGAAATCGGAACCCATACCATCCACCACGCCGTGCTGCAGGTGGACCGGGATCGTCAGGGCAAGCTCAAGAAGCTGCATACCGACAGCAAGTCCACCTCCAAGAGCGACTACGAAGCCTTTATTGCCCTTGAGATCGACCGCCACAGCGATCCCAGGGATCTGGCAGAGCTGGAGGAGATACTGCAGACGGTTTTGCACGAAGTTCGCATCGCGGTCTCGGATTTCCCCCGGGTGACCGACAAGGTGCACGAGATTGTGGCCGAGCTGGATTCCACCTCTGCCAAGATCAGCGAGGAAGACAAGGAAGAGGCGCGGGCCTTCCTGACCTGGCTATCAGAGGATCGTTTCACTTTCCTTGGCTACGACGAATATGACTTCGCCAAGGAAGGCAACAGCACGGTGGTGCGCCGGGTACCGAAATCGGAGCTGGGTATCCTGCGGGTCAACAACGAGCGCCCGGACAAGGTACGTCTCAACGAGCTGCCCAAGCGTACCCGCCAGGAGATGACCCGCAAGGAAGACATCTTCATCTTCGCCAAGTCGGCACAGCGCTCGCGGGTGCACCGACCAGCCTACCCTGACTACATTGCGGTCAAGAAATTCAACGACAAAGGTGAGGTGATCGGCGAGCGTCGTTTCCTCGGCCTGTACACCTCCCGGGTCTACAACGAGCGGCCGGACGCGATCCCGCTGCTACGCCGCAAAGTGGAAACGGTGATGGAGGCGTCCGGTTTCCTGCGGGACGATTACGCTGGCAAAGAGCTGGAGCAGATTCTGGTGGTCTATCCCCGGGATGAGCTATTCCAGATCGACGCCCAGGAACTGCTGAAAACCGCCCTGGACATTCATTACATTCAGGAGCGTCGCAAGGTTCGCCTGTTCATGCGGGAGGACGTCTACGCCCAGTTTGTTACCTGCCTGTGCTTCTTCCCCCGGGACATCTACAACACCGAGCTGCGTCTGAAGGTGGAACAGCTGCTGTGTCGCAGCCTCGATGCCCAGGATATTGAGTTCGTCACCCACTTCTCCGAGTCAATCCTGGCGCGGGTGCAGTTCACCATCAGGGTGCCCCAAGTCGAGAACCGCCAGTTGCCATTGGCGGAACTGCAGCAGCAGGTGGTGGATCTGGCCCAGTCCTGGCGCGACGGTCTTGCCGAGGCGCTGAGCGAAACCTATGGCGAAGAGCGGGGCAACGAGATTTTCCGGCTCTACGGTGCGGCGTTCCCGGCCAGCTACCAGGACATGTTCTCGCCACGGCGGGCGGCCATTGATCTGGAGCACATCACCGAGGCGGTGAACAACAATCACCTAACCATGAGTTTCTACCGGGCGCTCGAGGAAGACGAGAGCACCTTCCATTTCAAACTGTTCCACATGGACGTGCCGCTACCGCTGTCGGATGTGATGCCGATCTTCGAGAACCTGGGGTTCCGGGTTATTGGCGAGCACCCGTTCGAGATTCTGGACCGTAACGGCCGTACCATCTGGATTCACGATTTCACCCTGCAGTCCAGCAGTGGTGCGATGGTGGACATCCACCGCATCAAGCCGATTTTTGAAGAGCTGTTCCGGCGGGTATGGTACGGCGAAGCGGAAAACGACAGTTTCAACCGTCTGCTGCTGTCGTCCTACATGGACTGGCGCGAGATTGCGCTGTTGCGTACCTACGCCCGCTACATGCGTCAGATCCGGATTTCCAACTCCCAGACCTTTATCTCCAATACCCTGGTCAACCACGTTGATCTGGCCCGCCAACTGCTGGACTACTTTGGCGTCCGCTTCAATCCGGACCGCTACCAGAGCGACGGCAAGAGCAGTGCCGCCCAGCAGAAGCTGGAGATCGAGTTCAATGCCGGCCTCGACAACGTCGACAACCTCAGTGAGGACCGGGTGCTGCGGCTCTACCTGGAGCTGATGCAGGCGACTCTGCGTACCAACTACTATCAGCCCGATGCTGAGGGCAGCACCAAGCCTTACATCAGCATCAAGCTGAACCCCCACGGCATTCCGGACATGCCGCTGCCGCTGCCGATGTTCGAGATCTTCGTGTACTCGCCGCGCGTGGAAGGGGTGCACCTGCGCGGTGGCCGGGTTGCCCGGGGCGGCCTGCGCTGGTCCGACCGGTTTGAGGATTACCGCACCGAGATTCTCGGCCTGGTTAAAGCGCAACAGGTCAAGAACGCGGTGATTGTGCCGGTGGGCGCCAAGGGCGGGTTTGTTGCCAAGCGACTGCCTGACCCGTCGGATCGGGACGCATTCCAGAAGGAAGGCATTGAGGCCTACAAGACCTTCATCCGTGGCCTGCTGGATGTCACCGACAATCTGGTGGATGCGGTGATCACGCCGCCGGAGCGGGTGATCCGTCACGACGAAGACGATCACTACCTGGTGGTGGCGGCCGACAAGGGCACGGCGACCTTCTCCGACATCGCCAATGGTCTGTCGGATGAGTACGGCTTCTGGATGGGCGACGCGTTCGCATCTGGTGGTAGCCATGGCTACGACCACAAGAAGATGGGGATCACCGCCAAGGGGGCCTGGGTGTCGGTGGAGCGCCATTTCCGCGAGCTGGGTATCAACCCGGCGGAAGATGAGTTCACCGCCATCGGCATCGGCGACATGGGTGGCGACGTCTTTGGTAACGGTCTGCTGCGCTCGGACAAGACCCGACTGGTGGCAGCGTTCAACCACCTGCACATCTTTATCGACCCGGAGCCGGACCCGGCCAAGAGCTTTGCCGAGCGGGACCGGCTGTTCAATATGCCCCGCTCCGCCTGGTCTGACTACAACCCGGAGCTGATCTCCAAGGGCGGTGGGGTGTTCAGTCGTAACGCCAAGTCGATCCCGGTCAGCAAGGAAATGAAGAAGCTGCTGAACATCAAGGCGGACCGGGTACCACCGAACATGCTGATCTCCCACATCCTCAAGGCGGAAGTGGATCTGCTGTGGTTTGGTGGCATTGGTACCTACGTCAAAGCCAACAGCGAAGCCCATGGCGATGTGGGCGACAAGGCCAACGATGGTCTGCGGGTCAACGGCAACGAGCTGCGCTGCAAGGTCGTAGGTGAGGGCGGTAACCTGGGGATGACCCAGCTTGGCCGCATCGAGTTCGCGCTTCGCGGTGGCCGTCTCAATACCGATTTCATCGACAACTCTGGTGGGGTGGATTGTTCCGACCATGAGGTCAACATGAAGATCCTGCTTAACCGGGTAGTGGCCAGTGGCGATCTCACCGAGAAGCAGCGTAACGTCATGCTGGAGAAAATGACAGATGACGTGTCCGAGCTGGTGCTGAAAAACAACTACCGTCAGACCCAGGCTCTCAGTATTGCCACCATGGAAGCGGCAACGCGGCTGGAGGAATACCGCCGACTGATGAACGGGTTTGAGGCCGAGGACAAGCTCAACCGGCCCCTGGAATTCCTGCCGGATGATGAAACCTTGGCCGAGCGCAAGCTCGACAAGAAGGGTCTGACGCGGCCTGAGCTGTCGGTGTTGATTTCTTACGTCAAGGGCGATCTCAAGCAGACGCTGATCGACAGCGATCTGCCGGATCAGCCCGAGCTGGAAAGTGAGCTGTTCAAGGTATTCCCGCTGGCGCTGGAGAAGAAGTTCGGCAAAGAGTTGGGTGAGCACCAGCTGAAGCGCGAGATCATCGCCACCCAGGTGGCCAACGACATGGTCAACCACATGGGAATCACCTTTGTGGATCGCCTCGCCCAGTCTACGGGAGCGTCTGCGGCCTCCATTGCGCTGGCCTGGATCATTGCCCGGGACGTCTTCCAGCTTGATACCTGGTGGGAGAAGATCGAGGCGCTGGACTACCGGGTGCCGGCGAAGCTGCAGATGGAGCTGATGAACCAGCTGATGCGGCTGATTCGCCGGGCGGTCCGCTGGTTGCTGCGTAATCGCCGCAGCGAGCTGAGCATCGACAACCACATGCAGCGCTTCTCAGACGGCATTGTGCAGATCGCCAGCGACCTGCAGGCCTACCTGGGTGAGCACGCCAAGGCATCCTGGAACCGCAAGCGGGATGAGCTGGTAGAGCAGGGGGTACCGGAGGATCTGGCGTCGGTGGTGTCCGGCACCTCCTACCTGTACTCGGCGCTGGGTATCATTGAGGCCCGCGAGGCCACTGGCATGCCGCTGAAGACCGTGGCCAACCTGTATTACACCCTGGGTGACAAGCTGGACCTGACCTGGTTCGCCAATGCCATTGCCGAACTGGTTCCCGGCTCACACTGGCAGGCGCTGGCCCGCGAGAGCTTCCGCGAAGATCTGGAGTGGCAGCAGCGGGCGCTCACCACGGGTGTGCTCAAACTGGCCTGTCCCTCCGGCGAGGTCGACAGCTGTGTCAATAGCTGGATGGCGGAGTACCAGCCGATGATCACGCGCTGGAAGTCCATGCTGGCGGAGCTCAAGGGAGTTCGTGAGCCGGAGTACGCCATGTTCTCGGTCGCACTGCGGGAACTGCTGGACCTGGCCCAGAGTACCATCCACACCCAGTCGGGCAGCCCGGAGTCGGTGCCGACGGCCTGACTTGCCCATTCCTCACCGCCCTTCCAGTGGCGGTCATTGCTGCGCCCCGGGAGCCTGTCTCCCGGGGCGTCATTTCCTTCCGTTACCTTTCAGCTATCACGCCGGGCTATGCCAGAGCGTGCGCCAGTCGTCATCTTTCTATCACTGTTACCAAAGTGCTTAGAGGTGCAAAATATTGTCACCTTAAATGTAAAACGCCGTCAAAATATCGTGAAATGCGTCATTTTCTGACACAGAGCGTCGGCGTTACACTGTGCGCGTTGTTGTTAGGAGGTAAACAATGCGACAGGTATTTGCAAAAGCTCTGAACAAAGTCGGACAGCGCAAGACCCGCAAGGCCGAAGGCCTGGACCGCAAGGATGAGACGGTCGACCAAGAAAAACAGAAAGCTCCAGCTAGCGATTGGGACATGTCACCGGAGGACGCGTTGCGCGTCGGTACGGTGGCCAACTACAAATAACGTCCCCTCTGCCCGGATTGCTGGCGAGACTCTACCGGCAGTTCGGGTTAAAGTATCCCGCTTTCACTGTACGCCCGGGATGCTCTCTCCATGTCCTCCAACCCCAATGTTCACGCCGTTCTGATCCGAAATCGGGAGCGCCTGCACGGGCGCATTGTACTCATCGGCGCAGCCGATGCTGACTTTCTTCCGCAGCTTGCCCCTGAGGGGCTGGTGGTGACGGATCATGCCGGCTTGTACCAGCGTCTGGGCAACGTTCCAGGCTGGACCGCGCACTTCGGCTATTATGCGCTCGAGGGCGGCATCGGGGAGGTGGATACCGTGGTGGTGTTCATGCCCAAAGCCAAGGCGGAGTTGGGTGTCAGGCTGCAACTGGCGGTAAGCCTGTTGCGCATTGGTGGCCAGGTGCTGCTGCTGGGAGAGAAGCGCGAAGGCATCGCCAGTGCGGTCAAGCAGCTCAAATTGCTGGTCTCGAGTCCCGTCAAGGTGGATAGCGCTCGCCACTGTCAGGTCTGGCAGGCAACCGTCGATACGCCGCAAGCGCCGCCAACGCTCGATGACTGGCTGACCTGGCATCCGGTGGCGGTGGCCGACACCGCTATCGACGTCGCTGGCCTGCCGGGTGTGTTCAGCAACGGTCGGCTGGACGATGGCACCGCGGTGTTGCTGGAGACGCTGGCCGAGTGCCCGTTGCAGGGGCCGGTGCTGGATTTTGCATGCGGTGCGGGTGTGATCGGTGCTTGGCTGCAGTCCCACGGGTTAGACGATACGGTCGATGGGATCGATGTCCAGGCGCAAGCTGTGGCCTGTGCCCGCGAGACTTACCGCCGTAATGGTGCCCGCGGAACCATCCTTGCAGGGGATGGCCTGGATGTGGCGACCGGACGTTATGCCGCCATCGTCACCAACCCGCCTTTTCACAGCGGAGTGCGCACCGACACCTCGATGACGGAGCGCTTCCTTGCTCAGGCGGCAGACCACCTGTCTGCCGGCGGGGAGCTCCGGCTGGTGGCCAACAGTTTCCTGCCCTATCGTGAGCTGATCAAACGCCATATCGGCCCGTGTGAGGTTCTGCGTCAGGATGGGCGCTTCTCGGTGTATCGCGCAAAACGTCACTGAACTGACCTGAGCCTGTCACAACGCCGTCATCCGGTTGGGCCACCGTAACACTTGAGTTAAGGAGCCTCTGAACAATTCCGGAGACGGCGGATGCAGAAATACCGAAGCGTATTCATTTCCGATGTCCATCTGGGATCGGCCGACTGCCAGGCCGACTACCTGCTGGATTTCCTGTCCAACATCGAGTGCGACACCCTCTACCTGGTGGGCGACATCATTGACCTGATCGCGATGCAGCGACGGGTGCATTTCCCATCTTCCCATCAGGCCATCGTACACAAGCTTCTGGAGATCGCCGCGGGTGGCACGCGGGTGATCTACGTTCCCGGCAATCACGATGAGTTTCTTCGGCACTTCTGCGGCCAGACTCTGTCCGGTATCGAACTGATGCAGAAAGCGATTCACACCACCGCCGATGGGCGCCGGTTTGTTGTTTGTCACGGTGACCAGTTTGACCAGGTGGTGCGCTGCAGCCCGCTGATGCTGGTGGTTGGGGATCGGGCCCATGGCCTGTTACTGCGCCTGAATCGTTGGTTCAACGCCTGGCGCCGGATGCGCAACAAGCCCTACTGGTCGCTGGCGGCCTGGGTGAAGACTCGCATCGGCAAGGCCCGCTCCTTCATCCGCCGTTTCGAGATGGCAGCCCTGACGGTGGCCGAACGAGGCAAGTATGACGGCTTCATTTGCGGTCACATCCATTCCGCCGGCTTCCTGCGGAGTCAGGACGGTCTCTACTGCAACGACGGCGATTGGGTGGAGCACTGCACGGCGCTGGTGGAAAACGCCAGTGGTCGCCTCGAAATCCTGCACTGGTCCGAAGCCCCGTCGGTGGTTGAAACCGAACCGGACGAGCCCGCCCCGGAATTTGCCAAAGGCCCACGGCCGGTAGTTGACGTGCTGACCCCCGCGTTTATTGAGCAGGTGAATGCCGAGCCGAAGTAGGTGGTTCGGCTGGTACTGTTTATCCGATTGTGCTGGCCGGCGGCTCGAACCGTGTTTTGGAGTGGCAGTGGTATTTGCTGTCCATGGATTCTGAGCTGTTGAGATCTACATCATATTGGATCTCTCGCTGGCATCATCAAGAATATCGACTGTTCAAGTAAGTGGATGTGTCCTCGATGCCGGTGCGCTAGGGCCAGTGACCGGTTGGCTGAAAAGTCTCTGAATCCTTTCGCTTCTAGTATCAGGTGAAATACCGTAAAGGAGGTGAGCCTGAGTTGAGGCTCGGGTTCATGGTCAGTTCCCGTTACAATGGCGGCTTCAAGATCTAAGGAAGGAGTGCATGTACTGAAGAGGTTGATTGAATTTTAGTAAGCTTGGGCAGTGTCATTAGTCTGATGGTGTCGATAAGGCCGTTTACCGGTGCATTCTCTGGTGGCATGGCAAATTTTGGCTGGGGTGCACAACTGACAGGCTGGTAAGCGAATGTTGTATTTTCAGCGAGTAGTGTTGATCGTCCAGGTTGACCTCGGGTTCCTCGATAGGGCCGCTCAGCCTGGTGCGGGCAGAACCATTGCTGGAGAACGTCCAGGTGGAAAGGCTTTCACCCATGGAGAGTCGGCCTATTGAATTGGATCTCCTCAGAGACAAACAGTAGATTAACGATTTCACCAGACGGGACACTAGCCATCTTGTTTTTTGCTCGGTTTTATGAGTAAACAGGGTAGATGTAAAGATCTGAAACCGTTAGTATCACTTTTCATCAAGGAAGAAGAGCTAATCCAGGAGGATTCTGATGCCAGAGGTTCATTTTGCTACTAAATTATATGCTCCTACTGACTTGGTTGGAGACGATCCTGACGCATTGTCAAAATTCCGCGTAGCCAACGGCCTGCAAGCTCACGACAATATTGTTCCTGGAAAAGCCTATACCCTCGACATAGCCGATCCGCAGTCCCTTCCTGTGATTAGAAGGATTAACTCGCTACCAATTGAACAGCGTAAATGTTTAGTGAAAATTGTCAGTAGTGTTGGTGACGAGATATATAGATTGGCTGCATTCTTTCAGGAGCATTTCGACTCCATTTTGGCGCAAGGCCACAGCTTAGTTGGTGCCGCCTCTACTGCAGCTCACACAAGAGTGACGAGTTTTGAGCGTGCTCTCTTAGATTATCGAGAAGCTTTGTTAGCCTACCAAAAGCTGCAGAGTGCTGACAATGCTGGCCCAGGGATAGGCACGCGCCGTCTACAGGCTGAGGCAAGAGTAAGGTCTGCCTACCAACGGCTGGAGGTAGAATACAGTAGGGAGTTGGCTCGGTTTTCTCCGGAAACTTTGAGAAGTAAGAATCGAGGGGGAGCATTAAGCAATGCTAATAGGGGGATTCTTCTGGCCTGAAGTCAAACAATAAGTGCAGCACCACTCGTTGGTAGTGCCCCGGAATATTCTCCCCAGAACACCTCCGCCGGT
>NZ_JAKZAK010000009.1 GCF_023156385.1 Marinobacter xestospongiae
CTTGCTCATGATTCTCCTCCTTGTGGAGATGATGAATCAGAGCTTAGGCACCTGTCCAAAATTTGGGGTCCACTTCAATTTACTTCCCATCTGACTCGAGAATCATTCTATTGTTAGCTATTGCAATTAGCAGGGCGTAATTCGCAGTTTTGGAGTTTAATAGTCGAACTGACAATCAGTTTTTAGCCTAGAGATGGCCCTGAACTCGGCCCTCGCTCAATGAGATCTTCAACGTCGTCAGTTAGTGTAATTAAGCAAGCGCGCGTATCCTCATTGCCGGACATGACGTTCTCTAGGTAAATCTCATAAAACTCGCGTGCGCGCTCTTCCTGCGCAGACCTCTCAGCTAGGTACTTCAAAAATCCCCTGCCCTGTCGCTCACTCTCAAATACTCCTAGAAAATAAGCGCCACAAAATACCAATACCGCGCCAGCTAAATCAAAGTCCTGAGGCAAATAATACTTGTCCTCCAGGTCCGGATACTCGTTAAAGATTGGCACAAAACAACTTTCAGCGAAATTCACTTAATCGCTCCTCATGTGGGGTGAAAACTGAGCAAGTGGAATATACCCACGTCCCATTAACCTAAATAATACACCCCCGAGGACACCTAAAACCGGGCCCTGCATCTCTAACGTCCCATTGAGGCCCTCAGCTCCTCGACCGAGTAGGGAGGGTTCCTACGATGTAGCATGGCATGGCAGTTCGGACATACCGGGACGAGATCTTTAACCGGGTCAACGCTGTAGCCTTCACCGACTTCGCTAACCGGTGTGGTGTGATGGACATGGATGAAGCCTTCTCCCAGCTCGCCATACTTTTCACCGAAATCTAACCCACACGCCTGACACCGTGCGCCGTGGTGTTGTATGCAGGCATCCCTGGCACTTCGATCACGCTCGTAGCGATTTACCAACACCTGGGTTCTCTGGCCTTCCTTGTAGCTCGCCGACGGAGAATACTCATCCGTAAAGACCGGCATATCGCTCTGCCCCTCAGAACCAAAAATCCAGTCGATTCTAGCCGGGCGCTCAACAGCCTGATGGGGGACAGGTACGCCAACGCCCGCATAGGTGAACGGGGCTCGATCCTGTTCCCGATAGAAAATCAAAGCCCGGTAATCCCCGGAAAATAGGTTCTGTATTGCTTCCTGGCCAAAATGGGATTGCCGTTTGCCATGCCATACGAGGCGCTCGCCTTCCCAGTAGTTCTCGTAATCGTGTCCAGTTCGTCCAGGAACACCCACATTGCAAAAAATGTAGTAGTCCGATCCGTGGCGATGGTATCCGTTGAGCCAATCACCACCCCTGCGATTCTCAGGAAGCTGTAAAAGATCGTAGATATCTTTCCTGGTGTAGGTTGAGCCAATGGTGAACAAACTATGCATAAGTCGACAACTCTAAAACAGTAGATGACTCAGAATATTTCAAACCACCCTCACATCAAAGGAAAGCACTTGACGCCGTCAACATGCTGAAAAATATAAGCCTTTGAGCTTGCAAGGGTAAATCCATTGATTTTTCGGTTGAATCTAGCTCGCCCTCATAGTTCCGCTTTTATCCACAGCCTATAAATTTCTTTGTATAGTCTAAAAAGCTGTTGACCTGTCAGGTCCAGTTGAAGGAGAAAGCGAAAGGAATCGTCAACGATGAACTAGCCACTACAGAGCCGATGCTCTAAGGAGATAACCATGGCTAAAACGAAAAGCGGAAAAAAGAAGGTACACGTGCCGGAGCACACAAAAAAGGGTAAGAACGGTAAGCCAGTAAAGGTTCGTGAGCACTACCGCTCTACCCCAGACTAAGCTAATAGCTAACAGCCTTTTGCCACCGGGGTGGAGCCCGGTGGCAACTCATTACAGGAGAGTTTGACCTCAATTTCAAGATAAATCTATACACCTGTGTAAATCAAAAGGTGTCAACAAAGTGTCTACAGGACTGTGGTTCTATGGGGTTTTGTGTGGTTCTGCAAAAACCTAACTTACTGTTTTATGGCGCTTTGTGGTTCTGTGTGGTGGTATGTGGGTGGCTTAATCGGGTTCGATCCCCGCCGTCTCCACCAAACCTCTCTCAATTAAGCCCCTGATTTCAGGGGCTTTTTTGTTTCTGACCTCACCGTTTTACCCCAAAAGTGTCAACCAAGTGTCCACGCCCCTAGCTAATCCACCACAAACCCACTCATATGCTGCAGCATCTTCATCACTTTGCTGCGCAGGTCTGCCGGACCTTCCTCGCCTTCAGGCGTACCGGGATCGAGGGTGTTGATGCCCAGGTCTTCACCAAGCTGAACGGCTGTGGTGGGCGCGTCTTCGGAGGGTTTCTGGCGCTGTTGCAGGAGCCGCTGTTTGACTTCAATGTTTTCCCGCATCGGGATGATGCTGGGGGCGCGCAGCTCCACGGGCGTTGCACTCTGGTCGCCGGACTGGTCGGAGAAATGGGTGACGCCGTTTTCGTCTGTCCAGGTGTAAACCTCAGCGCAGGCGTGGCCGCCGTACGCCAGGAGAAACACGCAAGGCAGCAGGATGTGTCGCATTATCAGGCCCTCCATTGGAAGACCTCAGCATAACCCAACGCAGACGCGAGGTGTGAATCCCCGCGTCGCATTCTGTGATTTTATGTAGCTTGTACAACAGGATGCACGACGGACCTGGGGACAGGATAAGCAGCATCACCGTCCTCCTCATCCAGGCTGACAAATCCGCGATCCCGAAACACAAAACCGCTGGCATCGTAGCGCACAAAGCCCAGGCAGATGCCGTCGACCTGCCAGGCATCGATCACCGCCACGGTGTCGCCATCTGCCGACACCTGCCGATAACTCAGGGTGTCGCTGGCTTTCGGCCAATCCGCACCCACCTGTCGACAGTAAGGCATCAGCGCCTCATCAGGCCCAAGTGCCAGGATTTGCCGTAAACGCTGCATGTTCATGAGTGTGCCTCCACTGTTGCCTCTGGTTGAAGCTGCCGGAATACGCCCGCCAGTGCCCGGCCCAGTGTCGCCACCTCGACGAATGGCCACATTGATTTCGGGCAATTTTTAGCCAGTTTGAAGAGATCATTCACTGGTCACTGGCACCGCCTGCGAGCAGGAGTGCCTCGCACGGCACCGCTGTCCGTCTGCTTGGGCACACACCGGGGCCAAAGTCTCTGGGGCCCCACAGAAAAAAACCGAAGACGTTGCCGCCTTCGGTTAAACACACGATCGTCTGAGCTCATGCACCCTCGTCGCTTTCTTCAGAATAAGAAAGAACGGTGACACTTTTGTGACATCGCAGACGCTCCCGCCCATAAGACACCAGACACCAGCAGCCAGTTTCAGATCGACACATAACCGATACACGTCAGCAACATAGCCCTCTTGCTGTGTGCGGCAGAATCTCCGCGCCACTCCATCACCTTAAGGATCATCAGTGCGCGCAGTTCGACCTCTGATTGCTCTCTTGCTGTTGGTGATTGCCTGCCAGGCCGTCAGCCAGCCGTCGTCCTTCCGACAAGCCAAATCCGAACTACGGGAGCGGGTCTACCACGACCAGAATGCCTCCGACACCGGCTCCTTCTACTGCGGTTGCCAATGGCAATGGGCCGGAACCAGCGGAGGCCGTATTGACCAGGCATCCTGCGGTTACCAGGTACGCAAGCAGGCCAACCGTGCCGCCCGCATCGAGTGGGAACATGTGGTCCCGGCCTGGGTCATGGGTCACCAACGCCAGTGCTGGCAGGATGGCGGACGCCGCAACTGCGCCGCCAATGACCCGCTGTTCGAGCGCATGGAAGCCAACATGCACAACCTGGCCCCCGCCATCGGCGAGGTCAATGCGGACCGCAGTAACTACCGCTTCGGCGTGCTGCCCCAGACCCTGTACCAGCATGGCCAGTGCACGTTCAAGGTCGCCTTCGGTGAGCGCACCGTGGAACCGCGGGACGAGGTCAAGGGCATGATTGCCCGCACCTACTTCTACATCCACGACCGCTACGACCTCACCATGAGCCGCCAGCAGCAGCAACTGCTGATGGCGTGGCATCGCCAGTTCCCGGTCACCGAGTGGGAGCAGGAGCGGGATCGTCGAATCGCCGGGGTCATGGGTCATCACAACCCCTTTGTAACGGGTGAGCGGGAATGGCGGCTGGGCCACCGCAATCTGGCAGAGGGACTGCGGGAAGGCGAGGCGCCAAACCTTGCGGAACAGCCCGCGTCCGCCACCGGTCAGGTTCGCGGTAACCGGCGCAGCAAGGTCTACCATCTGTCGGAAGGCTGTCCGAGCTTCGACCGGGTATCCCCCGACAACCGGGTGGAATTCGCCAGCCCGGCCGCCGCCGAAGCGGCGGGCTATCGCAAGGCCGGCAACTGTCGGAGTTGATCTGATGGGACACTAGCCCACCGGCACGGGCTCAGCCCAGCGAGTGGCCGCAAACCGGTTGAGCAGCAGGTGCATCAGATACACCGCCAGCAGCGCCAGCACCACCGCCACCAACAGTGAGCTGAACCGGTAGAGGTCGCTATAGACCAGATCCTGGGAGGGTGACAGGTATTGCCCGAACAGGATCGCCATGGTGGTCAGGGCGGCAAATCCGGCACCGGAGCCGCCGCCCTCCAGCAGATGCATGCGGGCGAACAGCATCAGGCTCAGCCACAAACCCACCGCAATAAACGGCAAGACATCGAAATGCCCCAGCAGCACAAGCTGAATCACCAGCCCGACGTTGCAGCCAACAAAGGTACCGATGGCCCGATTCCAGCCCGCTGGCACGGCGCCACGCCAGTTCAGCGGAAACAGCACCAGGACCGTCGCCACCTGGGCCGACAGGGACCCTTGCAGATCCAACACTTGGAATGCAATGAACGAGCCCGTGGCCACCGTTGTCGCCAGAATCACTTCATGGCGCCGGGTTTCCGCGGACTTGCTCATCACCGGCCGGGCCGGCCGCGCACCGGGCTCGGGAAACAGTGTGTGCATCAACAGGGTAATGAGCAGCGTTGACGCCGCAGCGCCCAGATTGGAGGTCACCATGCCGATAACGTCTGCCTGGGGATAACTGGCAAAGTGCAGCAGCATCGAAAGGTTCACCACACTCATAGCGCCAAACAGAAAGTATGGCCCACGAGCCATGGCGCGGAACAGCAGAGCAAACAGCGCCATCACCAGCAATGTCATCGGCACCGGCTTGTCACCCAGCAGCCCTTGCCCCACCAACACCACCAGGCTTACCAGGCCAATGTTGGCGAGGAACTGTCGCATAACGGCCACATTCAACTGCGGCACCATCCCCAGCAACAGCATCGGGAACACCGTATAGAAGGCGCCGTAGCTGGCACCGGTGAGCTTGGCAACCAGAAACCCCAGGGTGCCGCCAAAAGCGATTCGCAGGCACTGGTTCAGATCGGCGGTGTTGAAGGCCGTTTTACCGCCAGCCTGCATGGGCCGAAAGATCCGCATGATTCACCTCAGTAGATGTAGTGCACCAAACTGATGGCGTGAATCTGCAACCATCCCAACCAATCCGCCACGCCGCCACCGGGTAGCAACTGAACCGTCGCCCGGGCGCCCGACGGCAGACCAGAGAGCATTGACGGTGGGTTATCCAGCTTCAGGTGCAAGCGCTGACGCTGGGCATCCCGAACCCAGCGATCGGTCGCCTGGGGCGACGCCAGGGTACCGTCAGCGGCCATCTGCCCTGCCCGGGTTCCGGCATCCACGCCAGCCACATGGGCCGCAAACACCTCGCCAGGCCGGGCGTCAAAGACGATGGCTGCAGCCGTGCCGGGCTCTACATGAGCCAGGGATTTCTCCCGGAAATCTGCCACCACATCGGTTTGGTCAGTCACCAGGGCGGCCATGGCCATGCCGGCCTTGGCATAGGCACCAGGCTGGACCTGGAGATTGGAGACGACGCCGGCCTCTGTCGCCTGGACATCACTGTAAGACAGCGACAACTCCGCCTGGGCCAGAGCATTGCGGGCCTGACGCAGGCACAGGTTGCCATCGTCGCCTTCACCGCGCTGCACCGTCAGTTGGGTGACCCGGGCCTGGGCCGCATGGGTCTTGGCTTCGGCAGCCCGATGCTGGGCTACCCGTTGATCCAGTTGCTGTTGCGCCACACCCCCGCGCTCAAACATCCGCCGCAGCCGGCTAACCTCATCGGCCAACTCGTCCCGCTGAACCCTGGCGGCCACCAACTCAGCCTGTGCCGAGGCGATGGCGGCATCCGTCTGTTGGTTCTCCCTGACGGCGACTTCCAGCGCCAGGGCGGCTTTCTCCCGGGCCAGCTCAAATGGACGTCGATCCAGACTGAACAGCGTCTGGCCGGCGTCCACCCGCTGGTTGTTGGCAACAGCCACGTCGGCCACCCGACCGCTGACCTGGGGCGCCAGCGGCACCACCGGATGCAGAACCCGGGCCTGAGGGGAAACCGGCATCCACAAGTCCGCCACCAGGAAGTAGACAAACACCACTGCAAAGACCACCAGGGCGCAATGGACCCAACGGGCAAAACGTTGATCAGGCGTCATGATCCCCCCTCCCCACGCTGGCCAGATGGTTGCGGACGTTGTCTTCCATCAACTGCAACAACGCTGCCAGCTGGTTGAGCTGATCGTCGTCCATGCCGGCACAAATGGCCGCCCTGACCTCGCGCATTCTCACTTCCAGCTGCTGAACGCCGTCACGACCGGCCGGCGTCAGCCATAGTTGGTGGATCCGTCGGTCTTCGGTGCTGGGCCTGCGCTGCACCATGCCCTGACGTTCGAGCTGATTGAGGGTACGGGTGAGTGACGGCATTTCAATTGCCAGGGCGTGAGCCAGAGCCTGCTGACTGCAGCCATCCCCCAGATCGGCAAGATGAACCAGAGCAGCCCAGCGACACTCCGTCAGACCCAGCGGCACCGTCGCCTGATTGATGGCCTGGCGCCAGAGCCGGTGCAATCGCCCCAGCGAGCCCCCCAACGACGGGCGCAGGTCTGCGTGCAGGGAATAGGAGGTGGATTCAGGAAACGGACCGATGCCAGTGCGGCCACTTTCATTCATGTTGAGCTCCCGTCGGCGATCGCCTAATTATTTTGTTAGCTTGCTAACAACAATGATATTAAGTTAGTTAGCTAATAAAAATACGGAATATCCCGATCAGGAAACCCACAACCTCGCCCGAAACTCGGTTCGCCACCAGAGGTACGCCACGCCAAAGGCATGGAGGTTGATCAGCAACGCAAACCACCATTCAAAGGCGTCTTCAATACGGTCGTACAAGGGATGAACCAGCCACTGCAGCACCACTGACAGCAGCCCCAGCACCAGCATCAGACCACACAGCGCCAGTAGACGGCGCCCACGCACCCGGGGACCGGGCAGCCTGATCAACGCCGCACTGAACAGCAGCTCTGCCAGAAAGGTCAATGAGAAGTAGAGCACCACACCGGTGCGGCGCAGGCTGTGAAAGGTGTCGCCAATATGCCCCAGCACCACGGTATACAGCACCAACCCCAGGCAAGCGCCGATGCCGAGCCATGCCAACACCCTGACACCGGCACCAACAGCCCCCTGCTGACGCAACCAACGACCATTGAACCACCAGTAAAGCGCGCCCATCACCGCCGCCGGGATCATCAGCGCCTTGAACAGGAAATAGCCGGTGCCGTGGCGTCCGGTGCGGCTGATGCTGGTGCAACTGTCCCAGTACGGCAGGCACCAGGGCACATGGCCTTCGACGGCCGCCATCAGGTAGGTTCCATGCAGGGCAAGCAAGGGCAGCAAGGCCGTACACAGCGCCAACCACCACAACTGCACGGTGGTGCTGGTGGAAAGTGATGGTGTGCCCATGCCGCTGCCCCCAATACCAAGAGGCCTCTGACGCAATATGCATCAAAGGCCCTCAAAGCATAGACACAAATCTCTCAGCGGGGTGGGTCGACCCGCTGGGAATCAGACCCATTGACCCGGAACCAGCCGGCAATGGAGTAACGGTGTCTTGCCGCTGGCAGAACCTCGTGGGGAAACTCCTCACTCAGAAACGCCACTACGGTGCCCAGGGCAGGCGTCACTTTCAGGCCGTCGCGATTCTGTGCGTCGCGGTACAGCACCAATTCACCGCCCTGGTCCGGCTGCCACCCCGGATTGAGATAGACCACCAGCGACAGCACCCGGTTGGCCTGCCCCCGAAACGCATCCAGGTGCCGCTTGTAAAAATCCCCGGGGGCGTAGTGTGCGTAATGACTCTCAAACGAAAACAGCCCCAGAAAGAGCCGGCGATTGAGATAGGCCTGCAGGTCCGCAGCCCAGCTCAACCAGGCCTGGCCAACGTCTGACTCACCCGTCATCCAGCAGATCTCATCACTGCGCACAAACCCATTGAGATGGTGATCCTGCTCACGACCAATGCCCGCGGGGTCAAACAGCGTCATCCCCATGTCCCGGCACTGCTGCGCCAGGCCATTAGCCAGGTCGGCGGGCAAGGCGCCTGGGTTCACGCTGTAACCGCGCTCGCCCAGATCCCGGGCAATGGTTTCAAACAGATGGTCAGATTCGTTCTGACCAGAATCACGATAGGAATCAGGTAAGGCAAGCACGGCAAGTCCTCAGCAACTGCCCGGGCGGACAGCGGATTTATCCCGCTACCAGTGCGGCTGACACAGGCACACGCCCGTTCCCTGCGCTCAAGAACATGTCGACGGGCGCGGGTACGGAAAGCTCGGGCTTGGTCGTTGGGACGGAAGCGGGAGGGGTGGCGTGCCCACCCGCTGACAGGGCAGGCACATCCAAAGGACTAGATAATCCGAATCAATGAGGGTTGCAAGTGTTTTTTCGGAAATCCGCCATCAGTCCAGATGATCCAGAGTCAGCTCGAGGTCATAGTGCTCGATGTCCAGATCCCAGATGGTGTAGGTGTCACCATCCTCATCCTCGGCGCGAATGTCGAACACCGAGGTTTTTTCGTTTCGGACATCGATGCGCACAGTGTCACCGTTCAGCAACACATCCTCTCCAAGTTTGTCTTCCCCCCAGCTCTTGCGCTTGGCATGGCTGACGTACAGGTAATAGATGTCATAGCCGGTGTTGTTGGTCACATCCACATAGCCGTCAAATGCTGACGCACTGGTGGACGCGATCATCAGGGCAACAAACAGGGCAAAAATCCGGGTCATAACACAGGTCTCCTTTCTGCGACCGGTCCTCTCATGGACGCCCCGTGCCCGCAGGCACTTTGGAGCATGAATCTGATCGCGGGCAGGAAGGCCTGTGTCACTGGACGTCCGAACCAGTGCGATCCGCAAGCATCTTAATAAGATGAACTTCCGGTAATCAAGGCCAGATCGAAAATAGCCCCTCCATCGCCGGGCCGAAAGCCCGGTTGAAGGCGGGGCGTCGAGGAGGGGCCCGCCACCGGCGGCAGCCAGTGGCGGGTAGGCAGGATCAGCCCTGGGAGAGCAACTCCCGCAGATCGATGATGGCCGCGTTGGCCCGTGAAAGGTAGGCCGCCATGGTCAGGGAGTGGTTGGCCAGTACCCCGAAGCCGCTGCCATTGAGGATCATCGGGCTCCACATTTCGCCCTGGGAACCTTCCAGCTCAATGATGATCTGGCGAACACTGGCGGTAGCGTTCTTGTCCTGCAGCACACTGCGGAAATCGACTTCAATGGCCCGGAAGATGTGCAGCAGAGCCCAGGCACTGCCGCGGGCCTCATAGAAGGCATCGTCCAGCTCGGTCCAGGGAGTCTTGATCATCTCGCCATCGGCGGAGTCGGTCAGAGGGTCGCTGGCGGTACTCTCGGCCAGGGAATCCGACACCGACGCTTTACCCACGCTCTCCCCAAGCACCCGGGACAAGCTGCCGAGCCGGGTCTCAAGATCCGCCAGCCAGTTGCTCAGGTTATCGGCCCGGGCAAAGAACTGGGCGTCCGGCTGCTCTGGATTGGAGAGGCGATCCAGGTAGCGATACAGCGCCCGGATGCCCCGGCGGTACTCTGACTCGGTGGAGGGAATCGCCCAACTGCCACTGTCAAAGTGGAACTGTGGCTCCACCACCACCAGATCCTGGTCCTCGGCAGACTGGCTTTGCGAGCGACTGATGTCCTTGCGCATGGCGCGAGACAGGTCCCGCAACTGCACCAGCACGCCGTATTCCCAGGCCGGCATGTTGTCCAGCCACAGACCGGGCGGGAAATAATCGTTGCTGATGTAACCACCCGGCTTGTCCAGCAGGGTTTCGGCAATGCGGATCATGGTGACCGTGGTGGCAAAGCCAGTCACCGGTTCACGGTTCATTTCTGCTGCCACCGTCCGGGTATGCTCCCGCACGGAATACACATCCGGCTCACTGCTCCAGATCATGCCCAGGACCACCGTCACCAGCAAATAGATGATCAGCAACCCCAGCAGCCACTTACCCAGGCCACCAGCGTAATCGTTCACATCGTCCCGACGATCGCGAAAGTATTGTTTCATTCGACTCAGCATACCGTCCTTATTCCTTGTAATGGGGAGCCTATGATTAACTCCGGATAATCTCTGCCTTCAGATCACCGCACGAAGGCGATTCGGAGTTAATGAGCATTCCCAAGCCCCGGTTTATTCTGTGGTTCTGACGGAAGTTACCATGACGGAATCCCTACCGTTGTGCAATGGTACGCAGGGCTACTCAGCCTCGCCGTTTGCCGGTCCCGGACGACCGAGGTGGTAACCCATGGCGCCATCAATCCCCAGCGCCTGCAGGGTTTCCCATTCATTCGCGGTTTCCACCCCGGTGGCATAAACCTGCACGCCCAGGCTATGGGCAATTGAGACCACAGACTCCAGATAGAAGCGGTTGTCTTCGTGGGCCTCAATGCCGTGCACGAAACTGTGATCAATCCGCAACGCACGGATCGGCAGCCCCTGCAGATAGCTGAAAGGCACCCCGCCAACCCCGAAATGGTCGATCACCATCCCCACCCGGAGTTTCCCCAATGCCTGCGCCAGGGCTTTCACCGGTTTGCGGTGATGCCCCATGGCCTGCTCGGATACCCCGATCCACAAGCGCCGGCGAACATCGACTGCATCTCGCAGCAGTTCGATCAGTTGCTCCCGGAAATCGCTGTCCGCCAGCGATGACTGTCCCAACGACAGCGCCAACTGGCGATCCCGGTCCTGACGCAGCCAGTCGATGGCCTTGATCACCACCAGCCGGTCCACCGCCGGCATCAGCCCAAACCGCTCGGCAATGGGCACAAACACACCGGCACGGACCCACTCGTCGTCACAGCGAATGCGCGAGAACACCTGATAAAAAGCCGGCCCCTTGCCGGTTCGGGTGACCATCGGCTGCTGCCACAAACCCAGGGCTTCTTCCGCCAGGGCCGCCTCCAACCGCTGTCGCCAGCTTTCGGCGCCAAAGTGGGGCGCCTGGCCGGGATCGCCGCCACGGCAGCCGGTCTTGCCATCGGCATGGGCCTGGCGCATGGCTTCGTCGGCCATCGCCAGCAGTTCGCCCCGGCCCAGACCTTCTTCCGCCTGAGCGATGCCACCGTAGACCGCCACCGTCAGTGGCAATGACGCATCGGAATACAGCGCGTAGACCTGCTGCACCAGTTCATTGAACCAAAGCCGGGCATCGGCCTGGGCGGCACCGGGCAGATACACCGCAATCTCCGCCCCCATGCGGCGACCGGCGAAACCTCCGGCATGTTTGAGCACAAAGGCCTTCACCAGGTCGGCCACCCGGCCCAGCATCTGGTCTGCGGTATCACGACCGAACTGCTGGTTGAACTTGGCAAAATCCGACAACTGAAACAGCAACAGTGCGCCCGGGGCGGCCCGTTCCTCCGACTCCACTTCCACCCGCAGGCGCTGATCAAACGCGGTGCGGCTCGCAAGGCCAGTCACCGAGTCTTCATTATTGAGTTGTCGCAGATGCTGAATCAGCTTGCCCTGGCCCTCAAACAATACACCGAGGTCGTCCGACATCTGATTCATCGCCCGGGTCACCCGGTTCAGCTCACGGGTCGAAGATTGGGTAACCCGCTGACTGAAATCCCGCCCACTGACCGCCTGTGCCTGGGCTTCCAGCTGTCGCAATGGTCCCAGGGCACGACTGAGAATGGCAAACAGGATCACCAGCCCCAGGCCGCCAACCGTGGCGTTGATCGCCACCATGGCCAGACTGATGTTCCACAGGTCACGGTAGGCCTGCTGCGGGTTGCTGACCACCCGCACCGTGCCCAACAGATTCCAGCCCCGGGTCACTTCCGCCCTGCCCTCCACCAGCGGGATCTCCGCCAGGGCAATGAACCAGTCGGGCACACCGAAATTACCCAACGGTTCGGAGCGGGCCGCCACTGGCTGGCCGGCGTGATCCAGATACTGCACGCTGAGGTAACGACTGGAATCAAAGGCCGCATCAATCAGCGACGATGACGCCACCGGGTCACGGCCATCAATGGCGTGAGAAAGAGACATGCCCAGCGCCGTGGCGCCGTCGCGGGCGTGATCCTCGAGCTGGCCGGAAATGTAGTCACGAAAACTGCCCAGGGTCAGAACCAGGCTGGTAGACAGCAGCAGCAGGATCAGGCCGCCGGTGAATACCAGCAACAACATCCGCAGGGTCACCGCCCCACGTTGCCTGCCCGCGTCCGTGTCGGCTCTGGTGTGCGCCCGCGATCCCGCCATCACAATGCCTCAGAGGCCCTCAAGTTTCTGCTGTTTCAAGCAGTTGCATAAAAATTAAATGACAAACATTTACACAGCGTGACCTACGCCGACAACACTAAACACTATAGACTCTGAAAAACGACTAGTGTTGGAATTTTGGGGAAGATCCCCTGTTGGAATGAGATTTCCAGGCCGGAGCCACGATGAACGAAGAAAGCCAAAAGGAAAAGCTGAGGCAACATTTTGCCCGCCGCGTGACCACCCAGGCCCGGGTTGTCCTCGATACCTGGCAAAAGATCCGCGAAGCCGGCAACGATACCGCCGCCTTCCAACATGACTTCGCCACCGCCATCGACAAACTGGTGCGGTATGCCCAGCGCTTTGAAATGGACAAACACGCCAGCGCCGGCCAGCAGTTGCTGACACTGATAGCCGAGTGGCCGGCCAGTGAGGCCCTGCCTGAGGAACTCACCGCACCGATCCAGCACTGGGTCGACGAGCTTTCCCGCGCCACCCTGCGACGGGCTGACCAGCACCAGGACGAATCGCCCCGGATCTATCGTCGCACCCCGGTCTACATTGCCCTCAACAACAGCGAGATGGCGGGGCGGCTGATCAAGCAGATGGAGTTCTTCGGCTTTCGTGCCTCGGCTTTCGACAAGGCGGAAGACCTGATGGAAGCCTGCGCGCTCCACAAGCCGGAAACCATCCTGATGGACGTCAGCTTCGGCGGCCAGAGCGATGGCGGCCTGGATGCCATCGAACGGCTGCAGGAACGCCATGACACCCCGATCCCCATCATCTTTATCAGCGATGAGGACGGCACCATCGAAACCCGTCTGCGGGCATCCCGTTGCGGCGGTGAAGAATACTTCTATCCGGCGGTGGACCCGGGGCAGTTGATAGAGAAGATCGAAACCTACACCCACGGCAACACCGTGGAGCCTTACCGGGTATTGGTGCTGGACGACTCCCGTGCCCAGGCCAAGTTCATGGAGACGGTGTTGGGCAAGGCCGGTATGAAAGCCCACATCATCACCGACCCGATGCAGATCATTCACGCCCTGGAGGAGTTCTCGCCGGAGATCATCATTCTCGACATGTACATGCCCGGCTGCACCGGCATGGAAATCGCCCGGGTGATCCGCCAGCAGGATCGTTTCCACAGCGTGCCCATCATCTACCTGTCGGCGGAGGAAGACGTCACCAAACAGCTCCACGCCATGAGCCTGGGCGGCGACGACTTCCTGACCAAGCCCATTGATCCCAAGCACCTGGTGGCCACCATCCACAACCGTGGACGGCGCGCGCGCTCGCTGCTGGCGCTGATGATCCGCGACAGCCTAACCGGGCTGTTCAACCACACCCACACCCTGCACCTGCTGGATCAGGAAATCGTCAAGGCGCGGCAGAAGCGACACCCGCTGTGCTTTGCCATGATCGACATCGATTACTTCAAGAAGATCAACGACACCTACGGCCACCCCATTGGCGACCGGGTGCTGCGAAGCCTGTCGATGTTCCTCAAACAGCGCCTGCGCAAGACCGATCACATCGGCCGTTATGGCGGTGAGGAATTTGCCATCATCCTGCCCGATACCCGGGCGGAGGATGCCGAGCGGGTGCTGAACGAAATCCGCGAACGCTTTGCCGAGCTGGTGCAACCGGCGGGCGATCGCGAGTTCTCCGTCACCTTCAGCTGCGGCGTGGCCAGCTGGAACAACGAATCGGCGCAACTGGTGTGTGAACGTGCCGACCGCGCGCTGTATCAGGCCAAGGCCAACGACCGCAACTGTGTGGTGCCGGCCGTCGACTGACGCACTGGCGGTCAGGGCTCGCCCGCGAGGCGGCCCTGACCGCCAGCACACTACACCGCCAGTGACTCAGATTCCGTCCAGCGTCACCATCACCGCCGTCTGGTTCATCAACTGATAGCCCACTTCCCCAAAGGTGATGGGGCCGTCCAGTCCCTCGGTCCGACGGCCTTCCAGGCCACAGTTCAGGTAGTTGAGAATGCAGTTGCAGCCAAACACCACCGGCCCGGTCCGGGGCGGCATGGCCGCCAGGAATTCCACCGGATAGTCCTGCACCGGTCGCGCCAGGCGGTAGCCCACGCCCTCAAACACCGGGGCGTAGAACCGAACCCCGTTCGCCTCCACCGCCTGCACACTGACATTGATCATCGCGCCACAATAATCCGCCACCAATGGCAGCGAACCTGCGCCAGCCTGTTCGATCAGATAATGGGCAAAGTTCGCAGGCTGACCATCAACCAGGCAATCGCTCACCTCAAACCCGGTGCGCGGGAAGCGGATCTCTGGCCCGTCCCCCGGTTCAAACAGGTTGATGGCGTGGACATTGGCGACCAGCTGCGCGGGCAGTTGCAGGTGTAATACCACCGCTTCATTGACCGCAACGCAGCCATCCCGGCCGTCCACCACTACCGCCGTATCGCTCCCCACGTCGTCAATCGCAATACCGGCCACCCAGCCCACCAGCGGTTTCAGGTACATCTCCGGATACAGCGGCGCCTCGCGGGCGAAGGCTTCCAGTATCGCGCTGCCAGCCGGCAGGATCAGCACCGACAACCCGTGCTCTGGTGCTTCTTCCAGAACCTCCGGCAAGGTCTCCGGCTGGTAGCGCCGGATATGACCCTGGAGGTCACCAAAGCGCTGGACGAAGACCCGCTCCCGATCCTGGCAGCCGCCCTGTTCCGCCATGAAGTAGGGCGTTGAGCCGGCAATCCAGTTTCCCCTGGGCAACCGCGTCAGCACCGCACGGTCGGCGGCCAGCGCCAACAGCTCACCGGTCCCAATCAGGGCCGTCACCTCGGCCACCGACATCAGCCCGCCCGCTACCGCAGTCATGAGCCATCCCCCTGCATGGGTGACCCACGCAATGCCGCCAGCCGATCAATCTCTTCATCCAACTGGCTTTCGTGCTTGATGAAGAAACGACGGATGTCGTTGATCTTCAGCAGCCGAGCCTCTTCTCCCTGCAACTGGGCAAACTCCTGGCGAGCCCGTGCCAACAGCAGTTTCAGACTCAGCATACGCACCGGCATCGGTTCATCGTCAGTAAGCAACTGGCGCCAGACTGGATCGGCACTGGGGGGAATACGCCCGGGAGCGGCCTCGCCAACGGTTTCCCGGCTGACCCGCTGCGCCAGCTCTGGCGCGGTGCCCGGCAGCGTACCTTCGCTGAGGGCGTGACGAATCTGCCAGGCCAGATGGACATCGATCAGCAGCAACTCACAGACCTGGCGATAGCTCAGCCCCGCCTGCAGGCATGTGACCACCCGCTGGGCCAGACCATGGGTGAACTCCTGATCCACCGGTCCCAGAAACGGTAGGTCGGCGTCAACCTGCTCCGGCAGGGCCGCGTGAACGTATACCGCGCAGTCGCCAATGTTGGTGTGACGCCAGCGCGACTGGCCGCTGCCAGGGCGGTAGCGACCAAACCAGGCACGCCCCTGGCCAAGATACAGGTGCAGCTCACCGCTGGGTTCGTCCAGACGAACCCGACCGACGTCCCACGGCGGCTGTAGCCCCAAAAGGTGGCGACACAGCTCGAGGTCTTTCATTCCCGCTCCCTCCACGTCCTGTTGCGAACGCCCGGAACTGACCGCGCACTCACGACATTGTTGTTATTGCAATGATGTTGGCACGGCCACCCACGGCCCAACACCGCACTCTGGCAGTATTGCCCTGGCACTTGCGTGCCGACCCGAAAGTGCCATCTGCCACGTCACCATCACTGCTGATCCCCCAAATTCCGTCGATGCCTCCCACCGCGGTTATGAAACCAACGTCTTATGGACGCTTCTTATTGGCTTTCCCACAATAGGCACGCTGACGCCCCACGGAGGGACCGTCGAGGCGACCGTTTCGGTTGCCACCCCGACGATGTCGCAAAACTGTCACACCCAGAAAACCAGAATGTAAGAAAACCCTGGGATTAACAGCATGGATTGGTGGAAAATGCCGCGATTTTCGGCGATCCTGTAAAAAACCCAGCTATCATCAAAGGTACTCATGGCAACAATTCTGGTTCTCCATGGCCCCAACCTGAACATGCTCGGCACCCGTGAACCGGAGGTGTACGGCAGGGAGACGCTCGCCGACATCGACGAACGCCTGCAACAGCAGGCCGCCGACGCCGGTCACCACCTGCTGCACCTGCAGTCCAACGCTGAATACGAGCTGATCGAGCGCCTCCACGAGGCCCGTCGGGAAGGAGTGGACTTTGTGATCATCAATCCCGCCGCGTTCACCCACACCAGCGTGGCGCTGCGGGATGCCATTCTGGCGTCCGACATTCCCTTTATTGAGGTGCATCTGTCGAACGTGCATGCGCGGGAAGCCTTCCGCCATCATTCCTATTTTTCCGATATCGCCATCGGCGTTATCTGTGGCCTCGGCAGCCAGGGCTACGACCTGGCGCTACAGGCCGCACTGAACCAGCTACAACAACGCGGTTGACCACCGCTTCACGAATTCAGAACACAGAACGGGATTGAACTGACTATGGACATTCGCAAGATCAAGAAACTGATTGAGCTGCTGGAGGAATCCGACGTCGAAGAACTGGAGATTCATGAGGGCGACGATTCCGTCCGCATCTCCCGCCGCCGTGAACAGGCCGCCGGTATGGTCGCCCAGTACACCGCGCCCGCACCTCAACCGGCCCCGGCGCCCGCCGCTCCGGCTGCCGAAGCCGCTGAGCCTGCTGCCCCGGTAATTTCCGGCCATACCGTGAACTCACCGATGGTGGGCACCTTTTACCGAGCGCCGTCGCCCACCGCCAAGGCATTCGTGGAAGTCGGCCAGCAGGTCAATGCCGGTGACGTCATCTGCATCGTCGAAGCGATGAAGATGATGAACCAGATCGAAGCCGACAAAGCAGGCACGGTCACCGAGATCCTGGTCGAGAACGGTCAGCCGGTCGAGTTCGACCAGCCCCTGATTGTCATTTCCTGATAGCGGGTGAAGCTGAGCCATGGCCATGATAGAGAAAGTCCTGATCGCCAACCGGGGTGAAATCGCCCTGCGTATCCTGCGCGCCTGCAAGGAACTGAACATTCGCACGGTGGCGATCCACTCCCAGGTGGATCGCGACCTCATGCACGTCCGGCTGGCGGACGAGTCCGTCTGCATCGGCCCCAACAGCCCGGTGGACAGTTACCTGAACATCCCGGCCATCATCAGCGCCGCGGAAGTTACCGATTCGGTTGCCATCCACCCCGGTTACGGTTTCCTGGCGGAGAACGCCGATTTTGCCGAACAGGTGGAGAAAAGCGGTTTCCGCTTCATCGGCCCCAACGCCGACACCATTCGCCTGATGGGCAACAAGGTGTCTGCCATCAACGCCATGACCCGCGCCGGCGTCCCCACGGTACCGGGCTCTGATGGTCCGATCACCGATGACGACGCACGCACGCTCAAGATCGCCCGCGAGATCGGCTACCCGGTCATCATCAAGGCGGCTTCCGGCGGCGGTGGTCGCGGTATGCAGGTGGTCCACACCGAAGCCTCGCTGCTGAAGAGCATCCAGATTACCCAGTCCGAAGCCGCGGCCGCCTTTGGCGATCCCACGGTGTACCTGGAGAAATACCTGGAGCGGCCTCGCCACGTCGAGGTGCAGGTTCTGGCCGATACCCACGGCAACGTCATCCACCTGTGGGACCGCGACTGCTCCATGCAGCGCCGTCACCAGAAGGTACTGGAAGAAGCCCCCGCCCCCAACATCGACCCGGAAGCCCGGGAACAGACCCTGAACGCCTGCGTCCAGGCCTGTAAGGAAATCGGTTATGTCGGCGCTGGCACCTTCGAGTTCCTGTACCAGGATGGCCGTTTCTATTTCATCGAGATGAACACTCGGGTCCAGGTGGAGCATCCGGTCTCGGAAATGGTGACGGGTGTGGATATCGTCCGTGAGCAGCTTCGGATCGCCAGCGGTCTGCCGCTGCAGTACAGCCAGGACGACATCAAGGTGTCCGGCCATGCGCTGGAGTGCCGCATTAACGCCGAGGACCCCCAGACCTTCGTACCCAGCCCGGGCAAGGTCAAGCACTACCATGCCCCTGGCGGCAACGGCGTGCGGGTGGACTCACACCTCTACAGTGGCTACACGGTCCCGCCCTATTACGATTCCCTCATCAGCAAGCTGATCACCTGGGGGGATGACCGTGACATCGCCCGTCGGCGCATGAAGAACGCGCTGGACGAACTGGTGGTGGAAGGCATCAAGACCAATCAGCCATTGCACCGAAAACTGGTACGCGATGGCGGCTTTAAACAGGTAGACTTCACCATCCATTACCTGGAGAAGCTGATTCGGGACTGACCCCGCCGACCTCCAGGGTAAATACGGCCAAGGAGCCTCTGATTAACTCTGGATCACCTCTGGCCTTCAGAGCGGTTCACACTCAAGGCGCGGCTTTGCAGGAAGGCTGGTTGCCTTTCAAGAAGGCGCAACGCCGAGTGTGGATCGCTCTGAAGGCCCCGAAGGGCGCGCTCTGAGGGCTGTACCTGCGGCATTGCGGCCCTTGCCAAGGACGACGGCCATTGACTGCGAACCGCGCCTTGCAGCTACAGCCCTCAGATCGCGCAGAGGCGATTCGGAGTTAATCAGAGGCTCCCTAACAAACAGGACCTCAGTATGCCCTGGATACAACTCCAGATTCCGGCTGATCCGGACACCGCGGATCAGCTGGAGGATCTGTTGATGGAGATGGGTGCCGACGCCGTCTCGATGGAAGACGCCGCCGACCAGCCCCTCTACGAGCCCGATCCGGGTACCACCCCGCTGTGGCATCAGACCCGGGTCACCGGGCTGTTCGACTCCGGTCGCGACACCGAGCAGTTGTGCAACGCCATCCGCGATGGCTGGCATCAGCAGACCCAGCAAACCCTGCCCGAAATCGACGTCACCCTGGTGGAAGACAAAGACTGGGAACGCGCCTGGATGGACGACTTCCAGCCACTGCGTTTTGGCAATCGGCTGTGGATCGTACCGAGCTGGCACCAGCCCCCCGATCCGGAGGCCGCCAACCTGATGCTGGACCCGGGCCTGGCCTTTGGCACCGGCACCCACCCCACCACAGCGCTTTGTCTGGAGTGGCTCGACAGCCAGGCCGTGGAAGGCTGCCAGGTGATCGATTACGGCTGTGGCTCCGGCATTCTGGGGCTCGCTGCCCTGTTGCTTGGAGCGGACCACGTCATCGGTGTCGACACCGACCCCCAGGCCCTGGAAGCCAGCCGCGACAACGCCCGGCGCAACCAGGTGGAGGACCGCAAGCTGGACCTGTACCTGCCGGAGCAGGAACCGGACACCATCGCTGACATCATGCTGGCCAACATTCTTGCCCAGCCACTGATCGGCCTGGCCCCCCACCTGGCCAGCCGGGTTCGGGACGGCGGTCTGCTGGTGCTGTCGGGCATTCTGGCCAACCAGGCCCGGGAAGTGATGGAAGCCTACGAACCCTGGTTCATCATGGACGAGCCGGTGCAGCAGGAAGACTGGATACGCCTCACAGGTCGACGCACCAACAGGTGACGAACGCAGGTCGAACGTCTAAACTGCCCCGAGTCAACGCGCCGCCCCCGACAGGATTGAAGGATGCCTGAGAGTCGCCCCGAGAGCAGTCTGCTCACCCGCTGCCCCAACTGCCAAACCCAGTTCCGGGTAACGGACCAACAGCTCGGTATCGCCAACGGCAAAGTCCGTTGCGGCAACTGCATGAAGATCTTCAATGCCGTTGAGCACCAGACAGCACCGCCGGCAAGTTCGGCCAGCGAAGGCCAAAGCGCCGCTGCCGGCTTCACCGCGACCGAGGACGACCTGGTGTTCCAGGACGACCCGGAAGAGGACGCCACCGAGCACAGCTACGCCGGCAACAAGCTGACCTTCTCCGAAGACGAGCTGAGCGATAGCTTCCGCAGCTTTGATGAGGAAGGTCCCAGCTTCGACACGGAAGAGGCGGACGAAGAGCAGTCCCAGGTGGATGAAAGCTGGGCCGAAGCCATGCTGCTGGAAGAGCCCCGCAAGGACACAGCCAAGCAGACCTCGACGGAGGCGCCCACCGAACCGGAGCAGCCCCGCGAAGAGGTTCGGAACCGCGAGCCAGATGCCCGGCCGGAACCGCCCCGGGAGCCCGAACCCGAGCAGACCCCAGCACCACAGCCTCGACCGGAACTGGCGCTGGAGCCCACCGATCACGAGCCGCTGCAGGCCAGCGCGCCACCGGCCGCTGAGTCAGCAGCGCTGGAGTCGTTCAGCGCCGAGCGCGAGCGGCCCAGCTACAAACCGGCCTCGCCCTATCAGGATCTCGGCCACGATCCCATCTCGTTGGACAACGGCGGTCGCAGTTGGCTGCGCACCACCGTCTGGACCCTGCTGGTACTGGGACTGCTGGGCCTGCTGGGCGCTCAGGTCGGCTACTATCAGTTTGACCGGCTGGCGGCGATTCCCGAACTCCGGCCCTACTATGAAACAGCCTGCCAGTACGCCGGGTGCGAACTGAACCCCCTGGTGGATGTCAGCCAGATCAAGAGCCGCAAACTGGTGGTCCGCACCGACCCGCAACAGCGGGATGCGCTTGTCGTGGATGCGGAAATCATCAACCGGGCGCCGTTCGACCAGCCCTTTCCGGCGATTGCCCTGACCTTCTCCAACCTTAATGGCGATGTGGTTGCCCAGAGTGTTTTCCCACCGGAAGACTACCTGGCGGGGGATGCCAGCGACCTCACGGCCATGCCCAATGGCGTACCGGTGCGGATCGCCATCCGCATTCGCGACCCCGGCCGCGACGCGGTCAACTACAACATCGCATTCCGGCGCTACGCCCCGTAAGCGAGTGCTGACTTCCGGCCAGCACTCGTTGGCAACCACACGCCCAAAAGTCAACCAACAAGCGCGAAAAATAATCAGTTTTTTCGCGCTCAGGCCCCTTCAATAGCGCCAATCTCGGCGGTATCATTGTCGCCCTTCGGAAATCGGGCTGGTTAATACCTGTACAGGTAGAACGCCGGTGCCGCCGAATAACTCTGGTGTATCGTGGTGAAACGGACTGAGATTATGCTGCCAACGGCAAACATCGGGCCGTACACATTGCCCAATCCGCTGATTGTGGCGCCCATGGCGGGCGTGACCGATCGCCCTTTCCGGCTGCTCTGCCGGCGCCTGGGGGCCGGATTGGCGGTTTCCGAGATGGTGATCGCCGACAGCAAGCTGTGGCACACCCGCAAGTCCAGGCTGCGCCTGGACCATCAGGGCGAACCCGAACCCCGTTCGGTGCAGATCGCCGGCGGTGATCCGGAAATGCTGGCCAACGCCGCACGACTCAACGCCGAGCACGGCGCCCAGATCATCGACATCAACATGGGATGTCCGGCCAAAAAAGTCTGCAACAAGGCCGCCGGCTCCGCACTGATGAAAGATGAGGCCCTGGTCCGGGACATCCTCCAGGCGGTGGTCGCCGCCGTCGAGGTACCAGTGACGCTGAAGATGCGCACGGGCTGGGACCAGGAACACCGCAACGCCCCCATCATCGCCAGGATGGCGGAAGATGCAGGTATTCAGGCACTGGCCATCCATGGCCGGACCCGGGCAGATGCCTATAAAGGGTGTGCCGAGTACGACACCATCGCCGAGGTGAAATCCCGGGTCAGTATCCCGGTGTTCGCCAATGGTGATATCACGTCACCGCAGAAGGCCCGACAGGTGCTGGCACACACCGGCGCCGATGGCCTGCTGATCGGCCGTGCTGCCCAGGGAAGCCCCTGGATCTTCCGGGAAATCCTGCATTTCCTGGAAACCGGACAACAACTGCCCGCCCCGGATCTGAACGAGGTGGAGCAGATACTGACCGAACACCTGAGAGCACTGCACGAGTTTTACGGCGAGGTCATGGGCCCCCGTATCGCGCGTAAACACGTAGGTTGGTATCTGCAGGCTCACGATGAGAGCAGAGCCTTCAGAAAGCGCTTCAACGCCATCGAGGATGGGTTGGAGCAACGAGATGTGATTCAACAGTATTTTGCAGCCTTACGAAATGGAGAGGTATTCGCAGCATGACCGCTGAGACTCTGGCAAACGAAAACCGGATTCCGTCCACTGGTGATGACATTCACCAGCTGCAGACGGTCAACGGCAGTGGTAACTCCGTTACCCTGCGCGACAGCGTGGAAGTAGCCCTGAAAAACTACTTCGCACAGCTCGACGGTGCCCCGGTCACCGATGTTTACCAGTTGGTGCTGTCCGAGGTGGAAGCACCGTTGCTGGAGCAGGTGATGAAGTACACCCGCAACAACCAGACCAAAGCCTCCACCATGCTGGGGCTCAATCGCGGCACCTTACGCAAGAAACTGAAGCAGTACGGTCTGCTATAATCCTGGCATCCAATCCCTACGAGGGCCTCCCGACATCATTCGCGAGGCCTTCATTCGTTCAGACCCAACGAAAAATGTGACCCATGGCTAATCAGGTAAATACCCCCGTCCGTCGTGCGCTGATCAGCGTTTCCGACAAAACCGGCATTGTTGAGTTCGCCCGCGCCCTCACCGCTCAGGGCGTTGAGCTGCTGTCCACTGGCGGCACGTTCCGCCTGCTGCAGGAAAACCAGATCGCTGTCACCGAAGTCAGCGACTACACCGGCTTCCCGGAGATGATGGACGGTCGCGTCAAGACCCTGCATCCGAAGATCCACGGCGGCATCCTGGGCCGGCGCGGCACCGACGACAGCGTCATGGCGCAGCACCAGATCAACCCGATTGACATGGTGGTGGTCAACCTGTACCCGTTTGAGGCCACCGTCGCCAACCCCGACTGTGACCTGGCGACAGCCATTGAGAACATCGACATCGGCGGGCCCACCATGGTGCGTGCCGCAGCCAAGAATCACAACGACGTTGCCATTGTGGTCAACGCCTCCGACTACGACCGGGTGCTGGCCGAGCTCGCCGACAACAACGGCGAACTGAGCTACGCCACCCGGTTTGATCTGGCGGTCAAGGCGTTCGAGCACACCGCCGGTTACGACGGCGCCATTGCCAATTACCTGGGCGGCCGCACCACCGACAACGACAACGCCGACTTCCCCCGCACCTTCAACAGCCAGTTCGTCAAGGTGCAGGACATGCGCTACGGCGAGAACCCGCATCAGCGCGCCGCCTTCTACGCCGAGCGCAACCCGCGGGAAGCCAGTGTCGCCACCGCCAAGCAGTTGCAAGGCAAGGAACTGTCGTACAACAACGTCGCTGACACCGACGCCGCCTTGGAGTGCGTCAAACCGTTCGCCGATCCGGCCTGCGTGATCGTCAAGCACGCCAACCCCTGTGGCGTGGCCATTGGCGCCGACATTCGCCAGGCCTACGACCTGGCCTTTGCCACCGACCCCACCTCCGCATTTGGCGGCATCATCGCCTTCAACCGCGAGCTGGACGCCGAGACCGCCAAGGCCATCATCGACCGCCAGTTCGTGGAAGTGATCATCGCGCCCACCATCACCGCGGAAGCGGTTGAGATCGTGGCCGCCAAAAAGAACGTGCGCCTGCTGGCCTGCGGCGAGTTCAGCGCCGAGCGTGAGAAGGCCATGGACTACAAACGGGTCACCGGCGGCCTGCTGGTGCAGGACCGGGACCTGGGCATGGTTGCCATGGACGACGTCAAAGTCGTCACCGAGCGCCAACCCACCGAAACCGAGCTGAACGACCTGCTGTTCGCCTGGGAAGTGGCCAAGTACGTTAAATCCAATGCCATCGTCTACGCCAAAGCCGGCCGCACCATCGGCATTGGTGCCGGCCAGATGAGCCGGGTCTACAGCGCCAAGATCGCCGGCATCAAGGCCGCGGATGAGGATCTGGAAGTGAAGGGATCGGTGATGGCCTCCGACGCCTTCTTCCCGTTCCGGGACGGCATTGACGCCGCCGCCGCCGCCGGCATCCACGCGGTGATCCAGCCTGGTGGTTCCATGCGCGACCAGGAGGTGATCGACGCCGCCAACGAACACGGCATCGCCATGGTCTTCACCGGCATGCGCCATTTCCGCCACTAAGCGTTAAGGATTCAGACTATGAACATTCTTGTAATTGGCAGTGGTGGACGCGAACACGCCCTGGCCTGGAAAGCGGCCCAGTCGCCCAACGCCGACAAGGTCTTCGTCGCCCCCGGTAACGCCGGTACCGCCGGCGAGCCGAGCCTGGAGAACGTCAACATCGACGTTATGGATCTCGACGGCCTGGCGGATTTTGCCGAGCAGAACCAGGTCGGGCTCACCATCGTCGGCCCGGAAGCACCGCTGGTGGCCGGCGTTGTGGATCTGTTCAGCCGCCGCGGCCTGCGTGTCTTCGGCCCGACCGAGGGCGCCGCGCAGCTGGAAGGCTCCAAGGCTTTCACCAAGGACTTTCTCGACCGCCACGCCATTCCCACCGCCGCTTACGCCAACTTCACCGATGTCGATGAAGCCCTGACCTATGTACGGGCACAGGGCGCGCCGATTGTGGTCAAGGCCGATGGCCTGGCTGCCGGCAAGGGCGTCATCGTTGCCATGACCCTGGAGGAGGCCGAAGCCGCCATCCGCGATATGCTGGCAGGCAACGCCTTCGGCGACGCCGGCAGCCGGGTGGTGATCGAGGAGTTCCTCGAGGGTGAGGAAGCCAGCTTCATCGTGATGGTAGACGGCGAGCACGTGCTGCCGATGGCCACGTCTCAGGACCATAAGCGTGTCGGCGACGGTGACACTGGCCCCAACACCGGCGGTATGGGCGCTTACTCCCCGGCGCCGGTGGTGACCAACGAGATCCACCAGCGCATCATGGACGAGGTGATCTACCCCACCGTGCGCGGCATGGCGGCCGAAGGTCACCCCTACACCGGCTTCCTGTACGCCGGCCTGATGATCGATGGCTCCGGCGCCCCCAAAGTGATCGAGTTCAACTGCCGCTTTGGTGATCCGGAAACCCAGCCCATCATGCTGCGGATGAAATCCGATCTGGTAGCGCTGTGCGACGCCGCCATTGACGGCAAGCTGGACCAGTGCGACTCCGAGTGGGACGAACGCGCCTCCGTCGGAATCGTGCTTGCGGCCGGCGGCTATCCCGGCAGCTACAACAAGGGCGACGCCATTTCCGGGCTGCCACAGACCGAGGTCGATGGCGAGAAGGTCTTCCACGCCGGCACCAAGCTTGATGGCGAGCAAGTGGTGACCAGCGGCGGCCGGGTACTGTGCGCCACCGCCCTGGGCAACTCGGTTACCGAAGCCCAGCAGCGGGCGTACGCCCTGGCCAGCCAGATCCACTGGGACGGCGCCTTCTACCGCAAGGATATTGCTTACCGCGCGATCGCCCGGGAGCAGTAGGCCCCAACGTGGTGATCCCGAAGCCCGGTTATTGACCGGGCTTTTTTTTGCGCTAGTGTAAGGGGTTCTGTCGCAAGGCTTTTCGGCCAACCCCAGACACGCCCAAGGACCCGATGATGGCTCAGCCTCCCCCCCAACTCCGCCTGCTGCTCTGTCTCTTGCTGATTCTGACCCTCAATGGCTGCAGTCGCCAGGAACTGTTTGACAAGGCCATGGCCTGGGAACGCAGCTCCGCCGGGCTCACCGTCGATCAGATCGAGGTCGGCGAGCTCAGCATCAGCTACCTGCACAATCAGGAAGCCAACGACGGCCCCACCCTGGTGATGCTCCATGGTTTTGGCGGCAACAAGGACAACTGGGTGCGGATGGCCGGCGAGCTGACCGACCAGTTCAACGTTGTCGCCCTCGACCTGCCCGGTCACGGTGACAGCAGCAAGCCCCTGACGCTGGGTTACCGCCTGGAAGACCAGGTCGGCTACGTCCACGACACCCTGGCGGCGCTGGGCGAATCGAAGGTGCATCTGCTCGGCAACTCCATGGGGGGTGCCATCACCGCGCTTTACGCCGCCACCTATCCGGACCAGGTCCACTCAGCCAGCCTGTTCAGCCCCGCGGGGGTGTTCAAGTACGACAGCGAACTGGTTACCCGGATTGAGGAGGGCCAGAACCCGCTGATTGTGAGCCAGCCCGGTGATATGGAGCGGCTGGTGGCGTTCGTGATGAGCGACCAGCCGTTTGTGCCCTGGCCCATCTACGACGTGATGGAACAGCAGGCCATCGCCAACCGGCCGGTGTATGAGAAAATCTTCCTGGCGATTCGCGATTCCGGCTACGATAACGCCTTCCGGGACCGGCTCGCCGACATCCAGGCGCCGGTGATGCTGGTGTGGGGCCGGCAAGACCGGGTGATTGACTACCGCAATGCCGAGGTGTTCCAGCAGCGGATCAACACCACCGTCACGCACCTGCTCGACGACATTGGCCATGTGCCCATGATCGAGACCCCGGACCATTCCGCCGAGCTGGTCAGAGCGTTTATCAACGCACCACCCGCTGCTGGCGCAACCGTTATCCGTTAACACCCACGCACGTTAAGGCAACACGCGCATGCCCGAAGCTCTCTGGATCTCCTTCGCCTTTACCCTTGGCCTGATTGTAAAGGCGGTCGGCCTGCCCCCGCTGGTGGGCTACCTGGCCGCCGGCTTTGCCCTGAGCGGGTTGGCGACGGTTACTCCGCTGGCGGTGGAGAACACCGATGTACTTGATCACCTCGCCCACCTCGGGGTGCTGCTGTTGCTGTTTACCGTCGGCCTCAAGCTCAAGCTGCGCTCGATCCTCAGTCCCGAGGTGATTGGCGGTGGCCTGCTGCATTTCACCATCAGCTGCTCGCTGTTTACGCCGGGCATTTACCTGTTACTCGATACCGACTGGTCCACCTCGCTGTTGCTGGCCATTGCACTGTCCTTCTCCAGTACCGTACTGGCGGCCAAGGTGCTGGAAAGCAAGCGGGAACTGCGCGCATTTCACGGCCGTGTCGCCATCGGCATTCTCATCATGCAGGACCTGATCGCCCTGGTGGTGATGAGCATTGCCGCCGGCAAAACTCCGTCAATCTGGGCTCTGGGAGTGTTCCTGCTGCCACTGTTACGCCCACTGCTGTACCGGCTGCTGGATGCCAGTGGCCACGACGAACTGCTGGTGCTGCTGGGCCTGTTGCTGGCACTGGTGCTGGGCGGCCTTGGTTTCGAAGCCGTTGGCCTGAGCTCGGAACTGGGGGCGCTGGTATTCGGTGCCATGCTGGCCAACCACCCACGGGCGGTGGAATTGTCGAAGTCGCTTTGGAGCGTCAAGGAGATGTTCCTGGTGGGCTTTTTCCTACAGATCGGCATCGGCGGTCTGCCGGACCAGCAGGCGCTGATCTTTGCTGTCGCCGTTGCCCTGCTGCTGCCACTCAAGGGCGGGCTGTTCTTCTTCCTGCTGCTGGCCTTCCGGCTGCGGGCCCGCAGCGGCTTTCTGACGTCGCTGTCACTGGCCAACTACAGCGAGTTCGGTCTGATCGTGGCAAGCGTGGCGCTGCCGGAGTGGCTGGTTCCGCTGGCGATCGCCGTGTCGCTGTCGTTCGTGATTTCGGCCCCCATCAACCGGGTTGCCCACACCCTCTACGAACGTTACTCCGGGGCCCTGAGCCGATTCCAGGCCGACCGTCACCACCCGGACGAGCAGCCCATCTCGCTGGGAGACACCCGCATCCTGGTGATGGGCATGGGCCGCACAGGCTCGGCGGCCTACGACCGGCTGATGGACTCGGAGCCGCGGATCATGGGCCTGGACTCGGACCCCGCCAAGGCCCACATGCACCTCAAGGCCGGCCGCAACGTGGTGTTCGCCGACGGCGAGGACACCACCTTCTGGGAAGCCCTGCACATGCCCAGGGTGGAAGCGGTGGTGCTGGCGATGAGCGACATCGAGAGCAAGATCATCGCCGCGCGGATGCTGCGAAACCGGGGTTTTGACGGCTTCATCATTGCTCACACGATGTTTGCCGACGAGGCTGAGAAGATCAAGGAAGCCGGCGCCAACGAGGCCTACCTGACCATGAACGAAACCGGGGTAGCGCTGGCCAGTCACATCGATGACTACCTCCAGGCCGACGCAACCACCGGCGGGACTCGAGGCTGAGCGACATGGGAACGTCAGTGGATTTTACAGTTTTTAACAGCCGTGCAACGGACGCCCAGCCGCCTGACACCGCCACTGGCGACCTGACGGAGCGTGGCATGTATTCTGCTTGTACAGATCCAGAGCACAATTCCGGACACGTATGGGCACTGAGGACAGGCAATGGGGGCAGACAGAACGCTGTTATGGTTATCACCGGACCCGGAGCAGTCCCTGCCGTCCCTGACCCTGGCGGATCGCTGGCATTTGGTGCCAATCGACCTCAATCAGCCCCCCAATGTCCGCTCCGTGCCACCGGTGCCCCGGGTTGGCGTACTCGACCTGCAGAACTACGACAGCGAGCGCCTTCCCTGGCTTGAGGAATGGCTGGTTGCGCTGTCGCCCACAACCTGGGTCGGGCTGACCAGTCAGTCTCCCTATGACGAACCGAGCCTGGGCACGCTGATCGGTACCTACTGCGCCGATTACCACACTCTGCCCCTGGATCTGCCCCGGCTGGATACCGTGCTCGGCCACCTCTGGGGTATGGCGGACCTGCAGGCACGGCTGGCCGAGGGTCACAAGGCCAGCCTGCAACGCCACGCTCTCGCCGGCGACTCGCCACGGATTCACCAGACCCGGACCCTGCTGCAGCGATTCGCCCAGACTCTGGAACCGGTGTTGATCCACGGTGCCAGCGGCACCGGCAAGGAGGCCGCCGCCCGCTTCCTGCACGATCACTCACCGGTCTCCCACGGACCATTCGCCACCATCAACTGCGCCGCCCTGCCCAGCAGCCTCAGCGACGATGCCCTGCTGGAGCATGAACCCGGTACCGGCGTGGGCAGCGTGGACAGCGCCCATGGCGGCAGTCTGCTGTTGCAGGCGGTGGACGAGCTGACCCTGGAGCAGCAACCGGCGCTGCTCGGACTGTTTCAGGATGAGCCCGGAGCCGCCGGCCATCAGCGGGACATCCGCATCATCGCCACCTGCACCCACCCACTGGATGCGCTGGTTCGCGCCGGCCGCTTCCGCAGCGACGTGTATTACCGCCTGGCAGGTCTGGAAATCCAGCTACCGCTGCTGAGCGAGCGGCTGGAGGACCTTCCCACCCTGCTGGAACTGTTCTTCGACGCCCTTCCGGACGCCCGCCGCCATCCGCCCCGGAGACTGGATGAGAGCGCCATGCGGGCCCTGCTGCTGCACGACTGGCCGGGCAACCTGCGGGAGCTGAGCAACCGCTTGCGTCAGGCGGTATTGCTCAGTGACCGACGCACCATCACCACCAACGACCTTGGCCTCACCCCACATCCGCCCGGGCAGTACGAAGGCCTGAGCCTTGACCAGTTCCGCGCCCGCGCCGAACAGCAGGCGGTGTCCTGTTCCCTCGCGCTGACCCACAACAACGTATCCGCCGCCGCCCGGCTGCTGGATATCTCCCGGGTGTCGATGTACCGGTTGATGGAGAAGCACCGCACCTACCGGGGCTGAGATCGCCAACACAGCCCGACGACGTCGCCCATCAACGCAGCCCATCAACGTAGCCCATCAACGTAGCCCGACAACGTGGCTTCGGTTACGCTTACCCCAGCCATCCATTACAGGGACACGTCATGCAGCAGGACAACGCCCGGCCGGTGTCGGCCTCCGCCGTGGACAGCCACGTCTACAAGGTTTTCCCAAACGACCTCAACTCCCATGAAACCGTCTTCGGCGGCATGATCATGGCCAAGTGCGACCGGCTGGCGCTGGTGGTGGCGGAACGTCACTCCGGGTTTGTCTGCGTGACCGCAGCCGTGGACTCCATCCATTTCCGGGCGCCCGCCAAGGGCGGCGACACCCTGCTGTTCAACCTGGCCCTGAACCGGGTCTGGGGCTCATCCATGGAAATCGGTGCCAGGGTCATGGCGGAGAACAGCTACACCGGCGAGGTGCGCCATATCCTGTCGGCCTATTTCACCTTCGTTGCGCTCGATGAGAACGGCCGGCCAATCCGTGTGCGTGCCGTACAACCGGAAACAGCCGATCAGCAGCGCCGTTACCGGGACGCGGAAACCCGCCGTCAGGGCCGCCTCGCCACCCGGGAGAAGCTGGCGGCGTCGAAGGCGTGAGTGTTTGAGCCTCTGACCCTGAGATCATTCCGCGTATTCGCATCAATCAGATGGCGGCGGGGGTAAGGATAGTTCTGATAACATCGACGATTTGAAGCGTTGCCTTATAGCCAGGAAGACTCTGGCCTTCAACGTATCTGGTAAAACGAAGCCTGCCGGGAACGCAGGTTATCTAGACAGCAGGGAGGGTACGATTTTGAAGTATGACATGGAGCGAATGCTCAAACAGTACAATGTCAGCCTTGAGCATGCCTACCAGCATAACTCCGAGTCATACTTTGGACCGTTAGATAAGGTTCCGGAGATGTTTCGCGTAAATCCTACATTTGCTTTCTCGAGGCGAGTGAGGGCCACGAGGGAGTTTCTGATTTTTGAAAACCTGAAGCATGGTGGCACCGAGCTGGCGAGAGAGCTAGTGGTTGAGGCCGGCCAACTGACCGTTGGTTACTTTCAGAACCTGATGGCCGACGGGCAGCCGCTTACGATGCGGTTTCGGCGCGGTGATCTGGAGATGGTTGGGAAAGGCTCCAGCTCAGATAAGGGGGTGAAAAACTGGTGTCGGGCGTTCTGGCTGGCGTTGATCAACCGGGATACCGATGGGCTGGCGATTCTGGATCAAGTCGGGCTGGATATCTTCCTAGATAATAACGGGGGGCCTGACACTGCCTTCAAGCTGACGCTGAGTAATTTCTATAAGGCCTTGGCAAAAGCCGAGCCGAACCTGACGGGGAAATTGCAGGCCACCCTGGAGACGCTGGAAACCGAAGGCTGCCGGGCTTACGACGTCCAGTACGAGGGCCAGATTCTGCTGCCCTCGCTGGCGGTGTTGGCCGCCGTGCTGAATGAGGAAGGCGAAGCTCGTTATAACGAGCTGTTGCAATCCGCGCTGGAGCAGCACCAGGCTTTCTGGATGGCGTGGTCAGCCAATGACCCTCATAGTGACGGACTGCTTTCGCTGCCCCTCACCGCCATGGCCTCGGTGGCCTACGACCGGGCCGGGTATAGGGTGGCCGAGGCCAGCGACTTCGTGCCCAACTGGATGGTGGAAGGGCAGTGAAGCAGCGAGCTGCCTGTGCCGCTACCTACTGATAACCCGCAATAAGGAACACACGATGTTTTCACGGATGACAGAAGGAACTCCGATGATCAAGCGAATGACCGTATCGGTTGCTCTCACCGCTGCGTTGGCTGCGCCGGTGGCGGCGGAAAGTCTCACCGAGGAGCAAGTTACCCTGTTTCTGGACAAGACGCCGGCGATTGAGGCGGTGTTGGCGTCGACCAATCAGGACTTGTCCAAGGCCGAGAATAAGCAGGTACAAAATGCCACTTTCGATCTGCGCCCCTATACCACGTTGACCGAGATCATGGCGAGTAAGCCATCGATGGCAATGCTGGACCAGGTGGCCCGGAAATCGGGTTATGACGGATTTGCAGACTACGCCCAGGTTTTCGACCGCATCTTTTCGATCGCAATTACCGGCGATATGGTGGCGACCGCCGCTACCCTGGGTGAACCCAATCCCGATCCCGCGCTGTCCCAGAATCCCTACGCCTATGTGAATGATGACAGCAACCCGCCGGAGCTGCGGGCGAAGATTCGCAACGATCTGAACGAGTTTTGCCAGGAGCGCTGTGTAAACCCTGACGACATGGAGATCGTGGGCCGTCACTACGAAGCGGTGGCTGAGGCAGTGCACGTCAGGTGACGTTAGCACCTGGTGACAGCGGTCGCGATAGCGGTGATGAGACCGGGCACCCAGTGTCCGGTGCTGTCAGCGCCCAGGCTACACTCGTCTTCCGAGGCAAGGCGTTATGCGATCTGGCATGGCGAGATGCCCAGCGTCATCGGCTTGATGAAATCTGTCAGGCCGGTGGCTATCGACGAGTACGTCGCAGATGGGGCAACCTTTCCGAGCGCCGACGACTGCGTGAGCAGAAGCTTCAGAGCATCGTTGAAGACGTCGCAGCTTAATCCCAAGGACCGGCACGGTTGTGGCAGCTAACAACCGTGCCGTAATGGATACACTTGGGCTGGAGTACTGACCAGAGATCCCGCCACCCCCTCTCAGTAATAAAAGACAACCAAATCCTGTTCATGGGGCTGAACGAAGTCTAACCAGCCATTCATCTCTTTACGGCACTCTTCCGGCATCGGGGCGGTTTTGAGCTCTTCGCGGAGCTGAGCCTGGCTGCTGGGGCGGCAGGCATAGACCGAAGGAAAGTCGTCAGGCATGGGGAGTACCGGGTGGCTCAGGCAGTAAAGCTTGATACTGCTCAGGTTATCCACGATCGCTGGATCACATGGATAGCAGCTTTCGTTGGGGAGGCGGCCACCGAATACGTGGCACAGAATTTCGAAGACGTACCAGTAAAGATGCGGATAAGACGGATGGTTGACCTTGCCTGCGATAAAGTCATCCAGCGCCTGAATGGCTTTCACCGGCTCCATAAAATCACTGTCTATCTGTGCCAGAGCCGGAGCCAGGGATTCTCTTAGGCCAGCCAGTTCGTCTTCCTTCAGGTTACGGCCCAGCTCATTGATGTAATCGAGGTTGCAGGTGTAGGGAACCAGTCCATAGCTCATAATGATGTTCGCTCCATGACTCGCACTTGCCGTTCAACGGCAGCAGGTAGTTTGATTCAGATTCGGGCTGTTTTGGCGGAAAGAGACCAACGCCTTGAGCCGTCGTGAGTTTTTACCAGATGGTTAGCCGGAATTGAGGGCAACCGGGTAATTGTTTTACACCGATAAAGCAAAAAAGGCGACCCGAGGGTCGCCTTTTTATCAACACAGGGTGTCGATCGAGATTAGATGTTCTCGAACTGACCCATGGTGTTGTCTTTACCACCAGCCTTCAGAGCTGCTTCGCCAGCGAAGAACTCTTTGTGGTCGTCACCGATGTTGGAACCAGCCATATCCTGGTGCTTAACGGTGGCGATACCCTGACGGATTTCCTTACGCTGTACGCCTGCAACGTAGGCCAGCATGCCTTCGTCGCCGAAGTAGCCCTTGGCCAGGTTGTCGGTAGACAGGGCCGCGGTGTGGTAAGTCGGCAGAGTGATCAGGTGGTGGAAGATACCCGCTTCGCGAGATCCGTCACGCTGGAAGTTCGCAGTCCACTCGTCAGCCACTTGCGCCAGCTCAGTGCTGTCGTAGTCGGCACTCATCAGACGGTCGCGATCGTAGGCAGATACGTCCTTGCCTTCTTCTTTCCAGGCATCGAATACCTGCTGACGGAAGTTCAGGGTCCAGTTGAAGGACGGGCTGTTGTTGTAAACCAGCTTGGCGTTGGGCACCACTTCACGGATGCGGTTAACCATGCCAGCGATCTGGCCAACGTGCGGCTTCTCGGTTTCGATCCACAGCAGGTCAGCGCCGTTCTGCAGGCTGGTGATGCAGTCAAGAACAACACGGTCTTCGCCAGAGCCAGCCTTGAACTGGAACAGGCCGGAAGCCAGACGCTTCGGACGAACCAGCTTGCCGTTCTGCTTGATTACAACGTCGCCGTTGGCAATGTCGTCAGCGCTTTCGATAACGTCGCCATCGATGAAGCTGTTGTACTGGTCGCCCAGGTCGCCCGGCTCGTTGGTCACGGCGATCTGCTTGGTCAGGCCAGCGCCCAGGGAGTCAGTACGGGCAACGATAACACCGTCGTCCACACCCAGCTCCAGGAACGCCAGACGTACGGCGTTGATCTTGGAGATGAAGTCGGCGTGAGGAACGGTAACCTTGCCGTCCTGGTGACCACACTGCTTCTCGTCAGACACCTGGTTCTCGATCTGGATGCAGCAAGCACCGGCTTCGATCATCTGCTTGGCCAGCAGGTATGTCGCTTCGGCGTTACCGAAACCAGCGTCGATGTCAGCGATGATCGGCACAACGTGGGTTTCGTGGCTGTCGATAGCGGCTTCAACTTCTTTGGCCTTGGCAGCGTCACCGGCTTTCTGGGCCGCTTCCAGGTCACGGAACAGGTGGTTCAGTTCCCAGGCATCAGCCTGACGCAGGAAGGTGTACAGCTCTTCGATCAGACCGGATACAGAGGTCTTCTCGTGCATGGACTGGTCAGGCAGCGGACCGAACTGTGAACGCAGGGCGGCAACCATCCAGCCAGACAGGTACAGGTAACGACGCTTGGTGGTACCGAAGTGCTTCTTGATGGAGATCAGCTTCTGCTGACCGATGAAGCCGTGCCAGCAACCCAGGGACTGGGTGTACTGAGAAGTGTCCTTGTCATACGCTTCCATGTCTTCGCGCATGATCTTGGCGGTGTACTTGGCGATGTCCAGGCCGGTCTTGAATTTGTTCTGGGCGCGCATGCGGGCTGCGTGCTCAGGAGAAATGTTGGCCCAGTTGTTTTGCTTGATCAGGGATGCGATGGCATCGACGTCGCTTGCGTATGGCATGGTCTCAGTCCTGTCTCGTAGGTTTGAGGTACTGCATAGGGTGGTGGCCGACCGGAGTCGGCCACCGTTTCAGACATCCCGTCACGTGTTTTACGGGCGATCGGGTGCTGAGTTGCGGATACTGTAATGGCCCCAATTTCATAATTGAAATTTATATTATCTATTTCCAGCATTTTTTTTCTGAATGCCGATCAGTCCGCCGACGAGGCCACCGGGTTGGTGACCGCCAGCACCACCAGCCGGTCCCCGGGGCCGAGATCCAGGTAGCCGCTGCGGCTGGGGTTCAGCTCGAGCTGTGGGCCTGTGGCATGCCAACGCCAGACCCCGACCGCCAATTCCCCCTGATGAGCCAGCACCCGTTCCAGGGCACGAAAATCCGCGCTGGCCGGCAGCGGGTAATCCGCCGGGTCACGGAACTGAAACTCGGCGCCGCCGGCACAGAACAGCTCGTCCAGCACGACCCGCAGTTCCGGCCGTAGTGCCACCTGGGCCAGGACATGACTCAACACCATCGGGCTCACCAGCATCTCGGCCTGATGCACCCCCAGCAGATCCCGGTTGTCTGGATCACTCAGCTCCAGAATCAGCTGCGGTCGACCACCGGCTTCCGCCAGGATGTCCTCAAGCTGCAGGTACCCCACCATGGCCCGGGCATCAGCCTCTTCCCCGGAAGACAGCCGATCGCTGCTCAACAGCAGAATGGTGTCGTAGCCGTCCGGCCGCAATCGCCGCAACTCGCCTTCCACCATGTAGTCCGCTTCCAGATGCTGGCATCGCAGGCGCCGGGGCGTGCCCAGGTAGGCCGACACCGCACTGACCCGCTGGGCCTCCGGCACCACCGACACCACATCCACCTGCAATTGCTGCTGGGGATAGCTGTCCAACTCCTGCAGCAGCGCCGGTACCTTGCGGCTCCAACCCAGCACCAGCACCCGTCGTTGCCGGGCGGCAACCGCCACGGGTGCGACCGCCGGCATCCGCGGCACTGGCTTCAGTGGCGACTGGCGGCCGTCCGGCTCGGTGTCTTCGTAGCTGCGGGCCATCATCACGATGCGATCCCCCGCCACGATCTCCGTCGTTGTCGCCACCGCCAACAGCACCTGCCACTGGCCATCGTCGCCTTTTCTCAGCAGGCCCAGCACCAGGGCCCGGGGCCGCTGACAGGCCAGGCTATCCAGCGTCATGCCCACCAGGCCATCGTCACTGCGAATGTACAGCTCGTTACCAACGCCGGAGGTAAGCAGTTCGTTGTAGATTGCCGACAGCCCCGGATGGAAGACGTTCTGGGCCAGCAGCCGACTGATGGTGGCGTCCCCCGCCACCACTTCCACCGGGCCCGGGTAAGCCCGTTCGATGACCGGACGCTTGCGCAGATCCTGCACCTCCGCCACCACAAAGGGCAGCGCCTGGCCCGATTGCCGGGCCTGGGCGGTGATCGACAGCAACGCCTTGACGGTCTCCACATCGGCACTCACCAGACTGCTGCTGGGGTGGACCGCGCTGGGAATGATCACCGCCGCCGCCTCAAGGCACGCGACCCGGTGCAGGGCATCCGGCTGGATCGGCTGCCCGGCCCTCAGAATCACCTGTCGGGCCTTGCCGCCGATGCCGGGCTCGCTACGAAGTTCCAGCACCTGGGCCGCCGATGCCTCCTCCGACAACACCACCAGATTCAGGCGCCGGGCGTCGTGGCGCTCCAGAAAGCGCCGCACCCGCCGGCTGGCGCCCAGCAGTTCCGACAACAGCGGCAGGGTGAGCGGTGTCCAGCCCAGTACGACCACGTGGTTTTTCAGCGACACCGGAGTCAGGCCCCGCTCCAGGTCATTCATCAGCGTGATCAACCAACGGGTCAGGATCGCCACCAGGGCACCCAGAAACACCACGTAGCCGCTGATGGTCAGTAACGTGGAGACAAAACGTTGCCAGCTGCCACTGTCGTCTCCCAGGTACCCCGGGTCCGTCAATCGCAGGAAGGCCCACCAGATCGCATCTGCCAGACCGTCAAACGGCTCCCCCAGCGGCGTCACCAGCAAGCCCCCCACCAGGGAGATCAAACCAATCACCAGCGCCACAACCAACAGCTGAAACGCCGCGCCACGGACGAACTGGCGCTCAACAAAGAACTTCACACGATCAATGAACCGCAATGGCAGCATGACGGGGGCCACCTCCCTTGGCGAACAGGGTTCCAGACAACGACCAACCAGCCGGGTTGGTCGGGGTTGGTCAGGGTAGCCTCAATGTAGCATGAACCCCGCCCTGGTCAGCTAGTAAACCGCCGCAGCCCCAGGGGGGCGGGTTTTGAAGCGTTTGTGCAACCACCAGTACTGGTCCGGGTAACGCCGAATGGTGTCTTCGATAAAGCTGTTCCAGGTGGCCGCATCCTGCTGCGGGCACTCACCAAAACCCTCTTCAATGGCCGAAAACTCAATGCGGTAATTGCCATCCTCGTTACGCAAATGGCTGACGCAGATCACCGCTGCGCCGGTCTCCCGGGCAATGTGGGTGGGTGTGCTGATGCAGCCGGTGTCGACACCGAAGAACGGGGCAAACAGATCGGTACGGCGACCAAAGTCCTGATCGCAGCCGTACCACACCTGACCACCGCCACGGAGGAAATCCATCATGCCGCGCAGTTCCCGCTTGGTGAACGGCTGGATACCGAAATGACGACGGCGGCCCCGTTCGATCATTCGGTCGATCACTGGATTATTGTTCGGCCGATACATGTAACCGGGATTGGGCAGGTGGCAGGCCACCAGCGGCAGCGCCAGATCGAGGATGCTGTAGTGGCCGCCGATTAGCAGCACCCCTCGCCCACGATCCTGCGCCTCCTGCACGTGCTCCAGCCCCACCACTTCCGCCGCCTGTTGCCAGGGTCGGGTATCTCCCCACCAGCTGTGCAGGCTCTCGAAGACGCCCTGGGTGCAGGACTCGAATGAGGCTGTCATCAATTGCTGGCGCTGCTGCGCCGTCAGTTCCGGCATACAGGCCGCCAGGTTGGCGTCCACCACCCTTGCGCGGGAACGGAGCTTGCGGCTAAATACGCCGCCCAGCTTTCGACCCCAGCTGCGCTTGGTGGCCATCGGCAGCTGGGCCAGCAGATACAACACGAAAACCACGGCCCAGGACGGCCAGAAACCGGGGTGCCACAATGGGCGAGATGTCTTGCGTTTGCTCACGGACGGTACTTCCTTTAAGTCTTGTTATCGGAGTCCAACTGTCGTCCCGGAACCGCATCCCGGGAGGCAACCGTCAGAGCGACCGGGAGGGTGACACAATTGACAGGGGCTTGATAGTCACTGTTTTATGACACCCTCGCACTGGAAACGGAAATCATGATGACTCGAATTCTCAGCTTCGCAGCCTTCACAGCACTGGCGGCCACCGCCTGCACCACTGTCCCGCCGTCGCCCCCCGCCGAAGCCCCGCTGACCAGCCTCTACGACTATCGGATTGTCGACCCGAACTCTGGCCAGGCCATGGCGCTGCCCCAGCTCGCCAGTGCGCTACAGAATGCCGACGTGGTCTTTATCGGCGAGCTCCATGGCCACAATGGTGCGCACCTGTTGCAGGCCCGACTGCAACAGGCGCTGTATCAACAACAGCCGCTTCAGGTGCTGTCGATGGAGCAGTTTACCGTGGAGCACCAGCCGACACTGGATCGCTACCTGGCGGGGGAATTGGGCGAGGCGGAGATGATCGAAGACGCAGACGCCTGGGACAACTACAAGGCTTCCTACCGCCCGCTGGTGGATTTCGCCCTTGCCCACGACCTGCCGGTGATTGCCGGCAATGCCCCGGCCCAGCTGGTGCGCTGCGTCGGTCGGCAGGGGCCGGACTACCTGACACGGGCCCCCAAAGACCTGCAGGCGCTGTTGCCAGGCGACCCGTTCTACGGCACCGCGCCTTACCGGGAAAAATTCCTTGCGACGCTGACCGATCACCAGCATGGCCCCGGCGACCCCGAGCGCCTGGAGAACAGCTACCGCGCGCAACTGCTGCGGGACAACACCATGGCCAGCCGCATTGTCCAGGCACTGGCGGATCATCCGGGGGCACAGGTGGTGCACACCAACGGCACTTTCCACAGCGAGCACCACCTCGGCACCGTCGCTGCGCTCAAGGCACGGGCACCGGAGCTTACGGTGCGGGTGATCTCACCGGTGGTGACCGACGTACCTGCCGAACACGTGTCGCAAGACGATCGAGAAAAGGGCGACTATCTTTACTACCTGAGGCCACTCCAGGAGGACTATCTCGACAGGGACCGCGAACTGCAGGCCATGATGAAACGGTTCCGGCAAGCCAGCGAGAACAACTGTGAAACCTAAACCCCAACGACTGCTGATGAACATGATGATGGCGGTGGATGATCGTATCGTTCACGTGCGCGATGCCATCCACGCCTGCGAGCTGTTCGATGTCAGCAGCAACAGCACCCGGGTGGCGCTGGCGCGACTGTCCGCCGACGGCCTGATCGAGTCCTGCGGGCGCGGTCAGTATCAGCTGACTGACAAGGCGCACCGACTCGCCGACGACCTGCGGGGCTGGCGTACCGCCCTCGAGCGCCTGGTGCCCTGGAGCGGTCGCTGGCTGGCCGTGCACTGCGGCGACCTTGGCCGCAGCGACAAGCCGGTACTGCGACGACGGACCCGTGCCCTGCAGATGAACGGTTTTCAGGAACTGTCCCGGGATCTGTTCGTGCGACCGGACAATCTCGCCGGCAGCACCGATGCCATCCGCCAGCGCCTCTACCGCCTCGGCCTGGAGCCCGAAGCACCGGTGTTCGCCCTCAGCGAGCTGGATTCACGTCGCCAGCAGGTGGCTCGTACCCTGTGGGATCGGGACGCCCTGGAAACCGGCTACCAACACACCACCGAGCGGCTGCACCGCTGGCTCGACAAAGCCAAGGACCTGGAACCGGAAATTGCCGCCCGGGAGTCGTTCGAGATCGGCGACGAGGCCATCCGCCAGATTGTATTTGATCCGCTGTTGCCGGACGCGATGGTAGACCAGCAGGCCAGGCAGTGCTTCTTCGACGCCCTGCTGGAACACGATCAGGTCGGCCACAGCATCTGGCAGCGTCTCTACCACGAGGCCCAATCCCAGGGCTAGGGAGCCTCCGCACATCCACCAGGCCAGACACCGCCCCCTTGGCCCCACCAACCGAGCTGGCGAAATCCTCGGCCAATTCCACCCCACCGGGGAACGGCGTAGATTAAGGCGACCCTGATGAAAGGCCAGCCGCCAGACGCTGGCCATCTACAAGAGGTTTACCATGAGCCAACAGCACCTTGATGTCCTGATCGTGGGCGCCGGTATTTCCGGCATCGGCATGGCCTGCCACCTGACCCGCAACTGCCCTGACAAACGCTACGCCGTCCTGGAACGCCGCGACGCCATTGGCGGGACCTGGGACCTGTTCCGTTACCCCGGCATTCGCTCCGATTCCGACATGTACACCTTCGGCTACAACTTCCGGCCCTGGACCGGTGGCAAGGTGCTGGCGGACGGCCCGTCGATCCGACGCTATGTCTGCGAAACCGCCGACGAGTATGGCGTCACCGACAACATCCGTTTCGGCCGCAAGGTGGTACGCACCAACTGGTCCAGTGCTGACAAACGCTGGACCGTCAACGTGGAACGGGAAGATGGTAGCGAAGCGGAAACCTACACCGCCAACTTCCTGGTGGGTTGCACCGGATACTACAACTACGATGCCGGCTACAAACCCGACTTTCCGGGCGAGGCCGACTTCAAGGGCCAGGTGATCCACCCCCAGCACTGGCCGGAGGACCTGGATTACAGTGGCAAGAAAGTGGTGGTCATCGGCAGTGGCGCCACCGCCGTAACGCTGGTGCCGACGCTCACTGACAAGGCTGCACACGTCACCATGCTGCAACGCTCGCCCACCTATCTGATGCCACTGCCCTCAGTAGATCCAATCTCGGTGACGCTGCAGAAACTGTTGCCGGACCAGTTGGCCTATCGACTGACCCGTGCCCGCAACGTCACCCTGGCCCGCACCATCTTCGAACGCTCACGCAAGAACCCGAAAGCCGTACGCCGCCTGATACTCGGCATTGTGCGGCGGCAGTTGGGCGGCAAGGTCGACATGCGCCACTTTTCGCCGGACTACAACCCCTGGGACCAACGCCTGTGTGTGGTTGCCGATGGTGATCTGTTCAAGGCGCTCAAGGCCGGCAAGGCCTCCATGGCCACAGACCACATCGACCGCTTCACCGAGAACGGCATCCGGCTACAATCCGGTCAAGAACTGGAGGCCGATATCATCATCACCGCCACCGGCCTGGATGTTCAGATGATGGGGGGCATGGATCTGGAAGTGGACGGTCAAGCGGTGCCAATCCGGGATACGCTGATCTACAAGAACGTACTGGTGGAAGGCGTGCCCAACGCCGCGATGATTTTCGGCTACACCAACATTTCCTGGACCCTGAAGGCCGATATCGCCAGCGAATACATCTGCCGTCTGATCAATCACATGGACCGTAAGGGCTATCAGGAGTGTGTCACCCACGATACCCAGAACAGCCGCACCGAGGACACCATCCTGGGCTCCCTCAGTGCCGGCTACATCAAACGCGCCAACGACCGTCTGCCCCGTCAGGGCAGCCAGGGTCCGTGGAAAGGCTCGCAGAACTACCTGGAAGACGTGAAGACCCTGCGCTTCGATCCCATCGAGGATGGCTACATCGAGTTTGACGGCCGCCGCAGCAAGCAGGGTCAGGGACGCGCCACACGTTTCATGGCGCCCCTGCGTTCGGCGCTGTTCGGCGCCTGATCCCCACTACCCCGGTGATCTGGCAGTTGGGGTAACGGTCTTCGCCAGAATCACCAGCGCGATACCGCCAAGGATGGCAGTGCCAGCCACCAGCAGCCGCGGCGTCAGTGGTTCCGCCAACAGCAGCACGCCGCCCAGTGCAGCAATCACCGGCACACTGAGCTGTACCGTCGCGGCCGTGGTGGCCTGGAGCAGCGGCAACGCCGCATACCAGACGGCATAGCCCAATCCCGAAGCCAGCGCTCCGGATGCCAGCGCCAGTGCCACCCCCGGAACATCAACCTGGGCCTGCGGCCACAGCACTACGCTGAAGATCACCGTCAACGGCAGCGCCCGGAGGAAGTTTCCTGCCGTTGCCAGGGTGGGTTCACCCGCACCTTTTGCCCTCAATGAGTACACGCCCCAGGCGGTCCCGGCCACCAGCATCAGAGCTGCCTGGGCGATTGGTGGCGCCGACAGCCCCGGTAACAGCAAGCCAATCAGCCCCCCAAACGCCAACACAAATCCCAGCCATTGCCAGCGATTGGGACGATCGCCCCGCACCAGACCCACCCCGATCATGGTGGCCTGGACCGCGCCAAACAGCAGCAATGCGCCCATCGCCGTACCCAGCCCGAGATACGCCAAAGAAAAACCGGCGGCGTAGATGAACAGCGCCAGCGCCGACAGCCACGAACCTCCAGCACGCACCCGGCCACCCCGAAGCCACACCAACAACGCCAGCACCAGCGCGCCAGAGGCAAGCCGCAACGACGTGAAGCTGGCGGCATCGATGTCGGTGTCCCGTAACGCAGCCCGACACAACAGCGAATTACCGGCGAATGCGACCATCGCCACCACCGTTAACACCACGGCTCGCCACTGCATGTCCTATCCCCCAGCCAGGTAACTTATGCCATCACAGCCGAATCACCCGTCACCGGCCATGCCTCCTTGGCCGCATGTCACTGCAACTTTCGGCCGTCGTCGAACGGTGCCGCCGTCAGCGCGGCATCCAGGGCCCGCTGAAAGACCACCAGATCCGCCTGACTGAACAGCACAAAGCGCACCCGAGTCAGCGATGAATCTGCCAGGGCAGCCAGCACCGTGGCGATCGCAACCTCGGCCGCCTCGGCCAGCGGGTAGCCAAACACTCCGGTGGAGATGGCCGGGAAGGCAACGGAGACCAGCGATTCCCGCTCCGCCAGCGTCAGGGCATGGCGATAGCAGTCCGCCAATAGCTGTTCCGAAGGTTCGTCGCGTCCGTACACCGGACCAAGACAGTGAATCACCCGTCGGTTGGGCAGGTCGTAGGCCCCGGTAATCACCGCCTGCCCCGGCCGGATCGGCGCCAACGCCTGACACTCCCGTGCCAGACCTGGCCCGGCGCCACGATGCAGGGCGCCAGCAACACCGCTGCCAGGTTGTAATTGAGCATTGGCGGCGTTGACCACCGCATCCATGTCGGGCTGATTGCTGATGTCGCCCTGAACACACTCTACCCGAGTTCGAATCATTACATTCTCCTGATTGCCCCTGGTGTCCCGAGCGGTTCGTTCGCAGTAGGTCAGCGAATGAACCGCTCGGGACACTAGCTGCTGAAGCATGGCACATCTTCGCCGGTACGCCCCAATCCGGCTTCCTCAGGAGCCTCTGATTAGCAATCGGTCACTTGACGCCAAGCGGGCCTGCCGCAATGGTGGAGGTTTACGTGTTGAGAGGAAGTGCACCATGAAAGTGATCACCAGTCTGATCGTCGCCCTGGGGCTGGTTGCCTCAGCCTTCCTGGTGAAGGAGGGGCTTACCCACCTGCGCACCAGCGACCGTTACGTCACCGTCAAGGGGGTGGCGGAACGCCAAGTGGAAGCGGACCTGGCGCTATGGCCACTGCGGTTCGTGGCGGCAGGTGACACCCTGGCGGCGGCGCAGGAGCAGGCCCGATCCAGTCGCGAGGCCATCATGGCATTCCTCAAACTGCAGGCCATTGACACCGACGCCGTGGAGCTGCAACGACTGGACGTAACCGACAACCGGGCGAACCCTTACCAGGGCAACAACAATAACCAACGCTTCATCATCAATCAGACCCTGATGGTCCGCAGCGAGGATATTGAACGGGTGCGACAGGCCGCCCAGGCGGTCAGCGAGCTGGTGGATTCCGGTGTGGTGCTGTCGGCGGACTACGGCCCCAGCGGCCCCACCTACCTGTTCAATGGGCTCAACGACATCAAACCGGCGATGATTGCAGAAGCCACGGCCGCCGCCCGGGAGGCCGCCCGTCAGTTTGCCAAGGACGCCAATGCCTCCCTGGGCACCCTGCGACGGGCCAACCAGGGGGTGTTCCAGATCCTGGCACGGGACCAGGCCGCTGGCGTCGTCGAGGCCCAGCAGGCAATCAAGACGGTGCGGGTGGTGTCCACCGTGCAGTACTATCTAGATTAGTACTGTCTTGATTAGTACTATCATGATTAGTGCTTTCTCGATTAGTGCGGCTTGATCAGTACGGCCTTGATTAGTTCTGTCTTAAGTCGCACGGTCTGAAACAGGCTGCCGGCGGGGCTCAGCTCGATACCGTTGCCTGGTCCCGCAGCCAACCCGCCAGCGCCGTGAGGTAATCCCGGTACAGCCGTTGCAGGCGATTCCAGTTGTCCTGCAGCTGTGCGCCGGGGGCATCACGAAGCTCATCTTCCAGTGACTCGCACAAGCGGATCAACTGCCGCGCGTCCACTCCGCCCAACAGCCCCCGCAAGCTCTCCAGTCCCTTGGCGGCCTTGTCCCGTTGACCGGCCTGCCACTGGTGCATGGCCTGATCCACCGGTGCGATGCCCCGATCCACCAGGTTGCGGGCAATCAACAGCACCGCCTCACGGGAATCGGCATAGGCCCCGACCGCTCTCACCAGATCGTCGAGCTGCGCCAACAGCTTGCCGGTGATCTCCTCGCAATCCGTGGCATCCTCCGCCTTGACCGGGGCCGGTGTTTTCTCTTCTGGCCTGGCATCCTCCGGGGGCACCTGCAGGTAGCGCTCAATGGTCGCCAGCATCTGGGCCTGCACCACCGGCTTGGCGATAAAGTCATCCATACCGGCCTGCAGGCAATTGTCCCGTTCGGTTGACAGCACACCGGCGGTCATCGCCAGCACCGGCAGGGTGAGGCCCTGCTGCCGTATACGCCGGGTTGCTTCCAGACCATCCATCACCGGCATCTGTACGTCCATCAACACCAGATCAAAGTGGACCTTGTCATCCCCCAGGCGGGTCAGGGCCTGTTCACCATCCTCGGCCAGAATCACCTCGGCGCCGGCACTCTCCAGGAAGCTGCGGGCCACGATCTGGTTCAGCTCGTTGTCTTCCACCAGCAGCAGGCGGCGCCCATCCAAAGGCAATGCCGAGGGCTCGGACGTCAACACCGCTGCAGGCTCCACCACCCCACCACTCATGATCTCGTGAAGTTTGTCGAACAACCGTGAGCTGGTGACCGGCTTGACCAGCATGGCACTCAGCCCCTCTGGCAACTCGGCATTGCCATCCTCCGGTTGTTCGTGGGGTGAGATCAGCGCGACCACCACCAGATCCGGGTTACTGATGGCATCACGCAAGCGTTGCAACCGCTGCTGACCCTCAGGGTTGTCGGGTAACCAATCCACCAGCAGAATATCCACGGATCCCAACACCTGTTGCTGTGCCGGCGCTTCCTCGGCATCGGCCACGGCCTTCAACTGCCAGCCCCAGCCCTGCAGGCTGCACTCCAGGTAATCCCGGCTGGTGTCGTTGCTGTCAATCAGCAGCACCCGCCGATCCGCCAGGCAAGACGGTACCCGCGGCGTCTCCCGCTCCGCCTGCACCTGCAACGGCAGCTCCATGCGGAAACAGCTGCCTTCGCCAGGGAGACTCTCCACATCAACCTGGCCGTCCATCAGAGTGACCAGACGGCGGGAAATGGCCAGCCCCAGTCCGGTGCCGCCAAACCGGCGGGTGGTGGAGGCATCAGCCTGGGTAAACGGCGTAAACAGCCGTCGGCACTGTTCCTCCGTCATCCCGATGCCGGTGTCATTGATACTGAAGCGCAGACGAACCTGCTGCTGCTGTCGATCCATCTGCTCAATCAACAGCCCAACCTCGCCCTCCTCGGTGAACTTGATGGCGTTGGACAGCAGGTTGAGCAGCACCTGACGAATGCGCAACTCATCGCCAATCAGCCACCGCGGCACATTGGTCTCCACCCCAATCGAAGGCTCCAGGCTCTTCTTGCTGGCACCGATCATCATCACACTGGCCAGGCTATTGACCAGTTCATCGAGGTTGAACGGCACCGGTTCAATCTCCAACCGCCCGGCTTCAATCTTGGAGAAATCGAGAATGTCGTTGATGATGTCCATCAGCGAACGGCCCGCCGACTGGATCATTTCCAGATACTGTCGCTGATCACCCGACAGCGCGGTGCGAGCCATGATCTGGGTCATCCCCAGCACCGCGTTCATTGGCGTGCGGATTTCATGGCTCATGTTGGCAACGAACTCACTCTTGAACCGGCTGGCCTGCTCCGCTTCCGCCCGGGCCTGCTGCAAACGCTCCTCGGCCTGGCGGTGCTCGGTGATGTCCCGCAGGATCAGACCCACGTAATCCTCACCATCGCTTTGCCAGTGGGACAGTGAATACTCCGCCGGAAACGCACGCCCGCTGCGGGCCACGCACTCAGTCTGGCGGTTTTCGATGCGGTCCACCCCACGACCGTCGACCAGTAGCCGGGCCAGAGCATCCTGCAGGCGCTCCCGCTCGCCTTCGGCAAACAGGCTGTCGATGCGGGTACTTTCCAGATGCTCTTCGGGCCAGCCAAAATATTCACTGGCGGCCGGATTGGCGGAGGCAATTCGACCGCGATCATCCAGAATGAAGATGGCCTCGCTGGCATTGCTCGCCAGCGCCGAGAACTTGCGTTCTGACTGTTTCAGCGCTGAGGTCAGTTCATCAGCCAGCCGCAGGGCCCGCGAGCGGGTCAGCACCAGCGCGCGAATGAACGAGAACAGCAGGAAGCTGATCACCACACCGCTGATCAGCACAATCTGGGCCTTCTGCTGGTCCAGGGCGTCGGTGAATCGTGGCAGGGACTGAACCTGAAGCGTCCAGGTCCGATCCGCCACCTGCACCGGCACGGTGCGGGTAAAGGGCGCAATCAGTTGATCGGTTTCCGCCTGATCCCGGTTCGCCTCATACAGCAGGCTCTCGGACGAACCGGCATCGCCGTCGTACACCGACAGCGCCACTTGGGGAAACTGGTCCGCCAGGATGCCCGCCATCAGGTCATCCATCCGGAACGGGCTGTACACCACCCCAAACATACGCTCCCGGCGCATCTCCAGGTCTTCCGGCACTCGCCCGCCCTGATACAGCGGCAGATACATCAGGAAACCGGCCTGGACACCAACCGCCGTTTCCTGCACCAGCGTGATTGGCGCGGAGAGGGAGGTTTCGCCCGAATCCCGGGCCGCCTCAATCGCTTCACGCCGGCGAGCCTCGGAGAACATGTCATAGCCGTGGGCTCGCTGGTTGCGCCAGTCAAACGGTTCCAGATAAGCGATGGACACGTAGGCATCACGCCGGCCCTGGGGCCGCACATCGAAGGACTGAAAGCCCTCCTCCCGCAAGCCGTTTACAAACGCCTGTCGCTCCGATTCCGAGGCCAGGTAGCGGGCGAACCCGACCCCCTGAATCCCCGGGTAGTTCTCCCACAGATCAAGATCTTCAACGAACTGGGCCCATTCCTCATGAGAGACTTTTGTTGACGCGTTGAACAGCCCCACCCCGCCCCGCAGCACCTGCTCGTAATCCTTCATCCGGTCAACCACTCGCGCACGGATGGTGTCGGCAAGGTAATCGAACTGTTCCGCTCCCTTTTCCTGGGCGGTTGCCACCGCCATCCGCCACATCAGCACGGTGCCCCCCAGGGCTCCCACCAGCACCAGCCAGGGCAGCAGGGTTTCCCGCCGGCGCAGCACCCCCAACTGACTGCGTTCTCTCAGATCGACGGCCAGCACCAGACCACAACACACCCACAATGCGATGAAGGCATCCAGCGCCACCAGGGAGGCGTTAACACTATTGAGGACGAAAGGCCCGGCTCCGGAAATGGTGGCCGCAACGGCCACAGACGTCACCGCCAGGGTGCAGGCGGTGACCCCGTGAAGGCCGAAAACATAGGCGCTGTAGGCGAGCAGGGGCAGAAAAAGAAAGCTCAGCAGACGGTGGTCAACCGGAGCCGACAGGGCGTCCACAAACACCAGGACCGACAGCAGCACCGTGGCTCCCGACAGCAACAGGGCATGCCGCACCGGCTGACGGGGCAGCACATCCGGGCGCTTACGCCAGGTCAGTACCAGCGGTGCCACCACCAGCATGCCGACACAGTCCCCGAGCCACCAGGTCGAGAGAATGCTTCCAGCATCGTCGGCACCGGCGAATCCCAGCCCCACCAGGGTCCCGGTCCCCACGGCAGCGCTGATGGCGGCCGCCACCGCCACCACAACCAGGAACCGGAACACCATCACCAGGGAATCAAACTGCAGGTTGGCCCCCAGGGCCTGACGCAGCAACACCGCCGCCGCCAGCGCTTCCAGGGTATTTCCGGTGGCGATCATCAGTGACCCCACCCCGGGACGCTGCCAGTCACCAGCATCAATGCCAAAGCTGACAAAATTGACCAGCAAAGCCCCAATCGCGATGACCGGCCACAGCCGCACGCCGTACACCAGCAGCGCCGCCACAGCCACACCGGACGCCGGCCAGACCGGCGATACATTGGTGGTTTCAAAAGCCAGTGACAGGCCGAAGTAGCCTGCCAGGAAGTAGAGCGGCAGCGCCACCAGCCAGGCCCAGGCAGGGTGATGGCCGCGCTCTTTGCCGGAGGATTGCCAGACCGCCTGTTCGTCCATAAACCGCCATCCTTAGGTCCGCTGTCTGAACCGGTGACAGCGATCCAGAGCAGTTACTGGGTCTGTACCATTTCGTCGGTCACTTGGTAGTCGCCGTCAAGCCACGCAACCACCTCCCGAGCTGCCGGGTGATCGAACTGCTGGTACGCCGAGCGTAGCGAGGTCTTTTTCTCCGCAGATAGCCGGGATAGCCCCGCGTCTTCTAAAAGTAGCAGGTCCTGGTGAATCCGGCAGGCCAATGAGGTCCCCAATACCGCCTCGGCGGCCTGGCGAAAGGCGTGACCGTACTGGTAACGCCCGCCCTGCTGATAGCTCTGGGCCAGAGTCAGCGCCGGGATGCAGCTCAGGGTAGGCTGCAGCGCGGGATTGATGGCATGGCCGGCCAGGTGGTCGGCGTTTGCCGCCGGCCGGCCGCTGAAGGCCCGCAGATGAAGGTGGCGGGACATCCGATCCCCATCGTTGACCGGGTAGTTGTCCCACAGCCAGGGGCGCCGCCCCAATTGCCCGGCCACCCGCTGCAGATGGCCCGGGGAAATCTCCCTGGAACACACCTCTTCCCCGGTCCAGAACACCTCGATCGAAGCATCCAGCGCCTGCCCCAGGGTCTCCAGGTAATCCGGTGGCCGCGGCCCAAACACCCGATCCAGCACCGGATCATCGGAGTAGTAGGTCGGGCACACCAGCAGACGCTCCGCGGAGGAACGTTCCGCCACCCAGTGCACAATCTCCGCCTGCACTTTTGCCAGTTGCGGGGTCTGGCTGTGCATGTCGTCAAACAGGATGGCGAGATCGTCGATACCGAGGGCATCCAGCGCCGTCAGCTTGCGGGCAAGCGCCTCCCGGGCCGGTGCATTGAAGTCGTTGAAGATCTCAAACGGGCTCAGGCCAATGCCAAACCTCACCCCCAGACCGTGACAATGGTCAGCAAAGGCCAGCAGCGCACCGGCCTGCTCGGGCGGATGAGGGCTTTGCCAGTGGCGGCGCAGGTAAGGGTCCGCTTTCGGTGCGTAGAGGTAGAACTGGTAGCCTTCCGGCGCCAGGGTGGTTACCAGATCCTGGCGCTCCTGCCAGGACCAGAGTGGGCCGTAGAAACCTTCAATAATGCCAAGAGGTGGCGTCATGACGTTTTCCCGTCAGGACCGTCAGCGTCTTCCTCCGGCCCAACCCAGGCAAAGGGGTTGTAGGCCAGCTCCCACAGGTGGCCGTCCAGATCCGCAAAGTAACCGGAGTAACCGCCCCAGAATACCGGCTGGGGCTTTTTCACCTCGGTGGCGCCGGCAGCCACGGCCTCCGCCATCATCCGGTCAACGTCGGCCTCGGATTTCAGGTTGTGGGCAATGGTGACACCGCGAAACCCGGAGCCAGCGGCGGCCACGCCCACGTCGTCTGCCAGAGCGTCCCAGGGATAGAGTCCGAGCCAGGTGCCGTTAAGCGGGAAAAACGCCACCGTTGGCGGCGATTCCAGCTGCGGCAGCCCCAGACCATCGCGGTAGAACCGCACGGCCCGATCCAAGTCACTGACCCCAAGGGTAATCATGCTGATACGGGGGTTCATCCATCACTCCTTGCGGTATGGTCGATCAACGGTGTTTTTCCGGCCAGGTTGCCCTCGGTCGCCAACTCCCGGACCGGCCGAATCTCCACCGACCCCAGTCGCAGCGGCGGAATCTTGCCCGCCAACTGGATGGCTTCGTTCAGGTCCCGGGCCGTTAACAGGTAAAACCCGGCCAACTGTTCCTTGGTCTCGGCGAAGGGGCCGTCAGTGGCTGTCAGTTTACCGTCCCGCAGCCGCACCGTGGTGGCGGTATCGGTCAACTGCAGGGCGTGGCCGTCGAGCATGTGGCCACTCTCGCGCAGCCCCTCGCCGCAGGCCATACACTCGCGATTGAGCGCATCCCACTCCTGCTGACTCATGGAGCGGATCAGGTCTTCGTTGTAGTACACCAGCGCCAGGTAGTTCATGGGGGTTCTCCTTGGTTGCCATTCAATCCTAGTCGCCCGACGGAGCCACAGATCGACACCTCAGCTCGGTCAACCGTTTTTCCAGGAAGCGCCGCTCCGGTTCCAGTTGGCAAAGCGTCAAGGCCCGGCGGTAGGCCTCTGCAGCCTCCTCAACGCGATCCAGCCGCGCCAGCAAATCGGCCCGGGCCGCATGAAGCGGCTGATAATCCGCCAGCGCAGGCTCCGCGGCAATCCGGTCGAGGCCCGCCAGGCCGGCCGCCGGCCCATCCCGCATGGCCACGGCGACAGCCCGGTTCAGGGCGACAACCGGCGAGGGAGCAATGCCCTGAAGTACGGTATAGAGGCCGATAATCTGCTTCCAGTCAGTGGCCGCGTAGCTGGGCGCCTCGCTGTGAACGGCGGCAATGGCCGCCTGCAGGGTGTAGGCGCCGTAGCCTGGCCGAGTCATCACTTCCGCCAGCAGCGCCCGCCCCTGGGCAATGTCGTCGCGGTGCCAGCGCTGGCGATCCTGCTGCTCCAGCGGCACCAGTTCCCCGCTGGCGTCGACACGGGCATCGCGTCGGGCATGATGCAGCAGCATCAACGCCAGCAGACCCGCCACCTCCGGTTCCGGCAACAACTGCCACAACAGCCGGGTCAGGCGGATGGCCTCAACGGCCAGAGCGCCGCGCACCAGTGCTGCACCGCTGAACGCGGTGTAGCCTTCGTTGAAAATCAGGTACAGGGTGTGCAACACCACGGGCAGGCGTTCGGCCAGCGCTTTGCCTTCCGGTACCTCGTAGGGAATGCCGGCATCGCGGATCTTGGCTTTGGCCCGGACGATACGCTGGGCAATGGTGGTGGGCTTGGCGAGAAAGGCCCGGGCCACCTCTTCGGTGGTGAGATCACAGATTTCCCGCAGGGTCAGGGCGAGCTGAGCCTCGCTGGAAAGCGCCGGATGACAGCAGGTAAAGATCAGGCGCAGACGGTCGTCAGCGATTTCTTCAGGTGGCTCCGGGGTGTCGGCTTCCGATTCCAACTGGTGCGCCAACTGCTCCATGGCGGCGTGATGACGGCCCCGGCGACGCAGCTGGTCTATGGCCCGGAAGCGACCGGCGGACACCAGCCACGCCCGGGGATTGTCTGGAATACCGTCTCGGGGCCACTGTACCAGGGCGGCGGCAAACGCCTCGTGCAGAGCCTCTTCGGCGAGGTCGAAGTCCCCCAGCAAGCGGATCAGGGTCGCCAGGATGCGACGCGATTCCTCCTGATAGTAACGATCCAGCCAAGCCTTCATGGTCCCTCCCTGACCGTTTCCGGGTCACCCGGCGGTGGTGTGATCTCAAAGATTCTGGCCGATACGCCAAAGTACCCCGGAAGGGTCGTAAAGCACAAAATCACGCATGCCCCAGGGTTGCTCTTCCAGCTCGCCAACGGTTACCCCAAAGCGTTCAGCCACACCGGACGCAAGCACCCGGCGGTGCCAGGCCGCCACATCCTCCACCAGCAGGTGCATCATGAAATTGCTGGCGTGCTCCGACTGGTAGAAATCCTGCAGCAGGAAGCTGGTATTGCCATGGGCGAAGTAGGCGACACCACCGCCGTCGCTGCGCAGCTCAAATCCCAAGTCCTGATAGAACTGCTTCGACAGCGCAAAGTCCCTCGCGGGCACAAACGCCTTGATCTCCACTGCGGTGGTGTTGTCTGACATCCTTGCGCGCTTCTCTCTGTTTAACACTCTCTATTTAACACTTGCGATTCAATACTCGACCTATTCAATACCCGATACGCGCCCGGTTCGATATTCGGCCTGTTCGATCCATTCCATTCTGACGCGATCGCTCTTACGGCAGCCCAGCTTGCGGCAAGCTATCTCACCTCAGCCTGCTCCAGTTTCTCGCTTCGGCTCGCCTGCCCGCCTTACCAGGGCAGTGCTTCGCCGTTGCTGTGCCAGAAGCCGCCACTGTTCTCCAGGGTCAGGGCATCAATGCGCTGGGCCAGGCCGGCGGCGGATTCTTCCGGGCTGATCAGGCCGCCGAAGTTCACCATCCGGGTCTGGACGAAACCGGGATGCAACTGGGCCACGGCAATGCCCCGGGGCTTGAGATCAACCGCCAGGGACTTGCCAAAGGCGTTCAGCGCCGCCTTGGAAGCCCGGTATCCGTAACGGCCCCCAGAGGTGTTATCGGCAATCGAGCCCATGCGACTGGTGATGTTGGCAATCTTGCTGCCATCATGCAGGTTATCCAGCAGTGTCTCGGTAACCCGCAACGGCGCATAGGCATTGATTTCCATCTGCCGGCGAATGGAATCGTAGTCGATCTGCCCCAGTACCTCATCCTGAAGCAGACCGGCGTTGTTGATCAGCAGCGTCAGCGGGGTATCCCCCACGGCCGACTTGAGGCGATCCAGTCCCGCCTGAGTGGTGACATCCACATCGTCGATCACCCGGGCCGCTACCTCAGCCAGCTCCTCCGACAGCTGACGGCAAACACCAATCACCTGCCAGCCCTCACGGGCATAATGCTTGGCCAGTTCCAGACCGATACCGCGGTTGGCACCGGTGATCAATACGGTTGACATGGTTGCCTCCTTATAAAGCACTTTGCCGAATTCCGAAAACAGCAGAAACCATACCACCGTGACTGCCTGGCGTATTCATCAAGGCCCTAAATGACCAGGGGTTACTTATTTACAGGCGACCGAATTCGCACTAAGTTACCAGGAGTCACTTAAACAAACATCAAGGAGCCCCCATGGCTTACATCCTGTTGACCGGTGCCAGCTCGGGCATCGGCGAAGTGTTCGCTCACCAGCTGGCCGCCGACGGTCAGGACCTGATCCTCACAGCCCGCCGGGAAGAACGGCTGCAGGCCCTTGCCAGCACGCTGGTCAGCCAGCATGGCATCAAAGTGGAAGTGATTGCCGCCGATCTGGCGACTGCCGATGGGGTCGATCAGCTGGTGCGGCGGATCGAGTCCGCGGACTGGCCGCTGGCGGGACTGATCAACAACGCCGGTTTTGGTGATCGTGGCCGCTTCGATGAACTGCCACTGCCACGGCAACTGGCGATGATCCAGGTGAACATCAGCTCGCTGGTTTCCCTCACCTGGCAATTGCTGCCACGACTACGCGGCCAGCGCGACAGCTTTGTGATCAACGTCGCCTCCACCGCCGCCTTCCAGGGGGGACCAAAAATGGCGGTGTACTACGCCAGCAAGGCGTTTGTGCTGTCTTTCAGTGAAGCTCTCCATGAGGAACTCAAGCACAGCGGCGTTCGTGTCAGCACCCTCTGCCCTGGGCCCACCGCCACCGAATTTGCCCAGGAGGCCAATGTCGCCGACACCAAACTGTTCAGCAGCAGCGCCATGTCTGCCGAAGCCGTGGTACGACAGGCCCTGGCCCGTCGCCGCAGTGCCATTGTCATTCCCGGTCTTCTTAACCGGCTGATGGTGTGGTCTGGTAAACTCTCGCCGCGTTGGATGACCCGTCGGATCGCGGGCTGGTTGCAGGCATGAGGACAGCATGACAGGCAGATTGTGTGGTGGGCGTCGCCGGGCCCGCAGTGCGGCGGACAAGGCAGAGCGAGAACAGCAGATACTGACGGCTGCGGACGCGCTGTTCCGCGAACGGGGGCTGGATCGTCTGACCCTGGCCGAAGTCGCCGCCCACACAGGCCTCACCAAGGCCGCCTTGTATCGTTACTTCCGCAGCAAGGAAGTGCTGTTCCTGGCAGTGTATCGGCGAGCCCTTGACCGGCTGGTGGCAGCCATCGAGGCGTTGCCGGCGCAGGCGTTTCCCGGCGGCTTCACCGACACCCTGCTGGCCCATGACAGCTACTGCCGGCTGACCGCCATCCTCCACGTCGCCCTGGAGTCCGGTCTGAGCGAGCAGGAGGCGAAGGATTTCAAGCACCACCTGCTGCACCAGACCCGTCGACTTCAGGCCCGTATCGAAAGCATCAGCAGGCAGCCACCGGAAGCCTGCTTCCGTTACCTGATGCAGTGCCAGCAGGCGCTAATCGGGTGCTGGCACCTGAGCCACCCTTCCGACACCGTGGCACGCGCCATGGCGGAACCACCGCTGTCGGCGTTCCGACTCGATTTCGCCGATACCCTGCGCCAGCATCTGGCGCTGTTGACCGACGCCCTGGTCAACGGCCGCAATGGATGATCGCCCCATCACGCCGGCGCGCCGGACGGGGTCACCACCGGTGATTCACTTGCGGCAGGCGCCGGCTGCTCCCCAAGCCACTGGGCTTCCACCAGCCGGGCAAAGCCCTGCAGTTCCTGGATCTGCTGCAACCGATCCTGCCGTACCACCAGATACAGCGCCACAGGCTGGGCAGTGTCCGGAACCAGTCGGATCTCATGGCGCGCGGCCGCCATCTCCGCCAGATGACTTTCCACCAGCCCCAGGCCGAGCCCTGCCTTGACCATGGCTATGGTGGAGTACTCGTCGTCCGACGTCGCCACCAGATTGGCGGCAGGGTAATGCCCCCCCATGGCTTCTTTCATCAGATCGATATACGGACACGCCGGCGATGGTGAGATCCAGGGCAGTGTCGCCAGTTCACTGGCACTGTCCGGCAGGTAGTCCGGACCACCGTTCATTGGGGCGATGGTGACTACCTGAATCTGGCCAAGCACGATCCGGGTCAGATCACGATGGTCGCTGCCGCCGTAGACAAACCCCACGTCCAGATCCCCCGCCTGAACCAGTTGCTGAATCTCAGCGGAGTTGCTGGACTTGATCACCAGCGACACATCCGGCAGTTCCCGCGCCGTGGTCTCCAGTACCGTTTCAATCCTCAGCAGCTCGGGCAGCGCATTCAGTCCCAGCAGCAGCTGACGTTTGCGCTGGCCAGAAATCGCCCGCGCGGTGGTCTCCAGTTCCGCCAGGTTACCCAGAATGCGGTACGCCAGGGGCAGCAACGTCAGTCCCGCTTCGGTCAGCAACATGCCCCGGCTGCTGCGTTCAAACAGCTGCAGCCCCAGACTGTCTTCCAGCTGTTTCAGTTGGGTGCTGACCGCCGCGGGAGTGGAATGACGGCGGGAGGCGGCACGGGTCAGGTTTTTCTCTTCGGCAATCAGGACGAAGGATCTCAGCTTCTCCAGCTGGATGTGCATGGCGGTTTCCTCCGGGCGGGAACGAGAGTCACGACCTGCCAGGCAAGTCGGAGACAGCCCTAATGGTAGCGGATTCAGACCGGGCCTGCGTTCACGGATCGTTAACGCAGGCTCAAAAAAAGCTTGATTCCGCCGCCCCGGACACCGGCCTAACATCGAAGCCTGACCCATCGCCCGTTCCGGGCCAGCAAAGGAGGTGACACCATGGCCATCCCTCATCACCCGAGACATGTCCTTTCCCTGGTCAGCACCTGGTTCCGTCGCGCCCGGCGCCGGCGCCAGCTTCGCAATGAGCTTGGCGAGGCCAGTCCGCAATGGCTGGCACGCATGGAGCGCGACGTCGGCCTGCCCCCGGGCGGTCTGGCCCGCGAGATGCACAAGCCGTTCTGGACACGTTGACCTGCAACAGTGACTGGCGTCCGCCGCGGCGGCGCCAGTTCCCCGCTTTACCGATAAACTGACACACGGCCTGCCAAACCGATTTCAACACGCGAGCCCGAGCACCCCGGCCCAGATCATCGCGGGTCCCGGAGGTGTGAATCAGGGTATCAAGAGACAGTGGCTGATGGCGTTTCATGATGGGCACTCCAATCAACGAATGGAGCCCCATTACACCGCCCCCGGCGCCTGGCCGGCCATCGAATTGTCGTTGACGCGGGCGTTCAGAATTCGTTAACGGAACCACAATCCCGCACCGATCCCCTCGCGTCATCCGACAGGGCATCTATACTGGGGTGAGAATGTCTTCGCAGGGCCGACAGCCGTTACCGCCCGCCCCTGCGACCGCGCTGAAGGACCAGTTAACCATGGGCCGCGAGATTCAGTCACTGGAAGCGGACAGCCTCTACGATGCCCTGATGAATGCCGCCGCCGACGCCATCGTGGTGATCGATGAGCACGGCATCATCCGCCATTTTTCGGACTCCGCCCAGGATCTGTTCGAGTACCCTGCCGACGAATGCCTGGGGCAGAACGTCCGCATGCTGATGCCGGAACCTTACCGGAGCCAGCACGACGGCTACCTCAAACGCTACCAGCGCAGCGGCGAAGCCAAGATCATCGGCATTGGCCGGGATGTCCATGGCCTGAAGAAATCCGGCCGCCAGTTCCCCATGCATCTGTCGGTGGGAGAAGCCCGGGTGCAGGGGCAACGGCTGTTCGTCGGCATCTGCCACGATCTCACCACCTACCGCACCACCATTGCCGAGCGTGTGTCCATTGAAAAACTTCAGCACGCCCTGCTGGACGCTGCTGTTGACGGCATCATCACTATCAATGAGCGGGGCCTGATCACCAGCTTCAACCCTGCCGCCGAAACGCTGTTTCAGTACCGGCGGGAAGACGTGATCGGTGAGAACGTCAAAATGCTGATGCCCGCCCACTACGCGCGGGAGCACGACGACTACATCCGCCGTTACCTCAACTCCGGCCAGCCGGGCATCATCGGTATCGGCCGCGATGTCACCGGCCGTCGCCGGGATGGCAGCGAGTTCCCCATGCATCTGTCGGTGGGTGAATCCGAGCAGGATGGTCGCCGGCTGTTTGTTGGTATCTGCCACGACCTCAGTAACTATCAGGAGGTGCTGTTACGCATGGCCCGGGCCGAACGTCGCTACAAGGACATCGTCCAGAGCCAGCGCCAGCTGATCTGCCGTGTCGATGCCCAGTTGCGACTGACGTTCACCAACGCGGCCTTCGGAAAAGCCGCGGGCAGGCAACAAAAAGACCTGATCGGCACCAGCCTGGCGCAACTGACCCGCACGGACGCTCAGACACTGCAGACCCACCTCGCCCCCCTGTTCACCGACCCCGCCCACCAGGAAACCGAACTGACACTGACCATGGGTGACCAGGACCCGGGCACCCAGGTCGCCTGGCACTTCCTCAGCCTGCCCCTCAGCGACGACTACGGCCAGGAGTTACAGGGGACTGGGGTGCTGATCAAGACCTGACATCGGCTCAGATCGGGACAGAAACCTTACAGATTCAAGGGTTTCTTTATACGAACCGCTAACTATACCTGCCGCCCTCAGCTACGATAATAGGTTGTGTCAGGATGACACCCGTTTCCTGCCGTGGCCGCTGGCTGCGCGGGGGCAGGTGTCGGACAACCCGACTCACTATAACGACAATATTCAGGAACAGAGGAATATCAAACAATGAAATTACGTTCCGTAGTCTCCGCCCTGGCCCTGGGGCTGGCCAGCTGTCTCTCCGCCTCTCAGGCGCTCGCCCAGGAGCGCTTCACGCTGCGCCTGGCGGAAACCTGGGGGCCGAACTTCCCCATCTTCGGTGACACCACCAAGAACATGGCGCGCATGGCGGAAGAAATGTCGGACGGTCGCCTGCGCATCCGCATCGACTCATCCAACAAACACAAGGCACCGTTCGGTGTCTTCGACATGGTCAAGGCCGGCCAGTACGACCTCGGTCACTCGGCCTCCTATTACTGGAAAGGCAAGGTTCCCAACACCCTGTTCTTCACCAGCATGCCCTTTGGCATGACCGCACTGGAGCAGTACGCCTGGTTCTACTACGGCGACGGTATGGAGCTGATGCAGGAAGTGTATGAGCCCCACAACATGCTGTCGTTCCCCGGCGGTAACACCGGCATCCAGATGGGCGGCTGGTTCCGCGACGAGATCAACTCCCTGGAAGATCTGCAGGGGCTGAAGATGCGGATTCCCGGTTTTGCCGGCGAAGTCTTCGCGGAAGTGGGCGTTAACCCCACCAACATTGCCCCGGGCGAGCTCTACACCGCTCTGGAGCGTGGCACCATCGACGCCACCGAGTGGGTAGGTCCGGCCCTGGATCTGCGTCTGGGCTTCCAGCAGATTGCCGACTACTACTACACCGGCTGGCATGAACCGGCCACCGAGTTGCAGTTCCTGGTCAACCAGGACACCTGGGAGAAGCTGCCGGACGACCTGCGGGAAATCCTTCGCATCGCCATGCGCACCGCCGCCTACGACATGCTGGTGCAATCGATGCACGAGAACGCCCGTGCCTGGGCCTCCATCAAGCAGGAACATCCCAACATCGAAGTCCGCACCTTCCCGGATGACGTGATCCAGGCGATGTTCGACGCCAACCGCAAACTGCTGGCGGAAGCGGCCGAGCGTGACGACCTGGCACAGCGCATCGTTGAGTCCCAGGAAACGTATCTGGACAATGCCCGCGCCTACACGGAAATTTCCGACCGCGCCTACCTGAACACCATGGCCGAACTGGAATAATCCCGTAGCCCGGGAAGCACCGGAGCCGTCCCCGGACCGCTCCGGTGCTGTCGTATACAGATACGAAAAGAGCCGGCCCTGCAAGCCGGCCAGAGGAAACACAATGCGCTGGATTGTTAAACTGGACAACGGCCTTGCCCGGCTGTCCAACATCTGCGGCTGGATCGCCTGTGTGGCACTGATCCTGATGCTGTTCAACGTCTTCTACGACGTTATTACCCGCTACGTTTTCAACGATGTCTCCATTGGCATGCAGGAAATGGAGTGGCACCTCTACTCGGTGGTGTTCCTGCTCGGTATTCCCTACGCCCTGCGCACCGACGGCCATGTCCGGGTCGACGTGCTCTATCAGGGCCGCAGCGAACGCTTCAAGGCCATCATCAACCTGGTGGGCGCGCTGGCCTTCGTCCTGCCCTTCGCTGCACTGATCGCCACCTACGGCTACAGCTTTACCGTCGAATCCTACAACCTGGGCGAGAGCAGCGGTGATCCCGGCGGTCTGCCGTACCGCTGGATCATCAAGTCGGTGATTCCGCTGTCCGCCTTTTTCATCGCCACCAGTGGCCTGGGCATGGTTACCTACGCCCTGCGGGTGCTGGCTGGTGAACAGAGCTACCACGATGAGAACAGCAAGGAGGGCCTAGCATGATCGGTATCATCATGTTTGGGGTGTGCCTCGCCATGTTGCTGTGGGGCTTCCCTGTCGCCTTTACCTTTGGTGGCGTTGCACTGGTGTTCGGGCTGATTGCCGAGGGGCCGGAACTGTTTGCGTTCATGCCGTTCCGGATCATGAGCGTGATGCAGAATACGGTGATGATGGCCATTCCCCTGTTCATCTTCATGGGGGTGGTGCTGCAACGAACCCGACTGGCAGAACAGTTGCTGACCTCGATGGGACGGCTGTTTGGCGGCCTCCCTGGCGGGCTGGCTATTTCCACCATTCTGGTTGGCGCGCTGTTGGCCGCCTCCACCGGTGTGGTGGGTGCCAGCGTGGTGGCGATGGGACTGATCTCACTGCCGGTGATGCTGGCCCACAACTACGACAAACGCCTGAGCTGCGGCACCATTTGTGCCTCAGGTACTCTGGGCCAGATCGTGCCGCCATCAATCATCCTGATCATTCTCGGTGACGTTCTCGGTTTGCCGGTGGGCGACCTGTTCAAGGCTGCGGTGATTCCCGGTCTGGTGCTTGTAGGCCTGTACATCGCCTACATCCTGGTGCTGACGAGGCTGAAACCCCAGACCGCACCGGCCATGCCGGACGATTCCGGCCTCAGCCGCAAGCAGGAAATCGTCAGCGCCCTGATCGCCATCATTCCACCTCTGGCGCTGATCGTGATCGTGCTGGGTTCGATCTTCACCGGCATTGCCACGCCCACCGAATCCTCCGCCCTTGGCGGTGTCGGTGCTCTGGTGCTGGCCATTGCCTATCGTCAGTTCTCGTTCCGGATGATCTGGGAAAGCGCTCGCGATACCGTCAAGGTGACCGCCATGGTGTTCGCCATCCTGATCGGTGCTACGGCCTTCTCCATGGTATTCAGCTACACCGGCGGCGATTATCTGCTGGAAGAGTGGATGCTGGCGCTGCCAGGTGAAAAGTGGGGCTTCCTGATTCTGTCCATGCTGGTGATCCTGGTGCTGGGTTTCTTCATCGATTTCGTGGAGATTTCCTTCATCGTGGTGCCAATCCTGGCGCCGATCGCGGAACTGCTCGGCATCAACATGCTGTGGTTCGCGATCCTCATCGCCATGAACCTGCAGACCAGCTTCCTGACACCACCGTTCGGGTTCAGTCTGTTCTACCTCAAGGGGGTCTCGCCACCGAGCGTGAAGACCACGGACATCTACAAGGGCGTCATCCCGTTCATCGGGTTGCAGGCACTGGTGTTGATCCTGATCTTCATATTCCCGGAGTGGTTCGGCATGAGCTCCACCTCAGGCTACTGATTCCACCCTTAGCTCTGACAACGCCGGCGGGCCAGGCCTCCGGCGTTGTCCGATCATTCGTCACACGAGCACCCGTTCCGATCTCCGCCCTCCCGCCAACACAACGCCACAAACCAGACTGTCAGGACGATCAACGCTATCAATACGATAGCCCAGCGCTATAAGCCCACCACTGACAAACATCGATCATTTTCTATACTGACAGTAATAAACCGGCTCAACCCCGAAGCCGGACCGAAATGACGTAATGGCGTCCGTGTGACGTTTGCCTGCGGGAGACCTGCCTCCATGACACCGAGCACCGCCAAGAAAACCGACCGATCCGACAAGCCAGCGACTTCATCCAGCCACCCGCTGACCCTGCCGCTGGAAGACCACGCTGTTGAGCGGGAACCCCACAGCTACGAACGCTGGCTGATTGCCAAACTGTTGCGCATGGCCGGCTCACCGCCGATCCGCTTCCAACTCTGGAATGGCGAGGTGGTGGAACCGGAGCAGGGAGAAGCCCGCTACACCCTAACCGTAGCGGACCCGCGGGCGCTGATGCAGCTGGTCTCCAATCCCAACCTGGCGTTCGGCGACCTCTACAGCGCCGGACGCCTGGAGGTGGACCAGGATCTGCCCGGCCTGATGGCGACCCTTTACCGCGCCATCCACCAGGCCAGCGAGCGCTGGCCGCGCTGGCTGGAAGCGTTGTGGCGCAATCACAGCCCCCGTGCCACCGGCGTGGACGAAGCCCGTGACAACATCCACCATCACTACGATCTGGGCAACGAGTTCTACCGGTTGTGGCTGGATCAGGCGGAGATGCAGTACACCTGCGCCTACTACGAACGCCCCGATCTCACCCTGGAGCAGGCGCAACTGGCCAAGCTGGAACATGTCTGCCGCAAACTGCGGCTGCGCCCGGGCCAGACGGTGGTTGAGGCCGGCTGTGGCTGGGGTGGACTGGCCCGCTACATGGCCCGCCACCACGGCGTCACCGTGCACGCCTACAACATCTCCCGGGAGCAGGTGGCCTTTGCCCGCGCCGAGGCGGAACGTCAGGGCCTCAGTGACCGCATCCAGTACATTGAGGACGACTACCGCACCATCCACGGCCAATACGACGCCTTCGTTTCCGTGGGCATGCTGGAGCACGTTGGTAAAGACCATTACCCCACCCTGGCAGCGCTGATTCGACGGACACTCAAACCCGATGGGCTGGCGCTGCTGCACAGCATCGGCCGCAACCGGCCCATGCTGATGAATTCCTGGATCGAGAAACGCATCTTCCCGGGGGCCTACCCCCCCAGTATCGGCGAGCTGGTTTCGATCTGCGAAGACGGTCACTTCTCGGTGCTCGATGTGGAAAACCTGAGGCTGCATTACGCCCAGACCCTGCGTCACTGGCTGCAACGCTTCGAGGCCCACCAGGACACCATCCGTGAGCTGTACGACGATCACTTCAGCCGCGCCTGGCGGCTCTACCTCGCCGGGTCCATCGCTGCCTTTGAGGTTGGGTCACTGCAACTGTTTCAGGTGGTGTTCAGCCACGGCGACAACAACCAACTGCCGCATAGCCGGGCAGACCTGTACCAGCGATCAGCAGCGCCGGAGGCCGGAGCATGGACTACTACGACCTGATCATCGTCGGTGCCGGTCCCGCCGGTTCCACCCTGGCCTGGGCACTGAAGAACAGCGGAAAACGGGTGCTGGTGCTGGACAAACAGCCCTTCCCCCGGGACAAAACCTGCGCCGGCTGGGTCACCCCAGTGGTCCTCGACAGCCTGGAGATTGACCCGGAGGACTATCGTGCGCAGCACACCCTGCAGCCCATCCGTCGCTTCCGCATCGGCATGATGGGGCAGCCCGCCGTGGAGAACGATCACGGTGACGTGGTGAGTTATGGCATCCGTCGCTGCGAGTTCGATCACTACCTGCTGTCCCGGGTGGACGCCGACTGCAAGCTGGATACTGCCGTCACCAGCCTGCAACGGGACGACCGCCACTGGCTGGTCAACGAGCGCTGGCGCACCCCGTTGCTGGTGGGTGCCGGCGGCCACTTCTGCCCGGTGGCGCGGTTGCTGGGGGATGGCCCGGGACGTCATGAAACGGTGGTGGCAGCGAAGGAAGTGGAGTTTCAGCTCAGCCCGCAACAGGCCGAAGACTGCGCGGCCCGGGGCGACACCCCGGAACTGTGGTTCTGTCGTGACCTCAAAGGCTATGCCTGGATCTTCCGCAAAGGTCGTTATCTCAACATCGGCCTGGGCCGGGAGGACAACCACAAACTCAGCGAACATCTGGCCCGGTTTGTCGCCGACATGCAGGCCGATGGACGCATTCCCGCCGACCTGCCCGGCCGCTTCAAGGGCCACGCCTACCTGCTCTACGACCACGCCGAACGGCCGCTGCTGGACGACGGCGTGCTGCTGGTGGGCGACGCTGCCGGCCTGGCCTACACCCAGAGTGGCGAGGGCATCCGCCCGGCGGTGGAATCGTCACTGCTGGCCGCCGAGGTGCTGCGACTGGCACCGGACGCCTCCGCCCGCTCCCTGCAACCCTACGGCGAGGCCATTGCTGAACGCTTCGGCACCCGCTCCCTGCAACGGCACGACGGCTGGCAGCTGCCCGACTGGGTTCGCACCTCCCTCGCTGGCAGGTTGATGCGCTCGCACTGGTTCACCCGCAAGGTGGTGACCGAGAAATGGTTCCTCCACCAGCAGGTCCCGCCGCTGGCCCTGGCGAGCCAGGGCCGGTAACAGCCGCTGCCAGTGCAAATGCAAAAAGCCGGGCCTCCTGACTGGAGCCCGGCGAACGAGTTAACTCAACAGCCTGGAGTTACATTGAGAATTTGTGCTCGAAACCAATTCCGAAGGTGGAATCTTCCAGGTCGCCCTTGTCTTCCTCAACTTGGGAGAAGTAGCCAAACACCTTGCTGTTCTTCGCCAGTTTGTAGTCTGCGCCCACCGCCATCAGAGTAACTTCGTCGTCGCTCTGGTCGAGGTCATTGAGGCCGTACTGGGCCTTCAGCTTCCAGCGATCCAGCTTCACGGCAGCACTCAGCAGGAAGGCATTGTCTTCGTAACTGACGCCCTCAACCTCATCGGAAGTTTCGGACATCTGGTACATCGCACCAATCTCGAAGATGTCCAGCTTGGCCTTGGCGCCCAGGCGCAGGGTATCGGCCTTGGCATCGTCGCCGAGGTCGAAGATCTCGGTTTCCATTTCTGAATCGTAGGCGATGGCGGCGTAGATCATATCGGTCTCATAGACCAGGGAACCGGAGAAGGCATCCGCCGGGCCGTCGTCTTCACCGCCGGCGTCTTCACCCGGAACAAACGCAAAGTTCAGTTGCAGGGCATCGGCAAAGGTGGGGGTGGAGTACTGGACAATATCGCTGACCCGCTCATCGCCACCCATCACATGCTTGAGATCGCCGCCGAGGTCGCCGAACTGGTCAATCTTGCCCTGGGAGGCTTTCAGTGGCGTATCGAACTTACCGGCAATCAGGGTACCGGCGCTGGCGTGGGCGAAACCGCCGTAGATGTTGCGCTGGGCGAAGGTCTGGCCCTTCTTGTCGCCGTCGTCCACGGAGATCTCAAACTCGGCCTTGTAGATTGCCTCCAGGTTGTTGACGTCCAGATCCAGCGCGCCTTTGACACCGAGGCGGGAGGCGTTGCTGTTCAGCTCCCAGGCATCATCGGTGCCATTGTCGGCGTTTTCGTAGGACACGTTGACCTTGCCGTAGACGGTAGGTCCCTTGTCAGCCAGGGCAACGGAAGGCAACGCAACCAGGGAACCGATGGCCAGGGCGAGCAACTGCTTTTTCATCAATCTGTCTCCAATGTTGGGCTCATGTATACGAGTGAGCCCAATATGGAGCGGCCAGATGACTGAGCGGTGAAGAATTCCTTTCAGGAATATTAATTAACCAAATCAAAACTAACCGATATAAATGCTAATCGGTTCAAAGTCATCTTTACCGATCTGGGGAGCCATGGCTTAGACGGTTACTGGAATAAGAAACGGCCATCGCCGCGAGACGATGGCCGTGATACTCAGACAGGGCCGGAACATCCGGCCAGGTCAGCAGGGCTTTACTCGTCCGCCACCTCGCTGACGGCGATGGCGTACAGGGTGGTGCTGCCACTCACCTCGTTGCCCACTGCCAGCAGCGGTGCCCCGGTGGGGCTGTCAGCCGCGCTGATAAACGCCAGCCCTTCTGGGCCCAGGTCACCCGCCATGCCGACCTGCAGGTCAGCCTCGGACACGCTGAAGTCACGGTTGTTGAGGTACTGAACAAAGGTTGGCGCCTGGGGCGTGCTGATGTCATACACCATAATGCCACCAACCCGCTCCAGACCGATGAAAGCGAAGGTCTGGCCATTGATCTGGCCAACGGTCACCCCTTCAGGCTCCGGCCCCTTGTCGTCGGAGCGGTTGTCGAAGTTGTTGTCATCGTTGGTGGCATTGAAGAACGCCGGCAACTGCTCGGCGGTGATGGTTTCAAAGGCACTGCCGCTGTCGAACACCAGTTCGCCGCTGGCGGACCAGATCGAGAACGAGCGGGCGCCGTAGGCGTACAGGGTATCGAACTCACAGTCGGCTTCGGCAGCGTCTTTATAGTTGCCGGCTCCAGCGCCATAGGGATCACAATCGTTGCTGATGCCCTGGGTCCAGGTGGTTTTGAGGCGGCCCAACTGGTGATCTTCCTGCAGCCCGGCAAGGTCGGCAAACGCCCCGTCGGCCAGGGTCAGATCCTTGATACGCAACTCTTCACTGAAGCCGTCGTAATCCCGGGCATCGCCTTCGTTGGCAGTAACGTAGTAGGTTTGCCCCGCCACCGCGTAGGCAGCGATGGCGTCCGGCTGATACATCCCCAGGACCGGCCAGTTGGCCAGGCGAACCGCGCCGTCCTCGTTCGACGGATCGGCATTAAGGTCGCGGTTGCTGGGGTCGAGCTCGTTGCCGGCCACGCTGTGATCCTTGTAGCCCAGCGGCAGTACCCGGCTGATGCGGTTCTCGATCAGATCAATCTCGGCCACCGCGTTGTTTTCCTGCAGGGTCACCCAGCCGCTGTCGCCATCCGGTGCCACGGCAATGTATTCCGGCTCAAAATCCTGGGATGCTGACGCACCGGGACCGAAGATGCGAATCCCCTGGGCCCGGAGCTCCGCTTCCTGGCCGTCGAAGGCCTCGAATCCGGCGGTGGTCACAGCGGCGGCGGCCACGCCGTTGGTCAGATCGATAATGCTGACCGAGCCCCGGGGATCGTTGCTGTAGTCGTCGCTGGGCTCGCCCTCGTTAGCCACCAGCACCCGCTGGCCATCGGGCGTAAAGGTCACCATGTCCGGCAATGCGCCCACGGTCACCGCGCCCACCTTATTGAGGTCGGTGGCGTTGTAGAACACCACCTGGCCGGCGGCCTGCTTGTCTTCAGCCTCAATCGCCACCGCCACCAGATCACCATGGACCGCAACACTGTTGGCGCTGGCGCCTTCGGCACTGGCGTCAATGGTTGCCAGCTTACTGGGCATGGCGGGGTCCTGAATGTCCAGCACATCCACTGTGGATGCGGCGGCGTTGATCACGAACAGACGCTGGTGAACCGGGTCGTGAGCCACAATCTCGGCAGCGCCTTCATCGAACAAGTTGGTCCGGTAGCTACCCAGAACACTCAGTTCAATGGTGGCCCGGGTGCTCGGGGAGGTGTCCTTGTCGTCATCGTTACTGCAGGCCGCCAACCCGAACAGGGAGGTCACAATGGCAGCGCTGAGCAGAGTTTTACGTAAGTGCATGGTACGCCTCTTTCGTTATAGTGAACGTTTGGCGTAGCCAAGGGTGGCGACGAACAATGACCGTTCCGTGTCACTGATATGACGATGGCGTGACGGAAGGAAGGCAAGAGTGTGACTGGCAGGTGACAGAAACAAATCGGGCCCGCGATTGCGGGCCCGATGGCAACATTTGGCAGACCTACTGGCAGATTTACTGACCCAGGTAGCTGCGATACATCCAGACGGTCTTCTCCTGCTGGGAGATGTAGTCACTCATCAGCGCCACGGTGCCTTCGTCATCGGCATCGCCGGCCAGCGCCAGCAGATCACGCTGCTTACCGATCAGCTTGGCGAAGCTCTCGACAATCTGGCCAACTGCGGTCTTGCCGTCGGACACGTCCTTGCTCTCCGCCACCTCGGAGTGCTCGATGTAGGTGCTGTAGGCATGAGCCGGACGGTGGCCCAGAGTCAGCACCCGCTCGGCGATCTCATCGATCTTCAGCAGCAGGTCATCGTAGAGTTCCTCGAACTTGGCGTGCAGTTCGAAGAAGTTCTCCCCCTTGATGTTCCAGTGATAGCCACGGACGTTCATGTAGAAAATCTGGTAGTTGGAGAGCAACTCGTTCAGTGCCTCCGCCAGTTTTTGCGTTTTCGCGGTATCCAAACCAATGATGTTGGTACTCATGGGGTGTCTCCTTGACCAATGGATGTCAGTAAGATCGTAACGCTGGCCGTGAACCAGGCCATTGGCGATTCCACGTATCACTCAGGCGATGTGAGTGGGTAACCGTCAGCAACGATCAGAATCAGCAATGGGCTGTTTCCCGACTGCACGACTACTATAGCCACTGCCCTGGCTGTGGGGAAGTTGAGTTCACCAATGCCACCAATAGAGAAAGGCAATTGCATTGCAACCATTAATACATTTTAACTTTTCACCATTACCTTCCAACGCCAGTGCCTGTCACTGGTGAATTGGCAACTGTGGCGGCGACGGTCAATCACCGAGTCAAACGCGGCGGCTGTCGATTGAGCAGGACTATCAAATCCCTAGGAACAATCGAATTAACGAAAAGGAATGATTCCTGTTTACTGACAGCAATCGCCGGCCGTCGCCGGCCCAGAACCTGCGGAGACGACCATGAGCGCCCTGAAACATCTGCTTCATAACCACAGTCACAGCGATCATTCACTGCTTAAAACCATCACCTTTGCCATCACCCACTTCACGGTGGCGTTCACTGTGGCCTACGTGCTGACGGGGGACATCCTGATCGGTAGCCTGATTGCGATGGTTGAACCGGCCATCAACACCGTGGCCTATTTCTTCCATGAGAAGCTGTGGCTGAGACTGGGCGCCGCGCCCGACGACGCGGGTCACCACACCAGCTCGGCCGGCGGGACCCTAGCCTGAGGCCGAAGGACGCTGGCGGGGAAAATCGGGAGGACAAACCGCCCCACACGATCCCTCGACGAAGTGACGGGAATCGTGCGGGGCTCTGGTGACCGGTGGCTAGAAGGCCGGCCCGGTAAAGGCGCTGCGGCGCTCGTCGCGATGATCGGGGTTGTCCAGATCCGCCACCACAAAGTGAACGTCGCTGCTGACATCGTCCAGGGATTCCGGCGGTGCCGATACCACCACCGCCAGCTCCCGGGTCTCACCACCATCGAGGGTCAGCGTCTCGGGCGCTTCCAGGGTCAGGCCATCCAGCCCGATGGCGGAGAGTTCGAACTGGCGGGCTTCCGGCGCCTTGTTGAGCAGCTTGAGACGGTAACTGTTCTCAATCTGGCCAACGTCGTTGTAACGGAACAACGAGCGGTCTTTGGCCACTTCCAGCGCCACCATCGGCCGGTTGGCCACACCCCACACCAGCGCACCGATCATGGTGACCAGCACCGCGGCATACCCCACCATGCGTGGACGGAACAGCCGCATCGGACCGCCGGACAGTTGCCGCTGGCTGGCGTAGCGAATCAGGCCACGGTCGTATCCTATCCGGTCCATAATGGAATCGCAGGCATCGATACAGGCGGCACAGCCGATGCAATCGATCTGCAGGCCGTCGCGGATATCAATACCGGTGGGACACACCTGCACGCACTGGTAACAGTCAATGCAGTCACCCAGGCCCTGGCTTGCCGGGCTGACGGTGCGCTTGCGGTGGCCGCGGGGGTCGCCCCGGTTGGCGTCGTAGCTGATCACCAGCGAATCGTCATCAATCATCACCGACTGGAAGCGGCCGTACGGGCACATGTGCAGGCACACTTTCTCCCGCAGCCAGCCGGCGTTGATGTAGGTTGCGGCGGTGAAGAAGAACACCCAGAACGCCGCCGAGGCGCCGGAGGAGAAGGTCAGCAGATCCGCTACCAGGGGCCGGATCGGGGTGAAGTAACCGACAAAGGTCAGCCCGGTAAGCAGACTGATCAGCAGCCACAGGGTGTGCTTCTGGGACCGCTTCAACACCTTGTTCAGGCTCCAGGGGGCCTGGGCCAGACGCATACGCTGGTTGCGGTCCCCTTCGGTCACCCGCTCCACCCACAGGAACAGCCAGGTCCACATGCTTTGCGGGCAGCTATAGCCACACCAGATACGCCCGGCGAGCACGGTGATAAAGAACAGGCCAAAGGCGCAGATCACCAGTCCGGCAGTGAGCAACGTCAGGTCCTGGGGCCAGAAGGTGGCGCCGAAGATATGGAACTGGCGGTTGCTGATGTCCCACAGCACCGCCTGGCGACCTTCCCAGGTCAGCCAGACGGTGGCGAAGTAGAGGCCAAACAGCAGGGTGCCGCCGGCTATCCGCAGGTTCCGGTAGAAGCCCTTGAAGCTGCGGGGAAAGATCCCGCTGGGGGCCGCGTCGGACCCACGGTCTTTGACGGGAATGTTGGTTGCGGGAATACGCTCGCTCATCAGAAGACACTCTTGGTTGGTGCATGATCACACCTACCAGTGTCCTCTTTGGCGACACCAGGAAACAGATCCAGATCTTTTAAAAAAAAGCGTATCAGATGCAGCTCAGCGGCATTGCACCAGATCCGCCAGCGTGGCGATCGCCGCCTCCTGGCTGTCGTTCCAGGGGTGACCAAAGTTCAGCCGGACACAATGGCCAAACCCCCGGGTGGCGGAAAACATCGGCCCCGGTGCCAGCCCGATCCCCCGCTCGGAGGCCGCCCGGAACAGCGCCAGCACATCGTTGCCCGGTGGCAGTTCCAGCCACAGGAAATAACCGCCGGTGGGTCGGCTGACCCGCACCTGCGGGGGAAAGTAACGGTCAATGGCCGCCAGCATCCGGTTCTTCTGGGTTTCCAGGCTGCTGCGAAGCCCCCGCAAGTGGCGGTCAAAACCACCATGTTCCAGGTAGTCGGCCAGGGCCGCCTGGGCCGGCACCGACGCCGACAGGGTGGTCATCAGCTTCAGCCGCTGAACCGTCTCCAGGTAGCAGCCGGCAGACACCCACCCCACCCGATAGCCCGGCGCCAGACACTTGGAGAACGAGCTGCAGTGCATCACCAGGCCGTCGCGATCAAATGCCTTGGCCGGCACCGGCGCTTCCCGGCTGAAGTAGAGCTCGCCGTAGACATCGTCCTCAATCAGTGGAATCTGGTGGCGGTGTAACAGCTCCACCAACTGGCGCTTGTGATCCGCCGGCATCGACGCGCCGGTTGGGTTCTGGAAGTTAGTCATGAACCAGCAGGCCTTGATGTCGTGCTGATCCAGCGCCTGCTCCAGTACACCCAGGTCAACGCCGGTAGCGGCACGCACCGGAATCTCCACCGCCTGCAGCTGTAACCGTTCCAGGACCTGCAGGCAGGCGTAGAAGGCCGGCGCCTCGATGGCAACCAGGTCACCGGGTTTGGTGACCGCCTGCAGGCACAGGTTGAGAGCTTCCAGCGCGCCGTCGGTCACCAGCACTTCCTCCACCGGCACCGACACCCCGGAAATGGCATAGCGCACCGCGATCTGGCGGCGCAGGCTGTGGTTGCCAGGCGGCAGGTCGGCCACCACCGAGCGCAGATCCATCAGCCGAGTGGCCTTGGCCATGGAGCGGGCCAGCCGCTGCATCGGAAACAGCGTGGGACAGGGAAAGGCCGAGCCAAACGGTACCTGGGACGCCTCCCGCATGGAGCGCAGCACCGAGAACACCAGTTCGCTGACATCGACGCTGGTGCGCTGGGTTTCGTCGTAGCCCGCCGCCGGTTCGGGCAGCGAGTGGGAGGTCAGGCTGGTGACAAAATAGCCGGATTTGGGACGGGCATAGATCAGCCCCATGTTTTCCAGCAGGTAGTAGGCCCGGAACACCGTCGACGGACTGACCTTGTAAGTGCGGCTGGCCAGGCGCACCGAGGGGATGCGCTGACCAGGCTGGAGGGTGCCATCGCGGATCAGTTCAGCCAGATCGTGGGCCAGTTGCTCGAATCGCTTCACTGCCGAATTCCGTCTGTGGGCCGAATACCTCAGGCGCCGGGCCCGCAATCCAGGCAGCGCTCGACCATCTCCGGCCCGATGTGCAGTTTGTGGTTGAGGTCCCGTAACGCGGTGCGGACGCCTTCCTCGATCACCGGGTGGTAGAACGGCATCGCCAGCATCTCGCTCACCGTCATCCGCTGCTGCGCCGCCCAGGCCAGCAGGTGCCCCAGGTGTTCCGCCGCCGGCCCGAACATCTCGGCGCCCAGAAACAGCCCCGAACCCTGCTCGCCGTATACCCGCAACAGGCCACGATTACGCCCCATCACCCGGCTGCGGCCCTGGTCTTCAAAGGACGCTTCGCCAACGGCGTAACACGACCGACACTGCGCCGCCACCTGGTCAATGGTCAGCCCCACGGTGGCGATCTGGGGATCGGTGAACACCACCGCCAGTGGCAGTCGCCGCAAACCGGCGCGGACGTCAGGATACCGGCCGGCGTTGTCGCCGGCAATGCGGCCCTCATCGGCGGCCTCATGCAGCAGCGGCAAGTCGTTATTGGCATCGCCGGCGATGAATATGTGACTGTCGCCACAGCGCAGGGTGAAGCGATCAAACCGGGGTGTTCCCCGCTCATCCAGGTCAATACCGGCGTTCTCGATCGCAAGATTGTCGACATTGGCACGACGCCCGGTAGCCGCCAGCAGATAGTCAAAGGTCTCGGTGACCTCACCACTCTCGGCGTCCTCGAAGGTAATCGCCACGCCCTCGTCGGTACGGGCGATGGTCTGGACATCCGCATCCGGGTCCAGAGGAAAAGCCTGGTTGAACGTCTTCAGCGCGTAGTCGCGGATCTGCGGATCGCGAATGGGGCCAACGCCGCCCCCGACACCGAACATCCGTACCCGCACACCCAGCCGGCTGAGCGCCTGCCCCAGCTCCAGACCGATAACGCCGGGACCGAACACCGCTACCGAAGCCGGCAAGTGTGTCAACTCAAACAGATCGTCGTTGACCAGCAGGCGGTCACCGGCAGCCTTGAGAAACCCGGGCACATTGGGACGAGAACCGGTGGCAATCACGATACGCTCCGCCTCAAGCACCAGGCAGTCATCAATCTGCAGGCGATGGCTATCCAGAAACCGGGCTCGCCCCCAGATACGATGGTGCGGATCAAAGCCCGCCACCGCCTCTTCCACGAAGCCAACAAAACGGTCGCGCTCTTCCCGCACCCGCGCCATCACCGCAGCGCCATCGATCACCGGCTCACCGCCGACCACACCAAACACCGAAGCCTGGCGCACGCTGTGGGCGGCATCCGCGGCAGCAATCAACAGCTTGCTGGGCATGCAGCCAACCCGTGCGCAGGTCGTGCCGTAGGCCTCCCCTTCGATCAGGGCCAGGCTGTCCGTGTGCCGACGCGCACGCCGGTAGGCCCCCATACCCGCGGTTCCGGTACCAATAATCGCCACATCCACTCGACGCGTTTCCACGAAGCCACCTCCTTAATCAGTCCGTTACCAATCGCAGGAGACCTTGGCGCTGACACGGGACATTTTTACCCCACAGGACTATCCTTGGCGTTCTGCCCCGCGGCAGCCGAGATCCCCCAAAGTCATTGCATCAAGAGACACCACAAATCATGGAAAGTTACTGGGCCGAATTTCTCACCGTCGCCATAGTTCATCTGCTGGCGGTGGCCAGTCCGGGGCCGGACTTTGCCATCATGGTACGCCAGGCGCTGTGCCAGAGCCGCCGCAACGCCCTGCTGACCGCGGTCGGTATTGGCGCCGGCATTCTGGTTCATGTCACCTATTCATTGCTGGGCATTGGCCTGCTGATCCAGCAGTCGCTGATCCTGTTCAGCGTTCTCAAGGTCGTCGGGGCCCTTTACCTGACCTGGATCGCCATCCAGTGCCTGCGCTCCAAGGGCGGTGGCGTCCATGTCGATACCAGCAACGCCCAGAGCCAGAGCGGCCCGGCGGCGTTCCGCCTCGGCTTTCTGACCAACGCACTTAACCCCAAGGCAACGCTGTTCTTCGTCTCGCTGTTTTCGGTACTGATCAGCCCGGAAACCCCCACCACCATTCAGGCCGCCTACGGCGTTTACATCGCCATGGCCACCGGCATCTGGTTCACCCTGGTGGCAACCTTCTTCACTCTGCCGCGGGTGCGCCGGGGCTTCAACCGCTTCGGCATCTGGCTGGACCGGATGATGGGAGGCATTCTGCTCCTGCTGGCAGGGCAACTGCTGTTCTCGACCGTGGCGGGTGCCAGCGAAGCACCGGCGGCGGGGAAGTAGCGAGTTAAGGGACGATGATTAGAGGGCCTCGGATTAAAGGGCCTAGGATTAAAAGACCGCTGATTAAAGGACTACCGGCCCGTTCGCTTTGCGGGCCCGGCCAGCGTGACCAGTCCTGCAAAGCGAACGCCGGCGCAGACGTCAGAGCGAACGCAGCAGGGCTTCGGTCTGCGCCCAGCCCAGGCAGGGGTCGGTCAGCGAACACCCGTAGATCAGCTCATCACCGTCGTTCTGGCGCCCCGGTTCGAGGAAGCTCTCCAGCATCAACCCGCGAATAAAGCCGTTACCCGCGGCTTTCTGGGCCATCACTTCACGGGCAATGTCCAGCTGGCGCTCCGCCTGCTTGCGGGCGTTGTCGTGACTGCAATCGACCATCACCGCCGGTGACAGTCCGGCAGCGGTCAGGGCATCAACCGCCTCGGCAATGCTGTCCGCATCGTAATTGGTGATGCCGCGTCCACCCCGCAGCACCAGATGGGTATCGGGGTTGCCGTCGGTGGTGATCATCGCCGGCACACCCTCACCGGTCATGCCGAGCCGGTGGTGACTGTGGGCGGCGGACTTCATCGCATTGATCGCCACCGCCATGCCACCGTCAGTGCCGTTCTTGAAGCCCACTGGCATGGGCAGGCCACTGACCATTTCCCGGTGAATCTGTGACTCGGTGGTGCGGGCGCCGATGGCAGTCCAGCTCACCAGGTCCGCCAGGTAATCCATCGCCAGCGGGCTCAGCGCCTCGGTGGCCACCGGCAGCCCCAGCTGGGCCAGGTTCAGCAGCAGTCGACGGGAACGGATCAGGCCCTGGTGCAGGTCGCCGTCACCGGTGCGCTCGGGGTCATACAGCAGGCCTTTCCAGCCAACGGTGGTACGGGGTTTCTCCAGGTAGGCCCGCATCACAATCAGGAAACGGTCACTGACATCGTCGGCCAGAGCGGCCAGCTTCTCGCCGTATTCCAGCGCGGCAACTTCGTCGTGGATGGAGCAGGGCCCAATCACCACCAGGGTGCGGGGATCGTCACCGGCCAGCACCCGACGGATTGCCTCACGGTGCTGGTGGATCTGCTCGGCCAGCACCGCCGGCAGCGGCAGGTCATGGCGCAGCTGGGCGGGGGTGGGCAGGATCATGGCGCATCCTCGTTGGTCGTCGGTGGAGTCTGTCGTCGGCACGGCCTGGTGCTGGGCGGAGGATTCCAGGGTGTCGATGTGCAGCGGCATGTTCATGTCAGTGTTTCCGTTTCCCTAGGTCAGAATCAAAAAAGCCCCGGCTGGGCTACCAGTCGGGGCTTTTTCGAGTCCGGTGGCAGCCTGGGTGTCTGCCGGGCTGCCTTCCTCGTGTTGTTCGTTGATGAAGATCTATGGGCGGCCCGGGCTCTGGCTAAAATAAAAGCCATAACCAAACCACCAAAAAAACACAGCAGCGACCGCAGCTGCCGCCTTGGCGAAAGCTGTAGAAACATTCAATTGACAGGTCGAGTGTGTGGTCTTCATGCTCATCAATATATAACCCGGGTTTCACCCATTGCAACCCGTTTGCTCCAAATAATCGAATTGCAGCCGGACGTTCCCATGGCCCTGTCACGAATTGTTGCCTTCTCACTGTGCCTGCTCAGCCTGGTCGCTACCACCGATGCAGCCACCCGCACCCACCAGCTCAGCAACCGCCCCGCCGATGATGTGGCGCAACAGTTGAAAGAACTGTACCCCCGCGACCAGGCCGCCATCACCAGCCACGGTCAGCAGTTGATCATCCGCGCTGACGACAGCATTCTCGATGAAATCGACCAGCTCATCGACACCATGGACGTCGCCGTTGCCCAGCTCCGCATCACCATCCGCAGTGGTGGCAACGATCACCGCCATGGCAGCGGCGCCGGTGCCAGCGCCCGCGACAGCCAGGTCACCCTCAGCGCCGGCAGCCGCACCATAAGCACCGAGCGTCAACGGGAACAGTCACTGGTGATCCAGGACGGCCAGTCCGCCCACATCAACTCCGGCCAGGTACGCGCCCTCCCCGTGGCGATCCAGGGGGGACGCAATCCGGCCGTGCTCTATCAGCAGGTACCGATGCGGCGGGGCTTTGTGGTAACGCCACGACTGATTTCCCGGCAACAGGTGGAACTGAGCGTCATGGCGTTTGACGACCTGCCCCAGGACGACCAGCCGGGGTTCGAGACCGAGGCGGTGATGACCTCGCGGCGGGTGGCACCGGGCACCTGGGTGGAGCTGGGCAGTACCGAGACCACCCGCAAGCACCAGCAACAGGGCATCGTCTATCAGGTCGGCGGCGACAGCCGTGATCAGCAGCGTTTTGAAGTACGGGTGGATGTGCTGTAGCGCTCAGCCCCGCAACAGGCAGGCCTTGGCCTCATTGAGTTGCGCCGCCAGGTAATCGCTGCCGCCCCGGTCCGGGTGCAGCTTTTGCATCAGCCGGCGGTGGGCGGCAATGACCTCCTCCCGACTGCAGTCGCTGGCCACGCCCAGGATCTGGCAGGCCTCCTGGCGGGTCATGGCCCCGGCCCGCGGCGGCGGCGACGATTCACCAGGGCCAGGGCCGGTGTCGTTGCGGCCCAGCCAGCGCTGCAGCGTCGACCAGTGTTGCAACAGCGCCGGCAGCCGGCGCAGCCACGGTAACAGGGCAGCAACACCAGCGGTGACAGCATGGATACGCCCGGTCAGCACCAGCACCGCCAGCACACCAATAAACGCCACCACGCCCCACTTCCAGAGCATTTTTCGACGCGCTTCCGGCGACAGCTCTCCCCAACGTTTGAGGATCACAAACACCGCGACAGTCAGCGCGATTCCCAGGAGCCAATGCATGCCACCACCCTACCCCGCCGGGGAAACGTCAATTTTCATCCCAACACCACCTGTAAGTGGTGACACCATTGGCCATCACCGACCGCCGCAGAGACTGCCACGACAGCGGCCGGAAACAAAGCTACCCAACGCTTCTGGCCAAACTGAGCGCACGGTACGTAATAACCCTGACAGGGTCGTGACAATGACATTCGACCCTGTATAGGATGCTATCGTTTGATATAAACTTGCGGATTCTTAACCCAAAAAAAAACAGTATGGTAGCGTGACTACCCTTCAGCGCCTCCCGTACATGGATTTGTCACCCAGGATCAGAACTATGCGCACAGCCTCCCGATTCGTAATCGTCCTTATTTTTCTCGGCATCGTGCTTGGCGGCATTTTCGGCTACAAGTTCTACCAGTTTGGCCAGATGCAGGAAATGTTCTCCCAGCCGCAACCTCCGGCCATTATATCGGCAACCACCGCAACCACCGAATCCTGGACACCGGCCAAGAAGGCGGTCGGCAGCACCACTGCGGTGAACGGGATCGAAATCGCCAACGAAGAGCCGGGAGTGATCGAGTCGATCCACTTCGAGTCCGGTGACAACGTCAAGAAAGGTGAAGTCCTGCTGCGTATGGATGCCGCCATTGACGAGGCCGCCCTGCGGACCCGCCGCGCCGAGGCCCAGCTGGCCGCCCAGGAATTCAATCGGGTCAGCGACCTGCTGCCGCGCCGCGCCGTGTCCCAGTCCGATTACGACAAGGCCAAGGCCAATTACGACGCTGCCCAGGCACGGGTGAATGAAGCCGAGGCGACCCTGAGCAAGAAGGTCATCCGCGCACCGTTCGACGGAACCCTGGGGCTGCGCATGGTCGACCAGGGCCAGTACCTGGCCACCGGCACACCGATCGTCGAGATCAACATGCTGAACCCGATCTACGTCGATTACACCCTGTCCGAGAAGGACCTGCCGCTGGTCGCCACCGGTTACGATGTTGAGGCTTCGGTGGCCGCCATCCCGGGTGAAACCTTCTCCGGCGAGGTCAGCGCCATCAATACCTCGGTCAACCCGGAAACCCGGACCGTGCGCATCCGCGCCACCATCGACAACCCGGACAACAAGCTCAAGCCAGGCATGTTCGCCACCATTTTCACCCGTCAGCCCGAGGACGTGAGCGTGGTGACCGTGCCGCAGACCGCCATCTCCTACAACACCTACGGCGACTTTGTGTTCGTGGTCGAGCCGGGCGAGAACGACCAGCTGATCGTGAACCGTCGCAGCGTCACCACCGGTGAGATCCGCGACGGCCGGGTCGCCATCACCGATGGCCTGGACGCCGGTGAACAGGTTGTGGCCAAAGGGCTGTTGCGCCTGCGGGCCGGTCAGCACGTCACCATTCAGGAAGATCCGGCGCCTGGTCAGCAGGACGCCAGCCAGGCGGAGGCCTCTGAATAATGCGATTCACTGACGTATTCATCCATCGACCGGTACTGGCGACGGTCGTCAGCCTGTTGATTCTGTTACTCGGGGCCCGGGCGGCCCTGGAGATGGAGATCCGCCAGTACCCCGAACTGGAGAGCACCACGGTCACGGTAAGCACGGCTTACCCGGGGGCCAGCTCCGACCTGGTCAAGGGCTTTATCACCAATCCGTTGCAGCAGGCCATCGCCGAGGCCAACGGCATTGATTACCTGACCTCCACCAGTTCCCAGGGGCTGTCCACCATCGAAGCCAAGATGGTGCTGAACTACGACGCCAACGCCGCTTTGGCGGAAATCCAGGCCAAGGTGGCCAGCCAGCGCAACGTGCTGCCCGCCGACGCCCAGGACCCGGTCATCACCTCCACCACCGGTGATTCCACCGCGTTGATGTACATTGCCTTCTACAGCTCCGAGCTGAAGGTGCCCCAGATTACCGATTACCTGGCACGGGTCGTCCAGCCCAAGCTGCAGGCCCTGGCCGGTGTCGGTAAGGCGGACCTTCTGGGCCGCAAGTTTGCCCTGCGGGTGTGGCTGGACCCGGAACGCCTGTCGGCGGTGGACATGACCCCGCAGGAAGTGGTCAACGTGCTGCTGAAGAACAACTACCAGGCAGGTGTGGGCAGTACCGAAGGCAAGTACACCAAGATCAACATGACCAGCGACACCGATGTCGCCGACCCGGACCAGTTCCGCAACCTGGTGATCAAGGAGTCCAATGGCACTCTGATCCGCCTGCAGGACATCGCCCGGGTTGAGCTGGGCTCGGAATCCTACGACGCTCTGGCGTTGTACAAGGGCCAGCCCGCCACCTACGTGGCGATCGAACTGTCGCCGGGCGCCAACCCGCTGACGGTCGCCGAACTGGTCAAGGACCTGCTGCCGGACATTGAGCGCCAGCTGCCTTCCGGCCTCGACGTGCGCCTGGCCTACGACGCCTCTGACTTCATCGACGATTCCATCAATGAGGTTATCCAGACCCTGCTGGAAGCGCTGGTGATCGTACTGGTGGTGGTGTTCCTGACCCTGGGCTCGCTGCGGGCAGCGATCGTGCCGTCGGTGGCAGTGCCGCTGTCGCTGATCGGTGGCGCCTTCGTGATGCTGCTGATGGGCTTCTCCCTCAACCTGCTGACCCTGCTGTCGATGGTTCTCGCCATCGGGTTGGTGGTGGATGACGCCATCATCATGGTGGAGAACGTCCACCGGCACATCGAGGCCGGCGAAACCCGGTTCAACGCCGCCATCAACGGCGCCCGGGAAATGGCGGTTCCGATCATCGCCATGACCACCACCCTGGTGGCGGTCTACGCCCCCATCGGATTCATGGGCGGCCTGGTAGGTTCACTGTTCACCGAGTTTGCCTTTACCCTCGCCGGAACCGTGGTGATCTCCGGCATCGTGGCACTGACCCTGTCACCGATGATGTCCGGCAAGGTCCTCAAACCCCACGGCAACCCCGGCCGGTTTGAGGTGATGGTGGAGAAAACCTTCAACGGTCTCGCCAACGGCTACAAACGGGCGCTGTCATCCACCATGGAAACCATCTCGGTGGTGATCTTCTTCGCCGTCGTGGTGCTGGCCTCCATCTACTTCATGGTGATGATGAGCCAGAGCGAACTGGCACCGACCGAAGATCAGGGCATCCTGTTCTATCAGGGTCTCGGCCCCCAGGAAGCCAATCTGGATTACCTGCGCGAGCATGGTGACGAAGTCCAGGCCCGCATGGGCAATGTCCCGGGTTATGCGGAGGACTTCATGCTGTTGGGCATCACCAGCCCCAACGCCGTGTTCGGCGGTTTCAAGATGGCCCCCTGGAGCCAGCGTGACATCAGCCAGTTCGAGGTTCAGCCGATGCTGCAGCAGGAGCTGCAGAAGGTCACCGGGCTGCAGACCGCGGTGTTCCCGATGCCGTCCCTGCCAGGTTCCGGCGGCGGGCTGCCGTTCCAGTTCGTGATCACCACCGGGGAGGATTACGAACAGCTCGACAGCGTCGCCAACGAGATGCTCGGCAAGGCCATGCAGAGTGGCAACTTCATGTTCCTGCAGAAGTCGATCAACTTCGACCGGCCGGTCACCCGCATCCACGTCGACCGTGACCGGGTCGCGGATCTGGGGCTGTCGATGCAGGACGTCGGCCAGGCCATGTCCAGCATGCTCGGTGGTGGTTACATCAACTGGTTCAGCATGGACGAGCGCTCCTACAAAGTGGTGCCGCAGGTGGAGCGGGACTTCCGCGCCAGTGCCCAGGCCCTGGACGACTACTACATCCGTACCGACAGCGGTGATCTGGTGCCCCTGGGCAGCGTCGTCAGCTTCGACCACGATGTCGAGCCGTCACGACGGACCCAGTTCAACCAGCTCAACGCGGTCACCCTGGAAGGGGTGGTGATGCCGGGCGTGGCGGCAGGCGATGCCATGGCGTTCATCGAGAAGACGGCGGATGAGGTGATGCCGGCCGGCTTCACCTACGACTACACCGGACAGAGCCGTCAGCTGGCCAATCAGGGCAGCGCGCTGATGGTGACCTTCTTCCTGTCGCTGCTGGTGATCTACCTGGTGCTGGCGGCGCAGTTTGAAAGCTGGCGTGATCCCTTCATCATCCTGGTGTCGGTGCCGATGTCGGTGGCCGGGGCGATGGCGTTCATCGTGCTGGGCTTCGCCACTATGAACATCTACACCCAGGTGGGGCTGATCACGCTGATCGGGGTGGTGTCGAAGAACGGCATCCTGATCGTGGAGTTCGCCAACCAGTTGCAGCAGGAGCGTGGCCTCAACAAGCGCCAGGCGGTGATCGAAGCGGCGGCGATCCGTCTGCGGCCGATCATCATGACGTCGCTGGCCCTGATCTTCGCCATGGTGCCACTGCTGATTGCCATTGGTGCCGGGGCGGAAAGCCGCTTTGCCATCGGTCTGACGATCACCGCTGGTCTGGGTATCGGTACCCTGTTCACCATCTTCGTTCTGCCAGCGTTCTACATTCTGCTGGCCCGGGAGCATCACGATGTCACCCCGGCGGAGATTCAGGAACCGGCGCCAGCCAACGGGCAGCACTGACGCCCGACCACAAAAAAACCGGCGTCCGCGCCGGTTTTTTTGTGCCTGATCACTCGATAGGTAATCGCGCGAATCCAGCGGCTAACCCGCCAAGGCCTCCAGCGGCGCCACCCGCTCCAGCAGCGCCCGCCGGATCTGCACCGTCTGCCGTGGCAGCTCACCGAAGTGCTCCCGGTACAACGCCGCAAACCGCCCGGGGTGGGCAAAGCCTTCGTCACTGGCGTAGCGGGAAATGTGCACCGTGGCGCACTGGCAGTCCACCAGCCGCTGACGCACGCGGATCAGCCGGCAACGCTGATGGAAGCGATAGGGAGTCATGCCGGTGTGGGCCTTCATCAGGTAGTACAGGTTACGTTCGCTGACGCCGGCACAGCTGGCCAGATCCGCCAGCTGGAACTCCCAGTTGCGGTCATGACGCATCTTGTCGATGGCCCGCAGTACGCGCCGGTCCAGTTGCCGCGGCGGTGGCGCCGGCGCCACCACGCCCTCGTTCAGCGCGTCCAGCAACCGCCGCAACAGGCGCTCGGTCTCGGCGATGGCATGGCCATGATCGAGGAAGAACTGGCTCTCAAACAGGTAATGCTCCAGCCAGGGGCGCAGGCCGTGCTGCATCACCGGCGTCGGCATCCGGATCTCGGTCAGCAGATGAGGGGGGAGCTGGATCACCAGGCCGCGAAATCCGGCTTGCAGACTGAGGTCGACCGGACTGTCTGGGGGCAGCATCAGCAGCTGTGGCGAAGGCCCCAAACTGCCCTCGTCGGTGGCCATCTCGACATCACCATTCTGGATCAGCGCCAGGGTATACCAGGGCCCCTTGCGCCCGGCCAGCCGCAGGCCACCCTCGGCCCAGAAGTACATGACACTGCCCAGCCGTGTGGACAACTCCGCCAGGCAATGTCCGGAGAGATGGGCCCGCTCCGCACTCAGGCGGGTCTCGCCACCACGGGTCAGGCTATGCAGGGCCGCCGCCCACTCACCCGGCTTGGCCCGGTGTAACCGCAGGTAGGCTCCCAGCTCGCAACAGTTCGTGTTCTCGACCATAAAACGCTACAACCCGTCAGCACTAAATGAGTGCACTCTCCAAGGTCGGGCCGATATCGTCCATGACTTATATTGCAAACAGGTCACTTTTCCCGCTGTTTTGGGCTTGAGCTTGATTTACATCAACCAGCGCTGGCTCAGCTGGTCCCAGCGCATCGGCCTTGCCATCAGGAAGCCCTGCCCCTTGAGGCAGTTCAGTTGCACCAGGTGCTGCCGCTGGGTGTCGGTCTCAATGCCCTCGGCGATCACCTCCAGCTCAAGGGCCTGGGCCATCCCCAGCACCGCTGAGACAATCTGCAGGTCACGGCGCTCCTCCCCCAGCCGGGCCACAAACTGGCGGTCAATCTTGAGGATGTGGATCGGCAGTTCGTGCAGGTAGGCCAGCGAGGAATAGCCGGTCCCGAAATCGTCCACCGCGATGCGTACGCCATCCCGGCCAAAGGCTTCCAGTTGCCGCCGGTAGCGCGGCGACAGGTGCATCAGGTGGGTTTCGGTGATCTCCAGTTCCGGCACCCAGCCCAGACGCCGGGTCTCGCGGACGATTGGCTCAATCAGCGCCAGCAGGCGGGCATCGGCAAACTGGCCGGCAGAGATGTTCAGCGCCAGCCCCAGGCCGCGCGGCACCGCCGTGGTGAGGGACGACAGGTCCGCCACCACGCAGGCCACCACCCGCTCCATCAGCTCGTGAATCAGCCCACGCCGTTCGCACACCTCAATGAACTCGGCGGGGGAGATCGGACCGATGTCGGCGTGATCCCAGCGCACCAACACCTCCATGCCAATCAGCCGATCACTGGTGAGGTCGAACTGGGGCTGGTACACCACACTGAACTCCTCCGGTGTGGTTTTCAGCGATTCCACCAGCGCCTCCGCCACCCGCTGCTCCTGCAGGCTGCGCTCGGACTCGTCCTGGCGGAAACGGTGGAAACAGGAGCGGCCGGCGTTCTTGGCCTCGTACATGGCGCGGTCGGCGTTCTGCAGCAGATCGTCACCGCTGGTGCCGTCCTTGGGAAACACCGCCGCCCCCACCGAGGCCGACAGGAAATGGTCCTTGTCCTCGGCGGGGATGGGCTGGTGGAACACATCGACGATGCGCTGGCCCACGGTTTCCAGGATGGCGTCGCCATGGTCCAGATCGATGATGGCGGCAAACTCGTCTCCGGACAGCCGCGCCAGTACATCGCTCTCACGCATCACCCGACGGATCGACGCCGCCGCCTGACGCAGCACCTGATCACCGACGTCATGGCCATGCAGGTCATTCACCCCTTTGAAGAAATCCAGGTCAATGAAGAGCACCGCAAACTGGCTGCCGCCACTCTCGCACTGGCTGACCTTGGCGTTGAGGAACTCCCGGAACAGCGAGCGGTTGGGCAGTTCGGTGAGGGTGTCGAAGTAGGCCATCGATTCCAGCCCGCGGTCCCGCGGATTGAGCTCGCTGACGTCGAGAAAAGCCCCGGCATAGAGCCGCTCCCCTTCCTGCTCAATGGGGAAGATGTTGAGCCATTGCGGGTAGATCTCGCCGCTCTTGCGACGGTTCCAGATCACCCCTTCCCAGTGCCCCTGCTCGGCGATGGTACGCCACATGTCGGCGTAGAACTGCTCACTGTGGAAGCCGGAACTCAGTACCGACGGCTTCAGGCCGACGATCTCGCTCACCGAGTAGCCGGTCACCCGACAGAACTGCTGGTTGACGTAAGTGATGGTCGGCTCGGTGGTTGCCAGCATGATGGCGCGGGGATGCTGGTCCACCAGTTGTTTGAAGCTGTGATCTTTGAGTGTGTCCATGGCCTGCCTGGCTGTTTCCTCACATTCTTATCGTTGGAGTCTGAGGCTCCTTTGTATGTTTCACCTGCAGCAGAGGATAAGCAATTACACTTTTGGCCCTAGCCTGATATTGCAAACCCGCCCTAAAGAAGCGTGTATTTGTTCATAAATAAGCGCTTACTTATCGATAATTGCAATATGCGGCTGGTATTCCAGCGACCGCAGGCAATAGTTGGCAAGGAACATCAGCAAATAACATCGCCGCAATTGAGCCCAGAACTCAAACAACAGCAAAGGATTGTCATGCGTCGAAACCAGCCCGTAACCCAGCAGGAAAAGCGCTTCGCCGAGCACAGTCACCTGATCACCACCACCGACCTCAACAGCCGCATCACCGCCGTCAACGACACCTTCTGCGAGATCGCCGGCTTCGATGAGCAGGATCTGTTGGGCCAGCCCCACAACATCATCCGTCATCCGGACATGCCCCAGGCCGCTTTTGCCGACCTGTGGCAGACCATCCAGCGGGGCGACTCCTGGATGGGGCTGGTGAAGAACCGCTGCCGCAACGGCGACCACTACTGGGTAAGCGCGTTCGTCACGCCAATCCGCCAGCATGGTGAAGTAGTGGAGTACCAATCGGTGCGTACCTGCCCCACTCGGGAACAGGTGCAACGGGCGGAGGCGGTGTACCGGGCCTGGGCCACCGGCTCGGTGCCCGAGCGTTTTCTGGCCCGGGCACCGGCCCTGCTCAGCCGTCTGGTCGCTGGCTACCTGGCACTGGCATCGGTGCTGCTGTGGGCCAGTATTCCCTTGCTGGCCGTGACCTGGATCGCCGCCACCCAGGCACTACTCCTGCTCACCTTTGCCGCCCTGTTGGCGGGACTGTGGCCATTGCACCACCGCCTCCGGGCCGGCCGTGAAGGCGTTCACCCGGCCCACCCCTACATCTACACCGGTCGGCGCGACGATAGCGCCTGGCTGACGTTTGAGCGGCTGAAGAAGGACGCCACCCTCCGAGCGGTGTCGGCACGACTGCACGCCAATGTGGACGATATCCACAACCGCAAGGACCGCACCATGGACTGGATCAGCCAGTCCGCCAATAGCATCCGCAGCCAGCAGCACGACCTCCATGACATCAACCGGGCGTTCGATGCCCTCGCCGACAGTGTCCAGCGGGTCAGCAATCTCACCCGCCAGACCCGCGACGCCACCGGCGATGCCGACCGCTCCGCCCAGCACTGCCAGCAACAGATGGCGACCCTGGACAACGCCCTGGAACAACTCAGCACCGACCTGACCCGGGCCAACACCCAGGTGCTGGCACTGGCGGACCGCAGTGACACCATCGGCATGGTGCTGGACGTCATTGGCGACATTGCCGAACGCACCAACCTGCTGGCGCTCAACGCCGCCATCGAGGCAGCCCGGGCCGGTGAGGCCGGACGTGGTTTCGCGGTGGTGGCGGAGCAGGTGCGGAACCTGGCCCGCCGTACCCAGGAATCCACCCGCGAGATAGAGCAGATCATCCACGGCCTTCAGGGCGATGCCCGCCTGGCTTCCGCCACCCTGCAACAGGGAGTGGCGGCCTGCGACCAGACCCGCCGCAACGCCACCCACACCCAGGCGGCCATCACCTCCACCCTGGCGGACATCCAGTTGATTGCTGCCTGCTCCGATCAGGTCGCCGACGCCATCGAACAGCAGTCCAGTCTCAGCCTGCAGGTAGAGCGGCAAGCCCAGCGGCTGCTGGAACTGGGCACCCGCTCGGTACAGAGCAGCGAAAGCGCCCAGCAGGAGTCCCTTCACTTGGCCAGCAACGTCGACCAGGCCCACCTGCTGAGTAACCACTTTCTGCAGATGCTCTGCGGCGTCAGCACGGAGCAGCGGCAAGCCGCTGAAATCCCGAGCAGAGACTCGCAATTGACCCCTGATTCGGTGTAACCTTGGCGCCGGTCCAACCGGGCCCCTCCGATCCGGCGACAGGCAATTTCTCCGTGACCCTAGGCACCCTATTCTGGCTCTTCACCCTTGGCTTCGCAGCCTGGTACTGGTGGCGTGCCAAGGCGATCAAGGACACGGTGCTTGCCGCCGCCAAGACCTATTGCAAGCAAATGGACGTGATGCTGCTGGATGACGCGGTCTATTCGCGGGGGCTCTGGTTCAAACGCGACCGCCAGGGACGGCTTCGAGTCTGGCGCCGTTACCTGTTCGAGTTCACCTCCACTGGCGAGGAACGCTACCTCGGACGGGTGATCATGCTGGGCCAGCGCATCGAACACATGGAACTGGACCCACACCGGTTTGGCCCCGGGCACTGAGCCTGGAGCACCACCGCCCCGTTAGCCACACCAACCCGCGCCGTACCCCGATGACCTCTCCCTGCGATCCGTTGCCCACGCTGGGCCCGCTGCCCACGCCCGGGCCGTTGTCCGTCATCGGCCGGTGTACGTCCGCACCAATCCCGCACTAGAGAGGAAAACCATGCTGTCTGCAGCTCGCAAGATGGGCGCCCTGTGCCTGTTGTGCCTGAGCTGGCCGCTACTGGCCAGTGAAACCCATATCGAAATCCACGGCTCCAACACCATCGGTGCCGACCTGGCTCCGGCACTGGTGGCCGGCTTCCTGCAAAAAAGGTCAGGCCAGGACGCCGAACGCCAGCCCGGAGCGCAAGACAATGTCCTGCTGATCCAGGCTGGCCAGGACGACAACGCCCTGACCGCCCGGGTTGCCGCCCACGGTTCCAGTACCGGCTTCCAGGCCCTGCTGGACGACACCGCGGACATCTGGGCGGCGTCACGCCCGGCCAAGCCCACCGAGATTGACGCCCTCGCCGGCGAGGCCGACCTCACCGCGCTTGCGAGTGAACACATCATCGCCATCGACGGCCTCGCCATTCTGATCCACCCAGACAACCCGCTTACGTCCCTGACCCTGGACCAGCTCGGCCAGATCTTTGCCGGCGACATCAACAACTGGGCCCAGCTTGGTGGTGCCGACCTGCCGATCCAGCGCTACGCCCGCGACAGCCAGTCCGGCACCTGGGACACCTTCCGCAACCTGGTGCTGGGCGATCGCTACCAACTGGCCGCCGGCACCCGCCGCTATGAATCCAACGACCAACTCTCCGACGACGTCAGCCAGAACCCCGCCGCCATCGGCTTCGCCGGCCTGGCCTCGATCCGCGACAGCAAGGTGGTGGCGGTGGCCGACGGCGACGCCCCGGCCCTCAAGCCCGACCGCCTGACGGTGGCCAGCGAGGACTACCCGCTGACCCGGCGACTGTTCCTCTACACCCGGGAAGACAACAACAGCAACCTGGTCAACGAGTTCATCGCCTTTGTGCTCAGCGAACAGGGCCAGCAAATCGTCGATGACAATGGCTGCATCTCCCAGACCCCAATGGCCATGGACCCGGAATTTGATGACAACACACCGGCGTCGTTCAAATCCCTGACACAAAACTACCGTAGGCTGACGGTGAACTTCCGCTTCTCCGAAGGCCATACCCGCCTCGACAACAAGGCCCAGCGTGACCTGACACGGGTGATCGACTACCTGGAACGGGAAAACCGGCAGGGCTCCGACCTGTTGCTGATCGGTTTTGCCGACCAGCAGACCAGCGAGCTGCGGGCGCAGATGATTTCCGAATTGCGCGCCCTGTCCGTGGTGCGGGCACTGCGGGAAAAAGGAACGGAAGTGGATGCCTACACCGGCTATGGCCATTTCATGCCTGTTGGACGCTCAGGCGGCCGTGCCGGTCAGCAACGCAATGGACGCGTCGAGGTGTGGGTGAAGCACTAACCGACCCGGAGCCCCTGGATGCAAGACAGTCTGGTTCAGGAATTACAGCACTTGCTTGCCGATGAACGTATCACCACCCTGTTACAACCCATCGTGGACACCGCCGGAGGCTCCGTTTTCGGCTACGAGGCCCTCAGCCGGGGGCCTTCCGACAGCCCGCTGCACTCCGCGGCGATGCTGTTTGAAACCGCCGAACGCCACAACCTGACCGGCGAACTGGAATCCCTGTGCCTGCGGGCCACTGCCCGCAGCTGGGCCGCGCACGGCGTACCCCAGAAGCTGTTCGTCAACGTCAGTCCGGACAAACTGGTGCTGCCGGCACTCAACCGCGCTAGCCTGTCCCGGCTGCTTGACGACAACGGCCTGCAGGCCGAAGACATCATCATCGAACTGTCCGAACGCTACCCCACCAGTGACCTGGCGGCCCTGCAGGAATCGCTGGTGTGGCTGCGTCAGCAGGGCTTCGGGATCGCCATCGACGACCTTGGCAGCGGCTATTCCGGACTCAAACTGTGGTCGGAGCTGAAGCCGGACTTCGTCAAGATCGACCGCCACTTCATTCGTGACATCCAGGACGATCTGATCAAACGGGAGTTCGTGCGTTCAGTGGTGGATCTGTCCAAACGCCTGGACTGCAAACTGATCGCCGAAGGTGTCGAAAGCGAGGCCGAGTTCCGGCTGATTGCCGAGCTGGGCATTCACCTGGTGCAGGGCTTCCTGTTCGGTCGCCCCCGACCCATGCCCACCGCCACCCTTGATCCGCTGCTGCCCCGCCACACCGGCCGCCAGTGGGCCGGCAACAGCCGCGATTCCGCCGCCGACCTGTGCCGCTACGTCGAACCCCTGGCCCCGGATGCCACCCTCAAGGCCGCCTGGGAACGATTGCAGAGAGAGCCCAGCCTGTTCGCCCTGCCGGTGGTGGACAACGGCCATCCCCTTGGCCTGCTGCACAAATGGCGGGTGCTGGAGACCTTCAGCACGCCCTATGGCCGCGCCCTCAACGAGCGCCGCGCGGTCACCCACCTGCTCAGCGCCGATGCCCTGGTGGTGGACCATCACATGTCGCTGGAAGACGTCAGCCAGCGGCTGATCGACGAGGATCTGCACTACCTAAAGCAGCACTTCATCGTGGTGCGCGACGGCGGCTATGCCGGTCTCGGCGCCACCCGCTCGCTGCTCAAGCAGATCACCGCCCGCAAGCTCGAGGATGCCCGCTACGCCAACCCGCTGACCCTGCTGCCCGGCAACGTACCGATCCAGAAGGCCCTGGAAAGCCGATTGCGGGAACGCCAGCCATTCACCCTGGTGTACTTCGACATCAACCACTTCAAGCCCCTCAACGACGTGCTCGGCTACCGCGCCGGGGACCAGGTCATCCTCAAGCTCGGCGGCATTCTGGCGGAACTGTTCACCGACCGTGACGACTTTGTGGGCCACATCGGCGGCGACGACTTTGTGGTGATCAGCCCGGCGGACGACACCCTGGATCGTATCCGCCAGGCCCAGGCGCTGTTCGTTACCGAGACCGCACCGCTCTACCCCTCCGCCACCCGAGACGCGGGCTTTGTCGAGTGCAGCGACCGCTTCGGCCAGATGGCGCGCTTTCCACTGGTCACCCTTGCCGCCGGCCTGGTTGCCGTCAACGGCTTCGACTGCAACGCCTGTCGCACCGCCGACCAGTTGGCGGAGATCGCCTCGGCAGCCAAGAAACGGGCCAAGGCGGCGCCGGGCCACCTGTTTCTGGACACGGTTGACTGCCATCCGGAGGCCAACGCCGCTACAATGCGGTCCTAGTGTCCCGACGGGCCCCTTTCATCCATGGACCACCGACATGCTGAATCGACCGGTATTCTTTGCAGCGCTGTCGTTTCTGGCCTCCCTTGTCACTCTGGAGGCCAGGGCCGAGCCCGCCAACCTGACCATCGTCACCGCCGAGTTCCCGCCCTACGAGTACAGCCGGGGGGACGCCGTCGTGGGCATCGATACCGACACCGTGTGCCAGGTCATCCACCGCATGGGGCTGAACGCCAACATTGAGATGCTGCCCTGGCGCCGGGCCATCAAACAGGTCGAGGACGGCTTTGCGGACATGATCTATTCACTGACCTACTCCGATCAGCGTACCGAGGACCTGCTGTTCACCGCCCCCCTGAGCCTGGCCCGGGATGTGCTGTTCAAGCGCCGCGACTGGCCGTTTTCCTGGCAGCAGCTGGACGACCTGAGCGGGCAAAGAATTGGACTGTCGGAGTCCTACAACTACCCCAGCGAATTCATGGCCTGGATCGCCCGTGATCTGGCCCGGATCACCCGCATCAGTCACGAACAGCCGGACCTCACCAGCCTGAGAATGCTGGCGCGGGGTCGGATTGACCTGTTCATCTGCGAGCAGAAGGTGTGCGAGTATCTGATCGCCCATCACCGCGACGACATGCCGGAGCTGGCCAACCTGGAGGCGCTGCCAACGCCGGTGGCACCACCACGACAGCTGCGGGCGGCGTTCTCCCGTCGCAACCCTCAGGCCGCCGCGCTGCGTGATCGCTTCGACCAGGCGCTGGCGGAACTGCGGGCCGAGCAGACTGCACACTGACGGACGGGCTAGTGTCCCGACTGGTTAATTCGGCAGTACCAGTTTCTTGCGTACCGGCACACTGGTGCGGGTCTGGCTGACGGAATCGGCGTAGGCTTCCTTGAAAGCCTGAAACCCCTCGCGGATCAGCGCTACTGTTTCCAGGTGACTCAGCGACGGCACAAAGGTGGGGTGACCACCGAAATGGCTGGAACCGGGGCGACCCTCAAACTGGATCAGAAACCCGGAATGGTGGCGGGCTGTACGGGCGGGCAGATCGACAACCCAGTTTTTTTGGGGGGTGCGGGACATGGTCTCAATCTCCATCTGAGAACTGCTTCAACTCCTGTCTCGCCGGCGAAATTACCAAGCCTGGGCGTGAAACACAAAAGAACATTGCGTGACCGCCACCCCGGCCAAACGGCTTCCGGATATTTCTCCAGCGCTGCCAAGGCATTGATTCACAGACGCTTACCGCGACACTTCGGCAATCCCCTATTCCGTCACCCTGATGGTTTTCCGTCGGCTTTCCTATACTGCTGTGTGACAACACTCACAACAGATCAGGACCCATGGACATAAACAGCACAGACCGTCACTACGCCATCAACCTCAACGTTCGCGGCATCCAGCCCTCCTCGACCCTGCGCATCAATGAGCTGAGCAACCAGCTGCGCCAGGAAGGCCGCGACATCATCAAGCTGGGCCTGGGGCAATCTCCGTTCCCGGTACCCGATCGCGTAGTGGAGGCACTGCGACAGCATGCCCATGAAAAGGACTATCTCCCGGTCAAGGGACTCAAGGCCCTGCGTCAGTCCATCGCCGGCTACATCAACCGTGCCGAACACATGCGCTGCACCGCAGACGACGTGCTTATCGGCCCCGGTTCCAAGGAGCTGCTGTTCATTCTCCAGCTGGCCTATTACGGCGACCTGCTGATTCCCCGCCCGAGCTGGGTGTCCTACGCTCCCCAGGCCCGCATCATCGGTCGCTCGGTTCACTGGCTGCCGACCCACGCCGAGAACAACTGGCAGCTCACCGCCGAGGAGCTGGACATCATCTGCCGTGACGATCCGTCGCGGCCGCGTATCCTGATTCTCAACTACCCATCCAACCCCACCGGCTGCACCTACACCGAAGACCAGCTGCTGGCGATCGCCAACGTCGCCCGCAAATACAAGCTGATCCTGCTGTCGGATGAGATCTACGGCGAAGTGCACTTCGAGGGCAAGCACAAGTCCATTGCCCGCTATTACCCGGAAGGCACCATCATCAGCACCGGCCTGAGCAAATGGGCCGGCGCCGGCGGCTGGCGTCTCGGCACCTTCATCTTCCCGCCCGAGCTGCGACCGCTGCAGGACGCCATGGCGATCATTGCCAGCGAAACCTACACCGCCACCAGTGCGCCGATCCAGTACGCCGCCATCGCCGCCTTCGACGGGGGGGACGACATGGACGAGTACCTGAAGCAGTCCCGACGGGTGCTGAAAGTGGTGGGTGAATACCTCCACCGCCGGCTCAGCGACATGGGCGCCGTGGTGCAGAAGCCGGAGGGGGCCTTCTACCTGTTCCCGAACTTCGTCAACTTCCAGGATGCCCTTGCCCGTCGCGACATCAAGACCAGCCAGGCGTTGTGCCAGCGCCTGCTGGAAGACACCGGGGTGGCCATTCTGCCCGCCAGCGACTTCGGCTTCGTGCCGGACCACCTCGGCGCACGTCTGGCGTTCGTCGACTTCGACGGCGGCGAAGCCCTCAAGCTGGCCGGTGGCGACTACGCCGACCAGGCCCTGGGCGACAGCTTTGTTGAACAGGCCTGCCCACGCCTGGTGACCGCCATGGACAAGATGGAAGCCTGGCTCCAGGCGCTGTAAACAGCCCCAGCCCCGGTGCGTTCAGCATCGGGGCAGCTTTTCCCTCACGCAAGCATCGGAACCCCGCGAAAGGAGCCCCGCGTATGGATACGCCCCTCTGGCCTCTCGCCTGGGACTGGCCCTGGCTGGTGTCGCTTACCCTGGCCCTGTGCGCCCTCACCGCCCTGCCCCAACAGATTTCAGAACGCTGGGACCTGGGCTGGGTGATCTTCTCCATCGCCTTTGCCACCAGCCTCGTCGCACCGCTGTCGCTGCCGTTGATGGCGCTGTGGGGACAGGACTTCTGGTTACCGCTGCTGAGCTTTTGCGCCGGCTTCTGGCTGTACATCCACCTCACCACCAGACACGGCAACGAGGCCAACATCGTGTTGATCTGGCACCTGCTGGCGATCCTGCTGATGGTGCCGCTGGCGGTGGTGATCCGGGGTGTGGCCTGGCTGTTTTCCGGTTAACCGGCCGCGACACCGGCTCTCCACCAGCGTAACACTTGCGGACGCTCGATGGCGGTGGTTCCATAGCCTCTCCAAACCAATACCTGCCAGGAGGGACCACCACGTGTCTGTTACCGCGATTGCCGATTTCGCAGAGCAACTGGCCCGGGACGCCGGGGCGCTGATTCGCCGGGAGCGGGAGCAAAACACCCTCCGCACCGACTACAAGAACCACACCGAGCTGGTGACCCACGCGGACGTGATGGCGGATGAGTTCATCGCCCAGGCGATCCGTGAGCGCTTTCCCGATCACCGCATCCTGTCCGAGGAATCCATGCCGGACCTGAGCCAGGCGAAAGAACTGGACACCCCGCTGTGGATAGTCGATCCCATCGACGGCACGGTGAATTACGCCTACGGCCACCCCCAGGTGGCGGTGTCGATCGCTTACGCCGAGCGTGGTCAGGTGCAGCTGGGGATCGTCCACGCACCGTTCTCGGCGGAGACCTTCCGTGCCGAACGCGGCCAGGGCGCCACCCTGAACGGTGAGAGCATCCGCCACAGCGGCTGTGACACCCCACGCCAGGCGCTGTTTGCCACCGGCTTTCCCTACACCAAGGACGCGCTGGCCCCGCTGCTGCGCCGGCTCGACACCATGATCCACCGCTGCCGCGATCTGCGCCGGATCGGCTCCGCCGCGCTGGACATCTGCTGGGTAGCCTGTGGCCGGCTGGACATCTATTACGAGACCGTGAGCCCGTGGGATTTTGCCGCCGCCCGGCTGATTGCCACCGAAGCCGGTGCCGAGGCGGGCCATTTCAGTACGGTGCCGGAGGGACAGCCGGAAGAGCTGTGGGGGCAGGACATCGTGATCACGGCGCCCGCCCTTTACCAGACCATCCGCCAGTGGCTGGCGGAGGCGTCCCGGTAGGTCTGCTAAAGGGCTGAAATTAGAAGCGGTGGCGGGTGGTTGCGGGCGTTAACCGGGCCAGACGGTGTCCAGCACCAGCAGCCAGGATTCGTCGAAGTGGGCGGTGGGCTGGCGTTCGAAGGAAGAGCGCACGAAGCGCTGCAGGCGTCCCTCAATAAAGACCATGACCCAGTCCGCGCCACGGCCCGGACTGGTACGGGGGCGCAGGCCCTGACGGATCTCGCCCTCCTTGAGCACCTGACGGATCTGGGTCTCCAGCCGTTCGAAGAACTGGGAGGCGCGGCGGCGCAGGGCTTCGTCCTCCCCCATCAGGGCATCGCCGGTGAGCACCCGGGTCAGCCCGGGGTTGCGCTCGGCAAAGACCACCACCAGGTGGACAATCTGCTGCAGACGCACCTGGGCGTCGTCCTGCTCCTGCAGAATCAGCTGGCAGCGTGAGAACACCGCATCCTCGGCGAACTCGATCAGCGCCTCGAACATCTTGCGTTTGCTGGGAAAGTGCCGGTACAGCGCGGCTTCGGTGACGCCAACGGATCGCGCCAGGCTGGCGGTGGTGATCCGGGCACCGGGGTCGGTCTCCAGCAGGCCGGCGAGGGCCTGAAGGATCACCTCCCGGCGGCTGGGTTGTTTGTCGGTCATGGCGTTACTGCGTGTCCATTTCCAGAAGGTTAACGTTTACCGGACCACACCTCAGAAGAAGGTGCCGTCCAGGGGGGAGGAAGCGCTGGCGTAGAGCTTCTTGGGCATCCGCCCGGCCAGCCAGGCATCGCGGCCGGATTCGATTGCCAGCCGCATGGCATTGGCCATACGGATCGGGTCACGGGCCTGGGCAATGGCGGTGTTCATCAGCACACCGTCACACCCCAGCTCCATCGCGATGGTGGCGTCGGAGGCGGTGCCTACACCGGCATCCACCAGCACCGGCACCTGGGCGTTCTCGACGATCAGGCGGATGTTATAGCGGTTCTGGATACCCAGACCGGAGCCGATGGGCGCGCCCAGCGGCATGATGGCGATACAGCCCATCTCTTCCAGGCGCTTGGCCAGCAGCGGGTCGTCAGAACAGTAGACCATCACCTTGAAGCCATCGTTGATCAGCTCCTCGGCCGCCACCAGGGTCTCGGTCATGTTGGGGTAGAGGGTCTTTTCCTCACCCAGCACTTCCAGCTTCACCAGGTCGTGGCCGTCGAGCAGCTCCCGCGCCAGTTTGCAGGTCCGTACCGCGTCCTTGGCGCTGTAGCAGCCGGCGGTGTTGGGCAGGATGGTGTACCGCTCCGGCGAGATCACATCCAGCAGGTTGGGCTCATCCGGGTTCTGGCCCAGGTTGGTACGGCGCACCGCCACGGTGACAATCTCGGCACCGCTGGCCTCGATGGCACGGCCGGTTTCGGCCAGGTCGCGGTACTGGCCGGTGCCGACCAGCAGGCGGGATTGATAGGTTCGGCCGTCAAGGACCAGCGGTTTGTCTTCAGGAAGCGCGTTATCGGCAGGATGGGTCATGGAGCACCTGATTGGGGTTGGGATTATGGGTGGTGTGGGCTGCCGGCCAGGACGGCCTGCAGTGAGGTGGTGGGGTCAGCCACCACCAATGGCGTGGACCACTTCCACCCGGTCACCGGCCTGCAGCCGGAACTCGGCATGCTGGCTGCGGGGCACAATGTCTTCGTTCACTTCCACCGCCAGCCGCTTGCCGTGGAGCGCCAGGGCGTCCAGCAGGGTGGCCACGGTGGCCTGGTCGGCCAGCTCGTACGCTTCGCCGTTCAGTTCAATGTTCATACAAGCCTCAAGTCTCAACAGGGGTACGGCGGATGCCGGCGATGGCCAGCACCAGCCACCCCACCATAAAGCAGACACCGCCCAGCGGCGTCACCGGCCCCAGGCCGGGCAGATCGGTCAGTACCAGCAGATACAGGCTGCCGCTGAACAGCAGGATGCCGGCCAGGAAAAAGCCGGCGGCAACCTGCAGCCAGCGCCGGCGACAGCCGAAACCCAGCAGCAGGGCACACACCAGTAACGCCAGGGAATGGTATACCTGATAGGTGACGGCGGTCTGGAAAACTTCAAGCCCCCGGGCACTCACCAGCGCCCGCAGGCCGTGGGCGCCAAAGGCGCCCGCCATCACCGCCACCAGCATCGACAGGGCGCCGGCCACCAACGGAAAGCGCAGCAGCGGCAGGGTGCTAACAGTCACAGTGAATGCGCTCCCCGCTGTCCAGGTTCATGATGGTCAGGGCGCCACCCCAGACACAGCCGGTGTCCAGGCCGATGTAGCGCTCGCTGCCGGTACGCCCCTCCAGCGCCGCCCAGTGCCCGAAGATCACCCGCACCTGATCGTCTCGGGGAAACTGGAACCAGGGCTGGTAGCCATTGGGCGCGGCACCGGCAGATTCCTTGGTCGCCAGTTCCAGAGTGCCGTCAGCGGCGATGAAACGCATCCGAGTGAAGTAGTTGGTGATGGCGCGCCAGCGATCCATGCCCTGCAGATCGTCCTGCCAGCGGGCCGGCTCGTTGCCGTACATGCCGGTGAAATACGCCCGCGCCTCCGGCCCCCGGATCACCGCCTCCACTTCCCGGCCACAGGCCAGGGCCTGATCCACCGACCAGATGTGGGGCAGACCGGCGTGAGCCATGAACAGGTCCCGGTCACCATCGTAGAGGCACAGGTTCTGCTGCCGCAGCCAGGCCACCAGCCGCTCCAGGTCCGGCGCATCGAGGATCTCCGCGAGGGTATCCTTCTTGCGGGTGCGATGCCCGCCAAGCACCACCGCCAGCAGGTGCAGGTCGTGGTTGCCCAGCACGATGCGGGTGGCGTCCCCCAGACCTTCCAGGAAACGCAGCGTTTCCAGCGACGCCGGGCCACGGTTGATCAGGTCCCCCGCCACCCACAGGCAATCCCGGGACGGCGAGAAGTCCACCTTGGCCAGCACCGCCTGCAGACGGTCGTGACAGCCCTGAATATCGCCAATGGCGTAGTCAGTCATTCCTCTCTCCGCCGGCCTCGTACACGGCATCGGCAATCGCCACGTACTGGGCCAGTGTCAGGTTTTCCGGTCGCAGGCCGTCATCGATCCCCAGCGCCTGCAGCTGGGCCACCGACACCTCCGCAGCCAGCGCCTTGCGCAGGGTCTTGCGGCGGGCATTGAAGGCACTTCGCACCACCCGTTGCAGGGTGGCCAGGTCTTTCGCCGGGTGCGGCAGGGTATCGTGAGGCACCAGCCGGACGATGGCGGAATCCACCTTGGGCGCCGGCCGGAACGCGCCCGGGCCCACCTCAAACAGCGGCTGCACCTTGCAGAAATACTGCGCCATGATGCCGAGGCGGCCATAGTGATTGTCGCCGGACACCGCCGCCAGACGCTGCACCACCTCTTTCTGCAACATGAAGTGCATGTCCTTCACCAGCCCGGAGAAGCTCAGCAGGTGAAAAATCAGCGGGGTCGAGATGTTGTACGGCAGGTTGCCGATGATCCGCAGTCGCTCACCATCACCGGCAAGCTGACCGAAATCGAACGACAGCGCGTCGGCTTCGTGGATGGTCAGTTCCGGGTAGTTGAAAAACTTGGTGCGCAGCACCGGAATCAGATCCCGGTCCAGCTCCACCACCTGCAAGCGCGGGTTGGCCTGCAACAGCTCTTCGGTCAGCGCCCCCAACCCCGGGCCGATCTCCACCATGGCGTCGTCGGGCTGGGGATGGATGGCACGGACAATACGCTCGATCACCCCGGGGTCGTGCAGGAAATTCTGTCCAAAACGTTTTCGGGCCTGGTGGCCGGCCTTTCGGCTCATGTCGGTTCTCCACTCGACGGGGATGAAGCGGTGGCCCGATGGGCGCGCAGGGACCGAGCCATGCGCTCACCCACCCGCACCGCGGTCTTGAGACTGCCGACATCGGCCCGACCGGTGCCGGCCAGGTCCAGGGCGGTGCCATGGTCCACCGAGGTGCGCACAATCGGCAGCCCCAGGGTAATGTTGACGGCACGACCGAAACCCTGGAATTTCAGCACCGGCAGTCCCTGGTCGTGGTACATCGCCAGGGCGGCGTCGGCCTGGTCCAGCCAGTGGGGCGTAAACAGGGTATCTGCCGGCAGCGGCCCGATCAGCTCCAGACCCTCACTACGCAGCTGCGTCAGGGTCGGCTCAATTACCTCCAGTTCCTCACGCCCCAGGTGACCGCCTTCTCCTGCGTGGGGATTGAGGCCCGCCACCAGGATGCGGGGCCGCGCCAGACCGAAGAACTTGCGCAGGTCCTGGTCGAGGATGCGACTGACCTGACTCAGCCGCGCCGGGGTGATGGCGGCGGAGACGTCTTTCAGCGGCAAGTGGGTGGTGACCAGCGCCACCCGCAACTCGTCGGTGGCCAGCATCATCACCACCCGCTCGACACCGCACAGCGCCTGCAGGAACTCGGTATGGCCACTGAAGGCGATGCCCGCCTCGTTGATCACGCCCTTGTGCACTGGCGCCGTCACCATGCCATCGAAGGTGCCATCCAGGCAGCCGTTGGCGGCCAGAGTCAGGGTGTCGAGCACGTACTGGCTGTTGCCGGTATCGAGCTGTCCCGGCTGATTCGAGGCCAGTCCCGCCACATCCAGCACCGACAGCTCACCGGCGCCGGTGGCGGCCGGTTGCCCCGACTGCCAGGGCCGCAACGTCACCATCAGCCCCAGCTGGGTTGCCCGGGCCCGTAACAGGGCTTCGCTGGCCACCACCACCAGACCGACGTCGCGGTCGCTGGCGGCCAGTTGCAGGCACAGTTCAGGGCCGATGCCCGCCGGCTCACCGGCGGTGACGGCCAGGGTGATGGCGTCGGTCATCAGGCGTTGTCACCGTTGTCGTCAGAATCGAGTTTCTTTTCCACGAAGGCTTCGTCGCGGATCTCCCGCAACCAGGACTGTAGCTCCACCTCGAACTTGCGACGGTAGATGGCCTGGCGGGCGCTGTTCTCCTGGAGTTCGTCGCTGACATCCTTCTGGCGGCGGTCTTCCACCTGCAGGATATGCCAGCCGAACTGGGAACGGATCGGCCCCTTGAGTTCGCCAATGTCCGCCGCCAGCATCGCCTGCTCGAACGCCGGCACCATCTGGCCGCGGCTGACCCACCCCAGGTTACCGCCATCGGACCCGGACACCGGGTCATCGGAATACTCCCGTGCCAGTTCGGCAAAGTCGGCGCCCTGCTGCAGCTCACGATAGAGCTCGCGGATCTTCTGCTCTGCCTGATCCTCGCTCAGGGTCTCGGAGGCCCGCACCAGAATGTGCCGCACCTTGGCCTGCTCCACCAACTGGGCGCCGCCCCGCTTGTCCAGCACCATCACGATGTGGAACCCGCTGCCGCTCTGCAACACCTCAGAGGGTTCCTGCAGCGGCAGTTCCGGCACCACGTCGGCCAGCAGCGAAGGCAACTGGTTCTCCGGACGCCAGCCCATCAGGCCGCCATCAAGCGCGTTACTGGCGTCGGATTCGGCCACCGCGGCGGAGCGGAAATCGCGGCCGTTGCGGATTTCCTTCACCAGTCGCTCGGCCTTGTCACGGGCCTGGCGCGCGGCGGCCTGGTCGTTGAAGTTATCCACCGCCACCAGGATGTGGGCCAGCTCATACTCGGTGACATTGCCGCCACGGGCTTCCTCGGCCGCCAGGTAGTTTTCCACCTCCCGGTCCGTGACCCGGATGCGGTTGCCCACACTGCGCTGCTGAACCCGGCTGACCAGCATTTCCTGGCGAATCTGCTCCCGCGCCTGGGCGTAAGTCAGGCCCTCGGCGGTGAGCTGCTGCTCGAACTGCGCCAGGGTCAGGTTGTTGCCCTGGGCGATGTTGCGGATGGTCTCATTGAGCTCGTTGTCGCTGATCCGCATGCCCATCCTGTCAGCCCGCTGCAGCTGGATCGAATCGGTGATCAGCTGGTCCAGCACCCGCTGCGCCAACAGCGACCGCGGCGGCAGGGTGGTGCCCTGGGCGCTCAACCGTGAGATCACGGTCTGCACCCGGGCATCCAGCTCCGACTGCAGAATCACGCTGTCATCGACAATGGCAATCACCCGGTCCAGCGGCTCCCGGTCCGCCCGGGCCACCGTGGCCAGGACCATCGCCAGCAACAGCAGCATGGCTTGGACGCTTACGCGCAGATTGGCCTTCATAGATTCCCCTGTTTCTGTGGTTGGCACCGGTCCCGCCGGCGCGTTCGATCAATGTCCGTAACGACGGCGTTGGCGCTCGTCAAACCCGTAGATGGCGTCGGAAATACGGCTCGAAGCACCACCGGTGCCCCCCAACCCCTTGAGTTGGATCTGGAACAGCATCCGGCTGTCGAGCTTCTCATCGGTGGTGAGGTAGTTCTGGTGGACCACCTGCACGCTCCAGCAGCAGCTGCTGTACTCAATCCCCGCCAGCGAGCCGGCGGTACGATCAAGCTGGGAATCGTAGACCCAGCGGCCGATCAGGCTGAGCTGATCGGTCACCGGCACCACCCCGCCAATGTCCGCCTGCTCAAACCGGTCGCGGCTGTAGGTGTGGCCCAGGCTGGCCAGGTAGCGGTAGTCGCCGGAGTGGAACACCAGCTGGCTGCGGCTCTCTTCCGTTTCCCGCAACCGCGGGTCCCACAGCAGCGATGTACGCAGGTCCAGATTGGCCAGGGGCCGCAGCACGGCCTCGCCCGCCAGCGGCGACTCGCCACGGCTTTCCGCCCCCTCGCCGTCCAGGGTGACCCGGCGGTCCCGGTAGTGGTAGACCTGCCCCAGGCTGAAACGGGCCCTCTCGGCACCGTCGTTAAGGTCGTAGAAGCGGCTGGTTACCGCCAGCGTCAGGCGGTTGGCGTCCCCGACCCGGTCACCGCCACTGAAGCGGTTGCGCCGGAACAGTTCGTCAAAACTGAACGAACGCAGGGAGCTGTCAAAATCCGGGATCTCGTCCTGGTCATCATCGGCATCAGCCCAGGCGTAATAGAGCCGCGGCTCCAGGGTCTGGTTGTACGGCACCTCGAACAGTTCGGTACGGCGATCAAAGTAGAGCCCGGAATCCCACTCCAGCACCGGCACGGTGCGGTCAATCTGGCGGCTGTCGTCGATACGGCCGCCGAAGTCATAGTCCACCAGCTCATAGTGGGTGTAGTCGAGGGTGGCCGACGGCTCGGCGTACCCCCAGATGGCCCGCATCGGCAGCGCCAGCCGTGGCTGCAGCCGCAGACGTTGACCATTGGCCCGATCGAGGCCACTGAGCAGGTCGTTATCGCGATAGAAATGGGTGTACTGGGCTTCCACCGACGCCGCCGCCAGGCCCAGGTCCGCACGACCGCCGTACAGCAGCTCCGGCAGCTGGGCATAGGGCTTGTCGGGTTCGGCGATGTAGTCCGCGATGGTCTGATAACCGTTGAGGTAGGCCTCGAACAGCTGGTTGCTGTCGCGATAACTGACACCACCACGACGGCGCAGATGGGTGGCCTGGCTGATGTCGAGGGAACGGTTGAGGTCGCTCAGGTAGTCGTTGTCGGACACCACCGAGTAGTCGCCGTAACCGGTCCAGCCACCACCGAAGCTGGCGCCGGTGCTGAAATCCAGCGCCCAGCGTTCGCCGTCCTTGCCGGGGTACTCGCGGTCATAGTCGCTGTCCTGGCCGATGTAGCCCAGTTGCAACATCGATTCACCGTAGGGTCCGAGGTAACGACCTTCCAGTTCGGTGAACAGGCCCCGGCCATGGATGTACTGGGGCGTCAGGGTGGCGTCGTAATGGGGCGCCAGATTGAAGTAGTACGGCAACGCCAGGTAGCCGCCGGTGCCTGTGTTGGAGGTGCCGAACTCGGGGTAAAGGAAGCCGCTCTTGCGGCGGTCATCAATCGGGAAGCTGGCCCAGGGCCAGTAGAACACCGGCACATCCATCACCTCCAGGCGCAGGTGACGGGCGGTACCAAAACCTTCGTTCCGGTCGAGATGGATCTGGGAGGCAACAATGGACCAGTCGTTCCGGCCAGGCGCGCAGGTGGTCAGCGTCCCCTCATCAATCACCACCTGCTGGTCCGCCACCCGGGACAGCGCTGCCGCTGTGCCGCGCATATCGGCCTGGTGCAACAGGAACGAAGCGGTGTTGAGACGGAACTGGCCAGAGGCGGTGTCGTAGCGGGCTTCATCGCCGGTCAATAGGAAACCGTCGCCGCGGCTCACCAGCCCGCCATTCAGCGACACCTCACCACTGACGGCATCGTAACGGGCCTGGTCACCCTGCATGGAGAAGTCGCCCTGACGGACGCTGACGTCGCCCTCCAGAAACAGCGACCGATCAATCTCATAGCGGGCATTGAGGCCACTGGCGTGGATCGGCGCCTCAGCCAGGCTGCCGGACACCACCGCAGCGCTCGAAGGCGGCGGCAGATAGCCGCCCTCACAGAACCCCGGCAGCTGATTCCGCACCGCCGCAGGCAGGGCCTCACGGGGACGCCAGTCCAGTTCCGCGGCGGTCGGCCCGGCCTGGGCCAGGGCGGCGTGCCCCGCCAACGCCAGGGAGCATCCGGTCAACCACAGGCGCACACGGCCCGGGGCGCCGCCGGGGCGGTCAGCCTGCCGGCCTGGAGATCGCGAATCGCGGAGAAAAACTGGCACGTTGACGGCGGTCCTGTGCTGCTGCATGGAAATCGGGGAGCCGCCTAGTTTACACGGCCCTCCAGCGCTTGTTAACGAGATTACCGCATCCTCACGCAGAGGCGTGGTCAGCCCGTGGCCAGAACGTCGTCACAGCTTCTGATTGCCCGCCAGTTCTGCTAACTTTCGGGTTTTGAACTGCTTCAGAGCCACGCGATGGATACCCGCCTACAACAGCTGACCCAATGGGTCCGACAATTCCCCGGTCTGGCCCAGGCCGAGCCGCAACCGGTGTCCGGTGATGCCAGTTTTCGCCGCTACTTCCGGGTCCACCGCGACGGCACCGGGCTGATCGTGATGGATGCCCCGCCCGCCCACGAGGACTGCCGGCCGTTTGTCGCCATCGCCCGTCACTGGCGGGACCAGGGCGTCGCGGTGCCGGCCATTGAGGCGGAGGATCTGGTGGAAGGCTTCCTGCTGCTGGAAGATTTCGGTGATACCCAGTTGCTGGCCCGGCTCGACAGCGACAGCGCCGACGGCCATTACCGGCAGGCCCTGAACGAGTTGCTGCGGATCCAGTCGCTGCCCGCCGATCCGGCCTACCCGCTGCCGCCCTACGATACCGCGCTGCTGAACCGGGAGATGCACCTGTTCCCCGACTGGTTGCTGGAGCAGCAACTGGGCCTGACCCTGGGCAACAGCGAGCACGCCCTGCTGGATACCGTGTTCGCGTTCCTGCGTGAGAGCGCCCTGGCCCAGCCCCAGGTGACCGTGCACCGGGACTACCATTCCCGCAACCTGCTGGTGCGCGAACACACGGCGGTACCCGGCGTGATCGACTTCCAGGACGCCGTGCGCGGCCCCATCACCTACGATCTGGTGTCGCTGCTCAAGGACTGCTACGTGCGCTGGCCGGAACAGCAGGTCTGGCAGTGGGCGGAGCAATACCGGGTACTCAGCGCCGATGCCGGCCTGCACCATGCCGATGCCGATACCTTCCGGCAGTGGTTTGAACTGATGGGTATGCAGCGTCATCTCAAGGCCGCCGGCATCTTTGCCCGTCTGGCCATCCGCGATGGCAAGACGGGCTTCCTCGGTGATGTACCCCGTACGGTGCAGTATCTGGTGGAGGCCAGTGGTCGCCAGGCCGCCCTGCGACACTTCCACGACTGGCTGCTGGAGGTGGTGATGCCAGCCATCGACCAGCGTCTGCGCCCCCTGCTCGCGGAGAACCCGACCCCGTGAAGGCCATGATCCTGGCCGCCGGCAAGGGCGAACGGATGCGGCCGCTAACCCTGACCACCCCCAAACCACTGCTCACCGCCGGCGGCCGACCATTGATTGGCCATCATCTGGTGCGACTGCAGCAGGCCGGATTCCGCGAGGTGGTGATCAACCACGCCTGGCTCGGCGAACAGATCGTCGAAACCCTTGGCCAAGGCCAGGACTACGGCCTGCAACTGCACTATTCCGCCGAGGACGAGCCGCTGGAAACCGCCGGCGGTATCCGTCAGGCGCTGCCGCAACTGGCCTCGGCCGACAGCCCCTGGTTTCTGGTGATCAACGGCGACATCTGGTGCGACCTTGACCTGGGCCAGCTCACACCGCCACACGACGCCTCAGCCCAGGCACTGGTGGTACTGGTGGACAACCCGCCCCACAACCCGGACGGCGACTTCCACCTGGCGGCGGACGGTCACGTCCACGCCGACGGCACACCACAACTGACGTTCGCCGGCATCAGCCTGCTGCATCGGGACCTGTTGGCTGACCTGCCGACCGGCCACCGGCCGCTGGCACCCCTGCTGCGCCAGGCCATGGCCGCCGGCCAGGTGTACGGCTGGCACCACCGCGGCCACTGGGCCGACATCGGCACCCCTCAGCGGCTGGCAGAGCTGGATCGATTGCTGAATCAGCAGGAGCCCTCACAGCCATGAGCCGTACCGCCACACCGGTCAGCCTGCCATCGCCACTGGACGCCAGCTACGACGACCTGGTAACCCGCCTGGTCAAACACGGTTACCAGCCCGGCCCGGTGCTGACGGAAACCGGCCTGCCGGCCCACGCCCGAAGACAGCTGTTCTTTTTACTGGGTTACCTGGCGAAGGCCGACGGCCGGGTCACTGAAAAGGACATCGGTTATGCCGAGAGTCTGATCCGCGCACTGGCGCTGACACCCGGTCAGCGCAAGCGCGCCATCAAACGTTTTCAGCTGGGCAAGCAGTGTTCCCAACTGTCACGCTGGCAGGCCTGGCGGCTACGCCTGAACTGGCGCTGGCGGCCGGAAGCGGTGATGGTGATCGCCCTGTGCCTGTGCCATGGCGCGCAGTTGCAGGGCCTTCCCAGCAAGCAGCGGCGCCACCGCTGTGAAGACGCCGTCGACGCCCTCGGGCTGGATGCGGGACTGGTGGCGGAAGTGCTGGAAAGCTACAGCAACCAGGGCGGGCAACAGAATGCCGAACGCTTTCCGCCACCGCAGACCTACCAGGACGCCTGTCGCATCCTGGGTGTTGGCCGTCGGGATTCGCTGACCCTGATCAAGCAGACCTATCGCAAACAGGTCTCCCGCTGCCACCCGGACAAGCTGGCCCGGGACCTGCCACCCCGGGAACTGGCCTACGCCAAGGAGCGCCTGCTGCGTTACCAGCAGGCCTGGGAGGTAGTGCAGCGCTATCACCGTCACCAGGCGGAGCAGAAATAACCGCCCGACCGATCAGTCCTCGCGCTGCAACCAGGCCACCAGGCGACTGACCACCTGGCGGGCGTCCCGCGCGGTCGGCAGCGCCGCCATCGCCACCGCCTGCTGCTGATAGCCCTGTATCCCCTGGCGCCGGAACACTGCCGCCCGCTGGCTGGCCACCTCCGGCTGTGCCCGCGCCGGCGCCAGGTCCAGCACCTGCCAGTCGCTCTGACCTTCCAGGCTGGCCGGCCAGGCCTGACGTTCGTCGGCGGCGAAACGCGGCGCGATCCACACCAGTTCGGCACTGCGGCCGTTGGCGGCCTGGGCCTCCCGCCACACCGGCATCGCCGCACGGCCAACCCCCACCAGCACAACGCGCTGATAGCCCTGCTGTTGCAGCCGGCTGCGGGCGGCTGACAGGGTGGAAGCAACCCGCTCCCGGTACTGGCCGGTCAAATCCGCAACCGGCTCTTTCGCCATCACGTCGATCACCGACGACTCACCACTGGCAGCCAACGCCGGATTCGCCGCCTCACCACCGGTGGGTGACGGGTCCGGCTCGGCCGCGGTCTGGGTGCTGGTCTGGGCGGACGCTGGCGGCGGTCCGTCCCCCGGCCCCACCGGCAGGCCGAGGGTCATGGCAGCCCAGCCTCGCGCCGCCAGCGCCTCACGCATGGCGCCGGCCAGGCCGCTGGCGGCACTCTGGCCCTCAGCCCCCAGAATCAAGACCGCACCCTTGGCCGGCGCCCGCTGCTCCCGCTCCAGCAGTGCCAGCTCGTCTCCGCCTTCACTGTTCTGCAGCCACACCGCCGCGTCCGGAAAACGGGCGGCCAGCGCCCGCGAGCCCAGACCGGTGGAGATCATCAGCCGGCGGGCATCCACCGGCGCCCGCCTGGGCGTGCTCGAGGCCCCCTCGGCGGTGTCGTCCGTATCCGCCTCGGGCGCGTCCGATTCCTCCTGGGCCAGCGCCGGCATCGCCAGCATCGCCGTCATCAGCACGGTCAGCAGACGCTTACCACCAGACGGACGACCAATCCGCGAGCGCCTCTGCCCTGTTGTTATTCGTAACCTCACGACCACCTGCCTGTTCCTGCTCAATGACTGCCGGAAGATGCGTATCCAGTGTCCCGTCTGGCCAACTCCAAAAACGTCCAGTGAAACTGGTACACTTAGGACCCTCCGAGACCCGCGCCTGACCCACTCCGGGTGAGCGCAGGCCCGCCAACGACTATAAGCCCGATCGAGAGAGCTGTCATGACCCCGTTCCAGATTGCCCCGTCCATTCTGTCCGCCGACTTTGCCCGCCTCGGTGAGGAAGTCGACAACGTGCTGGCAGCCGGTGCCGACATTGTCCACTTCGATGTGATGGACAACCACTACGTGCCCAACCTCACCATCGGCCCCATGGTCTGCGAGGCCCTGCGCAAGCACGGTGTGACCGCCCCCATCGACGTCCACCTGATGGTCAGCCCGGTGGACGACCTGATCCGCATGTTCATTGACGCCGGCGCCACCTACATCACCTTCCATCCGGAAGCGTCCCAGCACGTCGACCGCTCGCTGCAACTGATCCGCGATGGTGGCTGCAAGGCCGGCCTGGTGTTCAACCCGGCAACGCCGCTGCACCACCTCGACCACGTGATGGACCGGCTCGACATGATCCTGCTGATGTCGGTGAACCCGGGCTTCGGCGGCCAGAAGTTCATCCCCGGCACCCTCGACAAGCTGCGGGCGGCCCGCCAGCGCATCGATGCCAGCGGCCTCGACATCCGCCTGGAGATCGACGGTGGCGTCAAGGTCGACAACATCCAAGAGATTGCTGCTGCAGGCGCCGACACCTTTGTCGCCGGCTCCGCCATCTTCAACACCGACGACTACAAGGCCACCATCGACCAGATGCGTGCCGAACTGGCCAAGGCCCAGTAACCGTCCCGGAGACGCTCCATGAAACTGACCGAACTGTTCGATGGCCAGTGGCCGCAGACCCTGCTGTTTGACCTGGACGGCACCCTGGTGGACAGCGCCGCCGACCTTGCCGCAGCGGTGGACCAGATGCTGACCGAGATGGGTCGCCCCACCGCCGGTGCCGAACGGGTCCGGCAGTGGGTCGGCAATGGCGCCGCGGTGCTGGTGCAGCGTGCCCTCGCCGGTCGCCACGACCATGAGGCCGGCGGCCCGCTGGATGAGGCCACCTACCGCCAGGCACTGGACCGTTTCTTCACCGCCTACGCCGAGCACAATGGCCGCCACGCCACCGTTTTTGAGGGCGTCGAAGCCTTCCTGACGGCGGCCCGGGACCAGGGCTGCAAGCTGGCAGTAGTCACCAACAAGCCCTCCGCCTTTACCGACGACCTGCTGGAACAGATGGGGCTGGACCACTGGTTCGAGGTCACCGTCAGCGGCGACACCCTGACGGTGAAAAAGCCCGACCCGGCACCACTGCACCACGCCCTGGAAGCGCTCGGGGCCGACCCGGCCCGGGCGGTGATGGTTGGCGACTCGATCACCGATATCCGTGCCGCCCGCAACGCCGGGCTGCCGGTGGTGGCGGTGCGTTACGGCTACAACCACGGCGAGGCCATCGACACCCTCGGTGCCGAGCGGGTGGTTGATTCGCTGGCAGAGCTTTTGTAATCTCAACAGCAACTTCCGGCCCGGAATTCCCGGGCCCATCCTCCATATCCCCAGCGTTAGGGAGAGACCTGCGGTGCAGGGACTGAATCTGGCAACCCCCGGGAGCGTACTCTCCTCCCGCGCAACCCGATGGTGGCGATGGCGTAACGGCTGATCCACCAGCCCCGGCCGGGCCTGTCACGGCGACAGCCGGCCCCGATCCCTGTGGTGGCGCTGATCGTAAAGCCAGCGATTGCCGCCACATCCACACCCCATCGCCTATTGCAAAGCCAGGATAACGCCATGACCCCTGAACAGTTTGCCGAGCTGGCCGCCGCCGGCTACAACCGTATTCCCGTGTTCCGCGAAGTACTCGCTGACCTCGACACACCCCTGAGCACCTACCTCAAGCTGGCCAGCGGGCCTTACTCCTACCTGTTCGAATCGGTTCAGGGCGGCGAAAAATGGGGCCGCTACTCGATCATCGGCCTGCCCAGCCAGGAAGTGCTGAAAGTGCACGATCACCGCATCACCATCAGCCGCCAGGGCCAGGTGGTGGAGCAGATCGACAGCGATGATCCGCTGGCCTTCGTGGAGGAATACCAGCGCCGCTTCCAGGCTCCGGACCTGGCGGACCTGCCCCGTTTCAACGGCGGTCTGGTGGGTTACTTCGGTTACGACACCGTGCGCTACATCGAGAAACGGCTGCAGCCAAGCTGCCCGCCGGACCAGATCGGCACCCCGGACATCCTGCTGATGGTCTCGGACGAAGTGGTGGTGTTCGACAACCTGCGGGGCAAGCTGCACCTGATTGTCCACGTCGATCCCACCACCAGCGGCGCCTACGACCAGGCCCTCACGCGCCTGGACGAGCTTGAGCGTCGACTGCACCGGCAGACCGCCGACGCCCCCCAGACGCCGGCCCACCTCAGCGGCCGGCAGGTCCAAGAGGAGGACTTCATCTCCGGTTTCTCCCAGGACAAGTTCGAGGCCGCGGTCGACCGGATCAAGGAATACGTGCTCGATGGCGACGTCATGCAGACGGTGATTTCCCAACGCATGACCATCCCGTTCGAGGCGCCGCCGCTGAACCTGTACCGCTCGCTGCGGGTGCTGAACCCGTCACCGTACATGTACTTCCTCGATCTGGAGGATTTCCAGATCGTCGGATCGTCGCCGGAAATCCTCGCCCGGGTGGAAGACGACGAGGTCACCGTGCGGCCCATCGCCGGCACCCGCAAACGCGGTGCCACCGATGCAGAGGACCGGGCACTGGAAGCCGAGCTGCTGGCCGATCCCAAGGAAATCGCCGAGCACCTGATGCTGATCGATCTGGGCCGCAACGACGCCGGCCGGGTCTCCGAGACCGGCACCGTCAAGCTCACCGACAAGATGATCGTTGAACGCTACTCCCACGTCATGCACATCGTCTCCAACGTCACCGGCCGGCTGAAAGACGGTATGTCCTGCCTCGACGTACTGCGGGCCACCCTGCCGGCGGGCACCCTTTCCGGCGCCCCCAAGATCCGCGCGATGGAAATCATCGACGAACTGGAACCGGTGAAGCGTGGCGTCTACGGTGGCGCGGTGGGCTACCTGTCCTGGAACGGCAACATGGACACCGCCATCGCCATCCGCACCGCGGTGATCCAGAACAACCAGCTCCACATCCAGGCCGGCGCTGGCGTGGTCGCCGACTCGGTACCGCGACTGGAGTGGAAAGAAACCATGAACAAGGGCCGCGCCATCTTCCGGGCGGTGGCGATGACCCTGAACGATTTCGATCACTGAGCCAAGCAGGCACTGGATGCGGCACCCACACGATTCTGCGAACGAATGCGGGTGCTGCATTTCCGGTGCCTTGAGCAACGTTCCAACAATCCGGTGATCGGTTTCCCCATCACCGGTAGTTGAAGTAACGCCAGCCTCCCAGCCGCACCAAGACAAAATACGCCGCCGCCATTCCCCAGCACAGCACCCTAAGGGGGCCGCATTGGCGCAACGTATCCCGTCGCATTGCCTGAAAGAACTTCCAGTCGCATTCGAAGCGACGAACTTCGTCACCCCCTGCCTGATAGCCCTGGTCGTGCCTGTCGCAACTGGCCTCAAAGAACCAGTTGAACAGGCCACGCTGTACCAGACGGGTAACGCGGAACCGGGCCATCCAGCCAGGCCCACAGCCATTACTGTCCGGCACCTCAGACCTCCTGTCGAATACCGCTGAGATTGGGTGCGGGTCCTTCCACCCGGTCTCCTCGTACGAACACATGCTCACCTTCATTGGCACTGCCTTTGACACGTTTGCGGTGCCCGGTCATCAGCTCAATGGTCACACCATCGGAATGAACGGCAACAACCCGGCCTTTGTCCCTGGGTTCGGTCGGAAGGATCCGAGCAAATCGCCGATACAGGTTACTCATGACTTTCAACTCCAATGGTTTGCCAAAGGTCCGGGAAGCCATGGCGAACGCTCAGTGAGCGCACCAGACCACGGTGCTTCCGGCCCTGTTCCTGATATTCGATGAACTGCCCCGGCCGAATCAGGCCCGTTTCGGGAAGCACAGGCAAGCGCAGGCTTATGCGCGCCTGCTTTCCGGTGTTTGCCAGTACCGAGCCTCCCAGCTGTCGGGTCATGGCGGGATCTGTGGCCAATGCGTCCACAATGGTCGGTGCAGGCTCATTGCCACTGCTGCCCGCCCGAACAATCTGATCCGCACGCCCCTGGTCACCCCCATGAACCCAGACTGCGTTGTATGACGGTTGTTGTTGCCATTCGATACCTTCCACCTCCACAGCATCCTCCGGCAGCTCAATGTCTGGCACCACAGCGTTCCAGTGCCAGGGCATAACCGGGTATCGGGGCAGAATGCGAAGGATCTGGTCGGTATCATGGGGCTGAACATAGGCACCACCGGCTTCGGCGATACGCGTGGCTGCGCTGATCCAGGTCCCGCTGTGAGACCAGGAGCCTGAGGGCACCAGCCAGTCCTCGATTTGCCAGTCCAGAGTCCAGCCCAAAGGCACACCATTGAGCGTCAGGGCCTCGTTCAGGCACTGTTGCGCGGTCATCTCGCTGACATTATGGAACTGCAGCACTGGGGCACTGGGCTCTGCCAGTACATCGGCACGTCCACGCCCGGTTACCCGTAACCAGTTCTCGCCAAACTTCCTATCTCGCTGGATGCCGGTCACGGTGAGTCTCAGGGCCTCACCATTCAGGTTGGCCAACACCTCCACACGCCCGGCATCTGTCGGCCGAACCAGTGGTAGCGCAGTGCCGGGCAGGCTTGCCGACCAGCTCCAGGTCCAGCTATCCGCATCCAGCGACGCGCTGAAATCCGCTGCTGGCAAGAACGTGCCATCCAGCAGAGTGAGTGAAACCGTATTGCGCACGTAGTATTCCTCTCTTATGGGCACAACGATGGTGTCTGTATCGGGCTTAGAACCCTTGCAGTGGCCGAAAACCAGTACCACGGTATCTGTTCGGTCTCGGCAGAATTGCACAACAATCGGATCGACCGGGTCAGGTTCAGGAAGGCCCGGCTCGGGCCAGGTTGCCAGCCCTGGTTTGGGAAAAGCTGACGATGTGTGCAGACTCAACACTTCCAGGCCAACCAGCTCCGCTCCCCTTAACGACGCACTGAGGACTTTTGACCTGGGCAGGGCCATCTGCTGCGATGCGATGGAAAACCGTCGCAGCTTGGCGGTGTCGGTGGCAGCCGCTGTCACACCAATTCGCGCCGGCACCGAACGTCGGCGACGGATTAACGCAATCCGTCGCCGCAGCACGGCGCTGGCCTGCGTCAATACCAGAGGGCCACTCGATACCTTTTGAGCGGTGCCTCTGAAGCAATCCGTTGCTCGACGCAATGCCAAGGCACCTTGGTGTTCGACTTCCATCGCCCCAACCACACACAAAGCCTGATGTATTGGACTCTGCCCAGATATAACCGCTGGGCTCATGGGCTGATGCGCCATCGCCAGACGTCTACGCCCGACGGTGGCGTTACGGGCTGACAGTCCCAGAGCAGGTCCAGCCGCGCTGGGTATCGCCAGATTGGTCGCCCCTGTCGCTGCCAGGGATGGCGCGGAGATCTCTGGGGTGGGCAGGTATGCAAAGAGGGTTCCGTCGATCGTTGGGTAATCCGACGGCCGGTATCGCGTAAAGTACAGCGACACTGGCCCCGGCGTTGTTTGCCTATAGCGCCAAAGCCGCAACTCCAAGAGCTACCCCCCTATTACAATACTCGTGATCTGGGCATAAGCTCCCAGTTGGAGTGTCGTTGTCTGAAGTCGGATATCGCCATCACCAGCCTCTTCAGAGACCGATGCGTCTGCCCACCAGTTACCCGCACCGTCCAGGATACGGGCATGCTCCGCCTGGCCCTCGACCATCACAACACCTTCAATGATACCGGCGCCCTGAATCTGAAGGGCAGCCTGATCCAGGACCAGCGCATCGGCAGGCATTGCTATGTCGGCAAGCCGGCTGCCCGAATCCGGGTCGCCACTGAACAACTGGATAAGCGCCGGCCCCGGTCCCGAAACCAGCAGCTCCGAACTGGCCATCAGCGCCGGTAGACGGGAAGCCTGCTGTCGAGCTGCCTGGTGTGTTGGTGCCAATACCAGTGCCATCAGAGCCTCTCCATCGGTGTGGTGCGCAAGCCCGTTTTCATCACCGGATCGAACTTGCCCTCCGCATCGTGCGAGATCACGGTATAAATCAGAGATTCATCCAGGTAACGAAACACAAACTCCCCTGTCGCAGCATCCGACTCTGTGGCCGCAACGAACTCCCGCGGCACCTCTCTCTTGGTATCCGGCTTTCTCTGTCGGAAAAGGTATACCCACCGTTGCAGTGGTCGGTCGTTTCTACCCAGAACAGAGCCTTGCAGCTCACCTTCGCCAATAAACCGGCTTGAATAAGAAACCGATGGAAGAATCAATCCAGTCATCGCCATGGCCCCCAGATATCAAATGCTGCAGCCATATAGTAGTCACCGCGATATTTACCACCTGCCTGAAGCATCAGAATCGGTCGATCCAAACCAAATCCTAAATCAATAATTCGAAACTGCTCATCATAACTAAATTCAACATCTTCCGACAAAAATGTATCAATTTGCTTAATGCCAGGCACTGTACCCCGCCATGTTTCATCATCATAAGCGATCAGAGGACTGAAAAGATAACCCCCTGAAATAGGATTCGGATACACATTCACGTCTCGATTGCTCTGGTATACTAATGGAGAACTCCCCATACCTGATCGCCAGTAGGAAACCCCCGTTTTCGAGCCATCATGAGAACCGGCAAAATAACATCCATTTTTATAATTGGACCCCACATAAAGGGCGTGAGATCCGTCAGTTCCGTACCAAGCATTTCGATAATGCCCGGTCAAAACACAGTTATAAACATCTGCCGTTGCCGGCGCCCCAACATCACCAAACTGATACAAAGCTGCACCATTTTTCTGCCGCACATTCGGCAGGTACCAGATGAACCGCTCATCGGCTATCACAGCCCAAGGCGCAGGAATATCGTCTTGGGACTGTGTGCTATGCCGAATCCATAAATGAGTGCTACTCGAATCATCCTCGGGCCGCGAGTCAAAGGTAGGGAACTCGCCAACTCCGGTATCAATATCCGTCATACTCATATAACCACGCACCGGTATACGAAATTCATCGCTAAATGGGCGAGAATCATCTATCCGCAAGTACATACCAGTTCCATTAGGGTGAGTGGAACGATAGGCAGCGACCATATCGCCCCCAAATGCCTTTTCCCAATATCCCGGTGTTGCCCGCTTAACACTGATCGCGCCTGAAGCTATGCCGTCGGGCACATCAGGACAGTCAAAGGTGAAGGTCGTAGCTGTCGAGGAGGATATCCGCCATACATCGTTGAGTGAATTGGGCGTTGCACCACTAATTTCGACTACGGCATGACGCTCAAAGGTATTTCCTCCACTAAATTCAACGGTGGCAACTCCAGCGCTGACTATGATTTTATTTCCATCCGGAGTTGTCTGACCAAAACCATGTAGCAGACAAGCATCAAGAATCGCAATTACTGAACCAGGATCATGGGTCAACTGAGGAGCTCCTGCCATTTCACTGGTGAACCATCTGACCGTACTATTTTCCGGAACTGCCATGTTCTACTCCTTATGGTCGATCAATATTGCCAAGCCCATGAATCTCACAGCCATCCAGGCCATCGCCCAAAGGCACATCGCTTTGCTGAATGCCTTGGGCAATCCAGAAATCTGCAATCGCTCCCACGGTATTGATCCGCACAACGTTGCCGGTATTCCAGCCGCCACCGTTGGCGGCCGCAGGAATGGTCAGGTACGGCACACCGCCGGAACCATCTTCATTGCGGGTTCTGGGATTGATCGGGGCGATATCTTCGGAAAAGGGCCCCGTGTAAACCAGGCCAATTCGTTCGCCGATCAGCTCAACCTGTGTGGCGGATCTCCACCTCAGGGCCCAGCGTTCGGTTTCCGCACCTTCATTGGTGACAGTGATGGGGTGGGCAATGACGTTCAGACTCGCAATGGCCTCACGCCCCTGCAGACCATCTGTCCAGGTCTCGTTCCAGGTTTCCTGATCCCAAACGGTGGAAACTCGGGCACGACGGTCGCCATGGGGCAAACAGCTCGCCACCACGGTCTCCCCGGCCGGGAAATTGTGAGTTAACGCCCGTGACACCGTCAGCTCGCCGCTGATCTGCACATCCGACAACATCCGCAGGTCCGCAACGGTATGCTGTATGGTGATTGGCATTGGCACACTGGCCATGTCAGTAACGGTGATTTCCCCACTGGCACGGTCCAGTTCATAACCATCATTAACCGGGTTGTCATTTGCGTCGTGAATGCGTACCCAAGCCACCCGCGGACGTGTCGCAACCACATCCCCATCGGCTACCGATTGGGCGGGAAGAGATTGGGCATGCATCACCATAACCAGATCCCCCGGCCGATAGATCGGCACCCGGCCATCCGGAGGCAATCGAACGGCATCGATACCGACGATGTCAGCATCAAGAGGCAGGTAGCGGTAGCTCACGGCGTTATAACGCAGGGTGCTGGGTAGCATCGGGCGCGGCTTGTAGATATTGCCATCGCTGTCGACATTGGCAGGGTCATACCAGGGTTCGGCTTTTTCTTCTTCGGAGAGGCTGTCATCAGACACCCACTTGCCGAATGACACAGAGCCGACACCAAGGGTGTAATCCGCCTCACCCTGAATGTATTCGGAAACAAACTCGCCATCGGCATTCGACATCGCGGTCAACTGCTCGCCATCCATGGCCGTTCCGGTAATCTGCAGGGATTCGGGCTTCAAGGGTGATGACGCTGCCCGGAATACCCCTTCCGTGGCTGTCCACTCGCCATAAACGGTCAACAGGCTGGAAACCGAAACAGAGGCATTTCCTCCGCCATCCCAGTAACGGAGAGTGGCGATATTACGACTGTAATCCATTGAGCCCGCCTCCATGGCTGAGCCGGATACGGGGTCGATGTCGGTCACCACCGTACCTGCCCGGTCCTGGTAGGTCCGGCCACCAACAGTAAACTCCATGGAGTTCGCCACACCGCGATCTTGCTCAGTAGCCGCCAACGCCACCTGGAGATCGCTAATGGTCTGTTCATGGGTCACATCCGCATGAACCTTAGGCACATCTTTTACGACATAGGTTGCCGTCGCCATTTCAGCTGAAAAAGAAACTATATTTGCAGAAGACGACCAAGACGAATCCCAGCTAGACCAAGAATTACGCAGCACCGTGCAGGTAAGTCGCTCCAAGGTAATAATGTTACTCTCGATAGTGCCAATGCGTTGGCGAGAAACGTGGTACTCGCCAAATTTCATGGGTTGAACCCAAACTTCATTGCTCTCTATGTGAGCAGATAGTTCTAGCTTTTGCCCGTACAACGACACCAAAATCAATAACCGGAATGTCGAAGGCTCAGGTTCCTGAGAGAACACCAGCGATGGTGCAACCGGAATGCTCTCGGAGATGCGGACCACATCATCCGGGTTTTGGGGTTGAAACTTGGCGCATTGGACCTGAAGCTGAACGCCACGATCAGGTAATCGGTAAGGCTTCAACACGAACCGGCCAGTCGTACCGTCGACGGAGCCTTCGCCATCGCCGCTTATGATGCCCAACGCGTTGCAGGTTGCTCTCTTGGCAGCCCCACCCGCTTTCCACTCGAATACCACGGTGGCGGAGTCGACAGGCAGGTCCGGCAGTTCTCCGTGCACTTCTGGCAAGGGTGCATTGGTCGCCTCATCTCCAGAGAGTCGCTGGTAATGCACCGTTGAGCCCCAGGTAAAAAGAACCATAGAGCCAACGTCCGGCAGAGCTCCAAGGGTGACCGACAACGCCTTGGTTTCATAGTCCAGAGTCCCACTCCCAAACGCCGGATCGCTGCCTGCGATAATCCCGGAACCGTCATCGACGAGCGTGTACCAGTTCCCCTGAGCCATGTAGCTTAGCGACAACGACTCTGCAGCAGGGGCAACCGTCAATGTCTCGACCCAATTGAGCCTGCGGTTTGCCGCCGTTACCTGGCGCGCCAGGGTATGGGCCTGCTGAGGAATGTCTACTTCTCGTGATCCTGCCGATACCTTGATACTCAGTTCAGGATTCAGCGGCTGATTCACCAGTGGGGTTTCAGTTTGAGCCGAGGGCACCAGTTGATTGAAGATGCTCTCCACATTCAGAGTCTGATCGCCTACCGCTGCATCAGCGACACTGTATTGTCCCCCGTAATACTTGGTTGCATCCGCAACCGTGGTATCCCTTAGTCGAGCGCCATGTTCATAGTTGTAGCTATCCGTCATAGAGACAGAGAAGCCATCAAAGTTGTGTCGCAGTCGGTCTGATAGCGACAGCGTCACGATCCAACGGTCGAAATCCTGGCCACTACCGGTGGTAAATGTCTGCCTTGATACCGACACATCGGTAATCCGGATGTACTGCTCGATCTCATCCTGCTGCCCTTCATTTTGCACCAGGCACAGCGTCTTGCCGATCGTCGGCAACTCAGAGTCCACCCGCTGAATCACCCTGACTTGCCGCATGCCAGAGATATGGTTTTCATACAACGCACCAGGCCACATACCACCTTTGAAAAGGAAGGCTTCAACCCGGCTCGATGCCTGGGCTCGGGTGTCGAACGGGTCCTTGGTCGAGAACACGGTGTAACTGATCGCCGGGTCTTGCGGCAGACCGGTAACGACGGTACGTGCACTACCGAAGCGATCGGTGTTCAGGGTACGTACCGCCAGGAACAGCTTACGCAGGCGAAACCGGCCCATGGCCCGGTCCTGATCATCTGTATCCGGAAAGACATTGTTCAGCTGGCCATCGACAATTTCATTGCTGGTGGCAGCACCGCCACCTTCAGGGACATCGTCCATCACCTGGCTGGCCAGGAATTTGATGTTTTCTTCTTGAATCGCTGACATTTACGGCTCCACAGTGATAAATCGAAAGGTCGGAATGACGTAGTCTTCTGGTCGGGGGTCGGAGTAATCACACAGCGGTTGGCTGACGTAGGCGTCGCCGTCAAAATGTCGGAAACGCACGGTGTGAGCCGCTCCGCGGATTGTCAGGGTAAGTGTCTGGTTTGGGGTGCTGAGCCAGACCTTGACCTGAGCTTCTTCACGCATGGGCCACCAACCGCCCCCCTGCTGCGAAGGTGCCAGGGTGATTGGTCGGCCAAGTTGCCGAACCGCCTCCTGGATGAGGGGTTTGCCAGTGATTCCCCGGGTCATGCTCTGTTCGACCGGAGCCCAGTGACGGTCGGTCCAGTCCAGATCGTAGGGCAGCTCAAGCGTGGTATTGCCATCTGAGAGCGTGATCATTGATAGGTACTCCGAGAAGTTTCCAAAGCCCGCAGAACCGCCGCCTCGTCCTCTTCACGGGCCTGGAAGGTTTCTTTGCCAACTCTGACATTGATTGTCCGCACCGGCTGAGTTGCAGGGCGGGCGGATTCGCGGTCATCTTCGCGTCGGGACGGAGGCTGGCGCTGAGGTAATGGGTTATCCCGGTCTTTCTCTGCGGCTTTTCGTTCGCGCTCGCGCTTTTCTTCTTCAATGCGATTACGCGTTTCCAGGGCATTTATCTTCTCGAGGGTTTCCAGAGCTTCGAGGTAGCGCGCTGCCGCAGCATCCGCCCCCGCATCACGGGCCTCGTTGAGTTGAGTCAGCAGGCGGTCGCGCTCCGCTTCAAACTGCAAACGCTGCTCTTCCTCCGCGTCACCACGGATGCTTGCCAGCCGCTGACGCATGCTGTTGAGCGTGCTATCTGCAGAGGAATTCAGGCTATCCAGGCGATTTCGGGCGGATTCAATGGCGCTCTGAAGTCCGTTCAGTCGCTGGCTGTCCAGCACGTCAAAACGGTTAGCTGCGGTCTCACTCAGGTAGTTCAGGTCGTCCAGGGAATACACGCCCTGATTCACTTTGGCAGTAAGGTTTTCCACTGCAACGGCCTGGCGCCAGAATTTTTCTTCCACCTCCGCAGCCGCCAAGGCGGTGTCGGCAAACCATGCGCTAAAGCTGGAACGGGACAATCTTCGACGAGCATCAGCTAATTCAGCGGTGCGCCGTTCGGCTCTCGCTAGAGCCTCACTTGCATCCTCCGTCTCCTTCACAAACGCGTTGCCACCAGTCTTGCGCTCATACAAATTTCTGGCAGCGGCGGAAAGCGCGGTAACCTTTTCACGAGCGTTCGTGATTGCCTTCGCGAACGCAGCTCCCCAAGCCTCTCGAAACTTCTGCCGCGCCTCTGCTGCGGCCTCGGCTGACTCTTTGGTCTTATCCTTGGTCTTGTCGGTTTCCTCGCCAGCTTTCTTGATTGATTCACTGGCTTGGTCAAAGCCGTCTTTGACCTCGTCGGCGACGCCACTCTGTTCTGTTTGAAGGGACTTGGTTTTGTCCTTGGTCTTGTCGGTTTCCTCGCCAGCTTTCTTGATTGATTCACTGGCCTGGTCAAAGCCGTCTTTGACCTCGTCGGCGGCGCCACTCTGTTCTGTTTGAAGGGACTGAAACTGTTGCTGCAAGCCCAATGTGGCGGCGCTCCCCTCCAGGGCTCGCATTCGGGCTTCATCTCCCGTTGCGATCACCGCCTTGGCATAAGCCATGAACGACTCGGCGATCTTCCGCTGAGTCGCTTCGCCACTGTTTGAGATTTCTTCAAACGATGTTTTGGCCTTATCGGCAGCATCGTTCAGGGCTTTTTGACTGGTCAATCCCAGGTAGTTATAGGCGTTGGCCAGTTCGGTTGCTTTCGTTTCGGCCTTGTCACTTTCTGTCGCGGTCTTGCCAGTTTCTTCCCCGATCTCTTTGATGGCCTCGCCGGTTTTCTTCGCCTGGGTTGCCGTGTTCTCCAGCTGTTGTCCTGCCGGCTCAAATGCATCGACAACCCCTTTTCCAGCTTCCAGGGCCTGGCGGCCATACTCCGCCGTCTGCTCGGCAAGATCCGCCGTGGTGCGTCGGGCGGCATCGGCTTTTGCGCTGATGCCTGTGTAGGTCTCGTCACTGATCGCCCCGACCTTGTTGAGCAGGAAAGCCAGACCTTCAACAGTACTCAACCACCCGGCAAACCCGGCCGAGAGAACCGTAAGAAATCCGGCAACAACGGCCTGAATCCCCCGGAATGCGGCGAGTGTGCCGCTGGCACCGGCTTTTACCGTGCTCCAAAGCGTGCCAAAACCAGAACTCATCGACTCGATGTTGCTAAGGAGACTGACAGCAACCTCCTCTCCCCAGCCGATCAGGCTCTTCAACAGAGCCACGAGCTTGTCGCCCGCGTCAGACTGATTGAACAGACCGAGTACTTTCTCAGTCGCATTGCTGAACGCTGGGGCCAGTTCCGCTCCAACCCGACGGGTCAGCCCCTGGAGCTGCACATCAATCTTGTCGTAGACCTCATTGGAACGTTGTAGCTTGTCCAGCTCTGCGTCTGAGTAGATTGCGCCAACTTCGGATGCCTCTTTGGCAACGTTTTTGAGGCCTGAGGCGTTGTTCGCCAGCAGTGGCTGCAACCGACCGGCATCGGAAGCCAGCGCTTCAAGCAAGTCGGTTTGCTCGGATGCTGGCAGGCCATCAATCGCTTCGGCAAACCGGAGCATTTGGTCTTCAGGCTTCAGGTTCTGAAAATCGGAAACCTTGAGGTTCAGGGATTCCAGAGCCCTTGCAGCTTCACCGCCACCAGTTGTCGCAAACTCCCTGAGCTTGGAGGTCGCGGTGTGCAGAATGCCCGTCATCTGCTCGCCGCTGAGCCCGACACGGTCACCTGCCAGCTTCCAGACCTGCAGGGCTTCGCGGTTCATGCCGAGCGCATTGGCTGATTCGGTGAGCTCTTTGGCCAGCTCTCCCTGAGCCCTGGAGAACTTACCCAAAGTCGCAATCGAGGTGATGGTTCCAGCCACCAGTGATCGGGCACCATCAACAAACGACTTGAACCCTCCCCCCAGCTTGCTGATGAAACTGGAAGAGCTATCGGCTTCATCGCTGAGATCAGAAAGACTGGAAGACGCCGTCTGAGCACTCTCGTCAAACTGGTCGGTTTCCTTTCCCACCTGGGAGAACTTTGTCTTCAGCTCACCAAGCTTCGTCCCCAGATCGGCGAAGGCTTGCCTGACCAAAGTCTGTTCCGCTGCCAGCTCGTTTGTACTTAGGCCGGTTTCGGCCATCACACTTTGCAGCTGCTGCAGTTTTACCTGGCCACTCTGCCAGGCTTTTTCAGTTTCTTTCGCGGCGCTACGGGCAAGCTCGAATTCGGCCCGCAGCAGGGCGTTCGGCTCCGTCGCCGCTGCCAGGGCTCGGCCCAATTCTGTCGCTTGCGCCTTCGCCTCAGCCTGGGTGATCGCCAGTTCTCTGACGTTGGACGTCAGCAGGCTGAACTGGTCGATCAACCCCTGCTGATCCTTCAATTCCTGAAAACGCACAGCCAGTGCAGCCAATTGCTCGTTCGCCGCGCTGGTGTCATAACCCAGTGTTCGGATCTCCTCTATCAGTGAGGAAACCGACGCCAGGTCTGTCACGGTCGCATTGATGAGCAGCTCAATTTCTTGATCCGTTACGGTTGCCATTGTTTCTCCGGGCAATAAAAAGCCCGCTCGAGGCGGGCTCCAACTGTCATCTGTGGTGATTCGGGTGCCAGTAACGGCACCCTGAGCCAGATACTGAGCTAGTGGACATGGAATAGATCAGTACGAGATAGGCGGCCCGATGACACGGGTCCGAAAAGACATTAACGGCCTTACACCACCTCCCGAATAGTGAGCCGTTCCACAATCGATTTCGGTAACTCAAGCACCGCCCCAGCCTGATGCACAATGCCCTTGTGTCGGTGCGTCCTTTTCAGCACAACCTGAACAAGGTCGTTGTTCGCTTTATCGATACTTCCACTTGCGGTCTTGGACAAAAGAACCTCCTGCTGGATAACCTGGTAGGGGTGAAAAAACGGGCAGGGAACCTACCCGGACGCTCATTCTTCAATCACAACTTCGAACGGCGCATTTTTGCCGGTAGGCGTGACCATGTTGCCCTCCAGAGTGCCAGTGATGAATTCCTGGGAAAGGAGGTTAACGGCCTGGTTCGCGGAGAACGCCGCCTCGTAGACAGTGACGTAAGCCGGCTTGTTCGTGACGAGGTTCTTACCATCCATCAGGATCTGCCGCCGTTTGGTCAGATCGGTTGCGCCGAGATAGCGTTGGCCCTTGGAAGCCAGGGTATCGAAATCTACCGTTACCGCCTCTGCTGCCTCACTATTCAGTGCTCGAATCAGGCCGGTCACCGGCTCCAGCTCGAAATCTGTTCCCAGAGTAAGTACGGTGCTGTCTGAGTCCTTGGTGACAGTGACCGATGTCTCATCAACATGCGGATACGGCAGCTTTTGCCACACACCTTCAGCCAGGGTGATCGGCTCAGCGGATACACTCTGGACAGCGGCTTCATAGTCTTCTGCCTTTCCGGCCAGGGCATCAGCCAGCGTGCTGGAAGCGAGAGAGTCGAAATCAATAGCAACTCGTGGGGCTTCTCCTGGGAGGTTGACCGTATCCAGCGCCTGGCCATAGGAATCCCGCTCACGACTGATACGGGTTTTGGCCTCAGGTTTTGGCGGGGTCAGTTCAAATCGGGTGGTGTTGATTGGGCCAATGAAGTCACCGACAACACCGTTCTCCACATTGGCAATGTAGATGTTGCCGGCAAAAATCAGGCCTTTGTCTTGATAGCTCATGCTTATCTCCAGTTCCGTTCCGTAAAGGTCACGGTTATAGGTAGGTAAATGGGCAGCAAGTCCGTGCCCAGATTGACGTCATCAAGCTGGGCAGGGCCCGTCTTGATGGCGATTGAGGTGCCGTCCAGCTCTATGCTGTCTGGCCGGTAAAAGGTTCTGTAAATATCTTGTAACAGTCGGTTCTGACGGGATTGGCCGTCTTGCCCTCGTTCGACATACGCAACCACGGTGAATGTTCGGGAATGGTTTGAGGTTCCGTGGACCTGACGAAGGGATTGGTCAGAGGTATTCTTGATACCCACGAGTGGCATCGGAAGCTGTTGATCCAGAAACAGTTTTGGATCATCCTCCAGCACTTGAAATATGTTGCTTAAAAAACCGTTATCTGGGCTAATATCGCCAATCAGTGCTCGAAGTTTCTCTAATACAAGCTGGGCGACTGGTTCTTGGCTCATGTAGGACCTATATCGTTATAAACTATATTGCTTCAATTGGCGTGTGACTTTGACCACTCAATAATTGCCTGTTTATCTTCCTGGCAAGCAAGAATGATGGATTTAAGCTGTTCACCCCAAACCGGGCATTCGTCAATTCTTCGGCTTGGCCCCGGTATTTCTCGGGTAATCAGGTACTCTGTGGGAACGTTCAGACGAATGACTTTTGTTTTTGTCAGATACTGTGTTTCTGCGCATCCGCTCAAAAACAGAATCAGGCCAAAGGTAATCGTCACCACTGCAACGGGCATTTCGCAACTCCTCACGTAACCGATCAGTCACATTTGCAAGTCGTTTACTACGCTCTTTCTCTGAAAGAATCCGTCTCTCTGCTTCCTGATTTCGAAAGCGCAACTCTGCACTTAGTTTTTCCAATGCAATTTGGCTCTCCTGATTGGAAACCAATGATTGCCTGAGCGATGATCTGGCCGTTTCAATCTCCGAAACCAAGCCATCACGATCAGACAGCAGCCAAAGCACACTCCCTACTAGAACAGATAGAGTTCCCAAAACTCCCAGAAAAATATATATAATGCTTTTCCTAGAAAAGATATCCAAAAGCACTATTCGATCCTGTTTAAAATTGCTTGCGAAAGCTTGGCTTTCACTTTATCCGCCCCTATATGACCAACCATCGCCCCAACAACGGCTGACAACGTATTGGACCAACCCAATAACTCAATACCCAGAAAGTAAGTAACCCACCCAATAAAGCCAGAGCTTGCTAATGCCAGAAAAAAAGCTGACCAGGCCCACTCCTGGTTTCCCAGCCTGACCTCTTGAAGGTAGGCAATACCGCCACCAATCACTGCAGCGATAATCGCAACGAAGGCATCCTTATACTCAATAACCTTTGAAAATATCTCAGCAATCAGTTTCTCGGGCATACAAATTTACAACTCCTGGTTAGTTTGAGCTTATTTTAAGAATGCATATTTTTCGTACTTCCCGATAGCTTCAGCACACCGCCCTGACCCCATTTCAGTGTTGTAATGAGCCTTCCAGTAATTCGCAAGTGCCAACGTATCATGGGCGTCAGGCAATGGTTTTGGAATCCTGAGATAATGAACCCTTGCCATTGCAGTGGCGTAATATAGATTACCGATAAGATTGCGAGCACCTTCACCTTGCTGCATCACCCTGGAAGCCAAATTAGGACGGAAAGAAAGATAATTTTTCCAAATATCATCGTGAGTATTCGGCTCCATCTGATAGATTCCCAACGCGGGACCTTCAATCTGCAACAGGAACTCACCACAGTGAGATTCTGCCGCTGCCGTTAGCATCAACAACTCTTCTGCCGACTTGGAATACAACTGCAATGAATTCAGAGTCGGCCGAACAATGGCCTCTCTTAACTGCTTCGAATGTATACTCATATTTCGGGCATAAAAAAACCCGCCATAGCGGGTAATAAAATCAATTTAAATTGAGCCAGACAAAGCCCTTCTTCAACACCGTTAAATCTCGGATCATTCTGTTGATTGAAGATGCAATGATCAGACTCACGACCAAGTTTCATGCACAAAAAAACCCGCAGATACGGCAAAGCATCGCGGGTTTCTTGATCATGGAAATAATTATACCTGAAAATGTCGGGAGCGCAACCCTTACTTAACCCTGAACTGCACTTTTTGAGAACTCATTTTCAAGTCGTTCATAAGCTTTCGAGATTCTACATTTAAAAGCATTCTTTGAGCAGCCCAGAACGTTAGCACACTGGTCATCATCCCAATATAACTCGACGGGCTGCTCTGGATTGAAAGGATCAATGGCCACTCGGGTTCTGCCTCGATATGCCCGATCCATACAAAGCGCCTCTCGCTGCTTATCAGTCAAACGCTGCATAACGGTATAAGCTGCTTTATGAGATGCCGTCCAATCATTTAGCAACGAACATTGCTGCCAAACTCGATCAACATTTTTTTTTACACTGGAACGAGGCAAGTCACCTTGAAAGTCCACTATCATCCCAAGCACTGACCCTCCTCTCCAGCCAGCATCTTCATCGGACGACATAATAAGCTCCAGGAACAGATCGACCACTTGCTCAGCAGCCTGTCTTGTCGCTTTTCGATCTGCACTCTTTTTCACTCTTGCCATACAGCCCCCAATCAAAGTTCGAAAGAACATGGTTCAAACACGCCTATATCGACGAAGCTAGGCCACACTCCCTCCCGCAGGCCCATTCCCCGGTTCCGGCACACAGTACAGGCCGGCTGCTTTCAGAATGCTGTTCTCCTCCAACAGGGTTGTCATCCAGCCATGTACCACAAAGGGATTCAGCCCCAACGCATCGGCCACCGCCTGGCAGGATTGCGGCCCCTCCTCCTGAAGCAGTTCGAAAATACGCTGTTCTATGGGGTTGATCGGTTCGTTTGCTGGCACCACGTTGCGGCCTCCTGCTGCGCTGTGTTGTAACTGGTTCCGTTTCCCGGGGATCATGCTGCACCTCCGTAAAGCTCGTCATACCGGGGTGGCTGCAGCTGTTCGAATCTCATGAACTGGCCACGGAAAGCCACTCGCACTGTCCCAACCGGGCCATGGCGGTTTTTTGAGATGTCGATTTCGGCAATACCCTGATCCGGCGTATCCGGGTGGTAGAGTTCATCCCGGTACAGAAACAGAATTTCATCCGCTTCTTTCTCGATCTCCGAGGCATCGGCCAAGTCTGAGTTCAATGGACGTTTATTGGGACGACGCTCGCACTCACGGTTAACCTGGGCCAGGGCGATCACGGGAATATCCAACTCCCGCGCCAGGTTTTTCAGACAACCGGCCACTTCGCCCACCTGTTCGTAGCGCTTTTGCTGGCGATCGCTGGTACGAATCTTCTGCAGGTAATCCACGTACAGCGCCTTGATGCCGTACTTGAACTTCCAGTCTCTTGCCTGCCGGACCACTTTGCTGATGCAAATGCCGGGTTCGTCATTCAGCCGAATCGGCTTTTCTGAGAGCCGGTCAATGGTCCGCCCAAGCGCGAGCCAGTCGCTGTCATCCAGATTGCCAGTCCGGATCTTCTGGCTATCCAGCTTTCCGTCCACTGATATCAGACGCAGCCCCATCTGCTCATGCCCCTGCTCCGCCGAAATAATCCCCACCGGCGCATTGGCCGCCAGCGCCAAATTCAGCAACAGAGCGGTTTTACCCATAGCGGGCCGGGCACCAATCACAACCAGGTCGGTCTTGTGAAAACCGCCCAAACTGTCATCCAGGTCCGCAAGCCCTGTTGAGATTCCCACCAGCCCATCGGCCTCGACAACCTGATCGATCATGCGCTGACCGGCCGCCATCACACGGCTCATGTCCCGGTCATAGTTCCGCCCCAAAGCATTGAGGGCCATCAACTGCCGAATGGCGACATCCACCAGGTCAGCCCCGCCACCGTCCAACAAGCCCTTCCGCAGTTCCTCAGCGATAGCCAGCGCCTGGGCCTTGCGATGGGCAGATCGAACAATCTCGCTGTAGGCCCGGATGCCAGCAGGGCAAACACCCTCACTCAGAATCGTGTTCAGGTACGGCAGAAGCTGCTGCCCCGGCACCCGCCGCTCGAGGCGCTCGCACACGGTCACCACATCGGCGACATCACCAGCGCCAACCAACTCCTTTAGCACCGCAAAGATTTCCTGATGCTGCCAGCGACTGAACTCATATGGCTCCAGATCGCATTCCTGCATGCAGGCGTTGTTGACCAGAACGCCATACAACACCCCTTGTTCAGCCTCCAGACTCATACCGACTCTCCTTCTGCTCGACTGCGACGTTCCACTCGCGCCGGTACCGGCATGGCGCGACGGCGAGGGCCATTGCCTCCCGACGACGCCTCCTGACCACCCCTCGGCGAACCGCCTGGGCTGCGACGACGCGCGACCCAAGCCGGCTCCGGTTTTCGCCAGCCATTCATGATCGTTTCCTCAATGACCTCCGTTGGCGTTAGCCCATAGGTCGGGGCGGTTTCCGCGGCCCCCAGACACAGCGCCAATGCCCGTTGTGACAATGGTGCCCGCAGGCTCTTTCGATGCTCGATGAACGCTTGAACCAACTCCTGACTCACACCTTCCGGCAATGACGACAGATCCAGTTCCAGCTTTCCGCTCTCCGTTTTTCTCACTGGTTGTCTGACAGGTTCAGTGACCGTTTTGGGTGCACCCGGTGCCTCCCCCGGGTGGCCACCATTCACTTCCCCTGGTGAATCCCCATCGCCATCTGGTGAACGGGTTGCCCTGGCCGGTGCCGCCATGGCACCGTGATCATTGTCGATAACCAACAGGAACAGGTTGGTGTCTGATTCGCCGTTGCCCTTGCGGCGGCGAACCTTCCGTACCATACCCGCCGCTTCAAACTCGGCCATGAACTTCATGACCGACCGCCGGGACAAACCCGCATCGTCTGCCAGACGCTGGTAGCTCGGCCAGAAACGACCATCCGGGCCGGCAAAATTGGCCACGGTGTACAACAGGCTTTTCTTCGCCGCTGGCAATCGCTGACCTGAGGCCCAGGCCATTGCTTTAAAGCTCATACCCTCTCCTTTGTGTCGTGTGCAGTGATGAAGCGAATCCTGACCAAAACGTCAGAACACTCTCACGAGGGTATTTCTCAGAAACACAGTGAAGGGAATCGAAGGGAAGACCTGGACGCAGGTCATAGGCGGCAACCACAAAGGCAGCCTGGCATCGTCGCGAGCAGTCAATTGCGTCAGCTCACCGATGACCTCAGCCACCCGTATAATCACTTTGCTTGTCATAGCTCTCTCCATGGCCAACAACACCATGACAACAAAAGTTGTAGCGGATGTCAACGATTGTTGTTGAAAGGCCACTACAGCTGTTGTAAGTTGCAGGCATGATCAACAGGAGAATCCCAACATGGCACTAGGGCAGAGACTCAAGCAGGCCCGACTCAGAGCAGGGTTAACCCAGGGCCAACTGGCTCAGCAGGTGGGCATGACCCAGGCAGCAATCGGCGCCCTGGAAACGCGAGACAGTCGCCAATCCACCAAGGCTGCCGAACTGGCACGAACGCTTGCCGTCAGCCTGGAGTGGCTGACCAGCGGAGAAGGGCCCATGGAGCGGGAAACCAGACCCAGTACCACGGTCACGCATATCAACAGCAGGCAGCGCACAGCGGATGAGCTGGAGTTCATTGGGCACATGGATGCCTGGGACAGTCACACTCCGCTGGATGCTGATGAAGTAGAACTTCCACTTTTCAGAGAGGTTGAGCTTGCCGCCGGAGCCGGCGCGACACAGGTTATGGAGAATCATGGAGCAAAGTTGCGGTTTGCAAAGTCCACACTACGACGTGCGCACGTGTCACCCGAGAATGCCGCTTGCGCCTTCGTGAAAGGCAACAGCATGGAGCCAGTGATGCCCGATGGCACAACAGTTGGCGTTAACACCGCGGACACCGAGATTCGCGACGGGGAGATCTACGCCATCGATCATAACGGCATGCTGAGAGTGAAGTTCCTCCACCGCAAACCTGGCGGCGGCATCCGAATCGTCAGCCAGAACGCCACCGAACATCAGCCGGAGGAATACACCGCACAGGATGTGATCGACGAAAACATCCGCGTCATCGGTCGCGTGTTCTGGTGGTCTGTTCTCCGGTAATCACGAGTGATGGGGCGCCCGGTGAACCACTGGCGCCCAACAACACTGACCAACAACATCACTCAACACTTAATTACAGGACCACAAAACAACAATTGTTTTCTGTTTGCGGGTAGCTTTTTGGCTCAATAACCAGCAGTAATGGAAAAAACCAGGCACAGCCCCACCTGTAATAAGTGGTTACTGCCGCCCTTAAAGCTTGTACGGCAGGGTTTGTTACAGCGACAGCCGGCACGGATCATCAAGCCAAAGTTCGTCATCCCCTCGCCGACTACTCAGCCAGTATAACGCCATGCCCCCTGAACAACTTACCGAGTTGGGCGCTACTCGGTGCCGCGGCTGGAGTGGAAAGAAACCATGAACAAGGGCCGCGCCATCTTCCGGGCGGTGGCGATGACCCTGAACGATTTCGATCACTGAGCCACCCGGTAACCCAGCTAATCCGCCGCCTGCCACAGCGCCTGGTAGGTGGCGCTGTCGGCCAGCAGGTCGGTATGCCGGCCCTGCTGCACCAACCTGCCCTGCTCCAGTACACAGATCCGGTCAACATCGACAATGGTGTCCAGACGATGGGCAACGGTGATCACCGTCTTGCCCTCACACAGTCGCCGGATTGCCCTCAGCACAGCCTCCTGGCGACGCTGATCCAGCGCTGAGGTGACCTCGTCCAGCAACACCACCGGAGCGTCCCGCAACAGCGCCCGAGCAATACTGACCCGCTGGCGCTCGCCGCCGGACAGGGTCTGGCCGTTCTCCCCCAGCATGCCGTCGAGGCCTTCGGGCAGGCGTGCCACCACCTCATCCAGGCCGGCATCGGCCACCGCCTGCGCCAGGGCTGAGGCGCTGGCCTGCGGATTGGCAATCATCAGATTGTCCCGCAGGCTGCCGGCGAACAGCTGCACATCCTGGGTGACGTACGACAGGTTGCGATACAGCTGATCGGTGCCCAGTCGCGCCAATGTCAGCCCTCCCAGACGAACCTCTCCGTGATCGATGGCGTGGAAACCGGCAATCACATGCAGCAGGCTGCTCTTGCCGGCACCGCTGGGACCGACCAGGGCCAGGTGTTCGCCGGCCTCCACCGTCAGGTTGATGTCCTGCAACACCGGCTGGCCGTCAAGACTCAGACTCACGCCCTCCAGGGCCAGATCCGTGCCCTGCGGTGCCTGGCCCAGCTGGGGCTGGCGCGGCGCCGTGGCCAGACCATGGAGCCGGGCGGTGGCGCTCAGGAAGAAGCGGATCAGCGCGGTGAAGATGGTCAGGCTGGCCAGCGGCCGGATACAGGCCACCGTGGCCGCTGCCACCACCAGCCAGGCTTCAGGCGTCAGGGCGTCCCCAGCCAGCAGCACACCGCCGACCACCATCACCAGCGGCAGGGTCAGCTCCAGCAGGCAAGTTACCAACATTACGCCGGTGCCGGCAGCCCACTCCAGATCCAAACCGGCATCGCGAATCTGGCACAGCCGCTGCTGCAGAGGCGCGGCCAGTCGCTCGGTGCGACCAAACGCCTTCAGCGTCGGCAACCCCTCGATGAACTCCAGCAACTCGTTGGCACCCTCGATGCCGTGGCGATGGCTGGTCGCGGCCGCCGCCATGAAACGCCGTTCAAGCACCGGCAGCAGCATCAGGTTGACCATCAGGCTGGCGGTCAGCAGGGCGCCCAGCGCCGGGCTCACCAGCCAAACCACAATCGCCATTGCCAGCGGCACCACCACCGCTCCCGCGGCTTCGGCCACCAGGTGGCTGAGAATGTCCTCAAACTGCTTCAGATCGCTGGTCATCAGGCGAATACGCTCCCCCAGCCCCTTGCCGGTCAGCGCTGCCAGGGGCTGGCGACGAATGTCCAGCAGCAGCTGGCGACGCAGGCTGTGGCTGAGCTGGTAGGCACCGGTAAAACTCTGCCGGGCCGTCAGCCCCAGCAGCCACTGGGCCGCCAGTGCCACCGCGGCTACCGCCACCAGCGCCGGCCCCGACAGCGTGTGTCCCGACAACACGTAACCAAACAGCATCAACCACGGCACCATGGGCACCAGATCGGCGCCCATGCGTCCGACGATGCCTAACCAGAACTGGCGCTGGGACGCCCCACTGTGCGCCAGCAGAAACTGCACCTTAGTCATCGCTCTTGCCCTCCGTCACCGTCAGTTCGCCATCCGTCAGTGTCCATACCTGGTCCGCCGTGCGCACTGCCTGGGGCCGGTGACTGATCACCAGCTGGATCTGCGACGGGTCGTAGTCCCTGACACCTGCCAGGACCTCCCGCTCGGTGCGGTTGTCGAGGTGAGAGGTCGCCTCGTCGAGGATCAGAATCGGGGTGTTGGCCAGCAGGGCCCGGGCGATTGCCAGCCGTTGCAGCTCGCCACCGCTGAAGCTGCGGCGGGTCTCCCCCATGTCGGTGTCCAGCTGCGCCGGCAACGCCCGCACCAGCCCCGCCAGCCGGACCACCTCAAGCACCCGCCAGAGTTCACTCTCATGCTGGCGGGGACAGGCAAGCCGCAGGTTGTCGGCAATCGAACCGACAAAGAAGAACGCCTGCTGGCTGGCGCTGGCAACGTAGCGGGCCCGGCACTCGTCAGAGAGGGGCCGGATGGCGTGGCCGTTGAGCAGCCAGTCGCCCTGATCCGCCACCAACTGACCGGACAGCAGCTCCAGCAGCGAACTCTTGCCACCACCGGAGGCGCCCTGCAGCACCACCCGTTGTCCTGGCGCCACCGACAGCGACAGCCCCCGGAACAGCGATCGGCCACCCCGGGACAGGCTCAGATCACGGCAGGCCAGGCGCTGCAGGGGTTCGTCCAGATGCCCGGTGGTGACTTCCTGCTGCGGGCACAGCGACAGCAAGCGGCCCACCGCCACAAAAGTCTCGGACACCTGCCCGATCAGTTGGGTCAGTGCCAGCCAGGGCTTGAGCATGCCTGCGGCGATCATCGCCGCCACCACCCCGTCCGCCAGTGACAGGGTACCGGCAACCATCAACACGATCGCCAGCGGCACCAGAAAGAACAGCGACGCCTGAGCCACCGTCACGAAACCGACCCAGGCACCAATGAGCTGGCGGATGTAGTCCGCGGTCATGCCGTGATGGCTCGCCATCGCGCGATCCAGCTGACGGAACGAATCGGCATCCACCCCGTACAGCTTCATCACACCGATGCTGCGCAGGAACTCCAGTTGGGCCTCATGCATGCGAGCCACAATGTCGTTGTAATGGGCCTGGCGCTCCGTAAAACCCCGCATCATCACCACCTGAATCAGTAACGCCAGTGGCAGCGGTGCCAGGGCCACCAGTCCCAGGCGCCAGTCAATGACAAACAGCAGAGCAGTCAGCAGCAGTGGCATGATGACGCCGTTGATAATGTCCACACCGTGGTGGGCAATCAGCGGTTCCAGTGCCTGAGTGTCTGTGATGACGCGTTTTTCCAGGTCACCACGGTGAAAGTCCCGCAGCCGACTGACCGGCATTCGGGCCAGGCTCGTCACCAGAGAGGCCCGCACCCGCTGGATGATGCCGTAGGCCGCCAGATGCACCTGCCAAACCCCCGCGGTGAACAACAGATAGCGCAGCACGATGGCGCCCCCCGCCACCAGGCCATAGCCCAGCACCGGTTCACCGATCATCACCGCGCGGGCCGCCAGCCACAGTGCCACCCAGGGCACCAGCTCCACCAGTGAGGCCAGTAACGCCAGCGCCAGGGCCACGGGCAGACGCCGCGGCTCCCCCCGCAGGATCGTCACCAGAGCCTGGCTGCTGGACATGTCATGGGTCAGGTTCATTGCCAATTCTCCCGCCAAAAGTGGGAATTATTCGCAATCGATCACCTTGCCGCCTGCACCTTCGGGAACCAGATCATCACGATCGGGAATTCTCCCGGTCAGCGATGGCCGGACTGTCGGTGTTGGCGGTAGTGGCTGGGGCTGAGGCCGGTGTGACGCCGGAATACCCGGGCGAAGTGACCACTGTGGCGGTAGCCCAGAGACAGGGCCAGATCGGTGATGGTGCAATCGGTATGGGCCAGCTCACGCCGGGCCCGCTGCATCCGCTGCTGCTGAGTCCAGGCAGCCACGCCCAGACCCAGCTCGCTGCGGAAGGCCTGTTTGAGGTAGCAGTCGTTGGTACCCAGGGCCCGGGCGAGCGCGGTGATTGACCAGGTCTGCGACAGATCCTGTCGGATCAGCCCGCAGGCCCGGTCCACCAGCGCCGGCTCGCCTGGATCAGCCATCAGCAGAGCGAGGATTTCCAGCGCCTTGGCCTTCATCCACAAGTGCCTGGCTTCACCCCGCAATGGGCACTGCCAGATCGCCTCGGCGGCCCCGGCCAGCGCCCCGGTCAGCGGCGTCAGCCAGCCGGCGGAGAGTTCGCGGAATCTCTCCAGGCCGGGGCTGGAGGCGGACTGGCACAACCGTGACATGTTGTGGTCAGAAAGCGGGAAGTACAGCTGGATCGCCTGCAGGCGCCCCCCCGCCGGCAAGACCACGTGGTCCCGGTAATCCTCCGGCAGCACCGCCACCAGGCAGCGATTGCGGTAAAAACTGGAGGGAACCTCCGGGTAGTCACCGCCCAGGGCATCGCTGTGCCCCATGATGCTGACGTAACAACCGGCGGGCACCCGCTCCTGCAGTCGCAGGCCTCGCCGGGTGGTGTAATCGAACACCCGCAACCAGGACTGGCGATCGAGGGGGTACTGTTCGTAGAGATCGGCGATGGCCGCCATCTCACAGTTGATGAAAGGACCGTCCGGGGTCACGGGGTTCTCCTGGTTGTTCACGGCACGGGACGCGCTGCAAGGGAGTCTCCGGTTACCCGCGCAGGTCCCGGGGCAGGACCCCAAACTGCTTGCGAAAGGCCGCGCTGAAGTGGCTGACGTTGCTGTAGCCCATCATCACCGCGGTTTCGGTCACGTTATGACGCCGCAGCAGCGCTCTGGCCGCCTGCATCCGCTGTTGCTGGAACAGGGCGTAGACGCTGGTGCCAAACAACGCCCGGAAGCCATTCTTGAGTTTGTACTGGTTGAGTCCGGTCTCACTGGCCAATTCCGCCAGCGTTGGCGGCTGGCTGAGATCACTCAACAGCCGGTCGCGGGCCAGATACAGCCGGCGCCGGTCCCGCTCGCTGATGGTGGTAACGGCCGCCGCCGGCTCGCGGAAAGCGCTCAGCAACCAGTGCAGATAGTTCAGCACCGCGGCGTGCAGGCGCAGGCGGCTGTCGCCTCCCTGGCTGAGCCGGATGGCCAGTTGCTCAGCCTGGCGCGCCACATCCAGGTGGTAACCGGCATTGCGGACGAAGAACCGCGGACGATCGGCCAGTCGCAGTACCGTCAGCTCGTCACCGGCCAGCTCCCAGAGTTTGTCGGGGGTCGCCATCACCGCCAGATTGCGGAACCGCTGCCCCACCGGCATGCTGAACACTTCGCCGTCCGAGTACCCCATGCTGAGATCGCCACCGCCATACTGCATCCGGACATCGCGGATGCAGGCCTGAAAGCGCCCCTCCAGAATGCAGTTGAGGTGGATGAACTCACTGTCACCGGGCGACTCCATCGAGCCCGATACGGCGTCCTGGGCGGCGTAATCGGTCAGCGCCACCGTCAGCCCGGGCTGGATTTCCTGGCGGGTTTCCGAAAAGAACGGCAACTCTCGATTCGGGTGTTCAGTGGTGACGGACATGGCAACGGCATCGCAACGGGCAGTGGGTGGGTCCATGGCTGCCCGCAGACCGGGCAGCCAATAGGCTACCAGACCCGACACCAATTGTTAACGCCTATCATTCTCAACTAACCCGACATTAGAAGCGGGCGGCCAGACTGATCCCAAACCGGCGCGGGTCACCGGCTTCCACGGTGTGGCCGGCACCAAAGTCGAACTCCACCCGCGAGTAGTATTCATCACCGGCGTTCTTGATCCAGGCGTAGGCCTCCCAATGCTCCGATTCCACTCCGGCCTTGAGGTTCAGCAGGCTGTAGGCGTCCTGTTCGAAGTGATTCTGGCTGTCGAAGTAATAGTCGCCAATGTACTGCACGTCGGCACGGGCGAACAGGTCCAGACCATCGGTCAGCGGACGACGGTGCTGCACCGCCAGATTCGCGGTCAGCTCCGGAGTATTGACCATCTTGTTGCCATTGCAGTTGGCACTGACACCGGAGAAATCGCAGCCCTGGTATCGGACGTATTCGGCGTCGGTGTAACTGCCACTGGCACTGACCAGCCAGCCAGGTGCCGGACGATAGCGAGTCTCAAACTCCACGCCCTGACTGCGGCCCTTGCCGGCGTTGTCGGTCAGAATCTTGCCAGTCTGCGGCACCAGCTGCTGCACCTGCTGATCATCGATCTCGATGTAGAACAGGGCGGTGCTCAACTCCAGGGCACCGGAGAGAAAACTCGACTTATAGCCCAGCTCGTAGTTGGTGCTGGTTTCGGAGTCGTACGTCGGGTCGTCCTCACTGGGATAGAGATAGTCGAAGCCGCCGGCGCGATAGCCACGGCTGACACTGCCGTAGAGCAACCCGTCACTCAGCGTCCACGAGGCGCCAAGTTTCGGCAGCCATTGATTGAAATGCTTGTCGCCCTGGATATGGACACTGGCGCCGCTCTCAAGCTGGGTGCGGATATCCGCCTCACGCTTCTCCCGGTCCAGACGCAGGCCGGCGGAGAGGCTCAGACGCTCACCGACCCGATAATCCAACTGACCAAACACCGCCTGACCGCTGTTGTTCTTGCTGGCATCGGTGAGGTCGCGGTAGGGGCCACCCATACCGAACGCGGTATAGTCCAGTACATTCACACCATCCACGTGGTACTCGCTGCGATAGGCATAAAGCCCCGCCAGCCAGCTCAGCTCGGTCTCGCCACCGGACGCCCAGCGCACTTCCTGGGACAACTGGTTCTGGCTCTCATCCGACGTTGAATGGTGGGTATAGTCAGGATTACTGCCGGCGTCCTGGTCGGCGGAGTTGAGGGTCTCCCAGTCCCGCCAGCCAGTAATGGCGGTCAGGGTTCCAGCATCGAACTGACGGCTGATCGACAACGAGGCGCCCCTGGAGTCCTGATCGTCCTTGCCGTGCATGTTGTGGTCGACCTTGTCCGGATTTCGCTTGATAAAGTCGGCGGTACCAAGAGCGTAGGAATCGCCCCGGCGACGGTCATAGTCCAGAATCAGATCGGCTTCAAGATCGTGAGATGGCTGCCAGCGCAGCTTCACCCGGGCACTGGCCTCGCGGGTTTCGCCATAGTCCTCGCCGGTATGGATGTTGGTGAGGTGGCCATCGTCATCGGTGGCCGACAGGCTGACACTGGCGAACAGCTCGTCACGGATCAGCGGCACACTGCCCTGCAGACCCAGCTTGTGCCGGTCCAGATTATCCGCGGACAGCGACAGGCGCCCCGTCGCTGTGTTCCCGGGTGGCCGGGTGACGATGTTGATGATGCCGCCAAGGGAATTGCCACCGTACAGGGTGCCCTGGGGCCCCCGCAGCACCTCGACCCGCTCGATGTCCATCAACTCCAGGTCGAACATGCCGTTGCTGGTGTAATTGACGCCATCGACGTAGAAGCCCACGGTCTGGTCGGTAAACAACCCGGGGCCGATGCCGCGAATAAAAATGTTGCTTTCGCGACTGCCTCCCCAGGTGAAGACATGCAGGTTCGGCACCTGCTGGCCCAGCTCCTCCAGGCTCTCCACTTCGGCGTCCGCCAGCTCCTCGCCGCTCCTGGCGGACACGCTGCCACTGACGTCCATCACCTCCGCCTGGCGCTTCTCCGCGGTTACGGTAATCGGTTCCAGTGCCAGCGGTGCCGCAGCCGGCGCCGCCAACGAGGTCAGGGGAGCCAGCCCAAGGCCTGCCGCCGCGCCCCAACCCAGCCAGCTGTCCGCCAGCGCGTTACGCGACCGGGTCAAACCGGACGACGGCGCCCGGGACTTGAGTTTGCACAGGGCGTTAGAGGCGGGGTTGGCAGTTCCGGCCAGAGCTGACCGGTGGGACAGTCGCAACATCACAGGACTCCTTCAACTTGATTGGCGAATGCGTCTCATTTGCCTTCATTCTGTGCCAGTCACCAATCAACCACTACCCGAAAACGTCGGCGTCCCCCGTTTCCGTCGCTCGTTCCTGCGCTGGCAGCCGAGCCATCATCTGGGGATGCCGGCGGCCATCGTGCTGCTGCATCACCCACGCCGCCTCAATGCCAAACACCCGCCGCAACAACGCCGGCGTCAGCACTTCCGCCGGCCTGCCATCGGCCTGCAGGCGTCCCTGGTCCATCACCAGCAACCGGTCGGCGTATTCGCTGGCCTGATTGAGATCATGCAGCACCATCGCCACCGTCAGCCCCCGGTCGCGATTGAGCTGTCGCAACAACGAAAGCACCTCCAGCTGATGGCCGATATCGAGGAAAGTGGTGGGTTCATCCAACAACAGGTAGTCGGCCTGCTGCGCCAGAGCCAGGGCCACCCAGGCCCGCTGCCGCTCGCCCCCGGACAGGGCCTGGAACTCGCGGTTCTGCAGCCCGGCCATGCCCGTCAGCGCCAGCGCGTCTGCCACTGCGGCACGGTCAGCAGCACTGCTGCGCCCAAACAGGCCCTGATGGGCGAAGCGGCCGTGGGCGACCAACTGGCGAACGGTTATGTCCTCCGGAGCCTCCGGGTTCTGGGGCAGCAATGCCAGCCGCCGGGCCAGGGGCCGATGGCCCCACTGCGCCAGCTCACGCCCCTCCAGGCACACCCGGCCAGACAGCGGCGTCAGCACCCCTGCCAGGGCCTTGAGCAGGGTTGATTTGCCGCAGCCATTGGGGCCCACCAGACAATGGATTGCTCCCCGTGACAGGGAGAGGGACAGCTCCGGCACAATGGTCCGCGGCGATGCCGGCCCACGGTATCCCAGCACCAGCCTTTCGGCACTCAGGGTCATCACGATCTTCCGCCTTGTTTGATCAACAGGTACAACAGCACCGGAATACCCAGCAGCGTGGTGAGCGCCCCGGCGGGTAGCTCCAGCGGGCTGGCCAGGGTACGCCCGACGATATCCGCCGCCAGGGTCAGGACACCGCCCAGCAACAGGCACACCGGCACCTGGGCAGCAAAGGACCCTCGCGCCAGCAGCCTGGCCAAGTGCGGCACAATCAGCCCGACAAACCCCATGGGCCCGGCCACGGCGACGGCACTGGCTGCCAGCACGACGGCCACCGCCAGCGCCAGCAGCCGCCAGCGTTGCACGGCCAGCCCCAGGGTCTGGGCCTGATGGTCACCAAAGCGCAGCAACGACAGCGGCTTGAGCGCCGGCAACAGTGCCAGCAGGCCGGCCAGGGTCCACGGCAACAGCAACCACAGGTGGCTGAAATCGCGGCCATACAGACTGCCGGCCAGCCACATCAGCGTGGTTTCGGTGCGGCTGCCACCCCAGACCACCACCACCCACATCACCGCCGCGTTCAACACCGCGCCTACGGCAATCCCGGTCAGTGCCAGTCGCGCCGGTGCCAAGCCATTGCGCCAGGCCAGCGCCAGCACCAGCGCCGCCACCATCAGACCACCCACCAGGGCCGCCCAGGGCAGACCGGCAAGCCCGACACCGGCGGCCACGCCCGGCAGCAGGTCGGAGAGCAACAACAGGATCACCACCGCCAGCCCGGCACCTCCGGAGACCCCAACCACACCGGGATCGGCCAGCGGGTTGCGGATCACCCGCTGCAGGATCAACCCGGACAGAGCAAACTGCGCCCCCACCACCACCGCCAGCAAGGTCCGCGGCAGCCGGAGGTTCCACAGTACCGGGAAGTCCGCCGGGTTTGCCGACACCATGCCCCGATACAACGTGCCCCAGTCCAGCGCGACCGTTCCCAGGCGCAAAGACGCCAGCACCAACGCCAACAACATCACCACCAGCATCGCCAGCGCGGGCCATCGGCGGACGGTGCCGCCGCGTTCTGCCACCACCGTTTCAGCATTCGCCGCCGCCATCAGCCCGCCCCGCCCTGTCGACGCACCAGCAGCACCAGCAACGGCCCGCCCAGCAACACACACAGAATACCCACCGGCACCCCAACCAGCCGGGCGACACAATCCGCCAGCGCCACCAGCGCGGCGCCAGTCAACGCCGACAGCGGCAGCAGCCAGCGATGGGGCAAGGCCCCACCAGCGCTCCGCCGGAGAGCCAGGCGCACCAGATGGGGCGCCACCAGGCCAACAAAACCGATGGGACCGGCTACCGCCACGGTGGCGGCCGTCAGCACCACCGCCAGCAACCCCAGAACCAGCCGCCAGCGCTGCACTGGCAGGCCCACAGCCGCGGTGGTCAGCTCGTCCAGGGTCAGCAGATCCAGGACCCGGGCAAACGCCATACCCAGCACCAGCCCCGGCACCACCAGCGGGTAGAGCTGGTGGACATGGTCCCAGGTGCGGTTCATCAGGCTGCCGGTCAGCCAGTAGTAGATGCCATTGGCGCCGGTATCGGCCGTCACCAGCAACAAGGTGATGGCCGCAAAGAAGAACAAGGCGATGCTCATGCCGGCAAGCAGCAGGTAGGTCGGGTTCAGTCGGGTCTGCCAGGCCACCGCAAACGTCAGCAGCCCGGCGGCAAAGCCACCAGCGGTTCCCAGTGGCAACAGCGTGGCGGGCGGCAAGCCCAGCACCAGATAGCCCAGAACGATGGCAAAGGAGGCCCCGGCACTGACCCCCATCAGATCCGGGGTCCCCAGAGGATTGCGGGTAATCGACTGTACCAGGGTGCCAGCCATACCCAGCGCAGCGCCCACCAGTACGGCAGTCACCGCCCGTGGCAGCCGCAGTTGCTGGACCACAAAGCCATCAACCCCGTCGCCGCTGTCCCGTAACGCCTGCAATACCTGTTGCGGGGCCAGCCAACGCTCGCCCCAGGCGAGTGAGATCAGGGTGGCCGCGGCCGCCAGCAACAGACAAAACAGCGCCAGCACGGTGGCCCGGCAGCTCAGTTCCCGGTTATCCAACTCCACGGTGTCAGCGCGAAACGAAGGTCAGCGGCCGGGCACGGGCGGCGGCTGGCAGGTCGGCCGGAGCGGCAAAACGTTCCGGATAGAACAGATGGGCCATTTCCCGCAGTACCAGCTCCCGGGCGATTGGCCCGTGAGGCATCACGTACTGGTCGCTGACCCGGAACACCCGATTGTTGCGCACCGCGTCCAGCCGCTGCCACACCGGATGCCGGCTCACCGGACGGTCGTCGCCGGTGAACGACAGGATCACATCCGGGTTCAGACGCAGCAGTTGCTCCATGGTCAGCACACCGGCATCCGGTTTCTTGAACTCGGGTGTTGGCGTAGGTCCCATGGCATTGGTGACCTGCAGTCGGTTCATCAAGGTGGTGCTCAGGTGATGGTCGTAGAAGGCGTAGAGAGTATCCGCCCAGTGCCAGATCAGCAGCGCCGAAACACCGCCCGGGGCGGCATCGGCCAGCTCGGCCACGTCGTCGGCAAAGGCCGCGTTCAGCGCCTGCCCCCGGGCTTCGTCACCCAGGGCCCGAGCCACCGCCACCACCGCCCGGTCGGAATCCTCGTAGGTCATCAGGTCGAACGCCAGGAACTGGCCGATTTCCTCAAACTTGCGCTCGAAGGGCTCGGTGTACTGCCGCAGACCAATCACCAGGTCCGGACTGAGTTCGGTCAGCCGCTCCAGATTCGGCTCATGCACCTCACCAAGGTCCACCATCGCAGCCACCCGCTCGCCCAGGTAGGCCGGACGCCGGTGATTGAGCGTCGACACCCCCTGCACCGGTTGCCCCAGCGCCGCCATCACATCGGCTCCAAACGCCGAGATGGCGGCCACCGTCAGCGGCGCCCGGGTAAAGGTCACCGGCGCCGGACGGTCATCTTTCACCACCACCGGATAGGCCCCGTCCGCCCGCAGGGCCCCAGCCAGCAGAAGCCAGAGCGCCAGGACAAGGCCCAATGACTGCAGGGCAGAGAAATCACGAAAGCGAAACAGGTGACAGCAGGAAAGCATGGCGACGTTCATCCAGGCACAGAAACGGGGTTGGACACGGCCGCCGATTGTCGCCGTCCGCCTCCGGGCCCACTACCCGAATCGGGATAAAATACCCGGGGCCGGCCAGGCTGATCAGTTTTCACCCCGGCGAGTCGTTATTGTCCCCTCCCCCCTCGGCTGCAATAATGCCCGACTACGCAAGAGACGTGACAGCGCCCCCAGACCAACGCCAAAGGATGTGACCGCCATGCTGCTGATGATCGACAACTACGACAGCTTCACCTACAACGTGGTGCAGTACCTGGCGGAGCTGGGGGCGGACGTTCAGGTGCATCGCAACGATGAGATCACCATCGAACAGATCGAGGCCCTGGAGCCTGAGCGACTGGTGATTTCCCCCGGCCCCTGTACTCCCAACGAGGCCGGTATCTCGATGGAGGCCATTCGCCACTTTGCCGGCAGGCTGCCGATCCTCGGTATCTGCCTCGGGCACCAGTCCATCGGCCAGGTGTTCGGAGGCAAGGTGGTGCGAGCCGGCCAGGTCATGCATGGCAAGGTATCAAAGGTGTACCACAACGACAGCGGCGTGTTCCGCGGCCTCAACAACCCGCTTCAGACCACCCGTTATCACAGTCTGGTGATCGCGCAGGACAGCCTGCCGGAGTGCCTGGAAGTAACCGCCTGGACCCGCAACGACGACGGCTCGATGGAAGAGATCATGGGCGTTCGCCACAAGGCCCTGCCCATTGAAGGTGTACAGTTCCACCCGGAATCGATCATGACCGAGCAGGGCCACGAACTGCTGCGGAATTTTTTACGCAGCTGATCGTCAGGCGCTGCAAGCGGCCGCGCCCCAACAGCCCACCCGATACGAACCGACCACAAGAGAGCGACTCATGGATATCAAGCAAGCCCTCAACCGCATCGTCGCCAACCTGGATCTGAACCGGGAAGAGATGAAAGACGTGATGCGCATCGTGATGAAGGGAGAAGCTACCGATGCCCAGATCGGTGCCCTGCTGATGGGACTGCGGATCAAGAGCGAGACCATCGAAGAGATCACTGGTGCCACAGAGGTAATGCGGGAGCTGGCCACTGGGGTCACCATCAACGCTGATCCTCTGGTCGACATCGTCGGTACCGGCGGCGACGGCGCCAACCTGTTCAACGTCTCCAGCGCCGCCTCCTTCGTGGTGGCCGCCGCCGGCGGTTACGTGGCCAAGCATGGCAACCGGGCGGTGTCGTCCAAGAGTGGCAGCGCCGATCTGCTGGAAAAAGCCGGCATCAACCTCAACATGGCTCCGGAACAGGTGGCCCGCTGCGTCGAAGAGATCGGCGTCGGCTTCATGTTCGCGCCGGCCCATCACGGTGCCATGAAGCACGCCATCGGTCCCCGTCGGGAACTGGGTATGCGCACCATCTTCAACATCCTGGGCCCGATGACCAACCCGGCCGGGGTCAAACGCCAGCTGATCGGGGTATTCACTCAGGAACTGTGCCGGCCAATGGCGGAAGTGCTCAAGACACTGGGCAGCGAGCACATTCTGGTGGTGCACTCCAAAGACGGACTGGATGAGATCAGCCTGGCCAGCCAGACTTACGTGGCGGAACTCAAGGACGGCGAGATTCGGGAGTTCGCCATCACCCCGGAAGAACTCGGCATCGCCAGCCAGTCGCTGGTGGGCCTGGATGTCGCCACCTCGGACGAGTCACTGAAGCTGATCCGCGCCGCCTTCGGCCGCGGCCATGATGACATGGCCGAGAAGGCCCGCGATATGATCGCCCTCAACGCCGGCGCCGCCATCTACGTGGCCGGCCTAGCCCGTACCATGAAGGAAGGCGTCGACCTGGCCCTGGATGCCATCGGCAGCGGCCTGGCGGCCGGCAAACTGTCCGAGCTGGCCGACTTCTCACACTGCTTTGACGGCAACAGCCAATGACCAATCGACACAACGACCGGACCCCCACCATTCTGCGCAAGATCGTGGAGCGCAAATGGCAGGAAATCGACGAACGCAAACCCCGCGCGCCGCTGACTGACCTGCAGGCCCGCGCAGGTGACCAACCGCCCGCACGGGGATTTGTATCCGCGATGCGGTCGCGGATCGAGGCCCGTCAGCCGGCGGTGATCGCCGAAATCAAGAAAGCTTCACCCAGCAAGGGCATCCTGCGGGACCCGTTTGATCCCCCCGCCATTGCCGAGAGCTACGCCGGCGCCGGCGCCGCCTGCCTGTCGGTGCTCACCGACCGGGACTTCTTCCAGGGCCATGAGGATTATATGGTGGCTGCCCGCAACGCCTGCGACCTGCCGGTGATCCGCAAGGACTTCATGGTGGCGCCCTACCAGGTGTACGAAAGCCGCGCTCTTGGCGCGGACTGCATCCTGCTGATCGCCGCCTGCCTGACCCGGGACCAGATGCAGGAACTCGAGGGCATTGCCCACGAGATTGGCCTGGACGTGCTGGTGGAAGTGCACGATGGCGAAGAGCTGGATGATGCCCTCACCCTGACCACGCCGCTGGTGGGCATCAACAACCGCAACCTGCACACCTTTGAGGTGTCGCTGGACACCACCTTCGATCTCCACAGCCGGATTCCCGCTGAGCGGCTGACGGTGACCGAGAGTGGCATCCTCACCCGGGATGACGTCACCGCGATGACTGACCAGGGCATCCACGGCTTCCTGGTCGGGGAATCGTTCATGCGCGCGGCAGACCCCGGCACCAAACTGCGGAAGCTGTTTTTCTAGGACCTTTTCGCCCCCCACCTCGGGTTGGCCGCCGCTGCCGGCCCGGGGCTGCGGCATTCGCCTATTCCCAAAACCCGCTCGGCTGCCAGCATAAGCGCCACCAACACCATCCCTAGTGTCCGGTTTGGTTAATTCGTTGACTTACTGAGCCACTGACAACCCGAAGAGCTAGGCGTGCTGGTGACGGTTTGGTGGTTCCAAATCGAGACAGTACAACGACGCTATTCGGGTTGTCAGTGGCTCCCGAAGGGCTTGTCCCTGAGGGCTCTGAGCCTGTGTTGCCACTGTTTGATGTGGAACCACCACATCGGCACAGCGGCGCCTTGGTCAGAACCCTCAGAGACAAGCAGTCAGTTAACGAATTAACCAGACAGGACACCAGAGACTGCCGTGAACACTTCGCCAACCGATAACCCTGTGCTGTCCGGCCCGGTGTGGCCAACCTTCTTCCGCTATGCCCTGCCGTCGGTGGCGGGGTTACTGGCGTTGACCACCGCCAACATCGTGGACGGCCTGTTCATCGGCAACTTCGCCGGCGCCGAGGCACTGGCGGCTCTGAACCTGCTGATTCCCTATTTTACCCTGCTGTTCGGACTCGCCCTGATGCTCGCCATTGGCGGCACGGTGATGGCGGGCAAGTTCCTCGGGCAACAACAGCCGGACCAGGCTGCCACCCTATTCAGCCAGTGCCTGCTGGCGACGGTGGCCCTGGGGCTGGTGGCGGCGGTGCTGTCGCTCAGCCTGGAAGAGCCCCTGTTCCGAGCACTCGGGGCCGACCCCGAGCTGTTTCCGCTGATGCAGAGCTACTTTCGCATCATCACCTGGGGGCTAGTGATTCAGATCAGTGGCGTGGTGCTGTACTACTTCGTGCGGGTGGATGGCTACCCGGGGCTCGCCACCCTGGCCCTGGCGGTGGGCGCCGGCACCAACATCGTGCTGGACATGGTGCTGGTCGCCGGCTTCGATCTGGGATTGTCGGGCGCGGCCATTGCCACCGCCGTGGCGGCCGTGCTGCAACTGCTGGTGCTGATGAACTACTTCCGTGGAGACCATCGCCTGCGCCTGTCGCTGCCGCGCCAGGGCTGGGGACGCCTGGGTCGGGCGGCCTACAATGGGGTTTCGGAGTGGATCAACGAAGCCTCGGTGGGGGTGGTGATGCTGTTGATCAACTGGCTGCTGATGCGGCAGCACGGGGTCGACGGCGTAGCGGCGTTCACCGTGGTGAACTACCTGATCTTTCTCAGCCTGATGGTGTTTTACGGCATTGCCGATGCCATGAACGTGCTGGTGAGCCATAACCTCGGGGCGGGCCAGGCCGACCGTATCCGCCGCTTCATGATCAGTGGTGCCACCACCATCGGTGGCCTCAGCGTGCTACTGTTGCTGGCCCTGTGGCTGTTTGCCGACAGCCTGATCACACTGTTCCTGGCCCCCAGCGACGTCCAAGCCGGCAATCTGGCGACCGACTTCCTGGCGGTGCTGTGGCCGCTGTTCGTGGTCAACGGCTTTAACGTACTGGTGTCGGTCTATCTGACCGCCATGCACCAGCCGTTACCCTCCGCCGCCATTGCCCTGTCCCGCAGTCTGGTCCTGCCAGCGGCACTGCTGCTGGTACTGGGGTGGTGGCTGCCGCAATGGCCGCTGTTGCTGGCCCTGCCGCTGGCGGAGTGGCTGACCTTCGTACTGGCGCTGGCGTGCCTGGCGCGCTTTCGCCCCAGCCGGGTGATTGCCGCCGACCGCCCACTCACCACGGCCGCCGGCTCGGCCTGACCACCACCGTTTCAGGCAGCGGTCCAGACCACGGTCAGGGTTTCATTGCGGGCGAAGCCTTCCAGATGCACCGCCACGATCTGCCCCACCTGCTCCAGCGCGGCCTCGTCGCCGGCCTGGCAGTGGATCGACAGTCCCTCGTCGCGGGCTTCCAGGCGACACTGGCCCATGGCGAACGCCACATCGCCCTGGTGGTCGCCCCAGGTGACGTCCACCTTGTGACTGAAGTGGCGGCACAGCCGCTTGAGGTAACGGCTGGCGTCGGCGGTTGCCACCAGGGCGTGCTTTGCTGGCATCGGGGTCTCCTTGTCCGGTTAAAACCCGGAATGATTACCGTTTGTCAGCGCATCTGCAAGTCAGCACGGCTGTCCCAGGGGATGCCCTCCAGGACTCACAACCACGTCAGCGCGTCACCATGGTTTGCGCCGCAGCCACCAGTTTGTCGGATGCCTGCAGGCGCTCGGGCTTGCGCACCCCCGCCTGGCAGCCGGGGCGGGCCGACAGTTCGTCGAGCCAGCGTTGCAGATGACCGAGCCCCTCCACCGACACGCCGGACCAGCTGTAGGTACGCACCCAGGCCCAGTTGGCAAAGTCGGCAATGGTGAGTTCGTCGCCCGCCAGGTAGGGGGCTTCTCCCAGGCGCCGGTCCAGTACTTCAAACAACCGCCGGCACTCGTGCTGGTAGCGGTCGATGGCGGGCTGGATGGTCTCCGGGAAGTAGCGGTAGAACACATTGGCCTGCCCCATCATCGGACCAACGCCGCCCATCTGGAACATCAGCCACTGCAGGGCCCGGGAGCGGACCCGGGGATCGGAGGGGTAGAACTGGCCGGTCTTTTCCCCCAGGTAGACCAGAATGGCGCCGGATTCGAACACCACGAAATCGTCGGCGTCCCGGTCCACCAGCACCGGAATACGACCATTGGGGTTCAGCGCCAGGAAGCTTTCCTGCTTCTGCTCGCCCTTGGCCAGGTCCACCGGGATCAGGTTGTAGTCCAGTCCCATTTCCTCCAGTGCCACCGTCACCTTGTAGCCATTGGGGGTGGGTGATGTGTACAGATCCAGCATGGCCCTCTCCTTAAACCCGGGCCGAATCGCGGCTGTTGATACGGTCGTACCAGGCCTGCAGATGGGTCTGCTCGGGCTGGATACGCAGGCGGTTCACCTTGTTGAAGTCGACGGTGGTGAAGGCGTTGATGTCGGCGGCACTGAAGTGCTCGCCACAGATGTAGTCACGACCTTCCAGATGTTTGTTGAGGAAGTGGAAGAACTTCTCCACCGCGGTACGGCACTCCTCGCCCCATTCCTTGATCGGGTTCATCCGATCCTTGAAATAGCCGCTGGTGTGCTGGAAACACATGCCGGTGGGCAGGAAGAAACCAAACTCGATCCACCGCAGCCACTGTTCAATGTGGGCCTTCTCCAGCGGATCGCGGCCCATCAGCGGCGGTTCCGGATGCAGTTCCTCAAAGTAGCGACAGATGGCCATGGTTTCGGCGATGCAGGTGCCATCATCCAGTTCCAGTACCGGAACCTTCTTCATCGGGTTCTTGGCGGCGAATTCCGGGGTCAGGTTGTCACCGCCCTGAAGATCCAGCTCTTCAAACGCCACCTGATCCAACAGGCCTTTCTCGGCCAGGAACATGCGTACGCGACGGGGATTGGGGGCGACCTTGGACTCGTAGATTTTCATTGTTTTGACCTCAGCTCCGGTAATGGGGATTGACCAACGGCGGGCACATGCCGCCTTCGGCCTTACCGAGACTGACGCCAAAAAAGAGTTGCGTCAAGCAACCGCTTTCCCAATGCGATCCCGCAATCCGGCTGGCCCGTTACTCGAGGCAGAACGCCCGCAGCTGGCGGATCACCCAGTCGGCATCGTCCAGCGGCAGGTCATGGCCGGCGTCTGGGTGGACCTTGAGCGTCCACTGCCACCGTCGTTCCAGGGCGCGACTGCAGCGCCAGTCCACCAACCGGTCCTGCTGACTCGCCAGCAGCAGGGCATCCGGCAATGGCCGCCGGGATGCCGGCCGGAAGCGGGCGGCGGCGGCAATCTGCCTCAGGGCGTTGGTGGCGGTGACCGGGCGCTGGCGCTGGATGCTGTACCACTGTTTGGCGGTCTGCACCGCCATCGGACGGTTGGACGACAGCGCCAGGATATCGCTCTCACGGTGAAACAGTTCCCGCCGCGCCAGCAACCTCAACAGCTTCGGCCAGGCGGTGGGCTTCATGCGCTGCCAGGGCGGGCTGAAACCGGAGCTGGTGTTGATCAGCACCAGTTGCTGGATCTCCCCTTCCTGCGCCTGCTGGGCCCAGTCCAGCGCCACCATACCGCCCAGGGACAGGGCGATCAGGCCATAGGGGCGGGGAATGTGCTGAACCTGGCGCTGCACGCAGGCGCGGATGTCCGCAATGGTGGTGGGACTGGCCTCCTTGAAGTGAACACCCGTACCCGGCAGGTCCACGGTGTGGAACTGATGCCCAGGGAAGGCCGTCGCCAATTGCTGGCGGAACGCCCCCCAATGGGCCTGTTCGCGGGCCAGTCCCCGCAACAGAATCCATCTCATGTCATCGGTTATCCCGGTACCAGTGCATAATGGCCGCTTCCCTCAGCATGGACGCTTCCTCCGACACCGGCAACCAGTGGTCGTGGCTGGCAGCCGCGCTGGCCAGGAAATCCAGCAGCGGCAGATGACTGCGCAGCACCCGCTGATGGCGATGGGGCACCAGCGGGTTGAACAGGCCATCGAGCCGCAGCAACTGCCGTGGGCGTTTGCGAATCCAGCGCCAGGAACCCATCTCCAGGGTCAGCGGGATAAAGGCGCCTTCGCTGTGACGGTTGACCTGCTTGTAGAAGTAATCCCACAGATCGCCATGGGTCAGGTAGTGGCGGGACTGGGGTTCAAAACGGTAGTCGTGATTGGGGTAGGCCTGCTCCCAGATCACCTTAAGCGCCATCACCGAGGCGATACGGCGCATCGGACGACGGCGGTAGGCGTAGGGAAACCAGATCTGATCCTGCCAGCCGAAGCCGGAGTGGCAGTCCAGCGCCAGGCTGAACGGACGTCCCGGCAGCAGGCTGTTGATCACCCCCTCCAGGGCCCGGTTCTCTGGCTCCATGCCCTGCTCCGGATCGCCAATGTACCAGGGCAGACGGGGCGACAGTCGCTGGCCGCCCAGCAGGAAGGCACTGCGATCCTGAGCGGTGATGGGGGCGTTGCGCATCAGGTCGACGCCGTTGGGATTGCTGCGCTGGTTCAGGTACATGCCGCCGGGGTTGAGGATTGGCAGTACGGTGATGTGAACCTTTTCCAGCAACTCCCGCAGGTGCTGGTCCCACTTCAGCCGCGACAACAGGTTCCGCAGCCAGGCGATCACCACCTGCGAGCCGATGCGTTCGAGCCCGTGCACCCCGCCCACCAGCAGGAACGCCGGCACGTTGGGCGAGTCGCTGCCCAGGTCGGCGCGGTAGATGGGCACGGTCACGTCCTTCAGCGCCACCCGCTCCACCACCTGGGTGCTGACCCAGCCCGGCGCTTCCGCCAGGGTACGCTCCAGCTTGACCATCTCTGGCAGGAAGGTCCGTAGCAGGCGACGTTGACGGCTGTCGCGGGTGGCCTGTTCGGCGGGAATGGCGGCGTGGGGGGTAAGGGCTCTGAGTTCGGTCATGGAGCCAACGCTATAGCCGAAGTGCTACCGTTTGGTGACAGTCACCACCGACCGGTGGAAGCAGGATGGGAAACGGCATCGCGGCTACCGGAACGGCGGCCGCGATGCCGTTCCGGTAGCCGCTACGGAGTTACTGGCTCAGCGAGCGGGACGGATAGGCGCGGATAGTGCCACCTTCGGTGGTGGTGAGCACCAGGGCGCCATCGGCGTTAAAATCAGCGGAGCGGACCTGCTCCAGACTGCCCATGAAACGACGCTCCTGCGCCAGCACCTCAGGCTGGCAGGCCATCATGGTGGAGGCCAGGCGGCTGATACCGAGACCTTCCCCGGTCACCTCATACCCACCCATGAAGCGGTTACAGGAGGCCCGACCGGCGATGCGGTCATCGGCCAGGAAATTGATGGTGGCGCGGGTGTCATCCACCATGCCCTCGCCATCAATCGACTCCACCACCCATTCCACGCCCTGCAGCAACTGCCGGGGATCGCCACCACAACCGGCCAACGTGCGGCCATTGCGGTTCAGCTCAACCTGGTAGGGATGGGGCATACCGGTCATGGAATCGCGACACAGCTGGCGCTCCACCGCCAGGGTCACCGGACCGTTTGCCAGCTCAGCGGTCAGGGTCAGCCCCAACGGCTGCCGTGACTGCACCTGATACGGCACCACCTGGCTGGTCTTGCCAGGTTCATCGAAGGTGAGCTGATCCTGCGCCAGGCTGACCCGCCAGAACGGCTCATTGCCACCGGCGCTGAAAGTGTCAGGTACGGCGTCGAGGGCCACACACTCGGGCCAGGCACGGCCATCCACTTCCAGCAAAGCGAGGTCACCCTTGGTCCAGAAGCTGGTACCGGCGTTGTTGGGGCTCTGGTACTTGGCGCCGGACGCCGCCGGCACCTGCTCCAGCACCAGGGTGCGGTTGCCGGCCTGCAGCGTCGCCCGCTCACCGTCGAAACCGGCCAGCACCTGAAGCTGGCCACACTCATAGCCGGCCAGCGGTTCCACACTGCTGCCACCGGCGGCCATCCCACCGCCAATCGAGGCGCAACCCGACAATGCGGCCAGCCCAGTCAGGGCCGCCGCCGCAAGAGGACGCATTGGGTTCATGTTTTATCTCCTAAGTGTGCCGCTTGGCGAATTCGCTGATCTACTGCGTGACGCTGGGGCCTCTGGCCTAGGCGCCAATCCGCAGGTGTGGTGGTGCCACATCAAGGATTGGAAACACCGGCCAGAGGCCCCAGCGTCGCGCCCTTCGGGAGCCACTGAGAGCCTTGATAGCCGCGTTACGCTGTCTCGATTTGGAACCACCAAACCTTCACCACCGTGCCTTGCTCTCAAGGCTCTCAGTGGCTCAGTAGATTAGCGAATTCGCCAAACGGCACACCAACTCACATTCCTGAAGATTCTAGAACGATCCGGTTATAAATTCGCTGCGAAAACATTACGCTTAGGCCATCCTGCCACTGCCACCGAGGAATGCTCCATGGCCGTTCGACTGTATCAGTTTGCCATTTCCCATTTCTGTGAGAAGTCCCGCTGGGCGCTTGAGTACAAGGGCATCCAGTACCAGCCGGTGTACCTGCTACCGGGCAGCCACATCAAGACCATCAAGGCGCTGGCGGGGACCTCATCGGTGCCGGTGCTGGAGCATGACCAGGAGGTGGTGCAGGGCTCGGAGCAGATCACCGATTACCTCGACCGCACCTTCCCCGACAACCCGCTGACGCCGGAAAACGAGGATGAACGGGCCCAGGCCCTGGCCTGGGAGCAGCGTCTGGACGAGGAGGCCGGGCCGGCGGTGCGCTGCTACTGCTATCACCATCTGCTGCAGCGGCCCAAGGTGGTCACCCCGCTGCTGACCGCGCAGACACCGTTCTACAACCGCTACCTGGTGCGTCTGGCGTTCAGCCGGATTGACGAGGTCATGCGTAACTGGATGAAGATCAACGAAAAGACCGCAGCCCAGTCGATGGAGACCATGACCGCAGTGCTACAGGATCTGGCCGAGGCCTATCAGTCGGGCCCCTACCTGGTGGGGGATCGCTTCAGCCGCGCCGATCTGACCGCCGCCGCACTGTTCGCACCACTGTTCCAGCCCGCCGGTTATCCGGTGCCCTGGCCCAAGCCGGAGCGCTTACCCCAGGCCATGCAGCAGTGGCTGGAGAGCCAGCAGTCAGCGCTGGCCCCGCTGATCGCACAGTATGAGCGGCACCGCTAACGAGCGGTCCGTACCAGCACCAGAGTGCCAAGATCGGCGCCGGCGGCGGTTGGGTCGACGCTGTTCATGGTGTCGGTGATCCACAGCAGTCGCCCCGCCGGGTCGGTGATGCGGGCCTGCACCGCGTAACGATGGCGGGCCTTGAGGTCACTGCGGGGCACCACCAGCTCGAAGTCGAACGGTACCTGCTGCCCCTCGCTGGTGAAGCTGAAGTCCGCCAACCGTGTGGACGGCGCATCCGCCAGCGACACATCCTCCAGAGACACCGTCACCACACTGTCCGCCGGCAGCGCCATGCGTTCACGGTAGCTGATCGCCCCGGTCACCCGGTAGCTGTCGGAGGCCGCCTGGGGCTCTGGCGTTGTCCCGGAGGTTGTCTCGGTGGTCGCCATCGGCGTGCAGGCCACGGCCAGCAGCGCCAGCATCAGGACCGGCAGGCGGCGCAGGGAAGGCCCGAACTTGCGGGACCCACCGGTGCGTGAATAAAGCGAATGCGAAGTCATCTCAGTCTCCTTGGAAGACGCATGGGAAAGGCTTTGGAGGGTGGACGGCCGGGCTCTGTCGAGTCATGGCAACGCCACATGTTGACGACGGTACTGCCCCGGCAGGGTCCCGGTCCAGCGCCGGAATGCCCGGGTGAACGCACTCTGCTCAGAAAATCCCAGCAGCAACGCCACTTCCGCCAGGCTCAGCACCGGGTCCGCCAGGTACTGACGGGCCAGCTGCTCGCGGCTACGGTCCAGCCACTGCTGCCAGCTCAGGCCATGCCCCCGCAAACGCCGCTGCAGGGTTCGGGGTGACATGTGCAGTACCCGGGCAGCCCGCGCCAGGGTGGGATCACCTTCGGCCAGCAGCCGCAGCAACACCTGCTGCAACTGCCGCTCCAGCGCAGTGGACGCCGGCAGCGCCCGCAACAGGGCCTGGGCCTGGCGATCCAGCAACTGCCGCAGCGCCGGGTCCCGCCCCGGCATGGCCATGGTCAGGTACGACAGCGGGAAACGCACCCGTACGTGACTGTCCTGCCATTGCACCGGACAGCCAAAAAACGCCTGGTAGGCCTGATCGGTGGCCTGCGCCACCGAGCCCCGGAAACTGACCCGGCTCAGCGGTGGCGGCTGATCGATCTGGCGACGCAGGAAGGTCACCAGCGCGGCAATGCCGACACCGTCGCCCTGGCGACCCAGGGGTTGCTCGGGCCGGGGCCAGCGGATCTCCACCTCGCCGTCCAGCATCGCCACGTCCGCCAGGCGCTCGCCGTAGAACAGGGTTTCGTACCGCTGGTAGGCCCGCAGGGCGTCACCCAGGGTCTCCGAGGCCAGCACCAGATACCCCAGCACCCCAACATGGGCCGGTTCCACACCGGCACCAATTTCCAGCTCGGCTGCCGGTTCCTGCGGCACCAGCGCCAACGCCTGGGCCAGCAGGTCACGCCACACCGGGATCGGCACTGTCTCCGCCATCGCCCAACGCTCAAGTTCCGCCGCCAGGGCGGCGCTATGCAACCCGCGACGGGCCAGCCAGTCGGTCAACAGTCCTGTCCAGGCTCCGGTTACCCGCATTGCCACCTCGCTTGCCGTTATTGGCGTAAATTATCAATTTGGTGGCGTCAATCGTCAATCCAGAAACCCGATAGCGGGTCAGACTGAAACTCCAATATCAACAACAAGACCGGAGTCGAACCGTGACATCGCTGACCGACCTGTTCCAGGGTGTGCTGGCCGACAGCGGCCTGCTACCACTGTGGCAGACCCTCGCGCCCTGGCTGGCACTGGATGAACGCCAGCTGATCTTCGTCGTCGCCACACCGGTGTTCCTACTGCTGACACTGTGGGAGTACCGTCGCATCCGCCACGATCCGCGGCTGATGAACCTGCACGAGGCCATCCGCAATTTTGCCCTGGGGGCGGGCTACCAGCTCACCGAGCTGCTGTTTGCCGGCATCGTCGCCTTTCCGGTCTTCGCGTTGTGTTACCACTACCGCTTATGGGACCTGCCACTGACCTGGCCGGTGGCGCTGCTGACGTTCATCGGGGTGGATTTCTGCTTTTACTGGATGCACCGTTGCAGCCACCGCATGCGCTGGTTCTGGGCTGCCCATGTGGTGCACCACTCCTCCGAGCGGATGAACTTTTCCACCGCCATGCGCCAAAACGCCACCAACATTTTCAACGGCAACTGGGCCTTCTACCTGCCGCTGGCACTGCTGGGGTTCAACCCGGTATGGATCGGCGTGGCCTATGCGCTGTCACTGGTGTACCAGTTCTTTATCCACACCACCCTGGTGCGGCAGCTGCCGGCGGCCATTGAGTGGCTGTTCAACACCCCCAGCCACCACCGCGTCCACCATGGCCGCAATCCCGGCTACATCGACCGCAACTACGGCGGCGTACTGATTCTCTGGGACCGGCTGTTCGGCACCTTCACCGCCGAGGACCCGCAGCGGCCACCGGAGTACGGCATCACCACCCCCGTACCGAACCAGCGCCTGCTGACCCTGTGGACCCACGAGTACGTCGACCTGTTCCGCGCCATGGCCCGCCCCGGCCGCTGGCACCAACGCCTGCAACACCTGTGGCGGCCGCCGGAGTGGCAGCGGGAGAGCGATCGTCAGGGATAAAAAAGCCCCGCCGATTGGCAGGGCTCAGGGACGCTAACGGAAGACGTTTAGCAACGGCTCAGAACTGGTACGCCGCGGAGACCTTGACGTTGCGGCCCGGCTCGAAGTCGTCGAGGGTGAAGCCGCGGGCAATGCCGGAGCGGGAGGCGTGGGAGGTGTACTGCTCGTCGAGCAGGTTATCCACCCCCAAGGTCAGCACCAGACCATCGACCTGGGCCGGGGTCCACTGGGCGTAAACCGAGTGAACATTGTAGCCTTCCTTGACCGGCGCGCCATCCAGCACGTTGTCTTCTTCCAGCACCCACTGGGACTGCCAGCCCATGTCCACGCCCAGGTCGTACAGGGTGTAGTCCAGGTTCAGGGTGATGGTGTCGCCCTGGTCGGCACTGCGGCCGTTGACATCCAGCGCCGGGGTGTCGTTGGTGCGGTTGTTGGCCTCGGAGTAGGCGTAGCTCAGCTTGGCGCTGAAGGCGTCGTAGCCGTACAGGGCGCTGAGTTCCACCCCTTCGATACGCTCGTCACCGTCGTTGATGATGTCGTAACGGGCGGCATCACCGTTGTACACCGAGCGGATAGAATCGTCGATGTCGGTCTGGAACAGGGTGAGGTTGGAGGCAAAGCTGTGCAGGCCGCTGTTGAACTGATAGCGGGCACCAACCTGGGAGTTGAGACCGGACTCTTCCTTGATGTCGTCCGCCAGGAACGCCACTTCCTGGTAGCGGATGAAGGTTTCGAACAGCTGCGGCGCCTTGAACAGCTCACGGGCGCTGGCAAACAGGGTCAGGTTGTCGTTGACGGCAAAATCGGTGGCCAGGGCCCAGCTGACGTCGCTGAAGCTCTTGTCGCCGGTCACCGCGTCGCGGTCGAAGTGGTCGTAGCGCACACCTGGCGTCACCGAGAAGGCGTCGGTCAGTTGCAGCCGGTCTTCCAGGTACAGCGCGGTGGTGGTGCCGTCTTCTTCAATCCAGGGGTCGCTGCCGTAGCGGGCACGGCTCTCCTGGCGGTTGTAGTCCAGGCCGTAAGTGAACTGGTGGGCCACCGGGCCGGTGCCAACCCGGGACACCGCCAGCACGTTGGTACCGGTGTTGGTGTTCTCGGCGGTGTTGTCAGACAGCCGGTTGCTGGGCCAGCGGATATCGATCTGGGATTCGTCCCGGTTCAGTTCGATCTGGTTGCGGTAAACCCCAACTTCCAGATTCAGCGCCGCCCCCAGGTCGTAAGCGTAGTTCAGCGCCAGGGTGTCGCGGTTGTACTCGGTAGGCAGTACCAGGTCGCCGGACAGGCCGTCGTTGGCGGAGCCGCCCATGTCCGGACGCGGGCTGTAGTCACCTTCATCCTGGTAACGGTCGTAGCTCAGTTGCAGGCGATGGCCCACGGCGGGCTCCCAGCCCAGCTTCATCAGCATATTGCCGATTTCGCCGTCAGAACCAATGGTCTCGTTGCCGTCACCATCGTCGAAATTGTCACGATCGATCAGGTAGCCATACAGCAGCGCGTCCACGGTGTCGGTGAGCTGGCCGTACACGGTGGCCGAACCCTGGGTGTAGGCGTTGGTGCCATGGCCGGCGTACAGACGGGCGCCGTACTGTTCACCCGGGCGCAGCATGTCCTGGGCGTTCTTGGTCTCGAAGTGCACGGAGCCACCCAGGCCACTGTTGGTGACCGAGTTGTTGCCCACCTGCACGTCCACCGCCTGGATGATGTCCGGGTTCAGGGTCAGGTTGCCGATGTGGTGGAACATGCTGGCGTACTGGGAGGCGCCGTCCAGGCGGATGTCCAGGTCGGTTTCGTTGAGACCACGGATGTTGATGCGCTGGGTCACCGAGTGGGTGCCGCCGACGTCCACGCCGGGAATGTCCCGCAGCAGGTCGGACATGTGATCGGCCTGTTTCAGGGCAATGTCCTGATCCCCCAGGTACTCGGAGGAACTGGTGACCTTGGCACCCCAGACCTGCAACGGCTGGAGCTCGGTGGCTTCGCCCCCTACCTGGGCCACGACCGGGCTGGACGCGAGGACGGCGGCGATGGACAGACTGAGGGGGGAACCACGGAAAGGAAGCGCGCGGAAAGAGCGCATGGGACTGCGTGCCATAGTAGAAAATCCTGCCAGAGCTGATCGTCCGCTGATCATGATGAAGTTAATGATATGAATTCTCATTTATGTTACGGACTGCAAAGCCGGATAGGAAGACGGTATCATTCTGCTCAATCGCCTTCGCGTTATGCACAAACGTCAACTTGGATCGAGCCCGCCATGCCCCTGACCGAACGACCATCCCAGGCCCCTGACACCACCACCGACCGGGCCAGCGAGATACTCTCCAAACGGGTGGTGCTGGCGGAAATGGTGGAGCGGGACCAGCGCCAGAAAATCGTGGCCCGCAACCTCCCCTATGGCCGGGTACTGGCCACCGGCCGCTTCCTGTCCGAGACCACGCCCTCGGGCCTGGGCATCCAGGCGGGCTACAGCGAGGAGCAGGCCGATGCCCACGTGGTGGCAACCATCCAGCCCTGCCTGACCCTCACCGTGCTGCTCTGCGGCGAAGTCCATTTCGGCTACGACAGCGAGGAGTTCGTGCTGCGCGCGCCCCGTGGTGGCCGCCAGCTCGGCCAGCAGGCGCTGGCGGTCAACCTGCGCCGTCTGACCACCTTCCGCCGGGAGATCCGCCGCAGTGAGCAGCCCCTGGGCAAGGTCCACATCCAGGCCGGGCCGGACTGGTTCCTTCGCGGCAAGGGCGACAGCGACATGCGCCAGCGCCTGACCAACCGCCTGCTGGGCCAGCATCTGGCCCGTCACTACTGGCAACCCTCACGGCGGGTGCTGACACTGTGTGAGCAGATCCTTGCGCTGCGGGAGGAAGGCGACGCCCTGCACCGCAACCTGCAGGCCGAAAGCCTGGCGTTGCAGGTGATGGGGCACTTTATCGAGGACGTGCTGCGGGCGCCGGACGGCACCGACACCGCTACCGCCCAGCCCCCGAGCCGTCGCGGGGAACCCCTGGCCGCCGCCCTCGCCTTTATCGAGGCCCACCTGCACCGGGAGCTGCGGCTGGAGGAGATCGCCCGGGCCTCCGCCATGAGCGTCAGCACCCTGCAGCGGCGATTCAAACAGGAAACCGGTATTACGGTATTTGACTACATCCGCAACCGACGCCTGGACAAGGTCCGGGATGGCCTACGCATGGACCGCCTCAGCATCAGCGAAGCCGCCTACATGGCGGGCTACAACCACCCTTCCAACTTCATCACCGCGTTCAAACGGCGCTTCGGCGTCACCCCCGGCAACATGAATGACAACAATTCTCGTTCATTGTAAAGCCCCGACCCTTTGGCTAAGATGCCGCGCTTGTAGTCATCAGCCCTCGGGTCCCCATGCCGAACGCCACGCCCACCAAAACGCCCCTGGTTGCCCTCAACCTGGCGTTGTTGATCAACATGCTGTCGATCGGCAGCCTGATGATGGCGATGCCCCTGGGCGCGGACTTTGTCGGCCCCCTGGGGATGCGCCCGGAACATATCGGCTATCTCAGCGGTGCGGCCACCCTGGCGGCCGCCGCCGTCAGCCTGCTGGCCGCGCCCTGGCTTGACCGCTGCAACCGCAAGCACGCCCTGGTGGCGCTGGTGAGCCTGCGCTTCCTGTGTCTGTCGGCCTGCAGCCTGGCCCGTGACGGTACCGACCTGACGGTGCTGTTTGTGCTGGCCGGCGCCCTGTCCGGCCCCCTCAGCGCGGTGCTGATGGCCGCCATGCTGGATCTGATCCCACCGGCGGAACGGGGGCGCCGACTTGCCTATGTGGCGATGGGCTTCTCCCTGGCCGCCATCATCGTGGTGCCGTTTGCCCTGACGGTGTCCCAGCACTGGAGCTGGCGCAGCCCGTTCCTGATCACCGGTGGCCTGGGGCTGATGCTGGCACTGGCCACCGCCTGGCTGTTCCCGACCCTGGGCCCGGCCAGCGACAAGCCGCGCCAGTCCCTGACCACACTGCTGGGCAATCCCCTGTGCCAGGTGGCACTGCTGGTGGCGGCAGTGCAGATGGCGGGGCATGCCGCCCTGGTGCCGCAGTTCGCCAGTTACTTCCAGTTCAATCTGGGCTTTCCCCGCACCGACATTCCCGAACTCTACTTTGCCGGCGGCCTGGCCAGCATCGCCGCCATGCGCCTGAGCGGCTCGCTGATCGATCGCGGCCTGCCGGTGGTCGCCGTGGTGGGCAGCAACCTGGTGCTGATGACGGTCACCATCGCCGGCTTCGCCCTCAACACCGCCGCGCCGCTGCTGCTGGTGTTCACCCTGTTCATGGCCATGAGCTCGGCCCGTTTCAGTGCGACCCAGGCCATCGTGTCGCTGATCCCCGCCGCCGACCAGCGCGCCGCGTACATGGCGCTGCAAAGCACGGTGGTCAGCGTGGCGTCTGGTCTGGCCGGCATGGCCGGCGCCGGTTACCTGGATTCCACCGCCAGCGGCGCGCTGGTGGGCTTCGATACCCTGGCCTGGCTGGCGGCCGCCGGCATGCTGTTCGCCATGGTCGGGCTGCTTTATATCCTGCGCCAGCTGCGCGCCACCACCAGTACACCGGCGGCCCTCGCCACCGCCCCGACCGGAGACTGACCGATGCCTGTGACCCAACGCTGGTTCCTTACTGTTGGCCTTGTCGCCGTGGCGCTGCTGATTGCCCTGTCCATGGCCACCGGTGCCGGTGTCTACGGCGCCCCCGAGGTCGCCGGGTTCTACCTTGGTGACCCGACCCTGACCGCCGACCCCAAACTGGCCATGATTCTGGAAACCCTGCGCCTGCCCCGCACCCTGGCGGCGCTGGTGGTGGGGGCCTGCCTCGCCGTTGCCGCCACGCTGTTGCAGAGCGCCACCCGCAACCCGCTGGCGGAACCGGGGTTGCTGGGAATCAACTCCGGCGCGGTGTTCGGGCTGGTACTGGGTCTGACCTACTTCGGCATCGAGTCCACCAGCGGTTATCTGGTGTGGTCCGGTGCCGGCGCCCTGCTGGGCAACGTGGTGGTGCTGGGGCTGGGGCTGATGCTCGGTCCCTCCAGTCCGCTCAAGCTGGTGCTGGTGGGGGTGGCCATGAACGCGGTGTTCGGGGGCATGTACAGCTTCCTGCTGATCTCCAACCGGGTGGCCCTGGATCAGTTCCGGTTCTGGAACCTGGGCTCGCTGGCCGGCGCCGACCTGGTAGCGGTACAGACCGTGCTACCGCTGGCGCTGGTGTCCACGGTGCTGGCCCTGGCGCTGTGTCAGCGGCTGACGCTGATGCAGATGGGCGACCAGCAGGCCCGCGCCCTGGGGGTCTCCACCAGCCGGGTACGGTTCGGCGTGCTGATCGGCTCCACCCTGTTCACTGCCTGCGCCATCGCCATTGCCGGCCCGGTGGGGTTCGTCGGGTTTCTCGCTGCGTACTGCGGTCGCATGGTGGAACCGGTGGCGCTGATCCGTCAGGTGGTGTTCTCGGCGGTGATGGGGGCGCTGTTCCTGCTGGCCGCCGACATCCTCGCCCGCTGGCTGGTCCAGCCCTTTGAACTGCCGGTGGGCACCCTGCTGGCGCTGGTGGGCGCCCCGGCGCTGATTGCGGTGGTGCTGCGGGGCGGCTTCCGCTCATTGCTGTCGGTGAAATGAGGTCCGCTATGTCCAACTCTGCTCCCAACGCCCTGCCCTACCAGGGCCCCTCCGACTGCTGGCACCTCCGTGTCGGACGCTGGTCCGTGCTGCTGCACCGGCGCGCCTGGCTGGTCACCCTGGCGATGACGGTGCTGCTGGTGTTGGCCTCGCTGGTGGCGCTGTCGATCGGCTCGGCCCAACTCACCATCGCCGACGCCTGGCACACCCTGCTGGGCCAGGGCAACCGGCTGCAGGAGGTGATGGTGTTCAAGATCCGTCTGCCACGACTGCTGGCGGTGATTGTCGCCGGCGCCGCATTGGGGTTGTCCGGGTGTCTGATCCAGACCCTGGTCCGCAACCGTCTGGCCACCCCGGACATGGTCGGCGTCAACGAGGGCGCCACCCTTGCCATCGTACTGTTTTCCCTCTACCTCACCGCCGGCAGCTGGCCCTGGTGGGCCTCGCCCCTGGGGGCCTCGCTGGCGGTCGCGGCGCTGTACACCCTGTGCCGCAACCCCGGCGAGCAGGGCTACCTGTTTGTGGTGATCGGCATCGCGCTGACTGAGCTGTTCCAGGCGCTGGGGGATTTTCTGATGTCGACCCAGTCGCTGGTGCATCTCAACAGCCTGTACCTGTGGACCATGGGACACTTTGCCGGCCAGGGCTACAGCGTGCTGGCGCCGGTGGCGCTGTGTCTGCTGGCGCTGTGCCCGCTGCTGGCGTGGCTGGTGCGGCCGCTGTCCGCGCTGCCCTTCGGCACCGCCACCGCCCAGGGCCTCGGGGTCAACGTCAACCGGTTGCAATTGCTGATCCTGACCCTGGCGATCCTGGTGGCGGCGCTGGGAACGGCCATCGGCGGGCCGGTGATTTTCATCGCCATGGCGGCGCCGATCCTGGCCTCCAAGCTGGTGCGCAACGGCCCGGTGCCGGTGTGGATTGCCGCCCTGGCTGGCGCCCTGCTGCTGGTGCTCAGCGATACCCTGGTGCGGGTACTGGCCCAGCCGACCGAGGTGCCCACCGGCATCATGACCCGCTTCCTCGGGGGCATTCTGCTTTTGTTCTTACTGATCCAGGACCGACGGAGGGTTGACTGATGACACTGCTGAGCGGCCACGATATTGAGTTTTCCTACCACCAGCGGCCGGTGCTGACGAACATCAGCCTGACGGTGCCCGAAGGCGAACTGGTGGGCATTGTCGGCCCCAATGGCAGCGGCAAGTCCACCCTGCTGAAGCTGCTGGCCCATCAGGAACCGCTGCGTCACGGCCGCATCGAACTCAAACAGCGGCCACTGACCGATTACGGTACCCGGGAGCTGGCGCGGGAGCTGGCGTTCCTGCCGCAACGGCCGCTGATACCCGCCGGCATCCGCGTGGAACAACTGGTGCAGTATGGCCGTCATCCCCACCAGGGCTGGCTCAGCCAATGGAGCGAGGAGGACCGCCAGCAGGTGGCCGCCGCCTGCGAGGCCATGCAGCTTGAGGACTTGCTGCACCGGCCGGTGGCGGATCTCTCCGGCGGTCAGGCCCAGCGGGTCTGGCTGGCCATGATCCTGGCCCAGAACACCGATCTGGTGCTGCTCGACGAACCCACCAGCGCCCTCGACATTGGCCATCAGACCGAGGTGATGGAGGCGATTCACCGGATGACCGCCAGCGGCAAGACCGTACTGATCGTTCTCCACGACCTCGCCATGGCGGCACGCTACTGTGACCGCCTGCTGGCCCTGGCGGACGGCTCCATCGCCGCGGCCGGGCCACCCCGGGAGGTGATCACCAAGCCGCTGATCGACCGCCTGTACCAGACCGACGTTGACATACTCCAGGCCCCCGGCGACGGTGCACCAATCATCGTGCCCCGGCGTCAGGCCTTTGATTCACCCACTGCAAGGAAGTCATGACCATGGTTCCATCCCTGTTACGTCCTGCGCTCCTGGCCCTGCTGGCCCTGATGTTTTCCGTTTCCGGCGCCCACGCCGACAGCCGCGAGGTGGTCGACGCCTTTGGCGACACCGTGACCATTCCCGCCCAGCCCCAGCGTATTCTCACCCTCAGCGAGATTGATCTGGACATCGCCCTGACCCTGGGTGTCCAGCCGGTTGGTGCCATCAACGGCCGCGGCCAGTCAACGCCGCCCCGCTACCTGCTGGACAGAGCCGACGACCTCAACATCGTCGGTGACCTCGGCAACCCCAATCTGGAAAAGGTCCTGGAACTGCAGCCGGACCTGATCCTCACCAGCCAGGACCGTCCGGAAATGCTGGAACTGCTGCGCTCCATCGCCCCCACGGTGGTCACCAGCCAGTGGGGCACGCCCTGGAAGCAGACCCTGGCCAAGGTTGGCGAGGTGCTGCAGCGGGAAGACGAGGCCGCTGAATTCCTGGCGCAGTACGACGACCGCATCCAGCAGGTGCGGACCAGGCTCGCCGACCACCAGGGCGACACCATCAGCGTGGTGCGCTGGAACCCCAAGGGGCCGGCCTACATGTTCCGCGATTCCTTCGCCAGCAAGATCGCCCGTGAACTGGGCCTGGTGCGCCCCGATCACCAGCAGGACGAAGGCTACACCCACTCCCTGACCCTGAGCCTGGAGTCCCTCAACCTGCTGGACGCCGACTGGCTGGTGATCGGCACCCTCAGCAACACCGGCGATGCCGTCGATGCCATGACCGAAGCTCTGGCGACCCCGGCCTTTGCCCAGCTGGAGGCGGTCCAGAGCGGCCACTACACCGCGGTGGACGGCTCCCTGTGGACATCCACCGGCGGACCGCTGGCGGCCCTGCAGGTGATTCGTGACATCGAGTCGCTGATCACCGGCCAAAGCGACTGAACAAGATCCCGTCACCCCCTGACGGTCAAAACCGAACCGATGTCTCAGACTGGCCGGGCGTTCCCGGCTAGACTGAGATATTCGGTGTCTGATGGACCGGCCCGCCGGCGTCCCAGGCACATTCGCAGTAGGACTTGCCGATGGGGCACGCCATGAATTGCCAACAGACCTTCCTGATCGCCAGTGACAGCCGCCGTATCCCGGTCACCAGCTGGCGTCCCGACCATCCCCGCGCCACCCTGGTCATTGCCCATGGCATGGCCGAATACGCCGATCGCTACGCGCCGCTGGCCCAGTGGCTGTGCGCCCAGGGCGTACAGGTGGTGGCCGCCGATCACCGTGGCCACGGCCCCCACTGCGCTCCCGAGGAGCTGGGGCATTTTGGCGATGAGGATGGCTGGAACAAGGTGGTGTCAGACCTGCACCAGGTGATCCGCTACGCCCGCAACCAGGCGCCGGACCTGCCCCTGACGCTGTTCGGTCACAGCATGGGCTCGTTCATCGCCCAGGCCTGCGCCCAGCAGTATGGCGAAGAGCTGGACAACCTGGTGCTGTGTGCCACCAACCGCATCAACCGCAAGGAACTGTGCGCCTCGCGGGTGATGATCGCCGCCATCCGTCGTCTCAAGGGGCCGCGTCACCGCAGCTCGCTGATCAGCGACCGCACCTTCGGCGCCTTCAACCGCGAGTTTCAGCCCAACCGCACCAGTCACGACTGGCTCAGCCGCGACCCGGAGCAGGTCGACCGCTACCTGGCCGACCCGCTGTGCGGATTCGAATGCAGCAACCAGCTGTGGAGCGACTTTATCGGTGGCATGCTCACCATCGACCCCCGTCAGTGGCGCAAAGACCTGCCAGTTCACCTGATTGCCGGCAGCGAAGACCCGGTCGGTGAAATGGGCCATGGCGTCAGCCAGCACTGTGACGACCTCCACGCCGCCGGCGTTCCGGCGACGTTCCGGCTGTACCACGGCGCCCGCCACGAGCTGATCAACGAAACCAACGCCAGCGAGGTGTGGCAGCACCTGATCAGCAGCCTGCCGATCATCGACGGCGCCGCCCGCCCGACCCTGGCCGTGGTCAACGGCTGAGCCCACCGGAATGGTCCCGCCTGGCCTGCAACTGCGCCAGACGGGACACCGGCCAAGCGGGGGACGTCCAGGCATTTGCTTTGTTATCATGGCAGGCCATCCAGCCTGAAACCGGACGCCATCGCCGCCGATGCCATTGCCCCTGACGCCCCGACTTCGCCTCAAGCTTGCCGATACCGTGGCCATGGGACCAGGCAAGGCCCAGCTGCTGGCCCTGATTGACGACACCCACTCGATCTCCGCCGCCGCCCGCCAGATGGGGATGAGCTACCGCCGCGCCTGGCTGCTGGTGGACACCATGAACCAGAGCTTTCGCCAGCCGCTGGTGGTCACCGCCACCGGGGGACGCCGAGGTGGCGGTGCCAGCCTTTCCGATACCGGGCACCAGGTGCTGACACTCTACCGCCAGTACGAGGCCCGGCTCCGACAAAGCCCCGAACTGGACCAGCTGCAGCAGCTGTGCCGGGACACTGATGCCAGCGACGAGCCAGAGCGCCAGCACACGCCGCCGGAAACTGGCGCCAACAACTGACATTCCTCATTGATCCCGCCTCCGCCAGCGGCTATGATCCAGCCATCGTTATATACCGGCGTATATAATGCCGGTACCCAGCCACCCAGGGATGATCGCTATGCGTCTTGGTATTTCCCGTGTTGTCCTGGCCGTTTGTGCACTTTGCCTCAGCCAGCTGGTCCGTGCAGATGAGATTTTGGTGGCGGTGGCCGCCAACTTCACCGATGCCAGTCGTGAACTGGCGGCGCTGTTCACCGACACCACCGGCCACCGGGCCCGGCTGAGCTACGGTTCCACCGGCAAGCTGTACGCCCAGATCGAGCACGGCGCTCCGTTCGATGTGTTCCTGGCGGCCGATCGCCAACGCCCCGCACTGGCGGAACAGAACGGTCTCGCCGTCACTGGCTCACGGTTTACCTACGCCCGCGGCAAGCTGGTACTGTGGAGCCCTCACCCCGACGCCTTTGAAGACGGCGAGATCTATCTCAACCAGGCGCCAACCACGCCGCTGGCCATCGCCAACCCCCGCACGGCACCCTATGGCCTGGCGGCCCGACAGACCCTGGAGTCGCTGACGTTATGGACCACCTGGCAGCCGCGACTGGTGCGCGGAGACTCCATCGCCCAGGCGTTCCAGTTTGTCGCCACCGGTAACGCCGGCGCCGGCTTTGTGGCGCTGTCCCAGGTCTCCGCCTGGCCTGATCCGGTGGGCTCGATGTGGCCGGTGCCGGAAACCCTCTACCAGCCTATTGAACAGCAGGCAGTGCTGCTCACCCGGGCACAGCACAACCCGGTGGCCCGGGCCTGGCTGCAGTTCCTCCGCAGCGAGCCGGCCCAGGCGGTGATCCGCCGCTACGGCTACGCCACCGACTCCCCCAATGACGCTGACGGCTAACATCCCATGAGCGCGGAATGGCAGGCCATCTGGTTGACCCTGAAGCTGGCGACCGTCACCACCGCCATTCTGCTGATCGTGGCCACACCGCTGGCCTGGTGGCTGGCCCGCAGCCGTCACTGGCTGTGCCAACCCCTGGCCGCCGTGGTAGCGATGCCACTGGTACTGCCACCGACGGTGCTGGGGTTCTACCTGCTGATCCTGATGGCGCCGTCCGGCCCGGTGGGGCAACTGACCCAGAGCCTGGGCCTGGGCACCCTGCCGTTCACCTTTGAAGGGCTGGTGGTGGCCTCGGTGATCTACTCCCTGCCCTTTGCCGTGCAGCCGTTACAGGCTGCCTTCAGCGGCCTCAGCGAGCGCATGCTGGAAGCCGCCAGTACCCTGCGGGCCTCGCCTCTGGACCGCTTCTTTTCCGTCGTGCTGCCACTGGCGCGCCCCGGACTGCTGACCGCCACGGTGCTGACGTTCGCCCACACCATTGGCGAGTTCGGCGTGGTGCTGATGATCGGCGGCAACATTCCCGGTGAAACCAAGGTGCTGTCGGTGGCCATCTACGACCATGTCGAAACCCTGGAATACGCCCGCGCACATTGGCTGGCGGGCGGCATGGTGGCGTTCGCGTTCCTGGTGCTGCTCAGCCTTTACCTGATCAACGGCCGCCTGGGCGGCCATGGCCTGAAGCCATGAGCCCGCGTCTGCAGGCACAACTGCACCATCAGCGGCCGGACTTTACCCTGGAGGTGGATCTGGATCTGCCCGGCCAGGGAGTGACCGTGCTGTTCGGGCCCTCGGGGTGCGGCAAAACCACCCTGTTGCGCTGCCTCGCCGGATTGGAGTCCGCCCGCGGCCACATTACCGTGGCCGGCGAGACCTGGCTTGATGACCGAGTCCAGCGGCCGGTGCACCAACGCCCCCTGGCCTACGTGTTCCAGGAAGCCAGTCTGTTTCCTCATCTGTCGGTGACCGGCAACCTGCACTACGGCTACCGCCGCACCCCCCGTCGTCTGCGACAAATCCACCCGCCCCAGGTGGAGGCCTGGCTGGGCCTGGAGACACTGCGCGAGCGCTTTCCCCACCAGCTCTCCGGCGGCCAGCGCCAGCGCGTCGCCATCGCCCGCGCCCTGCTCACCAGCCCGCAGCTGCTGCTGATGGACGAACCACTGTCGGCCCTCGACCAGGCCAGCAAGCAGGACATCCTGCCCTACCTGGAACGATTGCACCGGGAGCTGGCCATTCCGGTGCTGTACGTGACCCATTCCCCCGAGGAGATGGCGCGGCTGGCGGACCACCTGGTGGTCATGGCAGACGGCCGGGTGCGTGCCCAGGGCAGCCTGACCGAGCTGCTGCCGCGGCTGGACCTGCCGGTTACCTCCGCCCAGGAGGTAGGCGTGGTGATCGACGCCACACTCGCCGCGGAGGACGCCGACTGGCACCTGAGCCGGGCCGATTTCAACGGTGGCGCGCTGTGGCTGCCGACGCCCACCCGCCCCCTGGGCAGCCCGCTGCGGCTGCGGGTGCTGGCGCGGGACGTCAGCCTGGCGCGCCAGCCCCATCATGACCAGAGCATCCAGAACCTGCTGCCGGCCACCGTGGTGTCGGTGGACAGCGATCACCATCCGGCCATGGCGCTGGTGCGACTAGCCCTGGCAGACACCCCGCTGCTGGCCCGCCTGACCCGCCGCGCCGCCGACCAGCTCAACCTGACTCCGGGCCAGCAGCTCTGGGCACAGGTCAAGTCCGTCGCCATCGTCGACTAGAGTCCGGTCTGGCTTATTCCTTAGCCAGACCGGACTCTACGATTGGCCTCTTTCTCCGTAACCGGTGAACTGGCCCACGGGCTACCATGCCCGCCCGCTGACCGACCCTATCAACGACGGAGCCACCATGACCCGCATCCCCACCCGTGACCATCACTCTCTCTACGTTCGCGAACTGGGCCGGGGGCCAACGGTGGTGTTGTTGCATGGATTCGGCATGGACAGCCGTCACTGGCTGCCACTGGTGTTGCCCCTGGCCCACCGCTACCGCTTCGTGATGCCGGATCTGCGGGGCTTTGGCCGGTCGTCACGGCTGAGCTGCAGCGAGGATTGCGTGGCCAGCAGCCACGCTCATGACCTGCAGGCGGTGCTGGCGCATTATGGCCAGGGCAAGGCGCTGCGGGTTGGCGGTATCTCCCTGGGCGCCACCACGGTGTTGCGATACATGGAGTTGTACGGCGATGAGCGTCTCAGCCACTACCTGCACATCGATCAGGCGCCCCGGGTCTCCCACGGACCCGACTGGCCCTGGGGACTGTTCGGCGCCGACGGCCCGGAGCTGATGGCAAGCTGGCAACCCACGCTGGAATTTCTTGCCGGGGCGGACCCGAACCAGCGCTTCGACACCTTTCCCGACGCCGAGAAGGCCCGCTTCTACAACCATCTGGGCGCCTTCCTGGCCAAGGCCATGAGCCGGCCCTGGATGCAATGGGGAGCCCGGCAACTGGCCCAATGGCCCGCCGCCGCCCACCGGCTGGTACCGGTGGATAACTGGTATACCCTGTACCAGCACCTGCGGGCCTACGCCGAGCGGGACTACAACTTCCTGCCACTGCTGCCGTCGTTGCAGGTGCCCACCACCATCATCACCGGCCGTCGCTCAGCCATGTACCCCTGGCAGGGCCAGGCGCAGATGCAGCAACGGATGGCCAACGCCCGTCTGGTGATATTTGAGAACAGTGGTCATGTCCCTATACTGGACCAGCCCCTGCGCTTTGTGCTGGAACTGGACCGGGCCTTTCGCGACTGACGCAGCAGACGCCGCCAGCCAGGCCGGTGCCGTTCGGGGCCCCATCCGTCACCGCTGAGAGACTCCGGACATGTCCGACAAACCCTATTCCCAGGCCTGTGAGAACAACAAGGCGCCGATCCTCGCGCAACTGACGCAGTGGCTGCCCGACCGGGGCCGGGTGCTGGAGATTGGCACCGGTACCGGCCAGCACGCCGTCCACTTCGCCGCCGCCCTGCCCGACCTGATCTGGCAACCCAGCGATCATCCGGACAACGCCGGGTTGTGCCGGCCCTGGCTGCAGGAGGCCGGGCTGGACAACCTTGCCGAGCCAGTCGCGCTGGACGTGGGCCGCCGCCCCTGGACGATTCCCCGACCGATCGCCGCGGCGTACTCCGCCAACACCGCCCACATCATGGCCTGGCCGGAAGTGGAAGCGATGTTTGCGGGGGTTGCGGAGCTGCTGCCGCAAGCCGGAGTGTTTTGCCTTTATGGCCCCTTCAACTACCAGGGCCGCTATACCAGCGACAGTAACCGGCAGTTTGATGAGCACCTGAGAGCGCGCCAGGCCAGCATGGGGATTCGGGATCTGGACGACCTGGTCGCCCTGGGGCATCGGGTGGGGCTGGTGCTGGAAGAGGATGCCGCCATGCCCGCCAACAACCGACTGCTACTCTGGCGGCGGGATGGGATATCCGGGGACCGCTAACCGGCGGCCCCGAGAGGAAGATGGAACGTTCAGCCGGCGCTGGGCGTCCACAAACTGCCCAGCTGGCCCAGCAACTCCGAGCCTACGCCCTGGTTGCCGAGAAAGCCCAGCACGATGGGCACGAACTGCTGCACCATGCCCGCGTCCAGCCCCATGGCGCCAAAAGCCTTCTGCACACCATCGAGGGACGAGATGTTGGACAGCAGCGCACCGGTCAGGCTGCCATCGCCGCCCTTGCCCAGCAATCCGGAAAGCCCGGACACTTCGCTGGTTACGCCGTTCATGGTGCTTTCACCAAGCTGGTTCTGGGCCATTCGCAACAGCGCGCCGGTGCCGCCAACGGCCTGGGTTTCGGTCACACCCAGCTGGTCCTGCAGCTGGCCAATCAGGCTTTGGGCCTCACCGCTGACTTCGGCGGCGGTAGACAGCGCCTGGGCGCCGCTGGACATGGCTTCTTCCAGGTCCAGAGCGCCGGCGGTGGGTGCCAGCAGATAGAAACTCGATACGAGCAGAAATCGTTTGAGGATAGAACTCATTGGGGCTCCCTGTGGTGGGTCAGCGAGGGCAGCCTGGCAGCGGCGCCCTTTGCGCAAGAATTGGGATACCCACTATATGGGGACAAAGCGCCAGAATCGCAAGCGCCGACGGGTTAACAATCCGCAATCAGCGCCTGCCGCGGCGAACGGCCAACCCGCTAGCGGGTGCCGTACACCACCATAGTCTTGCCTTTCACCTGCACCAGCCCCTGGTCTTCCAGGGTCTTCAGAACCCGGCCCACCATCTCCCGGGAGCAGCCCACGATGCGGCCGATCTCCTGGCGGGTGATCTTGATCTGCATGCCATCCGGGTGGGTCATGGCATCCGGCTCCTTGCACAGGTCGAGCAGGGTCCGCGCCACCCGGCCGGTGACATCCAGAAACGCCAGGTCACCCACCTTGCGGGTGGTCTGACGCAGGCGGGTCGCCATCTGCTCACCAATGAAGTAGAGCACCCGCGGGTCCTGCTGGGCGATTTCACGGAACTTGGTGTAGCTGATCTCCGCCACTTCGCACTCGCTCTTGGCTTTGACCCAGGCGCTGCGGGAGTCCATGTTGTCGAACAACCCCATTTCGCCGAAGAAATCTCCCGCGTTGAGGTAGGCCATGATCATCTCGCGACCGTCGTCATCCTCGATGATGACGGTGACCGATCCCTTGACGATGTAGAACAGCGAATCGCTCTTGTCACCGGCATAGATGATGGTGCTTTTTGCTGGATAGCGCCTGCGATGGCACTGTGAAAGGAAGTAGTCCAGGTGTTTGGTCTTCTGCTCAACCGGCTTGACGATAGTGGCCATAGCGTGAGTCATGCCTCCTTAATACTGGCGGGTCCCGGCGTTGTTGTTAATACCCTGCTTTCCGTGCGGGTTTAAAGGCAGAGCACCTGACGCCCTGGGCGACCCGGTGATCCTGCCGAACGGTTATGTGTCATTGCTGCCACGGGAAGGGCCACGCGTCACGTGTAGGACGGCGATCTGTCGCCGTTGACTGTTCTCCCCCGAGCCGCATTCGCCCGCCCCTGACGGGGCGCTCAGCGCCGCGGCTGTCCCGGCACTCTTTTTGGCGCCTTGGCGGGAAACTTATAACAAGATGGTCATGGATCGGCAACCGACGATCGTCAGTTTCATGACACCGCGTCATTAAAGGGCATGGTTTTGACACCCACCCTGCCCGTGCCTGGCCTCACGGGGATGTGCTAGCATCCCAGCTCTTTAGCCCGGTCCTGCCTGCGGCCGGCTTACCCCCAGCAACTGGAGATCCGCGGATGAAAGCAACCATCGACTGGACCGGCAACGCCAGCTTCAAGGCCACCAGTGGCAGTGGCCACAGCGTGCAGATGGACGGACCACCGGACCACGGCGGCGAGAACCTCGGACCACGGCCGATGGAAATGCTGCTGATGGGCCTGGGCGGCTGTTCCTCTTTTGACGTCATGAGCATCCTGCAGAAAAGCCGCCAGGAGGTCACCGACTGCCGCGCCGAACTGGAGGCGGAACGGGCCGACGCGGTGCCGTCGGTATTCACCCGCATTCACCTGCACTTTGTGGTCACCGGGCGGGGTCTCAAGGAGAACCTGGTGAAGCGGGCGGTCAGCCTGTCCGCAGAGAAATACTGCTCGGCGTCGATCATGCTGGAACAGGCCGGTGTCGAGATCAGCCACAGCTACGAAATCCAGCCCGCCGACTGACCTTCCCGGTGCCTGAAAGGCCCTGCTGCCAGGGCTTTTCCGGCCAGCCTCCGGCAGCCCGTCATGGGGCTGCTAAAATGTTGCCCCAGACTCTATCCAACGCCTGACCCGGTGTGCATAATACGCACCCTTCACCGCCGGTCTGCGCAAAAGGTGATCAACCGGGTCAGTGATCGGTGGCGGCCTAGGCGACGTGCAAATGCGCGTCCTAATCATTCATCTCCAAACGTTGGGGAGGCTGAACGTGGAAACCAAACTCCAGCTGCACGGTTTCAACAACCTGACCAAATCCTTAAGTTTCAACATCTACGACATCTGTTACGCGCAGACCGAAGAGCAACGTCAGGCCTACATCGAGTACATCGACGAGATGTACAACGCCGAGCGGCTGACCCAGATCCTGTCGGATGTGGTCAAGATCATCGGCGCCACTATCCTCAACGTCGCCCGCCAGGATTACGAGCCCCACGGCGCGTCCGTCACCATGCTGATCGCCGAGCACGAAATCACCGGTGACGAGAGCTACAACGAGGAGTCCCCCGGACCGCTGCCGGATGCCATTGTTGCTCACCTGGACAAGAGCCACGTCACCGTACACACCTATCCGGAAAGCCACCCCCACGAGGGCATCAGCACCTTCCGCGCCGACATCGACGTCTCCACTTGCGGACTGATCTCGCCACTGAAAGTGCTCAACTACCTGATCCACAGCTTCGATTCGGATGTGGTAACGGTGGATTACCGGGTTCGGGGCTTTACCCGCGATGTTGATGGCACCAAGCATTACATCGACCACGACATCAACTCGATCCAGAACTACCTGAGCGAGGACACCCAGAACGCCTACCAGATGATTGACGTCAACGTGTATCAGGAGAACCTGTTCCACACCAAGATGATGCTCAAGGAGTTCGATCTGGATAACTACGTGTTCGGCGTCAACGCCAGTGACCTGGACCCGGCAGAAGCCCGCTCTATCGAAGAGCGCCTGAAGCGGGAAATGCTGGAGATTTTCTACTCCCGCAACGTGGAATAACCGCGCAGGACGGTGGTGTCGCATCGCTGCCACCGTCCATCAGTTTTTTTGATCGTTCCTTCCAAATCTCTCCGTTTTCTTCCCTGGCCGTTTCTCCGTTTAATACTCCCATACTCTGAACCAACTGATATGGGGAACAGAACGCCATGAAGAACATCCTTGTGATCACCGCCAGTATTTTTGGTCAAAACGGACAGTCCTCCCAACTGGTCAATCAGACCCTGGACAAACTGACCCGCCAGCATCCCGACGCCACCGTCACCATTCGCGACCTGGCGAAGAATCCGGTCCCGCACCTGGATGCCGAGCGTTTTGGCGCCTTCCTGGCTGCCCAGGATGAGCCAACCGCCGATCAGGCGGACGTCCTGGCATTTTCTGACGCGCTGATTGAGGAGTTGAAGCAGGCCGACGCGGTGATTCTCGGGGTGCCGATGTACAACTTTGGTGTGCCGTCGGTGCTGAAGGCCTACTTTGACCACATTGCCCGCGCCGGCATCACCTTCCGTTACACCGAGAATGGTCCGGTGGGTCTACTGGCAGACCGCCCGGTATATGTACTCGCGGCCCGCGGCGGCATCTACGCCGGTACCGCCAACGACAGCCAGACCCCGTTCCTGCGCTCGTTCCTGGGCTTTCTGGGCCTGACCAGCGTGGAGTTCGTCTACGCCGAGGGCCTGAACATGGGCGACGACCAGAAGACCAGCGCCCTGGACCAGGCAGGCACCGAAATCGACGCCCTCTCAGCCTGAGGGTCATCAGACGGCACACTTGGGAGGCCGATCATGACCGCACGCACCATCAAACAGCAGATTGCCGCTCTGGCGACCTCCGACGGCGCCGGGGTACGCATCAAGCGTTCCCTGGGCCAGAGTCAGGCGGTGCGCATGGACCCGTTCCTGATGCTGGACGAGTTCGGCTCGGAGCAGGCAGCGGACTACATCGCTGGCTTTCCGGCGCATCCGCACCGGGGCTTCGAGACGGTCACCTACATGCTCGAGGGCCACATGCTGCATGAGGACCACCTGGGCAACCGCGGCAACTTGCAGACCGGTGGCGTGCAGTGGATGACCGCCGGTCGCGGCATCATCCACTCGGAGATGCCGCAGCAGGAAGAAGGCCTGATGCGGGGGTTCCAGCTCTGGCTCAATCTGCCCGCCGCCGAGAAAATGAAACCAGCGGGCTACCGCGACATTCAGGCGAACGAGATTCCGTCAGTGCAGCTGCCCGGCGGCACCGTCAAACTGATTGCCGGCAGCCTGACCCTGACAGGCGAGCGCCATCAGGGCGCGGTGGTCGGCGGCAGCACCTGCCCGCTGTACCTGGATCTGACACTGGAACCCAACGGCAACCTCACCCTGCCGGTTGAACTGGCACTGAATGCCATGGTGTACCTTTACCAGGGCCAGGCTTCGGTGGCCGGAGAGGCTCTGCAGACCAGCGCCGCCAGCCTTCTGACAGAGGGCGACCAGTTGACGGTCAGCGCCAGCGGCGACGGAGCCAGAGTACTGCTGATCGCCGGCAAACCCATCGGCGAGCCCATCGTGCAGTACGGCCCGTTCGTGATGAACAGCCGTGAGGAGATCGAGCAGGCATTACAGGATTACCGCAATGGCCAGCTTACTGCCTGAGCCGTCACAGCCCGCCCCCTTGGCCGCCAGGCCAGGGGTTCTCTCGATCGTCTTACCCAGCTCTTTTGGCTAGCGCCTTGCGTGGTTTTTTGGCACATCAGGCAATGGCGAACTTATAAGTACTGTTCTAATCTTTGTATTGCCTATTTATAGTGGTTGGGCCACGCCTGAGTCTTCCAGCGATCGCTGGAGCCGATATGCCCTTTCTTCGAACACTCAAGAATCACTCCGGGCACTTATAAAGCACAAGTCAATGAGAGAGAGCGACGTATGACAGTGACGATTAAGCGCAATACCCTGCTGCTGACCGGCCTGCTGGCGGGCGGCATCCTGACAGGCTGCATTGATAGCGGAGTCGATGACTCAGAAAGCTACGATGACTCAAATGGCCCACAAACCTCTGCCGGTGGTTCCTGTGACAGCTTCACCGATATCGTAAGTTCATCTGAACGTGCCGAGGCAAACAGTTGCGGCACTCAGGTCAGCGCCTACTATGCCCAAGCGGACTCGGCCCTGAGCGCCTCCATTGCCCACTGTCAGCAGGGCCATTCCGAAGGAGCAAACAATTTTTATGACGAGTATCTGATGGTTGTTGACCTGGGACGAGACGTGAAGGCGGAACTCTGCGGAGGCAGCACTGGTGGCGGCTTCGAAGACCCAAGCCCGACCGAGTATTTCAATCTCTGCACCAAAAGCACCGCGCTGAGTGGCCGGATTCACTACCAGACCTCCTGCTATGGACCCTTTCAGCAATTCACCAATACCTGTGAGTCATCAAGCTACAGTTACCTGAGTAACTACTCCTCCCGAGATGCCTGCACAGCCGCGGCCCAGAATTGGCTGGACCGTATGACCAACTGATCGGTTTATTGTAAATGCTGACGATCAGATCGATGGGTCTGGCAACCTTGCTGCTCGCAGCCTTGACCTTCTGGCTCATGCCATCCCATGAGCCAGAAGGCAGTGTCTCGGTGCAGGCTCCATCCTCGTTACTGTCGCCGCCCCCCGCCAACGATCCACCACCGGTGTCAGAGCCAATAAATGTGGCGGCAGACAGCCACCATGAAACCGTGATCGCTCAACCACAGCCTCCGGATCGCCCCAGGGATTTGGCTGACATTGATTACCGCCCTCTACTTGCCCAAGGCAAAATCAGTAAATCGGAACTGGCGATGGTTTTATCTTCGCTTAACGATGCCCAGTTGCGCCGATTTCTCCTGAACAACACTCACCTGACTACCAACGACTTCCTCGGTTACCGGAACCCCGCCAAAGCTGCACGAACGCTGGTCGAGCGCTGGCTGAACACCACGGAATCGTTCCGTCGGGATGAGGTGGAACTGCTGTTTGGCACCAAGAGCACGATTGGGAACAACCGGCTGGCGGTGCAGTCGGAATTTTCCAGCGAGATGCCCCAGCTCTATACCTATTACAAGGTTCCCGACAACTACTCGAAACAGTTCGTCTTTCTGAAATGGACCAACACCACCAACGGCACCCTGTGGACACTGGATAAACAGCCACTGACCGGAACCGCCCCTGAAATCCAGCAGGCTTGGCTGCGGTACACCCATGGCTGGCCGCCAGGTCGGTATCAAGTGGAACTGATCAGCGCAGAAGAAGGTCTCGACGTGCTGGCCTCCCAATCCTTCGAGGTGACCGAGCCTGAAACCCAGTGACGAGAATTGGAGAACCAGTGTCCCGTCTGGTTAATTCGTTGACTTACTGAGCCACTGACAACCCGAAGAGCTAGGCGTGCTGGTGAAGGTTTG